>NZ_KV917367.1:723800-1923800 GCF_002009685.1 Exiguobacterium sp. HVEsp1 | reverse complement strand
GCGAAGCGCTCGACCGTGTCGATGCGAGTGAAGCGACGGATCTTCGAGAATTACTTGAAACGATGAAGCAACGAGGGTCGGACGACGATTGGATCGTCGCAGAAGGGTTTGATGATCGTCTGCTCGGTGACATGCCGACACGCGAGAAGATTGATGAAGTGATTGACGACCGTCCTGTCGTGTTGAAGCGTGTCTGTCGTCACGTAGCCGTCGTGAACTCGAAAGGACTTGAACGACTTGGACTGATCCACCATACGGTGATCGAAGGTGGAAAACTTGGGCGAGGTGAAGAAGGTAAATTGAATGGCGTCCTATATGATGCTGCACTAGATCTCTTATATAAAGAATTGAGTGGGAATCGTAAGAAAAATGCCGCTTCTCTTCGCCGGGCAATCGATTCATTATTCGCACATGGAATCGTTGGTGCCCATACGGAAGACTTGTTCTATCATGGAGATCCGCTCGAAACGATTCAAGCGTACGAAGATGTACTGGACGAACTTCCGTTTCAAGCACACCTTCTCGTCCACGAACAGGTGGTGGATCGTGTCATCCAGCAAGATGCGATGACGCGTCGGAAGCGGTTTGACTTCGGTGCGATGAAACTCTTTGTCGACGGTTCGTTCGGTGGACGCACCGCTCTGTTATCTGCACCGTATGCGGATGATCGGAGTCAACGAGGAATTGAAGTACATCGACCAGATCATCTCGAGGCACTCGTGAAAAAAGCACGAACATACGGTATGAATGTGGCAGCGCATGTGATCGGTGATGCGGCGGTCGAGCAATTTGTCGACCTGCTTGAGAAGTACCCTGCCAGAAAAGGGACACGAGATCGAATTATCCATGCCTCATTATTGAATGACTCATTGATCAACCGAATCAAATCATTGCCTGTTTTGATTGATGCACAGCCGGTATTTTTATCGGATGACATGGACATGCTGTTCGAGCGGTTGGGCAATGAGCGTGTGCATGATGTCTATCGATTCAAGTCTTTACTCGATACAGGGGCATTGGTGTTAGGAGGAAGTGACGCGCCGATTTCATCTGTTGACGTTCGAAAGGGATTGTTTGGAGCGGTGATGCGACAATCGTTTCACGGGTCGAGCACGCTAAATCCGAGTGAACGTCTTTCGATGTATGAAGCTCTTCGCAGCTTCACGTATTCGCCTCATGTTGCTACAGGGACGCACGGAAGAAACGGGCTATTGGTTCAAAGTTACAATGCCAACTTCACAGTATGGGACGAAGATTTCTTTAAATTGAGTGGGGAAGACATCCTACACAACCGTCTTGTCATGACTGTTGTCGAAGGGAAGCCGGTGTACGAGGCAGAAACAGCCACGATATAAAAAGAGGAGTGGTTTCACCCGAAAGGGATGGAACCACTCCTTTTCTTTATCAGAAGAATGAACGTTGCACTTTATGCCAGAACGAGTTGGTCCGAAGCTTGACAGTCTTGATGACCTTGTCCGAGAGTTCGATATCGATTCGGTCTGTGTACTTCAAGCTCAGCGCCTCGTTATCCATCCCAATAATCGGGTAGTCGTTGCCGTCTTCGACGATGCGGAGTGACAACTTACGCGAATCATGAACGATAAAGGATGAGCCGAGTGTGCGATAGCGATTGTTGTTGACCGAAGCGATCTCACTCACTTGCATACATGGGATGAGTGGGTCGACGACCGCACCGCTGAGAGATTTGTTATAAGCAGTCGATCCCGTCGGCGTCGATACAACCATTCCGTCCCCACGGAATGTTTCGAAATGTAGATCGTCGATATAGACCTCGATGGCGAGTGATTTGATAATACTTGATTTAATCGAAGCCTCATTTAAACAGAGGAGCGGTGTCGATTCGTTGATCGATGCTGAAAGAAGTGGATACTTCCGGACTTCGAGACCTTCTTCGATTCGCATCGAGTTGTCCGAGAAGAGGCGGTCGACTTCATCGAGTTTATGTATGTCGAAATCACAATAAAACTCGTTCAATCCACGACCGAAGCCAACGTAGATGGCGTCTTGACGAAAGCCTGTGTAGCGAACCGCCTGTAAAAATGCCCCGTCCCCGCCGACTGCAGCGATGATGTTCGCGTCCTCCGGTTGATTTACGATGTTGAACCCGTGTTTTTCCCCGATTTCTCTCAGTTTCTTCACTTCTTTTGTGAATTCGTTGACGTTACGATGGTACAAATAGACGTTGTTTCTCATCTGAGTCATCCCCTTTGTCAATGGTGTCCTCTTTATTATAACGTGTTTCTTCCTACCGATATAGGGAAAACTGAAACAGAGTCAAAAGCAGGAAGTTTGTCAAAGGCTCAAGTTCATCGATATGATGAACGAGTAACTACAACAAAGGGGATGAGTACATGCCAACATTTAAAGGGAACAACGTAACATTACAAGGAAATCCAGTGAAGGTAGGAGATCAAGCTCCTGATTTCCGCGTCTTGACGACTGCTTTAGAAGAAGTGACGTTAGCAACCTATCCGGGGAAAAAACTAATCAGTGTCATTCCTTCAATCGATACAGGCGTATGTGATGCACAAACGCGTGAGTTCAACGAAAAGGCCTCATCACTCGGTGGTACAGTCTTGACTGTATCGAACGATTTGCCGTTCGCACAGCGCCGTTGGTGTTCTGCATCTGGTTTAGATAACGTAGTCACCCTCTCGGACCACCGCGATCTTTCGTTCGCAAAAGCATATGGTGTTTTAATTGAAGAAATGCGTCTCCTTGCGCGTTCTGTATTCGTCGTCGATTCGAATGGCGTCGTCCAATATGTACAATATATGGATGAAATGACAGATGAAGTTGATTTCGCGGCGGCACTTGAGGCGTTCGAACAAGCGAATTGATTCGTTTGGCGAAATTGATTAAAATAGCTTACACTAGTACGTGAACCGACCGGTCCTCTCATGGGGGCCGGTTTTGTATGGAAAGGATGAACGAAAATGGAACGTTTTGAACAACTCTATCGTGATTGGAAGAAGGAAGCGAAGAAACTGGTCAACGATCTGGATGTATTACCGATCGAGGCACTCGTCCAAGTATTTGACCATGTTGACATTGAAAAAGAGATGATGGACGATGTCCGTAAAGCAGTGAGTTTACTCGTCTTGGAAGAAACGACACAACTCCCCCCGAACAATCAACCGACACCGGATGCGGTCAGCCTATTTATGGGTTATCTAGCTTCGAAGCTACTTAAGGAAAACGCGACGATTCTAGATTTAGGTAGTGGGACAGGTACGTTGACGCACGCCGTTCTCTCTCAGTTAAAAGATGCGACAGCGCAAGCGGTCGAAGTGGATGAACTGTTGCTTCGTCTTTCCTATTCCATTAGTAACTTGTTAGGAGAACCAGTATCCTACTTCCATCAAGACGCCCTTGCTCCTCTGTTTGTTGAACCGAGCGATCTTTCCGTTGCTGACTTGCCGATCGGCTATTATCCAAATGATGAAGTGGCAGCCGGATACGACATGAAACGAGAACAAGGACATGCCTATTCGCATTTCCTCTTGATGGAACAGGCGATTCGCCATACGAAACCAGGTGGGCATGGATTATTTGTCATCCCGAACAATTTGTTTGAACAGGATGACGAAGGGAAATTAAAACAATGGATGGACCGTGAGGCTGTTGTGAAAGGGGTCATTCAACTTCCGACGACGATGTTTAAAGACGAACGTTACGCGAAAAGCTTATTGCTCCTTCAAAAAGTAGGAGAAGGCGTCACACGGCCAAAACAAGCGCTATTCGTGGAACTTCCGTCATTCACTGATGTCAGAGCGGTAGCGAATGTTGTGAAACAGATTGATGATTGGTTCAAAACAACTCAAAATTAATGGACAAAATACTTGAAAAAGGTATGCAAAATCAATTATCTTCATTATGATACAGTTATCAGTTTTAAATTGAACAGATAAAGATATGCGTTTAAAACGAAAGGTAAGAGGTGTATGACATGACGAAAATTATGGCAGTCAATGCGGGTAGTTCATCGCTCAAGTTCCAGTTACTCGAGATGCCAACGGAAGAGTTGCTCGCAGTCGGACTTATAGAGCGTGTAGGGAAAGAAGATGCGATTTTTACAATCAAGTACGGTGAAGGACAGAAGTTCAACGTGGTCACACCACTTCACACGCACAAAGAAGCGGTTGAATTGACGTTGGAGAAATTGATCGAATTGGATATCATCCAATCATTCGATGAGATTTCTGGTGTAGGTCACCGTGTGTTACACGGAAAAGAGTTGTATGCGGATTCGGTCGTCATTGACGATGAAGTCATGAAGAACATCGAGTCGTTCACCGAGCTCGGCCCACTTCACATCCCACCAAACTTGACAGGTATTCGCGCATTCCAGGCAATTTTGCCGAATGTCCCACAAGTAGCGGTATTCGATACAGCGTTCCACCAGTCAATGCCTGAAGAGAATTTCTTGTACAGTCTTCCTTATGAATACTATACAGAACATGGTGTACGTAAATACGGTTTCCACGGAACGAGCCACAAGTATGTCACACAGCGTGCGGCAGAACTTCTCGGTCGTCCGCTAGAAGACTTGCGTTTGATTTCATGTCACCTCGGTAGCGGTGCATCGATCGCTGCAGTAGCAGGTGGTCGCTCAATCGATACAACGATGGGCTTCACACCACTCGAAGGAATCACGATGGGAACGCGCTCAGGTTCTTTGGACCCGGCCCTCATCCCGTTCTTGATGCAAAAAACAGGGAAGTCTGCTGAAGAGGTCTTGAACGTCATGAACAAAGAGTCTGGCGTGTACGGACTTTCTGGTATCTCAAGTGACTTGCGTGACATCGAGCAAGCGGCTGCAGAAGGCAACCATCGTGCAGAAGTTTCATTGAAAATCTTCTCGAACCGTATTCACGGTTACATCGGTCAATATGCGGCTGAAATGAATGGTGTCGACGCCATCATCTTCACTGCAGGTGTCGGAGAGAACTCGGACGTCATCCGTGAACGCATCCTTCGCGGTCTTGAATTCATGGGTGTCTACTGGGATCCTTCACTTAACAACGGTGCTCGCGGAAAAGAGTTGTTTATCAACTATCCGCACTCACCAGTTAAA
The DNA here is from genome assembly GCF_002009685.1 of Exiguobacterium sp. HVEsp1. GTDB lineage: Bacteria > Bacillota > Bacilli > Exiguobacteriales > Exiguobacteriaceae > Exiguobacterium > Exiguobacterium profundum. Next base: position 1,918,702 of record NZ_KV917367.1, on the reverse strand, counting down.
GTCATCATCATCCCGACGAACGAAGAATTGGTCATCGCGCGTGACACGGTACGCGTTGCAAACCTTGTCGAAGCACACGCATAATACGAAACGAACCCACGTTACTTCGTGTAACGTGGGTTTTTTTGTGAGTCTTTTTTACTAATGTGAAGAATCTGAAGTGGGACCAATGTTATCTCCTTTGTAACATTAGGCGCCTCATCTGCACCGTTTTGCAATGTTTACGTCATGAATAAACCATATATTGGATGTGAATTTATAAAAATATCTCTCGTTCGATTCAAATGTCTAATCTAACACGATAAATCGTTACTTTTGACATCGATTTGTAATGTTCGTGTCACTCAAATGAACAGGAAGTGTAACGGCACTGACCGATATTTCGTCATATAGTTATCTGGACGAAATATTCATTGGAAGTGACAAATCGCCTAGATAAAGGATGACACGGAATCGAAGACAAATTGACGAAGAGAGGACGAAAAAACGTATGTTGAAAAAAATCATGATGCTCTTACTTCTCGCCATCGCCGTATTTGCATTTGCTCTACCGACTTCACCAGTGGAAGCAGCTACGAAAAAAGTTTATGTTGCGACAAAGTCAGGTTCGAAGATGGTTTATGCAGAAGGGAAATCAAATGCACGAGTGATTGGGAAGATGACAGCGAGTGATCGTCTTCAACGTACAGGTTCTCGAGGTGCTTGGATTCGCGTGAACTATAAAGGGAAGGCCGGATGGGTCCCTACAAAGAACTTACGTACGGTAAGTGCTCCAAAACCGCTCAAACCAGCAAGCGTGAAGACATATACGATGAAAGCATCGGCATATACACCGTATTGCAAGGGATGTTCAGGTAAGACAGCACTTGGATGGAACGTTCGTACTCAAAAGCGCAATGTCATCGCGGTAGACCCGCGCGTCATTCCGCTCGGAACAAAAGTACAAGTATACGTAGGGAGCAAGTTGTTAGGTACCTACACGGCAGCTGATACAGGCGGCGCCATCAAAGGAAATAAAATCGACATCTTAATGTATTCACATAGTGCGGCGATTCAATTCGGTCGCAAAACGGTTACGGTCAAGGTGTTGTAATGCATAAGAAAGGGTCTTGCGATTGCGCAAGACCCTTTTTGATGCATGGATGATTATTGACGAACGATGAGGACGTCACATTTCGCATAACGGACGATGCTTTCAGAGACGCTTCCGATAAAGAAACGTTCTACAGCGTTTAAACCTGTCGCGCCACAAATAATAAGATCAATATCATGATTAGGCGCAATCTTTTTCGCAATCGTCACTTTCGGTGAGCCGTATTCGATCACCGTCTCGACTTCTTTTACGCCACGCTCTTTCGCGCGATTGACATAGTCTTCAAGCAATTCTTTCGCATATGTCTCGGCGCGCTCTGTGATTGTCCGATCGTACGCTTCTACAGTCGCAAACGTCCGCGTATCAATCACATGACCGACGTACAGTTTCCCTTCGTTACGAATCGCGACATCGATTGCTGTTTCGAATGCACGTTCCGCCTCTTTAGAGCCGTCAACGGCAGATAAAATGTGTTTGTATACAATTGCCATGTAAATCCCAACCTTTCGCTCGAAATATACGTTCGGCTTACATATATAGTATACCACTTCTTTCGGTTTTCACGCTTTTTCGCCATGAAAATGAGTGAATTTTTTCATGGCGGTGTTCACGACATGTCCAAGTTTGGAATTCGTGTGAAAGAACGGGTAAAATAAGGCGGAGGAGGTAGGACGATGAAACACGTATTGATTACATCTGGTGCCAAAGGGATCGGACGCGTCGTGACGGAGCGTCTGTTACAAGATGGTTGGCACGTTAGCATTTTGCAACGGAATCCAATCGACTGGGAACATGAGCGGATACATATGATTGAGGCCGGATTGACGGACCGCGAACAACTGCTCTCGGCCTATGAGCAAGCGGTCGAAGGGTTTGGTGAACCGGACGCCTTGATCTTAAATGCAGGTCCATATATCTTTGAGCGGAAACCGCTCGTCGAATTGACGGACGACGAGTGGGACGAAGTACTCACGGGCAACCTGTCCGCCTCATTTTGGTTAATGCGTCGTGCGCTTCCTTCCATGCGCTCGAATCGATTCGGACGCATCATCTCGTATGGATTTCCGGAAAGTGGGACGGCGCCTGGGTGGATCCATCGTTCTGCGTTTGCCGCTGCAAAGACGGGACTCGTCAGTTTGACAAAATCGGTCGCATTGGAAGAGGCACCGTTCGGGATTACGGCGAACATGGTCAACCCGGGCAATATCGTCGGCTCGCAAAAGGAGATGCGCATTGAGGAAGCGGAAGTAGATGAAAGCACTCCGGTCGGTCGACACGGGACGGGAGAAGATATCGCGCGTTTGATTTCGTTCTTATTACAAGAAGACTCGGACATGATCACAGGTGCCATCATCGATGTGACAGGCGGCGTCAACGTCGTCCATCAATATCGGAAGTGAGGGGAACACGATGAAAATCGGAGTGGTCACGGACGTTCATGGCAATCTCGAAGCGTTAGAGGCTGCGCTCCAAGTCATGGATACAGAGCGGGTCGACGTCATTTGGTCACTTGGTGACATGATTGCGATGGGACCGGACTCCAATGCGGTCATGGAGCGATTGCTAGATCGGGGCGCGCATATGATTTCTGGGAATCATGAAGAGGCCGTCCTTTCCCTTTTGGCTGGATACGGTCATCCGGAAAGTTATGCACATACGCGCCCCCACCATGAGTGGGTCGCGCGTCAATTGGAGACTCGATATGCGGATGTCCTCGAATCTCTTCCACGAACGATGTCCGTCGAAATGGCTGGCGAAACGGTGTTCGGTATTCATTATCATATCCCGACCGACCGACGCCATGCCGCGATCGTCGAGGAACCGTTTCACGAGATTCTCGAACCGACGCTGGAAAATATGCAACGATTATATGGGACGTATGAAGGAGAAATCGTGTTATTCGGACATCACCATCCCGTCCACTTGTTTGAAGATGACAGGAAACGCTACGTCAATCCTGGTGCGCTCGGGGTGGCGAAAGATGACTTGGCTCGCTTTGCCATATTATCTGAAGGAGAAACGGGGATTGACCTTGAACTGAAGGCGGTCCCATATGACAAGCGTACCTTTTTAGAGAAGATGGAACGTTATGACGTACCTCAACGGGATGTCATGCTGGGTTTGTTCTATTAAGGTATATAAAAAGTAAGATATGTAAAAAGTGCGATCCTTGGTAATGGATCGCACTTTTTGTCATTCAATCTCTTGAAGTGTTTTTGGATAACTCGTCAATGTGATAGGACCACTTTCTGTCATGACGAGATCGTCTTCGATACGGACTCCGCCGATTCCCGGTAAATAGATACCCGGTTCGACTGTGAACGTCATCCCGACTTGGGCGGTCGTGTCATTGTTCGCTGCCATCGATGGATGTTCGTGTACTTCGATTCCAATTCCGTGACCGATCCGGTGAGTGAAGTATTCACCATATCCTGCAGACGTGATGACTTGTCGTGCGGCGATATCGATTGCGCCAAGTGTCGTCCCGACGTTCGCCATCTCGATTGCGGCTTCCTCCGCTTGGAGAACCGTGTCGTAAATCTCACGTTGTTTGCGACTCGCCTCACCGAAGACGACCGTTCGTGTGATGTCTGAACAGTATCCCTGCCAGACGACGCCGAGGTCGAACAAGGCGAAATCACCTTTTTTCAGACGGTTGTTGCCTGGGACACCGTGAGGGTCGGCACTATTCTCGCCGAACAAGACGAGTGTGTCGAAAGACATTTCACGGACACCTTGCTGTTTCATAGCGTATTCGATATCCGCGATGACCTCGAGTTCGGTCACGCCTTCACGGAGGGAACGGATCCCGGCTTCGATGGCCATATCTGCCAACTCGGCGGCCCGCTTCATGATTCGGACTTCATCCGGTGATTTGATCATACGTAACGTTTGGAGCTCGTCTGTCAAATCAATAATGGACAGACCGGCAAAACCGGCACGAAGATGCTCGACTCGGTTGAATGTCAAATGTTCCCCTTCGATCCCGATTCGTTCAGGAACGATTTGGTTGTCGAGGAATAACTTGACGATTTTGTCCCATGGATTTTCGTGGTCCATATACGTCACGATTTCACCTGACCAGTCACTCGCTTCGACAATCCCTTTTTCAAGTGCTGGGCAGATGATGGCAGTTGTGCCGTTTTTCAAAACTAAAATGGCGATCAATCGCTCGTGTGCTTCCGCGTATACTCCCGAGAAATAAAACACGGATGCTTTCGATGTGATGAATGCTGCATCTAACCCTTTTGTCGCTAGAGATTGTGCAATTTGATTGGTGCGTTGATTCAAGTTGAATCCCTTCCCTTCTACCTCTTACGTTGACTACTCGTCTATTATAGCTGTTTCGAAAACAGAAAGGAAATGTTGCAATTGGATTGGTACAGTTTGAACTAGTTCGACTGATACAGTATACTAAATAGAGTAGAAAATGTATTGAGAGAAGGGACTCCGCGTATGACCACAAAACATGAACAGATCATAGCACATATCGAGTCACTCGATGTTGGGTCAAAAATTTCGGTCCGCCAAATCGCCAAAGAGTTGGCTGTATCAGAAGGTACGGCTTATCGTGCCATCAAGGAAGCTGAGAACCTAGGTTTCGTATCTACCATTGAACGGGTGGGGACGATCCGGATCAAGCGAAAGCATAAAGAGAATATTGAAAAACTTACATTCGCCGAGGTCGTCAATATCGTCGATGGTCAGGTGTTGGGCGGACGTAACGGCCTCCATAAGACGCTATCGAAATTTGTAATCGGTGCCATGAAGCTCGAGGCGATGATGCGATATATCGATGTCGACTCACTCGTCATCATCGGGAACCGCGAGAAGGCGCATGAACTCGTCTTACAATCAGGTGGGGCTGTGTTGATCACAGGGGGATTTGACACAACGGATGAAGTGAAACGAATGGCAGATAAGTATGATATGCCTGTCATTTCTACATCCTATGACAGTTTTACCGTCGCGACGATGATCAACCGAGCCATCTATGACCGTCTAATCAAAAAAGAGATTTTACTCGTCTCAGATATCGTCATCCCGCTCCACGATACGTTCTATCTGAAATCAGATGACACAGTGAAACGTTGGCACGAGCTGAATGAACGGACGAAACATAATCGGTATCCCGTCATCGATGAACAGATGAAAGTGGTCGGCGTGATCACGGCAAAGGATGTCATTGATAAATCACACGACTATGATATTGAGAAGGTCATGACGAAAAGTCCGATTACAGTAGGCGTACAAACGAGTGTCACCAATGCCGCGCACCAGATGGTGTGGGAAGGGATCGAGATGTTACCTGTCGTTGATAACTACGGACGTCTGCTTGGGATTATTAGCCGCCAAGATGTGCTGAAGGCCCTGCAACTGGCGAATCGACAACCGCAAGTCGGTGAGACGTTCGATAACATGATCACGAACCAGCTGAAAGAAGATCCTGCATCGAACGGGACGGCCTTCACGGTTGAAGTGGCCCCACAGATGACGAGTCATATGGGGACCGCCTCATCTGGCGTGTTGACGACCTTGTTGGTCGAGGGGGCGACGCGAAGTCTACGTCATATGAAGAAAGGCGATCTCGTGGTTGAGAATATCACCGTCTATTTCATGAAGCCGATTCAAATTGAAAGTCAGATTCGAGTGTCGGCCCATGTCTTCGACCTCGGTCGGAAGTTCGGGAAAGTGGATGTGGAGATGACGCAAGGGACACAACTTGTCGCCAAGGCGCTCGTCACGGCACAACTCATCGACCGGTAACGAAAAGAGCACCTGCTACGCACTGTAGCAGGTGCTCTGTTTCATGATGGCGTATTCGTCGGTTCTTCTACGGCGAGAGGGTAAATTTTGCGGTAACGGATAAATCCGACAACAGCATTCCCTAAACCGACGACTAACATGACGATGCTGACAATCCAACCGACAGATGAATTCAGACCGAATCCCCCGACCATTTGGTTCGCAGCGAACAATGCGAGGAATAAACTTAACCAGATCAACGCTTGCGTGTTGAACAACGCTTTTCGGTTTGGCGTCTTTGTCAAAAAAGCGCGGCGCTTGAAGACAAGGTACGCACCGAGCGCGAACAAAATGAGTCCAATCATGACAAGTTGCAAGTGAAGGAACCCCTTTCTATCTCGTAATCTGTTATCATCATACCATAATAGTGTGTAGGAAAGTGAGGAATCATCATGACGCAATGGCAGGAAGCGGATACAATCAAATCAGAAATTGAGGCGGCTGACACCATTTTCATTCACCGCCACGTACGACCAGACCCTGATGCGTTGGGGAGCCAGCTTGGTTTACAGCGCATTTTAAAATCGGTTCATCCGGAGAAGCAAATCTATGTGGTCGGTAGCATGGTTCCAGACCTCGAGTTTTTAGGAAAGATGGAACATGTCGAAGAAGAAATGTATCAGGACGCGCTCGTCCTTATTTTGGATACGGCGAATCAAGAGCGAATCGATGGACCTTTCGCATTGAAAGGGAAGACGATCATCAAAATCGATCATCATCCTGATGAAGATCCGTATGCGATGACACAGATTGTCGATACCTCGGTCAGTTCGACGTCTGAGATGATTGTGGAACTCGCGGACATTTGGGGATATCCCATTGACCAAGAGGCGGCATTTTTACTCTATGCCGGCATCGTTGGCGACACAGGACGTTTCCAGTTTCGAAATGCTACGGCCCGAACGTTTGAGATTGCTTCGGCGCTGATTGCGAAAGACATCGACACGAATAAATTATATCGTCACATGTATAAAACGAATTTAGCGACTCTCCAACTGCAAGGCTATGTATTACAGCATGTCCAAGTAACGGAAGAGGGGGTCGGCTATGTGAAGATTGACAAGGATGTGCTTCGAACGTTCCATGCCTCTCCAGAAGCGGCGTCTCAACTCGTCAATAGCTTCTCGGGTCTTGAGGGATTGAAATGTTGGGTCATGTTCGTGGAAAACAAAGAAGAGATTCGTGTGCGCATCCGGTCGAAAGGTCCTGTCATCAATGAAGTGGCCAAGCGATACCGTGGGGGAGGTCATCCGATGGCGGCTGGTGCCACGATTGACACATGGGATGAGATGGATGACGTGATTGCGGCTTTGAATGAAGTGGCTGGGGAATTCACGTTTGAAGAAAATGAAGAGAGCTGACCTTGGTCAGCTCTCTTCATTTGTCTCCATTTTCCTTTGGGATGAACCATGTACCTCGTTCGGTCACGTCCTCGACGACGTCGAGCTGATACTCAGTAATGTATTTACGGAGCCGGTCGATGATTTCTGGGCTGTCGGCAAACACTGTTTGACCATGCTGTAATTTTTCTAACTTATCGCGTGCAATCTGTCCCCGATTGATAATCATACGCTTTTACCCCCTTTTGTCGTGAGTTTTGTCTATAATTATTGTATCAGAGAAGTGATGAATTGAGTTTGACAATTCCATTAATATAGAAAGGAGGCCAACGATGATTCATCTGAATGTCAGAACTGCTTATAGTTTACTACAAAGTACAATCCGGTTAGAACAATATGTCTTGCAGATGACCGAACGGGGAAGTCGTTCCGTGGCGATCGCAGACGATGCGTTCTATGGGGTTCCGACATTTTTGTCATATTGCCAACGATATGAGGTGAAACCGCTCATCGGACTGAGAACGGTCCTCCGATTGGATGGGTTAGACGTATCCGTGATTGTGTATTCATCTAACGAAACGGAGCTTAAGGAACAATATCGTATCATCCAGGCGGGAGGAATTGAAGGACGGACAACGATGCCGCTGATCGTATTACCTGAAAATTGGAAAGCGAGTGATCCGGTTCACCGGCGTCGCCTTTATCATCAACTCTTGTCGTTTGTCGATGAAGAGAAGCTGTGGCTCGGACTACCGGCACCTCAGACTACGGAACAGGTACAAGTGTTGAAACAACTTCGTCTCATGCGCGAAGAGCTTGCTGTCCAATTGATTCCGGCCCCTGAAACGAGATACATGAGACCGGAAGATGTGGAAGGATTCCGAGCCATTTCTGCCATTCGCGAAGGGGACGTGATGTCGAATGAAGACGTGCGACAAAAAGGATTGCACGTTCGACTACCGAGTGAAATGAATGACTGGTTCACAACGGAAGAATTATCGGAACTGGATCGATTCGAGGCATTGATTCGGCTAGATCATCTACCACGTGCGGAAGGGGCGATTCCAGAAATTCCGGATGCCGATCAAAAGGTGAAACGACTTGTCGGTGAGCGGTTGAAGGCGATGGAACTCGTGAAAGAACCTTACATCGAGCGGGCAAAGTTTGAGCTTGAAGTCATCGCCAATACCGGATTTTCTTCCTATTTCTTGATCGTGGAAGACATCGTTCGGTTTGCTCGAGAATCTGGGATTGAAGTAGGTCCGGGGCGTGGATCGGCAGCAGGTTCACTCGTCAGTTTTGCCCTCCATATCACGGAAGTCGATCCGGTGCATTACGGGTTGTTGTTCGAACGATTCTTAAATCCAGAGCGTGTGTCGATGCCAGACATAGACCTCGATTTTGAAGATGAACGTCGTGAGGAAGTGGTTTCTTACGTACTATCAAGATACGGTCATACGCATGCCGCACAGATCGGGACACTTGCCACGTTCGGTGCGAAAGCGGCAATTCGAGACGTTGCGAGAGCGCTCGGGATGACCCTTGAGGAAGGGCAGGCTGCGAGCAAGCAAGTGAAAGCCGGAGGACTTGATGAACTGATGTCGAGCCAGAAGCAGATGAAGTGGTTTGCCGGTAGCCAAAAGCGTCAGCAGTTATTACGGATTGCCAAACAGCTAGAAGGTTTGCCGCGTCAATCCTCCGTTCACGCGGCAGGAGTGGTGCTCAGTCGTCAACCGATTGAAGAAGTGACGCCGCTCCAACCCGAGCTCGAAGAACACGTGACCCAATATAATATGAAGGATTTGGAAGAGGTCGGGCTTCTAAAAATTGACTTGCTCGGATTACGAAACTTGAGTCGCTTGCGAAAGATGGAAGACTTGATTCGAGAAAGTGACGCGCTGTTCTCTCTGAAAACGATTCCGCTAAACGATGCCCGGACGTATCGACTGCTTGCGAGAGGTGAGACGGACGGAATCTTCCAATTCGAATCGACCGGGATGAAGCAAGCGCTTCGACAAGTGAAACCGACTGAGTTTGAAGATATCGTTGTCACGATGTCACTCTATCGCCCGGGACCGATGCAATTCATCGAAACGTATGCGAAGCGAAAGCACGGTATGCCTTACCAACCAGTCCACCCAGACGTAGAAGACGTCATGAGACCGACATACGGTGTACTCGTCTATCAAGAACAGGTGATGAAACTTCTCCGTAAACTCGGAGGCTATTCCTATGCGGAAGCGGATTTGGTCAGACGTGCTATTGCCAAAAAGGATACCGGAACGATTGCTCGGGAACGAGAACGATTTTTGCAACAAGCAAAAGCGGGAGACCAGGACGTCTTGGCGCAAATCTTTTCATGGATTGAAAAGTTTGCCGGGTACGGATTTAACCGCTCTCACGCTGTCGCCTACAGTTTGATCAGTTACCGATTGGCTTACGTCAAAGCACATTTCCCTCGTGTCTTTCATGTGGTGACATCAGAAAAAACAACGGAACTTGTCAGACTGTTACGGAAAGATCAAATTCCGGTGTACCCACCGGACGTCTTACATGGTCACGCTGACGCGACACTTGAGGGACCGGGCGTCCGGCTCGGGTTGAAGGCGGTCCAGGGGTTGACCAAACGGGATGTGGACCGACTGATTGAACTGAACGGGCAGTTGAAAGATGTCAGAACGCTTCAAGAAGCCATGGAGTGGAAAAATAAAGACCAACTGAAATTACGTCGATTACTTGGTGCGGGCGCGCTCGACCGGATGTATCACGGTGACCGGACACATGCCTTTGAAGCAGTCGAACGTTTGCGAGAAGAAGCGGGAACACATTTTTTACCGGATGAGCTGTCTTCACTCGGACTAAAACAGAAAAAAGTGAAAGAACCGAATTGGTCTGAAGAAGAGAGGGAGGCGCTCGGGACATGGGTGGTCCACTCTCCATTGACGGCACTTCCGGATATCGGGATCGAACCGTCTACAATTGAAGAAGTCATGAATGGAACAAACGGTTATCTCGTCGTATATGTAGATGACGTACGTACGTTCATGACAAAAAAACAAGAACGGATGGGTGTTCTCATGGTGGACGATGGCATGACGCAAGACGAGGTCGTCGTGTTTCCTCGAACATTCGCGCAGTTTGGACGGTCCCTCTATGCCGGTAACATCTTGTTACTAGAGGTCCATTCGAATGAACGGGATGGTCGCAAGCAATTGATTGTCGAACGGGTTCGACCGTTACACGGGCAAGCCTTATTCATCCGGCTCACACTCGACCGCTTCCCTGAATTGGAAGATTGGATTCAACGAGCACAAGGGGATGTCCCGGTTGTATGCCGATTCACGGATTCGAAGGAAGTGAAACAACTGGCTTCAGCTTTTTCAATCAATCCGAATGAAGAGTATGTGGCGGAAGCGAAAAGACGGTTCGGGGAAGAAAATGTCGTACTGAAACGAATCGATACAAAAATGGTTGGTCCAGAAACTAGTACCAAGTCCTAAAAAGTGATATAATCGCACTAATTGGTCTGACCACTTAAGTTTGATAGGTGATCCAAAAAAGGGAGTTGAACGGTCAGATGCATGAAAAACACGCATCCTCATTTCACGGAAACATTTCAAAGATTAGAAAATTAATTGTCCAATCGTCTTTAGTTCCAGGTGATCGGCTTCCATCCGAACGAGAGCTCGCCGAAACGCTGTCCATTAGCCGCGCTTCGGTTCGCGAAGCGTTACGGGCGTTGAGCTTCTTAGGCATCGTGGAGACGAGACATGGTGGTGGCACCTTTTTGTGTGAACAAGACCGACATCGGTACATCGAGATATTGTCGGAGTTCATTGTGACCAAACAGACGAAAGCGACCGATATCATCGAGATGCTTCGACTATTGGAGCGCATGGCGTTTTCAGAAATAGAACCGACTAAAGAACGACTGGATCTGCTAGAGACGGTGATCGATGATGATCGAACGTTTCGCCAGCAACTCATCTTTCAGTTGAAGAATGAACTGTTCATTCGAATTTGGAGTGAGGTCAACCGCTTTTTTGAAGGATTAGACGTTGGGGATTTATATACGCTCGAGGAACGGAAACAGTTTGTCGAGACGTGGCGTGGAATGGGGATGCCGGAATGAACGAGGGGGAAGCGATGACTGCTTTTTTCAAGAAACCGAAACGATATATGCCATTGCGTCAACGAGAACCAAAGATTGACGCACCACAGGGATTAATGACGAAATGTCCATCTTGTAAATATATGCATTATACAAAACAGTTGAATGAGAACCACAAAGTTTGTGATTGCGGCTATCATTTTCCGCTTCAGGCGCAAGAACGGATTGATATGCTTGTTGACGAAGGGTCGTTCGAACGATTTGCGGGACCTTCTGTCAAGGCGAATCCACTCGACTTTCCTGACTATGAGGAGAAGTTGACGAAAGATCGGGAGCGGACCGGGATCGAAGAGGCCGTCGTATGTGGAAAGGCGACAATCGACGGACTTCCACTCGTTGTCTGTGTGATGGATGCGAGATTCCGAATGGGATCGATGGGTGCATACGTCGGAGAAGCGATTGCTTCGGCTGTTCGAACCGCCACATCACTTGGGCTTCCAGTCGTCTTGTTCACAGCATCAGGTGGGGCACGGATGCAAGAAGGAATGGTCAGTTTGATGCAAATGGCCAATACGTCCATCGCTCTAAAAGAACATGACGAAGCAGGACTGCTGTACATCGCGTATTTGACACATCCGACGACTGGTGGTGTGTCAGCGAGTTTTGCGATGCTTGGCGACTTGAACGTCGCGGAACCGGGAGCGCTCATCGGGTTTGCAGGACGACGAATCATCGAACAGACGATTCGGGAAAAGCTTCCAGAGAACTTTCAAACTGCCGAGTTTCTACTTGAGTCTGGGCAGCTGGATGCAGTCATTCATCGTGAACAGATGCGTTCGTTCTTGAAGAAGATGATCGAATTACACGATGGGGGTGTCCGTCATGTTTGACCCAATCAAAGAAGTCACCGAACAGCTAAATAAATTACGGGAGACGGCTGAGACGAAAGGGATTGATTTATCCCGAGAGATTCGTCATCTCGAGTTAAAGCTCGACCGATTAGAAAAAGATATTTATGGGAATATGAAACCGTGGGACCGCGTCCAGTTGGCGCGAAACCCGAAGCGTCCGACGACGCTCGATTACATCCAACATTTGTTCCCTGACTTCATGGAACTTCATGGGGACCGACACGGATATGACGATGCGGCAATCGTATCTGGACTCGCAACGTTTGAAGGAGTGCCGGTGACGATTATCGGACATCAGCGTGGGCGGAACACGAAAGAGAACATGAAACGGAATTTTGGTATGCCACACCCGGAGGGCTATCGAAAAGCCTTGCGTTTCATGAAGCAAGCCGAAAAGTTCAACCGTCCCATTTTGACATTTATTGACACGAAAGGGGCTTATCCGGGGAAAGCCGCAGAAGAGAGAGGGCAAAGTGAAGCGATTGCCCGTAACTTGTTTGAGATGGCGACGCTGAAAGTGCCGATCGTCTCCGTTGTCATTGGGGAAGGTGGTTCAGGCGGTGCGCTTGGAATTGGTGTATGCGACCGTCTATTGATGCTTGAGAATAGTACGTACTCGGTCATCTCGCCAGAAGGTGCAGCGGCACTGTTGTGGAAAGATGCGAAACAAGCAGAACGTGCGGCGGAGACGATGAAGATTACAGCACAAGATTTATTCAACCTAGGGATTGTCGATCAAGTGGTAGGAGAAGTGTATGGGGGGGCACACGTTGATGTGTCACTACAGTCGTCACTCTTGAAACCTGTCTTATTACAGCATATGAATGAGTTGCTCGCGCAATCGACTTCTGAGCTGATTCAAGGACGTGCGACCAAATATCATCAAATTGGCACAATTAATGAGTGAAAACGGTAACAATGGCTTTGAATAAAGCTTTATTCATTCATCAACTGACTGTTTTGTAAGATACCCTATGCATTTTTTTCACATACTTGTGTTGTAAAACAAAGGTCAGACGTGGTATTTTATTTTCAGATTTCGTTAAAACACATAAGAGGTGAGCGACGTGAATTTAAAACGTATTGCGGTATTAACAAGCGGAGGAGACGCTCCTGGAATGAACGCTGCTGTCCGTGCCGTGACCCGAAAAGCAATTTTTGAAGGTCTTGAAGTGTACGGCGTGTATAACGGCTATCAAGGATTAATCGAAGGTGATTTAGTCGAATTAAACCTTGGATCAGTCGGCGATATCATTCAACGTGGAGGTACGTTCCTTCGCTCTGCGCGCTGTCCTGAATTCAGAACAGAAGAAGGTCGCGCGAAAGCAGTAGAACAGTTGAAGAAGTTCAATATCGATGCCCTCGTGGTCATTGGTGGAGATGGCTCTTATCGCGGAGCTCAAAAATTGACTGAACTCGGATTCCCAACAATCGGCCTTCCGGGTACAATCGATAACGATATCCCAGGAACAGATGCGACAATCGGTTTTGACACGGCGCTCAACACAGCGCTTGATGCGATCGATAAGATTCGTGATACGGCGTCATCACATGAACGCACGTATGTCATCGAGGTCATGGGGCGCGACGCTGGTGATATCGCGCTTTATTCTGGTCTCGCTGGTGGTGCTGAGTCGATTCTCGTCCCAGAACGTCCAGAAGATTTGAATGCAATCGTGGAAAGAATCAATCACGGGATTGCACGCGGTAAGAAGCACTCGATCGTCATCGTTGCTGAAGGTGCGGGAAGTGCGGAAGAAATCGGCAAATTGATTGCGGAGAAGACGAACTCAGAAACACGCGTCACGATTCTCGGTCACATCCAACGTGGTGGTTCCCCAACTGCCGCTGACCGTGTCCTTGCAAGTCGCATGGGTGCATACGCTGTTGAGATCTTGCTCGAAGGGAAAGCGGGCCGCGTTGTCGGAATCCGTAACAACCAGATGATGGATCTTGATATCGATGAGGCGCTCGACAATAACAAGCACACGATTGATATGCAATTGATTGACCTCGTTAACCAATTGTCGATTTAAACGATTTTGTATGTTGCAGAGACGGGATACGGTCCAAGGCCCCCCGTTTTCTGTTTGTAAGTTGCACTATATCCCCTAGGAGGTTTTTATATTATGCGTAGAACGAAAATTGTATGTACCATTGGACCGGCTTCTGAGAAGCGTCTTCCTGAGATGATCGAAGCTGGGATGAACGTTGCCCGTCTCAACTTCTCACACGGTGACTATGAAGAGCACGGAGCTCGTATCCGTGACATCCGTGAAGCGGCGAAAGCAGCGGGTAAAGTTGTCACTGTTCTTCTCGACACAAAAGGTCCAGAGATCCGCACGCATACATTCGAAGACGGTAAGGCACTTCTTGAAAAAGGAAAAGAAGTCACAATCGTCTCAACGGAAGAAATCGTCGGAACGAAAGATCGTTTCTCTGTGACGTACGAAGGACTCTACGATGATGTGGAAGTCGGTTCACACATCATGCTCGACGACGGTCTCATCGGACTCCGTGTCGTTGAAAAGCTTGATAACCGTGATCTCCGTTGCGTCATTGAAAACGAAGGAATCATCAAGACGAAGAAAGGTGTTAACTTGCCAAACGTCAAGGTAAACCTTCCTGCCCTCACGGACAAAGACATCGCGGACATCGAGTTCGGGATCTCACAAGACATTGACGTGATTGCAGCATCATTCGTACGTCGTGCATCTGACGTAGTTGAAATTCGCCAACTTCTCGAGAAACATAACGCATCACACATCAAGATTTACCCGAAAATCGAGAACCAAGAAGGTGTCGATAACATCGAAGAAATCTTGGCAATCTCTGACGGTTTGATGGTAGCCCGTGGGGACCTCGGAATTGAAATCCCGACAGAAGAAGTGACACCAGTTCAAAAAGAACTCATCAAGAAGTGTAACGATCTCGGGAAGCCGGTCATCACAGCAACGCAAATGCTTGATTCAATGCAACGTAACCCGCGTCCGACACGCGCGGAAGCATCAGACGTAGCAAACGCAATCTTGGATGGAACAGACGCAGTCATGCTTTCTGGTGAAACAGCTGCAGGGGACTACCCAATCGAATCTGTTCAAATGCAAGCTGCAATCGCAGAGCGTACAGAACGCATGCTCGACTACAAAAACTTGTTGAAAGATCGTCAGAAGCGCAGTGAGCACACAGTGACGGATGCGATCTCTCAAGCGGTTGCGCACACGGCAATCAACTTGAACGCCAAAGCAATCTTGACACCGACACAATCAGGTTATACGGCTGCTCGTACAGCGAAGTATCGTCCTGAAGCGAACATCATCGCGGTGACAGAATCGGAGCGCGTTGCGCGTCAATTGAACCTCGTATGGGGCGTATATCCAATCGTTGCTGAAACAATGCCGAACAACACGGATGAAATGTTGGTTCAAGCATCGGAAGCGGCACGTCACGCTGGATTCGTCACTGACGGTGACCTTGTTGTCATCTCAGCTGGTATTCCTGCGGCGACAGCTGGTACGACAAACATGATGAAAGTCCACATCGTTGGTCACGCTCTCGCAGACGGGCGTGGAATCGGTGAGCGCGGTGTTGTTGGAGAAGTCGTTGTCGCGAAAAATGCGGATGAAGCAAATGCAAAAGCGAAAGACGGCATGATCCTTGTCGCACCATTCACAGATAAAGAAATGATGCCTGCGATCGAAAAAGCGGCTGGAATCATCACAGAAGACGGCGGATTGACGAGCCACGCTGGGATCGTTGGACCATCACTTCGCAAGCCAGTCATCGTAGGTGTTGATGCAGCGACAACATCGCTTCGTGACGGTCAGATGATTTCAATCGACCCACTTACAGGTAAAATCTACAACGCATAATTGAACGACAATCGAACCGGCCTTCTACAAAGGTCGGTTCTTTTTACGTTCGAAGAAAGGAATACGTATGAGTGCATATCTATTTTTATTGATGCTTGTCTTAATCGGTGTCATTTCAAATAACCAATCTGTCATTATCGCAAGTAGCGTCTTGTTGATCATCAAAGCAATCGGATTCGGAGACCAGTTATTTCCGACACTTGCATCGAAAGGAATCAGCTGGGGTGTGACAATCATTACGATCGCAGTTCTCGTCCCAATCGCGACCGGCGATATCGGGTTTAAAGAATTGTGGAATAGTATTAAAGGGCCGGTCGGGATTGTCGCATTTGCCTCAGGGATGTTCGTTGCCATTGCTGCGGGGCAAGGTGTACAACTGATGCGTGTCGACCCGGTCGTCACCACGGCACTCCTCGCAGGTACGATTCTAGCGGTTGGATTCATGAAAGGGATTCCCGTCGGACCGCTTGTCGGAGCTGGTATCGCGGCATTGATTTTAGGTGGATTTCAAGTTATTGAAAAATGGTTTTGATATTTTCTGACAACTGAAGCCGCTTACATTTCTTTTTTGCAATAAATTGTTTATACTATATAAAGGACAGGGTAAACGGAGACTGGGTGAATGCAGGGGAATAACCCGTCCCGTATCCTTATTCCCTACAAACAGACTGTTTTTACGGTCGACCACTTTAAACAAGACTGAGGGGGAGTTATGAATGTCAACGACAAAAGGGTTAGAAGGTATTGTGGCAGCGGCCTCAAAAGTCAGCTCAATTATTGACGGACAATTGACTTATGGAGGATACACCATTGATGATTTAGCGGACAACGCCACATTCGAAGAAGTAGTGTTCTTATTGTGGAACGACCGCTTACCAAATGCAGAGGAATTGACAGCGCTCTCAGAAGCGCTTGTAAAAGAAGCGACATTACCTGAAGAGGTGATTGATACGTTAAAACGTGCGCCGAAGTCAGCCAATGCGATGGCAACGATTCGTACAGCACTCTCACAACTCGCTCTATACGATGAGGAATCTGAAGACATGAGTGACGAGGCCAACATGCGTAAAGCGATTCGCCTACAAGCACAAGTTGCTACAATCGTGACGGCATTCGCCCGTCTTCGTAAAGGGGAGCAACCGGTCGCACCAAAACCAGGTCTTTCTTACGCTGCGAACTTCTTATATATGCTAAACGGTGAAGAGCCGAGCGATGTAGCAGAAAAGACGATTGATAAAGCGCTCATCTTACACGCAGACCACGAGTTGAATGCTTCGACATTCACTGCTCGCGTTTGTGTAGCGACGCTCTCGGATATGTACTCAGGTGTCACGGCGGCCATGGGGGCACTCAAAGGGCCACTTCACGGTGGTGCGAACGAAGCGGTAATGAAAATGTTGCACGAGATCGACTCGGTCGACCGTGTTGAAGAATATGTTCGTGGCAAATTCGAGCGCAAAGAGAAAATCATGGGCTTCGGTCACCGCGTCTACAAGGACGGCGACCCACGTGCGAAGCATTTGAAAGAAATGAGCCGTCAGTTGACTGCTCAAATCGGCGAACCGAAATGGTATGAGATGTCTGAGAAAATCGACCATCTTGTCGAAACGGAAAAAGGATTGAAACCAAATGTCGATTTCTATTCAGCTTCAACGTATTATGCGCTCGGACTCGAGGAAGATCTATTCACACCGATCTTCGCCGTATCTCGTATTTCTGGCTGGATCGCGCACATTCTCGAACAATATGCGGACAATCGCTTGATTCGTCCACGTGCGGAATATGTCGGTGAAACGAGCCGTAAATATGTTCCGGTAAACGAACGTTAATTCGAGACACATTTTAGACAAAAGTTTGGTAAACTAACAAGTGACGTAGGTCGGCGCACGCGTCGACCTACAGTAATGTACTTAGGGGGATTCATTATGTTGACACAAGGACAAAAGATTACAGTTGAAAACGGTGTATTGAACGTACCAAACGTACCGACCGTACCATTCATTATCGGTGACGGAACAGGTCCTGACATTTGGAATGCGGCTGTTCGCGTATTTGACGCTGCGGTTGAAAAAGCATATGGCGGCGACAAGAAAATCGAATGGATGGAAGTATATGCTGGGGAAAAAGCATATAACGAAAAAGGCGAATGGCTCCCAACAGAGACACTTGATCAAATTCGTGAGTACTTGATTGCCATCAAAGGACCACTTACGACTCCGGTCGGTGGAGGAATTCGTTCATTGAACGTCGCACTTCGTCAAGAACTCGATTTATATACATGCCTTCGCCCAGTTCGTTACTTCACAGGTGTTCCTTCACCAGTAAAACGTCCTGAAGATACAGATATGGTCATCTTCCGTGAAAATACTGAAGATATCTATGCTGGAATCGAGTACGCTTCAGGAAGCGATGAAGTAAAAAAACTCATCAAATTCTTGCAAGACGAGATGAATGTCAACAAGATCCGTTTCCCAGAAACATCAGGAATCGGAATCAAGCCAGTTTCTTCTGAAGGAACAGAACGTTTGGTTCGTGCAGCAATTGAATATGCGATTGCGAACAACCGTAAATCTTTAACGCTCGTCCACAAAGGGAACATCATGAAGTTCACAGAAGGCGCCTTCAAAAACTGGGGTTATGCACTCGCTGAAGCGGAGTACGGTGACAAAGTGTTCACATGGGCACAGTATGACCGTATCAAAGAAGAATCTGGTGAAGCAGCTGCTAACGAAGCTCAGTCGAAAGCGGAAGCTGAAGGGAAAATTATCGTCAAAGATTCAATCGCTGATATCTTCCTCCAGCAGATTTTGACTCGTCCACGTGAGTTCGACGTTGTTGCGACGATGAACTTGAACGGTGACTATATCTCAGATGCCCTTGCTGCTCAAGTAGGTGGAATCGGGATTGCACCTGGTGCGAACATCAACTACATCACAGGTCACGCGATCTTCGAAGCGACACACGGTACTGCTCCGAAATACGCGGGTCTCGATAAAGTAAACCCATCTTCAGTCATCCTTTCAGGTGAGATGATGCTCCGCCACATGAACTGGAACGAAGCGGCGGACCTCATCATCAACTCAATGGAGAAAACGATCGCTTCGAAAGTTGTCACATACGACTTCGCACGTCTCATGGACGGCGCGACAGAAGTGAAATGTTCAGAGTTCGCGGATGAATTGATTAAAAACATGTAAGACGACCGAGGAGGAGAGCTCATGATTCGTCGTAACAAAATTTCTGTTATTGGAAGTGGCTTCACCGGTGCAACGACTGCACTGTACTTGGCTCAACGTGAGCTAGGGGATGTCGTACTGCTCGATATGGAAGAAAAAGTAGGACCGACGAAAGGGAAAGCGCTCGACATGCAAGAAACGGCACCGATTCAAGGGTTTGATTCGTGGGTCACAGGTACGTCTGATTACGCGGACACGGCCGATTCCGATGTGGTTGTCATTACCGCGGGAATCGCGCGCAAGCCGGGGATGAGCCGGGACGACCTCGTCGCAACGAACGCAAACGTCATGCGCTCGGTTGTGAAAGAGATTGCCCGTTACTCTCCAGACGCCATCCTGATCGTATTGACGAACCCAGTAGACGCCATGACGTACGCGGCGTTCAAAGAATCAGGGTTCCCGAAAGAACGCGTCATCGGTCAATCCGGTGTATTGGATACGGCTCGCTTCCGAACGTTTGTGGCACAAGAGCTGAATGTTTCTGTCAAAGACGTATCCGGATTCGTCCTTGGAGGTCATGGAGACGAAATGGTGCCTCTCGTACGCTATTCTTACGCTGGAGGCATCCCGCTCGAAAAACTCATCCCACATGAGCGAATCGAGCAAATCGTTGAACGGACACGAAAAGGTGGCGGCGAGATTGTCCAACTACTGGGCGATGGCTCGGCGTATTATGCGCCAGCCGCTGCCATCGTGGAGATGGTCGAGGCGATTGTAAAAGATCAGCGTCGAATCTTACCGGCCATCGCATACCTTGAGGGAGAGTACGGATTCCATGATTTGTATCTTGGCGTCCCGACGATTCTTGGTAAACATGGAATTGAGCAAGTGTTAGAGCTCGACTTGACGGATGAAGAAAAAGCAGCGCTATCGAGGTCTGCGGATTCTGTCCGCTCGGTATTAAGCGTCTTATAAGTTTGAGGTGCTTCCTGTCATGTTGCAGGAGGCACCTTTTTTGCGCCTTCTCTCTTATCGAACATGCTACACTGAAAGTGGATTTGTTTTGTTTTTGTAAAGATTTGCTTTGAGGTTGGTCGTTTCAAGCATTGATTTGTAAAATAGAAAGTGACATTTGATGGTTTAAGAGGAGGAAGCAGTGTGGCTGATAAAGTAATTGTTGTCGACGATGAAGTGTCGATTGCGACATTATTGAAATTTAATTTAGAACAAGCTGGCTTTGAAGTAGAGACGGCGCACGACGGCAAAACCGGATTGGAATTGGCTGAGAAAAAGGACGCCGTGCTCATTGTGCTCGATTTGATGCTCCCGGAGATGGATGGACTTGAAGTGTGCAAACGACTTCGTCAGCAAAAAGTCAATACACCGATTTTAATGCTCACGGCAAAAGATGATGAGTTTGACAAAGTATTGGGGCTCGAGCTCGGAGCGGACGATTATTTGACGAAGCCGTTCAGCCCACGTGAAGTAGTCGCGCGCGTCAAAGCGATTCTTAGACGTTCTGCCCCGCAAGAATCGGCGGTTGAAGAGGACGTCATTCAAATCGGAGATGTTAAAATCGTCACTTCAAACTACGAAGTGTTCAAGCAAGGGGAGCGCCTCGAGTTGACGCCGAAAGAATTCGAATTGTTAGCCTATTTGGCGAAAAATAAAGGACGCGTGTTGACGCGAGACCAATTGTTATCGGCCATTTGGAATTATGACTTTGTAGGTGATACCCGGATTGTTGATGTCCATATCAGTCACCTTCGTGAAAAAATTGAACCGGTAACGAAGAAACCGACCTATATTAAAACGATTCGTGGTCTTGGCTATAAGATGGAGGAGCCGACTTCGGAATGAAGACGTATCGCTCTAGATTTATGACGACTCTCATTTTTCTTGTGACCGGTGTCTTGTTGACGCTCGGGATTGTCCTTGGGCAACTCTTCAAAGACTTTTATCTGGATTCTGAACGAGACCGTCTAAAAGAAGATGCTCAATTGGCAGCCCTCTACCTCGAAGAAGGCGAATTGGACGAGATTCGTGAGTATGTCGGTCAAATCGATGACGGAAGCAGCTTTGATATTCTCCTTCTCAATAGTCGGATGGAGGTAATCGCTGGCACGCCGTTTCGCGTCGGGTCCATCGATTACAAAATTGATCCGAATATGGTCCCTGAGGAAGGGACGTTCGGTGAAGCGGATGAGGACGAGTTGATTCAATACACAAAACCGATCGAACTTGCGACGGGTGGGACAGTCTATTTAACATTCATCCGTTATGTATCGGATTTAGAAGGGGTGTACAATCGCATCTGGTTGACGATTGCCCTCGCGCTCTTCTTCTCCTTCTTCATAATTTTATTCGTGCTCCAACATTTGACGAATCAATTTATTCGACCAATCGATGAGGCGACGATCGTTTTGCGGGAACTGGCGGACGGGAATTATCGGGCCCGTGTGTATGAACTCAGAAATGATGAAGAGACCGGTAGCCTAGCAGGGTCAATCAACGTGCTTGCCCGGAATTTGGAGTCGATTTCTCTCGGGGAGTCCGTACAACGGGCGAGACTCGAATCGTTAATCGAGTATATGGGGGCGGGTCTTCTGCTCGTCGACGAGCGAGGGATTGTCACGTTGGTCAACCGCTCTTATCGTGAAATGTTCCAATACGATGATTTAACGATTGGACAATTTTATCACGGGATTCTACCGAGTCCTGAAGTAGAAACACTGATCGAAGACGTTTATCTGACGGAAGAGGTCCACCGCCGTCAGTTATCGATTCGAACGGGATTCAATCAAAAAACGTATATGGTATCCGCAGCACCGATTTTCAGTGACACCGGGATGCTTCGCGGCACGACGTTACTGTTTAACGATATCACGGAACTGAAACGACTTGAGAAGATGCGGAAAGATTTCGTGGCGAACGTTAGTCATGAACTGAAGACACCGCTCACATCCATACGTGGGTTTAGTGAGACGCTTCTTGATGGGGCGAAAGAAGTCCCGGAACTTCGAGACCAGTTTTTAGACATCATCCAGAAAGAAGCGACACGGATGCAGATGCTTGTTGAGGATCTCCTTGAATTGTCGAGATTGGAGCGGGATGACTTCCAAATGGAGTTGGTGTCCGTCGATCTGAATCAGCTCGTCGATGAGGTCTGTCTCCTGCTCAGTCAAAAGGCGAGCAAGAAGTCGATTCAGCTAGAAACGAAACACGAGGGAACGGTCGTCTTGCAAGCGGACCTGAACCGAATGAAGCAAGTCATCATGAACTTGGTCGCCAACGCCATCAACTATTCACCAGAAGGAAGTCGTGTCGACATCGCCGTGGAAGCAATGGCAGATTCCTATAAACTTCGCGTCAAGGACAACGGAATCGGGATCGCCGAAAAAGAAGTGAGTCGTATTTTTGAGCGCTTCTATCGTGTCGATAAGGCAAGAAGTCGGAACTCGGGTGGAACTGGCCTCGGACTCGCCATCGTGAAACACATCATCGATTTGCATCATGCCACGATCGACGTAGAGAGTGAGGAAGGCAAAGGAACGACGTTTACCATTACATTCCCTCGGGTTTAACAATGACTTTATCGTTCGTTCATATTTACTTTACAAAACCTTGCTATCCTATGAATGAGACCTCTTCATCATCTCGTGACTCGATCGGTGCTCATCTCCACACGATCGAGAATTTGGCCCTTTTCTATTCGTAGAAAAGGGTCTTTTTTTTCGAACGCATGTACCCGTATGGTATGATGGTTGAAGAGAAGAATGGAGGTCGATTGAATGAATAAACTACTAGTCCTTGATGGGAACTCCTTAACATATCGTGCGTTTTTTGCACTGCCTCCGATGTCGGATGCGTCAGGTCGGAATACGAATGCAGTGTATGGGTTTACGATGATGTTATTGAAACTAATGGAAGATGAGCAACCGACTCATTTTGCTGTGGCGTTCGATGCGTCAAAGAAAACGTTCCGTCACGATACGTTCGCGGAATACAAAGGTGGACGTCAAAAGACACCGGGAGAATTGCGTGAACAATTTCCGCTCGTGCGTGACGTTTGTCGGGCGTTTGGCATCTCTGTCTTAGAGCTCGATCAATACGAGGCGGATGATATCATCGGGACGCTCTCAAAAGACCCGACTTTTGATCAGGTGACGGTTGTGACGGGGGATAAGGATTTACTTCAATTGATCAATGAACGTGTGACGGTCTATTTGACGAAACGAGGCATCACCGACGTCGAGAAAATGACCGTGACCGCGTTCAAGGAACGCTACGACGGACTACAACCGATTCAGATGATTGACCTAAAAGGATTAATGGGAGATAAATCTGACAACATTCCTGGTATTCCAGGGGTCGGGGAAAAGACGGCACTGAAGTTGATTGCCACATACGGTACCGTCGAGGCCCTTTACGAACATACGGATGAGTTGAAAGGGAAGCAAAAGGAAAAAGTAGAGGCGAATGAACAAGAAGCGAAAATGTCGAAACAGTTGGCGACCATTTACACGGATGTACCGATTGATGTGACGATGGATGATCTTCTCTTTAAGCCATATGACGCTTCGGTCGTCAAAACGTTATTTATGGATTTACAGTTCAAGTCACTCATCGGCAAACTGACGGATACCTCTTCAGAAGAACCGGTTGAAAAAGCGGAACGACCAACAATCGCGTTGGCCGATCAAGATTTATCGCGAGCTGTGTTAATGCTTGAACAGCTGAATGATGATTATTTTGAAGAAGACGTGATTGGAGTGGCGATCGCTTCGGAACGAGGTGTCACGATTGGAGATGTGACGCTTCTTGAGGACGAACGGGTCAAGGAATGGATCGAAAACGAGACGAAGACGACGATTTGTCTCGATGCGAAGCAGACAATTATTCAATTGAAACGTCACCAATTGGCACTGCGTGGGTATGAAGACCTGCTTGTCGCAGGGTATTTGCTCAACCTATCTGGTGGGACGTCTCTCAGCTCGATTGCCGCACACTTTACGTATCCTCTTGAGGAAGATGAAACGGTCTACGGAAAAGGTGCAAAAATCAAGGTGCCGGAAGAGAATGTTTTTCATGCTCATCTCGCAGAAAAGGCGTACGCCATCTACACATTGTTTGAACGCATTGTTTCGGAGTTGAAAGAGAATGAACAGACAGAACTCTATGAGGCGCTTGAAAAACCACTCGTCTCCGTATTGGCCGAGATGGAGTGGGCTGGTATCCACGTAAATGTCGAAACGCTTCAACATATGGAAACGGACCTGCGTGAACGTCTAAATGCACTTGAGGTCACGATTCATGAATTAGCCGGGGAACCGTTCAACATCAACTCACCGAAACAGTTAGGGGTCGTATTATTTGAAAAACTGTCACTCCCTCCTGTGAAAAAGACGAAAACAGGATACTCAACGGCAGCGGATGTCCTCGAAAAATTGGCACCGCTTCATCCGATCATTGAGAAAATCATGCATTATCGTGAACTTGGCAAACTTCAGTCCACGTATGTCGAGGGCTTGCAGAAAGTCGTGAAGGATGATGGCAAGATTCATACGCGTTATACACAGACGCTTACTCAAACGGGACGGCTTTCGTCGGTTAACCCGAACCTTCAAAATATTCCGATTCGATTAGAAGAAGGGCGTCGCATCCGTAAAGCGTTTACCGCGAGTGAACCGGGATGGGTACTTTATGCGGTCGATTACTCTCAAATCGAACTGCGCATCATGGCACATATGTCACAAGATGAGAAGATGATGGCAGCCTTCCTTCACGATGAGGATATTCATACGTCGACGGCGGCGAACGTGTTTAAAGTTTCCACTGAAGAAGTTACGTCACTCATGCGTCGTCAAGCAAAAGCCGTCAACTTCGGAATCATCTATGGCATCAGTGATTATGGACTCTCACAAAACCTAGGGATTACACGGAAAGAAGCGCAGACCTTTATCGATACGTACTTTGAACAGTTCCCTGGGGTGAAGACGTTCATGGATGCCGCGATTGAACGGGCACGTGAACACGGGTTCGTCGAGACGATGTTGAAACGACGCCGGAACATCCCGGACATCCATTCTCGTAATTTCAACTTGCGTGGGTTTGCTGAACGTACCGCAATCAACACACCGATTCAAGGAACGGCAGCGGACATTATTAAAAAAGCGATGATTGATGTCGATCATGCGTTAAACACGTCAAAACTTCAATCTAAGCTGTTGTTACAAGTACACGATGAATTGATATTCGAAGGTCCGGCCGAAGAGATGGAAGCATTAGAAAAACTTGTGACCGAAGCGATGGAACATACGGTCACACTTGATGTCCCGTTACGTGCGGACGGAGCGGTTGGAACGACATGGTTTGACACGAAATAAACGGATAGAAAGGAAATCAGTATGCCAGAATTACCAGAAGTCGAAACGGTCTGTCGTAGGTTGCGACCTGCCGTTTCAGGAAAAACGATTCAGTCTGTCGATGTCCTTGACCCTAAAATTATCCGCGGACTCGACCCCGAAGAATGGGTTCACCATTTGATAGGAGAAACGATTACGGATGTGGAACGTCGGGGGAAATTCATCTTATTCAAATTGACGAACGGGTATCTCGTCTCCCATCTTCGGATGGAAGGGAAGTTTTTCCCTTATGACTCCATTACAGAACCGGTAAAACATACACATATCGTGATTACGTTCACGGACCAATCGACTCTACACTATAATGATGTCCGTAAATTCGGTACGATGGAGTTGCGGACGAATGAAACGATTCATACCACACCACCGCTCTCATTACTTGCGTACGAGCCGTTTGACGAGCGTGTGACAACCGAGGTGTTACACCGACGTTTAGAGCGCATGAAGACACGCGCGATTAAGACCGCCCTCCTCGATCAATCCATCTTTGTTGGATTAGGTAACATCTATGTAGATGAGACGTTGTTTCGTGCGGGTGTCCATCCGACACGACCGGCCGCAAGTTTGTCACACGAAGAAGTCGACCGTGTGCGGACTGAAGCCATTGCTGTATTGACTGAGGCCATTGAGCGTGGAGGTAGTACGATTCGCAGTTATGCCAATCCAGATGGGGCCACAGGAACGTTTCAAGAGAGGCTCTACGTGTATGGACAGACCGGAGAACCGTGCCGCCGATGCGGACATGAAATTGAAAAGATGAAATTGGGCGGGCGAGGTACGCATTACTGTCCGCACTGTCAACAACGTTAAGGGGTGGACGTGTATGTTGAAGATTGGATTGACTGGTGGAATTGCAACCGGGAAGTCTACGGTATCGCGACTGTTTCGAGAACGAGGCATTCCGATTATCGATGCCGATTTGATTGCAAGGACGGTCGTTGAACCAGGAGGAAAGGCGATTGAGGGGGTAAGGGCCGCATTTCCAAAATGTTTTGTGGGCGACGTGCTGAACCGTCC
Organism: Exiguobacterium sp. HVEsp1; assembly: GCF_002009685.1. GTDB lineage: Bacteria > Bacillota > Bacilli > Exiguobacteriales > Exiguobacteriaceae > Exiguobacterium > Exiguobacterium profundum. Next base: position 1,891,951 of record NZ_KV917367.1, on the reverse strand, counting down.
TGCGCTCGGTCGGGAAATCTTCCATGATGAAGCAAAACGTCAGCAATTGAATCAATTGATGCATCCAGCGATTCGAGAAGAAATGAACGAGCAAATGCGAACGTATGAGGCATCGGGGGAACCTGTCGTCATTTTTGATATTCCCTTATTGTTTGAAGGGACGATGCTCGATCTGGTTGATTATTCCGTCGTCGTCTATTGCCGTGAAGAGATTCAACTGATGCGTCTCATGGAACGGAATGGATTGACGAAAGAAGAGGCGTTAGCCCGTATTCGTTCACAGATTCCAATTGAAGATAAAAAGCACCAGGCGGATTTCCTCATAAACAATAATGGGGCATTAGGGGACCTCCCTCCACAAATCAATCGTCTGGTCGAACAGTTTCAAACGATACAAAAAGAAGGCGACTGATATCGCCTTCTTTTTAGTTTAATGGATCGGATTCTGGAGACCCTTTTTTCCATGTATCATAAATCGCACGTCCATCACTAGGATGACCGTTCGAATAATAGATGGGATAGAGTGAGAAGAAGATATAGTAGAATGAGAAATAGGCGAACTGATACGTATAGAGTGTCGGTTCAATATCTCGTCGAAGAATGAACGCGTTGACGATTAAGATGCTCGCTAAATTGAAAATGGCTCCACCGCCATAGACTAGCGTACGGGTGACCTTGTTGCTCCATCTTAAATCAGTGAACTGGCACCATGCATCGTAAAAATAAACACGATTTACTTGTAAACGACCTACTTTAAATAGTTTCTTCCCGGTACCGATTTGCATATCGAGTGAGCCGCCGAACAACTTTGCGAAGAAGAAGTGTCCAAGCTCATGAATTAACGTCACAATCGGTAAAATGATAAAGAACGAAATAAAGAATTTATCGATATCTCCCCAATCAAACATCATGACGCCTCCTTTCTCTTGTCTGTTACGCCAAGAAATTTCCCTCATTTTCAAAAAATAAACAAAGAAAAACGGAAAAAATGTGACGAATCATAGTGAAAACGCTTACAGCTATCCGTTATAATGAAACCGTAATGTAGAAAAAGGGGGATCTATCATGGGGACAAAAGTGGCAATTAACGGATTTGGTCGAATCGGAAGAATGGTATTTCGAAAATTGATGCTCGAGGGACGTCATGAAGTGGTGGCGATTAACGCAAGTTATCCGGCGGAAACACTTGCGCATCTCATTAAACACGACTCGATTCATGGTCCATTCGGATTGACAGTACGTGCGCATGGGGATGCGCTCGAAGTCGATGGGAAACGGATTGAACTCATTTCGGAACGTGATCCATCACGCTTGCCTTGGTCAGACCTTAAAATCGACATCGTCGTCGAAGCGACCGGGAAGTTTAACTCTGATAGCGGGGCACGACTTCATCTCGAGGCAGGGGCGAAAAAAGTGATTTTGACCGCACCGGGTAAAGGGGATTTACGAACGATCGTGATGGGGGTCAATGATCGTGACTATCGCCCGGAGGAAGATCATATCATCTCAAACGCATCGTGTACGACGAACTGTCTCGGACCTGTCGTGAAGGTCTTACATTCGACGTTCGGTATTGAAACGGGACTGATTACGACCGTTCACGCCTATACGAACGATCAGAACAATATTGATAACCCGCATAAAGATTTGCGTCGCGCGCGCGCGTGTGGCAGTTCCATCATCCCGACATCGACGGGAGCGGCTAAGGCGATTGGTCTTGTGATGCCGGAACTACAAGGAAAGTTGAACGGAATGGCACTCCGTGTGCCGACTCCGAACGTATCACTTGTCGATTTGGTCGTCGAACTCCACCGAGATGTCACGGTCGATGAAGTCAATGAAGCGTTTGAACGGGCAGCGTTTGGAGAAATGACAGGTATTTTAGGTGTTTCTCACGAACCGCTCGTCTCTATTGATTTTAACGGGGACGATCGCTCGTCGATTATCGACATGGATTCGACGATGGTGCTCGGCGGAAATCATGTCAAAGTACTCGCATGGTATGACAATGAATGGGGCTATTCATGCCGTGTCGTGGACTTGTTGGACATGGTGGCCAGCTATCTTCAAATCGGTCAGCAAGAAACACACGCCTAAAAAATATTACGTTCAGGAAAATATTTTTTGAATTTTTTTATCAAATGTCTTGTAAGGACGTCCCAAACACGTTACACTCAATTTCGTGAACTTCAATTGGTCTGACAAACGCAACTTAAAGGGTTAGGACCTCTTAGGACTAACTTGCCCCCGTGGTTGTGGGCGATTCAGGCACAAAGTGAGTGATCATCAACTACTTTGAGACCATTGATGTAAAGGGGGATCCACTAATATGGATACTATGGGACGTCACATTATTACAGAACTTTGGGAGTGCAATCCCGACAAATTGAATGATATCGACTACATCGAGCGTTTGTTCGTCGATGCTGCTCTTCGTTCGGGCGCTGAAGTCCGCGAAGTTGCATTCCACAAGTTTGCGCCACACGGTGTAAGTGGAGTCGTCATCATTTCAGAATCACACTTAACGATTCACAGTTTCCCAGAACATGGCTATGCGTCAGTTGACGTGTTTACATGTGGAGATCGAATCGATCCGGCTACAGCATCGCAGTATATAGCTGAAGGATTGGATGCAAAAGTACGTGAAGATGTGAAACTTGAGCGTGGAATGGGACCGATTCGTGTTCCGGAAGCGCAAGTGGCAATCAGCAAATAAATCAGATTGACCTTTTGAGGCTGGCCGTTTAACGGTCAGCCCTTTTAATTGTTTTGTTGTCGCCTTAATTTTGATATGCTTAACGTATATAACTCAGGCGTTGAGGTGGATTATGGGACTGTTAGATAAGTTACAAACACATATTGAAACGAAAGATACACATAAAAATGAAATGCTTCAAACACGTTACTATGCGGCATCAACACATGCGATGTTGCAATGGTTAGAAGGAAAGATTCAAGAGAACGGACAGAAGGTTCGTCGAATCGATGCAAATCGAGGGGAACTTTCATTTGTAGGGGAAGGTTGGGACGGGCTCATCACGATTGTTCAAGTGGATGGCGGTCGGACGGCAGTCGATTTCACATTAAACCGTGAGCAGCGACTCGGTGCAGACCTCTCGCAAATTGTATCGCACTACTACGAGGCACTCACGCAACAATTCCCGTTACGTGCCATTGGTAATAAAACAGTCGAACGATAAGGAGGTTTGAGCATGCGTTGTCCGAAATGTGATCATAATGGAACGAGAGTGCTCGATTCCCGTCCGGTGCAAGACCATTATTCGATTCGACGTCGTCGTGAATGTGAAAAATGTGGGTATCGGTTTACAACGTTTGAGACGGTTGAACAGACACCGCTCATCATTGTTAAAAAAGATGGAAATCGTGAAGAGTTCAGTCGTGAAAAAGTGCTTCGCGGCATTATTCGGGCGTGCGAGAAACGACCTGTCACACTTGAACAGCTTGAAGGAGTTGTGACGAAAGTCGAACAGCAACTTCGTGCCCTCGCCCAGTCAGAGATTCCGAGTGAACAAGTAGGTGAGCTCGTGATGAACGAGCTCGCGCGAGTCGATGAAGTCGCATATGTCCGTTTCGCATCGGTTTATCGTCAATTCAAAGACATCACGGTGTTCTTTAAAGAACTTGAAGATTTAATGAAGCAAGAAAATTCGACCAACTAAAGGGCGGCCTGCTGGTCGCCCTTTTTCAAGGGAGAGAGCCATGGAGAAAGAACGTACAATCTTTGGGACGGACGAATTGTTAATCATGAGTACCGGTCTTGTCGACCGTGAATCGTACCAGTCCCTTTACCACTTATATCAACCTGTCATCGGAGTGAAGGCGCTCGCACTCTATCAAACGTTATGGAGCGAACTGAAGCCGGGCAAAATGAAATCCAACTATATGTCACATAGTGCATTATGTGAGATGTTGGAGTTCTCTATCAATGAGTTAATGGACAGTCTGTTCCGTTTAGAAGCGATCGGGTTAGTGCGCACCTATAAAACAAAAGACGCTCGATTGACACAATACGTCTATCAGTTACGCGTCCCGCTTGCACCGCACACGTTTTTGAATGACGGTCTGTTGTCGAGTTTCCTCTTCTATAAAGTCGGGGAAGTACGATTCAAACAATTGCAGGGGCGTTTTACGATTGATCCGTTGCCGGCAGGCATCGTCGAGGTGACAAAGGACTTCAATGAAGTGTTTGATGTCAAAGGAGTAAACCATCGTGCGTTCACACAAAAAAATTATGAAAAGCCGGACCGGGCAAAGATTGAAATCAACTATTCGTTCGATATGGAAATTGTGAAAAAACTGACGAATTTTCCAGTTGGATTTTTCACGAAAAAATTAGACGAAACGATCACAAAACTGGCCTACGTGTCTCAACTCGATGAAGAGACGATGGCTGAGATGTTAAAAGAGTATTTCGTCCATGAGGCGTATCTGCCACTCAGTGAGCAAGAGAAGCGGGACGGGTGTCGTCAAATGGTCTTACAATTGAAAAAGAAACAGACGCGCCATCGGAAAGAGAAGACCGTCGAACTTGAACAGACGAAACTAGGAGACTTGCATGACCCTGAGGTGATGGAGTCCGCACATCCGCATCAATATGTCTCGACGCTTCGGAAGACCCCGCAACTTTCAAAGAGTGATGAACAGTTAGTCATTGAACTCGTCGACACACTCGGTCTCGCGCCAGGGGTCATCAATGCGCTCTTCTATTACTGTATCGAAGTGAAGAAGCAGACGCGGCTGAGCGAGAACTATGTCTTGCGCATTGCGACAAGTTGGAAAACAGCAGGCTATACGAACGCAAAAGAAGCGCTAGAGCGTGAAGAATCTCAAGATGCGCTCATCGAGAAGAAACAACAAAAACGCGAGAGCGTGCAACGCACCACGGTCGGGTCACGACGGAAACCCCAGCAAGGGGATATGCCGAAGTGGCTCGAGGATGAGGCGAAACAACAGCGCTCATACGACCAAGCGAGGAAAAAGGAACTTGAGTCGTCCGTTCCGGATGACGCGGAACTCGTGAAACTATTAAATGAATTGAAAGAGAAGGGGTGAGGGGATGGAACGAATCAATCAGTCGCTGTCTCAGTTGATGAACCGAAAAGAAGTTCGTGAGGCGTACGAGTCGATTCGCAGACGTACACTGAATCACCCGGGTGTCATCGCATTTTTGAACGCTCATCCAGAGTTAGAGGAGAAGGCGATTGAAATCGGGTTTACCAAACTGAGTGAGTACGCGGAACAGATGGATGGAAAAACGTTCATAGAAGATCAGGCCGTCATCCCGGGTCATCAACCGGTGCTCTATGTCGATCTAGGACAGATTGCCATTCGCTATGAAGAGACGGTCGCTCATCGTCAGGCGAGACGCCAAAAAGAGATGGACCGTAAGTTTAAGAGTTTGTTCTTACCGGAAGAAGTCCGTGAGGCGAGCTTTGAGTCATTTGATTGGGCCGACGACGCGCGTAAAATCGCATTGCGTGAAGCGATGCGATTCGTGACAGGGATGAAGGCGCGTCAAAAAGTGAACGGTCTCTATCTCCACGGTAGTTTTGGCGTCGGGAAGACGTATTTACTCGCCGCAATCGCCAATGAGTTGAAGGTGGCGGACATCGAGACGATTTTAGTTCACGCCCCGGGCTTTGTGTCGGAGGCGAAACGTAAAATCCGTACCGAGTCGTTCGACTCTTTCTTGATGTCGTTTCAACATGTGCCAGTCTTATTGATTGATGACATCGGAGCTGAAGCCATCAGTCCGTGGGTACGAGATGAATTGTTCGGCATCATTCTTCAGTATCGGATGATGCATCGCTTACCGACGCTCTACAGTTCAAACTTTAGCGGGGAAGAGCTCGAGACGCACTTTTCAATCGATGGTTCGCCGCAAAACAAAATGAAAGCACAGCGACTCATGCAACGTATTTCTACGACGACGACCCAAATTGAGTTAAAGGGTGAAAATCGGCGTCGGTAAAGGATTGTTTTTCTCTGGTGAGTTGACTATACTAAGAATCATATAAAGGATGCATAGAAGAGGATATGGATCATCGAGACGAGTTTTAGCGAGGGAAGGGCGGTGGAAGCTTCCTAACGACGACGATGCATTTACTCCCTCGGAGCACCGTACGGGTCAATCGTGCGGCGATTCACACTCGTTATCGTGTGTTCGAGCCAAGCAGATTGCTTGGGAACGAGGGTGGTACCACGAGAATCAAAGCTCGTCCCTTTTTGAGGGATGGGCTTTTTTTATATTCATTTTTGAGAGGGGACAAATGTACATGATTCAATTAACATTTCCAGATGGCGCGGTAAAAGAGTTCGAAGCCGGCGTCACAGCAGAAGACGTCGCGGGCTCGATTAGTCCGGGACTCCGTAAAAAAGCAATCGCAGCAAAACTAGACGGAGAACTCATCGACTACCGTCGTCCAATCGAACATGACGGCAAAATCGAGCTCGTGATGCCGGACTCGGAAGACGGTCTTGATTTGATGCGTCACTCGTCGGCTCACTTGATGGCTCAAGCAATCAAACGGTTATACGGAGAAGACAATAACATCTATCTCGGAATTGGGCCGACGATTGAGAACGGATTCTATTACGATATCGAGATGGATCGTCGCATCAATGAGGAAGACCTTCCTGAAATCGAAAAGATGATGAAACGCATCGTCGATGAGAACTTGGAAATCACACGCGAAGTCGTTTCTCGTGACGAGGCGCTCGCTCGCTATAAAGAGTTGGGAGACCCGCTCAAGATCGAGTTGATCGAGGATATTCCTGCTGATCAAACACTGACAATCTACCATCAAGGTGAGTTCTTTGATCTTTGCCGTGGACCACACGTCCCGTCAACATCGAAGTTGAAAATCTTCAAATTGATGAGCGTGGCTGGTGCCTACTGGCGTGGGGACTCAGACAATAAGATGTTACAGCGTATTTATGGAACAGCGTGGGCGACGAAAGAACAACTCGCTGAACACTTGCGTCTTCTTGAAGAGGCGAAAGAACGCGATCATCGTAAACTCGGGAAAGAACTCGACCTCTTCTTCGTCTCACAAGAAGTCGGTCAGGGGCTTCCGATGTGGCTTCCAAAAGGGGCTTCGATTCGTCGTACGGTCGAGCGCTACATCGTTGATAAAGAGCTCGAACTCGGATATCAACATGTCTACACACCGGTTCTCGGTTCGGTCGACTTGTACAAGACATCTGGACACTGGGATCACTACCAAGACGACATGTTCCCGAAAATGGAGATGGACAACGAAGAACTCGTCCTTCGTCCGATGAACTGCCCGCACCATATGACAATCTACAAACATGAGCCACGTTCGTACCGTGAACTTCCACTTCGAATCGCTGAGCTTGGTGGAATGCACCGTTATGAGATGTCAGGGGCGCTCACAGGTCTTCAACGTGTTCGCTACATGGTCTTGAATGATGGACATACGTTCGTTACACCAGAACAGATGAAACAAGAATTCAAAGACATCGTTCATTTGATTCAAGAAGTATATGCTGACTTCGGCATCAAAGATTATCGTTTCCGTCTCTCGTATCGCGATCCTGCTGATAAAGAGAAGTACTTCGATAACGATGCGATTTGGGAAATGGCACAAAGTCAGTTGAAGGAAACGATGGATGAGCTCGAGCTTCCATACTTTGAGGCGGAAGGGGAAGCGGCATTCTACGGACCGAAACTCGACGTGCAAGTACGGACGGCGCTCGGGAAAGAAGAGACGCTCTCGACTGTCCAACTCGACTTCTTGCTTCCGGAGCGTTTCGATTTGACATACACTGGGCCAGACGGTAAGGACCACCGTCCAATCGTGTTGCACCGTGGTGTCGTCTCGACGATGGAACGGTTTGTCGCTTACTTGATTGAAGAGTATAAAGGCGCGTTCCCGACATGGCTCGCACCGGTCCAAGTCAAGTTAATCCCGGTTTCACACGTCCACGACGAATACGTCGCAGAAGTGAAAGCAGAACTCGTCAAACGCGGCGTCCGTGTCGAAACAGATCTCCGTGACGAGAAACTAGGTTATAAGATTCGTGAAGCACAAATGAAGAAGATTCCGATGACGCTCGTTCTTGGGGATAAAGAGCGGGATGAGCGTGCCGTCAATATTCGCCGCTACGGTCAGCAGGAGCAAGTTTCTGCTTCACTTGATGAATTCATCGCATCGCTCACAGATGAGATTGCGAACCGTTCACGTTAAGTGAGGGACCACCTTTCCAACCAGAAAGGTGGTTTTTTTCGGTCTATAGACGGATGTGTATTTGGTCATCTACACGTATCGTAAACATAAGGAGTGATACTTAATGAATTATATGAAGCCAGTATTGGCACTTACCATTGGAGCGTTTGCGTTCACAGGAGCGCTTCCAAAAGTCGGAGCTGAGGCGATCGTCAACGATACGATTGTGACCCTCGGGGAATCGTTATCTTCAGAGCAACAAAAATGGGTACTCGAACGTATGGATGCCCCAGAAGGAATCGAACCCATTATCACGACAGCCGCAGATGAAGAAAAATATTTAGGAGACTCGGTTCCGCAAGCACAACGTGGTGGCGGCATGTACTCGTCTGCCCGAATCAAGTTAACGAACGGGACAGGTCTTGATATTCAAACGGAAAACGTGACGTGGGTCACGAAAGATATGTATGCGAATGCCCTCGTCACGGCAGGTGTGACGGATGCGGACATCTATATCACGTCACCGATTAACGTGACGGGTACCTCGGCTCTGACGGGAATTATGAAGGCATATGATCAGACCGCGGCCGAGACTGGGATTGAATTGTCGGATGAGCGAAAAGAATTGGCACAAGAAGAGCTGGCGGTTACGTCTGAAATCGGTAAGACGGTCGGACAAGAGGATGTAGCAGGTCTCATGAACGAGATTAAAGCGGAAATCGCAAATCAGATGCCGGAGACAAATATTGAGATCCGTGACATCGTCATTCAAGTATTGAACCAAAATAACGTCCAGTTGTCTGAGGGCCAACTCGATCAACTGACGACACTATTCGAAAACATGCAACAGGCCAATTTAGATTGGTCAGCGATCAGCAGTGGATTGAAAGATGCGGGTCAAGATGTGCAGGCATTCCTCGAACAAGAAGAGGTGAAAGGATTCTTCGCCCGATTGTTTGAGGCGATCGGGAACTTCTTCAAGTCACTTACAAACTAAGTGGTATTAAAAAAGGGCGCCTGCCCTTTTTTAGTACCACCGTTTATGGATATAATTTTGAGCCGACTCATGGTCATCGACGATTTTTAAAGTGATGCGATTCATTTCTTCTAGTAAGTCTGTCAATACCGCCTGTAATTTTTCATCTTCTAGCCCATGTGCTTGCATCGTCTTACTGACAATCTGCTGGACTTGATCATGATAGTCATGTTCTCGCGATACATCTTTTCGCCAGTTCATGTCGATCCCTCCTTTGATATTTCATTATTCCCTTTGAAAAGGTATTGCGAAACGAGAGAATGACTGGTATCATCATAAAAGTGTGAGCTACCAATTATTCATGCGCGATATCTTGACATCTTTTCCTGCTAGTGCTAAGATGACATAGTGATTAAAAACAACAAAGCAGAAGCACCCGCTTTTCACCTCGTCTGAGAGTCATCAGGCAGGTCCATCAAGTTCTTGGTTCATTCGGCATCGTCTGCCGTTTTATGACCTCAACTGATGTGTGGGTGGGAAACTGCCGACGCTTTTTTTATTGCCATGTTGTCTTGTCAATCTAAATCTCGTGCAATCGCACGATGGAGGTGCTAACCATTAGCAAAGAGCTCTTTATCAACGAAAACATTCGTGCCCGTGAAGTACGTCTCATTGGCGCAGACGGTGCACAACTCGGTGTGACATCACGTAACGATGCGTTACGTTTAGCTGAAGAAGCGGAACTAGACCTCGTCTTAGTCGCAGATAAAGCAAATCCACCGGTCGCTAAAATTATGGATTATGGGAAGTACCGTTTCGAACTCCAGAAAAAGGAGAAAGAAGCGCGTAAAAACCAAAAAGTCATCCAAATGAAAGAAGTACGTCTCAGTCCAACAATCGAGGACAACGATTTCCAAACAAAATTGCGTAATGCACGCAAGTTCCTTGAAAAAGGAAACAAAGTGAAGGCTTCGATTCGTTTCCGCGGACGTGCCATCACACACTCGGAAATCGGGAAACGTGTTTTGGACAAAATGGCAGCGGAATGTGCCGATTTGGCAACAGTTGAACAAAAGCCGAAGATGGAAGGACGCAGCATGTTCTTAGTGCTGGCTCCGAACAAAGAAGATTAATTATCGATTCTCAGTGGGGAGGAAATACTCATGCCGAAAATGAAATCGCACCGCGGTGCTTCAAAACGTTTCAAACGTACAGCATCAGGTAAACTCAAGCGTTCACACGCTTACACAAGTCACTTGTTCGCAAACAAATCGACTAAAGCGAAACGTAAGCTCCGTAAAGGCGCTATCGTATCAGCTGGAGACTTCAAACGCATTCGCAACATGATCGCGAAGTAATACAGAAACAATTTAGGAGGGAATCCATATGCCACGCGTAAAAGGCGGTTATACGACTCGTCAACGTCGTAAAAAGCAAATTAAACTTGCCAAAGGATACTTTGGTTCGAAACACATTCTATTTAAAGTAGCAAAACAACAGGTCATGAAGTCACTCATGTACGCTTACCGTGACCGTCGTCAGAAGAAACGTGATTTCCGTCGTCTTTGGATCACACGTATCAATGCGGCAGCACGCACAAACGGTCTCTCATACAGCCGTATGATGCACGGCCTCAAGCTTGCAGGAATCGACATCAACCGTAAGATGCTTGCTGAGCTTGCTGTGACAGATGCACAGGCATTCGCGTCACTCGCTGAAACAGCTAAATCAAAATTGAACGCGTAATCGTTCAATCGACAGCGCCGAGACACTCTCTCGGCGCTTTCTTTTTTCTTTAGAATTTCTTAGAATTAAGAGAAGGAGGAAAGCGTATGAATCAATCGGTTGTTGCGATCGTCGCCTTAGCGCTCATTGTCTTGAACGTTTACACCTACATCCAAGCGAAACAGTATGCGCAAGGAAAAGGTGACTTTAACGTCCTATTCGCCTATGCAGGAGGAGCCATCGGTGCCTTGTTCGGTCTTCATTTGACTCGGAAGAAGACGGTTCATGCCCCAAAACTGCTTCAATTACAAGTATTGATTTTAGCAGTGGGCTGGTCTTTAATGATTTTAGTACTGCTATAAGTGGAGATAGAGGAGGAACATCCGGTGAACTGGACAACATTGTTTGATCGGCAGCGCGAATTAGACGAGCGGATCAAAGCACAACATGGATTATCCGGCAATCAATTCGATGAACGGTTACTGGCGCTGCTTGTCGAGCTCGGTGAACTGGCTAACGAAACACGTAGCTTTAAGTTTTGGTCGAAGAAAGGACCGTCGCCTCAAGATGTGATCTTAGAAGAATATGTAGACGGCATTCATTTCTTACTGTCACTTGGTCTTGCGCTTGGGTATGAACGAGATGCGTTTCCTGCGGGAAGTTCATATCTTGATGCGACTGATGCTTTTTTAGATATTTATCGAAAAGTGACGAATTTTGGTCTTTCAAAAACGGAAGCCATGTACGAGACGCTGATGGCAGCTTATCTCGAACTTGGTTATACGCTCGGTTTTAATGAGCAACTCATTTTGCTAGCATACATGAATAAAAATGAAGTAAACCATGAGCGACAAAATCAAGGATATTAATGAAAAGGAGCGGATTGATATGAATGAATCGTTACATATGTTAAAACGTTTGACGGATGCAACAGGCGTCCCAGGAAATGAGGGAGAAGTCCGTCAATTGATGCGTGAATACCTCGAGCCGCATGTCGAGTCGTTTGAACAGGATGGACTCGGAAGTCTATTTGGTCAAGTGACCGGAGATGCTGAAGGTCCGCGTGTCATGATTGCGGGTCACATGGATGAAGTCGGCTTCATGGTGACGCGTGTGGAAGAAGGCGGTTTCCTTCGTTTCCAGGCGCTCGGTGGCTGGTGGAACCAGGTGCTGTTGGCACAACGAATGGATGTAGTCACACGGTCTGGTGAAAAGATTCCGGGTGTCATTGGTGCGAAACCACCTCACGTCCTACCGCTTGAGGCACGGAAGAAGCCCGTCGAAATCAAAGATATGTTCTTAGATATCGGTGCGACGTCGAAAGACGAAGTGGCTGAGTGGGGAATTCGTCCAGGCGATACGGTCGTGCCACATTGTGAATTCACAGTCATGAAAAATGAGAACTTCTTGATGGCGAAGGCATGGGACAACCGCATCGGATGTGCGATTGCCATCGAAGCAGCAAAACGTCTGAAGGAAGAATCGTTCCCAGGCGTCATGTATACAGGAGCGACGGTACAGGAAGAGGTCGGGTTACGTGGAGCGGTGACCGCTGCCAACTTGATTCGCCCGGATGTCGCGATTGCTGTCGATACAGGCATTCCGAGTGATACGCCGGGAATGACCCAAGCAGAAGGGTTGTCAAAACTCGGGGACGGGGTTCAAGTCATCTTCTTTGATGCGACTACCGTCACGAACCCACGCCTTGTCGACCTCATCGTTGACGTGGCCAAAGAGCAAGACATCAAATATCAATTGGACTTAACGCCAGGCGGTGGCACAGATGCTGGGCGATTCCATCTTTCTGGGATCGGGATGCCGGCCATCGCATTGACAGTGCCGGTCCGCTATTTACACACGAACGTGTCCATCATCCATAAGGATGATTACGAGGCAGCGGTACAACTCGTTGTCGCATTGACGAAACGTTTAGACCACGAAACGGTCCAATGGTTGAAAGAGGGATAATATGACGAAGATTACGTCTACGAAGAGCGAGACGATTAAACGATTAAAACGATTGATGACGAAAAAAGGTCGTCAAGAAACGGGTCAATTCCTAGTAGAAGGAGAACATTTGGTGGACGAGGCCATTCGTGCCGGTCGACTCGTCCAACTCATCATGGCTGAGTCGTATTCACCAAAAGGAACGTGGCGACTTGAAGATATGCCAGTCCTCGAGTTATCCGACCACGTTGCGGACCTTCTTTCCGAAACGGAAAAGACCCAAGGCGTGTTTGCCGTTGTCAAGATGACGCCGGTGGAACGAAAAATGAAGAAGGTACTCGTACTAGACCGAGTACAGGACCCGGGTAATCTCGGTACGATGATTCGGACAGCAGATGCTGCCGGATTCGATACGGTGTTACTCGGGAAAGGGACGGTCGATCCGTTCAACGCCAAAGTCGTACGTGCCACACAAGGTTCACTGTTTCACGTGAACGTGACCTCGGTCGACTTGCTTGAAAAGTTACCTGAGCTGAAAGAGGATGGATTCCACGTCTACGGCACAGCTCTCTCAAAGGCAACATCGTATGAGCAAGTTGCATTCGAAGACAAAGTGGCCCTCGTCATTGGGAATGAGGCACAAGGGGTTCATGCTGATGTATTGGCACTCTGTGACACACGTGTGCATATTCCGGTGCTCGGCGACGCGGAATCGCTCAACGCGGCGGTCGCTGCCGGTATTTTAATGTATCGCATCGCTTTACAATAATCTTGTCAGCACGTGAAAAACGTGATAGGTTAAACACATCGATGAATAAGATATGACGTTGAAAGAACATAGTAAGCGAATGACCGATTCCGTTCAGGGAGCAAGGGCCGTGACTGAGAGCCTTTGCCGGATTCGTCGCTGAATTCACTCTGGAGTCGTGTTGGAGACAACACCGGTTTGGCATCACGATAACGATGCTCTCAAGTGGGCCATGAATAATTGGCCAAGTAGGGTGGTACCGCGATGATTCGTCCCTTCAGTCAACGACTGAAGGGATTTTTTTATGTAGAGGAGGAAGCGAACACATGAAAGAACAATTAGAACAGTTACAAGTGGAAGCGTTAGAAGAAATCAAACAGGCATCCACACAAAAATCATTGAATGACGTCCGCATCAAATATTTAGGGAAAAAAGGACCGATGACTGAAGTGCTCCGTGGCATGGGTAAATTATCTGCCGAGGAACGTCCAATCATCGGTGAGTTGGCGAATACCGTTCGTACCGCGATTCAAAGCACACTCGATGCTCGAATCGAAGAGGTGAAGGCGATTGAATTAGAGGAAAAGTTAAAAGCGGAAACGCTCGATGTGACTCTACCGGGGCGGACATCGACTCCTGGCCACAGTCATCTCTTACAACAAATCATCGACGAGATGGAAGACTTGTTCGTTGGACTCGGATATACGATTGCTGAAGGTCCTGAAGTCGAAACCGATCTCTACAACTTCGAAATGCTCAACTTGCCGAAAGATCATCCGGCACGAGACATGCAGGACTCGTTCTATATCACGGAAGAGACGTTACTTCGTACTCATACGTCTCCTGTACAGGCTCGCACGATGTTGGAGGCGAACGGAAAACCGATTCGCATCATCTGCCCAGGTAAAGTGTATCGTCGTGATGAAGACGATGCGACGCACTCGCATCAATTCATGCAAATCGAAGGGTTGGTTGTCGATGAATCCATCTCGATGGCTGACTTGAAAGGGATACTCGAAGTGTTCGTGAAGCAGTTGTTCGGAGAAACGCGCGAAATTCGTCTCCGTCCAAGCTTCTTCCCGTTCACGGAACCATCGGTCGAAGTCGACATCTCTTGCTTCAAGTGTGGCGGGAAAGGATGTAACGTTTGTAAAGGAACCGGGTGGATTGAAATTCTCGGAGGCGGAATGGTCCATCCGCATGTCTTGGAGATGGCTGGCTATGACTCGTCAAAGGTGTCAGGGTTCGCATTCGGAATCGGAGTGGAGCGTATGGCGATGCTCAAACACGGCGTCGACGACATCCGCCATTTCTACACAAATGACTTACGTTTCATCGAGCAATTCTAAGGAGGAAGACAGATGTTACTTTCAAAAAAATGGTTGAATCAATATATTGATGTATCCGATTTAAGCGGCGAAGCGCTCGGTGACTTGATTACGAAGAACGGAATCGAAGTCGAAAGTGTGACAAATCGTGGGGAAGGACTTTCTGGGATCGTCGTCGGGCGGGTCCTTTCATGTGAGAAACATCCGGAAGCGGATAAGTTAAACGTGACAAAAGTTGACATCGGAGAATGTGACCCTGTTCAAATCGTCTGTGGCGCACCGAACGTGCGCGAAGGGCAACATGTGATCGTGGCCAAAGTTGGCGCACGCTTACCAGGACTTAAAATCAAAAAAGCAAAACTTCGTGGTGTCGAATCACAAGGGATGATTTGTTCACTCGAAGAGCTCGGCTTTGAGAAAAAACAAATTCGGGAAGACGAGCAAGATGGAATCCACACATTCCGTGAATCCGTACAAGTTGGTGCAGATGTGCTCGATTTACTCGACTTGAACGATGAAGTCATCGAACTCGGCTTGACTCCGAACCGTTCAGATTGCTTGAGCCTCTATGGAATCATTCATGAGGTTGCGGCCATCTTAGAGCGTCCATACACGTTGCCGACGGCAGATGTCACGTCATCATCACCATCGGAGGTGTCTATCGAACTTGCGACACCGAACTGTTCATATTACGCAGCTCGTGAAGTAAAAGGGGTAACGATTGCAGAGTCGCCACAATGGCTAAAGAATATCTTGATCGCAGAAGGTGTCCGTCCAATCAACAACATTGTCGACGTGACGAACTATGTGATGCTTGAAATCGGACAACCGCTTCACGCATTCGATGCGAAGAAACTCGGCAACTCGATTGTGGTCCGTCAAGCCGAAAATGGAGAAGAAATGGTCACACTCGACGACGTGACGCGCACGCTCGATTCATCGATGATGGTCATCACAGACGGACAAGCTCCAGTCGCCATCGCAGGCGTCATGGGTGGTGCCAATACAGAGGTAGATCTTTCAACGACAGATATCATTTTAGAGTCAGCGTACTTTGATCCGGCATCCGTACGGAAGACGAGCCGTACGCTTGGTCTACGTTCAGATTCAAGCGCTCGTTTCGAAAAAGGCGTTGACCCAGAACGTGTCATGCTCGCGCTCGATCGCGCCGCGCAATTGATTGTCGAACTCGGTGGAGGAGCCATTCATGATGCGGTGCGTTCAGGTGAAGCCGAATCACGTGCCCGAGAAATCCAAGTGTCGATTGACTATATCAACAAGCGCTTAGGGATGACACTCAATCGTCAGACGATCGTTCACATCCTGGAGCGTCTCGGGCTCGCGACAGAAGGGGATGATGTGCTGACAGTACACATTCCATCGCGCCGTCCGGACTTAGAGCTTCCGGCTGATATCACAGAAGAAGTGGCACGTCTATACGGATATGATAGTCTCCCGTCGACGTTACCTGCCTCTCAATCGAAAGGCTTTTTGCCAGCAATCAACGTATTGCGCAGGCAGACACGTCGCTTGTTACAAGGAGTCGGCTTATCACAAGCCATTACCTACTCGTTAACGAGTGAGGCACATGCGACACGTTTCGGTGGAGAAACCGATCAGCTCGTTCGATTGGCGATGCCGATGAGTGAAGAACGCTCTGTACTTCGTACGTCGCTCGTCCCTGGGTTGCTGGAGGCGGCGCGTTACAACACGGCGCGTCAACAATCGAACGTCGCACTTTACGAAACAGGACGCGTCTATACGGAGCACGGAGAAACGTTACCGCGTGAGAAAGAACGGGTGGCTGGTGTCGTCACAGGTCTATGGATGGATCATCGTTCGCAAGGAACACGGATCCCGGTCGACTATTTCGTCGCAAAAGGGATTGTCGACACGTTAGTCCAAACGCTTCGCCTAGATGTCACGTATGAGGCCGTATTGATGCCTGATATGCACCCAGGCCGTACGGCAAACATCTTGATGGACGGAGAGGTCATCGGATATGTCGGACAAGTGCATCCAGGAACATCGAAAGACGTTTACGGTATGAAGGAAGTGTATGTATTCGAACTCGACCTCTTGGCACTTCGTGGAGACGAGACACTTCTTTATCAAGACGTACCACGTTATCCATCAATTTCACGAGATTTGGCACTCGTCTTATCACGTGAGATTCCGGCTGGGACAGTGGAACAAACGATCCGCCAAGCGGCTGGTCCACTCTTGATTGACCTCGTCTTGTTTGACGTCTATACAGGGGAGAATGTTGGAGCGGATGAGAAATCGATTGCCTTCTCACTCAAGTTCCAAGACCCGTCACGAACGTTACAAGATGAAGAAGTAACGGCAGCATATGAAACAATTGTTGAGGCGGTCCGTGCGACACACGGCGCTGAACTCCGAGCGTAAAAATATGGAGCGTTGTCCACCTGTGACAACGCTCCTTTTATTATTGAATCTCGAGTGCGAGATCACCAAACTTGGTCCATCCGACAAGACTCGTCACACGATAGAGAGCCCACGTGATGAGTGCAGGGAGTACGACGCCCGTCATCGTGAAGATGAGAAAGGCATCCAACCCTTGGACCGCTAAAATCTGAAGCGGGGCAATTAGGGAGTTGAGCCCGAGACCCGCAATTTCATATGGGACTTGGAGTGAGAACATCAAAGTAGCAATCGGTGCGGAAATCATCGCGGCGATAAACGGTGGGACGACGATTCGCGGATTTTTGATGATATTCGGAAACTGCACTTTCGGTGTGACAAAGAATGAGGCGACCAATCCACCTGGGTCGGTTTGACGATATGCCATTAAGGTAAATCCAACAAATTGAGCAGAGCAACCGATCAAGGCAGCGGCGCTGGCGACAGGGTCAAGTTGAAGCGCGATGGCGAGTGCGGCAGATGATGCAGGCGACATGAGCATGACACTGAAAACAAGTGCGATGACAAGAGATGTGGCAATCGGCGACGTTTCTACAGATGCGGTGATCCCTTGACTGATTGAGTTGATAAGAGGAGTCGTGACCGCTGCTGCAGCAACCCCAACGATTCCACCACCTAATACGGCTGTGACCGGAACGACCATCATATCAAACTTTGTTTTTCCGAGGACACGTTTTCCAAGCCAGACAGCAGCCGCCGCTGCGATCAGTGCGCTAATCGGTTGACCTGGAACGAGGACGAGTCCGCTTTCTGTTGCTTTTAAAGCTGCACCGCCAATGGTTGCGGCAATCATGGCGCTAAATAGGATGAGCGTGTTGCTTCCAAGTTGAAACGCGACGCCAGCGCCTAAAGCGGGTGCCAATAATGATTTGGCGACTTGTCCAATCTGTACGAGCATCGCGATTCCGGTCAAATTACCAATCGTCTCAATCAATAAACCGACACCGAGCGTGACGAGGACGGCGTTTGCCATCCCTGCTGAAATTTTTACCATTCGATCCATCATATACTGCTTCACTTCCATCATCTCCTCTATGTCTTTGTGTCAAGAAAAAAACCTATCCATCAAGGATAGGCGCGGTTTCAATCTACAGGCGCCTGTCCGATTACCACGGGAACAAGGGCCTGAAAAGTCGTTTTTGAAAACAAAACGATTTCAGTCCCTCAGTCGAATAATAATCAGCAGGCTGTTCATATGTACGGGATTGGACATTTCGAGCATCTCCTCTTCGTTGGATTTGCTAAAGAATACCACCTATTTTTGTAATAATCAATATTTTCTGAAAATAAACATTAAAAAATTCAGGAAGCCCCGTGGCATCCTGAATTAGCTCATTTGTAGTGAACGTGCTTGAATCTGATCATCGATAAAATTCATCGACAACGCATTGAATTGATCGGGTTGGTCTACATTGACCACATGACCAGAGTCTGCAACGATTTCAACATTGGCTGTCGGCTGATGTTTCGCTGTCCGTTCGACAGCTTCAAGAAACATATAATCCTCATCACCCATAATATATAAAATCGGGACATTCGTCTGGATCGAAGTGAACTGATTCAGTAAAGGATTAATATTTTCCGTCATTTTGAACCAACGGATAAACTCGCGTTGACATAAGTTCGCCGCATCGCGGACGAACATCATCCGAGACTTTTTGTGACGCTTCTTCGGGAGTAAAATCCATGCGAATAATTTATATAACCACATGTAGGGGACAAAGTTTTGCACAAGACTACCAAGTCGGATGAGCAACGTGGAGCGCACATTGAATTTGACGATGGCTCCGCCGAGAACGACCGATGCGATTCGATCGGGATAGTGCTCAAACATCGCCTGAATCACAATCGTTCCTAAAGACAGACCGACCATGTGTCCTTTTTCGATACCTAAGTGATCCATGACTTCAATGACGTCCTTGGCGACGACATCAAACGTATAGGCGTTCAACGGTTGTTTGAGCGACTGTTCAGCATCGTATGAACCGCCATGACCGCGTAAATCGACGAGCAGGACATTATATTTTTTACGGAAGGGACGAAGTTGACGATACCAATGTGATAAACTTCCTCCGGCCCCGTGTATGAAGATGACCCAAGGATGGTCATCACTAATCGTGTAGGTTTTATAATGCAGCATGAACGCTATCCTCCAAAAATTTTAAGTTCATTTAACCGTAAAATGAGTATATCATACTTGATGTCGAAGCTCTACAAACGACGTTCATTCAAGTTGAGAGCTTTCTTTGTATTCGCAAAATGGACTTTAGCAATCTTTTGTAAATAATCCTGACCATAACGTCGAATGATTTGAGCGGCGACTTGGTCGACTTTTGCTCCTGCCCCTTTCGGGAGGGTTAATCCTACTTGTTTACTTAGTTTGTCCATTTCTTTTAAGAAGAAGGCGCGAGCTAAAATGGAAGCAGCTGCGACGGCGACATGAAGTCCTTCGGCTTTTGTAGAAAAGTAGACATCGTCGCGCACGATATCGCGTTCTGCCCGCAAATGTTGATAATAGACCGACTTCTCTGCGAACTGATCGATGAGAATGGCATCGGGTTTTTGTCCGAGTTTCTCAAGCAACGCTCGAAGCGCAGCATTATGGGCGATGGCAGTCATTTTACCTTGTGTCATCGTACGTTGCATGTTGTTGTATGTTGGATTATGCAGTGTCGCTTTTTGATAAGGAATCGTAGCGTGTAAATCCTTCGCAATCCGGATGATTTCAGGATCGGATAACTGTTTGGAATCTTTTACGCCGAGTTCTTTCACGAGTGCGATTTGATCGCATGAGACAAAAGCCGCTACGACGACGAGTGGTCCGAAATAATCTCCTTTTCCGACCTCGTCGCTTCCAACGACAGACCAACTTGAAAATCCTTCAGGTAAAATGGTGTTCGGTGTGGATGCTTGTTTCTTCTCGGCGGGTGTTCCCCATTTCACTGCCTCGGTCTCGGCATCTTTTCCTTGGAACATCACTTTCCCTGATTGATAAATCGTTACGACAAATCCCGGTGTCTTGGCGCTGAATGTCGCATATGGTGGTGGCGCGACTGCATACTCATGATACATTTTCTTTAGTTTTTCTTGTGATGCGGATGATAGCTTGATGACTTGGTTGCCCAACATGAGCACTTCCTTTCTGTATGGCAAATTCATTTTACATTTTTTTATGATTTTTTGAAACCGAAGATGAGGTTTTATCGTATATGGAGATGAGTAGAGAAAAGTGAGGTGAGGTGGACGTGTGGTGGCGCGATGACACGCAACGAGATGAGGTAGAGGAATTATACAAGCACATTCTCGAACTCGAGGCGAGAATTGCTAAATTAGTAGCTCATCAAGTGAGAGTGCGTCGGCTACTGATGCAAGATTCTTCTGAGGGCGTGACGGATCAAGTCGTTCAAGTTCAAAAAGAAGTGGAATATTTTTTAAACAGGATGCGGCTCGAACGACAAGAACTTGTCGACCTATACAATCGGCGACGAATTGAACGTTCCATCGGGCGAGTTCGAGAAGTGAACGACTTATCCACTTCATCACTGTCGGAGTGGGATGAGATTGAGGATCGACTTGCATTAGAAGTCGAACAACTTCGACGTGTACTGATGATGGAACAAAAACGTCGACAGGAGGGGTGGTAATGGAGGCAATCGATCAACTGTATTGGTGGGTGTTGATCATCGCTGGTCTTGGAACCTTTATTTACATGATGTTCTCCGATGCGTTCGAAATGTTCGAGGGTTGGTTTAACCCTGCAGTCATCTTATCGTTCTTAGCACTAGGGGCAGGGATTGGGCTTATCTTAAACGCGTTGGCTCACGTTTCCCCGATGATTGGGCTCGCTGTCGCATTGGTCGGGTCTCTTGCTTTGACGACACTTCTCTATTTATTTGTTCTCTTACCGCTCTCCAATGCGGAAGAATCCATTGGTTTGACGGATGAGGCATTAGGTGGACGTGTCGGACGATTGACCGTGCCCATTCCTGAAGGCGGGTATGGCGAAGTTTTGATTGAGACAGTAACGGGCTCGCTTTTAAAGACGGCTCAAAGCTTAGACGGTACATCGATTTCGACAGATCATCGGGTAGTCATCATTGAAGTAAAAGGCAATATCGCAATCGTCATGCCATATGACGAACCTACAATTCGAGAGGAGATATAACACATGAATACGGCTATCTTAGTCAGCATCATCGTCGGGGTCATCATCCTCGCACTTGTGTTTGTATTCGTATTAAAATATCGCACAGTCGGACCAGATGAGGCACTGATTGTGACAGGTAGTTATTTAGGCAAGAAAAATGTACATAGCGATACATCCGGTAACCGCGTTAAAATCATTCGCGGTGGCGGGACGTTCGTCTTTCCGGTATTCCAACAAGCAGAACCCCTCAGCTTGCTCTCAAGCAAATTAGAGGTCACAACGCCTGAAGTCTATACAGAGCAGGGTGTCCCGGTCATGGCGGACGGAACAGCCATCATTAAAATTGGTGGATCAATCAGTGAAATCGCGACAGCAGCTGAGCAGTTCCTCGGAAAACCGAAGATTGAACGAGAAAACGAAGCGAAAGAAGTGTTAGAAGGTCATTTACGCTCGATCTTAGGTTCCATGACCGTTGAAGAGATTTATAAGAACCGTGACAAGTTCTCGCAAGAAGTTCAACGAGTCGCATCACAAGACTTGGCGAAGATGGGATTAGTCATCGTGTCATTCACCATCAAAGACGTTCGAGATAAGAATGGATACTTAGAATCGTTAGGGAAGCCGCGTATCGCCCAAGTGAAGCGTGATGCTGATATCGCGACTGCGGAAGCGGATAAAGAGACGCGCATCAAACAGGCGGAAGCGATGAAAGATGCGAAGAAGGCCGAACTTGAGCGTGCCTCTGAAATCGCGGAAGCTGAGAAAGAGAACCAACTCCGAATCGCGGCATATCGCCGTGAGCAAGATGTTGCCAAAGCCCGGGCCGACCAAGCGTATGAGCTTGAGGAAGCGCGTGCGAAACAAGAAGTCACCGAACAACAGATGCAAGTTCAAATCATCGAGCGTCAAAAGCAAATCGAGCTCGAAGAGAAAGAAATTATGCGTCGTGAGAAACAATATGATTCAGAAGTGAAGAAAAAAGCCGATGCGGATCGATACTCGATTGAACAGTCTGCCGCTGCGGATAAAGCACGTCAAATCGCAATCGCGGATGCAGAGAAGTATCGTATTGAAGCACAGGCGAAAGCCGATGCGGAACGCGTACGTTTGGCAGGTCTTGCAGAAGCGGATTCTGAACGTGCGAAAGGTGAGGCGGAAGCGGAAATTATCCGTTTGACCGGTCTTGCAGAAGCCGAAGCGAAAGAGAAGATTGCCGAAGCCTTCGCGCAATACGGACAAGCGGCGATTCTCGATATGGTCGTCAAAATGCTTCCTGATTATGCGAAAGAAATTGCATCGCCACTCGGTAACATCGATCAGATTACGGTCGTCGACACGGGGAGCGGACAAAACGGTGGCGCTGGTAAAGTGACAGGTTACGCAACCGACCTCATGGCATCGCTTCAACAAACATTAAAAGCTTCTTCGGGCATCGATATGAAAGACTTGCTCGAGAACTTTGCGGGAAAAGGGAACGTTGCAACAGCCCCAACACCGGAGCGTGAATTAGCTGATACAACGGTTGCTGCTTCAAAAGAATGAGTGTACGAAGCCATGGACGATGTCTATGGCTTTTTTTATTACCACAACTTTTAAAAAAAATCATGGAGAACAATGCCTTCTCAGTCGATATAAGGGTTGTCAGACCATTAGAGAGAGGGAGTATTGAATACATGAAGAAAAGCATAATGCTCAGTACAATCACAGCTTGTACCCTTTGGTTGTCCGGTTGTCAGTCGGTTATCGACGATCCGAATACCACTGTAGAAGAACGACAGACGATGGGGGTCGTCCTATCTGACGTTGGTCTCGGGGACCAATCGTTCAGTGACGCAGCCATGCGCGGGATGGGTGAGCTACGTGAGACGGGTGATTGGTTCGTTGATTATCGTGAACTATCCGAAACGGAGACGTACAAAGTTGGCTTTGAAGAATTGGTAGAAGAGGGACATGATGTGATCGTCGGTCTCGGTTTTGCGTGTCAAGAAGACTTAGAGGCCGTTGCGGCTGAACATCCGGAACAGCAATTCGCTTTGATCGATGGCGTGTCTGAACTTCCGAACGTCTTGAATATTACGTTTGAAGAAGGAGAGGGCAGTACGCTTGCTGGCGCGGTGGCTGGTCTTGAGACAGAGTCCGATACGATTGGATTTATCGGTGGGATGGATATGGAACTCATTCAGAAATTTGAAGCAGGATTTGAACGTGGCGCTAAGGCAGTGAACGAGGACGTGGAGATGCTCGTTGACTTCTCGAATGATTTTGCTTCACCGGAGCTCGGTCGTGAACTCGCTGAGAAACAAATTAAAGCGGGCGCAGATGTTCTTTATGCTGCAGCAGGACTGACAGGGGTCGGTGTACTCGAGACGGCTGAAAAATACGGCGTCAAGGCAATCGGGGTCGATAGTGATCAATCGATGATTGCACCAGATGCGGTTGTGACGTCGATGTTGAAACAAGTTGATTTGGCGATTGTAGAAATTGCGGGTCGTGTGACTGAAAAACCATTTAATGAACACGTCATCCTTGGAATTGAAGAGGGTGGCGTCGGCTTGGCTCCGCTTCGTCGCATTCAATGGGATGAGAAAGAAACATCAGAGTATGAATCGGTAGAACGTCAGTTGAAGGAGGGGACACTTAAATGAGTTTACGTAAACGTTTTATCTTCTCAACCGTCTTCACCGTCGTCTTGATCGTACTGATGATGAGTTACGTCTTGTCGACGTTGAATCGCTTGCAAACATATAACGAACAGTATGGAAGTCAAATGATTGAATTGTCTCAACTTGAAACGTCACTCCTACAAGAACAATCCCTCTGGACGTCACTTGGTGAACAGTCGAACCAATCTACATTGACTCAATTAGAGCGCATCCGTGTGACAAACGCGGAAACATTCGATGATTTAAAACAGTCTTATTTGATTCCGGCATTTTCAAATCATTTAGACCGTGCCACGATGAAGTACGAACAGGTGAACGAAGATGTCGAGTCGGCACTTGAAGGTGGTATCGGAGCTCGGATTCAGGCAGCGAAACTGGAAGGTTTGTTAAATGATGTCAATACGTTGATTGCAAAGAACGGTTCATTCTATGAAGCGCTTCAAGTAGAGGCGGCAAATGAGACGGAACGTCTCTTGTTGATCTCAGTCCTCTTGACGATTCTCGTCATCCTAGCGCTCGGAATCTACAACTTCTTCTTTGCCCGTTCGATCACTCGACCACTCGAAAAAAATGTCAAGGTGGCAGAAGCGATTGCAGCCGGACGTCTCGTCACGTTGCCTGAGTCGACGCGCAATGATGAAATCGGACGTCTTGAACGTGCCATGCGTGACATGACGGCATCTCTTCAGACGGTGATCGGGTCAATCCGAGTCACATCAATGAAAGTGAACGGGATGACCGAAACGGCCGCGGCCGAAAATGAAGCAGTCGTGAGTACGACGTCTAACATCACGAACGCGGTTGATGAGATGGCACACGGAGCACAGTCGATTGCAAATGAGTTGCAAGAAACGCTCAGCTCAGTGCATACGATGGCGACTTCATTTGAGACGAGTTTGAACCAGACGAAACAAACGACGGAAGAAACGTCAGAAATGACACGTGAAGTAGCGGCTGGGATTGAAACATTAACGGACCAGGAGCACATTTTAGATCGTTCAAGCGAACGGAATGAAGTACTTGTCACGCGAATGGACCACTTTGCACGACAAACGGCTGAGATTGAGGCGATGGCGAAGCTTGTCGAAGACGTCGCGGCTCAGACGAATTTACTTGCCCTCAATGCGGCAATCGAGGCAGCCCGTGCGGGAGAAGCAGGACGAGGATTTGCTGTCGTAGCAAGTGAAGTGAAGAAGTTGGCGGAAGAGAGCAACAAAGCGACTCGCTCTATTTTCCACGTCGTCGAGACGATCCAGCAAGAAGTCGTCCGTTTGACGGAAACGGTGAATGAGTCAAAACGCGAGCAAGAGGCGCAATTAGAAGCGTTCGGATTGACGAAAGAAGCATTCAACCGAATCCATGAACGGACAGACCACGTCGCTTCGTTCGTGCGCACAATCGAACAAGAGATGCGCACATCGAGTAACGAGGTAAACAACGTCTTGCGCCGCGTTGAAGAAGTATCTGGGGTGACGGAAGAGTTGGCCGCAGGAAACGAAGAAGTGGCAGCCTCGATGAAAGAACAGCAGGCAAGCTTCGATCAAATCTTTACATTGATGCAAGAGTTAGAAGGACAGGCAGCGGCACTCGCTGACCAGGTTCAGCATTTCGAAGAAGAATAATCGAACAGTGAACAGTAGGAACGGAGGCCACGTGATGGTCTCCGTTTTTTTCGTCATTCTATAACCTGTTCATAGAAATTATGTCGATAAATATCGTTACACGTACGAGTGCGATATGGAACATGCAAACAAATCATTTCCTAAAGTTAAGATTGTGGGGAAGAACGAGACGTGTTTAGAAACACATGATTCGCCATACTGAACGTAACAGAACAGGGTGGTGATCCGCTTGGAAAGATGGAAACAACTCGTCATCGGTCTCCTAGTCGTTCTTTTTTTAGGAGTGGGCTATTTGTTTTATCAAAAGGAACCGGAGCAACGAATGGTGGACGAATTCGTCATGGAACCTGAGGAGGTCACGCCGACCACGACCCCAGAGCGTATGGAGCTCGTTGTGTATGTGACAGGTGCGGTTGAATCTCCGAACGTATATACCGTACCAGAAGGGGCGAGAGTGGGCGATGTGCTCTCTTTGGCAGTCCTGACAGATGAAGCTGACCCAGAGCAGTTGAATTTAGCACAGTTGTTAGTTGATGGAGTCAAAATCATCGTGCCGAAAAAAGGAGAAACACCGATTTCGCAAGACTCAGCGAGTCCTGAGGTCGAAACGAACGGTGTTCATGTCAACAGTGCGACGAAAGAGGAACTGATGACAGTTCCAGGAATTGGTCCAGCCAAAGCCGAGGCGATTTTAAATCATCTGAAAGCGAACGGTCCATTTAAAACATATGAAGCGCTAGGTGATGTGAAGGGGTTCGGCGAAAAGACATTAGAAAGTATGAAGCCATATTTATTGGTACCTTAAGATGCCGCTGTTTCCATTGTTTGCGGTACTCATTGTAACTGGTCTGACAGAAGGAGTCTATTTGGTCTCTGTGGTCGCTAGTGTCTTTTATCTGGTCACACGACGTGGGCAAGGCCTGTATGCGAAAGCCGGAGTGATTGGACTCATCTGTATCGCATCGTTCCATACGACCCCTACAGAATCGTTACCGTCAGACACGATTGCCTTCTCAATCGAAAGTCGAAAAGAGAATGGGAAATCGGTAAGACTATACGGGAACGTAGACGATCTTCAGGGCGTCTTACGAGGACGCGAACTAAATCGCGGACGACCAGGAGAGACGTGCCTCGTGCAAATCGAAGTAGAGGCGTTTCAACCGTTACGAAACACCGGGGGATTTGATGAACGGGCTTGGGCACGGAGTTCAAACGTATCCTTTAAAGGGAAGGTGAAGCGAATCGACACGTGTCGTCCGACGGCAGGGTGGGACGGTCGGATGCTACGTTGGAAAGAGCGAAAACTTCAGCAAATTGAGCAGCGTCATCGTGCGGATGTCGCATTATATATGGAGGCATTATTGTTCGGAGAGAGTCGAATGCTAGATGAACAGACCTCATTTTCTTATCGTGTTACGGGCCTTCTTCATCTTCTTGTGATTTCCGGTTCACATATTGCTATGTTGATCGTGGCCATGCGCATATTGATGCAGCCGATCCCTATTCGACGTGAAACGAAGACGGTACTGATGATCTTTAGTATTACGATGTTCGGATGGATGACTGGTTTTTCCCCACCTGTCGCAAGAGCTGTCGTCGTCGCAGATGCGATCCTCTTTCTCTCTCTTTTCGGTGTGACGATTCGAGACCCGATTCGGCTCTTGAGTTGGTGTGCGGCGGGAATGTTGGCCGTTCAACCGTTCCTTGTCACAAATCTGGGTTTCCAATTGACGGTCGGGATGACCTTCTTTTTGTTAGTCACGAGACAAATCTGGACAGGACTAATCGAGTTGTCCGTTTTCGCACAGCTGTTTGGGCTGATTGTACTATGGCAAGTACAACCGGTTCTATCCGTCGCGGCACCGATATGGAATCTCGTGATGGCCATCTGTATCTCGTGGATCATCATGCCACTCGCATTTGTCACATGGATGTTTCCTTCAATTGCCCCGTTGTTCATGGTTGTCTTGGACGCGATTCATGGAATGTTCACTCTCCATGATGATTTACGACCTTGGCTTCCGTTGCACGATCTGGCGTTGCCGTCGCAAATCGCATTGTGTCTAGGGTTATGGGGAAGCTTGACGCTGATAAATCGGAATCGATGGATTGGATGGGGGGCGGCCATCATGACATGTGGGTTGATTGCGGGATGGTCAGAATGGTCGGAATCCTCACGGGTGACCTTTTTGGATGTCGGGCAAGGTGATGCAATCGTCGTAGAATCGGGAAGAACGATTGGTGTCATTGATGTAGGAGGCGTATTTCAAGATCCAAACGAGCAAAAGCGAAGCAC
Source organism: Exiguobacterium sp. HVEsp1 (assembly GCF_002009685.1). Taxonomy (GTDB): domain Bacteria; phylum Bacillota; class Bacilli; order Exiguobacteriales; family Exiguobacteriaceae; genus Exiguobacterium; species Exiguobacterium profundum. The sequence continues at coordinate 1,863,841 of NZ_KV917367.1, read as the reverse complement.
ATTTGACCCGGGGGAAGATGTATTGGCCCCTTATTTATGGAAACGTGGGGAGCGTTCGCTTGATTTTGTCCTGTTGACCCATGCGGATCATGACCACATCGGGGGATTAGAGGGATTATTGAAGGTAGTGACGGTGGAAGAGCTTTGGATATCAAAAGAAGTGGCGAATGCTGAAAAACGAGAAGAACTGCTACACTTAGCAGCGGCCTATGATGTATCGGTCCATTATCTCGAGGCAGACGATCGGCCGACGCCATGGATGTGGATTGTGGCACCGAATCGCCCACACGAAGATGAAAATGGTCATTCGATCAGCCTGTACATGAACGTAGGTGGCATGCGGTATCTATTGACAGGAGATTTGCCGATAGAAGGAGAAGCCGAGTTACCGACGCTTGACGTCGACGTATTTAAACTAGGACATCACGGATCCAATACGTCGTCGGGGGAAGAACTGCTTGAGCGAATCGATCCAGAATGGGTCATTGCGAGTGTCGGTTCGAACAATCGGTATGGACATCCGCACGAGGAGACGTTACGACGGGTTGTGGGGAAACGTCTATTACGAACCGATTTGAACGGGATGATTGTCTGTGAAGAGAACATGTGTCGGGGGATCATCGAGTAGCACGGCATAAAATGTGATACACTAAAAAACGATTGCTCCCCCGGGGCAATCGTTTGAACACTTATAGACTTAAGAACTTGATGATGACACCGATGAAGAAAATCGTGAAGAAAAAGCCAAATGGGACGATGAAGCCGATCGCAGAGTCGATGGCGTCATTACGTTTGCATTGAACGTCATTTTCAAACGGGTTTTCACTCGGTGGGCGTACTGAGTTGATTTGCATATTAGGTCCCTCCTTATCATACTTCCTTTATAAGTATAGCGAATCATGGGAAGATAATCTATGTTTAGATGAGAATAAATTGTGAAAGTGGTGTGTGTTTTGAATGAACCGTGGTTACATAATGGAAAACTGGCGAGCGTATATGTTCTCCATGGCACCGAAAAATATTTGTTAGAGACGTGGGAACGTGAAATCGTGAAAGCGGCCAATCCATCCGGTGATCAATTTGATGTCATGCAATTAGATCTTCAAGAGACGTCACTCGATACGGCGCTTGATGAAGCAGAGACGGTCCCTTTCTTTAGTGAATATCGCACGGTTATCGTGAAAAATGCCCAGTTCTTAACGGGTGCGAAAGAGAAGCAAAAGCACAATGTTGACCGTCTGGCGGAATATGTCGTGCAACCGGCGACCTACTCGGTTCTTGTCTTGATTGTCGAGTCAGAAAAACTCGATGAGCGGAAGAAAATCGTGAAGCGTCTGAAAGAGCGTGCCATCGTCCTCGAAGCGAAAAAGCCGAGCCAAAACGAACTGATGCGATACGTGAACGATGCATTGAGTCGTGAACAACAAAAGATGGAGCGCTCTACGATGGAGCGTCTTTTATTCCTATGTCAGGATGATTGGGGAAAGTTGGTTCGCGAACTAGAGAAGCTACAGTTGTACGCGGGAACGGGTGCGACGATTCCGATTGAGATTGTGAATGATTTAGTTCCACGTACATTAGAAGATAACGTCTTTCAGCTCTCGGAGCTTCTCGTCAAGCGACAAGCTGATGCAGCGCTTCGATTGGTTCGGGATTTAGAAAAACAAGGGCAAGAACTGATTGGGCTACTCGGGTTGCTTGCTCGGCAATATCGGAACATGTACCTGTCGAAACAGTTGACAGAGGCAGGCTATGGAGAGAAGCAAATCGCATCGAAAATCGGGGCCCACCCGTATACAATCAAATTGGCGACACAAGCGAGTCGCGGCTTTTCAGAGGCTCAGCTCGCACGTGCGTTGACATTGATTGCAGACGCGGACGAGGCCATGAAAACAGGACGAGGTGACAAACAGATCGTTTTCGATACGCTCGTTTGTCAACTGGCCTTATTGTGAGGTGAGGGAATGGGATTCAAACAAGTGACGCTTCAAGACGTGATCCCACTCCGTCATGTTGTGCTCAGACCAGGAAAAGACGTTGAGACATGCTATTTTGAAGGGGATGAGGTGCCGACGACGCGACACTTCGCTTGGGTTGAAGGCGATCGAGTGCTATCGGTCGCTACAGTCATGCTGTCCCCGAAACAAATCGAGGGTGTGAAGATTCCGCTCCAACTCCGTGGCATGGCGACGGATCCTCATGTTTCGGGACAAGGAATCGGCTCTCGATTTTTACAGGCACTCCATGATGAACTGAGGAGTTCATGGTGGTGTAATGCGAGAGAAGTGGCTGTCCGTTTCTATGAACGAAATGGACTTACACGAATCGGGGAGCCGTTCGACATCCCTGGGATTGGCCCACACTACGTCATGGTATACAAAAAAACAGCCGGCTCCGAATAGGAGGCGGCTGTTTCGTGTGATCTCTAATTAGAGAGCAGCGATACGAGCTGCGAGGCGTGATTTATCACGACCTGCTTTGTTTTTGTGGATAAGACCTTTTGATGCAGCCTTGTCGAGCTTCTTCGTAGCGAGAACGAAAGCTTCTTGAGCAGCTTCTTTGTTTCCTTCGAGTACGAGAGCATCAACACGTTTTACTGCTGTACGCATTGCCGCTTTCTCTTGTGAGTTCGCAACACGACGTTTTTCAGAAGTTTTTGCACGTTTGATTGCTGATTTGATGTTTGCCATTGTTTGTCACCTCCTGAAACAAGAAAGTGTATGTTCTTATTACTTCAAGTAATCATTCAACAGAACAAGCACAATTGTAGCAAACGGTTATATGAAAAGCAACCACTTGATGATTATTCTGAAAACTATCTGTGGTATTGTTGTAGTAGGTCGTACACATTACTTTAGGATTTTGATATAATGACACGGTATGCATGAGAAGGATAGGTGAACCCATATATGAACAAACAAGAATTAGAGAATCGTCAGAAGAAGATTCGTAACTTTTCCATCATCGCGCACATCGATCATGGAAAGTCGACGCTCGCTGACCGGATTCTTGAGAAGACTGGTGCACTCACGGCTCGTGAGATGAAAGAGCAGACGCTTGACGCGATGGACTTGGAGCGTGAGCGTGGAATTACAATCAAATTGAACGCCGTCAAATTGAACTATACGGCGAAAGACGGAGAAGAGTATATTCTTCACTTGATCGACACGCCAGGACACGTCGACTTCACATATGAAGTGTCACGTTCGCTTGCGGCATGTGAAGGTGCGATTCTCGTCGTCGACGCAGCGCAAGGAATTGAAGCGCAAACCCTTGCGAACGTTTATTTAGCACTCGATAACGACCTTGAAATCATTCCGGTCATTAATAAAATCGACTTGCCGTCAGCGGATGTCGAGCGGGTCCGTCAAGAGATTGAAGACGTCATCGGACTCGATGCGAGTGACGCGGTCCCGACTTCTGCAAAAGCGGGAATCGGGATTGAAGAGATTCTCGAACAAATCGTGGAACTTGTCCCTCCGCCGACAGGAGACCCGTCTGAACCATTGCAAGCACTGATTTTTGACTCATACTATGACGCTTACCGCGGTGTCGTCGCATCGATTCGTATCGTGAACGGTTCAGTCAAAGTAGGAGACAAGGTTCAAATGATGGCGACCGGCAAGACGTTCGAAGTGACGGACCTCGGTGTCTCGACGCCAAAACCGATCTCTGTTAAAGAATTGAACGTCGGAGACGTTGGTACGCTTTCTGCATCCATTAAAACAGTCGGAGATGTTCGCGTCGGGGATACGATCACACTTGCTAAAAACCCGGCAACGAGTCAGCTACCTGGTTATCGCAAGATGAACCCGATGGTGTACTGTGGTTTGTATCCGATTGATGCGGCTAAGTACAATGATCTTCGTGAGGCACTTGAAAAGCTCCAGCTCTCGGATGCCGCGCTCGAGTTTGAACCAGAGACATCGCAAGCGCTCGGTTTTGGTTTCCGTTGTGGATTCCTCGGCATGCTTCATATGGAAATCATTCAAGAGCGGATTGAACGTGAGTTTAACATCGACTTGATTACGACTGCACCATCGGTAATTTATCACGTGACGACGACTTCAGGCGAAGTGATTCACGTCGATAACCCATCGAAGATGCCAGAGCAACAAAAGGTCGATTCGATTGAAGAGCCATACGTCAAGGCGGCTGTCATGACACCAAACGACTACGTGGGTGCCATCATGGAACTTTGCCAGAAGAAACGCGGAACGTTCATCGATATGCAATATATCGATACGACTCGCGTCAAAATCACGTATGAGATTCCGCTCAGTGAAATCGTCTATGATTTCTTCGATCAGTTGAAATCGAGCACGAAAGGCTATGCGTCTCTCGATTATGAGTTGATCGGCTACCGTCAATCACGCCTCGTGAAGATGGATATCTTGCTCAATAACGAAGTCGTCGATGCACTCAGCTTCATCGTTCACCGTGACTTCGCGTACGAGCGTGGGAAGGTTATTGTTGAGAAGCTTAAGGCACTCATTCCACGGATGCAGTTCGAAGTTCCAGTCCAAGCGGCTGTCGGAACCAAAATCGTCGCACGTTCTACGATTAAAGCACTTCGTAAAAACGTTTTGGCAAAATGTTACGGAGGAGATATCTCCCGTAAACGGAAACTCCTCGAGAAACAAAAAGAAGGTAAGAAGCGCATGAAGATGGTCGGGTCCGTCGAAGTCCCGCAAGAAGCGTTTATGTCTGTTCTCTCAATGGACGAAGAATAATGAGATTGAATCGCCCTGATTTTCGAATCAGGGCGATTTTGTATTTTAGGCAGGAAATGCCACTTCCTATAAGGAAGAGTACACCCTTAGACAGACTATAGAGGAGGAAACATCGTGTCGACGTATACATACTCTGCGGGTCCCGGCATGCTACCGACGGAAGTGATGCAAGAGATTCAACAACATCTTCTGACGTTTGAATATGAAGGCGTTTCGATTATCGAAACGAGTCATCGCTCCGCGTCTTTCCAACGTGTGGTCGACTCTCTTGAATGGAGACTGAGAAGACTCATGCATATCCCTGAGAATTATGCCGTACTTTGGCTACAGGGCGGGGCGACGTTACAATTTTCCATGATTCCGATGAATTTACGGAAACAGAATCGATTCGTTTATGTGGATACAGGCATCTGGTCTAAAAAAGCGATGGAAGATGCGAAACACTTTGGAGAGGTCGATGTCATTCATCCGTTGGTAGATGCGACGGGAGGGATGTCTTTTGAATCGAGCCTTGTCCAAGAGGTGGACTATCTCCATGTGACACTGAACAACACGATTGAAGGGACTCGATTTACACATATCCCTGAAGTCGATATTCCGTTGATTGCAGATGCTTCCTCGAATATTCTAGCCGAGCAGATCGATGTGGAGCGCTTCGGGGTGATTTATGCCGGAGCCCAGAAGAATATCGGACCTGCAGGACTGACGGTCGTCATCATCCGTCGAGATTTGATTCAGTCGCTTCAGTTGCCGAGTTATCTTCAATATGCATCACATGTCGATACGTTATTCAATACACCGTCGACGTTTAGTATGTATGTAGCCGAGCGTGTATTGAAGTGGGTCGAAGACTGCGGAGGCGTCGAAGCGATGGAACGATTGAATCGTCAAAAAAGTGACAGGATCTATTCCTATCTTGAAGAGTCGACCTGTTTTTCTCCAATTGTAACGGGGGAACGTCGTTCATTGACGAACATCCCATTTACAACGGGAAATCAAGAGCTGGATCTGCGCTTTGAGCGATACGCGTTAGAACGTGGCTTGCTCGAACTCGGTGGCCATCGTTCGGTAGGGGGCTTACGTGCAAGTCTATATAATGCGATGCCGCTAGAAGGGGCAGAACGCCTCGTCGACGTCATGAGAGCATTCGAGGAGGAGACCCATGTATCACATCAAAACATTTAATCAAATCGCTGCCGCTGGTCTGAAACGATTCGAGCCAAGCGAGTACGTCATCAATGCATCGGATCAAGCCGATGCTTGGGTACTGAGAAGTCATCAAGTCCATGAAGAGGACATCCCTCCCTATCTTCTCGCCATCGCTAGAGCTGGGGCCGGTGTCAACAACCTTCCGCTCGATCAACTTGCGAAACGAGGAATCGTCGCGTTTCATACACCTGGCGCGAATGCGAATGCGGTGAAAGAGCTCGTCCTTGCAAGCATGATCCTCTCAGTACGACCTATTGTGAAAGGTTTCAATTGGGTGAATGAACAGACTACCGCATCGCAATCTCAATTAGAAGAAGCGATGGAATTGCAAAAACGACAATTCCTCGGAGCGGAGTTGCGAGGTAAAAAAGTGGGGATTATCGGTCTGGGAGCCATCGGTGCGTCGCTAGCCAACAATCTTCTCCAACTCGGGGTCGATGTCATCGGATACGACCCTCATCTCTCGGTTGATGCCGCTTGGAATATTTCGAAACATGTCACGCGTGCTAAACACTTAAGTGAAGTACTGGGCAACGTTGATTTACTGTCGATCCATATGCCTTTGACTGAGGAGACTCGATTCAGCATCGACCGGAGTTGGTTTGAGCGAATGAAACCGGGGATGACTGTTTTGAACTTTGCGCGAGGAGAACTCGTGAAAGATGATGACTTACTGAAGGCATTCCATCATCATGTGGGACTGTATGTGACCGACTTCCCCCGTCACACGCTGATCGGTCATCCGCAAGTCATGGCATTGCCTCACCTCGGTGCATCGACTAAAGAGTCGGAAGTCAACTGTGCCATTCAAGCCGTGGAGACGCTGAAATTGTATCTCGAGACAGGGAATATTCGTTCGTCCGCTAATTTTCCAAACGTCGAGCTTCCATACACGGGTAAACGCCGTCTTGGGATTTTGCATCGAAACGTCCCGAACATGGTCGGTCAAATCACGGGAGAACTTGCCTCACATGGATTGAATATCGATAACATGGTCAATCGTAGCCGCGGGGAGATGGCGTATACGTTGATTGATTTAGACAACAGCGAGCATGAACCTTTATCGATTCATGCGCTGTATGAAATACAGGGCGTCATTCGCGTCCGGGAATTTTAAGGAGGATCCTTATGGTAGTATTTAAACCGTTCAGCCCTTATATGCCAACGCATCCGGAACGTGTCGCCGCTGACCCGTATGATGTCGTATCGATTGAAGAAGCGCAAGCCGTCATTTCAGAAAATCCCGATTCCTTTTTAGCAGTAGATAAGCCAGAAGCGCTTCAATCTGACCTTTCCCTTGAGAAGTGGGGGGAGCTGGCGCGTCATGAGCTAGAACGTCTCTATGAAAAGGAATTGACGGAACGTCCGAACGGATTTTACGTCTATCGATTGACATCGGGACAACGTCAGCAAACGGGTCTAGTCGCCACCTTTTCAGTCGCGGATTATGAAGCTGGTCGCATCAAGATTCACGAACATACACGGGAAACGAAGGAGCGGGAACGTGTCGAGCATGTCCGGGCGACGCGAGCGCACACCGGTCCGATTCTACTCAGTCATCCTCCACATGCAAACTTGAAACAAATCTTACATAAAGCGACTGACGGAGACCCGTTATTCTCGTTCACGGATGAACGAGGCGTCATGCATGAAGGATTCATGATTCCAAACCGTGAACTCGCTCGTGTCATGATGATTGGCGCGACCATCCCGTCGATCTACATTGCAGATGGACATCATCGTGCGAAAGCGGCAGCGGTCGTTTCCGGGATGAGTGGGGATCGTTCTCAAAAGAATGGACGTTCACACTTCTTAGGTGTCCTCTTCCCGAGTGACGAGTTGACAATCTTGCCGTATCATCGCGTGCTGACAGCGATAAGTCCTGAAGAGGTAGAGAATATGTTAGACGGACTCTCGTTTTCATACATAATCAAGGAGGAGGATCGTCTTGTCCTGCCGAATGAACATGGCGTCTTCGGAGTCGCCTATCGAGGGAAGTATTATAAGTTGACGAAACGGCAAGAAGACCCGGCGCTCGACGTTGCCATCTTACAGCGAGATATTCTGACGCCATACTTCAACGTTGAAGATATCCGTACGGATGCGAGAGTCGATTTTGTCGGTGGAAACAAGACGGTCGTTGAATTAGAGAAGCTGACTCAAGTGCCGGACCGATTGCTTTTCACGTGCCATGAGACAACGATGTCACAACTGATGCGCGTGGTGGATGATGGTGGCCAGATGCCTCCAAAATCAACCTGGTTCGAGCCGAAATTGAAGAGTGGTTTATTCATTCATCGATTCGATTGATGGCGCAGGCTGGAAAGAACAGACGAAAAGCGTTATAAATGGAATGAGAAGAAAGGGGTGGCCGAAATTGGCTAAAGCCGTATATCTTCACATTCCATTTTGTGAACATATTTGTTATTACTGTGATTTCAACAAGGTGTTTTTAAAAAATCAGCCTGTTGATGATTATTTAGATGCATTAGAACGAGAGATGGTATTGACGCTCGAGGCGTTTCCGACAGAGCGGATTGATACCATCTTTATCGGAGGCGGGACACCGACCGCGCTCAATGAGGAGCAGATGGCGCGCCTGATGGACATGGTCCGCCAACACATTCTGCCACTCGCGTCAGACGACTTAGAGTATTCTGTCGAAGCGAACCCGAACTTTGTGAGTGCGGAAAAACTCGACACGATGAAAGCAGGTGGCGTCAACCGACTCAGTTTCGGTGTCCAGACGTTTGATGATGGTGGACTCGAGCGCATCGGGCGGACACATCGGGCGGATGATGTGTTCGAGACGGTAAGCGAAGCGGCAAAGCGCTTTGACAATATCTCGATTGACCTGATGTTCGGTCTTCCGGAACAAACCGTTGAACAAATTGACCGTGATTTAGCGCTAGCGCTCCAATTACCGATTCAACATGTATCCTCTTATTCGTTGATCCTCGAGCCGCATACCGTCTTTGCGATTCAAGATCGAAAAGGGAAGCTCCGTTTACCGGGGGAAGATGTCGAAGTCGAAATGTACTTGAAAGTGATGGAGACGCTTGAACGCCATGGTCTCAAACAATATGAAATCTCCAACTATGGCTTGCCTGGTCGAGAGAGTCGTCACAATCAAGTGTACTGGCGCAATGAAGAGTATTATGGATTCGGAGCCGGAGCGCATAGTTATTTGAATGGGACACGTCGCGCCAATATCGCTCCAATTCCTCACTATATTAAAGCAGAAGGCATCCCTGTGAAACGGGTGACCGAACTAGAAGAAGTGGAAAAGATGGAAGAAGAGTTATTCCTCGGCCTGCGTATGCGTTCCGGGGTCTCGCTTCAGACGTTTGAACAAAAGTACGGAGTGTCGCTCGATGATGTGTTCGGTCACGTCATCGAAGAGTTGGTGAAGAAGTCACTGATTGAACGGACGGACACACATATCCGTCTAACGGCATCCGGTTTGCCACTCGCCAATGAAGCCTTTGCAGCCTTTATTGGAGAAGCAAAACTTGAACATGCTGATTCATAAAAAAATGGACAAGTCCCTCGTGAGGATTTGTCCATTTTCTTATATTACAAGACGAGATCACGATAGAGCGGTGTAAGCCGACCGAACGTGTCTTCGACCAACGCGAGAAATGCGTCTTCATTTTGAAGAATCGACGCATCGGCAGGAAGTTGACGGCCGATCAAGAAATCAGCCTTTTTCACAGTGCCGAATCGCTCAAGTAGCGATTGAATGTCTTCAGTTGACGTATCTTCAACAAGTAACGCTTCTTTTTTCATATGGTCGCCCGCGATATGGAAATCAGGGAATGTTGATTTCAAATCGATTTGTTGCAGGTGTTTCGCGATGGCGTCCTTGTTCGGCATCTCATAGATGAACGCTAGCCAGATGAAGACACGATCGTCGAAAAGCCCAACTTGTAAGTGCGGATGTTTTTTGTACCCACGTTTGTCGTGACAAATCGCCATCCACGTATCTTTCGGTGGGTTCACCGTCCGACGAGCGTGCTTCGCCACATGCAAATAAAGAGGAATACCGACATCAGCTTCAAGCTCTGGCCCGACCTCGTCATAAATCCGATGGAAGAGCGGTTGAATATCCGAACGGATGCCAGACATTCGTTCGTCGAGTCCATCCTGTTTAAATACATTAAATTGTTTTGTTGTAAACATTTAATCACCTCATCATCTATTCTACCGAAATGGGCTTTTATTTTCATTTCGTAGGTTTGCTATCGTGAAAAAAGGTGAAAAAATCCGAGTGTATGAATTGACAAATAGTGAGAACATGATAATATTTGAAGTGTGATTAGCACTCGTTAAATATGAGTGCTAATAAAGCGGGGTAACCTTTTCAGAGAGGAGTGATGTTGTGCTGACAGATCGACAATTGCTCATTCTTCGAGCCATCATTGACGATTACATCCAGACGGCTCAGCCGGTCGGTTCTCGGACATTGTCGAAACGAGACGATTTGACGTTTAGTTCAGCAACGATTCGGAATGATATGGCCGATTTGGAAGACATGGGGCTGATTGAAAAACCACATACTTCTGCAGGTCGCATCCCGTCAGAGGTCGGCTATCGATATTACGTGGACCACCTCGTCGAGAAGCAGATCATCGACGAACGGGAGACAGGTCGACTAGAAGAACGTTTGAAACAATCTTCAAAAGAGTCTGAGATCCTGATTCGACAAGCTGCAGATCTCCTTTCTGATTTGACCAATTATACGACGGTCGCCCTCGGTCCAAACAGCCAAATGGAAACGTTGGCCCGTGTGGACTTTATGCCATTAGACGAGCGGCGTGGTGTCGTTCTCATCGTCACGGATCAAGGTCACGTCGAGCATCGTACCGTCATGTTTGAATCGCGTGTCGCTCCTGACGTCATCGAGGAAACGATTCGACTGTTGAACGACCGCCTTGTCGGAACGCCAATCGGACAATTGAAAATCCGGATTGGGGAGGAAGTTGCCAAATTGCAACTCGCTCAGCGACAGCAGTACGAGAACATGATGCAACTGATTCAATCGACGCTCGGAATCCAAACGCCGTCTTCGCTTTATCTCGGGGGCAAGAAGAAGATCTTCAATCAACCCGAGTTTCAGACGCTCGACACGTTACGCCCATTCCTAGAATGGATTGATGAGCAAGAACGATTGACGCACTGGCTCGAATCGTTGCCAAATCGTGAAATTTATGTGAGCATTGGGAGCGAGAACGGAATTGTCGCCCTTCAAAATTGTAGTGTCATCACCTCGGATTATACACTAGACGGAAAAACATTCGGTACAATCGCTATGATTGGTCCAACGCGTATGAATTACCGTCATGGTGTCCAAATGATGGGACAAATTATCGAAGCGTTGCGACGAACGAAACTAGATGAGTGACGGAAAGGAGTTTTATTATGACAGCAGATCACCAAAACGGGCACGAGCAAGATGACGTGCTTGAAGAAAAATCTGTAGACTCGGCACAAACAGAAGAGAATGAGTCAACTGAATCAAATGAAGATGAGGTTTTAAATGCTGAGATTGTGGAAGAAAGTTCTGAGGGGACGGACTTACAAAAAGAAATCGAAGCGTTGAAAGCGAGCGAGCTCCGCATTCGTGCCGACTTTGACAACTTCCGTCGTCGGACGAACGAAGAGAATGCCAAACGCGTCAAGTTTGCTTCACAGTCTGTCATTGAAAAATTGATTCCGCTCATTGACAACTTTGAGCGTGCACTTCAAGTAAACGCAACTTCAGAAGATGCGAAGCAGATTCAATCGGGAGTAGACATGATTCATCGTCAACTACTTGACGTATTAAATGCTGAGCAAGTCGAAGTGATTGAAGCAGTCGGACAGCCGTTCGACCCGAATTTCCATCAAGCAGTCATGCAAGAACCGAGCGATGAGTTCGAGTCAGGTATCGTGACGATGGAGCTTCAAAAAGGATATACGATGCACGGTCGAGTCATTCGCCCGAGCATGGTAAAAGTTGCAGAATAATACTACTTAACGAGACGGAGGAATAAACGATGGGTAAAATTATCGGTATTGACTTAGGGACTACAAACTCATGTGTGGCAGTAATGGAAGGTGGCGAAGCCGTCGTCATCTCAAACGCAGAAGGTAACCGTACGACTCCTTCGGTTGTCGCATTCAAAGGAGAAGAGCGTCAAGTCGGTGAGGTCGCAAAACGTCAGGCTATCACGAACCCGAATACGATCCAATCAATCAAACGTCACATGGGAACATCACATACAGTTGACGTAGACGGTAAGAAATTCACACCACAAGAAATCTCGGCAATCATTTTGCAGAAGTTGAAGAAAGATGCTGAAGACTACCTCGGTGAATCAGTCACGGAAGCCGTCATCACAGTTCCTGCATACTTCAACGACGCGGAGCGTCAAGCGACAAAAGATGCTGGTAAGATTGCTGGTCTTGATGTCAAACGGATCATCAACGAGCCAACAGCTGCGGCACTCGCTTACGGTTTAGATAAAGGTGAAGACCACACGATTTTGATCTATGACCTCGGTGGCGGTACGTTCGACGTTTCGATTCTTGAACTTGGTGACGGTGTATTCGAAGTTGTCGCTACAGCTGGTGACAACCGTCTCGGTGGAGATGACTTCGACCAAAAAGTCATCGACTACCTCGTTGCAGAATTCAAAAAAGAGAACGGCATCGACCTCGGCAAAGACAAGATGGCACTTCAACGTTTGAAAGATGCTGCCGAAAAAGCGAAGAAAGACCTTTCAGGTGTCACAAGCGCACATATCAGCCTTCCGTTCATCACAGCAGGTGAAGCAGGTCCGCTCCACTTGGAGATGACACTCACACGTGCGAAATTTGAAGAATTGACGGCTGACCTTGTCGAACGCACAATGGAACCGACGCGCCGTGCCTTGAAAGACGCAGGACTCACACCATCTGACCTCGACAAGATCATTCTCGTCGGTGGTTCGACACGTATCCCTGCTGTTCAAAAAGCAATCCACGACTTCACGAAGAAAGAGCCATTCAAAGGGGTTAACCCGGATGAAGTTGTTGCACTTGGTGCAGCAATTCAAGGTGGAGTTCTTGCCGGAGACGTGAAAGACGTCGTTCTTCTCGACGTGACTCCACTCTCACTCGGTATCGAGACAATGGGTGGCGTGATGACGAAACTCATCGATCGCAACACGACAATCCCAACATCGAAATCACAAGTGTTCTCGACTGCAGCCGATAACCAGCCTGCTGTTGACATCCACGTTCTTCAAGGGGAACGTCCGATGGCACCAGACAACAAGACACTTGGTCGCTTCCAATTGACGGATATTCCACCAGCACCACGTGGTGTACCACAAATCGAAGTTAAATTCGATATCGATGCAAACGGAATCGTTCACGTATCGGCAAAAGATCTCGGTACGAACAAAGAACAATCGATCACAATCCAATCTTCTTCAGGTATCGATGAGGCGGAAATCGAGCGCATGGTGAAAGAAGCCGAAGCGAACGCAGAAGCAGATAACAAACGTAAAGAAGAAGCAGAACTTCGCAACGAAACAGACCAACTCGTCTTCGCGACAGACAAGGCGATCAAAGACCTTGGTGAGCAAGTAGAAGAGGCGGACAAAGAAAAAGCAGAAGCTGCGAAAGAAAAAGCGAAAACTGCTCTCGAAGGTTCAGACCTTGAGGCGATCCGTACAGCCAAAGACGAATTGTCAGCTGTCGTTCAAGAGTTGACGCAAAAAGTATATGCTAAAATGGCTGAACAGCAAGGTGCTGAAGGCGCAGAACCACAAGCGGAAGCGAAACAAGACGATAATGTCGTGGACGCAGAGTTTGAGGATCTCGACGACCGTAAATAAACAGCCGTTGTAAAGGAGAGCGCCAAAGCAGGTTTCTGCTTTGGCTCTTTCCATGTTAAGGTAGAATCGGTAAAATCGATACGTAGTTAGTGAGGATAGGAGCGAGAATAGTGGCGAAACGAGATTATTATGAAGTGCTCGGGCTCGACAAGTCGGCCTCGGCACAAGACATCAAGCGGGCATACCGAAAGTTAGCCCGTCAATATCACCCGGACATCAACCAAGAAGCAGATGCTGCTGACAAGTTCAAAGAGATTGGTGAAGCGTATGAAGTACTCTCAGACGAACAGAAACGGGCCCAGTATGACCGATTCGGTTTCGAAGGGGCCAATCAGTTTGGAGGAGGCGGTGACTTCCAAGGCGGCTTCGGAGATATCTTCGACATGTTCTTCGGAGGCGGTGGACGCCGTCAAGATCCGAACGCACCACGTCGCGGTGAAGATTACCAGTACGTCGTCGATCTTGACTTCATGGAAAGTGTCACAGGTAAAACGGAGACGATTGAACTCGAAATCGAAGTGGAATGTGACACGTGTATGGGAAGTGGCGCAAAACCGGGCACGAAACCGGAAACGTGTAATCGATGTGGCGGTAGCGGCGTCGAGACGGTCGAACAGAACACGATTCTCGGTCGTATGGTCAACCAACGTCCATGTAGCCAGTGTCACGGAAGTGGTAAGACGATTAAAGAAAAATGTCCGACGTGCCATGGCTCAGGTCATGTGAAGAAGAAACAAACCGTCGAGGTCAAAATCCCAGCCGGTATCGATAACGGTCAACAGATCCGTCTCTCAGGTAAAGGTGGTCCAGGCGTGAACGGTGGACCAGCAGGGGACTTGTACGTCGTCGTTCGTATCCGAGCACATGAGATCTTTGAACGTGTCGACCAACACATCGCAATGGATATGCCAATTACATTCGCCCAGGCTGCTCTCGGTGCGGAAATCGAAGTACCAACAGTTCACGGGAATGTGAGCTTGAAAGTACCTGCAGGGACACAAACCGGTTCGAAATTCCGTTTACGCGGTAAAGGAATGCCGAGTGTTCGTGGTGGTGCAAATGGTGACCAGTATGTCAGTGTCATCGTGATGACGCCGAAAAACATGACAGACCGTCAAAAAGAGTTACTGCGTGAATTTGAAGAAATTAGCGGAGAGTCCGGTGTCGAAGAGGAACATGGCATGTTCCAAAAAATGAAAAAGTTCTTTAGTCACTAAAAGGAGTGTGTACGAACGATGAAATGGTCTGAAATTTGTGTCCACACGACACAACTTGCGGTAGAAGCAGTATCCAATTTACTACACGAAGTGGGGGCACAAGGTGTCGTCATCGAGGACGTGGAAGATTTCGACAGAATGATGGCGGAGGACCATTTCGGAGAAATTTGGGACGTTTCGGATCGTGAAACGTATCCAACTTCTGGCGTACACGTCAAAGCGTATGTCCCGGCCTCAGGTGATTTTCAAGATTTACTTTCGAATCTTAAAAAAGAAATCGAACGACTTCGCACGATGCTCGACATCGGATCTGGAGACGTCACGGTCGCTGAAATCGATGAAGAGGACTGGGCACACTCTTGGAAGCAGTATTATAAGCCGGTAAAGATTTCGCAACAACTAACCATCGTTCCTTTATGGGAAGAGTACACCCCGCAGCCGGAAGAGAATGTGATTTTGCTTGACCCGGGTATGGCGTTTGGCACAGGAACGCATCCGACGACAATGCTCTGCATTCAAGCGATTGAGAACTACATCCAGGAAGGTGACCGTGTCATTGATGTCGGTACAGGATCGGGTGTATTGTCGATTGCAGCAGCAAAACTTGGTGCAACTAAGGTAAAGGCACTAGACTTAGACTCGGTCGCAGTCGAAGCTGCTCGTCAAAACGTTGAGACGAACGGAGTGGGCGAACTCGTTCAAGTGGACACAGGTGATCTTCTGAAAGGTGTGGAAGGCGAGTACGATTTAGTCGTAGCGAACATTCTTGCTGACGTCATTCTCCTTTTCATCGAAGACGCCTATGCACGTACGAAGTCAGGTGGGCGCTTCATCACCTCTGGAATTATCGGAGAGAAGCGGGCTGAAGTGACGAATGCTTTGGTCGCTGCTGGATTTGAGATTGAAGAGACGCGCGTGATGGAAGACTGGGTCGCGATTATCGCCAAGAAGGGGTAAGTTATGCAACGTTATTTTTTGACAAAAGAAGCCTTTAAAGGCGAAGCGGTGATCCTTCCTTCAGACGTGGTCCACCACATCGGTACAGTCTTACGACAAGGTCCTGGATATGAGATGGTCCTGTTGGATGGTACAGGTGTTGAGTATGCCTGTGTCGTGACATCGCTTGAGAAGAAGAGCGGGGAAGCGAAAGTCACGTCATCGCGACAGGCGACGACTGAGTTGCCAATCGAGGTGAGTTTGGCGTATGCACTCCCGAAAGGGGACAAAGTCGAGCTCGTCGCCCAAAAAGCGACGGAGCTTGGCGTTCACCATCTGTTGTTGTTCGAATCAGCGCGCTCTGTCGCCAAATGGGATGGGAAAAAAGCTCCGAAAAAAGTGGAGCGGATTCAAAAGATTATGCAAGAAGCGGCTGAACAATCCTATCGTGCCGTAGTACCGACGTGTTCCTACATCTCTCCGAAAGAGCTTCATCAGAAAATGGAGGGCTATGATGCCGTCATCATCGCGTATGAAGAGTCGGCAAAAGAAGGGGAACAGTCTGCTTTCGCACAACTGTTGACTCAACTGAAACCGAAACAACGCTTTCTCGTCATCACGGGACCTGAAGGTGGATTCGATATGAATGAAATCAATCAATGGACTCAGGCTGGAGCGACTGCATGTGCATTTGGACCACGCATTCTTCGGTCTGAAACGGCGCCGCTTTATGCATTATCTGCGATTTCTTTCGCGCTTGAACTCAACAAATGACATGAAAAACGGATGACCTGATTGAGGTCATCCGTTTTTTGTATCGCTTATTTTTTGTTAATTGTAATTACTTTTTTCGTGACGTTCCCGGCAAGGTCGGTCACTTCGAACGTGAAGGTATTCTTTCCTTTCGCTGTCACTGGAAGTGTGATTGTTCCCGTGCGTGAGAATGCACGCATCGCGTATGGTTCTTTCAACGTATAGTTCCATTTCAAGTCCCCGTTGACCCGAAGCTTGATTTCGTCGAAGTTATCCTTTACTTGAACTTTCACGTTTACAGACTTCTGTTTAGCCGATACGTTCTTCGGTACGTTTGTCACCGACAATGTTGCTTTCGTTGAGTCGACAAAGATTGGGCGGACGAAGTTCGTCACGTTCCCAGCAGTGTCTTCTGCGACAAAGCGGACTTTGTGGAAACCATCCTTATATGTGCGTGTCGTATTGAACGTATATTGTTTCGCTGACGCGTCATATTTGAGTGGTACGTCGACCCCGTCTACCGTGAACGATGCGATTTCAGAGGCATCCTTGATTTGACCGATCAATGGAACGATGGATGTACCGTAAGGAGACAAGGCGAGTGGTGCATCGACAAAGATACCAGGTTTGGCCGCATCATTTTCTGTTGAAACATTTCGAGTGATCACGTTCCCGGCATTGTCTGACACACGAACTGAAAGCTGATCTGTAGTCTCGAGCGGCTGTTCAAGTGTGAAGTTCGCTGAAGCTTTCGCTTCTTTTGCCACGACTTTCCCGTTGATGAGGAATTCGATACCGTTGATTCCAGCAAAGTCATCCGACGCTTTGACGCTTGCTACGTTGTCGTCCCAACGAAGCGTGAAGCGTGGGTCTGTGTAATCTACTTTGACAGGGATGCGCATCGTTTGAGCTTGTTTCTTCATGTAATCGATGCTTGCTTCGATTTCATAGTAATATGTGCCTTTTGGCGCCATCTTCCCATTCAATTTTCCGTCCCAAGCGTTATCCGCTGCGTAATAGTAATAATCACCACTTCCACCATCGAAGTAGTTCTTTCTCAATTCGTCTTCCATCTTGAGGGTGCGAAGGACGTTCCCTTTCTCATCTACGACGCGATATTTGATGTCTTTCGCATTGCGTAATAGCGAGAAGACTGGAGTAGCCGTATCTTTCGACCCGTCTCCATCCGGTGAAATGGCAACCGCTTCGCTAGCCACAGATTCATCTAGTTTTTCACCTAAGTAGTTTCCTTCTGCATCCACCAATCCAGAGACGCCATAGAATGCGCCTTCTCCATAGATTGTCTCGTCAAAGATCGGCGCTTTGCCCCAATCCCCTTCAAATCCGACGATTGGAACGACGAGAGATGGATGACCGTCTGTACCGCGCGGATCAGTCAAACGAAGGAATCCGTCGACGAAATAGCCGTTCTCAAAGACAGATTTAGCGGATACAGTGCCTTCCAATGTTTCAGGATTCAACACTTTTGCTTTCGAGACATCGATTGAAACGTTAATTTCCTTCTTCTGTTTTGCTTTCAAAGTGACTTTACTTGTGTTTGATCCGTTAATTTTAATGATCGCTTGTTGAAGTGCTTGCGCTTCCATCGCATTTTGAACGATTCCGTCTTTGTTTTTGACAGCGAGATCCGTTTGCAACGATGCGGCTACATCATAAGTTAACGATTCAGTCGACGTGTTCTCGACGACGATCGTGAACGATGCTTTGCTCTTCGACAACTCTTTTAAAGCGACTTTTGCTTCTTTTGTCGACTTCTCATATGCGACAGCAGGAGAGGTGACGGCTGCATGCAATTGCATGAGACCTGCTCCGGCCCGACGTGGTGAGTATGGGAGTGATTGTTTCAATTCTTGGTTATACGGTCCGATATCTGTGACAGGCTTCGAGGTGTTGAGTAACAAGTTTTTCGCCATCGTGACACGTGCTTTTCCACTCAATTTGAAGTCACGGTCCACACGCTCAAGGACGAGGGCCGCCCCTCCGGCAACGTGTGGTGCTGCCATCGATGTTCCGCTCATCAACCCATATTGGTTATCGTTGAACGTAGAGAAAATTTGGCCACCTGGAGCAGAAAGCTCTGGCTTGAAGTCAAGGTTCGGTGTGACGCCCCACGATGTGAAATCAGACATCGCACCGGCTGAACGGTTATTGACACTGATGCGGTCACCGGCAAACGTCACTTGAAGCGGACCGTCTGCTAACTTGTCTTTCAGTTCATTCCCGTCCTGGATGCTGAGTGAAGCCATCGGAATTTGAGGTTGATCGAGAGCCATCGAGACATAATCGCCGTGCCCGACCGCACCACGTACGATGACACCTGCTGCGCCTTGCGCTTCAGCTGTTTTTTGGATCTGCGAGTAGAAGTAACCGCCGTCGCGAACAGCAAGGACGAGTTTTCCTTTTACGTCCTTTCCTTCATAATTCTCCGGTTGTCCGTCTCCGACATATACGATGTCGTATGTTCCTTCTTTGAAGGCAGGGCCGTCTTGTTTTTTCCATCCGATTTTTTCATCTCCGACACGGAATGCGTCCAATTGAATTTGATCGTTTTCAAGAGAGGCGACCGATGTAGACGCTTGACTGACACTCGGTGCCCCAACGACGCCCGTATCTGGGTTTGAAGCAGTCGGCAAGTCAAATCCGTGACCGAAGTATGCGGAGTTCCCAGCAGAAATCGACATAAAGATGCCGTTGTCGACAGCACGTTGAACGGCTTGTTGCTCTGGAGAATCGGCATCGACGAAACCGGCTGTTGATCCGAGGCTCATGTTGATGACGTCAGCACCGAGTTTAATGGCATCATCAATCGCTTTGATGTAGATATCTCCATATGTAGACGCATAGTTCGGGTCGTTACTGAATACTTTCAATCCCAAAATTTGTGCTTCCGGTGCGACACCTTTGATCCCACCGTTTTCTAAGTCACCGTTTGCGGCAACTGTACCGGAAACGTGCTGTCCGTGCATGGAAGCGCCAGGTGAATCATCTTTGATGTCATTGTTCTCATCGTAGTAGTTATATGCGTATGGAACTTTCTCGTTGACGTATTCGCCTGGGAGACCGAACGATGTGATGGCTTGATTGACTTCAGATTGAGTCAACTCTGCCGTTTTGGCGTCTGTGATCTTATAATCCCGGTGCTCAGGGTCGATTCCAGAATCGATGACGGCGACGACAGTACCTTCTCCGGCAAACCCGTAATCTCCCCACGTTTGTTCGGCTTGAACCATGCCATTACTCGTGATCATATCCGGTTTGACTTCTGGGCGCTCATACTCGTTGACAATGTGAACGGTCGCCACTTCAGGTAATGCTTCGACTTTGGCGATTTCACTTGTAGACAAGAATGTAGAGAAGCCATTAAAGACGGTCGTGAATTCTTCAATCGGTGTAGCCGTTACGCCTTGTTTCTTCAAGGCGGACTTGGCACGTTTTTGTTCTGATTGAACAGATTGTTGTGCCTTATTTTGCTCTGATTTCGACAATTCATTAAATTTCTTTCCTTTTTGAGCGGCTTCGGCAATGGCAGGATCCCCGACGAGCTCAACGACGACCCGAACTTTTTTCTGTTTCTTCTCTAGAACCAGTTTCGGTTTAACGGAAGCTTCAGCTGAAACAGAGGTTGTTCCTGCTTGAATCAGTGCAGGTGACAAGGCGATACATGTGGCGAGTGAAGCGTTTAAATAGATTTTTTTTCGTGACAACGTATAGACCCCCTAAAATTTGTTAGTACCTGTAAAATTTAAAGCATAAACTCACATTGAGAACTATCATATCGCTAATCAGACGAAAAAGAGTGGGTATATTTGTAAAACAGGTAAGTGTTTTTGCACAAATTTTAATGTTCTGACAATTACTAAAGACCTAACACATAAGACCTATATCCAACTGGATGTGATGTGAGATTCTAGCGAATGACTTGAAATGAATAAAAAAACCTGTTAATGTAACGTTAAAGTTAAATACCAATAAAACATATCAAATTAGTAAGAATTAAGATTGGGGTAGCGATATGAACTTACCATTCATGGATATCTTTAAAGATTGGGCAAAGGATTATGATACGACGGTCGAGGGGCATGATGAGCAATATCACGAAGTGTTCATCGGATATGAGCAAATGCTCGATGAGGTTGCCCTCCACGTCGAAGGAACGGTGCTTGAGTTTGGTGTCGGAACAGGGAACTTGAGTAGCCGGATCTTGAAAGGGCATCCGTTGATTGCGATTGAACCGTCGCCGGAAATGCGAAAAATTGCTATTGAAAAATTGGGGATTGATGTGCTCGAAGGCGATTTCCTCCGTTATCCGGATTTATCAAACGTGGATACGGTCGTATCGTCGTATGCTTTTCATCACTTGACAGATTCTGAAAAGGCCACAGCCATCGGTCAATATGTCGAAGACTGGGAACATCCAAAGTTCGTGTTGCTAGATACGATGTTTGAGTCACCAGCAGCTCGTCAGGACATCATCGATTGGGCGACTGCGAAAGGGTACTCAGACCTCGTCGAAGACTTAAATCGTGAATACTATCCTTATACGTCAACGATTCGTTCCATGTTAGAAGCGAACGGATACAATGTGACGATGACGCAGAAAAACAAGTTTGTCTGGCTCGTAATAGCCACTAAATAACGAGGAGGAATTACTCATGAAAACATATAATGTTGAAAGTTTTAACTTGGATCATACGAAAGTACAGGCGCCTTTTGTCCGTTTAGCTGGTGTGAAAGAGGGAACAGCAGACACGATTTATAAATACGATATTCGTTTCATTCAACCGAACGAAGGACTCATGCCGATGCGCGCGGTTCATTCACTTGAGCATTTGATTGCCGAGAACAGTCGCAATCATTCTGAAGACATCGTCGATATCTCGCCGATGGGTTGCCAGACAGGATTCTATTGGACGATGCTCAATGATGGGAACTACGAACGAATGCTTGACCTCGTGGAAGCGACGCTGCGTGATGCGATGAACGCTGAGGAACTACCGGCGCAAAACCCTGTTCAATGTGGGAATGCGAATCATCATGATTTCGAAGGTGCCAAAAAATTAGCGGCAGACATGCTCGCAAAACGAGATGAATGGCATATCGTCTTCAAGGACGAGGCATAAGATGATTGTCCGTGACGTCTATGAACTCATCGGAGACACACCGCTCATTGAACTTCAAACGCTTCCTGTACCAGCGAATGTAAAAGTGTACGGGAAGCTCGAGATGATGAATCCAGGTGGGAGTGTTAAAGACCGACTCGGGATGAATTTGATTGAACGGGCGATCGAGCGTGGCGATGTGGCACCCGGTGGAACGGTGATCGAACCGACAGCAGGCAATACGGGGATCGGGCTTGCGCTCGCTTGCCAACGATTCGGGATTCGCCTCATGACGGTCACTCCTGAAAAATTCAGTCAAGAGAAGCAGGCATTGATGCGACTGCTCGGAGCAACAGTCGTCAACACGCCGACGGAACTCGGCATGAAGGGCGCAATCGCACATGCCATTGAGTTGGCTAAAGAACATGACGCCTATGTCCCAGAACAGTTCTCGAACCCGGATAACCCGGATGCTTACGTCGACATCCTTTCCCATGAGTTGTTGAAAGATGTGCCACAAATTGACGTATTTGTAGCGGGAGCGGGGTCAGGTGGAACATTCACCGGTGTCGCCAAATCATTAAAGCCACTTGGAACGAAAACTGTCGTCGTGGAGCCGGTCGGTTCCATTTTGAATGGCGGTGAACCAGGACCACATAAAACAGAAGGAATCGGCGTCGAAAAATGGCCACCCTTTTTGGAGAGGGCTTACGTCGATGCGATTCATACCATTACAGATGAGGAAGCCTTCTACTACGTGGCACATTTAGCGAAACAGGAAGGTTTGCTCATCGGTAGTTCTTCAGGGGCTGCCATTGCAGCATGTGTAAAAGAAGCGAATCAATTAACGGAAGGCACGATTGTCACCATCTTGCCTGATAGTGCAGAACGATATTTAAGTCAAGGAATTGTCAAGGAGGCAGAACATGCGTACAAAGACAGCACTCATTCACGGCGGTAAAACGACGGACCCGTTGACAGGGGCCGTCACGCCACCGATTTATCAAACGAGCACGTATAAGCAAGACGGGATTGGTAACTTGCGGGAAGGGTACGAATACTCACGTTCAGCAAACCCGACACGGACGGCATTAGAGACATTGATTGCCGACATCGAAGGCGGTGTGCAAGGATTTGCATTCGGATCTGGGATGGCAGCCATCTCGACGGTGCTTATGTTATTGAAATCTGGAGACCACGTCATCGTCGGGTCTGATGTATATGGAGGAACGTACCGTGTATTCAATCGAGTATTTCAGTCACGAGGCTTGGAAGCAACTTTTGTCGATACATCCGATGAAGCAGCGGTTCGGGATGCGCTTCAAGCGAACACGAAAATGATTTATGTCGAGACCCCGACAAATCCTCTCTTGAACGTGACGGACATTCGGGCGATGCGTACGATTGCCGATGAAGCAGATGTGTTACTCGTCGTGGACAATACGTTTATGACCCCTTACTTCCAAAATCCGATTGATCTTGGTGCAGACTACGTCCTTCACAGTGCCACAAAGTACTTAGGCGGACATAGTGACGTCGT
Source organism: Exiguobacterium sp. HVEsp1 (assembly GCF_002009685.1). Classification (GTDB taxonomy): domain Bacteria; phylum Bacillota; class Bacilli; order Exiguobacteriales; family Exiguobacteriaceae; genus Exiguobacterium; species Exiguobacterium profundum. The sequence goes on along the minus strand of NZ_KV917367.1, from coordinate 1,840,468 downwards.
AGCGGGACTTGTTGTCGCGCGAACGGAAGAGCAGGGCGAAGCTTTGGCGTTTCTTCAAAACTCTGTTGGCGCAGTCCTTGGACCACAAGATAGCTTCCTTGTTGTACGGGGAATCAAGACGTTGGCTGTTCGGATGGAAGAGATTGAATCGAATGCACGAGCATTGGTTGAATTCCTTCAGTCGAACGAGTCTGTATCACGCGTGCTCCATCCAAGTGTATCCAGTGAGGAAGCGAAGCGGATTCATTTATCGCAGGCACGTGGATTCGGTGGGATGATCGCATTTGATGTCGGTTCAGCGGAAGCGGCAGAAATGATGGTAGCGAAGACGAAATACTTCACGCTCGCAGAAAGTTTAGGAGCGGTTGAGAGTTTGATTAGTGTTCCGGCACGCATGACACATGCCTCGATTCCAGCCGAACGCAGAGCGGAACTTGGCATCACCGATGGGCTCGTCCGTATTTCGGTCGGACTTGAGGACATTGATGACTTGATCGAAGACTTGGCACAAGCATTAACAGCAATTGAACAAGTGAAACAATAAACGGTCAGGGCGCGATTTCGCGCCTTTTTTTCATGAAACAAAAGTCTTGTATCGGGAGTCTTTCATCGACTAAACTGTCTTTAACTTGTAAGAGAGCGGGTGAACGTGTGAATAAGGGAGTATGGACGACAATCGGGGCGTACGTCATGTGGGGCGTCCTTCCGATTTATTGGAAATTTTTGCAAGAAGTACCGAGCGGTCAAATTTTAGCACATCGAATCGTTTGGTCATTTTTATTTATTCTACTCGTTCTGAGATGGACAAATCAGTGGAAAGAGTTCGGTTACGCACTTCGACATCCGGCTACACGAAACGCATTCATGTTGAACGGATTCATCGTCAGTGCCAACTGGTTTGTATACATATGGGCTGTCAATCACGGATATATCATTGAAGCTTCTCTCGGGTACTACATCAATCCTCTCGTCAGTATGGTGTTAGGGGTGCTCGTCTTTCGGGAATCATTAAATCGAGTCCAATGGATGGCCGTTGGGATTGCATCAATTGGCGTCCTCGTTTTGACGTTAGGATACGGCACGTTCCCATGGATTTCATTCGTCTTGGCGAGTACGTTCGGATTCTATGGAATGGTGAAGAAACGACGTCCTCTTGCTTCTACGGTCAGCCTAGGAATTGAAACGCTGGCGGTGGTCCCGGTGGCATTGCTCTTCCTAGGAAATCAAGTTGTCACCGACAATATTGCGTATAACATGTCGCCTGTCATTTGGATCGCCCTTCTTGGAACGGGCGTGGTCACGGCGTTACCTCTTCTCCTGTTTGGGTACGGTGCACAACATATCCCGTTCACGCTTGTCGGGTTTCTTCAATTTATCGCACCGACACTTAGCTTGATTATCGGGGTCGTCATGTACCATGAACCGTTCACGGCATACCATGTCTTTGCCTTCACCTGCATTTGGCTCGCTATTTTCTTCTTTAGTTGGAACAGTTGGGTCGTCGCTCGTAAACGTCGTCAGTTGATTTAGATTTGAAAGCTGTTACATCTCATCAAAACATGGTAATATGTTAGATGTCAGACTTATTTGTCAGAGGAGGAAATGAATCATGGAATTAGCCCGTTATATCGACCACACAGCTTTAAAGGCTGAAACAACAAAAGATCAAATTACAACACTTTGTGCAGAAGCGCTCGAATACAAATTCGCAAGCGTTTGTGTCAACCCGACATGGGTCAAATATGCAGCAGAACAACTCAAGTCAGATGATGATGTCAAAGTATGTACAGTCATCGGTTTCCCACTTGGTGCAAACACGCCTGAGGTAAAAGCATTTGAAACAAAAGATGCGATTGCCAATGGCGCAGATGAAGTAGACATGGTCATCAACATCGCAGCACTCAAAGATGCTGACTACGATCTCGTAGAACGTGACATCCGTGCGGTTGTCGAAGCGGCAAACGGTACACTCGTCAAAGTCATCTTCGAAACATGCATGCTTACAAAAGAAGAAATCAAAAAAGCTGCCGAACTTTCAGTGAAAGCTGGAGCAGACTTCGTCAAAACATCGACTGGTTTCTCGACTGGTGGCGCGACAGTTGAAGACATTCGCCTCATGCGTGAGACGGTCGGACCTGACATCGGCGTAAAAGCTTCAGGTGGCGTCCGTGACTTCGAAGGTGCGAAAGCGATGATCGATGCTGGTGCGACACGTATCGGTGCTTCAGCAGGTATCGCGATTGTCACTGGTGGACGTTCAGACAGCGACTATTAATAAGTGGTTGACCACACGACTTAATTTCACTATAATATGATATGACGTGTGAAACACGTTTCCTTAGTCGTGTAATTCGGAGGGAGGGAAAACTAGTGGAAACTCGTGTCCGTAAAAACGAATCGCTTGAAGACGCTCTTCGTCGTTTCAAACGCGGTGTTTCGAAAGATGGCACACTTGCCGAAGTTCGTAAACGTCGTCACTACGAAAAGCCAAGCGTAAAACGTAAATTGAAATCAGAAGCTGCGCGTAAGCGTAAGAAATTCTGATTCCAGTTTCATTTGTAGAGAGGGTGTTGGCTCATGAGTCTTCAAGAACGCTTGACGGACGACATGAAGCAAGCCATGCGCGCGAAACAAAAGGATCGTCTTACGACAATCCGGATGGTCAAAGCGTCGCTCCAAAATGAGGCTATCAAACTAGGTCGTCAAGATCTTACCGAGGAAGAGGAACTCACGGTGCTCAACCGAGAGATGAAACAGCGCAGAGACTCCCTCCGAGAATTCGAAAGCGCTGGTCGTGAAGACCTTGCTTCCAAAGTAGCAGAAGAGATTGTCGTCCTAGAAGCCTATATGCCTGAACAACTTTCAGAAGATGAAGTGACCGCCATCGTCCAAGCAGCAATTGCTCAAACGAATGCAGCCGCTCCATCAGATATGGGTAAGGTGATGGGCGTCGTCATGCCGCAAGTCAAAGGCAAGGCAGACGGTGGTCTTGTGAACCGAATCGTCAAACAACAATTGACGAATTGATGAAAAAAGCAGTTACTTTTCGGGAAACCGAAAGTTTCTGCTTTTTTTTGCGTATTCTGAAACCACATTCAATCTTGTTTCGTATACACTAGAGATAGGAGATAGCTTTGAATTTGGAAGGGGGTAGCAAGACGATGACATTTGGTCTCGGAGTGATTCTGACAGTCTTTTTCGTCGGAGTCGTCCTTCTTGGAATTGAAGTGTTCGTAGCAGGGTTTGGATTGTTCGGTTTGCTTGGGATCGGAGCCGTCGTTGCGAGTTTGATTATGGCTGGTGCGACGATCGGTCAACTGTGGCTATCGATTGGTCTCGCGGCAGCAGTGCTAACAGGTCTCGGCTTTTGGGCATACCGCCGCTTGAGTACGAATCGTCCGCTCATTTATAAAGGGTTGATTTTGACGGATTCGACATCGACTGAAAAAGGCTACTTGTCCCACGAAGATCGAAAACAGCTTCTCGGCAAAGTGGGAGTCACCTTGACACCACTTCGCCCAGCCGGTACTGCCGAAATCGACGGAGAACGACTTGATGTCGTGACGGAAGGTGGCTATCTCGATCAGCAGACAAAAATTCAGGTTTATAAAGTGGATTCTGGACGGATTGTCGTTCGAAGCTTTGTAGAACCGAAGGAGGATGTAACAGAATGACACCAGAATTACTGACAACGTTACTCATTACAGGTGGAGGATTGATTGCACTTGCCGTATTCTTCACGTTCGTACCAGTCGGACTATGGATCAGTTCGTTTGCAGCGGGCGTTCACGTCTCAATCTTCACGTTGATTGGGATGCGCCTTCGTCGCGTTATTCCTTCGAAAATCGTGAACCCGTTGATTAAAGCGGTTAAAGCAGGAATTGAATTAAACACGAACCAGCTTGAGAGTCACTTCTTGGCTGGTGGTAACGTAGACCGCGTTGTGAACGCATTGATTGCGGCGCACCGTGCGAACATTGAATTGTCGTTCGAACGTGCTGCTGCCATCGATTTGGCAGGACGAAACGTGCTCGAGGCTGTACAGATGTCCGTTAACCCGAAAGTCATTGAGACGCCGTTTATTGCGGGTGTCGCGATGGACGGGATTGAAGTGAAGGCAAAAGCACGCATTACCGTACGTGCGAATATCGATCGTCTCGTCGGTGGTGCGGGAGAAGAGACGATTATCGCCCGTGTCGGTGAAGGGGTCGTGTCGACAATCGGTTCACAAAACAACCACAAGCACGTACTAGAGAATCCGGATATGATTTCACGGACTGTCCTCACAAAAGGGTTAGATTCAGGAACAGCGTTTGAGATTCTTTCGATCGATATTGCCGACATCGATATCGGTAAGAACATCGGCGCGGTCTTGCAGACGGACCAAGCAGAAGCAGATAAGAAAATCGCTCAAGCGAAGGCGGAAGAACGTCGCGCGATGGCGATTGCGCGCGAACAAGAAATGAAATCTTCAGTAGAAGAAATGCGTGCGAAAGTTGTCGGTGCCGAAGCGGAAGTCCCACTCGCGATGGCAGAAGCGTTACGAAACGGAAAGCTTGGTGTCATGGATTACGTGAACTACTTGAACGTTCAAGCGGATACAGAAATGCGAAAAGCGATTGGGGCACCTGTCGATTCTGAATCAGATAATGAGTGATTGATATGGATGGACTATGGGTACTCTTGTTAGCCGCCTTCGGAATTGCCTCGGCAGTGATGAAACGGCTCGAAAAATCATCGTCCTCTGGAGACCGTCCTCAAAGCAGTGAACTGAAACGCTATTTGGATTCGGTAGGGGACGTCATGAAAGAGATTGAAACGGCATTCGATGACTCGGACGAAAAACCAGCACCACAAAAGGTGAGGCGTCGAGTCGCTCGAACGGTAGAAGAACGACCGACTCCACGTGAACGTCAAGTCGAGATGCCGAAAGTGAGCGCGCAATTCGAACAAGCGGTTAAAATTCCACCGATTCAAAAGGAAAAGAAACCGAGACAACTGAACGTTTCACAAAAGCGAATGCGGGAAGCTGTCATTTGGAGTGAGGTATTACAACCTCCTATCTCGAAACGGAAGAAGTGAACGGAAGGCAGTGACGTCATGTTACTGCCTTTTGCGCGTGGAAATTACGCGGTCTTTCTTTCACGATAGGCGTGATAGTGCTAAAGTAAAAGAGGAATAACCGATTTTAATGAGGGGGCAATGCATCCATTGATTATGACTGATAAAATACCATTCGTCATGGAACATGCGAACGAAGCACAAGCTTTACTCGGACCGAAAGATGAAGTATTCCAGGCGATTGAAACAGAATTGAAAGTGGCACTCATCCCAAGGGGTGAGGAGTTGATTATTCAAGCCGATACACTTGAGGCTCTTGAATTAACGAAACAAGTGATCATCACCTTGCAGACGTTAGTGAAAAAAGGTGCACGTCTAAATGAAAGTGATGCCATTAGCGTCATCCAGCACATTCAAGTCGGAAAGGGAGATGAACTGCTCGAACATTATGAACGAGTTGTTTTTACGACGAATAAGGGGAAACCGATTCGTGCCAAGACAGTAGGTCAAAGCCGGTATGTTCGTGCGATTGAACGACGTGATCTCGTCTTTGGTATCGGACCAGCCGGAACAGGAAAGACGTACCTAGCTGTCGTACTTGCGGCGCGTGCCTTAAAAGAAGGGCAAGTCAAACGGATCATCTTGACGCGTCCTGCCGTTGAAGCGGGAGAGAACCTTGGATTTTTACCGGGAGATTTAAAAGAGAAAGTGGACCCGTATCTCCGCCCATTATACGACGCCCTATTTGATGTGTATGGCGTGGAACAGACGAACCGTTTGTTAGAACGGGGCACGATTGAAGTGGCTCCGCTCGCTTATATGCGTGGACGCACGTTAGAAGATGCGTTCGTCATCTTGGATGAGGCCCAGAATACAACAAAAGAACAGATGAAGATGTTTTTGACGCGACTCGGTTTTGGATCGAAAATGGTGGTCACAGGGGATTTGACCCAAGTCGATTTACCGAAAGGCAAGGCATCGGGGTTACAGGAAGCGTTACGCCTGTTAGAAGGTGTGGATGGTATTCATTTTGAACACTTCAGTGCGTCTGACGTCGTCCGTCATCCGCTCGTTAAGAAAATCATCAACGCCTATAGTACGGACCTCACTTAAATGTACGGGTGAGGTCACCAGATCGTGAAAGGGGGGGCACGAATGCAGCAAGCTAAAAACTGGACAGTCGCGACCATCTCGTTGATTTTCTTTCTCTTATTAGGCGCCATTCTATACTTTACCGTGCGCCCATCCATCATCAGTGTGGAACCGCTTGGGATTGCCGAACAGGATATTCGGTCTCCGATCACGGTTGAGGACCGTGTTGCGACCGAACGATTGAAACAAGAAGTGACAAATGGTGTCGGCAGTCAATTCTCCTTGAGAAAAGAATTTGCAGACCAACAAATCGCTAAAGTCGAGCAGTTGTTCGCAGCATTCGATCAGACGGATGAGGAGACTGAACTGGCGGACATTAAAAACCGTCTAAATTCTACAGAGGCGAACGGGGTATTAGCTGATGAAGAGTTGAATTCGCTTCTTGAAGCGAGTGAGGACACTCGACAAACGGTAGAAGATGTCACAGTCACTGCGTTACAACAAGTGATGGACGACCGGATTGAGACGAGTAATGAAGCGGTCGCTGCGGCTCGAGACCGAGCAGCAGCGATTATCGATCAATCGCCGCTCTCGTTTGAGTTCCGCGCCATTTCGAAAACGTTAAGCGATGAACTCATCGTACCGAACTATGTATTTGACTCTGAGGCGACCCGTCAAAAAGAACAAGAGGCCGTCGATGCTGTCGATCCTGTCATCATTCAAGAAGGACAGTTACTCGTCAGTCAAGGTGAGGTGGTGACTCGAGAGATATATCGGAAATTAGAGCTATCTGGAGCCATCGATCCGAATCGTTCCCTTGCACCATTATTCGGGTCATTCTTGCTCAGCGCATTGTTGACCGGTGGGTTTCTATTCATGCTCATCCGCTCGAAAATCAAAGACCTGTTACTGAGTCCGAAAATCTTAGTGACGGTCTATGGCTTGCTACTTTTACAACTCGGCGTCTTTTTTGGTGTCGGATATATCGGTGTCGATTTTACGACATATGCCTATATTTTAGCGCCGACAGCGTTCGTCGTATTGCTTCTACGCATCTTGATCGATGAACGAGTTGCGCTCGCCTCGGCCTTCATTACGATGATTGCCGGGAGTGTCGTTGTCACGTTCGGACAGAGCACGAATTTCATGACGCTCGTGTATGTGGCGACGGGTAGTTTTCTAGCTGTCTTTTTAGTTGAACCGAAAATTCAGCGGAAGCGACTATTCTTATCAGGGGTGTTGCTCGGTTTCGTCAACATCATCATGGTCATCGCGTTACTCTTACTTCGGAACGTGCAAGTTTCCTGGGAAATGGCGATGTATCTTTCTGGATTTGCCGTCATTAGCGCCTTGCTCTCCATTGTCTTGACGTTTGGCTTCCTGCCATTTTTGGAACCGTGGTTTGGCGTCTTGTCTTCTGGTCGACTTGTGGAATTGATGAGTCCGACGCATCCGCTGCTGCGGAAACTTTTAATGGAGGCACCTGGTACGTATCATCATAGTATGATGGTGGCGAACTTGGCAGAGTCCGCATGTGAGGCGATTGGCGCAGATGGTCTTCTCGCACGTGTCGCAAGCTATTATCACGATCTTGGGAAGACGGAGCGTCCCCTTCATTTCATTGAAAATCAACAAGGTGGAGGGAATCCTCATGATCGCTTGACGCCTGAAGAATCGGCAGACATTATTATGGCTCATCCTTATGACGGAGCGGATCTGTTGCGACGTTATAAGTTACCGAAAGAAATCATCGATATAGCAGAGCAGCATCACGGAACGTCTTTATTGAAATATTTCTACGTTAAAGCGAAGGAAGATCCTGATAAAGAGGTGTTAGAGTCTCGTTTCCGCTACCCAGGTCCAAAGCCACAATCGCGCGAGGCTGCCGTTGTCATGATCGTCGATTCAATCGAAGCGGCTGTCCGTTCGCAGAAACAACCGACGCCAGAAAAAATCCGAATGCTCGTTCGAACCATTATTCGTGACAAGTTGGCGGATGGGCAGTTCGAAGAATGTGAATTGACGACGAAAGAAATTTGGCGCGTCGGAGAGAGCGCGTGTGAGACGCTGACCGGCTTGTTCCACGAACGAATCGAATACCCAGAATTAAAGAAAGAGGGAGAATTACATGCAAATCATCTCGAACGATGAACATGAATTGTTAACTACATCTCAAATCGAGCTCGTCGAGTCGATTTTACAACATGCCGCTCAACTAGAAGAGGTGGAAGAGCCGAGCGAATTGTCGGTCACGTATTTAACAAATGCGGAAATCCATGAAGTGAACCGAGAATGGCGAGGCAAAGATGCCCCGACCGATGTCATCAGTTTCGCATTTGATGAGATGGGGGATGACGAGATGGATTTCATGCTCGATGAAGATGAGCCACATCTTCTCGGTGACCTCGTCATCTCGGTAGAACGTTGCCGAGAACAGGCAGCTGACTATGGTCATTCGTTTGAGCGGGAGCTCGGCTTTTTAGCAATTCATGGGTTCCTCCATCTGCTTGGGTATGATCATATGACATCTGAGGAAGAAGCGGAGATGACGGCAAGGCAAGAAGAAGTGCTCACTCATTTTGAGTTGAAGCGAGGCAACGTGTGAGACCGTTCCGTGTGGCATGTGAGGGAATCCTCCATGCCGTTCGTTCGGAACGGAACATGCGACTCCATCTCCTGTCGGCTTTTCTCGTATTCGTCTTTACCATCTGGTTACAACCGACAAGACTCGAGATCGTCATCTTGTTCGGTTGGGTGATTGCCGTTATTAGCATGGAAATGATGAATACGGCAATCGAACGAACGGTTAATCTCGTGACAGAAGACGTCCATCCACTCGCGAAGCAAGCGAAAGATGTTGCCGCAGGAGCCGTTTTAGTTACTTCACTTGGTGCTGCCGTAACGGCGCTCATAATATTCGGTCCACGGCTATGGAACATGCTATACTAATAGTTCTGAAATAGAGAAAGCAGGTGCATTATGTATCAAGAAGATTTTAAATCCGGATTCGTCTCGATTATCGGACGACCGAACGTCGGGAAATCGACATTCTTAAACCGTGTGATCGGACAAAAGATTGCCATCATGTCGGATAAACCACAAACGACACGAAATAAGGTGCAAGGTGTGTACACAACCGATGATTCCCAAATCATCTTCATCGATACACCAGGGATTCATAAACCGAAACACCGTCTTGGCGACTTCATGATGAAAGTGGCGACGAACGCATTACGCGAAGTTGATGCGATTCTCTTCATGGTGAACGTGACGGAACCTCGTGGAGCTGGCGACGACTTTATTATTGAGAAACTCAAAGGGCTCGACACACCGATTATTCTCGTCATGAACAAGATCGATTTAATCCATCCGGATGAACTTCCGAAAGTGATTGAACAATATACGAACGAATTGGATTTCGCGGCGTACGTCCCGATTTCGGCGCTACAAGGCAACAACGTCGAACCGCTCTTAGGTGAGATCAAGAAATTGTTGCCTGAAGGACCGATGTATTATCCGGCCGATCAAGTGACGGACCACCCGGAGCGTTTCATTATCTCAGAGATGATTCGTGAGAAAGTGTTGCATAAGACACGCGATGAAGTCCCTCATTCGATTGCTGTAGCCATCGAATCGATCAAGAAACGTGAGAACTCTGAGATGATTGATGTCGAAGCCGTGATCATGGTGGAGCGTGATTCGCAAAAAGGAATCATCATCGGAAAAAAAGGGGCTATGCTTCGTGAAATCGGAACAGACGCGCGCCATGATATCGAAGCGCTTCTCGGGACTAAAGTTTATTTGAACCTATGGGTAAAAGTGCAGAAAGACTGGCGTAACAAGATGGGTCAGCTTCGTGATCTCGGTTTCCGCGACGACGAGTATTGAGCCATGTTACAAAAAGTCACGGGAATCGTCGTTCGTACCGTTAATTATGGGGAATCGAATAAAGTCGTGACATTGTTTACAGAGGAACTTGGCAAAGTCGCGATCATGGCACGGGGTGCAAAGAAACCGGGTAGCCGGTTTCACGCCTCGAGTCAGCCGTTTGTGGAAGGTGTCTATATCTTTCCGTCTAGCCGAGGACTCGCTCAGTTAAAATCATCTGACGTCATGACGTCTTATCCTGAAATCCGAAAAGATGTCGAACGGATGGCATATGCGATGTATTGGTTAGAACTTGTTGATCGGTCTGTCGAGGATCGTGTCCAAAATCGTCCATTGTTTCGAATATTACGGGATGCCTTGCAGGCACTGAATGCGGGCATGGACGCAGATGTCATCACGCACTATGTTGAATTACGTATTTTGCATCTATTAGGCGTCGCCCCAGTCTTGACGGGATGTGTGCGCTGTGGAGATGTGACGGATCCCATGTACTTCTCTGTCGCGTCCGGTGGCTTTTTATGTGCGCGACATCCAGAAGAAGGTGTGATCCGGCTGTCCGAACGATTGGCGAAACTACTTTATTTGATGAGTAAGCACGAATTGTCAGAGTTTCGGAACGTTCCGCTATCGGATGAGTCCAGAGTCCTTTTGCGTCAGCTTTTTGATGCGTATATGGAATCGTATAGTGGACTACGATTGAAGACGAAGCGGGTGCTCGATCAAATGATTCGACTTCATCTGAATGAGGATTGACTTTTCATAGTGAATTCGATACGATGATGTACGATTAGACAAATGAAATAGCGTGCGCGATGAAGGAAAAAAGTAACTCTTCCTGTCATGAATGAAGCGAGTCCGGGGTGGTGTGAGCCGGGTGTCATGAGAAGAGCGAATGGCGATTCCAGAGCGCCCACATCTTTTAAGAGTGGTCCCATGATTGGGGCAAGTAGGGTGGAACCGCGGGAATCAATCCCGTCCCTATGTGCTAGGCACATAGGGGCGTTTTTTGTCGTTTCAATACTATTGGAGGTGTCATTAATGAAGCACATGACAGTGCAAGAAATCATTCTCACGCTACAAAACTTTTGGGCGTCAAAAGGTTGTTTGACGATGCAGGCGTACGATGTGGAAAAAGGGGCCGGGACGATGAACCCGATGACATTCCTCAGAAGCCTTGGGCCAGAACCGTGGAACGTCTGTTATACCGAACCGTCACGCCGTCCAGCTGACGGTCGTTACGGAGAAAACCCGAACCGTCTTTACCAGCACCATCAGTTTCAGGTGATCATGAAGCCGTCACCAAACAACATTCAAGAGTTGTACTTGGAGAGTCTTGAACTGATTGGCATCAATCCGCTTGAGCATGACATCCGTTTCGTCGAAGATAACTGGGAAAACCCGACATTCGGAGCAGCAGGTCTCGGTTGGGAAGTTTGGTTGAACGGAATGGAAATCACGCAGTTCACGTACTTCCAACAAGTCGGTGGAATCGAGTGTGACCCGATTGCCGTGGAAATCACATACGGACTTGAACGTCTCGCTTCATACATTCAAGAAGTAGAAAGTGTATTCGACCTTGTTTGGACGGACGGATTCAAATATGGTGACATCTTCTATCAACCAGAATTTGAACATTCGAAATATACGTTCGAACTGTCTGACGTCGACATGTTGTTCACGTTATTTGATACGTATGAGAAAGAAGCGAAGCGTGCGCTTGAAGAAAACCTTGTCTTCCCTGCATACGATTACATTCTAAAATGTTCGCATACGTTCAACTTGTTGGACGCGAAAGGCGCCATTTCTGTGACGGAACGTACCGGCTTCATCCAGCGTGTCCGGAACATGTCGCGTGCGTGTGCCGCTAAATTTATTGAAGAACGGGAACGCCTTGGATTCCCACTTTTGAAACAAGAGAAAGCAGGTGACTTGAATGCGTGACCTTCTGTTAGAGATTGGATTAGAGGAACTGCCAGCTCAATATGTCTTGCGTTCAGAGAAACAGTTGGCGGAACGTGTTGATGCGTTCTTAAAAGAGGCGCGTGTTGATTTTGGCTCAATCGAAGTGTACTCGACACCACGTCGTTTGGCTGTCATCGTTCGGGATGTGGCTGAAACGCAACAAGATTTGACAGAAACCCTTCGTGGACCTGCCAAAAAGATTGCACAAGATGCGGAAGGTAACTGGTCGAAAGCGGCACAAGGTTTTGCGCGTGGCCGCGGATTGACAGTAGAAGATCTCTATTTCGCAGAAGAAAAAGGAGTCGAGTACGTCTTCGCGGAACGCCATGAAAAGGGACAAGAGACGCTCTCGCTATTGAACGGTCTTGAAGATGTAGTCCGTAGCTTGACGTTCCCGAAAAACATGAAATGGGGAACGAGCAGCCTACGGTATATGCGCCCGATTCGTTGGTTGATCGCCCTCTTTGGTCAAGACATCATCGACTTCACAATCGAAGGTGTGAACACGAATAACGTGACGCGTGGGCATCGTTTCCTCAGTAAAGGGGACGTGGTCATCTCATCACCTACCGAATATGTCCAGACATTAGAGTCTGCTTTTGTCATGGCGAACTACGAGATGCGTAAAGCTGAAATCGAACGTCAAATTCAAGAGCTTGCCACGAAACAAGGATGGACGATCCCACTTGATGCCGACTTGCTTGAGGAAGTGACAAACTTAGTCGAATGGCCGACCGCTCTCTTCGGGGAATTTGATGAAGCGTACCTCGACTTGCCTGAAGAAGTATTGATCACAACGATGAAAGAGCATCAACGTTATTTCCCGGTCTATCTCGACGGAACGTTGAAAAACTATTTTGTGACGGTACGAAACGGGAATGCCGAGCACCTTGAAAATGTAGCGCGCGGTAACGAGAAAGTCATTCGGGCCCGTCTTGCGGATGCCGTGTTCTTCTATGAAGAAGACAAAAAGACGAAAATCGATGATCAGCTCGGACGTCTCGATCGCATCGTCTTCCATGAAAAATTGGGAACGACTGGTGCGAAAGCGCGTCGTGTGACGAAAATCGCTCAGGAACTTGCACCGTTGTTCGAGGCAGACCTTGAAAAAGTAAGCCGTGCTGGTGCCATTCATAAATTTGATCTCGTGAGCCAGATGGTATACGAGTTCACAGAACTTCAAGGAATCATGGGTGAGAAATATGCACTCCAACAAGGTGAAGACAAGGAAGTGGCAGCGGCAATCCGTGAGCATTACATGCCACGCTTTGCTGGGGACGCTTCTCCAGAGACGGCAACGGGTGCCGTTCTTGCCCTTGCCGACAAATTAGACTCGATTGCAGCATTCTTTGGCATCGGGATGATTCCGAGCGGTTCACAAGACCCGTTCGCGCTTCGTCGCCAGGCCCAAGGTGTCGTTCAGATTCTTGGAGATTGGAAGATTGATCTCTCAATCGACACGTTGCTTTCAAAAGTTGTCGAATTACAACTGGAAGCAGGACTCTATGAAGCCGATAAAGAACAAGTTAAGGCACAACTAGATGAGTTCTTCAAATTGCGCTTGAAATATCGCCTGCAAGAACAGCAGGTTCGTTATGATGTGATTGACGCCGTATTGACGACCTCATTGACGGTTGTGCGACTCGATGCTCGCGCAGACGCGATTCAAGAATTTGTATCGACGGATGCGAAGGCGTTGATTGAGCAATTGTCGCGCGTCGTGAACATTTCGAAAAAAGGTGAAGCGGGAGATGTCGATCCTTCCTTGTTTGAGAACGATCATGAGATTGCACTGCATGATGCGATTGAACAGACCGCTCCTGCAACAGCCGAAGCTGTCGAGATGGGAGATTACAAGAAAGCGCTCGACCTTCTACAACAACTCGAATCACCGATTATGATGTACTTCGAACATACAATGGTTATGAGTGATGATGAGGCGGTCCGCAAAAACCGTCTCCATGAAATGAACCGACTTGCAACGACGATTAAGCGTGTCGCAGATTTCAACGCGCTCGTACTCTAAACAAACTAGAGGGGGTTGGCTATGCAACTGAATGAACGCCAACAAAAAATCGCCGAGATCGTGAAGGAGAACGGGCCGATCACAGGGGAACAAATCGCACAAGAGCTCTCATTGACACGTGCGACCCTGCGGCCTGACCTCGCTATTTTGACGATGACAGGCATACTTGAAGCTAGACCTCGTGTCGGCTACACGTTCGTTGGCAAACGGAATTCGTCGATGCTACGAGAAAAGTTAGATTCGCTGACCGTAGGCGACTTCATGTCTTCTGCGAAAGTCGTACGGGATGAGATGACGGTATATGATGCGATTGTCACGTTGTTCTTAGAAGATGTCGGCTCATTGTTCGTTGTCGGACGTGACCGGGAGTTAGTCGGAGTTTTATCTCGTAAAGACCTCCTTCGTGCGGCCATCGGAAATCAAGACTTAGACCAGTTACCCGTCAACGTCATCATGACCCGCATGCCGAACATTACAGTATGTGAGAAAACAGAAACGTTGATTCGAGCTGGGATGAAATTGATTGAGAAACAAATCGATGCCATGCCCGTCGTAGAAGAAAAAGATGGGAAATTGATTGTACTCGGCCGTATGACGAAGACCAATATGACGAAGGTGCTCATTGCGTTAGCGAACGATGAGTCGATCTGAGGAGGAAATCGAATTGACTACGAAACAACTCGTGTTCGTTGTAAGTGACTCGGTCGGAGAGACGTGCGAACTCGTCGTCCGCGCAGCGAGTATCCAATTCCACGAGAATGCGATCGAAACCCTTCGCATTCCGTTCGTCGAAGATGAGCAGACGATTATCGATGTCGTCACGCAAGCAAAAGCACAACAGGCCATCATTGCGTTCACGCTCGTTAATGAGGAACATCGCGCCCTTCTCATGCGACTTGGTAAAGCGCATCAAGTGAAAACGGTTGATTTGCTCGGAGATTTGCTCGATGTATTATCTAGCCAATTGAAAGAAGCGCCACGTGAAAAGCCGGGGCTCATCTATCGATTGGATGATGATTACTTCCGAAAAATCGAGGCGATGGAGTTTGCCGTCAAGTATGACGATGGTCGGGACCCACGTGGCCTGAAAAAAGCTGATATCGTGTTGGTCGGTGTTTCTCGAACGTCAAAGACGCCGCTATCTCAATATCTGGCACTGAAACGATATAAAGTCGCGAACGTGCCACTCGTTCCAGAATCGAGACCGCCTGAGGAATTGTTTGATTTGCCTGCTGAACGATGTGTCGGGTTGATCATCTCCCCGGAAAAGCTGATTTCAATCCGAATGGAACGTCTCAAATCGCTAGGTTTGAAGCCGGAAGCCGATTATGCGCAGCTAGAGCGAATCAATCGTGAACTCGAGTATGCGCGTGGTATTTATGAACGAATCGGTTGCGATGTCATCGATGTGACGAACAAAGCAGTTGAAGAAACGGCAGGGATCATCTTGCGTCATCTTGAACAGTCTAAAGATGATTGAATGAGTAAGTGTTTCAATTAGTAATCATTGCTTCAAGAGGGTATAATAGAGTATTGACAGTACAGTGAAACGGAACGTGATGAGCGTTCCGTTTCGTTGCGAGATTGGAAACAGGGAGTGGTCAACATGCCACGAATACCAGATGAAGTCATCGCAGAAGTGAAACAAGCGACCGATATCGTAGAATTGATTGGCGAACGTGTCGAATTAAAGAAACAAGGACACCGCCTTGTCGGATTATGTCCGTTTCATTCCGAAAACTCACCTTCTTTCTCCGTTTCACCTGAAAAAGGGATGTATCACTGTTTCGGTTGTGGCGCCGGCGGAAATGTATTTACGTTCGTGATGGAAACCGAGGGATTGTCGTTTCCTGAGACGGTCGAACGCTTGGCAACACGGGCGAATATTTCGGTAGACGGGATCCAAGGGGACGAGGAACTGACGCGAGAACAGGTATGGCGCAAACAGATGCGTGATGCGCATCGCCTTGTCGCTGACTTGTATCATGAAGTGTTGATGAAAACAGAAGCTGGAGAAGTGGGCTTAACGTATTTACGGGATCGTGATCTGGCTGAAGAGACGATTGCGCAATACAAGATCGGTTTTGCCCCAGACCAACGACGCTTTACTGTCGAGCTGTTGGAGCGGCGCGGGTTTGATTTAGAAGTAATGGTTGAGGCAGGTTTGATTTCAAAGTCGAAGTCCGGTGAATATTTTGACCGATTTGAAGGACGGGTCGTCTTTCCGATTGCGGATCGAGACGGCACCATCGTTGGCTTCAGTGGACGAGCGATTGATGATCGACAACCAAAATATGTGAATACGGCTGAGACGCCACTCTTCAATAAGAGCGAGTTATTGTTCGGCTTCTCTCAAGCCCGGGCGACGATGCGTAAGAAAAAGCGTGTCTTCCTCGTTGAAGGGAACGTTGACGTTTTACAAGTCGCGCAAGCGGGCACACAAGAAGTTGTGGCATCGCTCGGAACCGCGTTCTCTCCTCAACATGCGAGGGCGCTATCTCGAATCGTGGATGAAGTCATTATCTGTTATGACGGAGACCACGCGGGACAAGAAGCGACACAAAAAGTCATTCGCCTCTTAGAAGCGTCTCCACTCGATGTACAAGTTTTGCCACTACCGGAAAAGACGGACCCAGATGACTATATCCGTCAGCATGGGGCAACTCACTGGCAGCAGTTTATTGAAACTGAGCAGTTGAGTGTTCTCGATTTTATGAATCGCATGTACCGGCGAGGAAAAAACTTGAACCGAGAAGGAGAACGGATTCGCTTTATTGAATCTATGCTTGAAGAGATCGGGAAGACAAATGATTCGATTCGAAGAGATTTATATGTGAAGAAACTGTCGGATGAGTTTGAGATTCCGCTAGAGACGCTCCGTTCGAGAATTCCTCGTCCGACGTCAAGTGAATCAACTCCCAACCGTGCGATGGAACCTGTAGAGTCGGTACGGAAGCGTTCGAGTAAAACAGGTGAGCCTCGTTGGATGAAAGCCGAGAAGTACTTGTTGCGTGCGATGTTGACGGGACCGGAGCAGGTCCGTTTCGTACGCGACCGTTTAGGGCTTCGTTATCAAGATGAAACCCATCGTATGTTAGGGTCAGCATTGTATGAAATCGTATCCGATACGATGACACAGGATGAGTTTGATCAAATCACGCTTTCGTTCATGGAGCGTTATTGCGATCAACGCCCTGATTATGCGATGCGTTTTGCAGAGATCCGTCTGATGGCTGGACCGGATGAACTGTCTGAAGAGGTTTTAGACGAATACATTCGGGTGATAAACAGTTATGAGGAGCAACGTCAAATCGAGCGTGCAAAAAGGGAAATCGCTCAAGACGCCGAAAGTATTGTAGACCAGGCGTCCAAGCTACAAGAATTGATTGCCCGTAGTCGTCGTCTTCGAGAGCGATGATCGTGGATGAAGTTTGGAAGGAGTTGAACTGCTAGATGGCAGAGAAGAAGAAAGAGGATTTATTTAACGCCATAGAAGAACTTGAGAAGTTAGGTAAGAAAAAAGGCGTCGTCTCAATGCAAGCAATCCAAGATCGCCTTAGTCACTTCGAGGTGGATTCGGATTTCATCGATAACTTCATCGAAGATTTAGAGGCTAAAGATATCCGTGTCACAGAAGATGCTGCGGACGCAGAAGAAACACCTGCGAAAAAAGAGGATGAAGAAGTCGATTTGAACGACTTATCAGTACCTCCTGGAATCAAAATCAACGACCCGGTTCGGATGTATTTAAAAGAAATCGGACGTGTCGACCTTCTCAGTGCGAAAGATGAGACGGAGCTCGCTAAACGAATCGAGCAAGGGGACGAAGAAGCGAAAAAACGTCTCGCAGAAGCGAACCTACGTCTCGTCGTGTCGATTGCGAAGCGTTATGTCGGTCGTGGGATGCTCTTCCTTGATTTGATTCAAGAAGGGAACATGGGACTCATTAAAGCGGTCGAAAAATTCGACTACATGAAAGGGTTCAAATTCTCGACGTATGCGACGTGGTGGATTCGCCAAGCCATCACACGTGCGATTGCTGACCAAGCCCGTACGATTCGTATTCCTGTACACATGGTGGAAACAATCAACAAATTGATTCGTGTCCAACGTCAATTGCTTCAAGACCTCGGTCGCGAACCTTCTCCGGAAGAGATTGCCAAAGAGATGGAACTCACACCTGAGAAAGTCCGTGAAATTCTAAAGATTGCCCAAGAACCTGTTTCTTTAGAGACACCGATTGGGGAAGAAGACGATTCACATCTCGGTGACTTCATCGAAGACCAAGATGCGATGGCTCCTCAAGATGCGGCAGCCTATGAATTGTTGAAAGAGCAATTAGAAGACGTGTTGGATACGTTGACAGACCGTGAAGAGAACGTCCTTCGCCTGCGTTTCGGACTAGACGATGGCCGCACACGCACACTCGAAGAAGTTGGTAAAGTATTCGGTGTCACACGTGAGCGGATTCGTCAAATCGAGGCGAAAGCCCTTCGTAAATTGCGTCACCCGAGCCGTTCCAAACGCTTGAAAGACTTCCTCGATTAATTTCATATTTGAATAAAGTGTGAAGTTTTAGAAGAAAGGAAGGAAAATGAGTGATTTTCCTTCCTTCTTTATTATTTTTTGAGTAAAATAGTGTTGGATAGAAATTTGGAATGAACATGAGGGGGAACTACAATGCGTAATCCATTGTTACCGTTTGCGGCAATCGCAATCGTCGCAATTATTGCCATGGTATCATTATCGTATTTTGGGGTGAATCAGGCGCAACAAGCGGCTGAAGGTCCAGCAGTCACTGAAATGAACCCAGAAGAGTTGTATGCTGCGAAGGGTTGCACAGGTTGCCACGGCGGAAACCTTGAAGGTGGCGTCGGTCCAGCACTTACAGGTGTCGGCGATCGTCTTTCACCAGAAGAAATCGCAAACATCGTCGTCAACGGTCAAGGTGCGATGCCAGCAGGTCTTGCATCCGCTGAAGAAGCAGAAGTGCTTGCGAACTGGTTGATTGAACAATAAGAGGTGACGCACTCCATGATGGGGTGCGTTTTTTGTTGTCGAACTGTAGAGAATTCGATACGCTAGGGAAGAAGTAGAACAAAGGAGTTGTCTGTATGCAAGAACGTGTCATGTTAGACCGACGATTGAAGCAGGTTGTCGATTATATCCCAAAAGGAAGTGTGCTCGCCGATATTGGTTCGGATCATGCGTATGTCCCATGCTATGCCTTTCAGCAAGGAATCATTTCAAAAGGAATCGCGGGTGAAGTGAACGTTGGGCCGATGGAAGCTGCGAGAGCACAAGTCGATTTGATTGGGGCAGGTGATACCATTGATGTACGCCTTGGCGATGGTCTTGCTGTCTTACAGCCCAATGAAGCGACGTGTATCTCGATTTGCGGGATGGGCGGCAGTTTGATTCGCTCCATTCTCGAAGCGGGTCAAGATAAGCTCGGTGCGGTCGAACGGCTCGTCCTTCAACCGAACGTTGATGGGCAACACGTACGAAGCTGGCTGCTTGAACATGGATATGTCCTTGTCGAAGAGGCAATTGTGGAAGAAAATGATAAGGTTTACGAAATCCTTGTCGGAGAAAAAGGAACTGAGTCCATTTATAGTGACGAGTCGGACGAGCGCATGTGGCAGTTGTTATTCGGTCCATATCTCGTTCAAGAGCGACCAAAAGCATTTAAACTCAAGTGGAGTCGTGAAGCTGATAAGCTCGATTATGTGCTTGGACAGATGGCAGCTGGCATTCAATCGGAAGCCTTGATTCAAAAACAAGTGGAGTTCAAACGGATGCGTGACAAGATGAGAGAGGTGAGTCAGTAATGGCGAACGGCAATCAAGTGATTCAATTGTTTGAGGAATTTGCACCGAAACATTTGGCGGTCGAAGGGGATAAAATCGGCTTGCAGATTGGCTCGCTCAACAAAGAAGTCAAACGGGTCATGGTCACGCTTGATGTACTTGAATCGGTTGTGGATGAAGCGATTGAGAAACAGATCGATTTGATTATCGCGCATCATCCACCCATCTTTAGTCCGTTAGCTCAAGTCAATGACCGTTCCACGGCTGGGAAGATTACGATGAAATGTATTCAGCACGATATCGCGGTCTATGTCGCTCATACGAATTTAGACGTATGCAGCGGTGGTGTGAACGATTGGATGAGTGAGGCGATCGGTCTCCGCGATACGAAAGTACTCGTCCCGACCTATGAGGAGCCGGTCTATAAACTAAGTGTATTCGTTCCATCCACGCATGCGCATGACGTATCCCTGGCTCTAGGAAAAGCGGGTGCTGGACATATTGGTGACTATGCGGACTGTCAGTTCCGTGTTTCCGGAACGGGGCAATTCACTCCGCTCGAGGGGACAGATCCCTTCATCGGTCGCCCGCATGAAACGGAACAAGTGGACGAGGTGAAAATCGAAACGGTCGTTCGGGAGAGTCAGAAGAAGCGTGTACTAAAAGCAATGAAAGACGCCCATCCATATGAGGAAGTGGCGTATGACCTCATGCGCGATGAAATCGAGGGTCATGTATTTGGGCTAGGGCGAATCGGTCGACTTGAACAGGCCATGACACTTGAACAGTTTGCCGAACACGTGAAAACAAGCTTTGGGGTTGAGGGCGTGCGAGTTGTCGGAGACCCGGGGCGTTCGATTGAAAAAGTTGCCGTATTAGGTGGAGACGGGAATAAGTATGTGTCTACTGCGCATTTCAAAGGTGCAGATGCATATGTGACGGGTGATTTATATTTCCATGTGGCTCATGATGCGATGGCGCTTGGACTCGCAGTCGTAGACCCGGGACATCATGTCGAGAGTATCATGAAACAAGGTGTGATCGACGTGCTCAGCAAAAAGTTTGAAAAAGCGAAAATCAATGTCGACTTGATTCAATCTGTTGCCAACACGAATCCGTTTCAATTCAAGTAAAGCCTAAAAATCCCCCATCCTCTGAGAGAATGGGGGATTCCTTCACTTACGCAATGCTTTCACTTTCGGTAAGATACTCCGAAGTTCAAGAAATGGCGTTTTATCATGCGTGCTTAAATCGTCTGGGTCATATTGCGATAAAAAGTCGATGACTTTTTTCGTGATCGGTGTCGGGGTAGAGGCGCCCGACGTCACAGCGACGGTCTCCACGCCTTCGAGCCAATTCAAGTCAAGTTCACTCAAGTCACCGATCCGATAGGCATTTGTTCCGGCAATCTCTTTTGAAACTTGTGCTAAGCGATTGGAGTTATTTGATTTGGGATCTCCGACGACAATCAATAATTCGCAGTCTCCCGCTTGTTCAGCGACGGCTTCTTGACGAACTTGCGTCGCGTTACAGATTTCATTATGCACTTCCACGTGAGGATAACGGGCTTGAATCGTTTCAATTAATGCGGAAACGTCCCATTGACTCATCGTCGTCTGGTTCGTCACCAAAATTTTTCGTTCGAACAAGCGACTCGGCAACTGATCGATTTCATGTTCATATTGAATCAAATGAACATGGTCTGGTGCAACACCAATTGCACCCTCCGGTTCCGGATGCCCATGTTTTCCGATATAGATGACATCATATCCTTCTGCCGTTTTCTCACGAATCAAATCGTGTGTGACTAAGACGTCAGGACAAGAGGCGTCTACAATCGTCAATCCTTTCTCGATGGCACGTTTCCGGACGAGTGGTGAAATGCCGTGCGCCGTGAAGACGACCGTTCCTCGATCGATGGTTTCGAGCGCTTGCATGCGGTCTTCTCCATCAACGGTTTTGACACCGAGATCCTCAAACGCCTGCGTGACGTGACGGTTATGGACAATCATTCCAAGTATATGAATCGGGCGTGGCAAATCTGGATTTGCGACGGCCTCATTTGCGAGCTTCATGGCATCGACGACACCATAACAATATCCGCGTGGGCTAATTTTTTTAACTTTCATATGAAGACGAAGGCTCCTTTCGAAGTGCTTTCATACGTATTAGTCTAACATTGTTTCGAAAATACGAAAAGATTTGCGTGTATTCATGCTATAATTTTTAGGTTAGAGAGGAGGGACGCCGTGAATCGCATGAAACCATTGCGTGAACTAAGAAAATCGTACTTTTTCCAAATTACGTTCATCATCATCATTATTTTAGCACTTGTCATTTCATCACTTGCCTTCTCTGCTGACCGCGTCACGGTGTCTCGAGCAGAAGAATTGGCGAAAGAGCAATTTGATTACGCCATCGATGACAGTATTGAGAATGTGGAGTCCCGACTTGGGAAATTGTATGAGGATTTAGTTTACTTAGGCGCTTACGTTGGAAATGAGCCATGGATTGAAGAACGGATCCGAACAGGATATTTGAATCAACGCACGAGTTTTACGTCCATCTTTTATTATGATGTCAATCAAGACTCATTTAAATGGTACTCGGAGCGACAAGTCGCCTCTTCTGTATTGAAACGCGATCCGAAGTTTACGGAAGTATTGACTGCAAGTGGAAAAGAACTATATATGAGTGACCCTGTGATGATCAGTGGGGATATGGGAACTTTCCTATACGTTCCGGTCATCGAAGAGAACCGACCAATCGGTATTTTTGGGGGGAGCATTAGTGTCTTGAACTCTGACTTGTATCGTCGTTCGTTGGAATCTGCGAATGATGACATGATTCTATACTTGTTAGATGAGCAAGGCGAAGTGTTGACGACTTCGTTCAACTTGGTCACAGATGCAGAGCGTCGGATATCGCGTGAAGTCATCGACGAAGCATTAAATCGAAGCGAACGGACAATCTTGAGTACGGATGAAGATACGGTAATGTTTGAACCGGATGCAAGAGTCAGTGGATGGAGCATGCTCGCAAAACATCAAAATGACTCCGTCTATGAAACGGTCTACGACACGCGTTGGCAGTATTTGATGATTGCGCTCGTTACATTCTTCCTGAGCATTCTCGTTGGATTGTTGCTTTCCCGGACGTTAACGAATCCGCTTGTCGAGCTGGTCAATCAAATTAAACAACAACAATCGCTCGGAACGATCTCGTTGGAAAGAACCGGTTCGAAAGAAGTGGAGACGCTACTCGACACGTATAACGATTATGCACAACGGATGGAAACGTCACGACGTGAACAGTTGAGTCAGCAACAGTTGATTTTGCATCAAGAAAAATTAGCCTCACTCGGTCAATTGGCCGCGGGAATTGCCCATGAAATTCGAAATCCTCTAACTCCCGTCCACATCACGTTACAAATGGTGCGCGAGGGTCAAGGTAGCTCAGATATGGTGGATGTCGCCATCAAAGAACTGGAGCGGGCGAATGATTTGATTTCAACGATGTTGACGCTCGCCAAACCAGATCAGGCTGGTAAAAACGAAGATTGGATCAACATGTTAGACTTTGCGAAACGACTTGAATTTTTAATGGATGCCGAATGTTACAAACGACCGACAAAATGGGAATTACTTGTACCGAACGACATGCCTCCATTTTATGCATCCTTTGATATGCTCGTTCAAATCATCTACAACCTCTTCAAAAATGCGGTCGATGCCGTCGAATCAAAAGGGGCTGAAGGTAGTGTCGTCGTGACGGTCCTCTTTACGGAGCAGGAATATCGCTTCTTGATTGAAGATAACGGGATTGGCATGAGTGAGGAACAACTCAAGACAGTTGGTTCCGCCTTCAATACGACGAAGGAAAGTGGGAATGGTCTAGGGATCTATATGATTCAAGAGTACTTGAAGAGCGTTAACGGTGCGATGGAGATTGATAGTGTGATGAACAAGGGGACCGCGATTTTAATCAAAATCCCAAGGAGACAACCGTCATGAAAGGACTAAAACATTATTGGCTTTGGTTACCGGTCGTGTGGGCCATGACGATTCTCCTCATTACCTCGATTCAACTCCCAGAGCAAAAAACGAATGAAAAAGAAGTCGGATTTGTGTTTGTCAGTGATAAACATGAGCATGCGAATAAACTACTGGACTCGTTCGTGCATACAGCAAACCAAAAAGGGTTCATCCCGATTCCGACCACGAGTGAAGACTCGCGTGTCCTTGAAAAAGAAAAACTAGATTCATTGATTGACCGGGGTGTCGAGGCCATCTTTTTGACGACTCTCGATGACACGTTCATTCAACCCTCATTAGAACGCGCAAAACGAAAAAACATTCCGATTATTGCGATTGACCGCATGATTGATCATCCGAGTGTGCTCACATCCGTCGTTTCCGACAATGTCGATATCGGTCGGATGGCGGCCGAACAAATTGCTGCCAAGTATAGTGAGCTCGAACGTCCGATTCGCGTGGTCGAAGTGAGGGGGACGCCGAAAGTTCGCTCCACGATGGACCGAAGTCTTGGTATCCGAGAGTACGAAAAGCAACATGGCGACGATTTTCAGATCATTGCATCCATCACCGGGAACTATGACACATTCCAAGCTGAAATCGAGATGTCACGTTGGTTAGAAGAAAAGATTCCGTTTGATGCAATCTTTTCACACAATGACGATAATACGTTTGGTGTCGTCCGGGCTTTAGAAAGTCATGGTTTGACGGACAAGACGATCGTTTCGGTCGACGGGATTTCAGATATCTATCCGCTCATTCAAAATGGGAAGGTCAATGCCACTGTCGTGCAGTCACCGAACGAGATGATGGAAGTCGGCTTCAAAGCACTCGAACAACATTTAAATGGAAAGAAAATTGCCAAACACTATTATTCATCGAGTTATTTATATGAAGGTGTGGCAAAAGATTGATTGACAAATCATTTGATTCCGCTATGCTAGGAAAAGTGGAAAGAAACAGGAGGTGTATCGATTGAACAGCTTCCAACAGTTCAAATTGCTACCGTTTATGGTTGATGCGTTAACCGAAAAGCGCATTACGAAACCGACCGATATACAAGCCCGAATTATTCCGGCTGCCTTGAATGGTCGAGATATTATTGGAAAATCACAGACAGGAACGGGTAAAACACTTGCGTTCTTGTTACCGATCGTTGAAGCGATCAACCCAGAAGATGCTTCAGTTCAAGCAATCGTCGTCGCACCGACACGCGAACTCGCTTGGCAGATTCATGAAGAATTGAAATCGATTCTTATTAAAAACCCAGATTACATCAAATCGAGTTTGATTGTCGGAGGGACAGACCGCGAACGTCAGATCGATAAGATGAAAAATCCGCCACAGTTGATCATCGGGACACCGGGACGAATCCTTGATCTCATGAAAGCACAGGCGTTATTCCCGCACAAAGTGACACACTTTGTCGTCGATGAAGCCGATCAAATGCTCGATATGGGATTCTTGCCCGAGGTCGACCGCATCGCACAGGCGCTTCCTGAAAAACTACAAACGATGGTCTTCTCAGCGACGATTCCTGAGAACCTTGAACCGTTCTTGAAGAAGTACCTTCATGACCCACGCTTTGCAGAGGCGAGCCCAGAACATCGCGTCGCACCAAAAATCAAGCACCACGTGATTCCAGTACGTCACCGTGACCGTAAAGAATTGACTGTCGAAATTGCGAAAGCAATCAATCCATTCGTTTGTCTCGTGTTCACCAATACGAAACAAGAGGCAGATGAGTTGGAGACGTCGTTCCGCGAAGCAGGTCTAAACGTCGGTACGTTGCATGGTGACATGCAGGCACGTCGCCGCAAACAAGCCATCAAGGACATCAATGATGCGAAATATCAGTATGTGATTGCTACGGATTTAGCGGCTCGCGGTATCGATATTTCAGGAGTCTCTCACGTCATCAACCACGGGATTCCGAAAGACCTTGATTTCTATACGCACCGTGTCGGTCGTACGGGACGTGCGGGCGCATCAGGTGAGGCGTACACACTATATGAGGACCATGAGAATGGACCAATCAACAGACTTGAAGAACGTGGGTTCGAATTCACTCATGTGGACTTGCGCAACGGTTCGATTCAACCGATCAAGACACGTCGTCGTCGCCAAACAGACCGGAAGATGAAGGTCTCACACACGGCTCATAGTCGGATGGCCGGTGAAATCAAGAAGGCGAAGAAGAAAGTGAAGCCTGGCTATAAGAAGAAATTCAAGTATAAGTTGAAAGAGACGGCATCACGTGAGCATATGCAACAGCAACGCTCGGATCGCCGTGCAGCACGTAAGAAAAATAAACGATAATGTTTGGGAGAATCGACTTCTTGGAGTCGGTTCTTCTTTTTGTGTACACTAGAGATAGAAGATGATGAAGGGAAGATGAGGATGTTAAAAATAGGTTCACACGTTTCGGTATCAGGTAAAAAGATGTTGTTAGCAGGGAGTGAAGAGGCTGTCTCTTACGGGGCGAATACGATGATGGTGTATACAGGTGCGCCCCAAAACACACGCCGTAAACCCATTGAAGATTTAAATATTGAGGCAGCACTCAAACATATGGCCGCACATGACATCGAAGAGATTGTTGTTCACGCTCCATATATCATCAATCTCGGGAATACGACGAAACCTGAGACGTTTGAATTGGCCGTCTCTTTCTTAACTCAGGAATTAAAGCGGGCAGAAGCACTCCAAGTGGCTCGCCACGTCGTTCTTCACCCGGGCGCTCATGTCGGAGCGGGAGAAGAAATCGGTCTCGCTCGAATCATCGAAGGATTGAATGAAGTGTTGACTGGCGACGAACAAGTAAAGATTGCGCTTGAGACGATGGCAGGGAAGGGAAGCGAACTTGGTAAGACGTTTGAAGAGCTTGCGACCATCATTGATGGCGTGACGCACAATGATCGACTCTCAGTTTGCTTTGATACGTGTCACGTCCATGATGCAGGATATGACTTAGTCGGTAACTTAGACGGTGTCATTGAACAATTCGATCGCATCGTCGGACTCGACCGTCTCGGAGTCATTCATGTAAATGATTCGAAGAACGTGCGCGGTGCAAAAAAAGACCGTCATGAAAATATCGGCTACGGAGAGATCGGGTTTGATACATTGAATCGTGTCATTCATCACGAGGCATTTGCGCATCTACCGAAAATTCTAGAGACGCCATATATCCCGATTAGCGAAAAAACGAAAGTCGCTCCATATAAACAAGAGATTGAAATGTTTCGTGCCAATCAATTTGATGCCGAATGGCGTGAACGATTCACGCTCGCTCATCAATAAACGATGAACGTCCTACAAGTCGATCCAAAGCGATATGATGTCTGGAACGCATTCCCGACTTATTTTCTTGAACAAAGTCCGGTTTATGTAAACGGGTCCGTGACGACACCGACAGCATTTATCGAAGTGATGGGGCATGGCATCGTGGCGGAAGCAGAGGTGTTACTTGAAGAGACGATTGAGCGACCAGACGATCCGTATTGGCTCGGAGAGAGACCGGGAGGGGTGGCGCTGTATTCCTTGGTCGATCTGTTACAACTTCATTTTCATCATCCGCTCTTGCAAGTGGGAATGTATGAGGGGGATGAACCGTACGAGTCAATTCGAACAAAATGGAATGACGGCTATCATGTACCATCGTCTAAATGGACGAAAGCGTCATATGAGGCGCACTTGTTTCGAGAAAAACTTTTAGCACCAAAGTCGAACGTGACGACTTGTGCGAACTGTCATGAAGACCTAGCTGAACGCTTTGGGCAAGAGGCGTATCACTTGATTGAGTATCACTTGACAGAGGAACGTGGCATCTGGGTTTGTCCGACCTGTCATAAAGCCATTCATACATTAGACTAAATAATAAAAGATGCCCTTTTTCGAGGGCATCTTTTATTAGAATGGCCAGTTCGCTACAGCAAATTGATAAACCTTCATTCCGAGGAATACCCCGAAAATCCCAACAACTCCTGGTAATACCGGTGGGGCAGGGAGTGGCAGTTTGAGTGCAGTGAAGATGGCACCACAAATCAAGCCGGCGAGTAATGATAGTAAAATCTCCTGCATAAATAATTCCTCCATCTCTAAATGAAAGCGCTTCATAATAACTGAATCGAATTTATTATACAACGAGTTTTCTTATTTGAGAAGTCTAACATCAGTCATCCGTCATTTTCTCGTTCTCGGCCCGAAGGCGGAGCACTTCTCGTTCCGCCCAATTTGACGGTTCTCGTTCAAATACGCTAGGTATGTTGTTCCATCGACCACCTGTATATTGATGGATGATAATTTGAGATTGAATCTCTTCCTCGTTGGTCTCACGTTTCACATACACATAGCGGCCGTCAGAACGTTGTCTTCTAGCTTTCACATTATCGACGAGTTGAAGGGCCATCATATCTTTGATGTACGTTTTATGTGATGCGTTCAAGATGGGGAAGAGTATCTCAATCCGTTTTTTCATATTTCGTGTCATCCAGTCCGCAGAGGAACAGTACAAGTCTTCTTTTCCGTTTTGGTAAAAATAAAAGATTCGGGAATGTTCGAGATATCGGTCGATGATCGAGATGACTTTGATGTTTTCAGAGACCCCTTTAATTCCCGGCCGTAAGCAACAAATTCCTCGGACAATCAAATCGATTTTCACCCCTGCGGACGAAGCATCATATAATTTTGTAATGATGGCCCGGTCCGTGATCGAGTTCATCTTAGCGACGATGCGACCGTTTCCATACTTTTCATGTAGCTTGATTTCATCATCGATTTTGTTCAAAAAGAAGTCTTTCATGTCGTCAGGCGACGTTTCGAACTGATGCCAAGATGGTCGTTCCCCATAACCGGATAACCAGTTGAAAAAGTTCGTTGCATCTTCTGCGAGTTCTTCATTTGTTGTGAGAAGCCCAATGTCTGTGTACAGCTTGGCAGTCGAATCATTATAGTTACCTGTACCAAGATGAATGAATCGTTGCAATACACCACCTTCTAGAATGCGAACGACGAGGGTGATTTTTGAGTGTGTCTTCAGTTCTTTATAGCCGTAGATGACGTGAGCCCCGGCTTTCTCAAGTTGCTTCGCCCATTGAATGTTTTTTTCTTCATCAAAACGTGCTTTTAGTTCGACGAGGACAGTGACTTGTTTTCCGCTCTCGGCTGCATCAGTCAAGGCTTTGATGATGGGAGAGTCCCCGGAGACGCGATAGAGTGTCTGCTTGATTGCCAAGACGTTCGGGTCTTTGGCGGCTTGAACGATAAAACGGACGATTGGATCGAATGAATGATACGGGTGATGGAGCAGATAATCCTGTTTAGCGATACTTTGGAATAAATCTTTGCCCGATTCAAGACCTTCTGGGATAAATGGGATCAACGTTTCATTGATCATGTCATCATATTCCATCCCGATCTGATTGTAGATCCCAAACAGGAAGGTCAAGTCGATCGGACCGTCGACAATAAAGATATCCCGGTCATGTAAGTCAAGGACGTCTTGTAGCATGAACAACAGTTCTTTTCGTAACGATCGTTGCTGTACCTCGAGTCGGATGGCAACCCCATATCTTCTCTTCTTCAACTCTTTTTCGATTTGTTTCAAGACGTCACGACTGCCCTCTTCGTGAAACGGCATGTCCGCGTTCCGCGTAATTCGGAATGGCATCGTGGACTCGACGACAAATCCTTTGAAGAGTGAGTCGATGTATTGAATGATCAAATCCTCAAGTAAAATCAAATCGGTATGTTCTTCATCATCGGTAGGTAGTTCCAGATACCGCGGAAGAACGGATGGCACTTGAACGAGGGCGAGTCGTTTTTTTCCTTCGCCATTCGAGGCAATCTCGACAGCAATATTCAGTGACTTAGATAAGAGCATTGGGAACGGACGATAGGCGTCGACTGCAATCGGTGTCAGGACAGGGAATACGTGCGTTCGAAAGTACTCTTTCACGAAGTCTTGTTGAGTCTTGTTCAAATGTTTCGTCCGTAAGAAGCGGACGTGCTGATTCGATAACTGTTTCGTGATTTTTTTATATGTCGCATATTGTGTCTCGACGAGTTCTTGCGCTCGCATCGAAATGGATTTGATCTGCTGTTTTGGAGTGAGGCCCGTCTTATCTTCCGGACGGTTGAAACCGGCAAGGACTTCATCTTTCAATCCACCGACTCGTACCATATAAAATTCATCAAGGTTAGAACTGAAAATCGCCAAAAATTTCAATCGTTCCATCAATGGATTTCGTTCATCCATCGCCTCCTCGAGAACACGTTCGTTAAAGTCGAGCCAGCTGAGTTCACGGTTGTTAAAATGTTCATTCGTATATTCGGACATGGTTACTCCTCCTCGCTCAAGACAATCTCAATCGATTGATCAATTGCGCGTTCTAAATGCTTTTTATGGCGAGTGCTTCGCTGCAACTCAAAACGTGCGGAACCATTTGTATCTAGCGTAAGTGTGAGACCGTCCTTTGTACTAGTAACATGGATGTCCGTCACAATCTGACGCTCTGTCAAGTCGAGGGCATCGACGAGTTTTACGATCGAGCCTAGTAGTTCTAAACTCTTCAATAACTTTTGATCAAACCATTTCGGGAAAGCCTCGATATGTTGTTCCAATACTCGTTTTGATTTGAAGGATGTGACGAGGGCAAGAGCGAGTCGATCCTCGTTGTTTAGTCCTTTGAAATCGTTTGTGGTGATCAGATGGAACGTGTGGTCACTCTTATTGTTGTGATCGATATATTCACCGACATAGGCAAGGCGGCAGGCACCTTCAAGAAGACCAGGCTCAAATGGTTTCGGTTTAATCGCTTTCACTTCAATTAATCCGGTATACAACTGTCGGGCCAATCGGATGAGATGTTGATGACGAGTCGGGTTCACGTCGTATTGTTTTTCAAAATGACGAAAACTTTCTTCTTTCACATCGGCAAAACGAACTTTATCATGCTCATGTAAATAGTTTTCATAGAAGAGACCTTCACGGAGTCCATTGTTACTCATCGTGAACTCAGGTACTTTCAAATATTTAGCGAGCTCGCCGATTGCTGTCACGGCAGGCGCGATGATGTCGACCCGGTCTTTTGACAGCCCATCCAAACGTCCGAGTTGTTTGCTCGACATTCCGACGAGTTCATCTATGACGTCCTCCAACTGTTCAGCAGAAATCGTATACTGATGGATTCCTTCAAGCGGGAAGTTCGATATGGTCTGTTCGACCCGGACTAAGTTACGAGCCGTCCCACCGACACCGACAAGTGGGACACCATGTGGTTCGAGCCATTCAATTTCTTTGAATGCCTTCTTTAAGTATGCGGTCAACGCTTTCCGCTCGTCTTTCGTCATCGTCTCATCTTTCATGAATTCTTTCGTTAACGTCACGGCACCGAAAGGGAAACTATGATAGAAGACGAGTTCGCGATTCTGAAAATATGTGACTTCCATTGATCCCCCACCAATATCGACAGAATATCCATCTTCCACATAGGTAGAGTTGACGATGGCCGAATATCCGTAAAATGCTTCTTCGTAATCGCTCAACAGGCGGATGGTCATCCCAGTAGATTGTTTGACATTCTGCAAAATCTCATCTGAGTTATTTGCGTTTCGAATGGCTGCTGTCGCTACTGGGAGCACATCGGTAACGTGATGATGGTCGTTCAACTCTTTAAAGTGACGTAACGTATCGATGAGTGAAGCGATTCCTTCTTCAGTCATTTCATTCGCATCACTAATATGGCTGGACAATCGCGCGACTTCTTTCACATTTAACCGTTCGAAGTATTGTCCTTCCTCGTTCACTTCGAAGATGACGTTTCGAATCGAGTTGGATCCGATATCAATAACTGCCAGTTTCTTTTCCATAAAACCATCCCCTTCATAATACTAGTGTAATCGACAAGGTTTTGAACGAACATACGATTTACGTGAATTTTACCATTTGGCTAGATGAAACCGGTCTTGCTTGAAGGTATGCGTGATATTCTGTATAATACAAACGCCTAGAAAGTAGAAATGATTACGATTTAACATATGAGAGAAGGGATTAGATGACTACATCTGTCGTCAAATTAAACGAGGTGTCTTACTTCTATGATGGGACACCAGCCTTACAAAACGTATCGATTGATATTCGACAAGGGGACTTTGTCGCAATCGTTGGAGAAAACGGTTCTGGGAAGTCGACTTTGATTCGAACCATTCTTGGATTACTGAACCCGCAAAAAGGGTCGGTCGAATTGTTCGGCAAGCCCATTTCGCAGTTTAAAGACAAGTCTCGTATCAGTTACGTTTCCCAAAAAGCGGCTTCCTTTAACTCGGGATTCCCGGTTACCGTCGAAGAAGTTGTTGCGATGGGCAGATATGGACGTCTCGGTTTATTCAAACGTTTGAAGATGGAAGACCAGGCAGCGATTCAAAATGCGTTACAAACGGTCAACATGTGGCAGTTTCGTCATCGGAAAATTGGAGATCTATCCGGAGGACAACAACAGCGCGTCTTTATCGCTCGGGCGATGGTCAACCAGCCTGATCTATTGATTCTCGATGAGCCGACCGTCGGTGTGGACCAAAAACACTTACAAGATTTTTATGAAGTCTTGCATATGCTTCGTGAACATACGACTTGTACGTTCGTCCTCGTCACCCACGATTTAAACGTGGTGACCGACCTCGTCACGAAAGTCGTCCACCTCGACCGCGGACGATTGGCATGTAATTGTGGACTGAGAGAATACAGCGAGCTCGGAGAACTCGCATCATCCATCAAACCTTATCCTGTTAAAGTACTTGTTCACGAGGGAACGACATGATCACAGATCTTTGGACATATAGTTTTTTACGTTATGCGTTCATTGCAGCACTTGTGATCGGGTTTACCGCACCGCTCATCGGTTCATTTATCGTGGTGAGACGGATGAGCTTGATTGCCGATGCATTGTCACACATGACGCTTGCCGGAATTTCATTCAGTTTATTTCTCGGACAATATATCGCTCTATTCGCTGATCTCAATCCCCTTTATATGGGAACGCTCATCTCTGTATTGGCGGCGTTAGGGCTCAACTGGCTTCGAGGGAAATATGTGCACTTCCAGGAACTATCCATTCCGATCATGATGTCCGCAGGAATGGGACTCAGTGCCATCTTTATCTCGCTATCGCGAGGATTCTCGGTCGACTTGTCCACACTCTTGTTCGGGTCGATCTCTGCCGTGAGTCAGTCGGACATCACATTGATTGTCAGTGTGGCCGTCTTGACGTTTCTTGTGATCTTTATCTTCTATAAGCAGTTGTTGTTCTTATCGTTTGATGAAGAGCAGGCAAAAGTGTCGGGATTACCGAGTACGATGCTTCATATGTTATTCATGTTCATCGTAGCGCTTGTGATTGCCGTTAGCATGCGAATTGTCGGAACGCTTCTCGTATCTAGCTTGATTACGTTACCCGTCGCAGCGGCGCTACGCTTTACATCGAGCTTCAAACAGACCATTCTCTGGTCCATCATCTTCGGAGAGGTCGCGACAATCGGTGGGCTCGTCCTTGCATATGATCTCGATGTCGCTCCAGGCGGTGTCATCGTATTGATTGCGGTCGGTATTTTAGCAGCCGTCATGGCGCTCGAGAAAGTCATGAGTTTTAAGAAAAAGGAGGTACAACATGAATGAGACTGAACGATTGAATCGTCTGCGTGCATCTTCTTTGAAAGTGACGCCGAAACGTCTTGAAATGTATGCTTATCTCTCTGAAGAAGACCGATATATCAGTGCGAAGGAAGTACTCGAGTACATGCGAGACAAACATCCGACGATGAGTTTTGACACGGTATATCGAAATTTGAAGTCGTTCGCGGAGGAAGGATTACTTGAAGCGACGGAACTCGATGGTGAGAAATCCTTTCGAGTCACCTGTAGTGCAGCGCATCACCATCACCATTTGATTTGTCGGAGCTGTGGAAAGACGAAACTGCTCGATTTATGTCCGATGCGCTTCGTAGAGGCGCTCGACCCTGAATTTGAAGTGGTCGATCATAAATTTGAGATATATGGGTATTGTAAAGAATGTAAGCAAAAGGGATTGATTTGATTCAATCCCTTTTTTGTATCGAAGGGGGAGGTTAGATGATCTATACAGCTGCTGAAATCAAGCGGATTGATCGCACAGCAATCCAAAATGGGATGCCCGAAGAGGTGTTGATGGAGCGAGCGGCCTCGGCGATTGTGCCCCACATTCGAATCGATTCGCAGTCTACCATTTTGGTGATTTGTGGGACGGGCAACAACGGTGGGGACGGTTGGGTCGTTGCTCGAGAGCTTGCTATGAGAGGGCATGAGGTCAGCGTATGGTCACCGTTAGGGAAAAGTAAGTCTGAGGCGGCTGCAATACACGCTTCCTACGCATCCTCATTTCTTCGCCTTGTGGAGAAGCCCATTGAAACAGATGTCATCATTGATGCCTTGTTCGGCGTCGGATTGTCCGGTGCCGTGACTGGCTACGCGCGGGAAGTGATTGAATGGGTGAATCGTCAAGCGACACCTGTCATCTCGATTGACGTACCGTCAGGCATACCGAGTGATCATGCTCGAGACTTTGATGACATGGCGATTCGGGCGACATATACGTATTCGTTACACGGTTTCAAGCGTTCGACATTCTTAAATCGGACGGCTCCGTTCTATGGCAAAGTGGAACGGGTTGATATCGGACTCCCGCATACATCCGATTGGAAGGTATTGACCGAAACTGATTTCGATCGATCTCTTTTGGGGCGTGATCAATTCAGCCATAAGACGACATATGGACATGGGATGCTCATCGGAGGGAGTCGTCATTTTCTCGGTGCACCATTCTTGGGTGGTCGTGCTGCAACTCGTTCTGGCATTGGCTTATTGCGTCTATCCATTCCACGCGAAGCGAGCCCGCTCATCTCAACATTACCTGAAGCGATGTATCAGCAACACACCGATGTGGTGGAACAATCGTACGATGCACTGGCCATCGGTCCCGGAATGGTCGAAGGGGAGGCCTTGAATCTCATCTGGCAATACGCGAAACAGCAGCCCTGTCCTGTCAT
Organism: Exiguobacterium sp. HVEsp1; assembly: GCF_002009685.1. GTDB lineage: Bacteria > Bacillota > Bacilli > Exiguobacteriales > Exiguobacteriaceae > Exiguobacterium > Exiguobacterium profundum. The sequence continues at coordinate 1,805,516 of NZ_KV917367.1, read as the reverse complement.
TTTGGATGCTGGGGCATTGTCGACGAAACGACTGGAAACTCGGGGGCCGCTCACGCTTACACCGCATCCAGGTGAATTTTCAAGATTGACCGGTAAATCGGTCGAAGAGATTGAGGCAGACCGCTTCTCCATCGCTTGTGAGTTCGCGAAACGACACCGGGTCCATTTGATTTTGAAAGGCACGTATACGCTCATCGTCACACCTGACGGAACAGGTGCCGTCAATACTGTTGAAGCGTCGGCGTTAGCGAAAGGTGGAAGTGGGGACGTGTTGACTGGCATCCTTCTGGCGCTATGGGCTAGAAAAGAAAAACCTTCGTCACCGAACGAGCAAGCGGTGCTATGGCATGCGCTCGCTGCCAAGTCGATTAGCCAGACGATACACCCCGCAAGTGTACTCGCAAGCGATTTAATCGAAGAGCTCGGACGAATGTAAAAGGCAAGCCCGATTGCGTCGGGCTTGCCTTTTAACGTTGCTGTAGAACGATTTGTTTCTCCAATTGCGCGACATGGTAATGCGCCTCACGCCATGTCGAAATGCGAGTTACGCCCTCTGGTAACGTCTTACGATTATAGGGTGCGTCGAATAGGAGTACGGGAATTGACGTTTCTTCATGAATCGAGATGGCATTCTCATACCGGTCTTCCATAAACAGTTCGAGTGACAAGTCTTTGACGACATTGATTTTATCGTGAGAACCGGTCATGACCAACGAATCGAGTGGCAAGCGATGCTGTTTGATCCATTCTTCCGTAACCGGTCGAACCGCCTCACTTCGGGCCGTGACGTAGTGCAGGTGATGCTGCTGCTTTAATTCCCATAACACATCCAACACATCAGAGTGCGGAAGAGAACGACGGTAAATCGCTTCTTCATGCCCCTCTTCAATCATAAACTTCCAAAATTCATGTTGTTCCATCGTCGTATACGTGTGTAACTCGTACTCGGTCGCACGATGATAGTCAATTGAATAGCCGAGTGATTCATTCATATATAGAAAACAACTTTTAGGATCTGTAACGGTTCCATCCAAATCAATGCCGATTCGCATCTCATCACTCCTCCTCACATGCCCTCTATTCTATCAAAAACCCGTACGGTTGCAACCGTACGGGCATGAGATTCATTAATTTGATTGGTTTGCGAGCTCTTGTTCTTCGCGCTCACGTTCCGCCATTTTTTCAGCGGCGATCGCATCGATTTCTTTTTTCAATTCTTCGACCATCGTCGCCTCAGGCACTTTGCGGATAATCTTTCCGTGACGGAAGAGAAGTCCTTCGTTACGTGCGCCTGCGATTCCGATGTCTGCTTCACGAGCCTCACCTGGTCCGTTTACCGCACATCCGAGAACAGCGACTTTAATGTTGACGTTGATGTTTTGGATGTATTCTTCTACCTCTTTTGCAATCGAAATCAAATCAATTTCAATTCGTCCACATGTCGGACAAGAGATCAAAGTCGCGGCATTTGCCGCAAGTCCGAATGACTTGAGCACTTCTTTCGCAACTTTTACTTCTTCCACCGGGTCATCTGAAAGTGAAACTCGAACCGTTGAACCGATTCCAAGAGACAGAATCGCACCGAGTCCAGCAGCCGATTTGAGTGAACCGGAGAAGAGTGGACCTGACTCTGTGATTCCGACGTGAAGTGGGTAATCGAACGTCTTCGCAGCGAGTGTGTATGCTTCAAGAGCAAGGTTTACGTCTGAAGCTTTGAGCGAGATGATCGTGTTATAGAAGCCGAGATCCTCGAGAATCTTCACGTGGTGCATCGCGCTCTCGACCATACCTTGCGCGGTCGGATATCCATACTTTTCAAGGAATTGTTTTTCTAATGAACCGGCATTGACCCCGATTCGAATTGGAATCCCTTTTGCTTTCGCCGCGTTGACGACGGCCTCTACTTTCTCACGGCGGCCGATGTTACCCGGGTTGATCCGGATTTTATCGACGCCACTTTCGATGGCTTTTAAAGCAAGCTTGTAGTCGAAATGAATGTCGACGACGAGCGGGATGTTGATGCGGCTCTTAATTTCTGCAAGTGCGTCAGCTGCACGTTCGTCTGGACAAGCCACGCGAACGACTTGGCAACCAGCTTCCTCAAGACGTTTGATCTCGGCGACTGTCGCCTCGACGTCATGCGTTTTCGTAGTGGTCATAGATTGAATAATGACTTCGTTCGATCCTCCGATAATCAAGTTACCGACGCGGACCGGACGTGTTAATGAACGATGCAAAATTTCTGACATATACGTAATCTCCTTCTTTTGGAAAGAATCCAATCGATTTAAGATGATAGGGTTTCTTCATTATCATAACGAAAAGAATGTGAAAAAGCATCTAGGATGCGTGACGGATGTGTGCTCTTTACAAACTCTAACGCTATCTTAACATCTACTTCATAATTTTCCACCGTCTCAAGACCGATATATAGGCGAGATTAGAAAAAGAGGTGGCATCTGTGAAGTGGAACTTTAAACAAAATCCAGTCAAGTGGAAGAGACCGTTGCACGAGGCACGTCAGTATCCTAAATTGGCCAACCGACTCCAGTGGACGCTCATGCCAATTGTCTTACTCGTCTTCGCGCTCACATTCGGGTGGTTCGCAATCAAATCTGAGCAACTCTTGGCATCAGAAATCGAGCAACGGCTCATGCGAGAAGTCACTGTCATGCGAGAATCGATTAAAACGTCATATAGTGCCTACGTTGCGAATGAGAAACAGTTGGCACGCTCGCTGAAGTCAGCCTATATGCAACAGGCTTCAATCTTATCGGGGGATGAGTTTGATGCGGCACAATTTTTAGTGCGTGATCAAGCAATTGAACAGCTGACTGGGAAGGAAAGCATAGCGACAGAGAAATTGATCGGCAAGTTGTCGAACAGTTCTGAAGCGGAAGTGAAAGAAACTGAAACGTTATTAGTGGCTTCTGTCCCGATACCTGAACTAAAAGCGGATTACGTCCTTGTCGTTACGAAAGAATCAGTTTTGGGTCCGATGAGTTCGCTACGCCAACATATCGCCTTCATCGTATTGATTGCGATGGTTGGCGTGATGGTCCTCTTCACACGGTTGATTCACCGTGAAGTGAAATCACTCAGTGTGTTGGCTGATTCGTTACGAAGTGCCGTGGCATCACGCCGATTCGATGATGTCACACTTGGATCGAAGTCAAAAGAGATTCATATGTTAGAAACAGAGTTCAACGCGTTCATCACGCTTTGGAATCAATCGATGTCCATGATGGGAAAAACGGCAACGGCGTTCAATCAAAGCTTACCTGTCTTTAAACAAGAATTACGTAACAGTCACGAACAGGTGGAGCAGTTTCGGGAAGTGGCGGCTACGGTTGAATCGACGAGCTATTCATATCAATCGGTGACAAACGGCTCTACATCTAAAATGAAAGATGTGACGCGACAAATCGAAGCGCTTGAACAGCAAATCACGAGTGTGGACGAGCGAGGGAATCAATTGAAGTCTATTTTACATGAAGAACTTGAGACGTTCTCTTCTGTAAGAGACGTGAGTGATTACGTCGAGAAACAAGTGGAGTCGATTCAAAGACGACTTCTTGAGAGTGAGACGAATTCTTCGAAGGCAGATGTTGCGCTGAAAAGTATCTTATCCGTATCGGCGGCAACAAAGATGTTATCGTTAAACGCATCGATTGAAGCGGCACGAGCAGGAGAGCACGGCAAAGGATTTGCTGTCGTTGCCAGTGAAGTTGGGAATTTGGCGAAGATGACAAACGAATCGACGCTTTTAGCGGTCAGTGCCATCGAAGCATTAAACACAGAACGAACGGACCTGCTATCTGAAGTTAATGACTTCATTAAAGAAGTTCACCATTTAAAAGATGCCGTTAGTCGTGTCGAGTCAGGAATTGAAACCATCGATCGTGAGATAAAAGTACAGCTTGACGAATTTCAAGCGATTACGGTCCATACATCGAGTACGGGTCAGCAGCTGGTTCATTTAATGGAATCGAATGAACAATTGCGCGAAATCAGTTCATTGCTTGAACGAAAATTGATTGAATTGAATACAGGTGTCGATCGCTGGTCAGATGTTCAGCTTGCCCTTCAAGACGCGGGAACGAATCTTGGAGACCAAAGTGAAGCATTGAATCAGACGCTAAAGGAACTGTCACCAACATAAAATAACGTCGGGCTCAAGAGGCCCGACGTTGTTTTGGTTGTGGTACTTTTGTTAGCGGAAAACTGATATAGCCGAGACCGATTATAAAGCCGAGGGTCAGGAAATCGGGATTCAAATGATAGAAGATGACCAATAACAAGGTTGGGATGAGTGTCATCGCCACAGCATATGGCCAGGCTTGACGATAAGCCCATTTGTTCTTTGAATAGATTTTCGTAAACAGTTGGACATACAATGCCATGAGTGCAACCCAAATCAAATAGAAGAAGAAGATGGCGAAGCCGTGCAAGAATAGCCACATCGGGATGAAAAAGTCAGGACGAATCACGAAAAAGTCTAGTATGGTAATGACGAGAGTTAAGATGAATGTGGCGCCCATGTAGGCATGGAGCGGAGCTAGACGAAGTCGAAGTGCGCGTTTCGATGGGACTAGGCTCGTTTGAAGAAAAGTCAAAATGGTAGAGAGCATACTAAAAACTCCAATCTGTTATATTACAGTAAGCCGATAATCTAAAATAATGGTACAGTGTTTTAATAAAACTTTTACATTAAACGTGTTTACATGATACTGCCGATGAAGGCATAATGAGTAGGGCATTAAAAACCAAGCAAATCCAACCAATTCTTAATTAAAAGGAGTACAAAAATCGTGGAATACAATTTGCAAGAAATGTTATTCATGTTTTTTGGAGGTCTAGGGATCTTCCTCTTCGGGATCAAATCGATGGGAGACGGACTCCAAAAGTCTGCAGGGAATCGCCTGCGCGACATCCTTGATAAGTATACAACGAATCCATTCCTCGGTGTACTCGCCGGGATTATTGTGACAGTATTGATTCAATCATCTTCAGGTACAACCGTCATTACGGTCGGACTTGTTAGCGCCGGGTTCATGACACTCCGTCAAGCAATCGGGGTCATCATGGGGGCGAACATCGGTACGACGGTGACGGCGTTCATCATCGGATTCGATGTTGGTGCATATGCGCTTCCAATCATTGCAATCGGTGCAGTATTGTTGTTCTTCTTTAAAAAAGAAAAATTACAACACCTCGGTCAAATCTTCTTTGGCTTCGGGATGTTGTTCTATGGACTTGAATTGATGGGAAGTGGGATGAAACCACTTCGTTCAAGCGAATATTTCATCGACTTGACGCAATCAATGAGTGACAATCCGTTCCTCGGTGTCATCGTTGGTACAGTATTTACCGTGATTGTTCAATCATCGTCTGCGACGATCGGAATCTTGCAAGAACTATATGCTGGTGGTTCCATCGATTTAGGTGCTGCTTTACCGGTATTGTTCGGTGATAACATCGGAACAACGATTACGGCGATTTTGGCATCGATTGGTGCATCAGTTGCCGCACGTCGTGCAGCAGCGGCACACGTCATCTTTAACTTGATTGGTACGACAATCTTTATGATCTTGTTAGTTCCGTTCACAAACTATATCTATTGGATCACAGATCTCTTAGCAATCGAAGATAAGATGCAAATTGCATTCGCACACGGTACGTTTAACGTCGTCAACACATTGATCCAGTTCTGGTTCATCGGAACGATTGCTTGGATTGTGACGAAATTGGTCCCAGGTGAAGACTCAATCGTTGATACGAAAGCACAACATTTAGATCCGATCTTCATTCAACAGTCGCCTTCGATTGCAGTCGAGCAAGCGAAATATGAAGTCATCCGTATGGGAGATTTCGCAAAACTTGGTCTTGATGAAGCACGCAACTATTTGACGACTGGCGACAAGAAGCACGCTGAAAAGTCGGCACATATCGAAGAAGCATTGAACTCGTTGAATGCGAAGATTACAGATTACCTCGTGAAGTTGGCTGCCGTTGATTTGACGGAACAAGAGTCACAGGAGCACAAAACGCTCATGCATGCCATCAACGATATCGAGCGAATCGGTGATCACGTTGAGAACATCATTGAGTTGATTGATTATAAGACAGCTACGAAAGTGACACTTTCGGCAGATGCACAAAAAGAATTGACTGAAATGTACGACCTCACACGTGCGACGTTAGAGAAATCTCTTCAGACGTTGGCGAGCGGCGACATGGTTGAAGCACGTAAAGTCATTGAAATGGAAGCGAAACTCGACATGCTCGAGCGTCAATTCCGTAAGAACCACGTCGTTCGTTTGAACACAGGTGCTTGTGATGGGCAAGCAGGTATGTTCTTTGTTGATATGCTCTCGAACTTGGAGCGAATCGGTGACCATGCCATGAACATCACGGAAATCACACTCGAAGATGCAAACGAAGTAACCGTATAAATCAGGAGCACTCCAAATGAAATTTGGGGTGCTTTTCTTATTTGGCAAGGAATACTCCTTGACACTCTAGGACATATTCAGTATATTATTACTGTATAACAACATGGCGGTGTAGCTCAGCTGGCTAGAGCGTACGGTTCATACCCGTGAGGTCGTGGGTTCGACTCCCTCCGCCGCTATTTATAAGGACCCTTAGCTCAGCTGGTTAGAGCAGACGGCTCATAACCGTCCGGTCGTAGGTTCAAGTCCTACAGGGTCCATTCGTAAGCGACGTCACATTGTGAACGTCGCTTTTTGTTTTCAATTTAAAATTGCTGGGTAAATACTCGTTAGCATTTTGTTTTTTGAAAAATATGAAATGAGGCGGACAAAATGGAACGAAACCACACCATGATGCAATTTTTTGAATGGCATGTCGAGGCAGATCAAAAGCATTGGAAGCGACTAAAAGAGAGAGCAGCCGACTTAAATAAAGCAGGAATCACTGCGCTATGGCTACCACCTGTCACAAAAGGGCAAAGTGATCAAGATACCGGTTATGGAATCTATGACTTATATGATTTGGGCGAGTTCGATCAAAAAGGGTCCATTGCCACAAAATATGGAACGAAAAAAGAACTACTTGAAGCAACGACCTATTGTCAACAAGAACTTGGGATGCAGATTTATATGGATGTCGTCATGAATCATAAAGCCGGGGCGGATGCGACCGAGAAGTTTGAAGTGTTAGAAGTCGATCCCGACGACCGTACGAAAGTCCTCTCGGATGAAGCGTTTGAAATCGAAGGGTGGACAAAATTTGATTATGAAGCTCGTGATGGGAAATATTCTTCATTTAAATGGGACTTCACACATTTTAACGGAACGGATTATGATGCGGCGACTGATCGTTCCGGTATTTTCTTTATCGTTGGAGAAAACAAAAGATGGAACGATAACGTCGACGATGAATTCGGTGTCTATGACTATTTAATGTTTGCGAACATCGACTACCACCATCCCGATGTGCGCGAAGAAGTGTTGAATTGGGGGAAATGGTTCATCGAAGAGACGAAATGTGATGGATTCCGTCTTGACGCCATTAAACACATCAACTATGACTTTGTAAAAGAGTTCAGTCAGACGATGCGGGAAGAGAAAGGTGACCAATTCTATTTTGTCGGCGAGTTTTGGAAATCTGACCTTGATGCCTGTCGTGAATTTCTCGATAACATCGATTACCATGTCGATTTATTCGATGTCCCACTCCATTACAAATTACATCAAGCCTCAGAGGAAGGGGCCGCGTTTGACATGCGAACCATTTTTGATGATACGCTCGTTCAGTCACACCCGCTTCATTCCGTGACGTTCGTAGATAATCACGATTCACAACCTGAAGAGGCGCTTGAGTCATGGGTGAAAGATTGGTTCAAGCAAATCGCCTATGGTCTTGTCTTACTTCGTAAAGATGGTTATCCATGTGTCTTCTATGGCGATTACTACGGTATAGACGGTCCTCACCCGACTGATGGGATGAAGCTCGCCATTGATACGCTTCTGTATGCACGCCGAGAGAAAGCGTACGGGGAGCAGGATGATTACTTTGATGATGCAAACGTCATCGGGTGGGTACGAAAAGGTGTGGAGGAAATCGAACGTTCCGGATGTGCCGTCCTCATTTCAACTTCTGATGAATCTCAAAAGAGAATGTTTGTCGGGGAAGAACGTGCCGGTGAAACATGGGTCGATTTAACGAATACATTGAATGATCGAATTGAGATTGATGAAGAAGGATTTGGGGTATTTAAAGTGTCGGCGGGGTCGATTTCAGTTTGGGCATTGCCAGAAGAAGATGTTGAATAAAGCATTACAATTGAGTCGACCGTCACATATCTGTTACATTTAAGACGAACGTTGTTCAAAACACTTTTAAGGGGGATTTTAGTAATGGCTAAATTTGAATTACCACAACTTGATTACGCATATGATGCACTCGAACCACACATTGATGCACGCACGATGGAAATCCACCACACGAAACACCACAACACTTACGTCACGAACGTAAACAATGCACTCGAAGGAAAAGATGTGGAGTACTCTTCACTCGAAGACTTGCTTCAAAAAATCGATTCGCTTCCTGCTGACATTCAAACAGCTGTCCGCAACAACGGTGGCGGTCATTGGAACCACTCGTTCTTCTGGAAGCTCTTGAAGAAAAATGAGAACGGTACTCCGTCTGGCGACCTCGCTGCTGCAATCGATGAGTCGTTCGGTAGCTTCGATGGGTTTAAAGACGAATTCACGAAAGCTGCAACAACTCGCTTCGGTTCAGGCTGGGCTTGGCTCGTTGTGAAAAATGGTAAACTCGAAGTCACGTCTACTCCAAACCAAGACTCACCAATCATGGAAGGTGTTACACCGATCCTCGGTCTTGATGTGTGGGAGCATGCTTACTACTTGAACTACCAAAACCGTCGTCCTGACTATATCAACGCATTCTTCCATGTCATCGATTGGGATTATGTGGCGACATTGTACGCTGACGCAAAATAAGTTTGTCTTACCCGAGGTTCTGATATGAATCTCGGGTTTTTTTATGGTTTTCATTAATTTGTAAACAAATTATGATATAGTGAAAATCGGACAAAACGACAGGGATTCCTGTCCTCTATAATATAGAAGGAAATGAACGTGGAGGGAGTTAACGGATTTGGCTAAAAATCGGGTAAAAGTGCCGAAAAAACGGCGAAACCACTTACCGTTACGCTTGAATTTACTATTTTTCATCGTCTTCATTTTATTTGCGACCCTCATTTTTAGGTTAGGTGTCGTCCAAATCGTGAATGGTGAATTGATTGCTCGGGAAGTACAGAAAACGGAGTCGAGTAAAATTAAATATGAAGTGCCGCGAGGGAAAATTTACGACCGGAACGGTCAAGTACTGGCGGATACGATTTCAAACTACTCAGTCATGTATCGTCGCTCTCAAGTGACAAAGACGGATGAACGGTTGGACGTTGCGAAAAAGTTGGCGGAAATCGTCGACATTCCGAAAGAAGACCGCAAAATGACGGAGCGAGACCGGAAGGATTACTGGATTGCAACGAATCCGGAATTGGCGCAAGAACGGACTCAAGCGCTATTGGAAGAATTATCGGAAGAGGAGCGGGCCGCATTGTCTAACCAAGACGTGGACCGACTCTTGCTTGACTCGATCACAGAAGAAGAGATCACGTTTGATGACGCGACAGAAGAAATCATCGCCATTAAACACAACATGGAGAGCGGCTATGCACTCGACCCACAGGTCATCAAAATCGGTGCGAGCCCGAAAGAGATGGCGGTCATCGAAGAAAACTTAGAGCAGTTGCCTGGGGTGAGTGTCGAACCGTACTATCAACGCGACTATCCGTATGATGAGACGTTCAAAAGTTTCCTAGGAAGTTATCGTCAAATTCCGGCGGAACAACGTGCGTCTTATCAAGCGAAAGGTTACGGGTTGAACGACCGGGTCGGTACCTCATACTTGGAACAACAGTATGAAGATGTCCTTCGTGGAACGCCGGCCTATGATGTGTTCACCACGTACAAAGGGGAACCGGTAGGTGAACCGACACGAGTGAGTGGGAATCCAGGGAAAGATATCGTCTTATCGACCGACATCGAGTTCCAAAAAGAAGTCGATGAGATCTTGAAAAAGGCGATTCGCGCAGGACGCTCTGGAAGTCCTCATTTCGACCGAGCGTTTGCGGTCGTCATGAATCCGCAAACGGGTGAATTGCTCGCTCTGTCTGGACAAGAACTCGATTTGGAAACGAACGAATTCAAGGATGTGTCGACCGGTACGGTGCTTCGTGCCAGCCAAATCGGATCAACCATCAAAGGGGCGACGGTCGCCTATGGATTTGAAGAAGGCGTCGTCAAACCGGGAGAATATATTTATGATGCACCGATTCGAATCGGTTCGTCAGTGAAAGCTTCCTACCGAAATATGGGGAACATCAACGACTTAGATGCACTTGCGATGTCATCGAACATCTATATGTTCCAAATTGCGTTGCGTCTGGCTGATTATTACTCGACAGGTCAAATTGTCGGAGAAAATGTCACGCAGGCGTTTGAAACGATGGAACACTACTATAAACAATTCGGTCTCGGAATCGAGACAGGGATTGACTTACCGTTCGAGTCGACCGGATTCCGGAGTATCCCGGACCGTGTCACACTTCTGATGGATATGTCGATTGGACAGTATATTTCTTATACTCCGATTCAATTGGCGCAATATACGTCAGCATTGGCGAACGGTGGCTATCGTGTCCAACCACACTTGCTAAAAGAAATCATTGAGCCAGGTTCGCTTGATGAGAACAACAAGCAAGTCGTGAGCACGTTCCAACCGAATGCGTTGAATAAAGTCGATATCCAGGATGAATATATCGAGCGGGTCCGTGAAGGGTATCGTCAAGGGGTTGAATCTTCTTCCGGTTCGTCTCGCATTTTACAGGAGACCGGTATGACGGCTGCAGGTAAAACCGGAACTGCCCAAGCGATTGCGGAGGGCGCAGACGGTCAGGCGAAACGAAATGCGAACGGAGAACCGATCAAGACATTGAACTCAAACCATGTCGGTTGGGCACCGTTCGATGACCCGGAAATCGCCTGGGCAATTATCATGCCTGGACTTGAGGCGGAAGGAATCAACACGCGGGTCGCACACGACATCATGAAAGCTTACTTTAATTTAGAAGATGTCAATGCAATGCTTCAGTAAAAGAAGTCACTTCGGTGACTTCTTTTTTTGTCTTTACAATTCTTTTACGTTCCGTTTATTTCTCGTTAATAGAAGTTCATTAGGATATTAATTGTAGGACAGAACAACAAATCCACAACAAAAATCAAAGCAAACTCAAGGAGGACGTCACAAATGTCTTGGATGAAAAAATCAGCTTTACTCGCTTCAATCACTTCAGTCGCACTCGTAGGTGCTGCTTGTGGGAACAATGAAGAAGGTGGCGCTGCTGAAGGCGGCGATGCGCTCTCAGGAAAAGTCGTCATGGACGGATCATCAACTGTATTCCCAATCATGGAAGCAGTCGCAGAAGAATATTCAGCTGAACAACCAGAAGTTGAAGTGACAGTCGGTGTCTCTGGTACGGGTGGTGGCTTCAAACGTTTCGTGACGGGAGAGACAGACTTCTCAAACGCATCACGTGAAATCAAAGAAGAAGAAGCAGCCGAAGCTGAGAAAAACGGTGTGGAATTCACGCAACTCTCAGTTGCACTTGATGGACTTTCGCTCGTTGTAAACCCAGCGAACGATTGGGCACAAGATATCACGATTGAAGAATTGAATAAGATGTGGACGGACACGAACATCAAGACGTGGAAAGACGTTCGCTCAGACTGGCCAGATGAGGAGATCTCATTCTTCGCACCAGGTAAAGACTCCGGAACTTACGATTTCTTCGACGAAAAAGTATTGAATGAAACAGATATTCGTCAAGATGCGCAATTGTCTGAGGATGACAACGTCCTCGTCACAGGTGTAGCCGGAACAGAGGGAGCAATCGGATTCTTTGGATTTGCGTATTACCTTGAGAACAAAGACACACTTCGTGCATTAAATGTTGAGGGCGTTGAGCCGACACATGACACAATTAACGATTTATCTTACCCGCTCTCACGTGAAATCTACACGTACGTCAACAACGCTTCGTTGAAAGACAAAGAGCAAGTTGCGGACTTCGCACGCTTCATGAACGAAAATGCAGCCGATCTTTCTGAAGAAGTCGGTTACGTGAAAATGGAACAAGGCCGTTACGACGAAAACATGAAGATGATCGACGAAATCGCTGGAGAATAAGATGATAGGTGGCAGAAGGTGAGACACGGTCTCGCCTTCTCGCCATGCTTTCTAGTATGAAGAGGTAGGGAGCGATACACGAGATGAATGAACCGAACAACAAGCTTTCGATTCGAGAGATGATTCAACAAAATAAACAAAAGAAATATAGTACGACAAACGTGTTTGATAAAATCATGCCGTTCTTATTATTCTTGAGCGCATTCGTATCGGTCGTCACGACCATTGGTATTGCGTTCACACTAGGCTTTGAGCTATTCAAGTTCTTTGAACGAGTCCCTGTCGCAGAATTTTTAGGATCGACAGAATGGTACCCGCTTAGTGCAGATCAGCGCTTCGGGGTATGGGCCCTTGTGATGGGAACACTCCAAATTACTGTGATTGCGATGATTGTAGCCGTCCCACTCGGTTTGGCGTCTGCGATTTACTTAAGTGAATACGCCTCTGAACGGGCACGACGTGTGTTGAAACCAATTCTAGAAGTGTTGGCCGGTGTGCCGACGATTGTATTCGGTTTCTTCGCCTTGTCATTCATTACACCGATTTTGCAAGCACTCATCCCAGGACTTCAAATTTACAATGCACTCAGCCCAGGGATTGTCGTCGGGATTATGATTATTCCGATGATTGCCTCGATTTCTGAGGATGCAATGAGTGCTGTTCCGAAGAAAATTCGGGACGGTGCGCTCGGTTTAGGTGCGACACGTCTTGAAGTGGCGACGAAAGTTGTCATGCCTGCAGCGACGTCTGGGATTATTGCCTCTATCGTTCTCGGTATGAGCCGTGCGATTGGGGAGACGATGATTGTAACGATCGCTGGTGGTTCACAGCCAAACTTCGAGTTCAATCCGCTCAATGCGATTCAGACGATGACAGCATATATCGTTCAAATCGCAAAAGGTGATGCAGGTTACGGCACAATCGAATATTACAGTATCTATGCGGTCGGTGCGTTGTTGTTCGTCTTTACCTTATTGATGAACTTATTCGCAAACTGGGTGACGCGCCGCTTCAGAGAGGAGTACTAATATGGCTTTACCGAACAGTGAGTTCAAGAATACGAAGAACTTGATGAATCGTGAGACCGTGTCTCAACGAATTAAACGACGTTTACAATTGAATGAAATATTTAAGTACATCTTTTTGGCGGGACTCGTCTTTGCACTCGTTGTCTTATCGACATTGATTTATGACATCGTGTCCAAAGGGGCAGGGTGGGTCAATCTCGATTTCTTACGCAACTTCCCGTCGCGCCGTCCTGAACAGGCTGGATTATATCCTGCGTTGATTGGGTCGTTATGGCTCATGCTATTGATCGTACCGATGGTGTTTGTCATCGGTGTTGGAGCGGCAATTTACTTGGAAGAATACGCTCCGAAAAATCGCATGACTTCGTTTATTGAAGTCAACATTTCGAACTTGGCAGGCGTTCCGTCAATCGTATTCGGGTTGCTTGGATTGACGATTTTCGTTCGAGTCATGGAATTAGGGAACTCGATTATGGCCGGTGCCTTGACGCTCGGTCTCATGAGTTTGCCGATTGTCATCGTGGCCTCACAGGAAGCGCTACGAGCAGTCAAAATGGAATTACGACACGCTTCGCTAGCGCTCGGGGCATCGAAGTGGCAGACGACATTTAACGTCGTGTTACCTTCGGCGTTGCCAGGGATCATTACGGGAATTATCCTAGCGGTTTCTCGTGCGATTGGTGAAACGGCTCCACTCATCATGGTCGGAGCGGCAACATTCATTTCAACGACACCGAGTAACATTTTCTCTGACTTCACGGCCCTCCCGATCCAGATTTATAACTGGACGAGTCGACCACAACCAGAGTTCCAAAACTTAGCAGCAGCAGGGATTATCGTACTCATGACGATGCTCATCGCGATGAACTCGGTTGCCATCTATATTCGAAACAAATATACAAATCGACACTAAGTCTTTTTTGCAGATGAATGAGGAGGAAGCTCGAGATGATGAAACAACAAGAGCTCAACAAAGGAGATCAAAACGTGAATACAACTACGACAGAACCGACAACGACTGAGATGAAAAAAGATAGCGCCTATGTCGTCAACAATTTGAACTTGTGGTATGGAGAAGACCAGGCTTTGATTGACGTCAACCTCGATATTAAAAAGAATGAAGTCACGGCAATCATTGGACCATCTGGGTGCGGTAAATCGACGTTCATTAAGACTCTAAACCGTATGGTCGAACTCGTTCCATCGGTTCGGACGAACGGTGAAATCTTGTATCATGGTCGTAACATCTTCGACCGTGGATATAAAGTAGAAGACTTGCGTACATCGGTCGGGATGGTATTCCAACAACCGAACCCGTTCCCAAAATCGGTCTATGACAACGTGGCATACGGACCGCGGACGCACGGAATCAAAAATAAGAAAGTACTCGATGAAATTGTCGAGCGTTCATTACGTGGTGCGGCAATCTGGGATGAAGTAAAAGATCGATTGAATGAGAATGCGTACGGACTTTCAGGTGGACAACAACAACGTCTCTGTATCGCGCGTACGTTAGCGATTGAACCGGATGTCATCTTAATGGACGAGCCGACGTCTGCCCTTGATCCGATTTCTACATTGAAAGTGGAAGAATTGGTACAAGAGTTGAAAGAACAATATTCAATCATCATCGTGACACATAACATGCAACAAGCTGCCCGTGTTTCGGATAAAACGGCATTCTTCTTAAATGGAGAAGTTGTCGAGTTCGATGTAACAGATAAGATTTTCTCGAATCCATCTGACAAACGGACGGAAGACTATATTTCTGGCCGTTTCGGTTAAGGAGGAGACTGGATTGATGGCACAAAACCGCACATTTTTTGATACGAAATTGACTGAATTAGAAGATAAAGTTGTACGATTGGCAAACTTGACGATGCGCCAAACGGCGACGGCAATCGAAGTGTTGGAAAAACATGATCTCGAATTGGCTAAAACCGTGATTGATAACGATAACGAGTTAGACGAGTTGGAGTTGACAATCAATGACGAAGCGATCCTATTGATTGCAAAACAGCAACCAGTCGCGACTGACTTACGACGTCTGATTGTGACGATGAAATCAGCGACAGATCTTGAACGCATTGCGGACTATGCGACAAACATCGCAAAAGCAGTGACACGAATCGAGCACGTTCCTTATGTGCTTGACATCCAACCGCTCAAGAAGATGGCCGAGCAGTTGATTGACATGCTTGAACTGGCGACACGTGCCTATCGTAAAGGTGAAGTGAGCCGTGTTCGTGAACTCAATGAGATGGACCGCGTGATTGATGACATCAATCTAACGGTGATTAAACAATATATCGGTTCTCTTCCGGCCATGACGGTTGGGACGAACGATGTATACGAATTCTCGAACATTGCTCGATACCTCGAACGGATGGGCGATCATGTGACGAACTTCGGAGAACATTTAATTTTCCTCGAAAAAGGGAAACATTATGATTTGAATCAATAAGATTAGTGGTAAAGAACAACAGTGCTGTTGTTCTTTATTTTTTTGGGCAGGAATACAAACTCAAGGAGCGAATAATAGTCTACATGGATTTTACATGAAGGGAGCCATATAGAGATGGAAGAGAAAATCGTATCCTTGAAACAACAAGGTCTTACGTTAAAACAGATTGCGGCAGAATTAGACGTCCCGATTGGCAAAGTCCAATACGCATGGCGTAAATGGAGAAATCAGCAACAGGAAGTGGAGGCGGTTGCCCCTGTGAAAAAAAAGCGTGAAACGAAGAAAGCAAAGACGTCGGTGACGCCCTCACGCAAACAAGTGGCATCAGCGAAAGAGACGGCCAACGTGTCGACTTCTCCACTTCTTGAAAAGGGTCCGGAAGGATACTGGAAGCTACCCGATCGGTACAACGTGGACTTTATGCATGCGGTCGTACAGTCTCCAAACGCAGTGTATGTATGCTGGGAAGTATCTGATCTCGTGAAAGAAACGTTAGTGCTTCAATTTATGCGACGCTGGGAAGAATTGCCGAAGGCGTTTCGCATCCTTGATGTTACGTTACTTGATTACAATAGCGGTCACGCAAACCGCTCCTATACATTCGATCTTCCTGAAATGACGAACAGCTGGTTCGTTCGCCCTCTCGACCCGAATACGACATATGTGTTTGAATTTGGGATTCGGACGATGGAAGGGGAGTTTCTCCCAATCGTCGCATCAAATCCGCTTGATACGCCGCGGGCAGAACCAGTTGGAGTCGGACGATTCGCAGAACCGGTCCGACGTTGGCAATACGGGGAAGTTGATTCTCCAGAACTACTTGATACGTTACCAAAATATGCAGCATACCGACTCGTGCGTTAAGGAGGACTTTTTATTATGAAACCTGGGTACTTTTCACTCGTCCTTCATGCTCATTTACCGTACGTTAGGCATGAAGAGAAACACCGTTTAGAAGAGAGATGGGTTTACGAGGCCATCTCTGAGACATATCTTCCGATTCTATGGCAAGTCGATCGCTTGAAGCGTCCCTTGCATTGGACGGTTAGTATTTCCCCACCTGTCGTTGAAATGCTTGCCGATCCTCTCATTCAGGATCGCTATGTGGAGCACTTAGACGATATGCTCGAATTGATTGCCCTCGAATTGTCTGAGGACCGAACAGACGAAGAAACAGCGACGTTACATTTTTATCGTCAACGATACCACGATTTAAAAAATACGTTCCTCCATTGGAATAAAAATTTGAATGAGGCGTTCCGTACATATCGTGAGGCAGGTTATATTGACATGGTGACATGTACGGCAACCCATGGCTTTAATCCACATCTCTTCACGGAACAGGCGGCGCGTGCTGAGATTCGCACAGGTTTGAACTGTTTCGAACGTCATTATGGGTTCCGTCCAACAGGCATCTGGTTACCAGAGTGTGCTTATACACCAGGAGTTGATCGGATTCTTTATGAAGAAGGAATTCGCTACACATTTGTCGATGAACATGCTCTTCTCGACGCAGATCCGACGCCAGAGAAAGGAATTGGAGCCCCTGTTTATTCACCACATGGTGTCGCGTTGTTCCCTCGGGATCAAATCATCTCAGGTAAAATTTGGAGTTCGATGATCGGATATCCAGGCCATCCGGATTATCGTGAGTTTTACCGCGATTTGGCATACGATCGGGACTGGGACTATATCCAGTCCTTCATGCATCCGGAAGGAATTCGTTTTGATACGGGTTTAAAAATGCACCGGATTACGGGTGATACGGATCAAAAGGATTTCTACGTGCGCGAATGGGCGGAACATCAAATTGAAAACCATGCGACCGATTTTGCCAAAACGTTAGAATCACATCTTGAAGCGCACGGTGCTCAGACATTCCCACCATTTTTAGTCACGGCTCCGTTCGATGCGGAGTTGTTCGGTCACTGGTGGTTTGAGGGGCCAGAGTTTCTTGGGAAAGTAGCAGAGAGACTTGCTGAATTTGGAATTGAAACCATCACGCCAGCGCTCTTCCTTGAACGTCACTTTAAAGATTTACAGACGGTCCACGTGTCGATGAATACATGGGGACGTAAAGGTTATGGTGAAGTTTGGATTAACGAAAGAAATGAGTGGATGCTTCGTCATTTGCACATGATGGAGATGCAACTCGTAAAAGATGTGGCGGACTATCGTAATCAATCGGAAGCGACGAATCGCGCCTTGAAACAATTAATCCGTCATTACGTATTGGCTGTGTCGAGTGACTGGGCGTTCATCTTGGATGGGCAAACGACGGCACAGTATGCCGCCGAACGGTTCCGTGAACACACACGACTCTTTGCAGAACTGGAAACGGCACTCTATCAGGATGGAGTATCCGAACAGTTGCTACATGATCATTACGCTGCATATCCATTTCTTCAGGATGAAGACATCGATATTGATTCGTTCCTATCTCCTCACGATTACTATGTGACAACCGAGCGGGAAGAAGAAAAACCAGCCATTTTGGTGCTCACGCCTGAATATCACGGTCATATCGTTGGAGGACTCGGAAGACGGGTCGTCGACGAAATCGAGGCGAGAGCGGACGATGGCGAAGTCGTCTATGTATTAACGCCATATCATGACGAGTTGCCTGAGTATGAGCGACAAGGAAACATACATGTGTATCGTGTTCGTCCAACTAGTCCATTTTTAGAGCATGTCATGAACCAGGTGGCAACACAAAATATCGCCTATGTAAAACTGGTTCATGAACTTTCGAAACGTGTTTCCTTCAAAGTGGTTCACCACTTCGATTGGATGACGATTCCTGCTGCAAGAGAACTTGCGCAATCCCTTGCGCTTCCGTTATACTCAACTATGTTGTCCTTTGAAGCGACTCGCAATCCGCATGGTCACGGTGGTTTATTCGATGCAATCCATCGAATCGAAAACAGCGTGTTTCCTGCATCAGAACGCGTATATGTCGGGGAAGAGATCTCGATTCACGACCTAAAACAATGGTATAAGGTGAGCGAGAACGTCAACACATGCCTACCTATAGAGACTTCTCCATATGGACAGGAATCAATGAAAAAGAACGTGAAATAACCTTGCTTTTTCATAAGAAACTTGGTAGGATAATTGAGTATGCTTAGACTGTAAAGCAAAAGCACTTGATACAACATCATTAAGATGGGAGTGAAAGAAATGCGCGTTAAAATTACATTAGCTTGCACAGAAACAGGCGATCGCACGTACATCACGAAGAAAAACAAACGTAACAACCCTGAGCGCCTCGAGTTGCGCAAATACAACCCACGTCTCCGTCGTCACACGCTTTACCGCGAAGTGAAGTAATGAGGGACCGGCCGTCACATATGTGGCGGCTTTTTTTGTAAGGAGGAATACGTTGTGGAAGAAAAAGCAGCGCTCCGGCGCACGATTCATCAATACATCAAACAAATGGCGGATCGACATCATGCGGACGAAGTCATTCACCAATCATTGTTTGCCTCGGACTTATGGATTGAAAGTCAAACGATCGCGCTAACGTTGTCACTACCGCTAGAAATTGATACGTCCCCGATTATTCATATGGCCTTTAAAGAAGGAAAAACGGTCTGCGTCCCGAAAGTAACGGAGCAGGGACTTACGTTTCACATCATTCATTCATTTGAAGATTTGGAAGAGGGCGTCATGAATATTTTAGAGCCGACCACTCCAGCGACGACGCAAGTGATTGACCTTTGTCTTGTCCCGGGGCGTGTTTTCGATCGAACCGGTTATCGCATCGGTTGGGGTGGGGGCTATTATGATCGCTTTTTAAAAACCTATAACGGTACAACACTTGCTTTGGCATATACCGTTCAGCTTGTCGATCATGTACCAACTGAACCGCACGACCTACCTGTTCAATGGATCGTAACAGAAAAGGAGATGATTCAGTGTTCGCCATATTCGCTGTAACATGTTTCGTCGCCTATCTCGGTTATCGGTTACGGTCGTTGACTCTCTCTGGGGCGCTGTTGACAGTCGTGACCGGTACGGTGATCGGATTCTCGTTCGGGTGGTTCGGTCTATACTTGCTTGGCGTGTTTTTTTCGACTTCTTCTCTCGCTTCGAAATATCGCTCTCACGATAAAAAAGGGGTCGATGAGATCGTCGAGAAGACGGGGGCTCGCGATGCCATGCAAGTGTTAGCTAACGGTGGGGTAGGGATTTTCTGTGCACTCGGTTATCAATTGACGAATGACCCGGTCTACCTCTATATGTATGTCGTTTCCATCGCGGCGGCGACGAGCGATACGTGGGGATCTGAATTCGGTGTCCTATCGAAACTGAAACCTCGGTTCATGTTTACCTTTAAGCGAGTCGAACCGGGAACGAGTGGCGCCGTCTCGACGTTCGGTACCGTCATGTCGATGTTCGGTGCACTGTTGATTGTCGTATCCTCTCTTGTGTTCATCGACTTAAAGGTCACGCATCTCCTTTTATTATGGGTGATTGGATTAACTGGTAGCATCATTGACACGCTTCTCGGCGCGACATTCCAACGAACTTTTCGTTGTACAGTCTGCGGAAAATTGACGGAGCAAAAAATACATCACGACGTGCCGACGAGTTACGTGTCGGGATGGCGTTTTCTCGGAAATGATGCGGTAAATTTTCTTTCAGTATGTGGAGCGACGTTGATTTGTTTTTTTGTGTTTGGATGAGGGTAGTACAGAAAATGAAGGTGTTCCAAACGAATGTGAATATTGTCACAATATCGCCAAAGTGAAAACGGTTTCCGCTGTAGTTTGAGTTTGTGAATGATGTTACAATCTATTTGTAACAGAGATAACAAAAACATGAAACAGATTGTTTGAAGGGTGGAGAATCATTATGGAAACATTAAATCATGCTAAAGTAACACGAGTCGCACTTGTAGGGGCTGGGGCAGTAGGTGCGAGTTTCGCTTACCAGTTGACGACAGCTAGTCTATGTGAAGAACTTGTCATCATCGATATCAATAAAGCCAAGGCAGAAGGAGAAGCGATGGACTTGAACCATGGGGTTTCATTCGCTTCATCACCGATGCGCGTCTGGGCAGGGGACTATTCGGATTGTGGCGTCGCTGATATCGTGGTCATCACTGCTGGCGCACCACAGCGTCCAGGTGAAACACGTCTTGATCTCGTTGAAAAAAATGCGAAGATTATGAAATCTATGATTTCAGACATCATGGACTCTGGTTTTGACGGAATTATCATTATTGCTTCAAACCCGGTCGACATCATGACACATCTCGCATGGAAATATTCTGGTCTTCCGAAACATCGTGTCTTCGGTTCAGGAACAGTGCTTGATACGTCTCGCTTGCGTTACATGCTCGGAGACTATTTCAACGTCGACCCGCGTAACTGTCACGCCTACATTATGGGTGAGCATGGTGATACGGAGTTTGCTGCCTGGAGCAACGCTCGTATATATGGAAAATCGGTCGAGCAACTACTTGAAGAGCATGATGAGTACAGCTGGGAAGACCTTGAAGACATCTATGTCAACGTTCGTGACGCAGCATATCATATCATTGAACGTAAAGGTGCGACGTACTATGCGATTGGACTCGGTCTCCTTCGGTTGGTCAAGGCTGTCCTTCGTAACGAGAACACGTTGTTGACAGTCGGTGCCCATCTTGATGGTGAGTATGGATTGCACGATATCCATATCGGTGTACCAGCGATTATCAACCGTCAAGGCGTTCGTGAAGTCGTTGAGATTGAGTTGTCACAAGAAGAGCATGAGAAAATGCAACATTCTGCGAACGTACTCATGAAAACGATGGAACCTGTCTTGTAATCTCCATCCTTTGGAAACCCGTAGCCATTTGGTTACGGGTTTTTATACATATAGAACGAATCATCGTTTGGTCGTGGGTCGTGTCGTGATTTACAATAGAATTGAGAGAGAGGAGGGGTTTCGTTGGCGACAACTTGTTTTTGGGAAGATATTTATCGAAAGGTCGAAAACGGTGGGCGAATTGAAGGCATACTCGAACCCTCCCGTGCGGTCATCTTATTCGATACGAAAGCAGGTGATCGGTATGATTTGTTCATTCAGACTGAAAAAGCATGGGCGAATCACGTTGGGATGGATATACACGCGATTTTGAACGCATTTCGCTTATCTCGCATCGGGCGGAAACGATTGACCATTCATGTTTATGGTGAGCGTCTCGTGGATGAAGAGCGTGTAGACTCGTTGACGTTTCAAATCCCTGCGAAAGTGACATTGTCCCGTTCGATTTGCACACCGACTATGGAAGAAGACCGGTTCCGACTGCTAGCGGTCTCCCTCGACCGGAAAAAGAAAGCGGATCTGAAGAAACGTTTTTCCTTCGGAAAACCACAAGTGGTGTATGGGCTACTGTTCGTCACCTTTTTAGTCATGTGGTTAGCCGAATCGGTCGGTTCGACGCTTGATCCAAACACGTTGGTCGCATTCGGGGCCAAAGTGAACCCGTTGATTGAACAAGGGGAATGGTGGCGTTTGATTACACCGATGTTCCTGCATATCGGTTGGTTCCACTTTGCAATTAATATGTTTGCACTTTGGTCGCTCGGTCCGCTCGTCGAACGGATGTACGGCTCCATACGATTTTTAATCATCTACCTGCTCAGTGGAATATTAGCGACATCCGCATCGTTTGCATTCAGCGAATCGATATCAGCAGGCGCTTCAGGGGCGCTATTTGGATTGGTCGGTGCGCTCTTGTACTTTGGGTTGCGGGATCGTTCTCTCTTCATGAAGACGCTCGGACCTCCGCTCTTTATTATGTTAGGATTAAACGTAGGACTTGCGTTTGTATTAGGTGCAGGTCTTGACCATTTCGCGCATGCGGGAGGTCTGATTGGTGGTTTTGTCGTCTCGGGAGTCGTCGGGCTACCGGATGAGAAGAACCGTATACAACGAATCTTATTTTCCGTACTCACCATCTCGATGTTTGGACTATTCGTCGGGTACGGATTTTGGTAAGGGGAGAATTCAATGATTGAAACATTAAAAACACTCGTTAACATCCCGAGTCCTTCCGGGATGACGGAAGAGGCCATCCGCTTCGCGGAGCAAGAATTGAATGCACTGGGTGTCAAGACGTCACGTCTACATAAAGGGGCACTGCTGGCCACATTTTCAGGTCGTTCTGGCAAGGCGCGTCTGTTGACGGCACACGTGGACACACTCGGTGCGATGGTCAAAGACATCTTGCCGAGCGGGCGTCTTCGTTTGACTCAAGTGGGAGGATACGCATGGACGGCGATTGAGGGAGAGAACTGCCTCGTCCACCGTGAAGAAGGAGAGGCAATTGAAGGAACGATCTTGATCCATCAGTCAAGTGTTCACGTCTATAAGGACACGAACTCTGCCGAGCGATCTGCATCAAACATCGAAGTCCGATTGGATGAAAAAGTGCATTCTCGTGAAGATGTGACGGCGCTTGGGATTGAAATCGGGGACTTCGTTTCATTCGACCCTCGCTTTCAAGTGACCTCTTCAGGATACGTGAAATCACGCCACTTGGATGATAAGGCGTCGGTCGCCATTCTATTGGACCTTGCGAAAGACTTAATCCGTTATGACTTACCGCATACCGTTCACTTCTTGATCTCGAATTATGAAGAGGTCGGATTTGGAGGGAACGCGGGTATTCCGGAAGACGTCGTGGAATACATTGCCGTTGATATGGGTGCGCTCGGGGATGGACAGCATTCCGATGAGTATACAGTCTCGATTTGTGCCAAGGATTCATCTGGACCGTATGATATCGGGTTACGACGGAAGTTCACGGCGTTATGTAAAGCCCATGAGATCGCGTATAAGGTAGATATTTATCCGTACTATGGGTCAGATGCGTCAGCGGCGATTCGAGCAGGGTATGATGTGCGACATGCCTTGATTGGGCCAGGAATCGAATCGAGCCATAGTTATGAGCGAACGCATCTGTCATCAATGGAAGCAACGCGAGAATTGTTAAATCGTTATGTACAATCGACGATGGAGGAAGAAGCATGAAAAACTTTTATGATGTCCAACAGTTTTTAAAATCGTTCGGTACCATTATTTACATCGGAGAACGGGATGCTGAAATCTCACTCATGATGATGGAACTTGACGAATTGTATGAAGGGGGCATCATCGAACAACGTGTGTACGATACGGCCAAAATCATTTTGACCCACGAATTAAAAAATTCAACAGATTGACAGAAATCCCCTTAGTGCAAAGGGTTGCACTAAGGGGATAATAGTGTACACTATTCAATGAAAGCGATTTAGTTGAGATGAGGAGTGAACGGTATGAAATGGTTATTAGGTATCGACATCGGTGGTACGACGGTGAAGATGGCCGTTTTAGACATGAACGGCATCATTTCGGATAAGTGGGAAGTCAAAACGGATATTCGAGAGAATGGTGTACATATTCCAAAAGACATCGCAGCTTCTTTTGAAACATACTTACAAACATCAGGTAAGAAGAAAGAAGATTTTGCGGGTGCGGGAATCGGGGCACCAGGATTCGTCGACTTCTCAGAAGGAGTTGTCGAATATTCTCCGAACATCGGGTGGAAAGATTTTGCACTCGTGAGTGAGTTCGAAAAAGCAGTCGGTCTTCCGGCCGTGCTCGAAAATGATGCGAACGCCGCGGCCCTTGGTGAGATGTGGAAAGGTGCCGGCGAAGGGGCGTCAGAATTATTGGCGATCACGCTCGGTACAGGTGTCGGTGGTGGCGTGATCACGAACGGGAATATCGTTCATGGGACGGCAGGAATGGCCGGAGAAATCGGGCATATTACCGTGGAACGAGACGAAACGAAGGCTGTGAAGTGTGGTTGTGGTCGCCTCGGGTGTATCGAGACGATTGCTTCAGCGACCGGCGTCTCGCGTCTGGCGTTACAGAAGCGTAAGAATCAAGATACTTCATTAAACGAGTTAAAAGAAGTGACTGCACGTGACGTGTTTGAAGCATATAAGGCTGGTGACTCGATCGCGACAGAAGTCATTGACGAGATGACGGAATACCTCGGCTTGACCATCTCGAACATTGCGAACACGCTCAATCCGAAAATGATTGTCATCGGTGGAGGCGTCTCAAAAGCTGGCGACGCGTTATTAGAGCCGCTTGATGCACAGTTCAAACGGTTTGCGCTCGAGCGGGTATACGAGTCGACAACATTCAAAATCGCTGAACTCGAAAACGATGCCGGTGTGATTGGATGTGCTTGGCTGGCACGGAAACACTTCCTTCCGACACGGGTATGAAACGGACGCGTCTGCACATTGCAGGCGTGTTTTTTTGTGGGAAAGGGTATGGGATATTGTAAAATTTGTAACGTCACAGTTGATTTTTTATTAAAAAAGGGGTAAGATTTGGACTTGATACTGGACGTGTACTATTCAATCCGAATTGTACAATAAATGAACAAATATAAATAAAGAATGGCAACTAAAACATGCCGAAAACTGAAAAGAGGAGGAGACCGTCAGATGAATTCATCTCAACGCTTTTCGAAGCTATCGACGAGACTGAACGACACGGTCCGCGCTTCGTTTCAAGAATATCGTCTATTTTGGATTTTTACGTTATTGCTTTGGACGAAGACGTATATCGTCTATCAATTTTTCTTCAACATTCCGATTGAAAACACCGCACAAGCTTTTATCTTACTGATTAGCCCAATCAGTTCGACATTATTCTTGTTTGCCTTCCATTTCTTCTTTAAAGGTAACAAACAAAAATGGGTGCTCTACACGCTCTATGCGATTGCATCGTTTATCTTGTTTGCGGACGCCGTGTATTATCGGGAATTCACGGACTATTTGACAATGCCTGTCATCATGCAACCATCGAACATGGAAACGTTATCGACATCATTCACTTCGCTTCTTGAATGGAAAGATTTAATCATTCTTGGTGACGTGTTTATCCTTCCGTTTATCTTATGGCGAATGAACATGAAAGAGAATGCAGCTTCACATCGACGTGCGCTCGTCACATTCGTCGTAGCGGTCTCTGTCTTCTTGTTCAACCTTTCGCTAGCAGAAACGGAACGACCTGAATTGTTGACTCGTTCATTTGACCGTGAGCTGTTGGTGAAAAACATCGGAACATTTAACTTCCATGTGTATGATGCCATGCTCCAAACGAAAACATCGGCTCAAAAAGCGATGGCGGATGAATCAGAACTCGCAACGATTGAACAATTCACCCGTCAAAACTATGCGGCGCCGAATCCGGATTTATTCGGAAAATATAAAGGGAAAAATGTCATCGTGGTTTCATTCGAATCTGCGCAGAATTTTACTCACAACATGAAGGCGCCGAATGGAGAGTACATCACGCCGAACTTGAACAAACTGATTGAAGAGTCTCACTACTGGCCGAACTACTACCATACAGTCGGTCAAGGGAAGACTTCTGATGCTGAGTTCGCACTCGATAACTCACTATATGGACTCCCGCGTGGTGCTGTATACTTTACGAACGCCGATAACGAATATCAAGCGCTCCCTGAGTTGGTCAAGGACGAAAATTATTACTCAGCCGTGTTCCATGCGAATAACAAATCGTTCTGGAACCGCGATCAAATGTACAAGAACATTGGCGTCGATCAATTCTTTGATGAAAAGAGTTATGACCTCGGGAATCCTGAAGACATGACAGAATGGGGTCTCTTAGACGATAGTTTCTTCGAACAATCTATTCCAATGCTTCAAGAATTGCCTGAACCGTACTACGCGAAGTTCATCACATTGACGAACCACTTCCCGTACACGATGCCAAGTGAAGACTATGAGCTTGTACCAAAATTTGAAACGAGCTCAACTACGTTGAACAACTTCCCGCAAGCACTAGCTTATCAAGATTACGCACTCGGTCTCTTCATCGACCAGTTGAAAGAGAACGGAATGTGGGAAGATACAATCTTTGTCGTCTACGGTGACCATTACGGAATTTCGACGAACCACAACAGTGCGATGGCCGAGCTACTCGGCAAAGATGAGTTGACACCATTCGACGTGGCGAAGTTACAACAAGTTCCGTTTGCCATTCACTTACCTGACCAGAAAGAAGGGGAAGTGCATGAGACGATTGGTAGTCATGTCGACATGAAACCGACCATCTTGCACTTACTCGGAATTGACACGTCAAATACGATTGGATTCGGAAACGACTTATTCTCTGAAAATCGAAACAGTCGCGCGATTTTCCGCGATGGAACGGTCGTGACGGATGAATATGTTTGGACACAGTCGACATGTTATAACGCGACTTCTGGTGAAGTTGTCGAAGACACATCGTTATGTGGTCCGGTGACGGAAGAAGCGGAAAAAATCTTGCAAATGAACGATGATTTGATTTACTCCGATCTACTCCGTTTCAAAGAACAAACTGAAGAATAACAAGTACGGACCAAGTCACATAGTGATTTGGTCCGTTTTATATAGAGGGAATGAACGTATAGAAAGGCATAAAAAAAGCGACCGAAGTCGCTTGATGATTGCGTATGCGAATCATTAACCTGGAATTCCACCGTAGATCAACGTGGCGACACCAAAGAATCCGAATACGAGTACAGTTAAACCTGCAAATACGAGCGGAAAGAATTGGCGTTTTTGGAATGAACGAAGCATTCCCCAAATAGCCACAATCGCGACGATGACGGAAATCCATCCGAACGGTTCATACAAATGCATGACGAGTTCCCCCTTTAATTATACGTCATGAAATTCATAAAAATTTCACTGAAATATCATTATTATTTTATCCGATTATAGAGTCGCTGTCGAGCAAAGGTTGACATCGAAACAATTTTGCCACAATATTGTTTTGAATAAGAAGGGGATGAATCCAATGCAAATCAAAAAGATTACGTCTGGCTTGGCACAAGAGAACGGCTATGTCATTGAAAAAGACGGCACAGTCGTCGTCATTGACCCCGGAACGGATGACCTGAGGTTCTTCGACACGATCGAACGTTTCGGTACACTTTCAGCAATCTTGTTGACTCATGCACACTTCGATCATATCGGTGGAATTGATGCGCTCCGTGAGCGTTACCAGGTGCCAGTCTATGTACACCGCTTAGAAGCAGATTGGCTGACAGATGGCGAAAAGAATGGCGCTTCTGCGTTCAACTTGCCGATACCATCGATGAAACCGGCAGAAAAAACCTACGAAGGTGATGTATTAGAA
Source organism: Exiguobacterium sp. HVEsp1 (assembly GCF_002009685.1). Lineage (GTDB taxonomy): Bacteria > Bacillota > Bacilli > Exiguobacteriales > Exiguobacteriaceae > Exiguobacterium > Exiguobacterium profundum. Next base: position 1,777,511 of record NZ_KV917367.1, on the reverse strand, counting down.
ATTGGGAACATCGTATTTCGAATCTATCATACGCCGGGTCATTCCCCAGGGAGTGTCGTATTGTATATGGATGATGAAAGAATCGCCTTTTGTGGTGACTTGATCTTTAAGCAATCCGTCGGACGGACAGACCTGTTCGGTGGAGACCAGTCGACATTAATGGGGTCCATCGATCGGATGAAGCAGCTCCTTCCTGATGAGACGACGTTATACTCGGGGCACGGTCCTATGACGACGCTAGAAGAAGAAAAGCGGACAAATCCGTTCTTCACATAAAAAAAGATTGTCTCCGGCGAGACAATCTTTTTTTACATTTGGAAGTTGCTCCAATACGTAAAGACAACGAAGAAAATTGTCAAATACGCGCCGAAGACATATACATACGTTTTTTCAGTTAGTTTTAAGTAACCAAGAGCGACGAAGAAAATCGTTTGTGCTAAGAAGACAAGTCCCATAACGATAAAGTCGCCAGTATGTTCACTACTACTTTGGTCGCCGCCTAGTGCGCCTACGAAAGCAAGTGCCGCTACTAGTCCAGTCCAAAAGCCTAGGACACGAAACATTCTTGCCATGTTAATCCCCCCATACGTGCATTATTCCATTCTCATTCACTATTTTACCAACACATTCGAAAAAATGCTATGGAAACGTGATAATTGAGCAAAATAATCGTGAAAAATATGTGAAATCATTTCGGTAAATAAAGTTGTACAAAATTTATAAAAAAGTTGCACAAAACATGTACAAACGGGGTATAGAGATGTATAATCAACTTATACAAAATGAGCGAAGTGAAAGTTGAATGAGGGAGGAACATAAAAATGGCATCAGAACTAATGTTTTACACGTATCCAAGCTGTACTTCTTGTCGGAAGACGAAAGCGTTTTTACAAGAACAAGAACTTCAAGTGAGTGAGCGTCACATTTTCAGAGATGCACCAACAGTTGATGAATTGTTGCAACTCCTTGCAATCAGTGAGGAAGGAGTCGATTCTCTCCTTGCGACGCGAAGCCAGGCCTTCAAACAACTTGATGTTGACGTGGAGGATTTGAAATTAAGCGAGCTTCTTAAGCTGATGAGCGAAAACCCAAAACTTTTGAAGCGTCCAATCTTAACTGATGGAAAAGAAGTGATTGTCGGATATGACAAGGTTTCAATCGAAACATATGCACGTCGCCACAACACTGCAGCGGTTCAAGTTTCATAAAACAAGTCCACTTTCAACATAGTGGGCTTTTTTTTATGCTTGTATCGAGGTGAACGAGATGAAGGAACTCATTGAGGATTTAGTAGATGCAGCACGTCAAATCGGTGCGAGTGATCTTCATTTTATACCCGATGCAAACCAAGTAAAGGTTCAAGTCCGTTCTGCTAGTAAACTTGCTGCGCTTCAATCGATGGATGCAAAGCTTTATGATCGCCTTACATATCATATGCGATATTGGTGTTCACTACCTGAATCTAATCAACGCATTCCACAATCCGGGGTCTATGAATTGAATCAAGATGTCATCCGGGTGACCTTTCTCCCGTCGTTCGCCCAGACGTTAATGTCTTGGCGCATTCCCCATGACACGTTTGAACTTCAGCACCTGTTACAATCACACGATGTGGAACGATTTCAGAAAGTCGTGGCATCACATCATGGTCTTTTCTTTATAGGGGGTTCTACCGGAGCAGGCAAGACGACGGTACTGTATGCCCTGTTGAATCAGCTGAAGCATGAGCGGATTGTGACGATTGAAAATCCTCCAGAACAAATGGTCGGTGGTGTCATTCAGCTGGAAGTGAATGCTAAGGCTGGACTAAGCCATCGACACTTGTTGAAAGAGACGCTTCGTGCCGACCCGGATATCATCGTGATTGGCGAGGTGCGGACCGATGAAGAATTGATGGTCGCATACGATGCAGCGCTCAGTGGGCATTTGACGATTACAACCTTTCATACCGCATCGATTCAGGATGGGGAAAAGCGGCTGATGCAACTTCTTGGTAAGGCGACCGTGGAAAGACATTGGTGTGTACTGACTCGAAATCAGGAGGTGACTTGCGAATGGTCGACGTTCCGGTAATCCCATCGATCCGACTGATTCATCGTTTTCTTCGTCTACAATCACGAGGTGTGTCATTGAAAGTGACCATGGAGACGCTTGAACTTCATGAGAAGGGAAAAATGAAAGACTGTATTCGAGAGATGAGGATTCGTCTAGAAGCGGGTGTGAGTTTGTCTGAAGTATTTTCCATCTTGATCACGAATCGGCAGATGCAAGAGATTTTACATACGGCGGACCGCAACGGACGATTTATGGATGGATTGTCGCAAGTGGCGATGGTACTCGAGATGCGACAACGGTTAAAGCAGGAGCTGCGGAGGCTAATTCGCTATCCGTTAATTATCTTCTTCATCCTACTTGCATTAGGAATGATTTATGCCTTATACATTTTCCCGAAATTAATGGGGATGGTAGATGTCTCGTCGCATGGCGGTGTGGGGTCGATTCTATTGTCGAATTGGTTCTTTCCTGTACTGTTTTCTATATTCGTGGCAATCGCAATTCTCATATATGGATTCCATCGTCGAGGAGTAGAGCTCCCTTTTTACGCATGGAGACGTGGGAAAACACTCTATATGACCTATGTGTTTGTAAGTGAGTTGTCCTTGCTCCAACATACTGAAACGAATATCAGGCAGATTATCAGTCGGCTAGCCGAGGAGGAGGGAGAAATGGCAGAAATGGCCAAGCGAATTCATTATCGCATGTCTGAAGGTGAAGGGATTGAAGCGGCGACGAGGTGTGAACCGTTTATCGATCATGAGGTCGTGAGTCTATTAGGTGTGGGATCGATGAGTGGAGAACTTGGCAAATTGATGTCTCTTCATCGCGAGCTTGTATTCGAAGAGATGGAGCAATATAGTCGGGGTTTGATTGAGAAAATTGAACCGTCTTTATACGGCATCCTCAGTGTCATGATCGGTGTTCTTTTTTACACACTCTATTTACCGGTCAAACTCATTATGGCTCAATTGTGAAAGGAGAAAGATGAAATGAAGGAAGAGCGTGGGTTCACATTAGTTGAGATGGCGGCAGTATTACTCATTATATCCGTTCTTCTCTTGTTACTTGTCCCTTCTTTGTCGGACGGGAAATCTCGTGCTGACCAAGTGAGTTGCGAAGGTAGTGTTCGAATCGTTGAATCTGAAATCAATTTGCATTACGCGGAACATAAAGCCTATCCTGAAACGTTAGAAGTGATTAAGCGTGCGTCGGCTGCAGATCCACTCGTTTATAGCTGTCAATCCTCGACCTATACGTATTCACCGACTGATGGCTCCTTAAAAAAACAATGAAAGGCTACACCTTGGTCGAAATGACATGGGTACTTGTCGTATTGTCGTTCTTAGTATTGATGAGTGCACCGATTACGAGACCGTTCGAACGAATGGAGCTCTACAATTTTACGGATTCATTGGTAGCGAATATTCAAGAAGCTGGGCAATTTCCCTATATTTCAGAAGAGGGAGATTGTGTGCCGCGATTGATTTGGATTTCCAAACAACAAACTTATCTGATTGTGTGTGGGAGAGAGATCGTCAGGGAGGTTGATGTTCCTGATGGGGTGGATGTATATCTTCCGACATACAACACGTTGACCTTTTCACAAGCGACCGCCTCTTATGCGGGACAATGGAAATTCGTCAGTGGAAAGACATCGGTGACGCTCAAATTTCGAATCGGGACGTATGAGCCGGAGGTGATTATTCGTGAAAGTGGATGAATCGGGTTTCTCATTATGGGAGCTGACTGTCAGTCTTGCGGTCATCATGGGATGGATTTTCATACTGGCATCCTTTGTCGTGCAAGGGAATGAACGAATCCAACGGTTGAGTGACACGCTCTTCATCTATGAACGATTACAAGGAGAGGTTCTGCTTGAAGCCACTGAACCAACAGGGCGTGAGCAAGTGTGTGAGAAAGGATTTTGTTTACCGACATTATGAAAAGGGCTTTACGATGATTGAAATGACAGTCGTTTTGCTGATCCTTCCCATATTTCTTTTCCTTTTGGTTGAACTGCTCACGCTCGGTCAACATCTTTATGAACAGCCTAAATGGAATCATCATACGACGCCTCAACTGATTGTGCGCCGTCTGATGGATAGCGAGAACTGTCGTGTTGACGAAGGGCGGTTACGAGGTGATTTCGTCAAATCGGATGAGGAGCGGTGGTCATGGACAATCAAACAAGTAAATGGCAATTTGGTCATGGTCGGAGATGGAGGAGGAAACTTACTCTTTTTAAGAGGAATCGAGCAGTATCATGTCGAAACGGTCGGAAAGGGTTTTCGAATCGCATGGACCGATTCATCGTTCAGAAGAGAGCGGCACGTCATGTGCATGAAACAGGATTCTTTCTCGTCATCACCTTGACCATCGTTGTTTGGTTACTCGGGGCCGCGTTATTTTGGTATACTGATGTGGAACGAACGACGAGGCGACTGTCAGAGGAAATCTTAGCGATTCGCTTCGAATCGCATCTGTTATTGGCGAAGGAGCGTTGCGGTGATCGACCGTTAACGCTGCATAAACCAACGGGAACTCTGACGTGTCGTCCGATTGCACCGAATCGTACTGAAGTGAATATCGTGCTAACATCTGGTGAACGGCATAAAGAGGTGATTGTTTATGAATGAAAACCCGTTTTATATCGTGGGGTTTATGGGTACAGGTAAATCTACCTTATTCTCGTTTCTGAAAGAATATGGGGAGGTCATCGATCTTGATTTAATCATTGAGTCTATGACTGGGATGGAGATCGCTACATATTTTGACCGCAATGGTGAGTCTGCGTTTCGTGATGTTGAGTCAAAAGTACTGCAACAAGTCACTGCTGACTATATCCTGACCGGTGGCGGAGTGGTGGAACGCTCTGAAAATATATGTTGGATGCGAGAACGTGGTACGATGATCCATTTAAATCTTCCGTTCGACATGTGTTGGGAACGAATCAAAGATTCTGCGCGGCCACTTGTTAAAAGAGGACGGGAGGATGTTCATGCGTTGTTTCAACGACGTGATCAATTATATCGAAAAGCGAGTGTATCCATCGATGCATCTCAATCGTCTGAAGACATCGCCAAGCAAATCATCCGTATAAAGGGGGAAAAAGTATGATTTGGATTAATTTTGCCATCATCGTATTTTCATTAATCGGACTTGGGATATATGGTTATCTCTTGTTCAAAAACAAAATGAAACCAGAATTTGGTCGTTTGAATCGTCTGACGGAACGTTTTAAAATTCGGGCGGATGTGATTGGTCAACAGGTCAATGAAATCAAAGGGCACGTGGATGCGGTCAATCGATCCGTTACTCAATTAAAAGAGTTTGGGGTCAATGCGAAGAATGAATCGATTGAATTAAAGCAAGCCGCCGTCGAGCTAACTCATGAAATCAAACGGACAGCGGGAATTGAACGTTCTGACGTTTCCACCGAGTCGAAAATATGAAATAATGAGGATGAAAACGTTTTCGTTTTTCATCCTTTTTCTTTTTCGCTTTTTTACCTATGCAGAAGGAATAAAAATTGTTAAAGTGGAATGGAAAACGAAAGATTTCAAAAACAAAAGCATTTTATGTTCGGGATTGGGGGATATTATGGAAAAGGTTACTTTGAAACGTACGCCTTTGTTCGATTTGATTGAACCGAAGGCGAAGATGGTTGATTTTGCGGGATTTGAAATGCCGATTATGTTCTCTTCGATTAAAGAAGAGCATTTGGCTGTACGTCAAAACGTGGGGATGTTTGATGTATCTCACATGGGAGAAATTCGAATCGAAGGGCCGGATGCGCTTGAGCAAGTTCAAAACTTGGTGACGAATGATATCTCGAAGATTAAAGTTGGTCAAGCCCAGTATAACCTTCTCTGTCTTGAAGACGGCGGTGTGGTGGACGATTTGCTTGTCTATCGATTGGATGAGGACGCTTATTGGCTCGTCGTCAATGCTTCAAATATTGAAAAGGACGAAGCCCACATTCGTCGATACGTCAAGGGTGACGTGGTTGTGACAAATGAATCTGATGAATATGGTCAGATTGCGATTCAAGGACCGAATGCACAATCCGTACTTCAAACTATCACAAATGTGGTACTCGACGAAATCGGGTTCTTCAAATTCATGAATGGGGACGTTGCGGGTGTGCCATCGATCATCTCTAGAAGTGGGTATACTGGGGAAGATGGGTTCGAGATTTATGCTCGAGCAGAAGCGATTTCTGCCATTTGGGAAGCGCTTGAAACCGAGGGTGTTACCCCGTGTGGGCTGGGCGCACGCGATACATTACGTTTCGAAGCGTGCTTGCCGCTTTACGGTCATGAGTTAGATGAGTCGGTCACGCCATTCGAAGCGAATCTCAATTTTGCCGTCAAGCTAGATACTGACTTTGTTGGTAAGGAAGCACTCGTCACTCAAAAAGAGAATATTCCGAATCGATTGATCGGATTGAAATTGCTCGGTCGTGGGATTGCCCGCCAAGGGGCGCAAGTTGAATTGGATGGGAATGTAATCGGCGTTGTCACGACCGGTACGATGCCTCCGACTGTAAATGAATCAATCGCATGGGCACGAGTCGATGCACGTTACAAAGATGAAGATCGTTTTGTCATCGACATCCGTGGCAAAAAGATTGAAGCCGAACGCGTACCGACACCTTTCTATAAACGAACGAAATGAAACAGGGGGATTCAGAATGAACAGAATGGAATTTCGTTATTTACCGATGACCGAACAAGATGAACGAGACATGTTAGAGACAATCGGCGTCGATTCAATCGAAGCGCTTCTTTCAGATATTCCAGAAACACTTCGCGAACAAGCATCATTGGCGGCGATTGGGGCTCCGCTTCCGGAAGTCGATCTCGTTCGTCATATGACGAAGTTGGCTGATAAAAACAAACATACGAAATCATACCCGAGCTTCCTTGGAGCAGGGATGTACGATCATCTTTCACCAAGTGTGATGAACCATATGCTTTTGCGTTCTGAATTCTATACGGCGTATACGCCATATCAACCTGAGATTTCACAAGGTGAACTTCAGGCGATGTTCGAATTCCAAACAATGATTTGTGAATTGACAGGGATGGACGTCGCGAACTCTTCGATGTACGACGGAATCACGGCTCTCGCTGAGGCGACTTACCTAGCGAGCGCGCAGACGAAGAAAAAACGTGTCGTCGTCTCTGGTGCAGTGCATCCTGAAGCGAAGGACGTAATCCGTACGTATGCTGACGGACCGGGGCTATCCGTTGACTACACAGATGTGGTGAACGGGGTGACGGACGTGTCAGACCTTGATTTGACGGATGCGTCGTGTCTTGTCGTACAATATCCAAACTTCTACGGTCGTATTGAAGACTTAGAAACATTGGCAGAATTGGCTCATGAAGCGGGTGCGCTCTTCGTCGTTTCGAGCAACCCGCTCGCCCTCGGAATTCTTGAGTCACCAGGAGCACTCGGTGCGGACATCACGGTCGGAGATGCACAGCCATTCGGTATTCCGCAAAGTTTTGGTGGACCGTCATGTGGATACTTCGCGGTCAAAAAATCATTGATGCGTAAACTACCGGGACGACTTGTTGGTCAAACGGTCGATGAGGACGGCAAACGCGGATTCGTGTTGACGCTCCAGGCGCGTGAACAGCACATTCGTCGTGATAAAGCGACATCCAATATCTGTTCGAACCAAGCGCTTAACGCATTGGCTGCTTCGATCACGATGTCCGCTTTAGGAAAATACGGAATTCGTGATATGGCCGTTCGGAATATTCAAACTGCTCATTATATGAAAGAAGCGTTAAAAGCTGCAGGATTCAACATCGTGGACGAAGGACCGATGTTCAATGAGTTCGTGGTAGATTTTGGACGTGACGCAGAAGAAGTATCGCGCCATCTGCTCGAGCATGGCATGATTGGTGGTCTACCGCTTGGTACGTATGAAGGGGAGCGTCAGACACAGATGTTGGTTTGCGCGACGGAATTGCGCACGAAAGAAGAGATTGATCAGTTTGTCGAAGTGGTTGGGGGGATGAAATAATGCAACACGAGCAAACGCTAATTTTTGAAGTATCACGTGAAGGACGGACTGGATATAATTTGCCGACACCGACTGTCCCAGAGGTTGACCTTGAGACGTTGTTACCGGCTACGATGATTCGAAAAGAGGCGGCGGAACTTCCGGAAGTATCTGAACTCGATGTGGTTCGCCATTACACGTCACTATCTACACGAAACCATGGGGTCGATTCAGGCTTCTATCCGCTCGGTTCGTGTACGATGAAATATAATCCGAAAGTGAACGAAGATATGGCTCGTCTTCCTGGCTTTGCACATATTCACCCACTGCAACCAGTTGAGACGATTCAAGGTGCGCTCGAACTCATGGTGGACTTACAGGAGCAACTCGCTGAAATTACAGGAATGGACGAAGTCACACTCCAACCAGCGGCAGGGGCGCATGGGGAATGGACGGGACTCATGTTGATCAAAGCGTTCCATGAACGTAATGGGGATACGGCTCGTACGAAAGTACTCGTTCCAGACTCGGCGCACGGAACAAACCCGGCGTCCGCAGTCGTTGCTGGATTCGAGACGGTAACCGTCAAGTCAGATGAGCGCGGTCTCGTCGATTTGGATGATTTGAAGGCAAAAGTTGGAGCCGATACAGCTGCGCTCATGCTGACAAACCCGAATACGCTTGGACTATTCGAAGCGGATATTCTTGAAATCTCAAAAGTCGTTCATGAAGCTGGCGGGAAGCTTTATTATGATGGCGCGAACTCAAACGCGATTCTCGGAATCGCACGTCCGGGGGACATGGGCTTTGACGTCGTTCACTTGAACCTGCATAAAACGTTCACCGGTCCTCACGGCGGTGGAGGTCCAGGCTCAGGTCCAGTCGGAGTAAAACGTGACTTAATCCCATTCCTACCGACTCCAATCGTGACGAAAACAGATGATGGATATGGTCTCGATTACGACCGACCACATTCAATCGGGCGAATCAAACCATTCTATGGAAACTTCGGGATCAACGTCCGAGCTTACAGCTATATCAAGACGATGGGCGCAGAAGGATTGACGCGGGTATCACGTGAAGCGGTCCTCAACGCAAACTATATGTTCGCGCGACTAAAAGATGCGTTCGACGTGCCATATGATACGTATTGCAAACATGAGTTTGTCTTGTCAGGCAAACGTCAAAAAGCCCTTGGTGTTCGTACTCTCGACATCGCTAAACGTCTTCTTGACTTCGGTTACCACCCACCGACAATCTATTTCCCGTTAAATGTCGAGGAATGTATCATGGTGGAACCAACAGAGACAGAATCAAAAGAAACACTTGATGCGTTCTGTGATGCGATGCTCCAGATTGCCAAAGAGGCGGAAGAGAATCCGGAGATCGTTCAGACGGCTCCTCATACGACGGTCGTCAAACGGATGGACGAGACACTCGCTGCCCGTAAACCGGTCTTAAAATATGAGCGTCGTGAGGCGTCATCTGTAAAATAAAAAATGGGCGAGTCGATGATTGAATCGACCCGCCCGTTTTTTAAGCTTTTTTAATCTTACCCTTCCAGTTCTTGAAACCGCCTTCGAGCATGTAGATGTTGTTGTATCCGTTCTTCATCAAGAGTTTAGCCGCCTGGTTTGAACGTGAACTACCTTGGCAGTAAATCAAAATCGGCTGATCTTTGCGCAGTTCTTTCATGCGTAGTTTCATTTGGCCGACCGGGATATTCCGAGCACCAACGATATGTCCGCCTTTGTATTCGTTCGGTTCGCGCACGTCAATCAGCTGACCTTTACGGAGTGAGGCGCGGAATTCTTCTTGTTTCATTTTTTTCAACCCGCGAGCTGGCATGAAACGCCATACGATGTAGGCGATCAAGGCAACCCATAGGAGGATGACGAGGATTGTTTCGAGTCCCATAGATGTTCTTCCCTTCTCTTTCAAAGTTACCATATCTCATTATAATGAATTTAAGGTCATGAGACAATGATTGACTCAATCAATCGGGGCTTTCCCTTTCGATTTCATTCTAGTTAGGATAAAATAAAGAATGGAAACCGGAACATAAGGGGAGGTCGTGCCCATGCCGACACCGAGTATGGAAGATTATTTAGAACGTATTTATTTGTTGATGTCAGAGAAAGGCTATGCGCGTGTATCTGACATTGCGGAACATTTAGGGGTCCATCCCTCCTCTGTCACCAAAATGGTTCAAAAGTTGGACCGTGAAGAATATCTGGTGTATGAAAAGTATCGTGGTCTCATGCTTACAAAAAAAGGTCAAAAAGTAGGGAAGCGATTGGTCGAGCGTCATGCGATGCTCGAGTCTTTTTTACGTCTAATCGGAGTGGATGAGGCAGATGTGTACGAGGATGTCGAGGGAATCGAACATCATCTCAGCTCGAACACACTTGACTGTATGACACAGTTCGTGGAATTTTTTGAAGATAAGCCTGAGCTCATGGATCAATTCAGAGAATTTCGGGATCAAGAGCGAGCTTCAGAGGAATAATATGTGAAAAGCGACATTCGAACTCGATTGTCGCTTTTTATTTGGTTTACCATCGCTAAAATACGAACGAATCATTCATATTTATCATAGAATGTATATTTTTTAGTTATTATTATGTTAAGATGAATCGTGGATTGAATAGATAGGGGGTGACGGCGAACATTCGCCGGATAAATGGAGATTCAAATCAAAGGAAAACTGTTTGATGAACAGCAGATTCAAACACGTGTGAAAGAGTTGGCTGAAGAAATTGAGAACGATGCAGAGGGAACACCAATCGTGATCGTCGCCGTGTTAAAGGGTTCGATGGTCTTTGCGGCAGACTTGATGCGATACATGAAAGGCAGCGTTCAGCTCGATACGGTCGCGACGTCTTCTTACGGGAAAAAGACGGTCTCGAGTGGGAGTGTGCAGCTTCGGAAGGACTTGGATTTAGATGTGGAAGGAAAGTATGTCGTCATTATCGAGGACATCATCGACACGGGACAGACGTTGAAATTCTTGTGTAAACATATGGAGCTTCATCAACCGAAACAGTTGAAAATTTGTACGCTTCTCGACAAGCCGATGCGTCGACTCGTTCAATTGGACGCAGACTATGTCGGGTTCGAAATTCCTGATGAGTTTGTCATCGGATATGGAATCGATTATGCGGAGCAATATCGGAATCTTCCATATATCGGATATGTAGAGACGACATAAAAAGGAGCGCCGCGGCGCTCCTTTTACATGTTTGCTTTCTTTTTCTTCTTGCCTTTTTTTCCTTCAATCACTGTTAAGTGTGGAGGATTGCTACGATGTACGGTTGAACGTTTAGATAACTTGGTGACGTTCGAACCAGGTTTCTTCGCTTTCCGGTTTTTAGCGGAAGCGGAAGGTTTGACTTGAGGACCACGACTTCCCTGCATTCGTTTTTTTGAGGCTTGCGCGGTTTTACGATAGCGTGCATCTTCTGCAGACATACGTGGTGCCATGAAGACGCGATAGATCACATAAAAGACTAACCCGAATATCCCGATGAACAACAATTGTCTAAACAGGCGACCCGGATCGGTGGCAAGCATATGCCCGACCCCGATGAAGCCAAGGATAAACACGATTGTTGCAGCGATCGAACCGACTCTTTGTCTGATCATGGTGCTTCCTCCTCTTATCCCTCTCTATGAATGACCGATTCTCCTAACTCTTTTCGTTCCCATGTCTCAAATGCTTCAATCGCGACTTGAATCTGCTCATCATTCGGCTCTCGTGTCGTCAATAATTGGAGCGACAGGCCCGGTTTGCCGAGGAATGACAGAAAGCGATGGTCGCGGAAACGATTGGTAAACTGAAGGACTTCAAATGAGATTCCGATGACGACCGGCAATAGCGCGATTCGGCTGACGAGTCGCAACCAGAGCGGGTCGATTGGCACAATCATATAAACGCCAATCCCGACGAAGACGGTGAATATAATGAAACTCGAGCCACAGCGATAATGCAATCGCGAGCTTTGGCGTACTTGTTCAACCGTGACCGGACGCCCGGACTCATAGCAATTGATGACTTTATGCTCAGCGCCGTGATATTGGAAGACGCGCTTAATGAGTGGCGTCAATGATATCAAGTAGAGGTAGCTGAGTAACAATACTAATTTTATTCCCCCTTCAAGGAGGTTTTGAATCACATGTCCGGAAAATAAAGGCACGTCTTGAAACATAGCCGCGAGCAGTGCAGGCGTCACATTGAAAATCAATTTACCAAACACGTATGAGATGACACCGACGATTGCGATGATGGCAATCATCCATATGCTCTGTTTTTGGTCTTCGCTCGTGTTCGTATCTTCACTCGGGTCGACATCATATCGATCGCTCGCAAAGTTCATATGTGCAGAACCGTTCTTTAACGATTCGTAAAGCGCGACAATCCCTCTCAAGAACGGTACTTTTTTTAACGATTGGACCCAAGGGACAAGAATGCGCGCTTGCTCGAATGTTTCAATCGAGCCATCTTTTCGCCGGATGGCAGATGCGCTTTCAGAGCGGCCTTGAAACATGACGCCTTCCACAAGCGCCTGTCCCCCGACTGGGATGGTTGGTTTAGAATTCATTCACTTTCCTCGATTCTTCAAATGTTGTACTTGAATTATACCGTGATTTGTAAAAAAAACGAAAGGGCAGAAGGCTCGATTCACGTTCTTTCGATAAATTTGTTACAATAGATAAGACTTGACGAACGAGGGGGAAGAAGGTTGCGGATTTTAGTTTTAAATGGACCGAATTTAAATCTACTGGGTCGTCGTGAACCGGATGTATATGGCGATGTGTCGTTGAAAGGATTGGCGGCAGAACTGATGCTGCGCGCTCCAGAAGACGTTGAACTCACCTTTAAACAATCGAATCATGAGGGAGATTTAATTGATGCGCTGCATGACGCTTTTGATTATGAAGGTGTCATTTTGAATGCGGGTGCCTATACGCATACATCGATTGCGATCCGGGATGCCATATCCGCTATCGCTGCCCCGGTCGTTGAAGTACATATCTCGAACGTGCATGCACGCGAGACCTTTCGGCATGAGTCGAAACTTGCTGCCGTCTGTATCGGTGTCATTACCGGTTTTGGACTCACGAGCTATACGTTAGCGATGCATGCACTAATCGAACATTGGAGGAATCGACATGATTGAACGCGTAAACAAACTGCAAGCACAGTTAGAAGAAAACGAGATTGATGCGTTGCTCGTCACAAAACGTGAGAATATCCGCTACTTATCTGGTTTCACAGGATCGAGCGGTGTCATCGTCATCACGTCGAATTCGGCAAGTTTTATCACGGACTTCCGTTACACGGAACAGGCGAACGATCAAGTGAAAGGGTATGACATCATCGAGCTTGATACGTCACTCATTAAGTCGGTAGCAGATGTCGTGTCACGTGAATCCATCAAGCGCCTTGGCATTGAGCAGGATGCGATGACAGTGGGGCAATATCGTGCCTATGAAAAAGAAGTGGACGCTCAACTTATCGAAACGTCTGGAATCGTAGAAAAACTGCGCTTGATTAAGGATGAATCAGAGATTAAGATTATGAAGGAAGCTGCGGCAATCGCTGATGCGGCGTACGCCCATATCCAGACGTTCATCCGTCCTGGTCGTACCGAGAGAGAAGTCGCGAACGAACTCGAAATGTTCATGCGTTCAAAAGGTGCCGACTCGTCATCGTTCGACATGATTGTCGCCTCGGGTCTCCGTTCGGCGCTACCGCACGGTGTGGCAAGTGATAAAGTCATTGAAACTGGAGAATTGGTTACGCTTGATTTCGGGGCTTACTATAAAGGGTACTGTTCAGATATCACGCGTACCCTTGCAATCGGTCCGATTTCGGATGAGTTGCGTCAAATCTACGATACGGTACTTCGTGCCCAACTTGCTGGTGTAGAAGGCACACGTGCCGGAATCACTGGCATTGAGGCGGATGCATTGACACGCGATATTATTAAAGAAGCTGGATATGGCGAGTACTTCGGCCACTCGACAGGACATGGTCTTGGAATGGAAGTGCATGAGGCCCCAGGATTATCGTTCCGTTCGGAAACGGTGCTCGAACCTGGTATGGTCGTGACAATCGAGCCGGGTATTTACATCAACGGTGTCGGTGGTTGCCGGATTGAAGACGATGTCGTCATCACAGAAGACGGATGCTACCGTCTGACACAGTCGCCAAAAGAGTTAATTACGATCGAGGCATAAGCTTCATCTGAATTTAGGAGGAAATCAACATGGTATCAGTTAACGATTTAAAAACAGGATTGACGGTTAAAACGTCTGACGGTTCGATTTGGCAAGTCATCGAGTTCCAACACGTAAAACCGGGTAAAGGCGCGGCATTCGTTCGTACGAAAATGCGTAACTTGCGTAACGGGGCAATCCAAGAAACGACGTTCCGTGGCGGAGAGAAAATCGAACGCGCACACATCGAGCGTAAACGCATGCAATATCTCTATCCAATGGGCGACACGTATGTCTTCATGGACAATGAATCATACGAGCAACTTGAATTGACAAGCGCTCAAGTCAAATCAGCACTTCCATATTTGCTTGAGAACATGGAAGTCAGCATCGCGGACTACGAAGGGGAGATTCTTGGAATCGAGCTTCCAACGAGCGTTGTCTTGACGATCGTCGAAGCAGACCCGGGCGTAAAAGGTGACACGGCCTCGAACGTGAAGAAAAACGCGACAGTGGAAACAGGACACGTCATTCAAGTGCCACTTTTCATCGAACCAGGTGAAAAAGTGACAGTCGATACACGTACTGGAGAGTTCATGGGTCGTTATAACGGTTAATCCTTACGAGTGCTCATTCGAATGAATGGGTGCTCTTTTTTTCTCGTTGCATTCATTGGTCTGACCAGTTATAGTGAAGGAGAGATTAGTACCAGGTATAAACAGGGGGTAAGAAAGATGCAAATCGATCAAATTAAAGAGCTTATTCAATTATTGGACCAATCATCAGTCCATGAAATGGAGCTTGAAACATCTGATTTCAAACTGTCATTAAAGAAAGAAGCGCAACAAACAGTGAGCGCGCCGATCATGCAGACACAAGCATTCGCACCGCCTGCGCCTGCTCCTCAAGTAAATGAACAAACAGAAGAACCGACGCAAGAAAAGGCGTCTTATCGTACTATCACCTCGCCGATGGTTGGAACGTTCTATTCACGTCCGGCACCGGATAAAGAAGCGTTCGTGAACGTCGGCGATCGTGTCGAGTCAGGACAAATCGTTTGTATTCTAGAGGCGATGAAACTGTTTAACGATGTCGAAGCGGAAATCAGTGGCGAAATCGTAGAGGTGTTAGTCGCCGATGGCGATCTCGTCGAATTCGGTCAACCGCTCTTCAGCGTGAAGTGAGGTCGTTATGAAATTATTAATTGCTAACCGCGGGGAAATCGCGGTTCGAATCATACGTGCAGCAAAAGAATTGAATATTCCGACGGTCGCTGTCTTCTCTGAGGCAGATCGTGAAGCGTTACATGTTCATCTGGCTGACGAGGCTTATTGCATCGGTCCGAATCCATCGAAGGACTCCTATTTAAATATCCCTAATATCTTATCAGTCGCCTGCGCCGTGGATGCGACGATGGTACATCCCGGTTACGGCTTTTTGGCTGAAAATGCCGAGTTCGCCGAGATGTGCGAGGCGTGCGGGATTCAATTTGTCGGCCCGAGCAGCTATGCGATTCGCAAAATGGGAATCAAGGATGAAGCCAAACGAACGATGATCGAGTCAGGTGTTCCTGTCGTTCCGGGTTCAAGTGGGGTCGTCACCGACGAAGAAGCCATGGAACTCGCACGTGAGATGGGTTATCCGGTCATCATCAAGGCGACAGCCGGCGGTGGAGGACGTGGCATTCGCGTCGCTCGAGACGAGCACGAACTCGTTTCAGGATTGGTCGCGACACGTAAAGAAGCGAAGCAGGCGTTTGGGAATGGTGACGTGTATCTTGAGAAGTTCATCGAGTCGTTCCGTCATGTCGAAGTGCAGGTTCTCGCTGATCAATTCGGCAATGTCATTCACTTAGGTGAACGTGATTGTACGATCCAACGTCGCATGCAAAAACTAGTCGAAGAGGCGCCATCACCTGCGATTGATGAAACGACACGTCAATTGATGGGGGATGCGGCCGTCAAAGCGGCAAAAGCCATTCAGTACTCGGGAGCGGGGACCATCGAGTTCATTTACGTTCCAGAATCAAACGAGTTTTATTTCATGGAGATGAATACCCGGATCCAAGTCGAGCATCCCGTCACCGAGATGATCACAGGATTCGATCTCGTTCAAGCGCAGCTTGAAGTGGCGCTCGGACATCCGCTTGCCATCTCACAAGAGGACATTACGTTCTCAGGACATTCCATCGAGTGTCGAATCAACGCGGAAGACCCATTTATGGACTTCCGTCCGATGGCAGGGAAGATTGACCAATATATTGTTCCAGGCGGTATGGGTGTCCGTGTCGATAGTGGACTCTATGCAGGAGCGATGATTCCGCCGTTCTATGACTCGATGGTTGCGAAATTGATTGTCCATGCGCCAACGCGTGATGAGGCCATTCTGAAAATGTTGCGTGCTTTGGATGAGTTTACGGTTTCGGGGATTAAAACGACGATTCCATTCCATCAACAAGTCATGGCACATGAGCAGTTCCGCATCGGGACGTTCGATACGAAATTCGTTGAAAAAGAAATGTCATTGGCAAAATAACATGAACCAGGAAGCCCGAACATTATTTCGGTTTCCTGGTTTTTTGTACTGAATTTATGAGTGCTTTATGCTAAACTATCACAATGAAAGCATGTAAAAGGAGAGTAACTGAATGAAACGTCATGAAGCACGAGAGAAAGCGATTCAAACGCTTTTTCAAATCGAAGTATCTAAATTAGAGGTGGACGAAGCAATCGAGTTCGCATTAGATGGAGAAGAGTCTGATCCGTTTTACGAACAACTCGTCACAGGGACGCTAGAACATATTGAAGATATCGACGCATTACTAGTTGAAAACTTGAAAAACTGGCGCTTGGATCGCCTAGGAAACGTCGAGCGTACGATTCTTCGAATGGCAACGTTCGAATTGTTATACGTCGAGACGATTCCAGAGAACGTCACTATTAACGAGGCGGTCGAACTCGCGAAATCGTTCGCGGACGAAGAAGCCGGCAAACTCGTGAATGGCGTACTCGGAAATATCATTAAAGAAGACTAAAAAATAGAGATAAGACACCAGACCAACTACAGAAAAACCTAAAGACAACGGGGGATGAGAGAGATGGCAGTAGTGATCGACGGGAAACAAGTGGCAGCATCATATCGAGAAACGTTAAAAGAGCGTGTGGCGGAACTTCGCGCACGTGGCATCGTACCGAAATTAAAAGTAGTGTTGATTGGGGATGACCCAGCGAGTCATAGCTATGTACGCGGGAAGGAACGGGCGGCAGAAGAAATCGGAATCGATTCACAAGTCCTCCGTTTTGATGAGACGATTAGCGAGAAGGAATTGCTCGACTTGATTGATTTGATGAATGCGGATGAGGAAGTTCATGGGATTCTCGTGCAACTTCCTTTGCCGAAACACATCGACGAATCACGAGTCATCATGCGTATCTCCCCTGAAAAGGACGTCGATGGCTTTCATCCTGAGAATGTCGGGAAGATGATGCTCGGTCTCGATACGTTACTTCCGTGCACGCCGCACGGTATCTTACATCTCGCAAAAACACAAACCGAGATTGCCGGAAAGCACGTTGTCGTCGTCGGTCGTAGTCAGATTGTCGGTAAACCGGTAGGCATGTTGTTCTTGAATGAATCAGCAACGGTCACGTATTGTCATTCGAAAACAGCTGACCTCGGTGAGATGACGCGACAAGCGGATATTTTGATTGTCGCGGTCGGTCGTGCTGGTTTAGTCACAGCAGACATGGTCAAACCGGGCGCGCTTGTCATCGATGTCGGAGTCAATCGGGTCGAAGGTCGTCTAGTCGGTGACGTGGACTATGAAGCTGTTAAGGAAAAGGCGAGTGCCATCACCCCAGTTCCGGGTGGTGTCGGTCCGATGACCATCACGATGCTCATGCATAATACGGTCGAGGTTGCATCACGTGGCTAATCCACTCCCGGTTTCTGAAGTTGTTCGATATGTGAAGCGACAACTTGATGATGATGTCTTGCTTCGACAAGTCGCGGTCATCGGTGAAATCTCAAATTTCAAACGTTATTCATCCGGTCATTGTTATTTCACGTTGAAAGATGACGCGTCTCGGATGAAAGCCGTCATGTTTTCTCGCGATGCCAAACAACTTCAATTCGAACCGAAAGATGGAATGAAAGTCATCGCCGTATCAAAGGTGACGATGTATGAAGCGACGGGAGATGTACAACTGTACGTCGAATTGATGCGACAAGACGGAATCGGTCTATTGTTTGAGCGATATGAGGCGAGAAAGCGTGAACTAGAGGAGATGGGCTGGTTCGACGAGGAGCGGAAGCACCCGCTCCCGATGTTTCCAGAGCGCGTTGGGATCGTGACGTCTCCAAAAGGAGCGGCGCTACACGATATCGCGACCACACTTCGTCGTCGTGCGCCACATGTGGCGATCACGTTCGCACCTGTAGCTGTACAGGGAGAAATGGCGGCTCCACAAGTGGCGTCGGCCATTCGCTGGATGAACGAACGCACCGATTGTGATGTACTCATCGTCGGTCGCGGTGGCGGTTCCATCGAGGAGCTTTGGGCATTTAATGAAGATGTTGTGGTGGAGGCAATCTATGCGTCCACGATTCCCATCATTTCTGCTGTCGGTCACGAGACAGACTTTACGCTTTCTGATTTCGTCGCCGATGTTCGAGCTGCGACTCCGACAGCGGCGGCTGAACTCGCTACCGCGATGATTGATGCGCAGCGAAAAGATGTAGAACGTTTGGATAACCATCTGCACAAAGCCGTCAGAGAGCAATTGGATGATTCGCGAACCCGTGTGGAACGGATGATCAATAGCTATGGATTAAAATCGCCGAGGTACACGATTTCTCAAAAACGGGAACGATTCGCCCAGTCAGAAATCCGTCTCGAGCAAGGGATGAGGAGACATCTCACCCAAGCCACTCATCAGCTCCGTCAGTTGTCACAGCAGCTAGATGTAAAGCGATTTTCAAAAACGTTGTCCAAGCAAGGGGAAGAAGTCAATCATATGGTCGAGCGACTCCGTCGAACGAGACCATTAGAACAAGCAACGCTACAATTTGCACAACAGGTTGGACGGTTGCATGCAGTCAGTCCGCTCGCCGTCTTGTCACGTGGATATACGTTCATTGAACAAGATGGGGCCTATGTGCAGAACGTGAAACAATTACGTGACGGTGATATCTCGATTCGTTTTCGGGATGGTCATGCGATCGCTGAGGTGAAGGAGAGGATTGTCGGTGACGAAGAAAGAACAGACATTTGAGGCGGCGCTCGAGCGCCTCGAACAGATCGTCGCGCAACTCGAGAGCGGTGATGTCCCGTTAGAGGAAGCGATGACCCTATATGAGGAAGGTGTCCGCTTGTCTGCGTTGTGCCAGACAAAACTCTCTGCCGCCGAGAAAAAAATGGATGAAATTTTAGAACTTGATGGGACGCTTCGTGAAAAAGGAGGATCCGCATGAACCGTACCGATGACTTGAACAAGTGGAAACGGACCGTCGAACTGGCGATGCAGGAACTCATTGAGTCGAGTGAGATGCCGAAACGATTACGAGACGCAATGACGTATTCTTTAGAGGCTAGCGGGAAACGCATTCGTCCTGCTCTCGTCTATGCCGTCCTTGAAACGTATAGCATGTCACTCGAGCGAGGACGTGAGGTGGCGGCGAGTTTAGAGATGGTTCATACATACTCACTCATCCATGATGATTTGCCGGCCATGGATGATGACGATCTTCGTCGTGGACGACCGACCAATCATCGTCAGTTTGATGAAGCGACCGCTATTTTGGCTGGGGACGCCTTATTGACGGACGCATTCCGTATTCTCACACAGATGCCACTCCCTGCGCTAGATGTCGTCGAGATTATTCGTATTTTTGGATTGGCGGCCGGTAGCTCAGGTATGGTCGGTGGGCAGTTGGATGATATGCTGGCTGAAAAGCGGAACGACGTCACACTTGAAGAGCTCCAATCCATTCATGAACGGAAGACAGGTGCGCTACTCGTCTATGCACTTGAAGCCGGTGCGATTTTGGCAGGGGCATCGGTGGAAGATCGGATGCACCTCAAACAGTTCGGACGTCATCTTGGCATCGCTTTTCAGATTCAAGACGATATCCTCGATGTCGTCGGAGATGAACAAGCAATCGGAAAACGCGTCGGCTCAGATGAATTGAATGACAAGACGACTTATCCGAAGCTTCTCGGCTTAGAGGGAGCGAAGCAAGCTCTTGAGCAAGAAGTGGGAGCGGCACACGCTGCAATTGAATCACTTTCAGTTCCAGCGCCGTTACTTCTTGAGATGCTATCATTTGTAGTGAAACGAAATCATTGACCTCGGTGACACGATGAGCACATCGTGTCACCTTTGTTTTGGGGAATGTGTGGCATATGCCGTCACATTCTTGTAAAATGTAAGGTACGAATCAGTAAAATGTGAGGAGAAAGGATGGTCATTATGGACTTGACATCCATTCAAGACCCGTCGTTCCTGAAACGGATGTCTGTATCAGAGCTCGAATCGCTCGGTTCAGACATTAGACGATTCTTGATTGAAAAATTGGCAGTGACGGGAGGGCATTTGGCGCCAAACTTGGGAGTTGTAGAGTTGACGCTTGCCTTGCACCGTGTATTTGACAGTCCGAAAGACCAACTCGTATGGGACGTCGGTCATCAAGCATACGTTCATAAAATTTTGACAGGACGTACGAACCAGTTTGATACTCTCCGACAATACAATGGGTTATGTGGTTTCCCGAAACGTTGTGAGAGCGAGCATGATGTGTGGGAAACAGGGCACAGTTCGACTTCTCTCTCTGCAGCCATGGGGATTGCGATTGCGAATGAATTGAAAGGGCGCGCCAACGATCGTGCCATCGCCATCATCGGGGACGGTGCTTTGACTGGGGGGATGGCACTTGAAGCCCTCAATCACATCGGTGCCGAGAAACAGAACGTGATTGTCATTCTAAATGATAATGAGATGTCGATTGCGCCGAACGTAGGAGCGATGCATAATATGCTTGGTCGTATCCGGGCATCGCGCAAGCTGAAGCATGCTCGAGAAGAAATGGAGTCACTCATCAAACACATCCCGCTCGTCGGGAGTTCACTTGAACGAAGCGGGGAACGGGTGAAGGACCTCTTAAAATCTGCTCTCATTCCGGGAACGTTCTTTGAAGAACTTGGCTTCACTTACTTTGGGCCGACAGATGGGCATGATTTGAAAGACTTGCTCGAAACGCTTGAGTACGCGAAGAAAATCGACGGTCCGGTTCTCGTCCACGTCATTACGAAAAAAGGGAAGGGATATCGTCCGGCTGAATTGGACGGTGTCGGAACATGGCACGGTCTTGGACCTTATAAAATTGAATCTGGTGAAGTCATCAAAGGCAAACCGAAAGGACCAAGCTATTCGAAAGTCGTCGCGGAGACGATCACGAAAGTGGCTGAGTCAGACGAACGGGTGACGTTGATCACACCAGCGATGAGTGTCGGTTCGAAACTCGATTGCTTTACGAAGAAATTCCCGGAGCGTATGTTTGATGTCGGAATTGCCGAGCAACATGCGGTCACCCTCGCTGGGGGACAGGCGACGCAAGGGTTGAAACCGGTCGTCTCGATTTATTCGACCTTCTTCCAACGCGCGTATGATCAACTAGTCCATGACATTTGTCGTCAAAACTTGAACGTCGTGTTCACGATTGACCGATCTGGACTTGTCGGAGCGGATGGAGAGACGCACCAAGGTGTGTTCGATATCGCCTTCATGCGTCACGTGCCAAACATTCGAATCTTGATGGCAAAAGATGAAGAAGAATTACAACAACTCGTTTATTCTGCACTCCGTTACGATGGTGGACCGATTGCGATTCGTTTCCCGCGTGGCGAAGGGATCGGTGTTCCGATGAGTGAGACGCTTCAAGTAATTTCACTCGATGATTGGGAAGTCGAGGCAGAAGGGACAGATGTCGCTATCTTGACGTTCGGTCCTCAAGTGCAAGACGCCCTCGAAGTCCGAGCACTATTAGAAGGTAAGCTCAGTGTGCGCGTCATTAACTGTCGTAGCATCAAGCCGCTCGATGATGCGATGCTGACTTCACTTTATGCAGAGGGGATTCCGCTCGTGACATTAGAAGAGGCTGCTCTCGCCGGTGGCTTTGGAAGTAGCGTGCTTGAACACGCGAATGAAGCCGGAGCGTTTCCACGGATTCAACGTCTCGGTATTCCGGATCGATATATCGAGCATGGCGGTGTCAACCAGCTCCTAGAAGAGATTGGACTGCGACCTGCCCAAATGGCGGAATCGATTGAACGGTTCGTCATGGAGACAAATCGACAGAATGTGTGAGGGATTATGGAAAAAAGAAAGAAAACTAGATTAGATGTATTGCTCGTCGAACGTGGACTTGCTGAAACACGGGAAAAGGCAAAACGGTCGGTCATGGCCGGTCTCGTCTATAGTGGGACAGAACGTCTAGACAAGGCGGGCGATAAAGTGTTTGATGATATCCCTCTCGAAGTGAAGGGTCAAGTTCTTCCTTATGTTGGACGTGGCGGCTTGAAACTCGAGAAAGCGCTCGACGTCTTCCCGCTCGATGTCTTTGGACGAGTCGGAATCGACATCGGCTCATCGACGGGTGGGTTCACGGACTGTGCGCTTCAAAACGGCG
Organism: Exiguobacterium sp. HVEsp1; assembly: GCF_002009685.1. Taxonomy (GTDB): domain Bacteria; phylum Bacillota; class Bacilli; order Exiguobacteriales; family Exiguobacteriaceae; genus Exiguobacterium; species Exiguobacterium profundum. The sequence continues at coordinate 1,754,527 of NZ_KV917367.1, read as the reverse complement.
CGACTCAAATGTATGCGGTCGATGTCGGCTATAATCAGCTTGCCTGGAAACTACGGAGCGATGATCGCGTCGTCGTCATGGAGCGGATGAACTTCCGCCACGCGACGGCCGATCAGTTCCCGATTCAACCAGATTTCGCAACGATTGACGTCTCCTTTATCTCGCTTCGTCTGATGGTGCCGCCGCTGAAACAAATCTTGAAGCAAGACGGTGTCGTCATGGCGCTCGTCAAACCTCAATTTGAAGCAGGGAAGGCCGATGTCGGGAAAAAAGGAATTGTTCGGGACCGTAACGTCCATGAACGAGTCGCAAGCGATATGGTCCGATACTTCGCATCGGAAGGCTTCTTTGTCGAAGCGCTGGATTACTCTCCGATCACTGGAGGGGATGGGAACATCGAGTTTCTTCTCTTCGCTCGGTATACTCGAGTAGGTGGCGTCTCGCCATCGCTACAAGTCGAAGAGGTCGTAAACGCGGCCCATGCCAAACTGAAGGGATAAAATGATGCTACAGACCTCGTCGTCTGTAGCTTTTTCCTTTACTCGTCTACTAGATGGGGGAATGGTGGAAATCCCACCTGGAATGCTAGACCTTTTTTCGACAATACTTTAGAATGATAATGTGTATGTGAAACGAAAAATGAGGTGTCAGCGCTTATGAACAAAGGACAGCGATTGATTAAAATTCGAGACATTGTGACGAATCGAGAAATCGAGACGCAAGATGAGTTGGTGGACGAGCTACGTCGCTCGGGGTATCCGGTCACACAGGCAACCGTGTCTCGGGATATTAAAGAGTTACATCTGGTCAAAGTCCCATTGAACGATGGACGATATAAGTATAGTCTGCCTGCCGATCAACGCTTTAATCCATACGGGAAAATGAAGCGAATCCTTAGTGACAGCTTCGTCTCGGTCGATTCTGCACAAAATTTGGTCGTCATGAAAGTGCTCCCGGGAAATGCTGATGCAATCGGCGTCTTGATTGATCATCTATCATGGGATGAATTGATTGGGACGGTGTGTGGAGATGATACGATTTTAATGATTGCACGCGACGAAGAGAAGGCGAAGCAAATCATCGATCGACTACTCGGAATGTTATGAGGTGAACGTACGTATGTTAGCAGAACTATCAATCAAACAGTTTGCGATTATTGACGAATTAAACATTCCGTTTAATCGAGGTATGACTGTGCTCACGGGTGAGACAGGTGCCGGTAAATCGATCTTGTTGGATGCGATTGGATTGCTTGTTGGAGGACGTGGCTCAAGTGAGTTCGTGCGATATGGTCAAGATAAAGCTGAAATCGAAGGTCTGTTCATGATTGAACCGGATCACCCGGTCATCGAAGCGGCCGAACAATATGGCATCGATGTTGAAGATGGGACAGTCATCTTACGTCGAGACCTACATAGTAGCGGGAAGAGTGTCTGCCGTGTGAACGGGAAAATGATGCCGCTCTCGACGTTACGGGAGTTCGGACGGCTCCTGGTCGATATTCACGGTCAACATGAACATCAACATTTAATGGATGCGGAATTTCACCTTGGCATATTAGACCATTTCGCCGAAAAAGAAATCAGTCCGTTAGTCGAGGAATATCAAACGGCATTTGCGGCCTGGAAACAAGTCGCCGATGAATTGAAGCGTCTTAGTCAAAGTGAGCAGGAGCTTGCTCAACGAATGGATCTTTTGTCGTTTCAAACGAAAGAAATCGAAGCGGCTGAATTAAAAGTTGGGGAAGAACAGGCGTTGACAGAAGAACGGGATGAATTGGCCAACTTTGAACGCATTCATCAACACATTCGTCTCTCGTATGAGGCGGTTGCCGAGGAGTCAAATGGACTCGATCAAATCGGAGTGGCGATGCGCGAGATGGAAGAGGCGTCACAGCTCTCTTCGTCTTTGACATCTGTATCGGAAACCATCTCTAACGCTTATTATTTGTTGGAGGATGCAAAGTTTCAACTCCGGGACCAGTTAGATTCGCTCGAATTTGACCCGATTCGATTGGATGAGATTGAGTCACGATTGGCTCTTTTCCAGCAATTGAAACGAAAGTATGGGACGACCATCGAAGAAGTCATCACCTATGGCGAACAAGTGTCGGATGAATTGAAGTCGATGACGAACCGGGAAGAGCATTTACAAACGCTCTCAGATGAACTCATTCGATTAGAGCAAATTGCAAGAGAAGCTGGCATGAGACTGTCTTCAGCGCGTAAGATGGCTGCGGAGTCGCTTCAGCATGCGATTCATCGAGAGTTGAAAGAACTATATATGGAAAAAACAGCGTTCGAGGTCCGTTTCAAAACCACATCGCTTAAACAAGATGGTTTAGATGACGTAGAGTTTTACATGATGACGAACGTTGGAGAACCGTTCAAACCGCTCGCAAAAGTCGCTTCAGGAGGAGAGCTTTCCCGTGTCATGCTCGCACTCAAATCAATCTTTTCAAGAACGGTTGGAGTGGCCTCCATTATTTTTGACGAGGTCGACACAGGGGTCTCTGGACGTGTCGCGCAGGCGATGGGTGAAAAAATCTTCCGACTTTCTGTCGGCTCTCAAGTCCTCTGTATCACGCACTTGGCACAAGTTGCTGCGATGGCAGACCAACATCTTTACATTACGAAAACCGAAACGAATGAACGGACGAAAACAAATGTGACGTCCCTCGACCGTGAAAGTCGAATCGACGAATTGGGTCGCATGATTGCTGGCGCTCAAATGACAGACTTGACGAAGCAACACGTCGAAGAATTACTTGAGATGTCACAACAAGTAAAACAGAAGTTCATCAAAGGAGTGTCATAAGTGATTACATTATGTATTGCGGACGACAATCGAGAAATCGTCGATTTGTTGAGCCGACAATTAGAATCTGAGCCTGATCTTCGTGTCGTAGGTACGGCACACGATGGAGAAACATGCTTGGATGTCGTCAAGACACACCAACCGGATGTACTCTTACTCGATATTATCATGCCGCATTTGGATGGGATCGGAGTATTGCAACGCCTAAATGAAGAATTAGGTGATGACAAACCGGAAGTGATCATGTTGAGCGCGTTTGGAAAAGATGAAGTGACGAAACAGGCCGTGCAACTCGGGGCCTCTTATTTTCTCGTCAAACCGTTCAATATTCAACAGTTATTAACGAAAATTCGTGAATTGTCAGAAGGAACAAATCGAGAATTCGACGGAATGACGCCAGAAGAAATTGAAATCTCACTCCTGCTTCAGCAACTCGGAATCTCTCCGCGAATCAAAGGGTTCAAGTATATCCGTCAAGCTGTCATTTACGTGCGAGAACGCCAAGATTTGCTCGGTCTCATCACGAAAGAATTATATCCGATGGTCGCAAAAGAGCATGAGACGACATCTTCTCGTGTAGAACGAGCAATGCGTCATGCAATCAAGACGGCATGGGAGAACGGCATGCGCGATCATGAGATGTTCGAAGGGCGACCGGAGCGTGAGCGAAGCCCGAAAAACTCGGAGTTTATCTCGTACTTCGTCACGTATGTATCGTTTAAGAATAATTGAATCATTTCATGAGGACTAAGTCGTGATGGGACTTAGTCTTTTTTAATGAAACAATTACTTTAAGATTTATTTACTTTATGAAAGAAAGCGCTTGCAAAATGGTGGGCCTTTGTTATAATAAAGATGTACCAAGTTACTTGGACAAGCGTCAGATGAACGCTTTTCAAACTTGTTCCGGAGCAACGTTTGAAGAAACCAAATCATCTCGGTTCGCTATCCGATTATAGCTCAGAGGTGGGAACGACACCTCAAGTCGTTAATGTCCCGACGTGAGGTCGCGACAGTCGCTCATTCGCGAGGCGATTCTATCATCAACTCGAAGCTAGGGGTTGATATAGGAAAAAACAATCGTTCAGTTAACCAAAAGGAGTGTTGTCAACCGTTGAACAGTTTATGGCAAGCGTTCGACTTCACGATGGATGGTTCGACATGATCCGATAAGTAAATCAGTTAGTAACTCGAATGGTAAGATTCCGTTCACGCAAGACGGCAGTTACTAAAGTTCTTTCATACTTCTTCATTAAGAAGACGTTGGATTTCATGTCAAAGTAAGTAACGTAGTTTGAAAGGAGATCATCCGTAGTGATCACAATTCAATATGAATAAAAGGTTCCGCACTTGAAATGAAGTCAAGTTAGGGAACCTTTTTTTGTGTGCTTATGAGTCGAGGCGTTGTACTTTTCCTGTTTTTTTGTCGCGGTTAAAAATATAGCCGGCTACAAATCCGATCCCGCCCATGGCGAGCAGAAGCCCAAAGGTCCCCTGCAACATGGAGGCGGCAGCGAGTGAATCGAACCATGAAAACGGTGCGCTCGTCTTCAAAAAGAAGCTATCACGTAGCAATTTGATTCCGTAAACACCTAATAACCCAGGGACGATTAAGATTAGAAGCGCGATAAAACGCATGCAATCTCCTCCTTTACCATACATTATTTTAACAGAAATCGATCTGTTCGACACGGTCTATTTTGGGCAGCTTGCGAATCAGGTGCGGATTCAGTAGCATGAAATAGAGAAGAATGATGATGGGGGAATATGTATGAATAAACGATTGATGATTGTGGGGGCAGGAAAAGGGGGGACCGAAGTCCTTCATATGCTGATGGATTCGCCGCTTGCAACGATTGTAGCGGTCGTAGATTCTGATACATCTGCAGAAGGAATAGCCCTTGCTAAAAGTTATGGCATATCTGTGGCGGACGATTGGAAACAGTATGCGGATGCGACACTAGATTTTGTCATCGAAACGACGGGGAAACATCAAACGTTTGAACAATTAAAGGATCATTTCAAGGATGCGGTCGTCTTACCAGGGGAATTTATTCGGATTGTGGTCGAACGATTGAAACAGAATCAACAAATGCTCGAGGCCATCATTGAATGTACGAGTGAGGCCATATCTGTCGCAGATCATCACGGTAACACGATTTTGATCAATCCGTCTTATACACGGTTGACCGGATTCAAAAAAGAAGATGTGGTCGACAAACCAGCGACGGCAGATATCGGAATGCAGGAAAGCGTCCATTTGAAAGTACTATCGACCGGGCAAGGCGTTCGAGACATTCGGATGCAAATTGGGGCGACGAGACGAGATATTCTTGTGAATGCAGAACCGATCATCGTTGAAGGAAAGTTGCGAGGCTCGGTTGGGGTCATCCGTGACGTATCTCAGATTCGTGCCCTACGTGATGAATTGCAGGAGGCAAAAACACGCATCCGGAATCTAGAAGCCAAATATCAGTTTGCCGATATCATTGCTACGAGTGACGCCATGCGATTTGTCATCGAGCAGGCGAAACTTGCCGCTGTGACCCCAGTGACGGTATTGATTCGCGGAGAATCGGGAACAGGAAAAGAACTGTTCGCCCATGCCATTCACGGAGAATCTCCTCGAAAATATAAAAAGTTCATTCGCGTGAACTGTGCGGCGATTTCACCTACCCTTCTTGAAAGTGAGCTATTCGGTTATGAAGATGGAGCCTTCAGTGGAGCTAAACGAGGCGGGAAAACCGGATATTTCGAAGAAGCGGATGGCGGATCACTCTTTCTAGACGAAATCGGAGAGCTCCCTCTTGATGTCCAAGTGAAGCTCTTACGTGTCCTCCAGGAAAATGAAATTGTCCGTGTCGGAGGGACGACGGCAATCCCAATCGATGTCCGAATCATTGCCGCAACGAATGCCGATCTCGAACAAAAAGTAGCAGACGGAACATTCCGGGAAGATTTGTATTACCGAATCAATCGGATGCCGATCCATATCCCACCATTACGTGAGCGATTAAATGAACTCGAGGCACTATGTGAACGGATAATCCGTAAACTGAATCAAGAATACGGTCGTAGTGTACGTGGCGTTGACGAAGATGCCTTAACATTACTGAAGAGCCAGCATTGGAAAGGGAATGTGCGAGAACTGGAGAATGTGATTGGTCGTGCGATGATTTATATGGCAAGCTCCGAACAGTGGATTGCCCCACATCATTTGCAGTTATCCAATCGTTCCACGAGTCAAAAAGTGGTCGAATCTGGAACGTTTCACGAGGCCGTTGCAAAATATGAACGCGATTTGATTGAACGAGCAATTGAAGAGGCAAGTGGCAACAAATCAGAAGCAGCCCGCCGATTGAAGATTTCGATTCGAACATTATACAACAAGCTCGACACCACGCAATAATTTGCAGGAAAATTTATGCACGGTAAGCATTAATTTGCATGGTCATCCGCATTATAAAGCGCTTACAATTTAGGAAACAAACTTGCTTATGATATAGTGTAGAGAGCAAGGGGGGACAATGATGAATTTTGAACGGATGCTGACGAAAGCAAAAGAGTTAGAAGGCTGTACCGTGTCCATTGCGGGGGCAGCGGACGAAGAAGTCATCCGGGCCGTAAAACTCGCTACGGATCATGGACTGTCACGCTTCATTTTGTTCGGTGAAGCTCGAGACATCCGAAAGTTATGTGAACAGCATGGAATCGATAAGTCAGCCGTCGATATTTTACATGCGAAAGGTGACGTTGAGATTGCGCGACGTGCCGCATTAGCTGTGAAAAATAAAGAGGCGGACGTCCTCATGAAGGGGATGGTGTCGACATCGACATTTATGAAAGCCGTCCTTAATCGTGAAGCTGGACTCCGTACGAAGCGGACGCTCAGCCACATCGCACTATTCCAAATTCCGAATCGTGAAAAGTTGATTGGAGTGACGGATGCGGCGATTCATATCGCACCGACACTCGAAGAGAAGGTCGAAATTATTCACAATGCGGTAGAAGCGATGCATGACATCGGTTACGAATCGCCGAAAGTCGCAGCCATTGGAGCAGTCGAGGTAGTCAATCCACAAATGAATGCGACTCTCGATGCGGCACTACTTAGCCAAATGAATCGACGTGGACAAATCAAGGGCTGTGTCGTAGATGGACCTCTCGCGCTCGACAACGCTGTCGACATGGTCGCAGCAAAGCAAAAAGGAATCAACAGTGAAGTTGCCGGTCAAGCCGATTTATTAGTCGTACCTTACATAGAGGTCGGCAACGTCCTTTATAAATCAATCATGTATTTCGCAGAGGCGAGCGTAGCGGCGATTGTCGTCGGCGCATCTGCCCCTGTTGTATTGACAAGTCGTGCCGATACTGCCGAAGCGAAGCTATATTCGCTCGCGTTCGCTTTGTTACATGCTAAACATTAATCGTACTTAACAGGAGGAATTAATCATGATGGAAACAAACACTGAGCCACGCTTCCGTATTTTTGATGTCTTACAATCTGAGGACTATGAGCAAATCGTATTTTGCCAAGACCAAGCGTCTGGACTAAAGGCGATCATCGCCATCCATGACACGACGCTCGGGCCAGCTCTCGGTGGACTACGTATGTGGAACTATGAATCAGAACAAGAGGCACTCACGGATGTGTTGCGTCTCGCAAAAGGAATGACATATAAAAATGCTGCAGCGGGTCTCAACCTTGGGGGCGGGAAGGCCGTCATCATCGGAAATGCGAAGACAGATAAATCAGAGGCGCTCTTCCGTGCATTCGGACGATATGTTCAATCTCTTAGTGGTCGTTACATCACGGCTGAAGATGTAAATACAACAGTTGCCGACATGGACTTCATTCACATGGAAACGGATTACGTCACGGGCGTCAGTCCTGCATTCGGTTCAAGTGGTAACCCTTCACCGGTCACGGCATATGGTGTGTATCGTGGAATGAAGGCTGCTGCGAAATGGAAATTTGGGACAGATTCGCTCGCAGGGAAGACCGTTGCTGTACAAGGTGTTGGTAACGTGGCCTACAACTTATGTCGCCACCTCCACGAAGAGGGTGCTCATTTGATTGTGACTGACATTAACGAGGAAGCACTCAAACGTGCCGAAGCAGACTTTGGTGCGACGGTCGTCAAACCGGATGAGATTTACGCGGTCGAATGTGACATTTTCGCTCCATGTGCCCTCGGTGCCGTCATCAACGACAAAACAATTCCACAATTGAAAGCACAAATCGTCGCAGGTGCTGCCAACAACCAATTGGCAGAAGATCGTCACGGAGACGTGCTCGACGAAAATGGAATTCTATACGCACCAGACTTCGTCATTAATGCAGGTGGTGTCATCAACGTCGCAGACGAACTTGAAGGCTACAACCGTGAACGGGCAATGAAGAAAGTCGAACTCATCTATGACAACATGATGCGCGTCTTTGAAATCGCAGAACGTGATGGTGTACCAACGCATGTAGCGGCCGATAAGATGGCGGAAGAGCGGATTCACATGATGTCGCGTTCACGCAGCCAGTTCCTTAAAGTTGAAAAAAGCATTCTAGGGAGACGCTAAGATGACAAAACGGCTAATTCTTGCAATCAACCCAGGGTCGACCTCGACGAAAGTTGGATTGTTTGCTGGGAAGGAAGAAGTGATGACACGTACGGTCCGACATTCAATCGATGTGACGGGTCTCACACTTCCAGAGCAGTTGCCTCATCGTGAGCAAGAAGTACGCGCCTTGTTAGAAGAGACGGGCATCGCGGTCAATGATTTGACCGCGATCGTCGGTCGTGGTGGCTTGCTTGCACCGATGACGTCTGGAACGTATACGGTCAATGAACTCATGCGTGAAGATTTGACGAGCGGACGTTTTGGGATGCATGCATCGAATCTCGGAGGTCTGATCGCTTCGAAAATCGGGGGAGCTGAAGGGATTCCTAGTTTCATTGTGGATCCGGTCGTCGTCGATGAGATGGGCGAATTGGCCCGAAAGACAGGCATGCCGGAAATCAATCGTCGTAGCATTTTCCATGCCCTCAATCAAAAGGCTGTCGCGAAACGATTCGCGGCCGAAAATGGAAGCGATTACAATGAGCTGAATCTTATCGTTGCGCATCTTGGTGGGGGAATCACAGTCGGTGCCCATGCGGCAGGTCGAGTCATCGACGTGAATAATGGTCTTGACGGAGATGGACCGCTCGCGCCGGAGCGGGCAGGCTCGATTCCTGTTGGACAGGTAGTAGAACTATGTTATAGTACCAGGTATAAAGAATCGGAAATGAAAAAGAAAATTGTCGGTCAGGGCGGCCTGTTTGCTCATCTCGGTACATTCGATGCCATTGAGATTGAGCAGCGGATCGAATCAGGTGATGATGAGGCGAGGCTGTTGTATGAGACGATGGCTTATCGTGTCGCTCAAGAGATTTCAAAACACGGCGCGACATTATGCGGTCGTGTGGATGCCATCTTACTGACGGGCGGGATTGCATATTCCGAGTGGCTGACTGAAAAAATCAAGGAGCGTGTCACTTATCTTGCGCCGGTACACGTATATCCGGGTGAAGATGAGCTTAAAGCGTTGGCTGAAGGTGCACTTCGCGTCATCGAGAAGGAAGAGACCGCACGAGTTTATGAGGGGGATACACATGGCACGAGAATTTGATGTTGTCGTCATCGGTGGAGGACCAGGAGGATATGTGGCTGCAATCAAGGCGGCCCAGGCTGGTAAATCTGTCGCAATCGTCGAGGCGAGAAAGTTAGGCGGCACCTGCTTACATAGAGGTTGCATCCCGACGAAGGCACTTTTAAAAGCTGCACATGTCTATCAAACGGCGAAGCAAAGTTCGACGTATGGCGTGGAGACGGGAGATGTGACGTTCAATATGGAACGGGCTCAAACATATAAACGTGATCTTGTGGCTGGTCTTGAAAAAGGAATCGAGCATTTGATGAAACAAGGGAAAATTGAAGTGTTTCGCGGAAAGGCCTCGATCCTTGGACCAAGCATCTTCTCACCTCAACCAGGGACTGTATCCGTTGAAGATGAAAGCGGTGAATCAGAACTGATCTTGCCGAATCAATTGATTATCGCGACAGGGTCGATTCCTCGTGAACTTCCTGGATTGCCGTTCGATCACAAGCGGATTTTGAATTCAGACGACCTCCTCAATTTTGAAACGCTTCCTGAATCGATTGCGATTGTCGGTGGCGGGGTCATCGGAGTGGAATGGGCGTCCATGCTCGTCGATTTAGATGTGAACGTGACGTTGATCGAAGTAGGCGATCGATTACTCCCACTCGAGGACAAAGCAGTATCGCGTGAAGTGGAGCGTCTTTTGAAGAAGCGCGAGGTCCGTGTGAAGAAGAGCGTGACGGTCGACGCTGAACGAACATTGATTCACGAAAATGCAGTGGAGCTTGCTGTTGGGGAAGAGATGTTACAAGTAGACTGTGTCCTCGTCTCGGTTGGCCGAGTTGCCAACACGGAAGACTTAGGACTTCAAAACACTTCTATCGTCGTAGAGAACGGCATCATTCAAGTCGATAGTCAGTATCGGACGAAAGAACGTCATATCTTCGCAATCGGGGATTGCATCGGGAAGTTACAACTCGCCCACGTCGCGTCGGCAGAAGGTGTGAAAGCGGTCGAGACGATTCTTGGTCTTGAGCCGACACCGCTCGATTACGCGCTCATTCCACGCTGTGTATACAGTGTCCCTGAAGTCGCTTCGGTCGGTTTGACAGAAGAAGCGGCAAAAGAGGCTGGACATGATGTGAAGACAGGAACGTACCGTTTCAATGGGCTCGGAAAAGCAAGAATTGAAGGGCAAGCCGACGGATTCGTCAAACTCGTTTCGGACAAAGAAACAGATGACCTTCTCGGTGTTCATATCGTCGGACCGAAAGCGACCGAACTCATCACAGAAGGTGGACTCGCGCTCGTCTTGAACGCGACGGCTTGGGAGATGGGACAACTTGTGCACCCGCATCCTGCACTGAGCGAAGCCTTCCAAGAAGCGGCTCTTGCCGTCGATGGATTACCGATTCACGCCTAAGGAGGAACAAGGATGGAACAGATGACTGTAAACTCATATGAAGAGCTTGGTTTAACGAAGCAAGATTTATTGGCGATGTACGAAACGATGGTACGTGCCCGCAAAATCGATGAACGGATGTGGAAGTTGAACCGCGCCGGGAAAATCCCATTCGTCGTCTCATGTCAAGGACAAGAAGCGGCGCAGGTCGGTGCGGCGTTCGCACTCGAGAAAGGAATCGACTACGTCTTGCCTTACTATCGTGATGTGGCGGTCGTCCTTCACTTCGGTCAAACGTCAAGAGACTTGATGCTATCGGCATTCGCGAAAGCGGAAGATCCGAACTCAGGTGGTCGTCAGATGCCTGGTCACTTCGGATCGAAAGAACATCGCATCGTGACGGGTTCGTCTCCGGTCACGACACAAGTCCCTCATGCAGTCGGGATCGCACTTGCGGCGAAGATGAAAAAAGAAGAACTCGTCACGTTCGTTTCGTTCGGAGAAGGGTCTTCGAACCAAGGAGACTTCCATGAAGGCGCAAACTTTGCAGGTGTCCATAAGTTGCCGGTCATCTTGTTCTGTGAGAACAACAAGTATGCAATCTCGGTTCCACTTACAAAACAGTTGGCATGCGAGCGCGTGTCAGATCGAGCGAAAGGATATGGCATGCCAGGTGTGACAGTCGACGGGACAGACCCGATCGCTGTCTATGCGGTCGTGAAGGAAGCGCGTGAACGTGCAATTCGCGGAGAAGGACCGACGCTAATCGAAGCAGAAGTTGAACGTCTCGTGCCACACTCATCAGATGATGATGACAAAGCATACCGTTCAGCAGAAGAATTGGCAGGGTTAAAAGAGCGGGACGGCATTCAATTGTTCCGTCAACGACTTGTGAACGACAGAATCGCAACGGCGGATACACTTGCTGAAATCGATGCACAAATCGATGCTGAAGTGAATGAAGCGACGACATATGCGGACAAAGCACCGTATGCATCGCCTGAATCTGCACTGGATTACGTCTATGAGGAGGAAAAATGATGAAAACGTTTATCGAAGCGATCAATGAAGCGATTCATGAGGAAATGGAGCGCGACGAAAACGTCTTCGTCGTCGGGGAAGACGTCGGCGTTCGTGGTGGTGTATTCCGTGCCACACAAGGGTTGATTGAAAAATATGGAGAGGATCGTGTCATCGACGCACCGCTCGCTGAGAGTGCGATTGCCGGAGTCGGAGTCGGGGCTGCCATGTACGGCATGCGACCGATCGCAGAAATGCAATTCGCAGACTTTATCATGCCAGCAGTGAACCAAATCGTTTCAGAAGCGGCAAAAATTCGATACCGTTCAAACAACGATTGGACATGTCCGATGGTCATCCGTGCTCCTTTCGGTGGGGGTATTCACGGGGCTCTCTATCACTCGCAATCAGTCGAGGCGATGTTCAGTTCGACGCCAGGTCTTAAAGTCGTCATTCCATCTGACCCTGTCGATGCGAAGGGATTGTTGAAAGCAGCAATCCGTTCGAACGACCCTGTTCTTTTCTTTGAACATAAGCGTGCCTATCGTCTTTTGAAGGCGGAATTGCCGACGGACGAATACACGGTTGAAATTGGTAAGGCCGCTGTCAAACGGGAAGGTGACGATATCACGATCATCACGTACGGTCTTTGCGTGCATATGGCACAAGAGGCTGCGAAAACGCTCGAAGAAGAAGGAATCAGCACGCACATCCTCGATCTTCGTACCGTCTACCCGCTCGACCAAGAAGCGATCATCGAATCGGTCAAGAAGACGGGTAAAGTGTTACTCGTGACGGAGGACAACAAAGAAGGAAGCATCATCGGAGAAGTGGCGGCGATTATCGCGGAGAAGGCGCTTTTCGAACTCGATGCGCCGATTGAGCGTTTGGCTGGCCCCGATGTGCCGGCAATGCCGTATGCACCACCTATGGAAAAATTCTTTATCGTATCCCCAGAAAAAATTGCCGAGCGGGCGCGTCAGCTCGCAGCGTTTTAAGGAGGCATCTCCATGGAACAAACGATTACCATGCCCCAACTTGGGGAAAGTGTGACAGAAGGCACGATCACGACCTATCTCGTCAAACCGGGAGACCGTGTGGAAGAATATGAACCACTCGCGGAAGTCATGACGGACAAAGTGACGGCAGAGATTCCGGCGACTAGCGCAGGAGTCGTCAAAGAGTTTCTCATTCCAGAAGGGGAGACCGTCAGCGTCGGGACACCGGTATTGACGATGGAAGTCGAGAGCGCGGAGGAAGCGGCAGTTGAGACGAAGACAGAACCGATTGCAGAAACGCCACCTGCAGAATCCGTCTCTAAGCAAGCTGTCGCCACTGCACCGAAAAAACGAAGTGGAAACGGTCGATACTCTCCTGCTGTCATCCGACTCGCCAACGAGAATGATATCGATTTGAATGAACTGAGCGGAAGCGGTCTAGGCGGTCGAATCACGCGGAAAGATATTCTTCGTTACTTATCAGAAGGACGTCCGGCATCGACTTCTGAGCAAGCGACACAAGCGCCTGTCCAAGAGACGATGGTACAGACGAAGTTGGACGTTCCGACTGAGGCACCACGTCCTGTCGTTGAACCGTCACAACCGGTCGCATCATCATCGACTTCATCTGGCCGTTATGAATCGATTCCGACAGCCGGGGTACGTCAAGCGATTGCGAACAATATGGTCCGCTCGAAACACGAGGCTCCACACGCATGGCTCATGATTGAAGTGGATGTGACGAACCTCGTTGAAGCCCGTGCGAAATTGAAAGACGAGTTCATGAAACGGGAAGGTGTCAAATTGACGTTCATGCCGTTCTTCATGAAGGCAGCCATCGAAGCATTGAAGAAGTATCCGATTATGAACTCGGAGTGGGCAGGAGATCACATCAAAGTTCACCAAGACATCCATCTCTCGGTAGCCGTCGCGGCAAACGACGCCCTTTACGTACCGGTCATTCGCCAAGCGGATGAGAAGAATATTAAAGGACTAGCCGTTTCCCTTCAAGACGTGGCAACGCGAGCGCGTGAGAACCGCTTGAAGGCTGAAGAGATGCGTGGTGGGACATTCACCATCAACAACACAGGTGCGTTTGGTTCGATTCAATCGGCACCAATCTTGAATTACCCACAAGCGGCAATCCTATCGGTCGAGTCGATTGTGAAGCGTCCGGTCTGGATAAACGGGATGTTCGCGGCACGCGATATGGTCAACCTTTGTATGTCCGTCGACCATCGTGTCCTTGACGGTCTCGTCGCAGGTCAGTTCTTACAAGCGATCAAGCACTCACTCGAGTCGATTGACCCAAACACATATACCGTATATTGATTAAAAAATGGAGGCGCTCCCAGTGGGGTGCCTCCATTTCTTATGAGTTATAGCCAAGGAATACCGTGAAGACGAAGCTTGCGGCTGAGATCAGTAAGAGAAGAAACGACAAGGACATGCCTATTGTGACGAGTCCTTTGGAGAGTCGTGGTTTGGATTTATATAGTGCGAACGCAAACATGAGACTGAATAGGCCGAGTGTCGTGAATAGTGTGAGTGGAATTGCTCGGTCGTAAAGAAATTGAAGTAGATCCAATGTAGAATCATCCTTTCTAATCATGCACCTTCGAATCGTCTTTGATGGACACGGTACGTCAATCTGCTGACTACGACGAACACGAGAAGGAACATCCAGTATATAAAAATATAGTTTAATGAAAATGCAGAAACCCCATCATGTCTGACCGAAGAAATCCAAAGCAAAAGGAGTGAGGTAGGGAAATGAATCAATAGTACAAGATAGGGCATGAACTTCATGAATGATAAGGCGTTTGTCGACGGATTGCGCATGAGACACATGGCAATCAAACCAATCAGCACCTCGAGTCCACCAAGCGTGAAATAGGCGAGTGAATCAGAAAGACTGGTCTCTAGAATCGGTAAGGCAAGCGTTACAAGACAAAGGCTCCCAATCATTATTAAAGCAAACAAGATGTAGTCACCTCCAGAAAAGGGTTTATTCCATATGTTCATTGTAAAAAAATGGATGCTTAAATTCAATACCTCAGAAAAACACGCCATTCATAGAAATGGCGTGTCAGTGATTTCCTTAAATCGATTGTTCAATCATCGATTCGATGTCGCGACGAACTTCAGCTACTGATAAACGTGCAGCGTCATAGCGTACACGATGAGTCGACTCGTCCGTTCCCGTCAAGTCAGCAAAGAGACTTCCGAGGTCGTGGACACTGCGGTCGACTTGAATGAGCAATTCGATGGCATCCTCGTCTTGTAGAATCACAACTTCTACCTCGTCTAACTGGCGACCGAATCGCGAACCGTTCGCTGAATACTCGAGTTCTTGGGCAATCGGAAGACGTCCCGAACGATGACGTGCCGGGAGCATCTCCGTGTCGGCTTTCTTCAAACGGAATCCGAGCTCGTCCATCGCATCTAATATGACTTGTTGAGCTGCATTCGGTTGTACGGTGATCGCATCTTCATCTTTTGGATCGACGGCTTGGGCGATATCAAGGCCCGTTTCAATCCATGATTTTGATTGGCTCACAGAGAGTGGCGTATTGAACGGGACGTTGACTGTGAACGGAATTTCTTTCACTTCTCCAGGACCAATCATAAACGGTGCTTCATTCAATAAGATTTTTTCAATCGTGAACGTCGAGTATGTCGACTTATCGTTCACCTCATGTTTATACAACGTATTGAAGAAGAGATAGATACTGTCGACGGATTGTTCGACCGAACCACCTTCGATATGGACGACTCCAGTGAGTTCTCCACCCGGTGTACAGTGGCTTTCATTCAAACGTGTGTCGACTTTTGCGGCACCGATTCCGATTGATGATAAAATCTTTTTAAACATATGTGTATCCTCCTTTGACGTAACGTCGTCTTCGTGTAATAGTATGTACGGACAGGTGAAACGATATGTTTCAAAATTTCTAAAAAAGGATTGAATCCATTGGAATATAAAGCGTTACAAGAGCGTCTCGCAGACGTCTTACAATCAAATCATCTCGTGTCGGCGACCATCAGTCAACCCCGTCAAAAATCTAGCGATCTCAGACGGGTCAAATTGAAACCGGTCATGCTACGAAATGCGTATCATATCCAGTTCGAGTATCAGTATGAGCGGGTGATGAACCATAAAAACTTGACACCAGATGAGGCCGTCACGGAAGTGAATGAGCTTCTCGAAACGTTCCGACAAGGACAGTTTCAGTTAAAGGATTCTGACCTCCAGTTCCAATTATCGAAAAAGTTCAAAGTGACGTTGAAAGAAAAGCAGACGGCTCAAAAAGAAGTTCAACTGAGCCACAATCGTGAAAAACAGTATGTGCTCCCGCTCGACGAGCCAGTTCCGTTTCTCATTCGACTTGGCATTCAGTCAGCGGACGGGAAAGTGAAGCGTCAAAAGTATGACAAGTTTAAACAAATCAACCGCTTCCTCGAGTTCATTGAGGATTCACTGAAATACTTGCCGGCAGACCGTACCGTTCGAATCTTGGATTTCGGGTCAGGGAAGTCGTATTTGACGTTTGCGCTCTATCATTTCCTTCATGAGATGAAAGGATATGACGTGCATATCACAGGACTCGATTTGAAGAAAGAGGTCATCGAAGAGTGTGCATCGATTGCAAAAGATCTTGGATATGAACGACTCGAATTCTTAGTCGGAGACATTAATGAATATGAAGGGGAAACAGCTGTTGACATGGTCGTGACTCTTCATGCATGTGACGTGGCGACCGATATGGCATTGGCACGTGCTGTCCGTTGGGGCGCGAAAGTCATCTTAAGCGTCCCGTGTTGTCAAAAGGAATTGAATCGTCAAATTCAAGCACCGAATCTGGACGTGATGCTTCAGCATGGATTGATCAAAGAACGGTTCGCGTCACTCGCGACCGATTCGATTCGGGCTGAACTGCTCGGTCTTGTCGGGTATGATGCCCAGCTGCTCGAATTCATCGACCTCGAGCATACCCCAAAAAATATCATGATTCGTGCCTACTTGACGAACCGTCAGGCGACTGCTGAGACGAAGGCACGTTATCTCGCCTTTAAACAAATGTTACAGGCAGATCCGTTCTTAGAACGTGAATTGAGCGATAGACTTGTCCTCGAGGTAGAACAAGACGTAAAATAAGGGAGTATAGACGAAATGTCGAAAGGGGAAACAACATGGATTTTCAATTATATTTTCAAGATGTAGTCGAACAAGCGCGTAACGAAGTACGTGCTGCAGGATACACAGAGCTCACGACACCGGAAGAAGTAGACGGGGCGCTGAAAAAAGAAGGGAAGACACTCGTCCTCGTCAACTCGGTTTGTGGGTGTGCAGGCGGGATCGCTCGTCCAGCTGCTGCATATGTGAACAAAATGGAAGGTGTGAAGCCTGACCATTTCGTGACCGTGTTTGCTGGTCAAGACCGTGAAGCGACAGATCGTGCACGTGAGTATTTTGAAGGATATGCACCGTCTTCACCGTCAATCGCACTTCTTGAGGATGGCAACATCGTGACGATGGTAGAGCGTAGTGAAATTGAGTCATCGACTGCTGAAGAGCTCGTCGACCAATTGCAAACATTATTCGACATCTACTTCGCATAATCAAGCATCGGCGCAAAGGCACTGCCTTTGCGCTTTTGTGAAAAGGGGCAGGGTATATGGAACCAGTCATCAAAATCATGACGGAGGCAGAATATATGATTGCCCTGTCACGCGGTGAAATCAATGAACCGTCACTTCAATCGGAAGGGACAATCAAATGTTGTACGCCGCAACAGATTGGAAAGGTCGTCAAAAAGTCGTATTCGGGTGAAGCGGTCGTTCTCGTATCGTTACACGTCAACCGACTTGGTCAGCTGCTACATTATGAATTGGATGAGGATGGAGAACGTTACCCGCATGTGTATAGCGCCATCCCCATGACTTCGGTCAAACAGGTGCAACCGTATGGGTCACGCGACAATGGAACGGTCACATATTTCGCTTTCGAGCGAATGTGACCTTCTTTTTTGTATAATTTGCATGAATATACTTTACAAGTAATAATTATGTGTATATAGTGGTTGAAGACACAAGTCGGACAACTGATGTGTCATAGAACAGTTGAGCAACGTTCACACATATGTCATAATTTTGTTAATGTTCTGATAATTATTATTCAACTATGAAAGGGAGATGAAGATGAAAAAAGGTTTTCTAGCATTATGTTTAGCAGGACTGGCCGCGTTCTCAGTCGCGTGTGGGGCAGACGTGAACGAAGGAGGATCGACATCGACCGATGGTGAGGATGACAAAGTCATCGTCATGGGTACAAGTGCCGATTACTTCCCATATGAGTTCGTCGATACAGCGAATGGCGACGAGATTGTCGGATTTGATATCGATATCGCCAAAAAAGTGGCAGAGAACATGGGATATGAATTGAAAATTGAAGATATGGATTTCGGAAGCTTACTTGGAGCCCTCAATGCAGGTCGAGTCGACTTCGTAATGGCGGGGATGACTCCGACAGAAGAGCGTAAAGAAAATGCCGATTTCTCAGATATTTATTTCACAGCGGTGAACTTGATCTTGTCAAAAGATGATTCGCTTCAATCACTTGAAGACTTGAAGGGGAAAAAGATCGGAGTCCAGCTCGGTTCGATTCAAGAAGGGATTGCACAAGATCAAATCACAGATACTGAGATCGTCTCGTTGAACAAGATTCCTGAGATCATTCAAGAAATCAAGACAGGACGTATTGACGCGATGGTCATCGAAGATACGGTCGCGAAAAAATACCTCGAGCAAGATAGTGAATTGACGACATTTGAAATTGTGGACGAAGAAGAAGCAGGTTCTGCTGCTGCCTTCCGTAAAGATGATGAACTCCGCGATCAATTCAACGAAGAGTTGAAGAAGATGATCGACAGTGGAGAAATCGAAGAGTTAGCACAGAAATGGTTTGAAGAAGAGGCTGCGCCAGCCGAATAATGAATCGTACGAGGCTGACTGAAGATGAATCGGTCAGCCCTTTTTTAGGAGGAACTCACTATGGATTTTAGCCGGATTTATGATTCGATCCCTTATATACTTGAGGGGATTCCAGTCATGTTCCAAGTGGTGATCGTCTCGGCATTGATTGGGATCTCACTTGGGATTGTTGTCGCTACATTAAAAATTGTCCCGAATCGTCTGATTAACTTTATCGGACATGCTTATACGGCGGTGTTCCGTGGGACACCACTCATTTTGCAACTCGCCATCATCCACTTCGGATTGCCGCAACTGACGGGATATATCACGACACCGTACCAGTCAGCGGTCATCGCATTCTCGCTCAACTCGGGGGCGTATATTTCAGAGATTATTCGAGCGGGTATCCAAGCAGTAGATAAAGGACAGTGGGAGGCTTCGGATGCTCTTGGTGTCCCATATGTCAAACAGTTACGTTCCATCATCTTGCCACAGGCGTTCAAGAACATCTTGCCTGCTCTTGTGAACGAAATGATCACATTAACGAAAGAGTCTGCCCTCGTCTCGACGGTCGGGGTGCTCGATATCATGCGTCGTGCGCAAATCGTCGGTGGGCAGAAGGCAATCTACTTCGAACCGCTTCTATTCGCCGGTGTGATATACTTTACGATAGTGATGATCTTGACGTATCTTGGACAACGTCTAGAAAAACGGTTAAGAAAGAGTGATGGAAGATGATCGAAGTAAAAGACCTACACAAACAATTTGGTGACTTAGAAGTGTTAAAAGGAATCACAACGACGATCGAGCGTGGTGAAGTGGTTGCTGTCATCGGACCGTCCGGGTCTGGTAAATCGACATTTCTACGCTGTTTGAACATGCTTGAGATTCCAACGAGCGGTACGGTCAGTGTCGACGGATTCGAGCTTACGAAAAAAGGGGCGAACGTCGCGAAGGCGCGTCAAAACATTGGGATGGTATTCCAACAGTTCAACTTGTTCCCTCATATGAGCGTATTGGACAATTTGACGTATGCACCAATCAACGTCTTAAAAGTCAGCAAGGCGGAAGCGCTGGAACGTGCGAAGAAATTACTCGAACGTGTCGGCCTTTCTGAAAAAATCGATGCCTATCCGAGCCAACTCTCGGGTGGACAAAAACAGCGTGTCGCCATCGCGCGTGCCTTGGCGATGGAACCGAACGTCATGTTGTTCGATGAACCGACATCGGCACTTGACCCTGAGATGG
Organism: Exiguobacterium sp. HVEsp1; assembly: GCF_002009685.1. GTDB lineage: Bacteria > Bacillota > Bacilli > Exiguobacteriales > Exiguobacteriaceae > Exiguobacterium > Exiguobacterium profundum. The sequence goes on along the minus strand of NZ_KV917367.1, from coordinate 1,734,429 downwards.
TCAATGAAGTACTCGACGTTATGAAAGGGTTGGCTGAGACTGGGATGACGATGGTCGTCGTCACACACGAAATGGGCTTCGCCCGTGAAGTGGCAGACCGCGTCCTCTTCCTGGATGAAGGGATTCTCATGGAAGAAGGAAAACCGGCTGACCTGTTGTTGAATCCGCAAACCGACCGGGCGAAACGTTTCTTGGAGAAAGTGTTGTAATCTGAACTTACGAAGGAAGGATGAATACACGTGAAAATCACCTATTATGGACATGCGACTGTAGGATTTGAGATTGATGGCGTAAACGTGTTGATCGATCCATTTTTGACGAGTAACCCTCATACGGAAATAGACCCTTCTACACTACGTCCGGACTATTTGTTGCTCACACATGCTCATTTCGATCATATCGAGGATGTCGAATTGATTGCGAAATCGTCGGGTGCGACGATTGTGGCGACACATGAACTCGCATCGTATTACGAGAAAAAAGGCTTCTCTGTTCACGGGATGAACATCGGGGGAGGTCATGCCTTTCCGTTCGGGCGTGTCACGATGACCCAAGCGTTCCACAGTTCGAGCTTTGACATGGGGGATACACCGGTCTATATGGGGATGCCTGCCGGATTCATCATCGAGACGAACGAACTGACGCTCTACCACGCTGGAGACACGAGTCTCTTCTCCGATATGAAGATGTACGGTGAACGGTTTGAAATCGATGTCGCGTTCCTTCCAATCGGAGACAACTTCACGATGGGACCAACAGACGCATTAGATGCGGCGCAGTGGCTTCAAGCGAAACGTGTCGTTCCGATCCACTTTGATACGTTCCCGCCGATTAAACAAGATGCTCAGGCGTTTTGTGACCAATTGCACCGTCGAGGTCTCTTGATTGAACCGAATACGACGATCGAGATTTAAGCATGGACGTGATTCAAGCGACGCGAGAGTTCATCGGAACGATTCATGCAGATGACGCGTCGGGTCATGACGTCGCCCACATTACGCGTGTCGTCCGACTAGTGGAACGTTTAATGGAGGATGAACCGGTCAATCGGACGGTTCTCCTCCTCTCGGCATATTTACACGACGTGGAAGATCATAAGCTCGGTCGTCCGAACGGTCTCGTCAAACAGCATCTGTCCTCAATTGACATCACTGAAGAGCAAGTGGAATTGGTGATGGCGGTGATTGATGAGGTCTCCTTCTCAAAAGGCAAGACCCCGACGAGCCGGGAAAGCGAAATCTTGCAAGACGCCGACCGTCTTGATGCGATGGGGGCCATCGGGATTGCGCGAACGTTCCAGTTCGCGGGTTCTCGCAAAACTCCGCTCGATTTGTCGGAAGAGAGTGCCATTCAACATTTTCATGACAAGCTGTTGAAGCTGGCGTCGATGATGCATACCTCAAAAGCAAAACAACTAGCGATGTCACGTCATGCTTTCATGCAGCAGTTTCTAGAACAGTTTCATGAAGAATGGGATGGGGTGGACATATAAAAGGACGACCGAGTATATTCGGTCGTCCTTTTGATTAGAATGGATGCTTGTTCAACCAATGACCACCATCAAGAGAGATGCAATCCCCGTTTAAATAGCGCATCTCGTCTGATGCCATCCAGTAAGCGAGGTCCGCGATCTCTTCCGGTGTCCCAAAACGTCCAAGTGGGACGTTACGGCGAATACGCTCTACTTCCTTCACGTGGGAGACGAGCTTTTCAGCGCCGCCTGTCCGTTCAATCGGTCCAGGACTGATGGCATTGACCCGTGCGCCGAATTGATAGCCCCATTCAACCGCGAGTGTTCGCGTCAAGTTCAAGACGCCTGCTTTCGCTGCCGCACTCGGTGCGACACCAGGACCTGCCTGCCACGCATAGGAAGCGACCATGTTGATGATGGAGCCGCCACGGATTTCATCTGCTTCCCAATGTTTCCCGAGAACATGGGTGCAGTTGAATGTCCCGTTTAAGACGATGTCGATGACACTTGCCCAACCATTAGGAGATAAATCAAGGGTCGGACAGACGAAATTTCCGGCAGCATTGTTGACGAGTGCGTGTACTGGTCCATAAGCGGATACGATGTCGGCCAGTGCTTTCGCGCATCCTTCATAGTCACGAACGTCATGTTGCACACTCATCGCCTGACCTGCATCGATTGAATTCAAATCGTTCATCGCTTCTAGTAGTCGTTCCTCGTTTCGACCGCTGATAGCGACGTTCCATCCTTCCTGTTTAAATTTTAATGCCATCGCTTTCCCCATGCCGGACGATCCCCCGGTAATCCAAATCGTTTTCATCTTAATTCCCCCTCAAAAATGAATGTTCGTTCATTTTACGTATTCGTCTTATGATGTAAAACTCCTTCAACAAAATGTCATTCGATGTTGAATCATTCTTTTCACTTGAGAAGTATATACATGATGTAACGATTGATATTCAAAGCCATGACGTGAATTTAAAATAGGAGATGATGGAATATGAAGCGCATTACAGGGCTGACCATATTCATACTTATCATTGTCGGAATGTTTGTGCTCATCGATCAATCTGATTCAAAGAAAATGTCTGAACAGGTCGAAAATAAGATGTTCACCCAAACGGAGACAAAGGTTTATTCTGAGTCGACGGTCGAAGAACTGAAGAAAATCCTTGAGACGTTTCAAAACGATTTGGCTCCGCAAATCAATAACGATTTCGAACGAAAGTTGGCAGAACGAATGTACGTGGAGATGAAGAAGAGTGGTGAAATCATCGATGTGAAGGAACTTATAATCCGTACGAAAGACCAAGCTGATTTTGAACGTGCATGGTTGGAGCATGCGAAAAGCGAATATGGAATCGTAGTAACGGGTGACGAAGTCGATGAACGGATTGAAAAAGGACCGGATGCGACGGTGGTCGAGTCTCAAAGACGATATGCAGAGGCAAAAGAGATGAGCGTGTATGAGCTCAATCATGATTATTATCGCGATCAATACGTGAAATGGGTCGTGTGGGAAGATTTGATTCCGCTCGTCACAGACCGCTATGAACAGTCAAGTGAGCATGTGCTCGACAACAATCGACTCATCGAATTGTATGAGCAAGAGGTGGAAGTTATAATCGAATGAAGCGTCAAGCAGCCCGACTCGTATGAGCCGGGCTGCTTTTCATTGAATTTTTTTCAAGTACTTCAAACCGAGTTCACGGTCGATCGTGTACATCGTACCGGCAACTTTCTCACCCCAGTATGGATCGGAGGCATAGAAGATATTGATGCCTTCCTGCTTGTTCCCAGGATAATCGCCACGAGCATATGGCCCAGTGACATATTTAGTCGCAAACAATTCAGCAGCAGCCTGTACGCTAGCGTCAATTGTTTTAAAGGATGTCGCATTCCCGCTCGGGTCGTCATCTGTCGCGCGGAATCCAAACAGGTTACGCTTTACTCGAGCGATATCGGATGTTCCAAAGCGGGACTCATGTGCGGCGACCGCAAGCAGGAATAGGCCATTGATGTTATACGTGTCTTCTGCCCGTTTAAAGGACTTTCCTTCCCCAGCGAGCGGTGAATCGATGGATTTTAAATATTGATCAAACTCGTCAGCCGAATATGGGGACGACTTGCGAATCGATGCAAATTGATAAGGAGAATCGAAGACGTCTTGGACACGTTCTGTGTAAAAACGGTCATCCGAGTTTTTTTCTGTCGGACCTACAAGGAACGTACCGGCGAGATTGGCGTTCGCTTCCACCGTATGGTAGACGTCACCTTCTCGAATCTCGTAATATCCACGTCTCTTCACAACCGCTTCAGGGAATAACGCCATTTGATCCGGTTTGACATACACATCCGCCCCGGAGATACGTACTTTAAGATGATCGTCTCCGCGCTCAATTAGTTGAAGTCTCGTGCCACCAGCGACATAGGATTGTCGTGTTTTAAATGATGCATCTTTATATAAGTTTGTGATAGCATCACTCGGAGTGACGACGACTCCGGTACCTGTAAAATCGAGTACTTCTCCAGAGGGGGAGAACAATGTCCGGTTCTTACCGGCCGTCATGTATCGTTTTGCTTCTGCGAGAGATTCGAACGACCTCGTGACACGGTCGCCATTCGTCACCGTTTCGACGGTATAGGTGTCTTCACGGGAAGATTGAATCCATAAAAAGGCTGCGATGGCGAGACTAAGTGTCGCAATCATCGGCCAAACCTTAAGTCTTTTCTTTCGTTTCAATCAAATCACTTCCAAACTTTTGAATTGCCAAACGAGTTGATTTAGTCAACAATTTGATGGAGAAGGGGGAAATTAGTATGAAAATTGGAACGCGGACGTTAAAGACCGCGGTCGCAGCAGGTATCGCGATGCTCATTTCCGAAACAATTCATCTCGATTATTTTGTATTTGCAGCCATTATCGCCATTTTAAGTATTCAAGAGACGCGTAAAAAATCGATTCGCGCCTCCTATGAACGAGTCATGGCAAGTCTTCTCGCCATCGGAATGGGTGCGGCGATGTTCACGCTACTCGGCTATTCACCGGTGACGCTCACACTTTATTTTGTCATTTTCATTCCACTCGTACAACAATTGAAACTGCAAGACGGGCTCATTACGAGTGTCGTCATTTTGACCCACCTCTACACCGAGGCACAGTTTACACTCGAGTTATTTATCAATGAGCTATTCCTCATTGCAATAGGTGTCGGTGTCGGGCTCGTCGTCAACATGTATATGCCGACGCTTGACCGTGAGATTGAACGGATTAAAGAGAATATCGACCGTTCGCTTGCTGTTCTGTATTATGACGTGGCGGCATGTGTCGAGACGGGCATCTATAACAATCACTCGATGATGCTCATCAAGACGCGGGACTATCTGAAAGAGGGGAAAGATTTAGCTCTTCGCCGTATGGGGAACTCAATCGGAAAGCGGAATGAAGACATGGACTATCTATACTTCCGGATGCGTGAACGACAGTATGATATTCTCAAACGAGTCGCTGATAACGCCAGAGAAATCACGATGGTCGTCAATGAAGCAAAACCGGTCGCGACGTTCTTACGTCGAGTCGGGGACCATGTGAACGAGCATGCCGATGCCTCTGTCTTTTTACAGGAGCTTGAAGAGATGATTGAGCATTATCGAAAAAACGTACCTCTCCCCACGACGCGTGAGGAATTCGAGGTACGCTCATCCTTATTAAATATTTTATCAGATGTAAAAAGTTACTTGATCTTGAAAGAGCGATACATCTTGCTCTTAAAAGAACATGGTCATGCTCGAGAGAAACGTGCTGATTAAAAAGATTGAGACGATGACGACGACGCCGATTTGAATGATGCGTTGTCGTCTTTTCTGTTTTTTCTTCATGGTCTGCCTCCATATACGTGTTTGCCATCATTGTACAGAATGGAAAAGATTCGTGCAATCCAGGGGAGTTTGATATAATGGTCAAGAAATGTTTGGATGGAGGGATGTTGTTTATGGTAAACGAGACACGCGTGCTCGACACATTTTTAGGATTGGTCGGCATCGATTCAGAAACGAAGGAAGAAGCGATCATCTGTGAACATTTGAAAGGTGTATTCACAGAGCTTGGCTGCGACGTCTACGAGGACGACGCATCAACGAAGACGGCACACTCTGGTAACAACTTGATCATCACGTTGCCTGCAACGAAAGACAATGTTGATCCGATTTACTTTACGGCTCACATGGATACGGTCACTCCAGGTAAAGGAATCAAGACGAGCATCAAAGACGGATATGTCGTCACGGATGGTACGACGATTCTCGGAGCAGACGACAAGACCGGCCTCACTGCGATGATCGAACTCGTGCGTGTATTGAAAGAAAAACAAATTCCACATGGTCAAATCCAGTTCGTGATCACCGTCGGGGAAGAATCAGGTCTTGTCGGTGCGAAAGTATTGGATTTATCGAAAATCGATGCGAAGTTCGGTTTTGCCCTTGATTCGGATGGACCAGTTGGAGACATCATTGTCGCCGCTCCGACTCAAGCAAAAGTGAACGCGAAGATTTACGGGAAGACGGCTCATGCTGGTGTCGCACCTGAAAAAGGAATCTCGGCGATTCAAATCGCAGCGAAAGCCATCGCGAAGATGCCGCTCGGTCGTATCGATGAAGAGACGACAGCCAACATCGGACGTTTCGAAGGGGGTCGCGCGACAAACATCGTGTGTGACTATGTCGAAGTTCTTGCTGAGGCCCGTTCCCTCATCCATGAGAAGATGGAGAAACAGGCGGAAACGATGAAACAAGCGTACATCGAGGTCGCTGAGTCGTTCGGTGGTCGTGCCGAAGTGGACATCGACATCATGTATCCTGGATTCAAGTTTGAGGAAGGGGACGAAGTCGTTGAGGTGGCGAAACGTGCGGCTCAGACAATCGGACGTCCGACTCGAATCTTACACTCAGGGGGAGGTTCGGATGCGAACGTCATCGCCGGTGGGGGAATCCCGACAGTCAACTTGGCGGTCGGCTATGAAGAGATTCATACGACGAACGAACGGATGCCACTTGAAGAGTTGTATAAACTCGTCGAATATGTCGTGACAATCGTTGAAGAAGTCGCATCACCTAAGCAATAAAAAAGAGCCGACCATTCGTCGGCTCTTCGTATGTGTTCGTACTCGTTATGCTGCGAACTCCAGTGATTCTAAAATCAACTCGTCTGTGCAATGAAGTTCGATCGCTATGTCGTGAATACGGATAGAGGTGCCTTGTTCCTGTTGGTGCAAGCGATTCATCAAAGCTGCGCGTTCTCGAATCGTCTCATAAATCGATTCGGGTTGTTCTGCCTTGGTCATCACAAATCACATCCTTTTCAGCGATTACGTCAAGTATAGCATGGAACGGCTTGAAGAAAGGAATTAAATATTTATGAAGTTACAGTTTTTAGGAACTGGGTCGGGGATGCCTTCGAAACAGCGCAACGTATCGGGGCTAGCTCTCGATTTATCGAACGTGACCTGGCTGATTGATTGTGGCGAGGGCACGCAACACCAAGTGCTCTATACGAAAATCAAACCGAGAAAAGTGACAGCGGTATGGGTGACGCATCTTCATGGTGACCATGTATTCGGATTGCCTGGATTCTTATCGACTCGTTCGGCACTCGATGGAACCGCCCCCTTGACCGTCTATGGACCAAAAGGATTGAAAAAATGGCTTGAAGCTACTTTGCGTGTCACAGGCTCACATCTAGGATACGAGCTGACCGTGATCGAGTACTCGGACGGGGACACATTCATACAAGACGACCATCTCGTCACTGTGCGAAAATTAGAGCATCGGTTCCCTTCATTCGGTTTCCGAATCGATGGTCCAGAAAAACCGGGCATGCTACGCGTCGATCTTGTAAGAGAACTCGGTATTCCAAGTGGACCGATTTATCGAACCATCAAAGAATCAGACCGATTTGAATTTGAAGGAAAATGGTATGACTCTAAAGAATACGTCACTGAACCGATTCCGGGAAAAATCGTAGCGATTTTAGGAGATACAATCCCGTGTGAGAACGCGAAGAAGTTGGCGGATGGAGCAGACCTCCTCGTTCACGAGGCGACGTTTATGGAGGCGGAACAAGCGCTCGCTCGGAAGTATGGTCACTCGACGACACGTGAAGCGACCGCGCTAGCGAATGCGTGCGCCGTCGGCAAGCTGATTGTGACACACATCTCAGCACGCTATGTCGGACGAGAGGAAGAATTTGTTCAAGAAGTTGTGTCGGATTTTCCATCGAGTCTCGTTGCGACGGACTTTTTAGAATATACAGTGGGGGAGTGATGTGACCATTCAACTCTATGTATGGGCAGCCTTTTTAGTAATCAGCGTTCTATTAGGGATTCGATTGAATCAATTAAAAGAGCCGGAAGCGAACTTTTTTCCAAAGTTCTTATTTTATTCACTGCTTGGAATCGTGTCTTTCCCCATCGGCGGTTTTCACATTCCGATTGGCTTTCTATTGTCTTTTTTGTTCTTTCCGAAACAGAACAGCCGGTATAAATGGTATGGGGCACTGTTAGGGTTCTTCTTTTTTCTTGTCTTGCTTTTTGTCCCGTTATTCGATCAATCCGGGTTTCGTTCCGAATCGCAACAAATCGGCGCCGTTTCGGTCACGGATGAATCGTTTGATGACATGACTGAAAAATTGTTACAACGAATCAATAGTGAATCGATTAAATTAGATCGTGGGAAACTACAGATCGACCGAGAAGGGAACGTTCAATCCATTGAGTACTTACTCATGGTGGAACGAGCCGAATCGTTCCAACAGATCCGTGTAACATACGGCTCAGGACAACTTTCGTATGAACAAGTCGATGAACTGCGTAAAGAATCTGGACAGGCCTTTTTTGAAAAGCTTGTCGAATTCGACCACATGCTGTCGACGTTACGAGGTCCTTCATGGGATGAGTATACTGACGTCGTTTCTGCCCCAGTGTTACAACTTTCCTATGATGGGCTGTATGACATGTACACGTTCGAAAACGAATCGATGCTCATGATCAATCGGGACAATGAACTGGTCAAGTTCTGGCTCCAGCGCGAACCAGTCCTCGCAAACAGCATCCAACTCGTCGGACTGACACAGGAAGGACGAAGTTCAGGCGAACGTTTTGCGATACTATATAATTATTCGATACATCAACGAGAGGATTTGACAGAATGATCAAACGGTATTTGAGTTTTTCCCTATTAGCGACCGCACTTCTTGTCGGATGTGGCGGAGAAGAAGCCCAACAAGAGGCGTGCGATGTAAGTCCGACCATTTCCGTATACAATGCGGCGACGGAAGAGACGCTCTATCAAGAGAAGAGCGTCTGTTTGGAAGATGATGCGACCGTGCTCGACGCATTGAAAGCGACAGGGCTTGACCTCGAAGTGACAGGAAGCGGAGACATGTCGTACGTGACGGCAATCGAAGGCGTCGAAGAAAAATCAGAAGGACAATCGTCAGGCTGGGTATTTGCTTTTAATGGTGCGCCCGGAGATGAAGGGGCCGGTGCTAAAGAAGTAGAATCGACGGACGTCATTCAGTGGCGGTTTGAAGAAGATGCGATTGCTTTCTTCGAATGAGGCAGATTGGGAGCGGCGACATCCTGTCACGCTCCTTTTCTTTCTATTCAGCCATCTATTCATCCTGACGTATATCCAAGATGTCACGGTATTGGTCGTCGGTCTTGTCCTGTTGCTCATGCTTGAACGTCGGTTTCCGTGGACGATGCTCATCGTATTGATTGCGTTTACTGTCGTTTCGGTCTTCCCTGCATTGTTCGGGTGGGAGTTATCGCTCTCTTACATATGGCGTCAGCTGTTGAGGTTGGCTACTTTTTTACTTGGCATGCTGTGGATTTCTCGTATTGTTCGATTGGAACGATTGCTGCCACTCCTCTCCAAATGGCCCCGTTCAACTTCCCTCTTGTACGGGGCGTGGGCACTTATTCCTTCGATGGAACGGGCGGTACGTCAGTCGCTCAGAAGTCACCCGAAAGGAGCCTGGCAAGAAGCGATCGAGAATGGCATTAAGAGCCAAAGGCATGAGCCAAAATTTGCAGTCGAGCCGATGCGTCGCTTCCGGGCCGAGGATGTTCTGCAACTCCTTGCGATTGGCTTGATTGGTTATGTATCAATCGAATGGACCATCATTCCATGGCTCATCTATCCATACATCACAAAAGGAGGTGTTCGTGATGCAATGGCTTTCTACCGTTGACGGTTCGTTCGAGGCATATATCGAACGGTATCGTCCTCAAGTCATCAGAATGAATCAACCATTCTCAGGAAAAGTTGGTCATTTATTATCCGGTGTTGACCCGCTTCGGGGAGCGGAACTTGCCTCACTCTTACAAATCGATGCACTATATCCAAAAGCGTTTGACGCCTGTTCAAGCGGAGAACAACAGATTGTACAAGTCGCTTATGCTCTATCAAATCAGCCCGAAGCAATTGTACTTATCGAACCGTTCCGCCACCTCGATCAATTCCGTCGAGAACATCTAGAGATGCTATTCCGTCGTATAACCGATCTCGGTGTTCAAATCGGTTATACGGAACGGGCGCGAGAGTCATCTGAAGACATACAAATCACTTTCCGACAATCGGAGACGATACCGAGGATTGATGCGACCGATGTATCCTATCGACACCCGCTTCAGGCGACTTATGCCATTGAAGAAGTGACCGTCCAAATGACTGAACCGGGTCTCACCGTCTGTATCGGGACGAACGGAAGTGGAAAATCGACGTTGCTCGAACTTTTAGCAAGGAGCAGACGCCCTCTTCGTGGACGGGTGAAGCGGGGGGAGCGAGCTGCCTATCTTCCTGCCGAAACGGAGTACGGTCCGTTTCCGAAAGAATCGAATCGGAGGATTGCACAACTTCAAGCCGTCCTGAACGACCCGGCAAGCGTCCTTTTGCTCGATGAACCGACGGTGGATTTAACGAATGGGGAGCGAACGGCGTTCCTTGAAGCGGTCTTGAAAAAGACAGAATCAGCACGCGTGCTTTGTGCGACCCATGATTTGGCGTTAATCGACCAAGCGACGGACGTGATTTACCTTGCAAGTGGTCGCGTGGTCTTTCAAGGTGAGCGCTCAATCTTTCAAGAACGGAGTACGCTATGGTCACATACGTCCTCGCCATTCTGATTGCCATCCTGGTTCTGTATCGATTTGAGAAATCTGACCTCCCGATTCAACCGCTCGTGCAGCTCTTGGCACTCGCAGTCATCGGGCGTTGGCTCTTTATGACGATTCCGAACGTACAGCCGACGACAGCTATTTTGATGCTGACCGCATTATGTATTGGGTTGAATGCTGCAGCGATCTTGGCACTCTTCGTACCCATCTTGTCGGGTCTGTTGCTCGGGATCGGACCGTTCGTCTTCTATCAATTTTTGGGGTGGCTTCTTGTCGTGACGCTCGTAAGCAGTTTTCGAACGATATGGATGAAGTCAGGTATCCTTTTCCTTACGCTCGGTTTTTTCTCTGGATTTTTATATGGATGGACGACAAATCTGGCGTTCATAGAAGTGATTGGAGCTGACTTTTGGAAGCTACTTTTACTCAGCGTCCCGTTTGACTTGGCACATGGGCTATCGAACGTTGTCTTCCTCATTTTAATCCGTCCCTTGTTTGAGCGCATATTCCTTCGTCAATTCGGGTAAATATACAATAGTCAAATCATTTTGAGTGAGGTGAACGACGGATGGGTGCATATATCAATCTCACTGAAGTCGGCATGTTTTTACTCGTAGGATTATTGTTTATCTTGTTAAATCTGATTCTATTGGCAAAACGTTACACGAGAGCCCGTTTTGCCATGATCAGCATCCTTGCGGCGAGCGTGTGGCCAGCACTCATGATTGTGCTTTCCGTGGAACAACTGAGCATCATGGACCAGCTCACATCGGGAGACCTGACGCTCGATGCCATCATGGCGTGGGGAGTCGTCATCGCCACAGCGCTGATGACCATGATTCCGGCAGGTGTGTTTCTATATCGGCTTGTAAACGTCTCTCGCTTACACTCTGAACCATAAAAGGAGCGACCCGATGCGGTCGCTCCTTTTCATGTGGTCGATTCAGCAGGTGTTCCATCAGCCGGTTTCTGGACGCGGCGTAGTACTTCTAAACTGAGAGCTCTCGGCATCAATTTGGCGACCCCGACCAACAGCTGATTCGAGAGTCCAGGGATGATCACACGCTTGTTATTCAACACCCCTTTGTATCCGAAGAAGGCGACGAGATGAGATGGCATTTTCGAGAATGACAATTCACTCCCGGCACGATTAAAGAAATTTGTATCCGTCGGGCCAGGGCATAATACACTCACATGCACACCGCTACCTTTCACTTCGGCATGAATCGCTTCAGTGAATGAAAGGACATAGGCTTTCGTCGCATAATAGACGGCCATATAGGGACCAGGTTGGAAGGCAGCGACGGATGCGACGTTCAACACATATCCGTGGTCACGTTCGAGCATGCCAGGCAAATAGGCTTTCGTCAGTTCGGTCAACGTATTGACATTCAATCGGACCTCGTCGGCCTCCGTCTCGGCATCGAGGTCGGCGAATGCGCCGGACGTGCCGAACCCGGCATTGTTGATTAAAAAGTCGACAGTGAGGCCAGCTTCGGCGATCATCGTCGTCAATCGGACTGCTGCGTCATGTTTTGCTAAATCTAGTGCAAAGATATGGACGTTGATGCGATAACGTGTCTCAAGTACTTTTTTTAGTTCATGCAATCGTGGTTCGTTCCGAGATACTAAAATACAGTCATAGCCGTCGCGAGCGGCGAGTACGGCCAAGTCTAGACCGATGCCCATCGAGGCGCCGGTGATTAAAGCTGTCTTTGACAACATGATCCACTCCTTTGATGAAAAGTCATACATTGTTACTGAATTCTTCACGAGTTGTTAAAATCCTGCTCCGTTCGCACAGTGGAACATATGCTAAAGTATAGCAAGAAAATGTGATTAGACTCACAAAGTAGGGAGTAGAACAAATATGATGATTCAGCTCGTCACTACGGCGCAAAGCGTCGATCAGGCAGAAGCGTTAATCAAAGCCGGCGCGGACCGACTGTATATCGGAAATTCGAGGTTTGGGTTGAGACAAAAAGGTGACTGGACAATCGATGCTGTGAGGGAAGTCACACAACTTGCCCATCGGTACGGGAAAGAAGTGACAGTAGCCGTCAACAACCTGATGCACAATGACCACATTGAAGAATTGACGGATTATTTGCAAACGCTGAAAACGATTGGAGTCGATGATGTCACCGCTGGAGACCCTGGTGCCATTCGCTTGATCCGACAGGCAAAGATTCCGTATTGGTATGATGCTCAAACGCTCGTCACGTCCGCCAAACAGATTCAATTTTGGGGGAAACGCGAAGCGATTGGAGCGGTCGTCGCGCGTGAAGTGACCATCGATGAACTCGTTTTGATCCAACAACAAATCGGACTTCCTGTTGAGGTACAAGTATATGGTCCGACGTGCATCCATCATTCCAAACGACCACTCGTGACGAATTACTTTAACGAACTCGGGAGACCGATTGAAGAAGCAAAACAACGCGAATTTTATATGAGCGAACCGGCAGATACGACGAGTCGTTATCCCATCTACGAGGACGAGAACGGTACCCATATATTCTCTGAGGATTTGACGCTCATGGGTCAGCTTCCGACGTTAGTCAAAAATGGACTTCACACGTGGAAGCTAGATGGATGGCACGCCGGGGCCCAGTTTGTTGAAATCGTTCAGTTGTTTACTTATGCCCGGACGAATTTGTTGAACGGTCGATTTGATCGCATGGAGATGGTACAACGTCTTCATGAGCTACAACCGGAAGCGTTCCGTCTCGGTACGGGATTATGGTTACGCAAGCCAGAAGAGATTAAGTGAGGGATCAAGATGAAACGACGTCCAGAATTATTAGCGCCAGCAGGAAACTTAGAGAAATTAAAGATGGCCATCCATTATGGTGCCGATGCGGTCTATATCGGCGGACAGCAGTTCGGGTTACGTTCACGTGCCGGTAATTTCAGTTATGACGAGATGCGTGAAGGGGTAGCCTTCGCACATGCGAACGGTGCGAAAGTATACGTCGCTGCGAACATGGTGACGCATGAAGGCGATATCGAGGGGGCAGGTGACTTCTTCCGAACACTTCGAGATATCGGAATCGATGCAGTCATCGTCTCGGATCCAGCGATGATTGAAACTTGTCTTACGGAAGCAGAAGGGTTGCCCGTCCATTTGTCGACCCAAGCTTCGGCGACAAACTACGAGACGCTTCGTTTCTGGAAGGAAGAAGGACTCGAACGAATCGTCTTGGCTCGTGAGGTATCGATGGATGAAATCGTCAAAATGAAACAGGAAGTCGATGTCGAAATTGAGACGTTCGTCCATGGGGCGATGTGTATCTCCTATTCCGGTCGATGCACGTTATCAAATCACATGACATTACGAGATGCCAACCGTGGGGGATGTGCCCAATCATGCCGCTGGAAATATGGTTTCTTTGAAGAGGGAGATCTTCTGACAGAAGAGATGGAAGCGCGTGACGAAGAGCTGTTCTCGATGAGTTCAGTTGATTTATCGATGGTCCGCCACATACCTGACTTGGTGGAGGCGGGAGTGGATAGTTTGAAGATTGAGGGACGAATGAAATCGATTCATTACGTCGCGACCGTGTGTAACGTCTATCGTCAAGTGATTGATGCGTACTGTGAAGACCCAGAGCATTTCGTCTTCGACCCGGCATGGGAAGAGGAAATTTGGAAAGCGGCCCAACGTGAGCTCGCGACCGGGTTCTATTACGGGATCCCGACTGAAAAAGAGCAATTGTTCGGGAAACCTCGTTCGATTCCGCAATTTGCGTTTGCAGCTCGTGTCATCTCATACGACCCTGTGACGGGTATGGCAACGCTCGAACAGCGGAATCACTTTTCAATCGGTGAAGAGGTTGAATTTTTCGGACCCGGATTTGTTCGTTTTTCACAAGTCATTGATACGATGGAGGATGTGGACGGACACCTCCTCGAGTCTGCTAACCAAGCGATGATGACGATTCGTGTAAAAGTGGATCGGCCAGTCGCGACCGATTACATTATGCGTAAGCGAAAAGGTGTGCGTGCTCGTTCGCTCGTTTGACACATCCACCGAGCCAACATAGTCGCCCGTTCCGTTCAATCCTGCTACCCTAAGAAGTAGAGACGGAGGGATGGAAGAATGAACCAAAATACGGAGCAATTACGGACTGAGCCCATCGGCAGACTCCTCTTCAAGTTATCGCTTCCGGCGATGATTGGGATGCTCGTGACGGCGCTCTACAATATCATTGATACGATTTTTGTCGCCCGAGGGATCGGTGCATCGGCAGTCGCTGCCATCGGGATTGCGTTCCCGATTCAAATGATTTTAATGGCCGTGTCGAGTGCCGTGGGACTGGGTGGGGCGTCTATCAGTTCGAGGAAGCTCGGACGCGGTGACGATGCCGGTGCAGCCGTTACATTCTTGAACGTACTTGTCCTCGTCGGTCTGTTTGCGGCACTTGCGGTCAGTTCTGCTTTCTTTATGTTAGATGACATTTTAAAAGTGTTCGGTGCGACGACCGAAATCATGGATCTCAGCCGACAGTACTTATCAGTTGTCTTGATCAGCTCACCATTCTTCATGTTCACACTCGCTTCGAGTGCGATGGTTCGTGCTGAAGGACAGGCACCTTATCAAATGAAGGTCATGCTGACGACCGTTCTCGTCAACCTCGTGACGACCCCGCTCTTCATTTTCACGTTCGACTGGGGCATGTACGGGGCAGCGACTTCGACGGCACTCGCCCAAGTCATCGGTTCCGTATTGATGCTGCGCTTCTTCTTCGCCCGAAAACCAAAAACGGAACTGCGCTTCAAGTGGCGTCAGTTCCGGATTCGATTCGATGAGATAAAAGAAATCATGGCAATCGGTTCGTCTTCGTTCATCATGATGGTGTCCCAATCCATTTTATTCGTTGGTGTCAACGTGATGCTCGGTACGTACGGCGGGACCGAAGAATTGGCCATTTTCGCCATTATCAACAAGTTCATGGCGCTCGTCGGTATGCCAATCATGGGAATCGTCCAAGGGATGCAACCAATCGTTGGATATAACTACGGTGCAGAGCGATTCGACCGAATGCGTGAAACCATTTGGACGGCGATGCGGGCCGGGATTGCGATTGCTGTCATCATTTGGTTGATTCTACAGCTATTCCCGCAAACGCTCATGGGCTGGTTCTCGACGGATGAGGCGCTCATTGCTGGAGGTGTGACGGCGATTCACATTCTGTTCGCCGTTTCTTTCCTTCCGAGTGTGCAGATGCTCGTCAATGGAATCTATCAGTCCCTCGGGAAAGCGCGAGTCGCCATGTTCTTGTCCCTGTCACGTCAGACGCTTTACACGATACCGCTCGTCTTCATTCTCCCATCGTTCCTCGGGGTGTTCGGCGTCTGGTTGGCATTCCCAATCGCTGATGCGATGACATTTTTGACGGCAGTCGCCCTGGCATTCTGGGACCGTAAATTATTGTTCCGTCCTTCAGAAGAAGATAAAGAAGCACATGATGTAAATCCGAAAGCGACAAACTTATAATCAAACGTCCGCTCGTGTCGAGCGGGCGTCTTCTTTTAGGAACAAGTATATCCCGCCGAGGAGGACGATCGCACCGACCCATTGGAACGGTCCGAGTCGCTCTCCGAAGAAGGCGTATCCAAACAGCATTCCCCACAATGCTTCTCCAAGAATCGTGATACTGACGACGGTCGCACTGACACGGGCAAGCGCATAGTTGAAGAGGTTGTGCCCGAGGATTGTCGGGAAGAAAGCGAGCGCAAGGAAGTACCACCAGTTGATGGATTCAAAGGCAGTGAACGTCGTGCCACGAACGAGCAACATGAAGCAAAGCACGACCGTCGCAACGAGATATACACTAAAAGAGTATGTATTCGTGTTCATCGAGGCTCGTACATGCTGTCCGACGAGCCAATATCCTGCAATCAATAGGGCGG
Source organism: Exiguobacterium sp. HVEsp1 (assembly GCF_002009685.1). GTDB lineage: Bacteria > Bacillota > Bacilli > Exiguobacteriales > Exiguobacteriaceae > Exiguobacterium > Exiguobacterium profundum. The sequence continues at coordinate 1,717,869 of NZ_KV917367.1, read as the reverse complement.
CAATCAAGGCGAGTAGGTCTCCGAAGAGGGCTTCACGGCCGAGTTGAATATCCCCCGCGGCGACGAGCATGCCCCCGAGGACAGCAACGAGCGCGAAGGCCAGTCCCTTTCGAGTCGGATTCTTTTTAAAGATGAGTGCATTCCCGATCAACACAAAAATTGGACTCGATGTGACAAACAGTGTGGAGCTGGCGACCGTCGTGTAATCGAGTGACAAGAACCAAAGCCAAAAGTGAAAGGCCAGTAACGTTCCGCTAAGGAGTAGAGCATAACGTGTCATAAGGCGCGTGGTGATCAGTGATTTGAAATCGACAAACGGTAGCAACATGAGACACGTGAAAAGCATTCGGTAAAATGCGGCAGTCTCGGCAGGTGCCGACGTCCATTTGACGAAGAGGACGCTCGTCGATAAGAAAAAGACAGCGGCGAATAAGATAAGATAAGACATGGCGACACTCCTTCACAGTTGTACTTCTCTGTTAATGATATCGCAAAACAGCCACGAGGCAAGACATGATTCAAAAAGAGCAAACAAATGCTCCCCTCTCGATGTGTCCATCCTCGACTTGATATAGTAAAATACATAGTAGAAGCTAGCCAATCATGTACGTCTTGCCATTATGTAGAAGGCGAAGTAAGGAGTTCTTATGAGACTAATCATTGCGGAAAAGCCATCACAAGCTCAAAAGTTGGCTGCTCCCTATCCATCTAAAAAGCGAAAAGACGAGATTGAAATCTCACCTTGTCCCCGTTTCCCTGAGGGGGCGATTGTCGTATGGGCCGTCGGTCACCTTTGTGAACTTCAAGAACCGTCGCACTATCGTCCGGAATGGAAGTCATGGAAGTACGAGGCGCTTCCAATCGTCCCAGAACGATTTGATTATCGTATTTCAAAAGGGAAGTCGAAACCGTTCTATGCCATCAAAAAATGGCTCCATGACCGCTCGATTACCGATGTCATCATCGCATCGGATGCCGAACGGGAAGGAGAAGCGATCGTTCGTCTGATCCTCCGACTCGCAGGTAACAAAAAACCACTTGCTCGACTATGGATTTCGAGTCTGACGGAGCAAGCAGTCGATCGAGGATTCTCGCAACTGTTGCCAGGTGAACAGACGATTCCATACTACCATGAGGCGATGAGTCGCGCCTGTGCGGACTGGCTCGTTGGGATGAACGCCTCACGTGCCTATACGACATTGTTGAAGACGATTGGGATTGAAGACGTCTTCTCGCTCGGTCGTGTACAAACCCCGACGCTTGCCTTAATCGTCAATCGCGAACGAGAAATTAAACAATTCGTACCAGAACCATACTTTGAGGTCGAGGCGACACTTGCAAAAGGTCGAGGCACGTTCAAAGCGAAGTATACGTTTGGAAAGACAACGAAGCTCAAAACGCGTGAGGAAGCCGATGCGGTCGTCAAACGTGCATCTGGAACCGCGATTGTGAAGACAATCGATAAGGAAGAAAAAATCGAGCAACCCCCATTTTGGTTCAGTCTATCCGGACTTCAGGCAGAGGCAGGGAAACGATTCGGATTCGGGGCGAAAAAGACGCTTGATATCGCTCAAAAGTTATATACGAAAGGGTGGATCAGTTACCCTCGGACCGATTCAGGATTTGTCACACCCGATGAGGCGACGTTATTTCCACAGACAAAGGCAAGACTGCTAAAGTCCGACGCCTATGCAGGACTTCGTGACCTGTTGACTGAGGACCCGTCGAAAAATCGACGCTATGTCAATGCCAAGAAAGTCAGTGACCACTACGCGATCATCCCGACGGAGGCGTGTGGTGACGTCACTCGACTCGGTGGGGATGAGGCGAAGCTATATGATTTGATCAATCGACGTTTCCTTGCGGCCTTTGCACCCGCAGCGATGCTCGAGAAGACAACGGTCGATCTGATTGATGGAGGCGACTTGTATCGCGCGAAAGGAACTGTCGTTGTGAGTCCTGGCTATCGACAAGTCGTGGAGATGAAATCAAAAGATGTCGAGCTTCCTGCGCTGACGGTCGGTGAAGAATTAAAAGAGAAGAAAGTTGAAGTGTTGTCGAAACAGACAGAGCCACCGAAGCGATATACGGAAGGCGCGCTCATTATGGCGATGAAAGTCGCAGGGAAACAACTTGATGACGAAGAGCTGATTCATATCATGAAAGAAGTAGAGGGACTCGGGACCGAGGCGACACGTGCCAACATCATCGATGGATTGAAAAAGCGAGGCTATGTCCAACTTCAGAAAAAAGAGCTCGTTCCTACAGACAAAGGGCGCCTGTTGATCGATGTCCTCGGAGACAGTATTTTGGCCTCGCCCGTCATGACAGCGAAATGGGAGAAACGTCTCCATGAAATCGGTCAAGCATCGGCCTCCGCTGCTGAATTCATTGAACAAGCGAAGAAGATGTCCGTTCATTTGGTCGAAGAAGCGAAATCGCGAGTAGAAGCGGCTAATCCTGAGGGCTATACGATTGAAGCGAAGCGTTATGGAAAGAAAGGAACGACTCGACCGAAGGCATCATTTGGTATCTGTCCGAATTGTGGAAAAGGGCTCGTCGAACATCCGAAGTTCATCGGCTGTAGTGGATATCGTGAAGGATGTCGCTTCACCGTATCCAAACAGGTGCTCGGCGTCGGACTCGTCAAAGATGAGTTGAAGCAAATGATCAATGGAGGGCAATCGAACGTCCATACGTTCAAAAAAGGAGACAAGACGTTCAATGCCTCATTGTATTTAGAGAAGGGTACACTCCGATTTGAATTCAAATAAAAAAGGGTCGCGCATTAGAGCGGCCCTTCTTTCTTGTCAGTCTTGTCTCTTTTCTTGTCGTCTTCAATGCGACGATTGATTTCGTCATAGTCGAGGACGATGTCATCTTTATTGTCTTTATAGGCGTATCCTTTTTGGATGACGACGATGGATGCGATGAGGACGAGTAAGATGATTAAACCGCTGACGGCAAATATCCAGGCCATATGAACCCCTCACTTTCTTTCTTCAGTATGCCAAACAATGGACAGGTTCTTCAACTAGAATGAACAGACGGTTATGTCGTGTGTGAATGAAAAGATATGGTACAATACGATATAGATTAATACGTAAAGAAGGAAGGGATAGTCATGGCGATTTTGATTGTGGACGATGAACCGGTCAATACGCTCGTACTCGAGCAACTGCTTCACCAGCACGACTATGAGACGGTATCGGTCTCGAGCGGGGAAGAAGCGCTCGACTTACTGATGGCCCCACAAGCTGCATCGCTGTATGATCTCGTCCTGTTGGATGTCGAAATGCCTGGAATTTCAGGAATCGAGACGTGCAAGCGGATTCGGCAGATGGCTGACTTTGAAGAGTTGCCGGTCATCATGGTATCCGGACGAACGGAAGAGAAGCAGATTGCCGAGGGGCTCGACGCGGAGGCGTCAGATTACACGACCAAACCGATCAAAATAACAGAATTACTTGCAAGAATCCGTTCTGCTCTCCGTTATAAGGCGGCTGTTGATGAACGGAAAATTTATGAGGCCCGTCTTCAGTATGATTTGGACCTCGCCCAGAAGATTCAACAAAGCGCGCTTACGCCACCAATCAGTAATGAAGAGATTGATGTTCGGGCGCTCTATCTGCCTTCTAAAAAATTGGCTGGGGACATGTACGCATGGTTTCAGGTCGCTCCGGACCGATACGGGGTCATCATCTTTGATGTCATGGGACACGGGGTCTCATCGGCGCTCATCACGATGGGGATCCGTTCCATCCTACCGGGGCTTGTCGGGAACGTGCAGTACCCGGTAGACGTCATGACGGAGTTGAACCGTCAGATGACGTTCCTCTTCTCTGGTGACGATATGCACAGCTACTTCACGGCGGTCTATTGCTACATCGACACGACAAAGCGTCGAATCGAATATGTGAATGCAGGCCATCCCCCTGTGATCGTGACGTCAGAAGAAGGAAACTGTCGTCTTGAGACGACAGGGGTACCAGTCGGTATGTTCGAGGAACCGAATTATGAGTCGAAAGAGATTGACATCACACCGAATATGACGCTTCACATGTATACGGATGGACTCATGGAGTGTTACAGCAAAGATATCGATGATGGGATTCGCTGGCTAGAGAAGGACGTTTCCACATACGGTTTGGACTATAGTCGTCACGTCGCTGAACAGCTTGTGCCAAAGATTGAGATTGAAGACGACCTGTGTCTCGTCACGGTCAAAATCACATGAAGAGAGCCTGACGCAACGTGCGTCAGGCTCTTTTTTGCTAGAAATATCGCTTTCGCCAAAGGATATAGAAGGCGAGACCGGAAAATCCAATCATCATCGTGATGGCCATGATGAATCCGAACGGTTGTCCTTCCCATGGAACTTGAACGTTCATCCCGAAAATTCCAGATATCATTGTCGGGATACTGAGGACAATCGTGATGGATGCCAAGAATTTCATGACGAAGTTGACGTTGTTCGAAATGATGGATCCGAATGCTTCCATCTTGATGCTGATGATGTCGTTATAAATCGATGCCATTTCCATCGCTTGACGGTGTTCGACAAAAACGTCTTCGAGTAGTTCTTCGTCCTCTTCATGCTTCTCCAAACTCGGTGTCTTGACGATGCGGTCTAAGACGCTATCGTTCGCTTTTAAAGAGGTCATGAAGTAGACGAGAGATTTTTGAAGGTTCATCAACTGGAAAATCTCTTGGTTTCGCATCGAACGCTGCAACTCTTGCTCGAGTTCGTCCATTCTTCGGTCGATTTGGCGCAAGAAACGCAAATACGTCATACTCACCCGATGTAAAATCTGAAAGACGAAGCGACTTCGGTAGTTCGTTCGGAACAGTCTTGCCTTTCCGTTAGCGAACAAATTCAACACGTCGAGATCTCGCGAGCAGACGGTGATGAAATGTCGTCCGGTCACGATGATACCGAGCGGGATGGTATTATACGTGCGACCTGTATCATCTTCCTCCACATACGGAACGTCGATGATCATGAGAAGTCCTTCATCATCTTTTTCAAAACGTGGTTTCTCTTCAATATCAAGTGGGTCATATACAAAGTCTTCTGGAATGCCGGACGCCTCGATGACTTGATCGGCCTCATCTTTTGTCGGATTCACGAGTTGAATCCAGCTTCCTTTATCAAAGTCTTCGATTTCACCCACATGGCCTGATGCGTCAGTACGGTAAATCGTCAGCATGCATCTTCCTCCTACCTTAACTCAATCTTATTATAGGTAGCCAAAATGAAGAGTGCAATCCAAAGCAGGAGATTTTTTGTTTTCTCCCGAAAACGTGTTACAGTGAGTATGAACGATTGGAATATCGTTTATTGAGGAGGGGTTACATTGACTAGAATGCCCGAAGACGCTCTGTTCAATGAAGAAAAACTAGCAGAGCTCCACCAAATCGCAAACGGAAACATGGATTTTTTAAATAAAATTGCAACCACATATATCCAGCAGTTGGAGGCGAAGTATCCTGAACTGCAATCGGCAGTCGAGGCGAAAGACTATTCTCGTGTCGAGCAACTCGCCCATTTATTAAAAGGGGCCTCCTATTCAGTTGGTCTAGAACAGACGGCCCTTCTTTTCCACGACCTCGAAGTGGCTGGAGAAAACGCACATCTAGACGGAGCGAACGAAACATTGGCAACCATCGAATCGCATAGTAAGCGATTTTTAAGCGAGTGGAATACGCATTTCGAACAATTCACATAAAAAAGTTTGCGACCGAGATGTCGCAAACTTTTTTATTATCCTACAAATTCATCAAGCGTCGCAATCAACATTCCGATTTCCGGTTTCGTGATTTGAGCGTTCGCACCGACGGCTTCCCCTTTATGTTTCAAGTCATCCGAGATGAGTGACGAGAAGATGATGATTGGAAGCGTTGCATAGCGGTCCATCTCACGGAGGCGCTTCGTCAAATGAAGTCCATCCATCTGTGGCATCTCAATGTCGGTGATGAGGAGGTCGCATTCGACGTCTTCTTGTTCAAACGCATCGAGTGCCTCTTTCCCGTTATTGAAGACTGTTGTATTGAAGTATCCCGCGTCATCCAACGTGTCGAGAATCAGTGTGCGGAGCATCTCTGAATCTTCAGCAATCCAAATATTCTTGTTCGAGCGCTCACGAGCACCGAGTCGCTTCACAGATTCGCGAGCCATGATGTCTTTACGTGACAATTCGAGCGCGATTCGCTCATAGTCGAGCAAGATGATCATCTGGTCACCTGTTTTGACAACACCGTTCGTGATGCCTTGAACGCCACGTGCGAGATCGGACGGCGTGTCAATCTGCTCCCAAGAGATGCGTTTAATCTCGGTTACCTGGTCGACCCGAAGAACCGACTTCTCACCGTTGAACTCGCAGACAATCAAACGATCATCACTTCCGACTTCACGTGGATGGCTGATGACCATCGGAAGATCGATCACGGTCATGACCTCACCGCGCAACTCGATTAACCCCATGATGGCTTCCGGTGTACCTGGGAGTGGCGTCAATGGAAGCATCGTGATAATTTCACGTACTTTCATGACATTGATGCCGAACAAGAACGGTCCAGCTTGGAAAATCACGATTTCAAGTTCGTTCGTTCCTGCTTCAAGTAAAATATTATGATCAGTGCTCAATGGTAGTCCCTCCTATTTCACGTACTCTCATCTTTACTATCGGTATCCGATCGATAAATCTACAGTAAAAATAGTGTCAACTCTCATCAGAATTCACAAAAAGTTTCATAGTAACCGTTTACATCTCATAAACTGAATCGTTATAGTTGTCCAATGGAAAAAAATCTGCATACAATGGGGTTGGCAACGAGATATTACAGCTTACTCAGGAGGCAGATAGAGATGTTGAGTATGAACACATATCCATATTTATTGAATGGTCAATGGCAGGAATCTTCAAGCAACGAAACGATTGAACTCGTTTCACCATATAAAGACGAAGTCGTAGGTCGCGTTCAAGCGATGTCACGCGATGAAGTCGATGAAGCCATCCATGGCGCAAAACGTGCACAACAAGAATGGGCGGCGCTTCCGGTCAACAAGCGCGCTGAATTGTTGTACGCATGGGCAGAAAAACTCGAAGAACGCGTGGATGAGATTGGTCAAATCATCATGCAAGAAGTCGGGAAAAACTTGAACGACGCGAAGAAGGAAGTCGTGCGGACGGCGGAAATCATTCGTTATACGGCTGAAGAAGGAATTCGCTTCAATGGCGGCTTCATGCAAGGCGATTCATTCCCAGGTGGCTCGAAAAACAAGATGGCCATCATCAAGAAAGAAGCGCTCGGTGTCGTCCTCGCGATTTCACCGTTCAACTACCCGGTAAACTTGGCAGCTGCTAAGATTGCGCCGGCGCTCGTCACAGGAAATGCGGTAGTCTTCAAACCAGCAACGCAAGGTGCAATCAGTGGGATCAAGATGGTCGAGGCTCTTCACGATGCCGGTCTTCCAAAAGGTCTGTTGAACCTCGTGACAGGTCGCGGTTCGGTCATCGGTGACTACTTGACATCACACCCAGGGATCGACATGATCACGTTCACAGGTGGAACGGGTACGGGTCAACATTTGTCACAACAAGCGTCGATGGTACCGGTCGTACTCGAACTCGGCGGGAAAGACCCAGCCCTCGTTTTAGAGGATGCAGACTTGACGTTAGCAGCTGACCAAATTGTCAGCGGAGCGTTCTCATATTCAGGTCAACGTTGTACAGCAATCAAGCGCGTCTTCGTCCTTGAAAATCAAGCGGATGAGCTCGTCGATATGTTGAGAGAACGTGTCGCAAAACTTTCAGTCGGTTCACCGGAAGAGAACAGCTTCATCGTTCCTTTAGTTGATGCGAAGACGACGGATTATGTACAGGGTTTGATTGACGACGCCGTCAATAAAAAGGCAACGGTCGTTTACGGCAATAAGCGTGAAGGAAACTTGCTTCACCCGACATTGCTTGATCACGTGACGACAGATATGCGTGTCGCATGGGAAGAACCGTTCGGACCGGTCCTCCCGGTCATCCGTGTGAAATCACTCGACGAGATGATCACACTCACGAATGAATCGGAGTTTGGTCTTCAGGCGAGCGTCTTCACACAAAACGTCAATAGCGCCTTCACGGTCGCTGATAAGTTAGAAGTCGGTACGGTCCAAGTGAACGGACGGACAGAACGCGGTCCAGACCACTTCCCATTCATCGGTGTCAAGCAATCGGGACTCGGCGTTCAAGGAATCGGACGTAGCCTTGAGACGATGACACGTGATAAAGTGACGGTCATCAACCTATAATATGGATCATTCATGAGGGAGAGACATCTCCCTCTTTTTTGTTTGATTGAAAACGCATCTTTCAGACGGGTATAATGGAGAAAGACAGGAAGAAGGGGTGGTGATGACGTGGCGGACTGGATTTCTAGCCAACTGGCAAGACTCGATATCCCGACACCGTTCGAAGTCGGGAACGTGAACGTATATATCGTTGAACATATGAACCGCTTCTTCATGGTCGATTGTGGACCAGACACAGAAGAGGCGTGGACCTCGTTGAACCGTCAACTTGAAGAGCTTGAACTCTCGTTGGCGGATATCGACTTTTTATTTTTGACACATCATCATGCTGATCATGCCGGACAAGCATGGCGTCTTCGCGACGCATCCATCCCCGTGTACGGGCATGAAAAGCTCGTTCGATACTTAGAGCAAACCCCAAACTTTTTGAAGCGTGGTAATCACTTTTTACATGAATTGGCCATCTCTTTCGGGGCCCCGGCTCCACTCGTGGAAAAATTACCAGACTATCGCGAAGCGCTTCGCTGGATTGGTCCGACGACTGTCACGATGACGTTCGGGGACGGGCAAGCATTGACCTCGGATGGGGCGTGGCAGACAATCCATTTACCTGGACACGCCAGTGACCAGCTCGGGTTGATTGGTCCCGGAGGAGTCTTGATTGCCGGAGATCACCTCATCGACAAGGTCGAACCAAATCCGCTCATCGAACAGCCGTATGATGACGAAGGATTTGCATCACCCGTCATTCTCTATATCGATTCGCTTAAAAAATTACGTGGGATTGATTTAAAGCTCGTCGTCAGTGGACACGGTGAACCGATTCACCATCCGAATGATTTAATCGAGAGTCGAATTCGCCAACGGTATGAGCGCAGTGAACAATTGCTTGCCGAATGGGAAGATGGACTTAGCGTTTTTGATTGGTCAATGAAGTTATATGGACGAAAGATGCGACGTGGGATGCCGCTCGTCTTCAGTGAAGTGTTTGCACGACTCAGTTTACTCGAGGAACGTGGCGACATCGAGAGACGTCGAGATGATCAAAAATGGATTTATACGAAGAAAGAAGTGATGTCGTGAAAAGAGTAGTCATTACTGGTGCGTCAAGCGGGCTCGGTGCCGCATTGGCGCATTCTTTTTATGAATATGGATACAACGTATTGTTGATTGGAAGAAATGAAGAACGGTTAAAAAAGATTGCCGCAACATGTGAAGGGGATTGGATGTGCGCGGATGTCGCAAAGTCAACCGCTCTCGTTCACGATGTGAACGAACGGTTCGGGAAATTTGACGTATGGGTCAACAATGCAGGCATGGCCGAATTTGATTTGGTGACCGATCAGTCGACGGATGTGATAGAAGAAACGATGCGTGTGAACGCTCTCGCGCCGATGCTGTTATCGCGAGATGTCGCCCGAGTGATGGAGCGAGAGGGTACCATCGTCAACATCTGTTCACAGGCTGCGAAAGTACCGACACCTAAGTCAGCCGTCTACGCAGGGTCAAAGGCGGCACTTTTACAGTTTTCGAACGCGCTCAGGCTAGAGTTGAAGCCCCGTGGCATTCACGTCATGACGGTCAATCCAGGACCGATTGCAACGCCGTTCTTTAATCGAGCTGATAAAAGTGGTACATATGCTGAAAGTGTTCAAAGGATCATGCTTGACCCGAAACGATTGGCTGATGCGATTGTCAGAGGAAGTCGTAAGCGAAAACGTGAAATCAATGCGCCGTGGTGGATGAACGTAGGGGCGAATGTGTATGCAATCTGTCCAACCATGTTCGAAATACTCGCGAAAAGGGGATTTGAGAAAAAGTAAAAAGGGGGATTAAGATGAGGAAATGGAGAGTACTGCTCGCAACTGTCATGCTCACATTCGTGGCAGCGTGTGGGAGTGAACAGGCAGTTGAGTTTTCGGACTCGTTTGAAAAAGCAGCAACAACGGCAGAAGGGTCGACCGTCAACCTATATATGTGGGGTGGGGACGAGGGCATCAATAGCTACATCGATGACTACGTGGCACCTCGCCTCGAGGAATCTTACAATGTCGAATTGAACCGTGTCGCAATGGATACGGCCGAATTCATCCGACAATTATCACTCGATAAAAAAGCGGACAGACAAGTCGGGACGATTGATGCCGTCTGGATCAATGGCGATAATTTCCGAAATGCGAAAGAGGCTGGTCTTCTTCGAGACGGACTGATGGAACGTGTCCCGAACGCCGAGTTATTAAACGAAACGGCCCAGCAATCAGATGCCGGCACCCCGACAGAGGACTTGGAGCTCGCATGGGGGAATGTACAATTCATCATGCATTACGATGCTTCGAAAGTGGACAATCCTCCTCAATCGTTTGAAGAATTACGTCGCTGGACTGAAGACAATCCAGGTCGATTCACGTATCCTGAAGTCACAGATTTCACCGGGAATGCCTTCGTCCGCCATCTATTGTATGAACGATACGGTGACGAGTTGGACCAAAAAGCGACCATTGAGGATTCGTTCTGGGATGACTTGAAAGCGTGGTCTCCGAATTTGTGGAAAGACGGACAAACGTATCCAAAGACGCTCGAACAACTCGATCAGCTCTATGCATCGGGAGAAGTTTGGATGACGATGGGATTCAACGAACGTCGAGCCGAGGCGGAAGTGACGGAAGGGATCTTCCCGAAAGAGACACGCGCGCTCGTCCTCGATCACTCCATTGCCTCGACACACTTTTTAGCAGTCCCATTCAATGCCCCGAATCCAGATGGGGCGTTAGTCCTTCTTCAAGAACTGTTGTCTCCTGAAGCACAGCTTGTCAAACAGGGACCAGAATATTGGGGAGACGGCACATCACTCGACTTAACGAAGCTTGACGTGAATGACCAACGAGCGTTTGAAGAATTAGGGGAGGGTGTCACGTACCCAGATTCGGAGCAATTGCTCGAACGTTCGATCCCGGATTATGGACCGAACGTGATTGACACCGTCCGCGAGGAGTGGCCACGTGTTACGAAGTAGTGTCGCAGTGACGATCATGGTGTCGCTTCTTCCGCTCACTGCCCTCGTCTTTCTCGCCATAGAGTCAACGGGAACGGATTGGGGCTCGCTTTTAACAAATGAGACGTGGCGCGATAGTTTCGTCACGACGCTTTATGTCGTCAGCGTATCGACTGGTCTATCGCTTGTAATCGGGACGTGGCTTGCAAGAACGGTCGTCCAAAAAGGTTGGCGTTTCCTATCATCTGTACTCCGACTTCCGATGTTTGTCCCTCACATTGCCGCTGCATACCTGTTTTGGTTATTGTTCACCGGAACGAACGGCATCGGATGGATTGAGGCGAACGAACGAAACTATGTCACGGTCATCCTGACCTATATATGGAAGGAGACACCGTTCGTCTTTTTAATGATGCTCGGGACATATGAGCAATTGAATCGGGGTTACGTCGAGATGGCCAAGACGCTCCAACTCTCTCCGTTTGACCAGTTCAAACATGGGGAGTTGCCGTTTCTGATGAAACCATTACTCGATTCGGCATGGATACTAATCGCCTTTATCTCGTTCGCATACGAGGTCCCGGCATTGCTCGGCGTGACTTACCCGAAACTCATCGGTGTCCTCGCGTATGAACGACTGTCGACTGGACTCTATTTAGAGGCGACAGAGCCTTATGCGGTCGCCCTCGTCTGGACATGTCTTGTCGGAATCGGCGTATTCCTATCTTACGTATTGACCGCATCCATACGACGACGAATTGAACGTGGGGTGAGACGATGATTCGACAAGGGATTCTCATCTGTTTGACGTTCATACCGTTTATCAGCCTCTTCTTCGTAGTCCCGACATTTGAAATCGAGAACAACATGGCAATCGTTCATACGATAGGATTGATTGTGATTTTATCTGGGATCAATGTATGGCTCTCGATGATGTGTGCCTGGTGGCTATTGTGGATAGATTCTAGATGGAAACATGTCATCGAATGGCTCGTCTTTTTACCATTGTTCATTCCGATGCTGGCAACATTGTTTGGCCTCTATCTGATCTTGGCGGAAGCTGGTCTGATTGGGACGTATGTCGGCGTCACCCTTGCCCTGCTCGTCGTGACGATTCCCTATTCAATCCGCCTCGCCTACAACGGAATGGCGGTCATCGGTCGACCACTTTTGGAACAAGCTCGGATTCTGCCATCGAGACGGCGAGTCATGTACGTGCTGTATCCGCTCTTTTCTAGATTGATGCGGACCATCGCGTTGTTCACGACCGTCATTTTGCTCAGTCAATTCGCGCTGATCCAGTTGATTGGTGCGGGATTGATTCCGACCGTGATGACAGAATTGTATCAATCTTATGCGGGAAACAATCGTGGTCTCGCTCTCTCGAACACATGGATGCTCATCCTATTCCCCGTTCTCCTCTATTTTCTGCTCTCAGGATGGGATCGGTATATGGTGCGTATGCTGAAAGGACGTCTTCAATGAGTTTGAATGTACAAAATCTATATAAACAATTTGGAACGAAACAAATACTAAATGGTGTCGACTTCGAGGTTAAACCTCACGACATTCACGCAATCATCGGTGTGAGTGGTTCAGGGAAATCGACGATTCTACGAATCATCGCAGGTCTTGAGTCGACTGACAGCGGCGACGTGAAATGGAATCACCGTTCTTTAATCCCTATCCCTGCGCATAAACGGCGCGTGACGATGCTATCGCAAACGGCTTTATTGTTCCCACATTTGACAGTCGGAGAGAATGTCACGCTCGTGACTCGAGAGCGTTCTCGTAAGCAAGCCGAACATTGGCTACGAGTCGTTCAACTCGGTGACCGATATGATGCCGAGATACACGAACTGTCTGGTGGCGAACAACAACGGGTCAGTCTTGCCCGAGCTTTAGCGGCTGAACCAGAACTACTGTTATTAGATGAACCCTTTACAAACCTTGATCCCAAACTCAAGCTCGACTTGCAGCGTTTTATCCGGGACTTAGTGAAAGAACTCAACTTGACGGCGGTATTGGTCACTCATGATCGGGAAGAAGCGATGCTCATGGCAGACCAGGTGACGCTGATTGATGAAGGCAAGGTGACACGTACGGGGACGGTTGCGGAGTTATACGATACGGCCCCTGGATTCGGTGACTTTGTCATGCTCGATGGAGAACTGCGACCGTTGTCTGAAGTGGAGGTATCCGAAGCGACTGGTGTGTCGGTTCAGTTGATGAAGAAAATTTATCGATTCGGTCAATGTTTCGGGGAATATCAGTTCAAGGATGGACGATCCGTCATGTTACCGACGTGTGAAACGTACCAAACTGGAATGATTTATCGAATTAAACGAAAGGAGGAATAGTATGCTCGATACATACGGAAGTCGTTACGTTCAACCGGTCATCGAGCGTGGAGCGAATCGATTGCTCAAATGGAATTTCACGCCGAACGAAGTGACAGTACTTGGAGGAATCATCGGAATCTCGACCGGAATCTTTATCTATAATGATATGCACTGGACTGCCGTCATCTTACTGTGGCTATCTGGCTTGTTTGATGTTTTAGATGGGACGATGGCTCGAAAGTCGAAAACGAGTGGGTTTGGAACGGTGCTTGACCTCGTCTTGGACCGATTCGTCGAATTGTCGGTCGTGATTGCCCTTGCCCTTCGTTACCCGGAATATATGCCTATTTTTCTCATTCTGATTGCTTCATTTGTGATCGCCATGACACTGTTCCTAGCTGTCGGTGCGAGTAGTTCAAAGCGCTCAGAGAAGACGTTTTACTATCAGCCAGGAATTATCGAGCGAACAGAGTGCTTCATTTTGTTCACGTTGATGATTCTCTTCCCGAACTGGGTCGGCGGGATTGCTCTTATCTTTTTATTGCTTGAAGTCATGACAATCACACAACGATTCATTGAGGCACGGAGGATTTTGCGATGAAACCGAAGTTGGTGTTGGCCGGACTTGGACACGGACAGCTAGAAATTCTCGATCGTATTGAGGAGATATGCAAACATTATGATGTTCGCTTCATCGGAGACTGCCAGACGATTTATACAGGTGCCTTCCCACAAGTGATTGCCGGGCTCATGGATTCAGCTACGGTCCGATCACCTCAACTAGAGCCGGTCGCAAAGCGGGTGCTCTCGATTGACCCGATTCAGCAGACGGTTCAAACAGAAAACGGAATGTTTGAATACGATCAACTCGTTTTAGCCACCGGTGCGAAAAGTCGGGGAATCGGCACGCCACTTAAACCGATGTCACAAGCTTTACTTGACCGTATCGATTCGAGTTCGGTAGTGACGATTGTCGGTGGGGGCAAGGCCGGTGTAGAATTGGCGTTTACGTGCGCAATGACGAAAGACGTGACGCTGTATGCAAAAAGGATTTTGCCAGACGTGCCGCTCCATAGACAGAAACAAATTGAACGTCTTCTAGTGAAATCAGGCATTATGGTCGTTAAACAACGGCTTCAAGATGACGCATCGGAGGGGCTCCTGCTAGATGCGACTGGTGTTGTTCCTGTAGAATGGTGGGCTGAATCCGAGCTTGCAAAACCTGACAATTTTATAGCGACGGATGAATATTTACGTCATCATCAGTTTTCGAATATTTATGTAACAGGAGATATGGCATCCTGCTTAAATGGAGGTGTCGATGCTGTCAGGTCGGGGCGCTTTGTCGCCAAGCGCTTACTCAGTGAGACGAGTCAACCATTTCGAAGACGTCAATCGATGAATATACTATTGACGACACCAGGTCGTGCCTTGCTGACATTTGGACAGTTCACGTGGCATGGACGTCTTCCATATTATGTGAAGCGTTTCATTGACTCGCGATATGTTCGGCATTACAAGTAGTTGGGGGTTCGAACCGTTATTCGCTTAAAAGATGGCCAATCACGTCGTTCGATTCCGATTCAACGAGCACTTGTGGAATCTCGACCGTGCGCTGTGAATCAGAAGGAAACGTGACTATCCAGGCCTGTGTTCCTTCAAAACGTGAATCAACTAATTCAAAACGATCGTCGACTGTGATGGATTGAATCGTGGCCTGTTTCCCGTCTTCATCGATCGGTAGCCAATCCATATTGTTTAGATATTCAATTGCACTATTTATGATGGCTTTCTCATCATCCGGTGGCATGGATGATAAGGAGGATGTTTGTGTGCAGCCGACTAACATGAAGATGGCGAAACAGAGTGCGGTAAAAAGGCTGGTTCGAATCATGATTATTCTCCTTTCTCGTTTGGTTATTTCTTACAGTATAGTTGTAGATGAGACAGGCATGTACAAAAAAATCCTGCAGCCGATAGGTCTGCAGGAATCAGGTCATGCTTGAATCGTATCGAGGAATGAACGGATTTGCATCTCCGTCTTGGCGTTTGCCGAGTGGAGGTGTTCTTGTTTTACCCCGTCTTTATAGTAAAGAAGTGAAGGGATGCCGCGAACTTCTTGAGCATCAGATAATTCTGGGAGTTCGTCGCGGTCGACGACGTGCCAGTTAAATTGTGGATAGTCTTTGACGAGCTCATCGACATACATGTCTAGACGTTTACAGTCCGGGCACCATGATGTAGTGAAGACCACCATTCCGTGATCTTTTGTGGCTTCGTCAAATTGTTGTGATGAATGAATCGGTTGCATAGACAACTCTCCTTTCTTCTATCTATTTTGTCGGGTTTTTAACGGGTCGTCAACAGATTGGCATTCTCGAAACCGTTTGAGAATGTGATACACTAATAAAAATAGCATGAGAAGGAAAAGGTGATGGATATGGCGTTACGTCACGCATTGCTCGGGTTATTGACCCATCAGCCTGCGACCGGGTATGCCTTGAACGCGACGTTCAAGGCACAGATGATTCATTTTTGGAACGCCCATCATACACAGATTTATCGGGAACTGTTAAAGATGGAAGAAGAAGCACTCGTTTCGGCGGAACATGTCTCACAACAGGAGTTGCCAGACAAAAAAATCTACTCCATCACGGATCAAGGACGTGAGGAGTTAATCAATTGGTTACGTCAACCAACGTCGTTCCAACCGAAAATGAAGGATGAAAACCTCCTGCGTGTCAGTCTGCTTCAATTGTTGCCGGTTGAAGAAGCGGTCCGATATATCGAAGAGACAAAGGCACACCATGAGCAGGTCGCACAACAGATTCGAATGTTTCAAGAAGAACATCAATCGGACGAGGATACACTTGGCTATTTGCTGACGAGCGAGTATGCGATCCGAATGATGGAGAACTATGCCGGATGGGCGGATTGGGCGATCGAACAGATTCAAGCACGCAACGAAAAACACGTGACCTGAGCGGATCAGGTCACGTGTTTTGTGTATGGGTGAACCGGTAAACGAGCGAGTAAGCGATCAAGCACTTCATCATCGGTTTTGGTCTCAAATGAACGAATCGTTTCGTTCAATTGCTTGACTGAAGAGGCGCCTGGTAAGACGACGTCACAGAACCGTTTTGCAGCTTCGAGTGCATAGGCTTGAATCGGTGTCGGCATCATCGCCAATTCACTTGCGAGGTCCTCTTTTCGCCACGCCTCAAATCCCTTATCTCCAAGACGCGTCTCCCATTCATCCGTTAATAGGCCTTTGGCAAGAACCCCTCGGCCAACGATGGGGATCGAGACGTCGAGCGTCTCTGCCCGGCGGTCGAGTAGTGAATACGTCGTCATGAGAACATCGAGTGCACCGGATTTGACCCAATGGTTGATGACGTTCGGACGAATCGACGAGAGTCCGATTTGTCGAATCAGACCGTCTCGTTTTTGTTTTTGTGCCCATTCGATCGTTGCGTCGAGGTCATCCTCGAGCGTGCCGCCATGTATATAATATAAATCCAGATAATCGGTTTTCAATCGCTCGAGCGATCCGTGCAATGCTTCCTCTAAATAGGACGGATCAGGATTCCAACGCATGCCCTCCTCAGTCAATTCGTTGCCACCTTTACTCGCCAAAAATAAGTGTTGTCGCTCTTGACCCAACGTTTCCCCAATCACACGCTCGACAGCTTGTCGTTCATAGACGTCTGCCGTATCGATATGGCGAATCCCCGATTGAATGGCTGTTTCCAGGATATTCTTTGCCTCTTTCTCCCCATGTTTCAAAATCGTCATCGTTCCGAGTCCGAGTTCACTCATTTGGATTCCTCCTTGTTCGAAATGTTGGTTTGACTCATAATCAGAGTATATCGAAAAGTGAGGAGTAATCATATGGAAGAAAAAACGATTGAGCGGGAAGTCATCTATAAAGGCAAGATTTTCGATGTGGAAAAGCATGTCGTCTCCCTTCCGAATGGAAACACGTCTGTGCGAGAACTCGTCTATCACAATGGAGCTGTTGCCGTGCTCGTCATCGATGAATCGGACAAAATTGTCATGGTAGAGCAGTATCGAAAAGCGTTTGAATCGATGTCGCTTGAAATCCCAGCAGGCAAACTTGAAAAAGGGGAAGAACCGGTATCGAGTGCCGAACGTGAGTTGGCTGAAGAGACCGGATATACGGCGGAGTCGCTCGAAAAGATTTTTTCTTTCTACGGAGCCCCGGGTTTTTGCAGTGAGCGAGTCGATGTGTTTGTCGCGAAAGGATTATCAGCGGGCGAGATGAACCTTGACGAAGATGAGTTTTTAAATGTGAAACGATATTCTTTTGAAGAGGCGGTTGATTTGTTAGACAGAGGTGTCATCACCGATGCGAAGACAATCATGGCGATTCAATGGTGGCAATTGTCTAGATTAAAATAATTCTAATCTGAAATTTTATATGGTAAACTTACATAGTAATGATTTTAAATTGAAAATTGATTAAAACTTCGGTATGCTTTGTGTAGTGAACTATGTAAAGAGGGGGCGCCTTATGGAAACGCGAATTGAACGAATTAAACAGCAATTGAGCGCCAAAGGATATAAATTGACACCGCAACGTGAATCGACGGTTCGCATCTTACTTGAGAATGAGAGTGACCATTTGAGTGCCGAGAACGTCTTTATGCTCGTCAAGAGCATCGCACCAGAGATTGGACTCGCCACGGTATATCGCACACTTGAGTTATTGACTGAACTCGGTGTTGTCGACAAAGTCAACTTCGGTGACGGGGTCGCACGCTTTGACTTGCGCCCAGAAGGAGCGAATCATTCGCACCACCATCTCGTCTGTGTCGAATGCGGATCGGTCGAGGAAATCATGGAAGACTTGCTCGTCGATGTTGAGAAAAAAGTCGAGAGTAAATACGAATTTTTGATTAAAGACCATCGCTTGACGTTTCACGGCATCTGTAAAGTATGCCAAGCAAAAGGCGTCACACTCGAAGGTCATAAAGCAGTCATCAACGGTTAATGCAGAAAGGACAGACGACCCCGACAGGTCATCTGTCCTTTTTCAATGTGTGATAGATCGCTCATATATTTAAGTCGCTTGTAGTATATCGCTTTTCATTTGAACATGCCAGAAAAATAAGAATTCTGAGATGTATTTTTGACACGTAAACGTTCACAAAAAAGTGAATAAAAAATGAGGTCAGACATCTTCACAACGGTTTACATAAATGATATGCTGTAAGCGTATTCAGGTGAAACGAGGAAGGAGGAGGGTATGATGCGTTCGCATATCGAGTCATTTCTTCAATATATGACAGTTGAAAAGCGGATGTCCGCGAATACGAGACAGGCGTATGCGAGCGATTTGACGCAGTACGCATCGACCTTGACCCAACTGGGGGTAGAAGAGTGGAATGAGGTGACACGTTCGCATATCGTCAAACATATCGAAGAGCTGTCGCAAGCGGGGCGAGCCTCGTCTTCATTGAGACGAGCAGTCAGTTCAATCCGGATGTTCCATCATCATCTCAAAATGACCGGAGTCACGACGACTGATCCGTCTCTTTACCTAGAATCCCCAAAAGCAGAAAAGCAACTTCCGGACACGTGGTCACAAACGGAAGTCGAGCGACTGTTAGACAGCGTCCCAACGTCGGACCCGCTCTCACTACGAGACCGGGCCATGCTGGAGTTGCTATACGGGACCGGAATGCGGGTCAGTGAACTTTTAGGTTTGGATTTGGATGATTTGCAGTTCGAATTGGGGTATCTACAATGTGAAGGGAAAGGCGAGCGCGCACGAATCATCCCGGTATCCTCGGTCGCCCAAAGTTTCGTCGAGCGTTATATCCAACAAGCTCGTAACGGACTTGGCGGTAGAGAGACCGAAGCGCTCTTTTTAAACGGCCGAGGAGGGCGGCTCAGTCGTCAAGGATTTTGGAAGATGATCAAACGACGAGCCAAACTTGCTGGAATTGAAAAAGAGATCACACCTCACGTACTCCGTCATTCCTTTGCGACACACCTTCTCGAGAACGGCGCAGACTTACGCGCCATTCAACAGATGCTCGGTCATGCGGATTTAGCGACGACGCAAGTGTATACACACGTCAACAAATCGCGTCTACATGATGTGTATCGTAAGCATCACCCTCGTGCCTAGACACCGAAAAGGAGGAATTTTTTGTGAAGAAGTTTAAACGTATTTTCTTAGTCGTCATGGACTCGGTCGGGATCGGTGAAGCACCAGATGCCGAACAGTTCGGTGACAAAGGGGCCGACACGCTCGGGCATATTGCGCGTGAACATAACGGATTGAACATGCCGAACATGGGTAAACTCGGACTTTCGAACATCAAGCCGATTCAAGGCATCGATGCATCGGACGCACCGAGTGCGTATGGTCGCATGGAAGAAATCTCAGCTGGTAAGGATACGATGACGGGCCATTGGGAAATCATGGGGCTCCATATCGATACACCATTCCGCGTGTTTGAGGAGTTTCCAGACGATTTGATTCACCGTCTTGAAGAGTTCAGCGGACGTAAAATCATCGGAAACAAACCGGCGTCCGGAACAGAAATCTTGGACGAACTCGGTGAAGAGCATGTCGAGACGGGCGCATTGATTGTCTATACATCAGCGGATTCAGTCCTTCAAATCGCAGCACACGAGGACATCGTGCCAATCGATGAGTTGTACCGGATTTGTGAATACGCGCGTGAAATCACACGTGAAGACCCGTATATGCTCGGTCGTATTATCGCCCGTCCGTTCATCGGCACACCGGGTGCATGGGTACGTACGGCAAATCGTCATGACTACGCACTCAAACCTTTCGGTAAGACCGTCATGAATACGCTCGAAGACGCTGGAAAAGATGTCATCGCGCTCGGGAAAATCAGTGACATCTACGACGGTGAAGGTGTGACGAAAGCGGTCCGTACGAAATCGAACATGGATGGCATGGACAAATTGGTCGAATCACTTGAAGAAGATTTCGAAGGGCTTTGCTTCTTGAACTTGGTCGACTTTGACGCATTGTTCGGTCATCGTCGTGATCCGGAAGGCTACGCCGTCGCGCTTGAAGAATATGATGCCCGTCTACCTGAAGTGCTGGAGCGTCTCCGTGAAGACGACTTACTCATCATCACGGCAGACCACGGAAATGACCCTGTTCATGCTGGGACAGACCACACGCGTGAATATGTACCGCTCATCGTACATCACACTGGAGCGAAAGCAGTTGATCTAGGCATTCGAGGTACGTTCGCAGATATCGGTGCGACAGTGGCTGACAACTTTGACGTCGCGGCACCATCAAACGGAAAGAGTTTCATAAACGAAATTTGAGGAGGCAATATTCATGGTAAATTGGAACGAAACAAAATCGTTTTTGCAGGAGCGTATGGGCGATACACCAGAAATCGGACTTATTCTCGGGTCAGGTCTTGGAGTCCTCGCGGACGAAATTGAGAATCCGGTTGTAATCCCTTATGAAGAGATTCCACACTTCCCAGTATCAACCGTCGAAGGACATGCGGGTCAACTCGTGTTCGGTGAGCTCGAAGGGAAACGAGTCGTCGCCATGCAAGGACGGTTCCACTTCTATGAAGGATACTCGATGGAACAAGTGACGTTCCCTGTACGTGTCCTTAAATTGATCGGTGTCGAGACTCTCATCGTCACAAACGCGGCAGGAGCGTGTAACGAGTCATTCAACCCAGGCGACTTGATGATCATCACAGATCATATCAACTTCTTCGGTACGAGCCCGCTCATCGGTAAGAACGCGAGTGAATTCGGAACGCGCTTCCCTGACATGTCAGAAGCGTACGATAAAGAGCTCGTGAAATTGACAGAACGCGTCGCGTCAGACCTTGGACTTTCTGTACAGAAAGGGGTTTACTTCGGAAACACAGGTCCTACGTACGAAACACCGGCTGAAGTCAAAATGGCCCGTCTTCTTGGGGGAGACGTCGTCGGGATGTCGACCGTTCCAGAAGTCATCGTCGCGCGTCATTCGGATATGCGTGTCCTCGGGATTTCGTGTGTCTCGAACATGGCAGCAGGCATCTTAGAACAACCACTCAACCATGAAGAAGTCATCGAAACGACAGAGCGCGTTCGTCAAGACTTCCTCTCTCTCGTACGTGGCACGATTAAAAGCATGTAAGTAACTTAATTTTAGGAGGACGACAGTTATGCGTATGGTCGATTTGATTTTAAAGAAACGTAACGGTGGAGAATTGAACGAAGAGGAGATTCGCTTCGTTGTCGAAGGTTTCACGAACGAATCAATTCCTGACTATCAAATGTCAGCCTTATCGATGGCCATCTATTTTAACGGGATGACTGAAAACGAGACGGCTGCCTTGACGATGGAAATGGTGAAGTCGGGAGATACGATCGATCTTTCAAATATCGAAGGGAAAAAAGTCGACAAGCACTCAACGGGCGGCGTCGGTGACAAGATCAGCTTGATCGTGGCACCACTCGTTGCTTCAATCGGCATCCCTGTCGCGAAGATGAGTGGTCGCGGTCTCGGTCACACAGGTGGTACGATCGATAAGCTCGAATCATTCCCAGGGTTCAATGTAGAATTGACGGAAGAGCAGTTCACGAAACAAGTAAACGATATCAAGATGTCGATCATCGGTCAGACAGGGAACTTGACGCCTGCGGATAAGCGCTTGTACGCGCTTCGCGACGTTACGGCTACGGTTGAGTCGATTCCGCTCATCGCAAGTTCAATCATGTCGAAGAAGATTGCAGCTGGAGCGGACAGTATCGTTCTTGACGTCAAGACAGGTTCTGGTGCGTTCATGAAATCGTTTGATGATGCGAAAGCCCTCGCCAAAGAAATGGTCGCAATTGGGAAAAATGTCGGCCGTAAGACGGTCGCGGTCATCACGGATATGGACCAACCACTCGGTTTTGAAATTGGGAACGCGAACGAAGTGAAAGAAGCGATTGAAGTCCTCTCAGGTAAAGAAGTCGAAGATTTGAAAACAATCGCGCTCACGATCGCTGGACATATGGCTGTCCTCGGTGAGTTTTATCCGACGTTTGAAGAGGCGTATGCCGACCTTGAGAAGCGCATTGCCGATGGACACGCCCTCGAGGTGTTCCGCAAGTTCGTCGAAGCACAAGGTGGCGACGCATCACTCGTCGATGATGTGACGAAATTACCACAAGCTTCATATGAGACGACATTCGTCGCAAAAGAAGCAGGTTATGTCGAGTCGATCATCGCAGACGAAGTGGGTGTTGCGGCGATGCTTCTCGGTGCAGGACGCGCGACAAAAGAAGACAAAATCGATTTCGCGGCAGGCATCACGCTTGAGAAGAAAGTCGGCGACCGTGTCGAGGCAGGCGATGTGATCGCGGTACTCCGTTCGAACATCGAAGACATGTCTTCAGCCATCGAGCGTTTAGACCATGCGTATACGATCGGTGCAACGAAACCAGAGGCACGTCCACTCGTTCACGCAGTGATTCAATAAGGCAGAACGTCTGTTTCCACAAAAAAGTGGAGACAGACGTGTTTTTTTGATAAGATGGGTAATGTGAGTGTCAAACAGCAGGATACATATTATGAAAAAGGGGTTGCTTGAAACATGAAAAAAGGTTCTATGAAACTTGAAAATGGCGAAATGATTGAATTTGATTTATTCCACGGTGAAGCACCGATCACGGTCGAAAACTTCGAAAAACTTGCGAACAGTGGGTTTTACAACGGATTGACGTTCCACCGTGTCATTCCTGGCTTCGTCAGCCAAGGTGGTTGCCCACAAGGAACTGGAATGGGCGGTGCTGGCTATACGATTCCTTGTGAGACATCGACATCGTTCCCGCACAAACATGAAGCGGGTTCACTTTCAATGGCCCACGCAGGTCGTAACACAGGGTCTTCACAGTTCTTCATCGTCCATGAGCCACAACCGCATTTGGATGGTGTCCATACGGTATTCGGTAAAGTGACATCTGGTCTTGAGCATGCCGTCAAACTTCGTCAAGGTACGAAGATGGCAGAAGTGAAGGTTTGGGACGAGAATTGATTTTTGCCTGAAGGGTATGGCACAATGAACCATGTCTCTCACGTGTTCACGTCGTGAAACTTGAATGACAAAAGGTGGTGAACCCAGCGATGCTGGTCAAATATAAACGTTCTTATGAAAAGACGGCGATGGGTCTACTCGCATTCTCATGCAGTGACAAATCTCCGCTAAGCTTGCTTGAACTCGTCCGATCGTATGACGAGGAGGAGTCGAAGTTCCTCTATTTGTGGAAAGTCGGTGAAGACTTCGTTGGTATCATTGGTATGGAGCAACAAGGGACGACAATGGTCATCGACCATATCGCCTTGTCGCCATCATTCCGTGGCGAGAAACGTTCTTACGAGCTTCTAGACGAGGTGAGAAACGTCCTTCCACTTGATTTGACGCTAACCGGTACAGGCAAGACGGGCGATTTATTGGATAAATGGAATCAATTAGTCGTCTGATGACAAAAACCCCCGTAATCACGATTGTGACTGCGGGGGTTTTGCATGTACTTCAAGAAGGGCTAGCGGAATTCCTCGTTCGTTGACGATCTAAAAGTGCCAGCTCCCGTTCCGTGATGACCTCACTTCGATCACGGTGCAGATGCTTGTGGACCAATTGCTCGAACGACAGGTCCGTCGACGGGAACGTCGGTTTTAGTGATTCGACCGTGTCACGAACATCCTGTTGTAATGGGAGCTTCGTGTGTAACGGCCATTCATCAAGTTGTGCGACGAAGGAGTCGACGTCAAGACCGAGCTCATTTAAATAAGGAGAAGCGATGTCAATCTTTCGACGTAAGAGTCGCAAGCTCTTTTTTGCGCCGACCAAATTGTCGCGCCGGAGGTGATAGTGGATGACAGCATATTGGATGAGCGCTGCATAGCCGTGGTGACGGCGTCCGTCTGCCTGCCACGCCTCTTCTAATACCTCATGACATTCGAAATAATCGGCATGACATTCAAAAAGCAACGTATAATGAATAAAAGGGGTCATGAATCAATTTTCTCCTTTCGTGTCCACGGTGTTATAAAACATGTTATACTAAAGCGCAAAAATGTAAAATGGCAGGTGTCTCTATGGAAGCCTATAACGTTAAAATTGATACGTTCGAAGGTCCACTCGACCTGTTGCTCCATTTGATTGGAAAAATGGAGATTGATATCGTCGACATTTCCGTGGCAGAAGTCACTGACCAGTATGTCGGCTATATTCGCACGATGCAAAAATTTGAACTCGATGTGGCCAGTGAATACTTGGTCATGGCGGCGACGTTGCTCCAATTGAAGAGCAAACAATTGTTACCGCCAGTTTCGGTCGAGGATGAAGAGGTTCCAGACTTCAGTGAGGAACCGACGCGTGAAGGTCTCATTCGTCAATTGATTGAATACAAAGCATATAAAGAAGCGGTCGTCTTCATGCGTGAACAAGAAGAACACCGGCTTGAATTGTATACGCGACCGGGTGAAGATTTGACGACTTATATGTCTGAAGAGGTGTCTAAGTATGACGGACCACTTAACTTCTCGGATCTTCTCCACGCCTATTCGAAGATGATTGAACGGAAACGTTGGAAAGAACGACGCAAAAAAACGATCAAGCGGGAAGAGCGTACGCTTGAAGAGCAGATGACGCGTCTTCATGAACACGTATCGTCGACGAGACAAACGTCGTTTTTCGCCTTTTTTGTTGAGCAACCGAACGTCTCGGATCTCGTCGTGACGTTTATGGCGCTTCTTGAGCTGATCAAGCTACGGGTCGTCGTAACAAAACAACTCGACCAAGATATTCAAATCTCATTCATTGAAGCATCAAAGAAAGGGGATGAAGCGGTTGCTGTCTTATGAGACGATTATTGAAGGATTGCTGTTCGTCGTCGGTGATGAAGGGATGGAAGTACGAGCGCTTGCCGAGACGCTCGATATCTCAGAAGCTGCGGCACGAGAACAGCTCAGTAAGCTAGAGACATCGTTCAAGTCATCGAATCGACCGTTTCAGCTCATGGAATCGGCAGGTGTCTACAAGCTCGTGACCGTTCCGGACGTCTCTCCGTACATTCAAAAATATGTCGGGACGATGGCTGAGCAGGCGCTCTCACGTGCAGCGATGGAGACGCTAGTTATCATCGCCTACAAACAGCCGGTCACACGAGCGGATATCGAAGAGATTCGCGGAGTCAAAGTCGAACGGGTCATCCATACGTTGTTATCGAAAGGATTGATCGAATCGGCTGGTCGTGCGAAGACGATTGGTCGTGCCAAGCTGTATCGTACGACAGAGCACTTCCTCGACCATTTCGGGTTCAACTCGCTCGAAGAATTGCCACCATTAACATTTGAGGATGAACTGACAGACGAAGGCGATTTGTTCTTCGGTCAGGAATCACCAAAGCAAGAAGAGAGATTGGAGAAGGATTAATCATATGGAACGTTTGCAAAAAGTAATCGCACAAGCGGGGGTCGCCTCGCGTCGGAAAGCGGAAGAAATGATTTTGGATGGTCGCGTCCGCGTGAACGGAAAAGTCGTCCGTGAACTCGGGACGAAAGTTGGACCGAAGTCAGAGATTGAAGTCGATGGCGTCAAAATCGAACAAGAAGAGCACGTCTACTATTTGCTTTATAAACCGAGTGGCTACGTATCGACGGTCGATGACGACAAAGGTCGTAAAGTCATCACAGACCTCGTCCCACCAGGAGCACGGGTATTCCCGGTCGGTCGTCTTGACTACAACACGACGGGGCTCATCATCTTGACGAACGATGGCGAGTTCTCGAATATGATGACACACCCGAAATATAAAATTCAAAAGCGCTATGTGGCAAAAGTGAAGAATATCCCATCTTACTTGGCCATCAAACAGCTTGAGTCTGGTGTCGAACTCGATGACGGATTTAAAACGGGAAGTGCGAAAGTGAAGATGAAGTCTGTAGACCAGAAGAAGAACACAGCCATCCTCGAAATCGTCATCTCGGAAGGTCACAATCGTCAAATCCGTCGGATGGTGGAAGCCATTGGTTCAGAGGTCATCAAACTAAAGCGTGAACAGTTCGGTTTCTTGACGCTCGACGGTCTGAACACGGGCGACTGGCGTGAACTTTCACATAAAGAAATCAGTAAGCTTCGTGAACTTGCGAACCCGACCGTTCCACCGAAACCACGAGGCAAAAAGAAGAAAAAATAACAACAAAAAATCGTCCTGAAATAGGATGATTTTTTTGATTGTGTAGATTGTGTGACAAAAAAATGAAAAAAGTCTGTTAATGTGCGTTTTTAATGTTTTTTCAGTACAATAGCAACTGAAGGATGGTGTGAAAACGATGACAAAAGATCAACAAAAAGACGACCGGATGGAACAAGCGGTCGCAAAAAAGAAAAAGAGGTCATTTTGGCGGATGATGATCATGACGGTCGTTCTCTTCGCGGGAGCGGTTACGATCATGCAAACATTCGACCAAGCGGGTAACGATGGACGTATCGAGGCGGGCGACGAGGCACCGAACTTCAAGCTCGTCACACTCGACGGTTCGACCTTGTATGAGCGAGACAACTACGAAGGGAAAGGGATGCTCTTGAACTTCTGGGGTACGTTCTGTGAACCGTGTAAGAAAGAGATGCCGGTCGTACAAGAAAACTATGCGACACTTCAAGACATGGGTGTCGATTTTTGGGCCGTGAACGTCGGAGAGACACCGCTTCGTGTCGATAATTTCATCAACGACCTTGGTGTCGGGCTCGACTATCCGATTTTGATGGATACCCAGAGCGAAGTCGAAGGAGCGTATGGCATTTATAACCTACCCGTCACATTCGTCATCGATGGTGAAGGGAACGTAATTGAAAAGTATGAAGGTGAACTCACGAAAGAGAAATTGATGGAGCTAGCCGAGAAGTCATTGTAAGCGAACGGGGGACGCACAGATGCTAGATATGAAATACGAAGGCGCTGATTTACGGTCGAAGCGTCGTCCGAAATCGATCATTGACCGTGTGTGGAACTTCTTTGCATCGGTCAAAGTGGGTTTGTGGTTAATTGCATTGATTATTGTCGGTTCGGCAATCGGAACAATCTTTCCTCAAGAGATGTACATCCCACAACAATTACCGCCTGAACAATATTATATGGAGGAGTATGGAACACCGGGTTCTATTTATTACGCCCTCGGATTCCATAACCTATACACATCGTGGTGGTACATCGGTCTGATTGTCATGTTGACGCTCTCACTCGTCGTCGTGTCGATTGACCGTGGGGTTCCGCTCTATAAGGCGCTTAAAAAACAACCGGTCAGACGGACAGAACGTTTTATGAAGGGGCAACGTCTCTTCGGACAAGGTGATGGGACGGAGGCTCAAATTGACGAGATCGCAGTCGCACTTAAAAAGAAACGATATACCGTCAAACGGGACGGCGATGCTCTGTTAGCAGAGAAACACCGGTTTGGTCGTTGGGGTCCGTACGTCAACCACCTCGGACTTGTCATCTTCTTCCTAGGGGCGATGCTGCGAGTGTTCCCTGCATTCCATACGGATACGCTCGAATGGGTGCGTGAAGGCGAAACGGTGTCGCTAGAGGCGACTAACGGCGAGTACTACTTAAGGAACGACCAGTTCATTCTTGAAATGTACGACCCTGAGAACAATGAAGAGGACGCGAAGTTCGCGGCCGCCATTGAAAAAGCAGGAGCCGTCCCTAAAAATTATGAGACAGAGTTGACGTTATTCAAAAAGACGGGAACGAACGAGGACGGATCGCCGCAACTCGAACAAGTCGATGTCGGTTCGACGAAAGTCAACCACCCGTTTAAGTTCGATAAATTTGAAGTGTATCAGGAACAATATTCAAGTCGTCCAGAGTTCTTATCGATGTCGTTCATGTTGGCAGATAAAGAAACCGGCGACGAATATGGTCCGTTCAAAGTTGATTTGGAGAATCCGGAGAAGTCTTATGAGCTCGATGGGGTCACCGTCACGTTAAAAGATTTGTATCCAGACTTTGAAGTGAAAGATGGACAACCGAATACGAAATCACCACGTGCACTGAATCCGGCCTTCTTCTTCAACGTTGAATCACCTGAAGGAGAAACGGAGTCGAATTTGATCGGCATTCGTCTGAATGTCGCTGATGAAGAGAACCGCTACGATGTCCAGTTTGCAGGTACAGAGATGGCGAGCACGAGTGGTTTACGTGTGAAGAGTGACTCCACCTATCCGATTTTGATCGTCGGTGCCACGATCTTTATGATCGGTATTGCGATGGGCATGTACTGGCCACACCGTCGCGTTTGGATCCGTCGTCATGAAGAGGGCGTGCTTGTCGCCGGTTTTACGAATAAAAACCCGTCCTCGCTCCGTCGTGAAGTGTCGCCGCTATTAGAACAAACTGGCTTACCGATGTGGGAAGACCAGGCGAGATTCACAGAGAAGTCGGAGAACGAGTCAACAGATGAAAGAGGGGAATCTTGATGGAATGGATTGAATGGAGCAGCCGAATGCTGTTTATCGCGTTCTTCCTGTACGCAATCTCGACGGTTCTCTTTACGATTGCCGTCAGTGGTATGCGTAAAGATCGAAACGTCAACCGTGTTGCCTATGGGAAATACGCCTTTATCTTGGCAATCATCGGCTTTGTCGCTCAAATGACATATTTCTTTATGCGCTGGGCAGGTGTCGGCTATGCGCCGGTATCAAACTTGTACGAATATACGACGTTCTTCGGTATGATGATGGTACTTGGGTTCCTCGTCGTATATGGAATTTATAAAAATGATGTACTCGGCTTGTTCGCGATGCCGGTGGCGTTACTCGTCATCGCCTTCGCCTCAATGTTCTCGAGTGAGGTCGCACCGCTCATCCCGGCACTCAACAGTGTATGGCTGAAAATTCACGTTACGACGGCTGCGCTCGGACAAGGGATTTTGGCAATCAGTTTTGCATCGGGCCTCATTTTCTTATTGAACGAAACATCGATGAAAGAACAGTCTAAGTCACGGACGTGGCTCGAAGTGACGATGTTTGTCCTCATGTGCACGCTCGGCTTCATCATCGTCTCGATGTTATTCAAGGGGATTGGTGCCGGAGGTGTCGTCGAGTTCACGAACGACCGCGGTCAAGCAGAGACGTATGAATATTTCATGCCGATCTTGTTCGTCCCAGAAGGGGCACAACTCGTGTCTGGCGCGAGTGGCTTGTCACTCGAACTCCCGAACTGGATCAATACACTCAAGTTGAACACGCTCATCTGGTCGGTCATCGGCGGAATTGTGATTTACGTGTTGCTCCGTTTTGTCATCTTGCGCAAACGTGTCGCTGAAGCGCTTCAACCCCTTGCGAAAAAAGTCGACCTCGACCTCGCTGATGAAATCAGCTATCGCTCGGTCGCGATTGGATTACCGGTCTTTATCCTGGGTGGTCTGATCTTTGCGATGATTTGGGCACAGATTGCCTGGAACCGTTTCTGGGGATGGGACCCGAAAGAAGTTTGGGCCCTCATCACGATGTTGATCTATATCTATTACTTGCATATGCGCATTCAGCGTGGCTGGACAGGAACGAAAGCGGCCTGGTTATGTGTCGGTGGATTTGCCATCATCATGTTCAACCTCGTCTTCGTCAACCTGGTCATCGCCGGTCTGCATTCATATGCCTGACGTAAAAGAAGTCACAATTGTGACTTCTTTTTCATTTGGTCCATCAAATCATCGTTGTGAAGCGAAATAATAGAGTGGTATAGTTATGGCAGAGAGTGGAATGTTCACAATTGTGCAACATTCGCTACAACTCGTAATGGGTCTTAGGAGGGTTTTAGGTATGGCTGAGAAAACGAAGATTTTAGTAGTCGACGACGAGGAGAGAATTCGCCGACTTTTGAAAATGTACTTAGAACGTGAACAGTATGTGATTGAAGAAGCGGTCAATGGCGAAGAGGCGCTCGCGCTTGCCCTTGAAAACGAATACGACGTGATCTTGCTTGATTTGATGATGCCAAAGATGGATGGGGTTGAAGTATGTACAGAACTCCGGAAGACGAAAGCGACTCCGGTCATCATGCTCACGGCGAAAGGTGAAGAAATCGACCGTGTCCAAGGGTTCGAAGTCGGGGCAGATGATTATATCGTCAAGCCGTTCAGTCCGCGTGAAGTCGTGCTCCGCGTCAAAGCATTGCTTCGCCGCTCTGGTTCGACGAAGTTCATGCACACGAGTGAGAAGTCGAAGGATTTGATCGTCTTCCCACATCTGACAATCGATAATGATGCACACCGCGTCACGGTGGACGGCGAGGAAATCGCCCTCACACCAAAAGAATATGAGTTATTGTTCTTCCTCGCAAAACAGGTGGATAAAGTCTTTTCACGAGAGCAGTTGTTAAAAGAAGTATGGAACTACGAATTTTTCGGAGACCTTCGGACCGTCGATACGCATGTGAAACGTCTTCGTGAGAAATTGAATCGTGTCTCACCGGACGCGGCGCATATGATCACGACCGTATGGGGTGTCGGGTACAAGTTCGAAGCTGCCAGTGAATGATGATTCGTCGAAACAGCATCGTCACGAAACTGTGGCTGACGATTCTCGTTTTGGTCAGTGTCATCTTATTCATCGTCTCGGTGTTGATGCTTGAATTTTTTAATTCCTTTCATATCGACCAGGAACGAGGCCATCTTGCCAAGCTCGGTGGACAGGTCCAATCGGTTTTGTTGAATGAAGGTGACACGTCCCAGACGATTGATCAAATCATCGAAGTGTACGGGGCTAACTATATCTTAGAGAACGGGACGACCCGATCGAATTTTGGAAATCAAGTGGATGGCTTGATGGTAGAACTTGAACGACAGGATTGGGAAACTTATCAGGCGGTCGGTGAGACGGCCATCGGGAATTTCTCATCTTTTGACGACCAGGCCGCGCTAGCGTATCGGACGACCTTCTCCTTATCGACAGGACAGTATACGCTCTACCTGCTCGAACCGCTCGATGCGATCTCGAGTGCGAACGCGGGAGCACGGACCATCATTCTTTGGACCGTCGCTTCGGCCATCATCGTCACGACCGTCTTCGCTTTCTTCTTGTCGACACGAATCACGGCACCGCTCCGAGCGATGCGGGATGCAGTCAATAAGACGGGAGAGGGGCAATTTGATTTACGTTTGGAGACGAAGACACGGGATGAGATTGGCGAACTCGCTGCTTCTTTCAACGCAATGAGCAGTCAGCTTTCGAAATATGTGAATGCCCTTGACCGGGAACGGCTGCAACTTGCGTCGATTCTTCGTTCGATGGCAGACGGTGTCATCACACTCGATCGTCATGCAAACGTGATTGTCACGAACCCGCAAGCGAGTCCATTACTTCAAGATGGGCAACCACATGAAGTCGTATTGTCTCTTTATGAGGAAGTGATGGAGGGGACGTCTGAAAAGACGATCGAAGTGAAACAGGATGAGCGGTACTATACACTGACAGTCACACCACTCGTCGGAGAAGACGATTTCGAGGGTGCTGTCGTTGTTATCCGGGATACGTCAGAAAGTCATCGACTCGATAAGATGCGGACCGATTTTGTGGCGAACATTAGCCATGAACTCCGGACACCGCTCGTGACGCTTCAAGGGTATTCAGAGGCAATCATCGATGGCATCACTGAGAGTGACGAGGCGACGAAAGAGTTCGCCTCTATCATCTACGATGAATCGCTCCGCTTGGCAAGACTCGTCAATGATTTGTTGGATTTGGCACGCATCGAATCGGGTAAAGAGACGATGCATTTCACTTCGTTTGATATCGGTGATTTCTTGCCCCGAGTCATGCGAAAGTTCAATCAGATGGCATCTGAAAAAGAGATTCGTTTACAGACCGACGCCCCGCACCGTCTCATCGAGGCGGATGGCGATCGTCTCGAGCAAGTGTTCACCAACTTGATTGGCAATGCTATCGCGCATACCGATTCTGGAGAAATTCGGATTGAGGCCACAGAAGAGACGGACGGGCTACGGATTCAGTTGACGGATACAGGTCACGGAATTCCTAAAGAGGATTTGCCGTTCGTATTCGAGCGATTCTATAAAGCCGATAAAGCCCGGACCAGTGGTTCGAAGACAGGGACAGGCATCGGACTCGCGATCGTGAAGAATGTGGTCGATGCCCATCACGGAAAAGTGAGCGTATCGAGTACACTCGGGGTCGGAACCACCTTCGAGATTTACTTACCATTTGAACAACCACACAACTCGTAATGGTGACTCGCTTGAGTCACCATTTGTGGCATTTTAAGGGGGGAGTCGAATGAAACGTTATACACGAACGGGCGACAAGGGTGAAACATCATTAATCGGTAGTCGTGTCGAGAAATTCCATCCTCAGATTGAAGCGATGGGTCATCTCGATGAGTTGAATAGTCAGATTGGACTCGCCATCGCGCATCAAGAGGATGAGACGCTCCGAATACAGCTGACGAAGATTCAGCACGACTTGTTCGACCTCGGATCGGAGCTGATGTATGCTGAGGCACCGCCAAAAATGGTCGATTTGTCGATCGTGACGGAACTAGAACGATGGATGGATGAGTGGGAGGAGTCCTGTCCGGAACTTGTGCGCTTCATCCTTCCTGGCGGCAGCGTTGCCGCAGCTAGCTTACATGTGGCTCGTACCGTTTGTCGACGGGTCGAGCGTGACTTAGCGGCTCTCGGAGTCGCCGACCGGCAATTGCCTTACTTTAACCGCTTGAGTGATTATTTATTTACGGTTGCCCGTTACGCGAACGTCGTGGCAGGGGTGCCGGATCAAGAATATGCGCGCGGCGCTGCCGTGTTTCAACCAAAACGAAAAAAGGAGTGATCGGCAGATGAAAGGTATCGTTCAGTTCCAACATCAATTGCACTACTCGGTCTATCCGACCAAGAAATTTAAAACGACGACTTGTCTCGTGTCATTCGCCGCTCCATTATCGGCGGAGACGGTCGCAGATCGGGCATTGCTCCCGTTCATCATGGAGAAATCGACGGCGACGTATCCGTCCATTGAGTTATTTCACACACCGCTAGAGGAGTTGTATGACACAAACTTATATGCTGGTGCATCTAAGATCGGAAAGGAGCACGTCATCCAATTCCAACTCGAAGTCGTCAACGATCATCTTGTCGGAGAAGACGTATTGAGTCAGGCAATCGAGTTACTCGAAGACGTTCTCCTCCGTCCGAACGCATACGATGGGGCGTTTCAGCCACTCATCGTCGAGCAGGAACGTCGATTGCAACGTCAGCGTATCGAATCGGTCTATGATGACAAAATGCGTTTCGCCCAACAGCGTCTACAAGAAATGCTCGGAGGAGAGCTTGCGATTCCGTCACTCGGTACGCTTGAGCAACTCGACCATGTCACACCAAAATCATTGTATGCGGCATATCAATCGATGATTCAACATGACCGTGTGGACATCTATGTTGTCGGGGATGTCAATCGTGAGCAAGTCGAACAGGCTTTCAATCCATTGGAATCCCTTGGGACACGTCGACCACGCCTGTTACCAGAAGCGAGTCGAGGAGAGTTCAAGCGTTTGGAAGAACACCAAGACATTAAACAAAGCAAGCTCCATCTCGCTTATTCACTCAATGTCGACCCAAGAACGGAAGCGGCGATTCGTATGCAAGTCGTGAATGGACTGTTCGGTGGATTCCCTCACTCGAAACTGTTCATGAACGTGCGTGAAAAAGAGAGCCTGGCGTACTATGCCGCCTCACAATATAGTTCCCTCAGTCGGAAGTTGTTCGTCTATGCCGGCATCGATGCGTCGAACCAGCAAAAAACCGAACAGATCATCGAAGAGCAATTGAACGCTTTACAAGCGGGCGAGTTTGAGGATGAGACGTTGCAACAGACGAAAGAGTTGTTGTTCCATCAACGTCGACAACTTGGAGACAGTCCACGTCAATTGATTGCTTGGATGAGTGGAGCAGACGTTCGTCCGTTCTCGTTAGACGAAGAGATGGCAATCATTGAAAACACGACACGAGATCATGTCGTCGCGCTTGCGAAAGAAATGGAACTCGAAGCGGTTTATTGCTTGAAAGGAGGAGAAGCATGAAATTAGACTTTCCTAACGTCGGAGAGACGTTACATCATCACGTTCTCGACAATGGCCTCTCCGTTTACTTGTTGAAAAAGACTGGATATGAAAAAACATTCGCGACGTTCACGACTAAATATGGATCGATTGATCGACGCTTCAAACTAGAAGACTGGATCGAGGTTCCCGATGGTATCGCACATTTCTTAGAACATAAGATGTTCGAGAAAGAAGATGGTGACGTCTTCCAACAATTCGGTCGTCAAGGAGCGTCAGCGAACGCTTTCACTTCCTTCACACGGACGGCTTATTTGTTCGGTGCCACGTCCAAGATCTCGGAAAACGTACAGACGCTGCTCGATTTCGTCCAGACCCCTTATTTCACGAAAGAGTCGGTCGAGAAAGAGAAAGGAATCATTGGTCAAGAAATTCAAATGTACCAAGACAATCCGGGGTGGCGTTTGTATTTTGGTTTAATTGAGGCGATGTACGAGACACATCCCGTCAAGATTGATATCGCAGGTACGATCGAATCGATTTCAAAGATCACGGCGGAAGACTTGTACACCTGTCATCAAGCGTTCTATCATCCGAGCAACATGGCATTGTTCGTCGTCGGGAATATCGAACCGGATGAGATGCTTGCCTTGATTCGAGATAATCAAGCAGCTAAATCTTTTGAAACGCCACGATTGAGTGCTCGCGAGACAGTAGATGAGCCGACCACGGTTCGTCTGTCAGAACGGGTCATCGAGATGGACGTCTCTGTACCGAAAGTCATGATTGGGTATAAGGACATACCGCAAGCTGGGGAAGCGGGTCTGAAGCAAGAATTGACAGTAGAACTACTCATGCATGCGCTCTTCGACACGACAGCACCTCTTTATACAGAACTTTATGCTGAAGGATTGATTGACGATGCCTTCTCGTTTGACTATACGTCAGAGGAGACGTTCGCTTTTGCCGCCTTGTCGATGGAGACGTCGGAAGTGGACGCGTTTGTCAGCCGTGTGACGGAGGCGTTAGAACGTCCACTTCAGTTGAGTCAAGAGACGCTCGACCGGAAGAAACGCATGATGCAAGGACAGTTCTTGAAAGCATTGAACTCACCTGAGTTCATCGCCAATCAGTTCTCCCGTTATGCGCTCAATGATGGGAACTTGTTTGAAATCCCGACTTTGATTGATGCCATCACGCTCGATGAACTATACGAAGCATACGAGCGCTTGTTCCGCCGTGAACAACGAACGGTGTGCGTCGTCAAAAAACCATGAAGACATTGATTGTTGGAGCGAGCGGTGCCATCGGACGTGCCGTCTCGCTCGCTTTTCGTGAAGATGAACTAATTTTGCATGCGAACGATGGTCGTGAAAGACTTCGTCATTTGATTGATGATGAAAATCTATCGGCAACACTGCGCCCTTGTGACCTAACGGACCGTGAAGCTGTTGAGTCATGGGTACAGGATATGCCGGATGTCGATCGAATGGTATACGTGGCAGGACATGCGCTCCATGGTCTCGTCGTCGACCAGTCAATGGACGAGCTCGACCGGCTATATGATGTACATGTTCGAGCGATGATCCGACTCATCCAGTCCGTCGTAGCAAGGAAGCCTTACAATCATCATCTGGATATCGTGATCGTCTCGAGTGTATGGGGAGAGGTCGGTGCGGCGGCTGAGGTGTTTTATTCAACCGTCAAAGCGGCACAGCTCGGCTTCGTCAAAGCGTTCGCTCGAGAAGCCGGCCCGTTCAATGTTCGAATCAATGCGGTGACACCGGGGTGGATTGATACGCCAATGAATGATACGGTAGAAGAGTCGAAACAATCCGTGCTCGATGACATTCCACTAGGACGTCTCGGTGCGGCAAAGGACGTGGCCAACACGATCCGTTTCTTGTGTTCACCGGACGCCTCGTATATAACGGGCACGGTGTTACGCATCGACGGCGGTTGGCAATGATCCAATTCATGTAAATAAACCTGTTCTTTTCAATTCTTCTAAAATAATTTAAAATAGGCAAGGTAGCGAACTCGCTCGAAAGGATGGTTGGGGATGGAACATAAATTCGAAGAGTGGTATCTCGAATATGAATTGTGTCAGAATCGACCCGGTATCCTGGGAGACATCGCGTCTCTCATGGGGATGCTTCAAATCTCCATCGTCACCATCAATGGGGTCGATCTGCAGCGACGGGGGATGTTGCTCAAAGCACCAGCCGCCGATCATGTGCATCGACTCGAGCATATTTTAAAGCGGATGGAAGCCATTGCCGTCATCAAGTTGCGTCGTCCGAAGTTACGAGACCGGATTGCAATCCGTCACGGTCGTTATATCGACCATGATAGTGATGACAAAAAAACGTTTCGCTTCGTCCGTGAAGATTTGGGCATTCTCGTCGATTTCGTTGCGGAACTGATGAAGGAAGAACGCCATTTGTTAATCGGTGTTCGTGGAAATCCACGCGTCGGAAAGACGGAGTCCATCGTAGCAGCTAGTGTGTGTGCGAACAAACGATGGTTGTTTCTTTCCTCGACACTGATGAAACAGACCGTTCGGACCTCATTATTTGAAGAGGAAAGGGAAGGCGATCACGTATACATAATTGATGGTGCCGTCTCTACCCGAACGATGGATGAACGACATCGCCAGCTCATTCGTGAAGTCATGCGGTTGCCGGCCGTGAAAGTCATCGAACACCCTGACCTGTACGTCCGAAACACCGATTGCGTGTATGAAGACTTTGATTATATTATTGAATTGAGAAACAATCCGGATGAGACGATCATCATCCCACAAGAAACGCATCGTGAGTCAGAATGGTTTGAATAATTATGTGAATGGAAGGTGTGGACCCCTGTGACAGAACTAGGGACTTTTTTGAAACAAAAGCGTGAGGAGAGCGGATTGACGCTCGACCAAATCCAGCAGACGACGAAGATTCAAAAGCGCTATATCATCGCAATCGAGGAAGGTGATTACAAAAATCTCCCTGGCTCTTTTTATGCACGGGCGTTCATTAAGACGTATGCGGAGTCGCTCGGCCTTGATGTGGATGAATTATACGAGACATATGCAAAAGATTTACCGGTCATCGAGGCACAGCCGTCTGTTCAACTCTCTCGGAAGAAAACGTATTCGAAGGCTTCCGAGTCGACAAGTCGGGTCTCGAGATGGGTTCCGAAAGTTCTCCTCGTTCTCACGGTCTTCTTGCTCATCACCGCGATTTATTTCGCAGTGAGAAGCATCGACTTCGGTGGTCAGGATGCAAGTCCTGCCGAACCGCCAAGTTCTGGTGTCACAGTCGACCAGAATGAGGATGTCCCGGCTGATGAACCGGTCGAGGAGGAACCGACTGAAGAGGAGCCGACCGAAGAAGAACCGCCAGCGGAATCTGGTCCGATTGCGGTGAAGGAGTCGAATGGGGCAGATATCACTTATGAACTCGCGACGAACGAGAAACTGTCGACCGAGATTTATGTGAAGGAGTCACCTGCCTCTTACGTGGGTGTTCGTGATACGTCGTTAGAAGGAGCCTTTCTCGCACCGGAGTATCCGAACCAGTCGAAACAGAATCCGATTGTCATTGAAGATGCCGAGACGGACACATTGCGTATTCGAATCGGACTCATCGCAGGCGTTGAGAAAATCGTCGTCAACGGTCGTGAGCTCGAGCTTCAAGAGTCTCCGGTCACACAAAATATTTTTGTAAAGAGAGTCGACGCCGAATAAGTCGACTCTCCTTCTAAGAGGAGGCGTTCTATATGAACCTACCTAACCGATTGACGATGCTACGCGTGGTCTTGATCCCCGTATTCGTCGTCTTACTCGCTGTTGATTTTGATTGGGGAAACATCGCTTTTTTAGGCGCTGATATCCCGATGCACCAATTTATCGCTGGTGTGATTTTTACGATTGCGGCCATTACAGACTGGTTAGACGGACATTTGGCTCGTAAGCATAACTTAGTCACGAACTTTGGTAAATTTATGGACCCGCTCGCAGATAAACTGCTCGTCACGGCGGCCCTTGTGTTGCTCGTTGAGATGGATCTCGTCGCGGCGTGGGTCGTCGTCGTGATTCTATCACGTGAATTTGCGGTTACAGGCTTACGTCTCGTCGCTGCCGATGAAGGGATTGTCGTCGCGGCCGGGAAATCTGGAAAAGCGAAGACGTGGGTGCAGCTCTTTGCCATCATCTTCTTACTGTTCGGTAACCCGATCTTTAGCTATGTCGGGATCCCGTTTGGCGAATGGGCGATGTGGTTGGCGCTCGTACTTACAATTTACTCAGGTGCCGAATATTTCGCACAAAACTATAAGATTATTGTGAAGTCGATGTAAGTCGACAGAGACGAGTTGGTTGATCTAGCTCGTCTTTTTTTTGAAGTTGAGGAGGAAATGAGATGAAACGAGCCGAAATCATTGCGGTAGGAAGCGAGTTGCTCTTAGGGGAAATCGTTAATACGAATGCGAGTTACATATCAGAACAACTGTCGAAGTACGGTGTGCCGGTCTTGTATCATCAAGTTGTCGGGGATAACGCGGTACGAATGCGAGAGACGTTTGAAATCGCCCGTCGTCGTTCCGACTTTGTCATCGTCACGGGTGGACTCGGTCCGACGGCGGATGATGTCACAAAGGCGGTCCTTTCCGACTTACTCGAACGTCCGATTGTGCGAGATGAGGAAGCGTATGAGACGATTCAACGTTTCCTCGTGTCACGAAATCGATTGATGAACGATGGGGACGCTCGCCAAGCCGACGTGCTCAGCGGAGCAGACGTATTACCAAATCCGGTCGGGCTTGCCCCGGGCATGTGGATTGCCGGAGATACGACGTGGTTGCTTTTACCGGGTGTGCCACGTGAGATGAAAGCATTGGTCGAGGCGACGTTTCCTAAGAAACTATCAGGAGCGACGCTCGTCTCAGAATCATTACGGTTTTATGAGATTGGAGAATCCGCTCTCGATGATGCCGTGAAGGACTTATTGGATGGTTCGAATCCGACCGTTGCCCCCTACGCCGAGACGGGAGAGGCAAGACTTCGGATCAGTGCCCGTGCGACGGACGAGGTGACCGCGCGTCAGATGATTGAAGAAGTGAAGACTGAAATCCTGAAACGGGTCGGTTCGTACTACTTTGGCTCTGACGATGAGACGATTGCATCACACCTTGTCCAAACATTGTCTAGATTGAATCGAACATTCGCTGTTGTTGAGTCGTTGACCGGCGGTGAGGTACAATCGATGGTTACATCAACACCTGGCGCTTCAGTCGTCTTTCTAGGTGGAGTCGTGACCTATTCGGATGAGCTAAAAAATAGGTATTTAGGGGTCTCGCTTGATACAATTGAACAGCACTCAGTCGTCTCAAAAGAAGTTGCCTATGAGATGGTGGACGGATTGTCAAAGACCACCCATGCCGACTACGCCCTCTCTTTCACGGGAGAGGCAGGACCGACATCGAATTCGGGTCGTCCGATCGGTACGGTCTATATCGGAGTGAAGACACCAAACGGAATAGAAGTCATCGAGCGGACGTATCCCCATCAAGAACGGAATATCATCCGCATGCGAGCCGCGAAGGACGGATTATGGGCCCTCATTCAACGAATCAAAAAAGGCGAATAAATGTTCGTAAAAAACTTGTGTATCGTACAGTGTTCACGTATAATAAGAGTATCAATTAAAGGAGGCTCATTTATCTATGAGTGATCGTAAACAAGCGTTAGAAATGGCATTGCGCCAGATTGAAAAACAATTCGGTAAAGGCTCAATCATGCGCCTTGGTGAAAATACAGACCAACAAGTATCGGTCATCCCTTCAGGGTCAATCGCCCTCGACGTCGCGCTCGGTGCGGGTGGATATCCACGCGGTCGTGTCATCGAAGTATACGGACCAGAATCTTCAGGTAAGACGACGGTTGCCCTTCATGCGATTGCAGAAGTCCAAAAGCGTGGCGGTCAAGCAGCATTCGTTGATGCCGAGCACGCACTCGATCCGAAGTATGCTAAAAATCTTGGGGTCAACATCGATGAGTTGCTCCTTTCACAGCCGGATACTGGGGAGCAAGCGCTCGAAATCGCTGAAGCGCTCGTTCGCTCGGGAGCAGTTGATATCCTCGTCGTCGACTCGGTTGCGGCACTCGTACCGAAAGCCGAAATCGAAGGGGAAATGGGAGACTCGCACGTCGGTCTTCAAGCTCGTTTGATGTCTCAAGCACTTCGTAAGTTGTCTGGTGCGACGAACAAGTCGAAAACGATTGTCATCTTCATCAACCAAATCCGTGAGAAGATCGGGATCATGTTCGGTAACCCGGAAACGACTCCAGGGGGCCGTGCCTTGAAATTCTACTCTTCTGTACGTCTTGAAGTTCGTCGTGCGGAGACGCTCAAACAAGGTCAAGATATGGTCGGGAACCGTACGAAGATCAAGATTGTAAAAAACAAGATTGCACCTCCGTTCAAAACAGCGGAAGTTGATATTATGTATGGTGAGGGGATCTCGCGTGAAGGGGAACTCATCGATATCGGTGCAGACCTCGACATCGTTCAAAAGAGCGGAGCTTGGTACTCGTTCAATGAAGAACGTCTTGGTCAAGGCCGTGAAAACGCCAAGCAATACATGAAAGAAAATCCAGCAATCGCAGCTGAGGTCGAACAACAGATTCGAGATCACTACGGATTGAATGGAGAAAAAACGGTCACGGTCGAAGGCGAAGACGACGAAGTCCTCTCACTTCTCGATGACGAATAAGCACATCGTCTCACTCGAATTCTTTCGAGTGAGATTTTTTTAGTATAATTTTTTAGGCAATTGGTAGTTCTATCCTGTCCGTGCATTGCATTCTCCCTATTAAATAAGTACAATAAAGTTATGCGCGGGCTTGCCCGTGTATCTCACTTATTAAAAAATAAAATAACCTTGCGAAAGGGAGGTGAACATGATGGAATGGCTATACTGGCTTATTCTGATCCTCCTTTTGCCGATAGCTTTTGTTGCAGGTTTTTTTGTGCGTAAATCGATCGCCGAAGCGAAGATTCAAGGTGCCGAGACGGAAGCGACTAAGATTGTAGAGCAAGCAAAACAACAATCGGAAGCGATGCAAAAAGAAGCACGGCTTGAAGTAAAAGAAGAGATGATTCAACTTCGTAATGAGACGGAACAAGAATTGCGTGAACGTCGCGAAGAACAGAAAGTGAAAGAGAATCGCCTCGTTCAAAAAGAAGAGCTTCTTGACCGCAAAGCAGACATGCTCGAGCGGAAAGAGGACTCGCTAGATGAACAGGAACGAGGACTCGAAAAACGCAAGCGTGAAGCAGAAATGCTCGAAAGCAAAGTGGAGGAGTTATACGAAGAGGCACGCCGAGAACTTGTACGCGTGGCATCCCTCTCGAAAGATGAAGCACGTACCATCATCATGGACGAAGCGAAGCAGGAAGCGCTTCACGATGCTGCTCTCCTTCAAAAAGAAATCGAGCAAAAAGCAAAACAAGAAGCGGATAAAAAAGCGAAACACCTCTTATCTCTCACGATGCAACGATATGCAGCTGAACATGTCGCCGAGACGACGGTATCCGTTGTCAACTTACCGAGTGATGAGATGAAGGGTCGTATCATCGGGCGCGAAGGACGTAACATCCGGACGCTCGAAACGTTGACTGGGATTGACCTCATCATCGATGACACACCAGAAGCCGTCATCTTGTCAGGGTTCGACCCGGTTCGTCGTGAAATCGCGAAGATGACGCTTGAAAAACTCGTTCAAGACGGTCGGATTCATCCGGCTCGAATTGAAGAAATGGTAGAGAAGTCTCGCCGTGAAGTGGATGAACGCATTCGTGAATACGGGGAGGAAGCTACGTTTGAAGCCGGAATTCACGGACTCCATCCAGACCTTGTCAAGACGCTCGGTCGCATGCGTTATCGTACAAGTTATGGTCAGAACGTCTTGTCTCACTCGGTTGAGGTGGCACACCTTGCCGGGATGATGGCAGCCGAACTTGGTGAAGACGTCACACTCGCCAAACGGGCCGGACTCTTACACGATATCGGGAAAGCGATCGACCATGAAGTCGAAGGTAGTCACGTTGAAATCGGTGTAGAACTTGCGACGAAATACAAAGAACATCCGGTCGTCATCAATTCGATCGCTTCCCACCACGGGGACGTCGAGGCGACATCGACGATTGCAGTACTTGTGGCAGCGGCTGATGCCTTGTCAGCAGCGCGTCCTGGAGCTCGCCAAGAGACGCTTGAAAGCTACATCCGTCGTCTTGAGCGACTCGAATCAATCTGTGAGTCGTTCGAAGGTGTCGAGAAATCGTATGCGATTCAAGCAGGACGTGAAGTTCGAATTATCGTTCGCCCTGATGTCGTTGACGATGTCGTCGCCGGTAAGATGGCACGCGATATTTGTAAGCGAATCGAGGATGAACTCGATTATCCTGGACAAATCAAAGTGACGGTCATTCGTGAAACACGTTCCGTCGATTATGCGAAGTAAACGAAGCGGAGAATTTCTCCGCTTTTTCTGTTTGAGGGAGGACTTTATATGAAAATTTTATTTATCGGTGATGTGGTCGGGAAACCAGGCCGTGATATATTGACGAAACAAATCGGACGCTTGAAAGACAAATACAACCCGACGTTCATGCTCGTCAACGGTGAGAACGCGGCAAACGGTCGTGGTCTCACGAAAAAGATTTACCAACAATTTTTAGAGCTCGGCTTTCATGGGGTGACGATGGGAAACCACACGTGGGACAATCGTGATATCTTTGAGTGGATCGACGACGCCGACCGCATCGTCCGTCCGGCCAACTATCCGGACGGGACACCTGGTGTCGGCATGATGAAATTGAAACAAAACGGGAAGAAACTGGCCGTGATCAACGTCATGGGAAATGTCTTCTTGCCGTCTCTTGACTGTCCGTTCCGTACCGTCGACCGTCTTGTCGAGGAAGTACGGGATGAGGTCGATGCGATCTTTGTGGATGTCCATGCTGAGGCGACAAGCGAGAAGATCGCCATGGGCTATCATCTCGACGGTCGCGCTCAAGCCGTAGTCGGGACGCATACGCACGTACAGACGGCAGATGAACGTGTCTTGCCGAACGGAACAGCGTACATCACCGACGTCGGGATGACCGGTCCACTTGACGGGGTACTCGGCATGGATGCATCCGTTGTTTTAAAAAAATTTATGACACAACTCCCAGTTCGGTTTGAAGTTGCCGAGGGACGGGAACAACTTAATGGAGTTTTCATTACAATCGATGATCAGACGAAACGAGCGACAAAAATCGAACGAATACACCTAGATGATCAGACCGTCTGGTTTGATTGAACAACCTACCCGAGGGGGAAACAAGAATGGACGTACTCAAAGTTTCGGCAAAATCGAACCCTAACTCCGTTGCGGGTGCTTTAGCGGGTGTGCTACGTGAAAAAGGAACGTGTGAGATACAGGCGATCGGGGCAGGTGCACTGAATCAGTCCATCAAAGCCGTCGCGATTACCCGAGGCTTCGTCGCGCCTAGCGGTCTCGATTTGATTTGCATTCCGGCCTTTACCGATATTATGATTGACGGAGAGGAACGTACTGCCATCAAGCTCATCATTGAGCCACGATGAGCGGTCGGGACATAGGTCCTATTCTTGTGAAGAGGAGCCATCGGCGCGGATGGCT
The DNA here is from genome assembly GCF_002009685.1 of Exiguobacterium sp. HVEsp1. Classification (GTDB taxonomy): domain Bacteria; phylum Bacillota; class Bacilli; order Exiguobacteriales; family Exiguobacteriaceae; genus Exiguobacterium; species Exiguobacterium profundum. Next base: position 1,673,434 of record NZ_KV917367.1, on the reverse strand, counting down.
CCTCTTTTTTTGTGTTAATCGGACGTTCTATCTTCTCAGTTTCGTCATTTTATGACAAGATGATAAAGAACGTATCGTTCGATCATGAGAAACAAGAGGGGGACGTTTTCAATGGAACAACTTGTGTCAACCAAAGAGACGGAATCAACGACACCAGTAATGAAAGCGATTCAAAAACACACGGCCGGGTTTGGGGCAAAACTGGTCGACGTACCAGTTCCGACGCCAGGACCTGGAGAAGTACTCATCCAAGTCAAAGCGACATCGATTTGCGGGACCGATGTCCACATCTATGAATGGGATGAATGGTCGCAAAGCCGCGTCAAACCACCGTACGTGTTCGGTCATGAGTTTTCGGGGGAGGTCGTTGCGCTCGGGGAAGGGACGAAGCGAATCAAAGTCGGACAGACGGTGTCTGCTGAAACACATATCGTCTGTCATCAGTGTAAACAATGTTTACGCGGGCAGTACCACATCTGTAAAAACACAAAAATCATCGGTGTGGACACACAAGGCTGTTTCGCAGAATATGTCGTCATGCCTGAAGAAAATCTATGGGTGAACCCGGAGTCGATGCCAGCGAAACTTGCCTCGATTCAAGAACCTCTAGGAAATGCGGTCCATACGGTGTTGGCGAGTGACGTGTCAGCCAAATCGGTCGCCATCGTCGGTTGTGGCCCAATCGGACTCATGGCGGTCGGTGTCGCCAAAGCAGCAGGGGCGAGTCGTGTCTATGCGATTGACGTCAATCCATATCGTTTAAAACTCGCCGAAGCGATGGGGGCAGATGTCGTCATCAACAGTTTAGAAGAGAATCCGCTCGAGTTGATTGAGCGTGAGACCGACGGAGACGGAATCGATGTCGTCTGTGAGATGAGCGGACACCCGATTGCCATCGATCAAGCGTTTAAGATGGTCACGGCAGGTGGGGACGTCAACGTCTTGTCACTTCCGGCTCGTCCGGTCGCCATCGACCTCACACGGGACGTCGTCTTTAAAGGGGTCCGCGTCCAAGGAATCACGGGCCGCAAGATGTATGAAACGTGGAGTCAAGTCTCGACGATGCTTGCGACGGGTCAGTTGGACGTCGAACCGATCATCACACACGTCTTCAAGCTCGAAGAGTTCGAAAAAGGGTTCGAACTCATGCGGGCAGGGAAATGTGGAAAGGTCGTCTTAATACCTTAAAGGGGGAAACAACATGGCATTTGAACATATTACAGAAGCAATCAATGAAATGAAAGAACAAGGGACGTTCCGTAAGCTCGTCCCGCTCGAATCGGCACAAGGGAATGAAGTGACAATCGATGGGAAGTCACTCGTTCAGTTGTCATCAAACAACTATCTCGGACTCGCGAATCACCCGCGTCTGAAGCAGGCGGCGATTGAAGCGGTCGAACATTACGGTGCAGGAACGGGATCAGTCCGTACGATTGCCGGGACGTTCGAGATGCACGAAGCGTTCGAGCGTGAACTCGCGGAGTTCAAACATACGGAGGCCTCACTCGTCTTCCAATCAGGATTCGCGACGAACCTCGGAGTATTGTCTGCACTGCTTGGACCGGAGGATGTCGTCATCAGTGACGCCCTCAACCATGCGTCAATCATCGATGGGATTCGCCTCACGAAAGCGGCTCGACGTATCTATAAACACGTCGACCTCGAAGACTTGGAGAAGGCGTTGAAAGAGACACAAGATTATCGCACACGTCTTGTCGTGACGGACGGTGTGTTCTCGATGGACGGGAACATCGCACCGCTTCCGGCCATCGTCGAACTCGCCGAGAAGTATGACGCTGCGGTCATGGTCGATGATGCACATGCATCCGGCGTCCTCGGGAAGAACGGACGTGGAACGGTCAACCACTTCGGATTGGACGGTCGCGTCGCGCTACAGGTCGGGACGCTCTCAAAAGCAATCGGTGTCTTAGGTGGCTATGTCGCCTGTTCACAAGATATTCGGGATTACTTGATCCACAAAGGTCGCCCGTTCCTCTTCTCGACATCACATCCACCGGCAGTCGTGGCGGCGAACCGTGAAGCGATCCGTGTGATGAAAGAGGAAGAAGAGCTGTTCGACAAGCTATGGGCGAACACGGAGTTCTTCAAGAACGGTCTACGTGACCTCGGTTTCGATATCGGACATGCGACGACACCGATCACACCGGTCATGCTCGGCGAAGAGACGCTTGCGCATTCATTCTCAGACAAGTTGAAGGAACATGGCGTATTCGCACAGAGTATCGCCTTCCCGACGGTCGAGCGTGGGAAAGCACGCATCCGGACCATCGTCACAGCGGAGCATACACGAGACGACCTCGAACGGGCACTCGAAGCGTTCAAGACGGTCGCGGAAGAGTTAAATGTGACATTACACGCATAAACGAGGACTGTAGACAATCTGTCTGCAGTTTTTTAGTGGATTGGTCTATGAAATCGAGTATATTCAGATAGAGCACAGATGGGGTAAATCGAAATATAGCGCATTTCTTAATATTTCAATTACCGTAATTTTGTTTTAGATTAAATATCAGAAATGAGGAAAGGCTATGTTTCAGCAAGGGATCTTTCAAGTGGGAATAGTATTAGATCGAGAGACGTTTTCGATTCTGACGATTTCACCACCATTCATCATAAATGTGATATTTAGTGTCCTGATTTTGATTGGCGTCTTGTACTTTCGGAGTGAGAGTTGGAAAGGGAAATTGTGGAACGTTGTACTGATGTGTTACGCGCTCTTATTCATCTTTGTCTATATAGGAGCCTGGTTTGTGAGGCTGAAATACAACCTTACACAGAGTTTTAACGAGTCGTTCGCTCTCGAACCCTTTCCTGGATGGAAGGTTTTTTCATACAATGGATGGAGAACGGTATAGAAGAACCGAATTTGACAGCAAATGCGATTGCGTTTGGTGCGTTGCTGTTCTACTTCAGGAAGTTCAAGGGTAAATATACGTGGATATTAAGGCTTTTCGCAGTGATTCTTGTCAGCTTATTTTTCATCATATATATTCCGAAAGTCTTTAGTTGGTTATTGCAATAAAAAAGAAGCAAGGCGCAATGCCTTGCTTAAATCGTGATCATTCCTCTAAAACCTCGAGCGGCATAATAGGAATCTGCACCATTGTGGTAGACGAAGATGTGATCATAGCGACGGTCGCAGAACAGGGCGCCACCTTTTTGACGAATGGTGTCCGGTGTCTGAATCCAACTTGACGTCTTCAAATCGAATGCACCGAGCGTTTGTAAGTGTCGGTATGTTTCTTCATCGAGAAGGGTTATGCCCATCTGTTCAGATAGGGCGACCGCGCTTCCGGCGGGTTTGTTCTTCTTACGTGCCTCAAGAGCTGGTTCGTCATAGCAGAGACTTCGTCGACCGCTCGGACTCTCGGCTGAACAGTCGCAAAAAGCGAGGTCTCCGTTAGGGAGTCGAATCACGTCCGGTTCTCCGCCAGTCTCTTCCATCAAAGCGAGGGTGGTCAACTTATCTTGATTAATCTGAATTCGTTCCAATACGTCTGACCAGACGGCGTCAGGATGACGTTCAACGTTTTCGGTAAAGCGAGACTCTAAGGTATTTAGTAACTCGATGGTTTCTTCCTGTGAAAGTTTCGACATGGAAATCACTCCGATCATTTATTTCTTTTAGTATACGATATGAATCGCTACAGGTTGTCTTTTCAATTGTGAGAATGGAGAATCTACCAGTTAGAAAATCATTTAAATAAGGCGCCCTCTCTTAGAGAAGGCGCCTCTTGTTTATACAGATGATACGGTCAACATAGACTGTTCGGTCAATCGCCCAATCCAGATTAACGGAAGGGTCAAAAATGCACCGAGAAGGTAAACCGAATCGATCGGTAGCCTATCCGCAAGAAGACCGAACAATAAGCTTCCCACACTGAATGCGAGGGCATATCCCGTTTGTTGCACACTGTACACATAAGGAAGTTGTGTAGTCGGGATCTGTTCTTGAATGACGGTGTTCGTCTGAATGATGCGGATTTGTGTGGCTGCGCCTTGAATCACTAACGCCAAAATCGCAAACGCGAGATGCTCGGTCACGCCGAACAACAGAGCGGCAACAATGGATAAAACGGCAGTCGACGGTAGCGAGGGTGCTCGACGAGACCGATAAAGATAAGCACTCGCCGTGATCATACTAATCAAAAATGATGCGTTAAGCGTTCCCCACCAGCCTGTATCGACTTGCAGATGTCGCTCGAGATAGACGAGAAGCAACGCTGAAATCCAAAGCGTGCTGACAAATGATTCATATGTCACAAACCCAGTCACTCGACGAGCGAATGGTGACGTTCTTACATAAGTAAGACTATCGCGTAAGGTAATCGATTCATCCGTTTCGTCATCAACGATGTCTTCCGTAAGCGATTGATAGAAGTAAATCGTCAGAATCGTCGAAAGGCTGAAGAGAACGAGTGACACGATTAACGCAATGGCGCTCGACGTGAGAGAAACGAGCATCGTCCCGAGCGGCCACATCGCGAGTTGGATGAACTGATTGGAACCTTGAACGAGGCTGTTCGCTTGTTGACGATTCGTCGCCAAACTTGGGATGAATGAGGCTTGAATCGGACGTGCGAATCCATCGAGAAATGCAATCCACATGACGAGGCCGAGAACAAGAATCGAATCCGTGAAGAGAACGAGAACAAGGGTGATCGTCTTCATCAGTTGTGACAGGACGAGCGTTTTCCCGAGCGAGTAGTGGCTGAGGATGCGGGCGAAAAAGAGTCCGCTGAGCGTCATACCGGCAGTCACGGCAATCGGGAAACTGGCCGCCATGAGAGCGGACCCAGTTTGTTGATACAGCAAGGCAATGAGCGCGACGATGTATAGGACATCGCCAATGTTTGCGAGCCATTGGCTAACGAGCAGTGTGTAAAACGATTTCATCACAAATCTCCTCCGAATCTATTCAATTTGGTAGGTTAGACGAATCGTTTTTACACATTTTCACCTCTTCATAAAATGATATAAAAATAATTATACAAAATTTGATTAATTCTGTAAACTTGTTATATGGGTGAAATTGTCATATCAGGAAAGTTAGTGGATAAAAAGCAATTACGTGGGTTACTTTACGAAAGTGAATTGAAAAAATAATGAATGATAAGGATGGGGCTATATGCTTGAATATAAACTAAATGATGATGTCACACTGAGAATGTTCAACACAGACGATGCGGACGAGTTATTTAAGCTCACGATTGCATCGAAGCCTTATTTGCGAGAGTGGCTTGGCTGGCTCGACTATATTGAGACGGTGGAAGACTCGAAGCAGAACATAGAGGGACGAATCAAAGGGTTGATTGAAACGGGCGGGCACCCAAAATCGTTCGCTTTGATGTATAAAGGAGCACTGGCCGGAACAATTGGATTTAACGAAATCGATCGTGGTATCCAATGTGGCACAATCGGATACTGGCTCGGACAAGAATTTCAAGGGAAAGGCATCATGAGTCAAGCGCTCGAGACCATCATCGAGTATGGGTTTCAAGATTTGAAACTAAATAAAATTGAGATCCGAGTCGCGACAGAGAATGTGAAGAGTCGGGCACTTCCGGAACGATTCGGCTTTAAGAAAGAAGGGGTCATTCGAGATGCGGAGTGGCTGTATGACCGTTACGTCGATCATGTCGTCTACGGGTTGTTGAAACATGAATTTTTGCAGCTAAACCATCATTCTAAAGCTTTTGATGAGGCTGGACATCGTATGTAAACAACGACGAGACATTTTAAAAGGGGACTACTGAATGACAACCATATATTTTGTCAGACATGCACATTCTACCTATACACCAGACGAATTCGCCAGACCGTTATCTGAGAAAGGAATGCATGATGTTGCTGAAATTACAAACCTTCTAATCGATGAGGGGATCGATATCGTGACTTCGAGTCCATATAAACGAGCCGTTCAAACCGTAAAAGGCATCGCGGATTATCTTGGACAGGACGTTGTAGTGTCGGATGATTTGAGAGAGCGAACCTTGACTTCAGAACCGGCTAAAGACTTTACAAGCGCGATGGAGACCGTTTGGGAAAATCCTGCGTTCGCATGGGAAGGGGGAGAGTCGAACGATCAGGCTCAATCTAGAGGGGTAGAGGCTCTCATATCACTGCTCAGTACATACGAAGGGAAAAAAGTGGTGCTCGGCACACATGGAAATATTATGGTTCTCATGTTGAATTACTTTGATGAACAGTATGGATATGAATTTTGGAAAGAACTCGACATGCCGGATATCTATAAGGCGACTTTTGAGAACAACACATTAATGAGTGTCGAGAAGTTATATAAACCTCAAGGTTAGAAATCGATTGACTATAGATGGTAAGGATCAAGTTGTCTTCGTACCATTGGATAACCTGAAATCGTACAGACCAAGACCCGCCCTTCACGAGAGGGCGGGTCTTTCGTCTGACTCAAATAACTCAGTTCCGAACTCTTCATACGCCTGTTCATACCGGCGGAGGGAAGATTCCTTATGCATACAGGTGATATTCATCCGCTCGGATGGTGTCAGATCGACCGCATATGTCTTCAACACATGGGCGTTTCGAAGCATCGATGGCGTGACGGAGCGCGCGAGTCCACTTCGTTCGTTCAACTGCCGCATCATTTTCGTAATCATGACGATCGTCAATTGCTTCGGTTGATTCTTCGCATACACCCAGCGGAACGTCATCCGGGCAAAATCGAATGAGACGAAGACCGGGTCTTCTGAATACCAACGTGGTCGTACCGGGGTCGGGATATCAGCCAGGTAATTCATGAGCAACGATTGATCTTCCTGTGACAGCTTCAACGTGAAACGGTTTCCGAGACGATCGTACACGTCGAAGGTGTGATCGACCAGATGCAAGTCGCTCATTCGCAAACGAATAATGTGATGGACACGCAATCCATATTTATAGAAAAGCGTCACAATCAGTTCGTTCCGATTGACGAGATAAGGATGAGCTTGGAGCTGATTCTCACTCAGTCCTCTCGTCGAACGAATCGTTTGAACGAGTCGGTCGAATTCAGATTGGAGTGCGACTTGGTCGACTGTCAACGTATGTGCCGGTTGGGAATAGGCAAGCATCTTTTTACGAAGCGGATTTAAAAATTGGGTCAGGCTATTGATGACCGTGACGATTCTTGCGACGGTCGCCTGTTGATAGTGCTTCTCTTCGATTAAGAAGTCATTCACGAATGTCTTCCACGATTCGAGCGGAACGTCTAACCAGTCCGTCGGTTCGTTCAGTTCGACATTGTGGTCGTGAAAGTATTTATGCACGTCAATCAAGTCGTAGCGATATCGCTTAAGCGTCGAGGGTTGACGACCGCTGGCGCCGAGATGATAGAGGTACGTTTCAATAAATTCCGGGAGCGGGTAGTCTTTTCTTCGTTTCGTCATGGTCGAGCCTCCTTCTTCCTTTATCCTACCACAAACGGACGTTCTCGATACGCTGATTCGTGGTAAGATGGAAGGTGAGACTTTATGGAATGAGGGATTACATGATTGAACGTGAAAAAGTTGTCATCGTCGGTTGTCAGTTGCCTAGTACCGATGATTGGACATATGAACAGTCGATGGGCGAGCTCGTCGAACTCGTGGACACGGCGCAAGGCGAAGTCGTTGCCAGACTCGACCAAAAGCGTCAACAAATCGACCGTCGTACCTTTATCGGGAAAGGGAAAATCGAGGAACTCGCGATGCTCGTCGAACAGTTCGAGCCGGACTTATTGATTTTCAACGCCGAATTGACACCGGCACAGTCGAAAAACATTCGCATCGCCTTGAACGACCCAGATGAGATGAAGTTGATTGACCGCACACAGCTCATCTTGGACATCTTTGCGAGCCGTGCGCAATCGCGCGAAGGGAAATTACAGGTCGAACTCGCGCAGATGAACTATTTGCTGCCGCGTCTCATCGGTCAAGGCACACAGCTTTCGCGACTCGGTGGTGGAATCGGGACGCGTGGTCCTGGTGAGACTAAACTTGAATCGGATCGTCGTCACATCAAGCGCCGCATCGATGAAATCACGAAACAGCTCGAGGGGACAGTCGCACACCGTGGACGTTACCGAGAACGCCGAAAAGAAAACAGGGTATTCCAAGTCGCGCTCGTCGGGTATACGAATGCTGGGAAGTCGACAATCTTTAACCGATTGACCGATGCCGACACGTACGAGCAGGATGAATTGTTTGCGACGCTCGACCCGTTGACGCGCGAGCTCGAACTTCCGCGAGGTGGGAAGGTACTGATCACAGATACGGTCGGATTCATCCGTGATTTGCCGACGAAACTCGTTGCCGCGTTTCGTTCGACATTAGAAGAAGTTGTCGGTGCCGACTTGATCCTTCATGTCATCGATGCATCGAACCCACATTATCTGAATCAAATCGATACGACGAATGCGGTATTAGAGGAACTCGGTGCGAGTGAGGTGCCTCAGCTCGAGGTATATAATAAGAAAGACCGTCTCACGGAAGACTTCGTCGGCGGACCGCTATTGATCTCGGCAATCGCCTCGGAAGATATCGTGACGTTGACAGGTGCTCTCGAGGATAAGATTGCGGACATTTTGACAAAAGTCCATGTCATTCTCCCGGTGACGGCGTTTGAACACTATCACCCGGCCAAAGAGGCGATGTATCGTCTTGAAGAGAGCTTTTTAGATGACGGTTCTGTCGAATTAGTAGGTTATATGAGAGAAGACACGCGTCTATATGCGACGCTAAAACAATTTGAGGTGTAAGTATGTGGCAAGAAAAGATTGAACATTATGATGCGCTCGCGCCGTTCGTAAAAAAAGCGGAGGCACGGGTCAAACCGTTTTTCGAAAGGATTGACGAGACGGCCGAATTCAACCAGTATCGCGTCCTAGAATCGTTTAAAAAGTATAAAGTGTCGGATTTTCATTTTAATCCGACGACGGGATATGGGTATGACGATATCGGCCGGGACACGCTCGAATCCATTTATGCGGATGTGTTCGGAGCCGAGCTCGCGCTATGCCGACCGCAGATCATCTCCGGTACCCATGCAATTGGGATTGCCTTGTTCGGTGTCCTTCTACCAGGTGATGAGCTGCTCTATATCACGGGGAAGCCGTATGACACGCTTGAAGAAATCGTCGGCATCCGTGGCGATGGTCGCGGTTCGTTGAAAGAACTCGGTGTCCATTACGATACTGTCGAGTTAAAAGAGGAACGTGAAATCGACATCGACCGCGTCCTCGAACGGATTCGTCCTGAGACGAAACTCGTTGGGATTCAGCGATCGAAAGGGTATGCGAATCGTCGCAGTATTCCAGTCGATGAAATCAAAGTGGCCATCGAACGGATTAAAGCGGAACATCCGCATGTGTATGTGTTCGTGGACAATTGTTACGGTGAGTTTGTCGAGACGATCGAACCGACGCACGTCGGGGCTGACTTGATGGCTGGTTCCCTCATCAAGAACCCAGGCGGTGGATTGGCGAAGACGGGCGGTTATATCGCTGGTACGAAAGAGTTGATTGAACGGTGTTCGTTCCGGATGACGACCCCAGGTATCGGAAGTGAAGCCGGACCATCACTCTACTCGCTTCAAGAGATGTATCAAGGCTTCTATATGGCACCTCATACAGTCGCACAGGCATTAAAAGGGGCCCATTTGACGGCAAGTCTATTGTCTTTGATCGGATTTGAGACAGATCCCCACTATACGACCCCACGAACGGACTTGATTCAGTCGGTGACGTTCCGTGACCGCGACAAGATGATTGCGTTTTGTCAGAGCATCCAAATGGCATCGCCGGTTAATGCCCATGCGTTACCGGTGCCTGCCTATATGCCGGGTTATGAAGATGACGTCATCATGGCAGCTGGGACGTTCATTCAGGGTTCTTCCATCGAGCTGTCTGCCGATGGTCCGCTTCGGGCGCCGTACACGGCGTACGTCCAAGGTGGTCTGACGTATGCTCACGTAAAAGTCGCGCTCATGTTGGCGTTGAGCCAATTACACGGTAAAGGATTGGTCAAATTCAATGACCAAAATCAGCCGACACATTTGTAACTAATCTGTCATGTTAACTTTATTAACATCTATTGACAGGATTGTTGTCATATATTATTCTCACATTGTGAGACAGAAAAGGAGGGGTAAGGATGGCCGATCAATTTCGTCGCTCCAACCCGTTGTTTCCGATTGGAATCGTCCAAGATTTGACGCAACTGACAGGTAGACAGATTCGGTATTACGAAGAACAGGGTCTGATTTCGCCTAGTCGGACGGAATCGAAACGACGACTTTATTCCTTTAATGATGTCGAACGTCTACTCGCAATCAAGGATTACATTGATCAAGGCTTTAACTTGGCGGCGATTCGCCACATGTTAGAGCAAGAAGGTGAAAAAGAAGCGGAAGCATCTGCTCCGACCGCACCGGTCAGTGAAGCACCGAAGGTTTCGGAAAAAGAGTTACATCATTTGTTGAAAACACAGCTTCAAGAAGCCGGTCGTTTCAATAAGACGTCGCTCATTCAAGGTGAGCTTTCACGTTTCTATCGATAACGCCGCACACATCAACCATTACGCAATGTGAGAGGGGACATTTTACCATGGCCAGAAAAACGTTCACAAAAGAAGACATTAAACGCATCGCACAAGAGGAAGACGTACGCTTTATTCGTCTTCAATTCACGGACATCCTCGGAACAATCAAAAACGTCGAGGTGCCGATCAGTCAATTGGACAAAGCACTTGATAACAAGATGATGTTTGACGGATCGTCAATCGAAGGATTCGTCCGCATCGAGGAATCAGACATGTACTTGTATCCAGACCTCAACACGTGGGTTGTCTTCCCGTGGACAGATGGCAGCGGAAAAGTTGCTCGCTTAATTTGCGATATTTATAACCCAGACGGCACACCGTTCAGCGGTGACCCGCGCGGTACACTCAAGCGTAACCTTGAGAAGATGCAAAAACTTGGTTTCACAGCGTTCAACGTTGGACCAGAGCCAGAGTTCTTCTTGTTCAAAAAAGACGCATCAGGTCGCCCGACTCTTGAACTCAACGACCAAGGTGGATACTTCGACTTGGCACCAGTTGACCTCGGTGAGAACTGCCGTAAAGAGATCGTCATCGAACTTGAAAACATGGGCTTTGAAATCGAAGCATCACACCACGAAGTAGCACCAGGACAACACGAAATCGATTTCAAATACGCAGATGCTGTCACGACGGCAGATAACATCCAAACGTTCAAACTCGTCGTTAAGACGATTGCAGCGAAGTATGGTCTTCACGCGACGTTCATGCCGAAGCCGCTATTCGGTGTAAACGGTTCAGGGATGCACGCGAACATGTCACTCTTCAAAGGCGACACAAACGTCTTCTACGATCCAAACGGCGACATGGAACTTTCAGACACAGCTCGCGCGTTCACAGCCGGTATCTTGGAGCACGCTCGTGCCTTCACGGCAGTATGTAACCCGACTGTCAACTCATACAAGCGTCTCGTACCAGGCTACGAAGCACCTTGCTATGTTGCATGGAGCGCACGTAACCGTTCGCCACTCGTACGTGTACCAGCGGCACGTGGTCTCTCGACTCGTATCGAAGTACGTTCGGTTGACCCGGCGGCGAACCCGTACCTTGCACTTGCTGCCCTCTTGGCTTCAGGTCTTGACGGGGTCGAAAAAGATTTGAATGCACCTAAACCAATCGATAGCAACATCTACGTGATGGACAAGCCAGAGCGTGTAGCAAACGGAATCGACGATCTCCCGGCCACACTCTTCGACGCACTCGAAGTCCTTCGTGCGGACAAAGTCGTGATGGACTCACTTGGTGAGCATATCGGTGAACACTTCCTCGAGTTGAAAGAAATCGAGTGGGATATGTTCCGTATGCAAGTAACAGAGTGGGAACGCGATCAGTACATGACGCTCTACTAAATAGAAGAGATACATTAAAGAGTATGGAGCATCCCTCAATTTGGGTTGTCCATACTCTTTTTGATAAATCATAATAGCGGAGATATCTTTATGATTCCGGCTCTTCTCTAACCTTCACAGGGACCCAAACCTCGCTATATACGTTGTCATATCCTGTTTCTATTTTGCTAAATGAAATGCTTGGTAAGTCTTGAAGTGCGTATCCCGAAGAAGGTAACCATTCTGCATAGGTTCTTGCCATCGTCTCTTGTAGAGTGCTTGGGAATGGTCCAGTGTTCGGGAAGATTGCCCACAAACTTTTTGGGATTGAGATCACTTCGACATCGTCATACTTAATTTCTCTTGTCGTGGCAAAACCGATCATATGTGTCAAATAACCTTCTTCTTCTAAGTGACCGTCATCAAAGTTGAACGATACGTTCAAGGCACGATGCGGATATAAATTGCCCAATTCATGCATGTGAGCCCGTTGCTGTTCCGTAATCGACTTCGCGAGTTCCATGATTTCTTCGTTGACTCCCTCGAATTGAATAGGGACACGCTTTGAAACTCCAACGATTTGAAAAGCTTCTTTTTCTTCTAACTTGAACTCCATTGATGTTCCTCCTTTTATATCGATATAAAACGTGAAGCGAGGGAACGACTTTTGAATGTGATTCTTCATGACTTCAGAAGGCAAATGACCAGACCAATCTCGAAACGCTCTGGAAAACCCTTCGACCGATTGATATCCATAGAGATATGCGATTTCTGTTACGCTTGAACCATGAACCAATTTTTCATTTGCGATAGAAAACCGTCGATTTCGTATGAAAGTGTGAAGTGTCATTCCTGACATATACGAAAACATTCTCTTAAAATGATGAGCAGATAGTCCGGTGATTTTTGTGATCTCTGAATCTAAAAGTTCTTCCGTTAAGTGCTGTTCGATAAAGTCCATCAGCTCATTTAATGCTTTTACCATCAAGTTCTCCTCCTTCATAGTTTGACAATATCGGATTTCTTCCAACTCATCTCGATAATTTGCGTGCAGGAAAGATCGGGTCGTATTAGTTTAAGCATTTCATTCATAAAATGGATACCCTATAACACGTTATCATTCCAATTAAAACAAAGGACCACCTTCTGTACTTCACGAAGGTGGTCCTTTGTTGGTTAAAACGCTTTTTTGAAAAACGTTGAAGTATAGTCGAGCGTCGTATGCAGTGTCGTCGCAAACACGAGCCCTAAAAAGAAAGACATGCCATGAATGTCCACCCATGAGCGGATTGCCTCTTCGTATGCCGTGAAGGGCAAGATCAGCACGAGCGGGAACCCGATATATGCAATCCGAATCACATCACTCAAAGCAGGTAGGTGCGAGAAGAGCGAACGGTGCGGCATAAGCTTTACGTAAGGGAGCCAGATCAATTTGAGTGGTCCCCATCGATAATAGGCGTCTGATTTTAAATCGAGGTCCGGGGAGAGCCAAAGTGTACCGATAATGGCGCCGATGATCAAAGAGAATGGAACATCGATCTCAAGAAAAGGCGTGGCAACCGCGAGTGCTCCGGTTGCCACGAGATTCGTTCGGGTATGGGTCTTGCCACTAGCCATTAATGAATCGTACGGTATACACCGATAACCTTTCCTAAAATCGAGACGTTGTCAAAATACATCGCTTCTAACTCGTCGTTCTCCGGTTGAAGGCGGACCTTTGAAGCTTCCTTGTAAATCCGCTTCACGGTCGCTTCGCCTTCTTCCGTCATGGCGACGACAATCTCTCCATTGTCGGCCGTGCTCTGTTGGCGCACGAGCACCCGGTCCCCGTCCAAGATGCCTGCGTTGATCATCGAATCCCCAGAGACAGACAACATGTATACATTATCTGACCCGACGATATGTGCCGGGAGCGGGAAGTGTTCTTCCACGTTCTCGATGGCGGTGATCGGCGTCCCGGCAGTGACCTTCCCGATGACCGGTACGTACATGACGGACTCCTGCTCTTCTATTGTCGGCATATCGTCAGTCAAAATTTCAATCGCGCGAGGCTTCGTCTTATCTCGACGAATCAATCCGCGTTTCTCTAAACGATCTAGATGACCGTGTACGGTCGAACTAGATGCTAAACCGACGGCTTCTCCAATTTCACGAACAGAAGGCGGATAACCTTTAGCCCGTACTTCGTCTTTGATGAAATCAAGAATCTGTTGTTGTCGCGCTGACATTTTTTTCATTATGTTCACCTCGATATAATCGAATAACCTGCAATCGCATCCTATTCTTTATGTGTCTAGTGTAACACAAGAACACATGAGCGTACAAACATTCGTTCGTTTTTTTGTGTTGACCGAACATGGGTTCTTGTTTTATGATGAGAACAGATAAACGAACAAACGTTCTAACGAACATATATTCTTATACGGGAGGCAATTCAATCATGAAAGACACACTCAACGGAATCATTTTAGTCGGGATGCTCTTGGTCGGGATGTTCGCTTTTTATTTGGCTGGTGAAATGCGAGGGGAACCAAAAGTTGTCGATCCGGTCGTCACGTCAGAGCGGACGATTGAACAAGAGGTCGCGTACGTCGAAGCGGAATCGCTCGAAGCACAGATCATGGCAGAGCGTGAAGAGCATAACGAACGAAAAATGAAATGGTATGCCGCTGAGTGATTGTTCTTCATTGCGAACTATTCTTGAACTGTGTATCGTAACAAATGAATGCAATGAAAGGGAGTGGTGCGATGCGAGTCGTCATCTATTGCCGGGTATCGACGAACAAGTCTACCCAAGAGACATCACTCAGTCGGCAAGTCGAAGAATTACAGCAGCTGGCTTCGGGATTAGGGGCCGACGTCATAGATGTCATCACAGAGCAAGAGAGCGGTTATGAAGTCAATCGGCAAGGGCTACTTGATTTACTTGACCATGTATCCACTTCTCAGCTCGATGCTGTTCTCGTCACGGATGACAGTCGTTTAGGACGAGGGAATGCCAAGATTGCGATCTTGCATACTCTAATGAAGCATGACGTGCGATTGCTGACGATGCAGTCGACGTCGGACTATGTCGTTTCCGATGCCGAGAAGATGGTATTGGAGATTGTCAGTGTTGTCGAAGAGTATCAGCGTAAGATTCATAACGCTAAAATTTCTCGTGGGATGCGCCGTGCCGTCGCCAACGGATTTAACCCACAGCGCAATATTCAAAATAACGATCAAGGCGGGCGACATCGAATCGAAGTGCCGATTGAAGAGATTATTCAATTACGCGAGCGTGGCTTGACGTTTGCTGAGATTGCGGCGACCCTTCGAGGATTTGGTTATGAAGTCTCGAAAGCGACCGTCAATCGACGTTATCTCGAGCACCAGTCAGTAGCTGAAACTTGATTCTTCCTCTTTGATTTTGTAAAGTATAAGAACAAATTCACTAGAGAGGGGGCGAGTCAGATGTTAGCACCAGGACAATTGGAGCGAATCAATTTCCTCGCCAACAAAGCGAAGACAGAAGGACTGTCTCAAGACGAAATGAACGAGCAACAAGACTTGCGTCAAGAATATTTGAAGGCGTTTCGTCAATCGTTCAAATCACAAATGATGGGGATGAAAGTCGTCGACCCAGATGGGAACGACGTTACCCCAGAGAAGTTGAAAGAAGACCAAAAACGTTATCGCGGTGAGTGATCCCGAATGCACATCCTATTTCGTATAGGATGTGCATTTTTGTTATACACGAACACGCATCAGACGAACGGATTACACATTATTTCATGCAATAGAAGGAAACGATTTCATCAAATGTGTTATACTAATTAATTAGTTGTGAC
This sequence comes from Exiguobacterium sp. HVEsp1, assembly GCF_002009685.1. Classification (GTDB taxonomy): domain Bacteria; phylum Bacillota; class Bacilli; order Exiguobacteriales; family Exiguobacteriaceae; genus Exiguobacterium; species Exiguobacterium profundum. Next base: position 1,657,663 of record NZ_KV917367.1, on the reverse strand, counting down.
ACACGATTGAGTGTGATAAAATATGACGGGTAGAAAACCTTCTTAACACAGAGAGGATGAAATTAGTGGAAACAACTACTAAAGAATTATTAGCGATTAACTCGATTCGGACGCTCTCAATTGATGCGGTCCAAAAAGCGAACTCTGGTCACCCAGGGATGCCGATGGGCGCTGCCCCAATGGCGTTTACACTTTGGACAGATAAAATGCGTCACAACCCGAAAAACCCGAACTGGTTCAACCGTGACCGTTTCGTGCTTTCAGCGGGTCATGGATCGATGCTCTTGTATTCGCTCCTTCACTTGTCTGGCTATGATTTGTCGATGGACGATTTGAAATCATTCCGTCAAATGGACTCGAAAACACCTGGTCACCCTGAGTACCGCCACACGGCTGGGGTAGATGCGACAACGGGCCCACTTGGACAAGGGATTGCGATGGCTGTCGGGATGGCCATGGCAGAGAAACACTTAGAAGCGACTTACAACCGCGACGAGTTCAACGTCGTTGACCACTACACGTTCGGCATTTGCGGTGATGGAGACTTGATGGAAGGTGTATCTGCTGAGGCGGCTTCTCTTGCAGGTCACTTGAAACTTGGTAAACTCGTCGTTCTTTACGATTCAAACGACATCTCTCTCGATGGCGACCTTCATAAGTCATTCTCTGAAAGCGTAGAAGACCGATTCAACGCTTACGGATGGCAAGTTATTCGTGTCGAAGACGGAACGGACATCGATTCAATCGCAAAAGCGATTGATGCTGCGAAAGCAGAGACGTCGAAGCCGACATTGATCGAAGTCAAAACGGTCATCGGATTCGGTTCACCGAACAAGTCGGGTAAATCGGCATCACACGGTGCGCCACTTGGAGACGCTGAAATCGAATTGACGAAACAGTTCTACAAATGGGAAGGCGAGTCATTCTACGTTCCAAACGAAGTATATGACTTATTCAACGAGAAAGTTGTCGAGCCTGGTGCGAAATATGAGTCAGACTGGAACGAACTCGTTGAAGCGTATAAAGCGGCACACCCTGAGCTCGGAGCACAGTTCGAGCGTGCGATGAACAATGAGCTTCCTGAAGGTTGGGATAGCGAGTTGCCGACATTCGAAATCGGTTCGAAAAAAGCAACACGTCAAACGAGCGGTGAAGTGTTAAACGCAATCGCAAAAGCAGTACCAACACTCTTCGGTGGGTCGGCTGACCTTGCCGGATCGAACAACTCGATGATCAAAGGTGCGGCAGACTTCGATGAAGATCCAGCTGGCCGTAACATCTGGTTCGGTGTTCGTGAGTTCGCGATGGCTGCAGCTGTGAACGGTATGGCCCTTCACGGTGGTGTCCTTCCTTACGGTGCGACGTTCTTCGTCTTCTCGGATTACCTCCGTCCTGCAGTCCGTCTCGCAGCACTTATGGGACTTCCATCGACGTTTATCTTGACGCACGACTCAATCGCAGTCGGTGAAGATGGCCCAACGCACGAGCCGGTCGAACATTTGATGAGCTTCCGCGCGATGCCGAACCTCTCTGTTCTTCGTCCTGCTGACGGCAAAGAAACGATTGCAGCTTGGAAACAAGCAGTGACATCGAAAACGACTCCTTCACTTCTCGTCTTGACTCGTCAAGCGTTACCAGAACTCGAAGGTACATCTATTGAAACGGCAGCAAAAGGAGCTTACGTCGTTGCAGGTGAATCGAAAGATGCAGACGTTCTCTTGCTCGGTACAGGTTCTGAAGTACACGTTCTCGTTGAAGCGCGTGAACAGCTCGCGTCAGAAGGTGTGAAAGCGGCAGTCGTCTCGATGCCATCATGGGAACTCTTCGAAGCGCAATCTGCAGAGTACAAAGAATCTGTTCTTCCATCTTCAGTCACGAAACGTGTATCACTTGAAGCGGGTGCGACACTTGGATGGTACAAATATGTAGGATTCGGTGGTAAAGTGCTCGGAATCGACAAGTTCGGAGCATCTGCACCTGGTGACCTCCTCATGAAAGAGTACGGCATGTCAGTCGACAACGTCGTCAATGCAGTAAAATCACTTTAATCTCAAGTTAGATTGTTGTGACGGCCAATTGTTTGGCCGTCACTTTTTTTCTGGACGACTAGCGAAGTTGTTCAATTTAGTGTATAGTAAAAAACGATGTTTCATATGGTAGAGGAGGTAAAGCCTTGAGTACATTATTCTGGATTCTTCTTGTCGTGGCAGCACTCATCGGGGGTATCGCGATTGGATTCTTTATCGCGCGTAAATACATGATGAACTACCTTGAACAGAACCCGCCAATCAATGAAGATATGATTCGTACGTTGATGATGCAGATGGGTCAAAAGCCATCACAGAAGAAAGTCAACCAAGTGATGCGCGCCATGAACGTGCAGATGAAAAACGAAAAGAAATCATAATCAATCACGAAAGCACTTCGGTTCCCGAAGTGCTTTTTGTTTCCTCTTTTTGTTAGACAATCGAACAGACTTTCGCTACGATTAATAAATAATCTTCATCTAAAGACAAAGGGGGGCGTTTCACATTCGTGTATTCAAACAATTATCTTGGTTTTTGCGTCTTGAGTGGAAGACGTACGCGCTCGGCATCGTCTTACTGATCTTCGTGGCTGGTCTAGAACTGATTCCACCACGCATCATCGGACGGATTGTCGATGAGATCAACCGTGGTTCGCTTTCGTCCGACACACTCTGGCTATTATTAGGGGGACTTGCCGCTGTTGGAATTGGAAACTATATCGCCCGCTTCTTTTGGCGCTATTTTATCTTCGGCGCATCGATTCGTCTAGGAAGAATGCTTCGTAGCCAACTATATCGGCATTTCACAGATCTTGATCAGCGATTTTATAAAAAGTCACGGGTCGGTGATTTGATGGCCCATGCGACAAATGATGTACAAGCCGTATCGATGACGGCCGGTGCGGGGATTTTAACACTCGTCGATAGCGTGACACTTGGGACGTTCGTCATCATCACGATGATTACAACAATCAGTTGGAAATTGACGCTCGTTGCCTTACTACCGTTACCAATCATGGTCGCTTTGACGACGCGATATGGAAAGATGTTACATAGCCGATTCGGGGTCGCCCAAGCGGCTTTTTCAGAATTGAATGACAAAGTGCAAGAAAGTGTCAGTGGCGTCCGTGTCTTAAAATCGACGGGGGAAGTCGGTCGGGACGTGGAATCGTTTGAGAATTTATCGAGTGAAGTCATGGCCAAAAACGTACGAGTCGCGAAGATTGATGCCTTATACGACCCGACCATCTTCGGAATTGTCGGATTGTCTTATATCCTTTCGGTCGGGTATGGAGCCGTCTTGATTGAACAAGGAGAATTGACGATTGGACAGATCGTCAGCTTCACAGCTTATTTGGCACTGTTGACATGGCCAATGTTAGCCTTTGGATGGTTGTTCAACATCGTGGAGCGTGGACGTGCGTCTTACGACCGGATTGAGCGGATGCTCGCCGTCAAACCTGAGATTCAAGACGACCGCATGGCTGCGACGACGCTCTCTCATTCAGAGGTGGAAGTTGATATTCGAAACTTCGCCTATGACGAGACCGTTGTGCTCCACAATGTTCATTTTCGGATTGAGCGTGGAAAAACCATCGGGATTGTCGGCAGAACAGGTGCAGGGAAGACAACGATTGTCCGTCTGTTGACACGTGAGTATGACGTGAAAGATGGAAAGATTAAAATCGGCGGGATCAACATCCGCCAAGTGAAAAAGTCACTTCTGATGGATAAGATTGCGGTCGTGCCGCAAGATCACTTCTTGTTCTCGGATTCGATTGCGAACAATATCGCGTTCGGAAGACCCGATGCGAGCATGGAAGAAATCATCGAAGCGGCTAAGGTCGCTGAGGTGCATGAAGATATCGTCCGTCTTCCGGAAGGCTATGCGACACTCGTCGGTGAACGCGGGGTCACATTATCAGGTGGCCAGAAACAGCGGATTTCCATCGCACGGGCGCTCATGACAGCGGCTGACGTCTTGATATTAGATGATGCGTTATCTGCGGTCGATGCGAAAACGGAAGAGTCGATTATCGAGCATTTTCGAGTCGGCAATCCGGACCAGGCGCGCGTCATCGTCGCCCATCGACTTTCCGCCGTGGAACATGCTGACGAGATTCTCGTGATTGAGGACGGAAATATCATTCAGCGAGGTCGTCATGAGGCATTGCTTCAGGAGACAGGCTGGTATCGAGAGACATATGATCGTCAGCAACTTGAAGCGATTGTAGAAGGGGGTGGACACGATGAAACATGATGTCCAAGAATGGCAAGTCATCAAGCGACTGCTCAGTTACGCGAAACGGTATGGTAAACCGCTCAGTGTCGCCTTCGTATTTCTCTTGATTGCGACAGGTGCAAAGTTGGCAGGGCCGTTTCTAATCAAAGTGTTCATCGATGAATTCGTCACACCGGGTGTCTATCCAACGAACTGGGTCATCGCTCTCTTCGCCGTCTATATGGTTCTTCACGTATCTGCAATCGTGTTTGATTATCTACAATCGATTTCGTTTCAAAAGATTGCGCTGAAGATTGTTCAAAATATTCGGATGGACATCTTCCGCCACGTCATGGGGATGCGGCTCGCCTACTTTGACCGTACACCAGCGGGCGTCCTTGTATCGCGTATCACGAATGATACGGAGGCGGTGAAAGAGCTCTATGTCGGAGTTATGAGTACGTTCGTTCAGTCTGCCGTTCAGTTGATTGGGACGTATATCTTCCTCTACATCTTGGAGCCCCCGCTCGCGACGATGGGGCTCATCTTGTTGCCTCTCTTCTGGCTTATCATTTGGGCGTATCGTCGTTTCTCGACGAAATATTTCGCGCAAGTGCGGGATTTGTTGTCACAACTCAACGCCCAGTTGAACGAATCCATCAATGGGATGGGCATCATTCAACAATTTCGTCAAGAAGAGCGTCTCATCCGTCAGTTCGAAGAGACGAACGAAGCGCATCAGGAGGCACGATATCGGAACTTAAAACTCGATAGCATGTTACTCCGCCCGATTATCGAATTGCTTCTCGCCTTCTCCATCATCGGTCTGCTCGGTTATTACGGGGTACTCTCGATGAGTGAACAGGTTCAGGTAGGGGTCGTATATGCTTTCATCAGCTATATTGAACGTATTTTCCGTCCCGTGCTTGATATCATGCAACGATTAAGCGAATTTCAACAAGCCGTCGTATCGGCCGACCGTGTCTTCAAAATTTTAGATACGGATGAACCGGCTCCAGGTAAACAGATGCCTGGTGAAGCACGAATCACTGATGGGGAAGTTCGGTTCGAAAATGTGACATTCAGTTACGACGGAGAAGTTGACGTGTTGAAACAGATTTCGTTCGTGGCGAAACCTGGTGAGACGGTAGCGCTCGTTGGTCATACTGGGAGCGGTAAAAGTTCAATCATCAATTTGTTGACCCGTTTTTACCCATATGAATCTGGTCGCATCACGATTGACGGGCAACCGCTCGAACAGTTCGAGGAGCAAGAGCTTCGTCATCAGGTCGGGCTTGTCCTACAAGACCCATTCTTATTCACCGGAACAATTGAAGAGAATTTGAAGCTGTTCAATCCGGACATCGATTCTGAGCGCGCGCGTGAAGCTGCTGAATTCGTCCAAGCGCATACGTTCATTGAAAAGTTGGACGCTGGCTATGGCCATGTCGTCGGAGAGCGTGGAGCGACGTTCTCAAGCGGGGAGCGTCAATTGCTCGCTTTTGCCCGTACGGTCGCACGTAATCCAAAGGTGCTTATTCTCGATGAAGCGACAAGCTCCATCGATACCGAAACAGAAGAGCGTGTACAGACCGCGCTCGATCGGATGCGTCGGGGTCGGACGACGATCGCAATCGCCCACCGCCTGTCGACGATTCAAGATGCAGATTTGATATTAGTCTTGCATCGCGGTGAAATCGTGGAACGCGGCAACCATCAACAGTTATTGAAACAAGACGGACTGTACAAAAAGATGTATGAACTGCAATCCGGACAACGTCTGATGTCTTGATTTGGAAAGGATACCTATTCAGGTGTCCTTTTTTCCATGGAAAAAGCTCGTCACACTAGGTGACGAGCCGTCAAGTTTCAAGAATGAAGTTTCTCTTTATTATGCTTTGATAGGACATGACGAGTGATTAGAGAGTCAAGTTCTTGGCTTACTGAAATGACTTCAGGTGAGGTCCAAGAATGCTTTGACGCGATTTTATACAGTTCATCACGTTTTTGTTCAATGGCCTGGTGTAGTGTATCTGCTGCGGTGACTGCCACGTTCGTTCCCCCATCATGTAAATTAGAATTTTGTGAACTGGAATATCCAAATCTTAGCACCTCCGTTTACAGATGACAAGTTTCATTTCCATTTCAAAAATTACAAAATGATGTTGAGGTTTGAAAGAAAAGATTCGAGCAATTTAAATAGGATTTCGCTATAATGGTCGTGAAAGGTGGAAATCGTCATGGAAGTCACATTATGGCTCGCATTTGGGGCGGGCGTCTTATCGTTCTTGTCACCATGTACGCTCCCGTTGTATCCGGTCTTTCTCTCGTATATCACTGGGGTTTCCGTATCTGAGTTAAAAAATGAAGGATTAAAACAGCGTACAGCTTGGTTCCACACATTTTCGTTCTTATTCGGTTTTTCGATTGTCTTTCTCGTGCTAGGGTTGTCGACTTCGTTGATCGCAGACGTCTTCATCCAATACAAGGACAGTCTACGCATGTTCGGCGCCATTTTGATTTTCGTGTTCGGCGTCTTTTTGGCGGGCTTATGGCAACCGCAATTTATGATGCGTGAAAAGAAAATGGATATCGGCGAACGAAAGAGCGGTTATTTTGGTACCGTTTTAATTGGTATTGGATTTGCGGCCGGTTGGACACCGTGCACAGGTCCGATTTTAGCTGGTGTGATCGCACTAGCCGCCACGAACCCGAGTCAAGGGCTCGGCTATATGTTGGCGTATGTCATCGGATTTGCAATTCCATTTTTGGTGATGGTCGCATTCGTTGGCAAGATCAAGTACTTAGCACGCAACAGTGCAAAAGTGGCAAAAGTCGGAGGCTATTTGATGATGGTGTTCGGCGTACTATTATATTTTGACGGAATGAATCGGTTCGCTGCATGGATGAGCGAGCTTGTCGGATTCACCGGATTTTAAGGGGTTGACCGAGATGTCAATGTTATGGGGGTCGACTCTCGTCGCGTTGTTAATGGGTATCGTAGCGAGCTTTGTTCGTGTAAAAGCATCGGCAAAGCCGACGAATGCGAAGAAAATTTTAATCCCACCACTTGCGATGACGACCGGGATGATTCAGTTTTTGATTCCCGCGTTTCGCTTATCATGGGTCGAAGTGGCTGAGGCCCTTGCGGTCGGGCTCATCTTCAGTCTGTTTTTGATTAAGACATCAAACTTTGAAAAACGGGACGGCGAAGTGTATCTCTCACGATCGAAAGCATTTTTCGTGGTCGTGTTCGCACTCCTTGCCATCCGTACAGCAATGAAGGTTTGGGTCGGTCATGAGGTCGATATCTTCTCGACCGGCGGATTGTTTTATTTGATTGCTTGGGGGATGATTGTCCCGTGGCGAATCGCCATGTATCAAAAATATAAACGAATCGCAATCACGTAAAAATGGAGTGGCGTTGAGCCACTCCATTTTTTATTTAGTCTGCTTTCGTAGCGGCGACTTCGGTCTCCGCGTCGATTCCAGTGTTCGCCTTGACGAGGACGCGTTCATAGTTTCCTGCTGCTTCATCTGATTTCGTGACCAGTGTACCAATCACGGCAGCGATGAAACCGAGGGGGATTGATACAATCCCGGGATTGGATAGTGGGAATAGGGCTTCACCGACAAAGATGGCCGAACCGTCCGGAGCCCAAAGGTTCGGGCTGAGTGCGACTAGAATCAGTGAGGAGAACAAACCGACGACCATTCCCCAAATGGCGCCACCTGTATTAAAGCGTCTCCAGAAAATCGTAAAGAGAATCACAGGTAAGTTCGCACTCGCCGCAACGGCGAAGGCGAGCGAGACAAGAAACGCAACGTTCATCGACTGGGCGAAAAAAGCTAGTCCCATTGAGACGAGGGCGACCGCAACTGAAGCGATTCGCGCGGCTTTCACTTGTTCAGTTTCTGTCGCTTCCCCATTACGAATGATATGTCCGTAGAAGTCATGGGCGAAGGCGGAAGCAGCTGACAGTACGAGTCCAGCGACAACGGCAAGAATTGTCGCGAACGCGATTGCGGCAACGAAAGCGAACAAGAGGTCACCACCGAGCACTTGCGCGAGAAGAGGGGCCGCCATGTTGCCGGCAGGGTTTGCGGCGAGAATGGCATCACGTCCGACGAATGCTGCGGCACCGAAACCTAGGAAAATGGTCAAGATATAAAATGCACCGATGATCCATGTCGCATAGACGACGGATTGCCGAGCAGTCGGTGCATCTTTGACGGTGAAGAAGCGAATCAGAATATGAGGGAGCCCTGCCGTACCGAGCACGAGCGCCATGTTTAATGAAATGGTATCGAGCGGTAGCTTGAACTTGTTCCCAGGGTTCAAGAAGTCACTTCCGAGTGGGGTCGCTTTACTGACTTCATTAAACATCGTCGTGACGGAGAAATCAAAACGAGCGAACACGAGAAATGAAATGATTGCCGTCCCAATCATCAGAAGTACGGCTTTCGTGATTTGTACCCAAGAAGTGGCCGTCATGCCACCGAAAACGACGTAGACTGTCATTAAGATTCCGACGACGACGACACTTGTCGTATAAGGGATTCCGAGTAACAGTTCAATCAAAGCACCCGCTCCGACGAGTTGCGCAATCATGTAAAAAATGGAGATGACAATCGCATTCATCGCTGCGACACCACGTACGCGAGGCTTGTTAAAACGTGCCGCAATCATGTCTGCCATCGTATATTTCCCAAGATTTCGCAATGGTTCGGCGACGAGATAGAGGACAACGAGATAGGCAACGAGGAAACCGATTGAATAGAAAAACCCATCGAATCCCGCAAGCGCGATCATACCTGCAATTCCGAGAAACGATGCGGCAGACATATAGTCGCCTGCAATGGCAAGACCGTTTTGAAATCCGGTCAATCCACCATCTGCCGTATAAAAATCGCTGGCAGTTTTTGTTTTTCTTGCTGCAAAGTATGTAATCACTAGCGTGAGTCCGACAATGGCGATAAAGAGGGCGATCGCGGTCCAATTCATGATCTCACCTCGTCTTTCAATTGTTCGACGAGTGCGTCAAAGCGACGGGCACGTCGACTATAAAGTACACAAAGTGTCCAAGTCATAATGAACTGGGAAAAGGCGAACGCCCAAGCCCAAGTGATGTCCCCGATGAGTGGTGTATTCAAGATCGTCGTATAGCTCGTCAGAATCGGGAGTGTGAAATAAAAGATGAGTGAGAAGATGATAGCTGGAACGATGAAGCGATTTTTTTCCTGCATTAACCGATGAAATGTCTCATGTTCGGTAATCATGTGGGCAGATTGATGGCTTGTTGTTTGTGAAACTTGTGTTACATCATGCATAATAGACCCTCCTTGACTGTAAGATAAATCCATTATGCGTTGTGAAAAACAATTCAGTCATTCCTTTTTTTCGTGTCGAAATGAAAGACGTTATATTAATATTGGTCATACCAATTTACTGTAAGCGTTTTCAATATTGTCTAATTCGTGAACGTTATTTCGATGTAATATAAAGCTCGAGAAAAGGTACTTTTGACCCATTAGGCGAATCGCACAATTCGACAAATAAAAAACTCTATCTGAATGAGATAGAGTCTACTGCTGAAAATAGTGTTCATATGGCGTCCAATCAATCTGTTCTTCGGTTAGCGCTTTCTTTAAGAACTTGTGATCGCGCTTCGGCGTTGCGGCGATGTAACCCTTTACCACAAGTTCGGTCGTCATTTTTTTTGCACGCGATTCAAGCGCGAATTGACCGATTTTACCTGCGATTTTTCGGATCGCCACGTCGCGGAACAACTCGGGTACCGGTGTGACGAGACGATCTAATAGCGTCCGCGTCTCCGGAGTCCAGAGATGACGCGTTCTTTCTATATAATCATCTTCGATGTCAAGTAGGGAACGTCCATCTTCTTTTGGCATTCGTTTTAAAAACTTACGAAACATGAAGTACCCGCCAATCGTCATGAGTCCAATCATGACGAATCCCCAGAATACAATGAAATACATCATCAAGTTTTCTGGCATCGTCTTTCCCCCGTTCTATACATTCACTTGCTTTCATCGTTAGTATACAAAAAAGAATCCATTTGCAAAAGGCGTACGTCCCATTAGGATAGACGAACCGAATTGATTTCGTTAGAATAGATAGCGTTGCTACGAGAATAAGCATGAACTGAGACGAGAAAGGAAAGGTCTATCCTATATGAGCCAATTGAAACAGGAAGTCGAGAGACGTCGGATATTCGGCATTATCTCTCACCCGGATGCGGGGAAAACAACATTAACAGAAAAATTACTTTTGCACGGTGGTGCGATTCGCGAGGCAGGTACGGTCAAGGCGCGCAAAAACTCAAAACACGCAAAATCTGACTGGATGGAAATCGAGAAACAACGTGGGATCTCGGTCACATCGTCTGTCATGCAATTCATCTATCAAGACAAGGTTGTATCGATCATGGATACACCAGGACACAACGACTTCGGTGAAGACACGTATCGCGTGTTGACATCAGTCGATAGCGCGGTCATGGTCATTGATGCTGCGAAAGGGATTGAAACACAGACGAAAAAACTATTCCAAGTTTGTCGGATGCGTGGGATTCCAATCTTCACATTTATGAACAAGTTGGATCGTCAGGCAAAAGATCCGCTTGAATTGATGGAAGAGCTCGAAGAAGTGTTAGGCATGCCTTCTGTCGCGATTACATGGCCAATCGGAAGTGGAATGCAGTTTGAAGGTGTCTACGACCGAATGAAAAATGAGGTCCACTTGTTCCGTGGGGAGAAGTCGACACTTCAACTGGGTGAGGACGGAGTGAACGATCCGATTCTCGCCGATCATTTGTCGGAAGAGAACTTGATGAACCTCCGCGATGAAATCGACCTTCTCGATGGAGCGGGGAACGAGATTAATGTCGAGGCGATCCAGAGCGGTAAATTGACACCGGTATTTTTCGGAACAGCGCTCGTCGACTTTGGGGTGACTGCGTTCTTGAATCACTATTTAGAGATGTCTCCGGCTCCTGAGGCACGTAAGTCGAACGTCGGTCCAATCAATCCGACATCAGAAGACTTCAGTGGATTCGTCTTCAAGATTCAGGCGAACATGAATCCGGCACACCGCGATCGCATCGCCTTTGTACGCATCTGTTCAGGTGTGTTTGAGCGTGGGATGGATGTGACGCTCACTCGTACTGGGAAAAAGATAAAATTGAGCCAATCGACACAATTGATGGCGAACGATCGAGAAACAGTCGACCAAGCGTTTGCTGGTGATGTCATCGGGATCTATGATTCTGGGACGTATCAAATTGGAGATACCATCACCACATCGAAGCAGAAGATTGCGTTTGAGGCGCTGCCAACTTTCCCACCGGAATTGTTCATGCGCGTTTCGCCGGTCAACTCGCTCAAGTCGAAACACTTCCACAAAGGGGTAGAACAGCTTGCGCAAGAAGGGGCGATTCAAGTGTATCGCAACGAATATAACGAGATTTATCTCGGCGCGGTCGGACAACTTCAATTCGAGGTATTCGAATATCGTTTAAACAATGAATATGGCGTCGATATTCGAATGGAACCAGTCTCATATAGCGTTGCTCGTTGGGTCAAAGATAAAGAGTTGAAGGCATTGAAACCGTTCCAAGATTCACGGAACATGCTCGTTACAGACCGTTGGGAACGTCCGGTCTTCCTGTTCGCGAACGAGTTCACATATGAACGGTTCGCTGAGCGTCACGCAGATGACTTGACGCTTGTTGAGGCACTTGACGTCAACGAAGAGATCGGTACGGAAGAATAAGATGTAAACACCTCGTTTCTGAGGTGTTTTTTTGTTGTGAATTAAGTCATTTTAGTTTTGATAAGTTTTACTTATGACTAATTTGTGACGGAATGTATTTTACGTCACGCTATACTTGTATTATGATAAATATGTGAAAAGTAAGCGATTACGCATTGTCGTGTGGTCGGCGCTTTCAAAAAGGGGGAAATTGCAATGGAACAGACGAATGTTTTAGACGCCTTCGCATCTCGGACAAAGTTCGAAGCGAACGGGCAATCGTATGATTTTTATCGTTTGAAAAAATTGGAAGAAGAAGGATTGACGGACATCAGCCGTCTTCCGTATTCGATTCGCGTTCTTCTTGAATCGGTTCTCCGTCAACAAGACGGGCGTGCCATCACGAAAGAACATGTCGAGAACTTGGCAAAATGGGGCACTGCCGACGTCTCGAAAGACATTGACGTACCGTTCAAACCGGCACGTGTCGTACTTCAAGACTTCACGGGTGTACCGACGGTCGTAGACCTTGCTTCACTTCGTAAAGCGATGGCAGACCTCGGTGGAGACCCAAACAAAATCAACCCAGAAATTCCTGTCGATCTCGTCGTCGACCACTCAGTTCAAGTAGACGCATATGGTTTCGCTGGCGCATTGATGAAAAACATGGACATCGAATTTGAACGTAACGAAGAACGTTATAAGTTCTTACGTTGGGCTCAGACGGCATTTGACAACTATCGTGCCGTACCACCTGCAACGGGGATTGTTCACCAAGTAAACTTGGAGTACTTGGCATCTGTCGTCCTCGAGAAGAATGATGCAGAAGGTACAGTTGCTTATCCAGATTCACTCGTCGGAACGGATTCGCACACAACGATGATCAACGGACTCGGTGTTCTTGGCTGGGGTGTCGGCGGAATCGAGGCGGAAGCAAGCATGCTCGGTCAACCATCATACTTCCCAGTGCCAGACGTCGTCGGTGTCAAAATCATCGGTGAAGTAAACCCTGGTGTGACAGCGACAGATGTGGCGCTCGTCGTGACAGAGATGCTCCGTCATGAAAAAGTTGTCGGGAAATTCGTTGAATTCTTCGGACCGTCGCTCCACACGATGCCACTTTCAGACCGTGCGACGATTGCAAACATGGCGCCTGAATATGGTGCGACATGTGGATTCTTCCCGGTCGATACGGAAACATTGAACTACATGCGTACGACTGGTCGCTCTGAAGAGTTGATTTCACTCGTCGAAGAATACTCTAAAGCGAATGATCTCTTCTATACACCAGATCAAGCTGATCCAACGTTCACAAAAGTGTTGACACTCGACTTGTCGAAAGTCCAGCCTTCACTTGCGGGTCCGAAACGTCCACAAGACCGAATCAACCTCTCAGACGTTCAAACATCGTTCATCGATAGCTTGAGTGCTCCTGCAGGAAACAGTGGCTTCGGACTTGACCGTTCTGAACTCGACAAAACGGCGACAGTCAAGTACGAGGACGGCGCAGTCGACATGAGTACGGGAGATGTTGCGATTGCAGCCATCACAAGCTGTACGAACACGTCGAACCCATACGTCATGGTCGGTGCTGGACTCGTTGCGAAGAAAGCCGTTGAACGTGGCTTAACCGTTCCGAAATACGTGAAGACATCACTCGCACCAGGTTCGAAAGTCGTAACGGACTACTTGGATAAGGCTGGTTTGACTTCTTACTTGGACGAACTTGGCTTCAACACGGTCGGATACGGCTGTACGACATGTATCGGAAACTCTGGTCCGCTTGACCGTGAAGTCGAAGATACGATCACAGAAAACGACTTGCTCGTGTCGTCAGTCCTCTCTGGTAACCGTAACTTTGAAGGGCGCGTTCACCCGCTCGTGAAGGCAAACTTCTTGGCATCACCACCGCTCGTCGTCGCTTACGCTCTTGCCGGGTCAGTCAACTTCGACATCATGAATGATTCGTTCGGTACAGACAAAGATGGAAATGAAGTATACTTCAAAGACATCTGGCCATCAAACGATGAAATCAAAATGGTTGTCCAAGACGTCGTATCACCAGAAGCATTCCGTAAAGAGTACGAAACGGTCTTCACTGGTAACGAGCGTTGGAACGCACTCGATGTTCCGGAAGGAAACTTGTATGACTTCTCAGATGAGTCGACATACATCCAAAACCCACCGTTCTTCGAACAACTCGAACCAGAAGCGGGCGAGGTTCATGCATTGAATGGCTTACGTGTCATCGGGAAGTTTGCGGATTCGGTTACGACCGACCACATCTCGCCAGCTGGATCATTCTCGAAGACGACACCAGCCGGTCAATACCTCCTTTCTAAAGGGGTAGAGCCAATCGACTTCAACTCATATGGTTCTCGCCGTGGTAACCATGAAGTCATGATGCGTGGTACGTTCGCAAACATTCGTATCCGCAACCAAGTTGCTCCAGGAACTGAAGGTGGCTTTACGACGTACTGGCCAACTGGTGAAATCATGCCAATGTATGATGCGGCTATGAAGTACAAGGAACAGGGAACAGGTCTTGTTGTCCTTGCAGGAAATGATTACGGAATGGGATCATCTCGTGACTGGGCAGCGAAAGGGACGAATCTTCTTGGAATCCGTGCGGTCATCGCACAAAGTTTCGAGCGGATTCACCGTTCGAACCTTGTCATGATGGGTGTGCTCCCGCTTCAGTTCTTAGACGGTGAATCGGCTGAATCACTCGGATTGACTGGTGAAGAAGCAATTGATATTCAAGTCGATGAGTCTGTACGTCCGCGCGATATCTTGAACGCAAAAGCGACACATGAAAACGGAACGGTGACAGAGTTCAAAGTCATCGCTCGTTTCGACTCTGAAGTTGAAATTGATTACTACCGTCACGGTGGAATCCTGCAAATGGTTCTCCGTAACAAATTGAAATAAGTGCTAGTCCATGACCTTCCTTTGAAAAAAGGAAGGTTTTTTTCATGAATATGCAATTTTAAGGTGAAAGTTTTAAAAGATTCGGGAACAGGAAGACAGGGAGGGGTGCGCTTATGGATAAAGAAGAGAAGCTCGGAAAGAGTTGGTGGAAACGATTGACGCAACAAAAAGAGGTGGAACCGGATCGAGAAATTGATATCACCCTTTCAGAATTGCGTCAGGCGATTCACGAATATGAACAGACACTGCCAAAAGGTGTGAATCGCACCGTCCTACTGGATGACTCGCAAGAAATCGACACCAAACGCTTGAAACATCACCTTTCGGGAATCCCGAAACAACGTTTCTTCATGTCAAAAGAGACGTTTCATATCGTACCGGAAGATGAACGCGACGTCATTTATGAAATGGATCAAGTGCAACGGGCACTCGATCTGTATATGGACCAGGAGAAGAAATTACCGTTACAAACATTTCAGAACGCGCTTCAACTCGATTTGACCCGTTTACGAGAGGGGGGTTATTTAAAAACGTTGCCAAAAAGACCTTACTATGTGGTCGATGAAACATTGATTGTTTCACTGGAGCCCAAAGAAACAACTTGATGACAAGACACCTATCTATTGGACGGTAAACAATACATTTATGTACACATAGGGTTGTGACTTGTTTCAAAAGTATGTTAGGGTGGAAAACGTATATGAAAATAGAAAATTAAATAGGAGTGATTTTATGGAACGAAAAAGCCGTGTGACGACCGTATTCGTCGTATCTGCAATCATAACTGGCTTATTTACGATTTGGGGACTTTTCCCCGAGAGTTTATTAGGTAATGCCAGTCTATTAAACGTGACGAGTACGTTACAAGGCTGGCTCTCAAACGGGATGGGTTGGTTCTATCTCTTGAGCGCCACCGGGTTTTTACTGGTTGCCATCTTTTTAATCTTTTCAAGATATGGTTCGATTCGACTTGGAAAGGATACAGATCGTCCAGAATTTAGTTATTTATCATGGTTTGCCATGTTATTCAGTGCCGGGATGGGAATTGGACTCATCTTCTGGGGAGCGGCTGAACCGTTGCTCCACTTCCACTCACCACCATTCGCTTCACCTACACCTGAAGGAGATGCACGGACTGCTATGCGTTATGCATTTTTCCATTGGGGCTTCCATCCATGGGCGATTTACGCAATGATTGCGCTCGCCATCGCATATTCGACGTTTAGAAAAGGTCGTCCCGCGACGATTGGGGAGACGATCGGTTCGCTCGTCCATAACCGCTACGAACAACCCGTGAAGCAAACGGTCGATATCCTTGCGGTCATTGCGACGGCATTCGGGGTAGCGACTTCACTTGGTTTTGGTGCTCAACAAATTGCCGGTGGCCTTCATTACCTCCTCCCTGGGGTACCGAACGCTTTCGTGACACAGTTGATCATCATTGCCGTCGTAACGGTGCTCTACATGATCAGTGCTTCGACAGGTCTTGACAAAGGAATTCGAATTTTAAGTAATACGAATATTTTCTTGGCAATTGTCCTACTTGTAGCGACGATGTTTGCGGGACCGACAGCTTTCATTTTCGACTTGTTCACACAAACGGTCGGAACTTATTTGCAGCAGCTCCCGAGCATGAGTTTCCGTACAGCCGCATTTGAACCCGTTGAACGTGAATGGGTGAACGGTTGGACTATCTTCTACTGGGCTTGGTGGATTTCTTGGTCACCATTCGTCGGAACGTTTATCGCACGTGTATCGAAAGGGCGTACGATTCGGGAATTTATCATCGGAATCTTACTTGTCCCGACATCATTCGGATTATTATGGTTCTCCGTCTTCGGCGGTTCGGCCATCTGGGCTGATTTGTTCGGAGGATATAGCTTAATTGATCAAGTAAACGAAATCGGTACTGAGGTCGGGCTGTTCGCACTGTTTGAAACGTTCGGTGGTTTTGGGACGATACTCAGTGTAATCGCCATCTTCTTGATTTCGACATTCTTTATTACATCGGCCGACTCTGCGACATACGTCCTCGGTATGCTTACATCGAACGGGAAGCTCATCCCGCCGATGGGGATTAAAATGACTTGGGGAATCATCCAATCATCAATCGCAGCCGTATTGTTGTATGCTGGTGGATTAGATGCTCTACAAGCTGTTGCGATTCTCGCAGCCTTCCCATTCATCTTCGTGCTCATCTTTATGATGATTGCCTTATTCAAGGATCTTACCGACGAACCGGATGAACGAGATAAATGGCTAGAGATGCAAAAGAAAGATGAAGATAAACTAGGTTAATTCGAAAGGGTCTCAGATGAGGCCCTTTTTCGGTCAAAAATATTTTGCTTGTCCTTCTCGCTAGTGTAGGATAGTAAGTGAAGAAACGAGGAGGATAGGCTATGAAACAACAGATAAAAAAAAGGTTGAGCTGGGTGATATTGGCCGGCATCCTCATTGTCGGGGCATTACTCGCTTATAACTTCTATGTGCTCATGGATTTGAGCGGGGAAGAGGAAGAGAAAGTCGAACCATTCTACTCGAATGTCGTGATCGGATATCAAGAACGCAAACTTCCAAAAGAAGGCGAAGAGCTCGAAGAACGAGAGTACCTTGTCACATATGATGAGGACGGACATTTTGTATCTGAAGTCGTGACGGGTCCAAATGTTGGCGCGAAAGCAGAATGGGATGGAGAGACCTACTTAGAGTTCAATCCGGACGGGGAAGAAGTTCTTCGACAGGAGACGAACTCCGGAGCAGTCGCACCTCATCCATTCTTGTCACGTGCAACGAACGAACAGATTCGTAAATGGCTCGATGACGGGACGCTTGGTTCAAGTGAAGGCGAAACCGATTTGGTCGGACGTACCGCGCAAGCGTATGTGAAATCAGAATCGGCTGAGACCGTTCCGGAAGAGTGGATTGAAAACTATCCATCGATTTTTAGTGAAGAAGAAAATAAAGAGACTGTCACATATTATGTCGATGCGCATGAACGAATCTTGCTCGCGGCAGAATCGCGGAATAACGGAAAGTTATTCCATTCGATTCGGATGACATCGTTTGAATCAAGATAATCCGATGGGGAGCAGACATGATGTCGGCTCCCTTGTCGTCTGAAAGGGAGAACAAGATGAAACAAATTCAAGTGGAACAAGTTCAAACGGACTTGACGAACTGGGAAGCTGGAGAAAAAGTAAACGAGGCGGCATTGTTATCTTACGCACATTGGTCTCGTGCGACTCAGCACCAAGAAGAATTAATTCGTTCCTTGCGGCTGCTCGCAACACATCGGCTCAAACAAAAGGAAACGATGGACCCGTTACTCAACCGCTGGGTAAAAGAGTTGGAGGCGATGAACGCACTTCCTCCAGAGCTTCGTCTGTTTCAACTGAATGAGCAGTTGCGTCGTTCGAAACAGGCGCTTCAAATTGACTGGCCCACCTTACGAGAGGCCGATTACGCCTCAATGAAGGTTCAAATCTTAACAGAGTACGAGTCAAAAACGTCAGCGTTACTCGATCAACTTGACCAACTCCATGATGAGGTGGAGGCTGCGAAGTCTGATTTGCGTGATTCTGAATGGCGCGGACAGCTGGAGAACCTGTTTGAAGCGATCATCGAAGCGATGCAAGAAGTCGCATCTCTTGAAGATGATACTGCCTCCTTGCTCGCATCCATGCAGGGGAACTATTTCAGTCGTGAAGCGTTTCATCGTTTCGGGGAGCGCGTTTCCCTTGTGAAAGAACGACTACACACGATTTGTGAGCTACTACCAGACCGTCCGAGCGAGACACGCTCGAGCGCGATTGAGTCACTTGAAGACATGATTGGGCTCGATGACATCAAAGCACGTGTAAAAGCGTGGTATCGCTTTCTCCTTTTCCAAAAAGAACGAGAGAAAGCCGGCTTTTCTTCAAAACATCAACCATCCCTTCATCTCGTCTTCACAGGGAATCCAGGAACCGGCAAGACGACATTAGCGAGACTCATGGCTGAGATTTACTTTGAACTCGGCTTATTAGGACGCCCAGACCTTGTCGAGGCAGATCGTTCGAGTCTTGTCGGTGCCTATGTTGGACAAACGGAAGAACAGGTAATGAATAAGGTGAAAGAGGCGGAAGGTGGTGTCTTATTCATCGATGAGGCATATGCATTGAAGCGTCAAGATGCGAGTGGTAGTGATTACGGACAAGCGGCCATCGATACGCTTGTCGCCGCAATGACGAGTGGCGAATATGCAGGCAAGTTCGTCGTCATTCTAGCTGGTTATCCAGAAGAAATGCGCCATTTCCTGTTAGCTAACCCTGGTTTACGATCACGATTCCCTGAGTCGAATCACTATGAGTTACCGAACTACCGTGACGAAGAATTGGTCGCCATCGGTGAGAAAGTGGCACAAGAGAATAATTACGTGCTGACGGAAGAGGCAAAGCGATCACTTCTTACTCGAATCGATAGAGAACGAGTCGATTCGACGTTCGGAAATGCTCGGACTGTCCATAACATTTTACTTGATGCGATGTTTAAGAAGGGTTCCCGCTTCGGTGCGGACGCTCCGTTAGACGAGATGGCGCTCTTGACTGAAGAAGACTTTGATCAGCCAGAAGATGAATCGAGTCCGACATCGTTAGATGACCTGGTCGGCATGGAAGAAGCGAAAGCACAACTGGCTGAAATCGAAGCACTCGTCCAGATTCAAAAGAAGCGGAAGGCGCTCGGTTTGAAGACGGCGCCGGTCCAGCTCCATGTGACACTAACCGGAAACAGCGGTACCGGAAAAACGACATTTGCCTATTTATATGCACAGATGTTGAAACGGACAGGATATTTGAAGCGAGGCCATGTCAATGTCGTCAGTCGTGCAGATTTAGTCAGTGGCTATGTGGGACAGACAGCTCAAAAAACGAAAGCGGCGATCCGTGACGCCCTTGGCGGCGTCTTACTCATTGACGAGGCCTATAGTTTGAACGGCGGGGCGAACGACTATGGCCGGGAGGCAATCGATACACTCGTTGACGAAATGCCGAAACATGGCGAGAATCTTGTCGTCGTCCTTGCCGGTTACGAAGGTCCGATGCGCCGATTAATTGAATCCAACCCTGGTCTTAGTAGCCGAATGAAACGGACGATTCATTTTGCTGACTATACGCAAGAACAGTTAGTAGACATCGCGAAAAACTACGCAAGTCAGTTCGGATATGTGATGGAAGAGGATGCGCTTGAGGCATTGGCTACTCGTTTAGGTGACATCAAACATGCGAACGCGCGCACCGCTCTATCTGTTATCGATGAATCGATTGCTCGTCAGTCCTATCGTTTAGTGTCGACGGAGGATGAGAATGTGTCACTCCAACAATTATTAGTAGTAGATATTAAGAGTAAGTTATAATATACTTTTCTTAGGAAAGAAGGATGATTCAATGCACACGGTTCAAATCCCAGTAAGGTATCAAGAGACGGACATGATGGGCATCGTCTATCATGCCAACTATTTAGTTTATTTAGAGATTGCGCGCACGGAATTGTTACGACAACTAGGTGTCGAGTATAAAGATATGGAAGAAGCGGGATTTGTCTCTCCCGTGACAAATGTATCCATGGACTATAAGCGTAGCGTGACGTATGGTGATACGGTTCATGTTCGTGTATGGGTCGATCAATATTCAAAAATCAGAACGATTTATGGCTATGAGTTGACGAATCAACATGGAGAACTTGTTGGCACAGCGACTACAACGCATGTCGTCGTCAAACGAGGCGACTTCAAACCGATTCGACTTGATCGAGAGTTCCCGAAATGGCATGAAATGTATTTGAACGTCATGAACCCTGTCTAAGAATCTTCTGTCTTCGTACCGTCAGTGTGGTATCATATCTTGACGGTACTTTTTGTTATCTAGAAAGGGGAAGATCGCATGCGTTATCCATCGATTTTGATGGTTTGCGGCGCCTTGACGTTCATGTTAGCCGGTTGTACGACAAACGAGCAAGTTGAACCGAAAGAACCAACAACACAGTCATCAACAGTAGATGAACAAGAGACAGAACCAAATGAACCGACTTCGGATCGTGAAGATGAGACAGTCACCGAGTCACCTTCTGAGGAGGAGACGTCGGACGAGTCTGAACAGCCGACCGAACCAGTAGAGGAAGAACCTGTGGCACCTAGTCAACCGATTGAAACGGATGGTGTGGCCAATTTGGAATTAGATGAATTGATTCTTGTAAACAAGCAAATTGCATTGCCTGCCGACTATCAGCCGAGTGATTTGGTAGAGGCGAACATTGATTTTGTCGACTCGACAGTCGGTGAACGTCGAATGTTACGTAAAGAAGCTGCTCAGGCGATTGAAGGTCTAATGAAAGGTGCAAAAGCAGCAGGAATTGATTTGAAAGGGACGAGTGCGTTTCGTTCATACGCCTATCAAGTCAATCTCTTCAATGCTTATGTCGAACGAGATGGCAAAGAGCAAGCCATGAAATATTCCGCACCACCAGGTCATTCTGAACATCAAACAGGACTTGCGATTGACGTATCGAGCGCCTCAGTCAACTATCAACTGACTCAAAGTCTCGGTGAAACGGTTGAAGGAAAATGGCTAGCCGATCATGCTCACGAGTATGGTTTTATCATCCGTTACCAAAAAGAGTTTGAGGATGAGACCGGGTATATGTACGAACCATGGCATTTACGTTATATCGGTATGGAGCATGCGAAACAGGTACATGCATTGAATCAGCCATATGATCGCTATATTGCGGAATTTATGAAATAAGGGGAATTGCGATGCCATATGTGACAGAAATCATGATTATTATTTTTAGTTATCTACTTGGTGCCATTCCGTTTGCCCTCATCATCGGCAAGCTCGGCTATCGCGTAGACGTTCGAGAACATGGGAGCGGCAATCTAGGAACGACGAACACGTTTCGCGTATTAGGTAAGAAGGCAGGAATCCTCGTTTTGCTCGGTGACATGGGGAAAGGTCTTGTCGCTGCATTGCTGCCTCTACTATTCGGAAGCGAGATGAGCCTGCTTCTTGCCGGAATCCCGGCAGTGATTGGACACTCTTATCCAGTCTTTGCGAAATTCAAAGGTGGAAAATCGGTTGCGACGAGCGGTGGAGTTTTGTTGGCAGCCTTCCCTTGGTTCTTCTTTGTCGTCGTCGGTACATTTATCGTGACGCTCCTCACCTCGCGCATGGTATCCCTCTCCTCGATGGCTGCCGCCGTGGTGGGACTGGTGACAGCAACGACTTATAGCATCGTGACGAAAGATTGGTTACCGCTGATCGTCATCGTGCCACTCGCATTGTTCATTATTATTAAGCATCGTACCAACTGGCAACGTATTCGTGCTGGAAAAGAACCAAAAGTTCCACTGTTTCAACACAAGCCGAAATCATGACGCATGCAGGTACGTCCGTTTAGGGCGTGCCTTTTTTGTGTATTGTCGTTGATTTACACAAAAAAGAAACAAAAACATGTTGGATTTGCTCGTTCTTTACTTTCAATTTACGTTAAATTTACATGCGTTCGTTACACTAGAAAAGGAAAGATTATTGTGGAGGAGGCAGGGACGTGTCTTTAATCGGTGAAGAGCGTAAACAGAAAATTGTAGAATGGATCGAACGAGAAGGCAAAGTAAAGACGAGTGAGTTGATCGAGCGCTTGAACGTATCTGGGGAGTCGATTCGCCGTTATTTAGAAGAGCTAGAAAAAGAGCATCGAATCAAACGTGTATACGGGGGAGCGGTCCTTCATCAGAGCATGTCCTTTCAGCCCATCGTGATTGCGAACATGGATGGAATTCGTCGGATCGCCTATACCGCATTTCAGTTGATTCCAGATGATACATTATTATATATAGGACACGGGGTTGCGGCAGAGCAAGTGGCATCCCGGTTGCGTGGTCGCAATGTGACGGTCGTGACGCCATCGTTGACGGTGGCGAAGGCGTTGTTTGAACAGCGGGCGAAAGGTGTGCTTGGTGGCGAAATTCAGCTATTAGGTGGTACAATCGACCCGAAACATCTCGTGACGACAGGTGAGCAGGTCCTGACGCAACTACAGACATACATGTTCGACCTTGCCATTTTGTCCGTCGAAGGGGTCGACGCATCACTAGGTTTAACATGTGACGCTTTCGGCCTCGCCAGTATTACCCAGTCGGTGATGTCACAAAGTCGCGAGACGTTCTTACTAACGGACCATACCCAACTAAATCAACAAAAACGGTATCGCGTCTGTGATTTTTCGAAGGTGACGGCGATTATCTCTGATTTTCCGGAGCCTCAAGATTTCAAAGGCGTCTTAGCCGAACATGGTGTGGACTGGAAGTTCGCACCGTAAAGGGAGCGATTGAATGAATGTAGAAGTGATTGTCACTACACTAACGGAAGCTATTCAGGCTGAGCAACTCGGTGCAAAACGACTCGAACTGATTGCGGATATGGAAAACGGGGGCATCACACCAAGTTTTGGAACGATTCGAAATGTGGTCGAACATGTGTCGATTCCGGTGCATGTGATGATAAGGCCCCATACACATTCGTTCCATTTCAATGAGGATGATGTCGAGACTATGCTTGCGGATATCGGTCTATGCCGTGAGCTCGGTGTCGATGGAATCGTATTCGGTGCCTTGACACAGGATGGAGCGATTGACGAGCGGATCTTAGGGGAAGTCATCAAGCACAAAGGGGAAATGACGCTCACGTTCCACCGTGCCTTCGATGCATCACGTGATGTCTTTGAAGCGATGGACGTGTTGAATGAATATCCGGAAGTAGATATTCTCCTTACTTCAGGCGGTGCCAAAACTGCACTAGAAGGAATCGAAACCTTGATAGCCTTGAAGGAACAGGCCGAGATCACAATTTTGCCTGGTGCAGGGATCACGGTGGAAACGTTACCGATTCTTCGAGAACGTCTTGACGTAGCGATGGTACACATAGGAAATGGCGTACGAACGAATGGACAGCTCGATGAAGGAAAGTTCAAACAACTTCTTGGATGAGCCAAGGCGGAAAACAGTCGGAAGACTGTTTTTTTGCTATAATGAGAGAAAACAATAAATGTAGGTGAATTCATGCAATCTTCCGTTTACAAACAATATGCGCTACGAATGCTATCAGGAAAGTGGGGCATATCATTACTCGTTGTCTTAACTGTCATGGTCATTCAAGCGATGATCACGACCCGACTTGATCTCTCGGCGAACGACCCCGAAGTCCTTTTGACATCGGTGGCGCTTCTTTACGGGGCGACGGTTCTTCTCGCACCTATCGAGCTCGGGAAAAATTGGGTGTTTCTCCAGGTGGCGAAAGATGAAAAGCCAACGTTCGGATTGTTGATTGAATCGTTCGGGTCACTTAAAGACTATTCACGTGCCGTGGTCTATTATGCGGTATTCTATTTAGGTCTAAACGTGTTGATGCTCTTCTTGATCGTACCTGGTGTCTGGTTCTATTTGACGTATCGGATTGTACCGTTCATTATGCGAGATAATCCTGACCTATCAGCGTTCCAGGCAATGAGAAAGAGCCGACAGATGATGAAGGGTCACAAACGGACGATGTTGAAGCTCTTTGCGAGTTTTATCGGATGGTATGCGCTCGTCCTTCTTACTGGAGGGCTGGCTTATATCTTTGTCACACCGTATCTTCAAACCGCGATTTCTGGACTCTATTTGGAGCTAAATGCCTCCTATCAAGCAAAACAACCGGTCGGATAATCCGACCGGTTGTTTTATGTTCCATGCTGATCTGACTTTTTAGGGTTTGGGGCGTCTTCAAAATCTTGTTTTTCCTCTTCCGACGCATCCGCATGCCATTTTTTCGCTTGCTCGGTGGCAATGGGAATCGCTTTCGTCTCAGAGTAGCCTTGCGCGAGTAATGCGTTCGCGATATCAATGGCTTTCTTTTTTACAAGTGGATCGAAGTTTTTCAGTGATTCTGGATAGTCTTTCATATTCCATGGCACGAAAATCGCCTCCTTCATTCCTACTAATTCCACAAACGTCCGGTTTCAAACGTCTTGATGGAGATAATACTCGATCAGTGCTTGTGTGCCATTTTCTCCGTACCCGTTCTCTTCCAGAATCGAATACAGGCGATGTGCGAGCTCAAGACCTGGTAATGTCACTTGTAGCTCGTGTGCACTCTCGATGGCAAGGGTCATGTCTTTGATAAAGTGTTTGATGAAGAAGCCAGGGGCATAATCTTCCACAATCATGCGTGGAACCAAGTTTTCAAGTGTCCAGCTACCGGCTGCCCCGCCACGAATCGTACGAACGAGCGCCTCTGGGTCAATTCCAGCTCGTTTACTGAACGCTAGCATTTCGGCATTCCCCATCATGATGCCGGCAATGGCGATTTGATTGGCAAGTTTCGCATATTGACCGCTCCCTGCGTACCCCATTCGTTCAATCGATTGTCCCATCGCTTCAAATAAAGGCTTCGCTTTATTGAATGCGAATTCACCCCCACCGACTAAAATCGACAGCGTTCCATTTTTGGCTCCGACATCGCCACCTGTTACTGGTGCGTCAAGTGGGAGGAGACTCCGCTCAATGGCAGTCTCGGCAATTCGTTCAGCCAGTTTCGGTGAGGACGTCGTCATGTCAATCAATAATGTACCTGGTTCTGCCGAATCAAGAATGTTCCCTTCGCCAAAATAGATGGATTCGACATCGGACGGATAGCCGACGATGGTGATGACGGCATCGGCATCTCGGCAAACGTCCTGTACCGAATCACACCATGTCACACCTTCCTCTAACAATGCAGCTGCCTTCTCTTTCGTCCGTGTGTATGCTTGCACTTCAAATCCGTGTTTCATCAAATTACGTACCATCGATTGGCCCATGACCCCGAGCCCGATAAATCCGATTGTTTTCATGTCGCTTGTCCCCCTAATAATTGTTGTGAAACGAGTCGCTGATATAGTGCGTTCTCTGTTAAAAGTTGCTCGTGTTTCCCGATTCCGCTGATTTGTCCGTCTTCTAAGACGACAATCTGGTCGGCATGTCTGACAGTCGAGAGCCGGTGGGCAATCACAAGCGTCGTTCGTCCGACCATCAGGCGGTCTAACGCTTCTTGGACCACACGTTCTGATTCGGAATCTAGACTTGATGTTGCCTCGTCGAGCAATAGAATCTGTGGATTTCGTAACAACGCACGCGCGATAGCAAGTCGTTGCCGCTGCCCGCCAGACAAACGGATGCCTCGCTCACCAATCTCCGTATCGAGCTGTTCTGGCATCGTTTCAATGAACGACCATGCGTTGGCCATTTCACAGGCCTCTTTGATTTCATCATCGCTCGCTTCATGTCGAAGTCCATACACAATGTTTGTCCGTACAGATCCTGAGAGGACGGGGGAATCTTGAGCGACATATCCGATGACTTGACGCCAAGTGTCACGCCCGTATGTTTGAATCTCTCGATTTCCATATCGAATCGTTCCTGCCGTCGGTAAATAGAACTGTTCGACAAGTGAGAAAAGTGTCGTTTTCCCGGCACCACTCCGTCCGACGATGGCGGTTGTCGCCCCCGGTGACACTTGAAGTGTCAATCCTTGGATGACGGGTTCAGTGCCATAATGGAAAGCAACGTCTTCGAATGAGAGTGCTGTCTGATGAATCGTTTCTTCATGTGTGCTGTATGGTTCGGGACTGACTTCGAGCAATTCAGCAATCCGTTCCGTAGCTCCACGCGCCTTTTGAAGTCTCGTCAAGAATTCACTCATCGTGATGAGGGGCGTGATGATTTGGAAGAGATAGAGCATGAAGGCGAGTAGTTCGCCCGTTGATAAAGCTCCGGTCGAGACGCGATATGCGCCGAACCCGAGGATGGCAATCAACATCCCGGTCAAGGTCACATTGAGAAGGGGAATAAGGATTGCTTGAATTCGTCCTTCCTTCACCCCGTAATCGAACAGTGTCTCGATTTTTGCTTTGCCGGTTTTCACTTCCATCTGTTCCGTCGCTTGTGATTTGACGAGGCGGATTTCACCGAGCAGTTCTGCGAAGAAGCCGGAAAGATTTCCGAGTTCTTGTTGTGTCTCTTTTGCGATAATCCGAAGCTTCCGTCCGAGCGGTATGACAATGATGAGTGTGGTCGGAACAGAAAACAAGATAACGAGTGTCATTTGCCAATCGAGTGTGAACAAGATGGCGACGGCACCGATGACCGAGACGAGAGAGGTCAACAACCTGACACTTTGTTCGGACAATAACTGTTGAAGCGTCGTCGTATCGTTGTTCAACCGAGACACCAGTTCCCCCGACTTGATGCCGTCATAGAATGGAATCGGCAGTTTGACGAGATGGTCCCACAAGGTCGTGCGTAAATTGGCAACGACCCGTTGCCCGACGATATGTAACCAATAAATCGAAACGGCACTCGTGATGACTTGAATCAAAAATGCGATGACGAAATAGATGATCCATTCTGGTGTCAATAAGTCGCTGCTCCACCGGTCGACCACACGTTGCAAGATGAGCGGAATGGCCAGTGAGGCGACGGCTTGAAGGAGAGAGATGAGAATGGCTCCGACAAATAGCCTTTTCGGAGGATTCGCGATTTTGAATAATTGAAAAAAAGTTTGCCATGTTGATGGTTTCATGTTGGAAGTCCTCCTCTCCTCTTACTTTCGCTGTTTCAAAAACGGGTGTCAAGACGTCGAATCATTCGAAGGACTCATGCTAGAATAGGAAAGAGAGGTGATACGTGATGAAATGGATTCACACGGCCGATTGGCATCTAGGAAAGATTGTCCACGGTCGACATATGACAGAAGATCAACGGAATATTTTGTTCCATTCATTTTTACAAATCGTAGATGAAGAGCGACCCGATGCGGTCATCATCGCAGGGGATTTATATGACCGTGCCGTCCCTCCCGTCGATGCGGTCGATTTACTCGATGAGATGTGGCGAGAGCTCGTCTTGAACCGTGGAATCCCGGTCGTTGCCATCGCCGGAAACCATGATTCGGCAGAACGTCTCGAATATAGTTCGAAGTTATTGAGACAAGTGGGTCTTCACATCGTTGGGAAACTCGACCCGACATCTGGTCCCCTCGATGTCGCAGGGATCCCATTTTATCCGATTCCATTCCTTGAGCCGGCTCGCGTACGGCATATTCTCGGTATCGACTCGATTCGAACGCATCACGATGCACTGGAGGCAGTCATTGAAGCATACGGTACAATCGAAAAAGATGCGGTTACAATCGGTCACAGTTTTGTCGCGGGAGGACTGGAGACGGATTCAGAACGTCAACTATCTGTTGGCACTGCAGGACAGGTCGCAAAAGGGTTATATGAGCCTTTTTCGTATACGGCATTAGGTCATCTACATAATCGTGATGCGATTCAATCAGAAAGAATTGCATATAGTGGGTCGCTCATGAAATATTCGTTTTCCGAGGTCAATCATGAAAAATCCGTCGATGTTCTGGAATGGAACGGTCAATGGACACGTCGTCGCCGTGCCTTGACACCAGAGCGGGATATGCGACAACTCACCGGAACATTGAACGAACTCCTTGCCCCAACTTATTATCAGCAACAAAAGACAGATGACTACCTTAAAATTGTATTGACCGATGATACGGCGCTTCATGATCCGATGGCGAAACTTCGGACTGTCTATCCGAATATTCTTCATCTTGAATTGGAACTGTTACGTCGCCAGGAGCAGACATCCACGTTTGAACGCGAGACGCTCGAAAGACAGTCAGTAGAAGAGGTATATCTCCAATTTTTTGAGGCCGTACATGATCGCACTGCCTCAGATGCCGTGAAGCAAATGATAGAAGAAGGTGATGTCTAATGAGACCGGTTGAATTGATGATTCAAGCTTTTGGACCGTATGCAGAACGTGAAACGATTGACTTCACCCAGTTGGTTGGTCGCTCGATGTTTGTCGTAAGCGGTCGGACGGGCGCCGGGAAGACGACCATTTTTGATGCGATGACGTTCGCCCTTTATGGTCGGGCGAGTGGGTCGCTTCGAAATGCTAGTGACTTCAGAAGCCAGTATGCACAACCTGAGTTGAAGACGGAAGTAGATTTTTCGTTCACGATTCGAGGTGACCGCTATCGGATCGTAAGACAGCCGCAACAACCTCATCCGAAAAATAAGACGCCAATTCCGCACGAGGCCATCCTCTATGAATGGGAGGACGGTTGGAAGCCGCTGGCGACGAAGGTGAACGAGATACAAGAACGAATCGAATCGATTTTACAATTATCGTATGAACAGTTCAGTCAAATCTTGTTGCTCCCTCAAAACCAATTTAGACAATTACTCGACTCGAACTCGAATGAAAAACAACAAATCCTCCAATCCATTTTCAAAACTGAGGCATATCGTACGTTCCAGGAAAAGTGGGGTGAACGCTATAGCGCGTATCGAAAACAAGTGGAATGGGCGGTCGAGCGGACACGACTCAAGTTATTAGAGCTCGAAGATGAAGCAATCGAAGAGGTGTCGACCCAGTCCATCGAGGAGATTCAACGTTGGCTCGATGAGCGTGAAGAACATCTGATTGCAACGTGTGAAACGGCCTTAGCCCAGAAACAAACGTATGCGACAGCACTTGAAGAGGCAAGAGATGCACTTGAGAAAGCAAAAGCGCTCATCACCCTATTCAAGGAACGAGAAGAGACCGATCGAGCACTTGCAATCTTTTTAAACGGGGAATCGATTCGAAACGAGACACGTGAACTGCTAACAAATTTAGAGGTCGCAGCCAACATTCGTCCAGTCTTTGAACGGTTACAGGAACTAGAGCAACTCGTGCGTCGGTTGTCGATTGAACAACAGACCTCCTCGACAAAATTAGAGCACTTGCAATCCACCCAATCGAAGTTAGTGGAGCGACAACCAACGATTGAAACGGACAAAGAAGAAGTGATCTCTCGTAAAGAGCGACTAAGGATTGTCGATGAGATGATGCCAAGAATCAAGGAGCGCGCCACACTCGTGACCCTTCGTGACCGATTGATGAATCGTGCAAAAGAATTGGCCATGTTTTCAAAAGAATCTCGGTTACAAGAACTTCAAGAAAGAGAACGGCGATTGGTCGACAGCATAAAGTCTGAACCTAGCGAACGAGCAGTCGACGCCGAGCGTCACGTCGACCGATTGGTGCATCTGGCCTCTCTTGAAACAAAGGCACGTGAGTTATCGAAACAACTCGACGAATGTGAACGAACGGGCAAAGACGTTCAACGACAGTACGTGACCCAACAAGAAGTGGTCACCACGTTTACACAGCAAGAACAATTAATACTAGCGAAACAACTGAGCGAGACGCTTGTAGACGGTGAGCCATGCCCGGTATGCGGTTCTCGTCATCATGATATCCCACAACACGAAGAAACCGTTACGAACATCGCGGAGCGGGATGCGGCCGTGGCACGTCTTGATGATTTGTCCACACGCTTAATCGAAGCGCGGGCGGATTATCGTTCGCTTCATCAACAACTTGAAGCAGTCCGACAAGAACTAGATCAAGCTTCCAAAGACATTCAATTCAATGGCGATGTCACAGAAGAACTCAATAAGTGGCGAACACGTGCAGAGCTATTGCAGCGGGAAGAACGAATGCATCAAGAGAACGAACGGACACTTCGCCAACTGTCAGCAGAAATCCGACAGTTAGAGCAAGAGCAACGTCAACAGTTCGAAGAGCGGGAGCGTGTCGTATCCGAACTTGAAATGACGCAACAAAGTCTGTACGCACTCGGTCAAAGTGAAGAAACGACATTCGATGCGTTGCAGCGCGAGCGAGCCGACCTTGAGCACCGCATCTCGATGTTGATGAAACAAGTCGAAGCGTACGACCTTGAGTTTGAGACGGTGAAAAAAGCACTTTGGAAAGAGGAAGAACGACTGTCATTGATCCGTGAACAGTTGACTGAAGCATCGAAGCAGTATGATGCCCAGCAGACCATTTGGGTCAATCAGCTAGAAGCATCACATCTGACGCGTGAACGCTATGAATCATACGCCAATCAAATCGACAAACGGACAATGATTCGTGAACAGTTGCAACGTGAGGAGGAAGAAGGTGTTCGACTCCGACACCATAAACAGATGATTGAAGAAAAACTGAAGAATCAGGAGCGACCAGACCTGCATGAGATGGAGATGAAAGTGAAGGAAGTGGCTGAATGCAGTGAGCAGGCGTCGAAACAGCTGATCACAGCCCAAGATGCCTTGTCTCGACATAGACACGTCATCTCGGAATGGAATACCCTTCGCGAACAGACGGCGCAAGAAGAGCAGAAATTAGAGACAATCAAATTGATTGCGGATACGGGGAAGGGAATCAACCCACAGAAAATGACGTTTGAGACATATGTTCAAACCGCCTTTTTTGATCAGATCCTTCATGCGGCCAACATTCATTTGGATCAGATGACGAGCGGTCAGTTCCGGCTTGAGCGGAAAGTCGAGACGGCGAAAGGGAATGCCAAATCTGGTCTTGAGCTTCTCGTCTTTGATGCCTATACCGGACAATCGCGTCGTGTACAAAATTTATCTGGCGGTGAAGGGTTTAAGGCGTCGTTGTCACTCGCTCTTGGACTTGCGGAGGTGGTCCAACAGCTGAGTGGGGGCATCAGTCTTGAAACGATGCTCATCGATGAAGGATTCGGTACGCTCGATGCCGAATCTCTAGACCAGGCGATTGAATTATTGATGTCTTTACAGGCGACCGGTCGGCTCGTCGGCGTCATCAGTCATGTCCAAGAATTGAAAGACCGTGTCGATGCACGGATTGAAGTGAAAAAATCTAGAAGCGGGTCGTCGATCCAGCTGATTGTGGAGTGATGGTTGTGAAAAAGATGGTGACGAAGTCGAGTCTCATCGAAAAGTTAAAAGAAGCCGGCGTTCGCTCGGGAGAGGCGTTGTTTGTCCATTCGTCGCTCTCAAAACTCGGTTGGGTATGTGGAGGGGCGCAGACCGTCATTGAAGCGATTCAGGAAGTGGTCGGTCCATCTGGGTTGATCATGATGGCGACCCAGACCGGAGACAATTCAGACCCAGCTGAATGGGAAGCGCCACCTGTCCCCGTGGAATGGTGGCAGACGATTCGCGCGGAGATGCCTCCGTACGAAGCTGATAAAACAGCGACACGTGGCATGGGACGTGTGCCGGAACTGTTCCGAAGCTATCCGCACGTATATCGTAGTTCCCATCCGATGTGGTCTGTTGCCGCCTGGGGCGATGGGGCTGAAGCCATCGTGTCCGGTCATACCATCGATGTCGGGTTCGGTCCAGGTTCACCTATCGAGCGAATGATTGAGCGAAACGCACGAATCCTTCACCTTGGGTCTCCGCTCGATGCGACGACACTCTGGCATTATGCCGAGTACGGAATTGATGGCCCGACCAAATCATTCGGTTATGCCGTTATAGAACGAGGGGAGCGAAAGTGGCGTACATTTGAACATGTCGATGTGAACAGCGATCCGTTTGGCGCAATCGGCGAGAACATCGTCAAACAAAAGGATGTGCGAACATTTTCTATCCATGAAGCGACATGTTATCTCATTCCGTCTAGCACATGGGAACCAGTCCAACATGCGCTCATCGCGCTTCGTAGCTGGTTGAGATAGAGTAAATAGAATCGAGGGGAAGTTACGGATGAATCGTTGGATGAAACTATTGAGTATTGCGATACTCATCATTTTACTCGTTGCCGGTTTGGCTATCGGAGGAATCTCGGCTCATATTGGGGACCAGTTGACGTCACCGGAGCGGGAAACATTGACATACACCCCGAAATCACTTGGTTTGAAGTACGAGAATGTGACAATCGAATCGGAGGAAGGATATGACTTATACGGATGGTGGATTCCTCATCCTACGCCGCGTGCGACCATCGTCTTTGCCCACGGATATGGGAAGAACCGTGAACAGGAAGATTTACCGTTGAAAGAGTTGATTCCAGAATTTCATGAACAAGGATACCAATTTTTAACGTTCGATTTTCGCGGTTCAGGGATATCAGAGGGTGACCGAGTCACGGTCGGCGCTAAAGAACAATCCGATTTAAAAGCGGCCATCCAATATGCGAAAGGTCGTTCAGAAGGACCAGTTGTCTTGTACGGAATTTCAATGGGAGCGGCGACAGCACTCTCTACAGCTGATGATGTCGAAGTTGCTGCAGTCATCGCCGACAGTCCGTTTAGTGATTTACGAAATTATCTCGAGACAAATCTTCCGGTATGGAGTGACTTGCCGAACGTTCCGTTCACGCCCGTAATCATGACTGTGACCCCTTGGTTCACCGGTCTCGATGCCGATGTCGTATCTCCTATTCAGGATATCAAGTTGATTGAGGCTCCTATCTTATTGATCCACAGTAAAGACGATGATGCGATTCCTGTTTCTGAAAGTGAAAAATTGGCTGAAGCACAAGAACGCGTCGAACTTTGGGTGACTGATAACGAAGGTCATGTCGGATCGTACCAGTCATTCCAGAATGAATATCGTCAACAAATATTCGAGTTTCTAGAACGGTCATTGTAAGCAAAGGGGCGCATTCGACGCCCCTTTTTGATATGATTGCAGACGAGACCAATGAAAGAAGGGTACAACATGGACGTTTTACAAGTATTACAGTTTCTCCTTTTAGGAACGTTAATCGGAATCTTGAGTGGATTCTTTGGAATTGGTGGTGGAATCTTACTGACACCACTTCTCCTTGTCTTCGGGTATGAAGCGAGTGCGGCGATTGCCCTTAGCCTGATGTTGACGCTCGGATCAACGACGGCAGGAACGATCTCGCATATCCGTTTGCGTAACGTGAACGTGTCACACGCCTTATGGATCGGTTTGTTCGGGATTGTCGGGACCTGGATTGCCACACCGCTTGTCTTTTATTTAGAAGGAGTCGATGGGGCGACACTGATCATCTCACTCGTCTATATCGCATTACTCACATATTTTGCGGTTTCTTTCTTTCGTTCGAAACAGCATGTGGAAGGAAGCGTCGGAACGGACTCTGTACCACGCCTTGGGATCATCGGTGTGTTCGCGGGGTTCATCTCCTCGTTGATGGGAGTAAGCGGTGGATTCGTCTTGACTCCTCTTCAGGTCAAGTTGTTGAACACAGAGATGAAGCGTGCGGTCGGAACGAGTATTACGGCAGCGCTTCTCATCGTCTTATCCGGTGTCATCAGTTATACGGTGGCAGGTGCTGAAACGAATTATCTGCACGGTCTTGCTCTGATTGCGGGTGCCATGATCGGATCACCCTTTGGGGCGAAACAGCTACAACGTTTCAGCTCGCAGCACGTCAAAAAAGCGCTAGGTGGATTTTATATCACGGTCGCCATCAGTGTAGGGTTGAATTTGATCGGGTGGAATACGGCATCACTTGCACTTCTCGTCACATTAGCGCTTCTGTTCATCGTCACCCTTCTCATTCGACCACGCAAAAAATAAACCCCGTCTTCGGACGGGGTTTTAACGTCTAGCAATATGGTCAATGTTTTCTTGAATCTCGCCAACTTTCGCTTTAGCCTCACGGAGTCTTCGCTCAAACGCATCTGTGTCACGTTTCTCATGAGACGACTTATCGATTCCTTGACGCTGCCCTTTGTCAGAGCGTTGGTAAAAGTGGGTCGCTTTCTGTAAGCGTTTTTTAAACGTCGAGTCGCTCATCGGGACACCCCCTTCCATACTACAGTTATTCCACAGATGGAAACGGGTGAAACGTTCGAACTTTTACGAAGCGAGGGAACGACGGACTTGAACGTTCTGAGAAATTTTCACGGCTAATATGGCAGCAAGTACTGCTTTCAAAGCGTCACCAAAGAAGAATGGAATATTTACTTTGAGCGCATCAATGAACGACATACCGAGAACGATCTCGAGTCCCATACTTCCGAGTAAGTAGACGAGCCCTAGACCGAACAAAAAGTTATAGCCAATCAATGCTGGAATGGAGCGATAGCGTTCGCTGAACCAGCCAATGAAGAGCGCTGCAATCGGAAAGGCGATTAAATATCCGACAGTTGGTCCTACAAACGGTGCGAGACCTCCTTGACCACTCAGTACTGGAAGTCCAATCAAGCCGAGCAGGAGGTACACGATGACTGCCAAAAATCCTTTCCTTGCACCGAATATGCCGGCGATGGTCATGATGGCGAGTGTTTGAAGGGTGATCGGAACGGGTCCAATCGGTATTTCGATGAAACCAATACTTGCGATGAGTGCCGCTCCGAAGGCGATTTGAGTCATATCTTGAATTTTCATATGTAAACCCCTTTTCAGTTAACGTTAACAATATAAAAGTTAACATGTTCGAATAGGGATGACAAGTAGTTTTTCGCTTTTCAAACTTAATCAATGATGTGATCGTTTCCGGTTAGACGTAATTCCTCAATCGATGAACGCATCTTTTCAATCATCTCTTCTGAGTGACGTTCCCATGATTTTAAAACGCCTACTACGAGGAGCGGTTCGATTGTCCGATAGGATCGAGTAGGATTTCCAGTGAATCGTTGATCCGTTAAATTTGGATCATTTTCAAAATTTCCAACCGGATCCACGATATAAATTTGCTCAGGACCGTTTCCTTTTGCTAATTCAGCCCCCCATTTTGCAGCATCCAAAGTCGCCGTAAAATAAAGGTGACGTAGCGGCTCATGGCGATGATTCGACATATGGCCAACTTCTAAAAGATCTCCAACAACAAGTTCTGCTTTCGTTCCATGAAAGAACGGACCTGGGTCCAACTGAACAGAAGATTTCATGTGAATGCCTCCTATTTATATCGTATTGAGACCATTATCGTACGTGAACACATTAAAGTGTAGTCTGTTTGTTGAACAGGATTCTTGTTATCATTAAGAGGGGGAACTAGACGACGAGTACTGATTTATATAATTTTTATATTGAATGGATGAACAAAAATACGCGTCCTCGTTTATTGACGAGGGCGCGTATTTGTTATGAATAGGTCATCGTGCTCATGCATGCCGAAGCTTCTTTCAACTGTTCACGTACGGCATCGAATCCTGTTCCGCCGTAACTGTTTCGACGTGCGACTGCCTGTTCAGGGGTCAAGGCATGATACACATCCTCTTGAATCAATTCAGAGTACGTTTGGAATACCGTGATTGGAAGCTCACGTAAATACAATCGCTCATCCACGCAATATTTGACGAGTTTACCCGTCACTTCGTGAGCTTCACGGAACGGTACTCCTTTTGCCGTCAAATAATCAGCGAGTTCTGTAGCGTTAGAAAAATCACGCTCGGTCGCTTGTTTCATGACGTCAGGATGGAACGTCAATTCATTCATCATCCCCGCCATGATACTGAGTGAGCCTTGAACGGTCTTGACCGTGTCAAACATTCCTTCTTTATCTTCCTGTAAATCTTTATTGTAAGCGAGCGGAAGTCCTTTCATGAGCGTCAACAAGCCCATCAAGTTTCCAATCACTCGACCCGACTTTCCACGGACGAGCTCAGCCATGTCAGGGTTTTTCTTTTGTGGCATCATGCTCGAACCAGTAGAGAACGTATCGGACACCGTGATGAAACGATATTCTTCGCTTGCCCACAGAATCAATTCTTCACAGAAGCGGGAGAGGTGCATCATGAGCATCGATGCATTTGAAAGAAACTCGAGAATGAAGTCACGGTCGCTAACGGCATCGAGGCTGTTCGGGTAAACCCGATTGAAGCCAAGTAATTCAGCTGAACGGGAACGGTCGATCGGAAACGTTGTCCCTGCTAAGGCTCCTGCGCCAAGAGGGGAGCAATCAATCCGTTTCAAGCTGTCCGTAAACCGCTCCTTGTCCCGCTCCAGCATCCAGAAATAGGCGAGCAAATGATGGGCCAGTGAAATCGGTTGTGCACGCTGGAGGTGCGTGTAGCCAGGCATGATCGTCTCTACGTTTTCTGAAGCATGTGCATGCAGTTCAAGTTGAAGCGATTCAATCAATTGAATCACTTCTTTCACACGTTTTTTCAAGTAAAGATGCATGTCCGTCGCGACTTGATCGTTTCGACTACGTGCCGTATGCATTTTCCCTGCGACCGGTCCAATCGCTTCATGAAGCAGAGCTTCTAAGTTCATATGAATATCTTCGTGATACACCTCGAATTTTAATTCATCCGCGAGTGCTTTTTGCTTAAGTTGTTGTAATCCATCAAGGATTCGAGTGACTTCTTCTTTTAAGAGGATGCCCTGGTCACCTAACATCGTCACGTGTGCCATGCTACCCTCTAAATCCTCAAGGACGAGTTGAGCGTCAAATTCAATCGATGCACCGAATGCATCGACCCAATCGCTCGCCGTCTTCTCGAAACGGCCTCCCCATAATTTACTCATTGACGAACGCTCCCTTTTCCATCAACACCTCTGATTGAACTTTTGTTGGCAAACCCCATAACTTGATGAATCCGACAGCTGCTTGTTGATCGAACGTATCGGCTGACGTATAGGTCGCAAGTTCCTCATCATAAAGCGAGATTGGCGACTTCCGTCCGTCGACGATGGCCTGCCCTTTAAACAATTTCATGCGAACCGTTCCTGTGACGGTCGCTTGAGTCTCATCGATAAACGCAAGAAGTGCTTTTGTGAGCGGTGAATACCAAAGTCCGTTGTAGATCGTTTCTGTCAATTTTTGCTCGACAATTGGTTTGAAATGCGCCACTTCACGAACGAGTGTCAAGGCTTCAAGAGCTTTATGTGCAGTGATCAATGTCATGGCGCCAGGTGCCTCATACACCTCACGTGATTTGATACCGACGACCCGGTTCTCGATGTGGTCAATCTTCCCGACACCGTGGGCACCCGCAACGATATTGAGCTCTTTTAAGATATCAGTGAACGATTGGCTCTTCCCATCAATAGCGACCGGAACTCCGTTCTTGAATTCAATTTCAAGAAAAGTCGGTTCATGCGGTGTATCCTCCAGTGCTGCTGTTAACTCATATGCGCTTGCCGGAGGTGATGCCCAAGGATCTTCCAAAATGCCGCATTCGATGGCGCGTCCCCAGATGTTCTGATCGATTGAGAATGGCTCTTCTTGAACGATTGGAATCGGAATTTGATGTTTTGCCGCATACGCGATTTCTTCCTCACGTGACCATTTCCATTCCCGAACCGGTGCGACGATTTCGAGTGAAGGATCGAGTGCATGAATGGACACTTCAAAACGTACTTGGTCATTTCCTTTCCCGGTACATCCATGAGCCACGGCGACGGCGCCTTCGGCCTGTGCGACCTCGACCAATTTTTTCGAGATGAGGGGGCGTGATAGTGCCGAAACGAGTGGATATACGCCTTCATATAATGTATGGGCCTGCATCGAATAGCGAGCGAACTCGTTGACGAACTCGTCGACCGCATCGATGACGATTGATTTTTTCGCTCCAACTTTCATCGCTTTTTGTTGGATCTTTTCTAAGTCTTTTCCTTCCCCGACGTTCAAACAGACTGCAATCACATCATAACCTTGTTCGTCCAACCATTTAATCGCAACCGATGTGTCAAGACCACCTGAGTAAGCCAATACGAGTTTCTGTTTCAAAATATGAACACCCCTTATGAATAATTATTAATCTTTATTTATAAATATACAAATCAGTGTAAGGGATAAGATGTCGTGTGGCAACCCTTTTTTGAAAATAAAAAGACCACGAGTGATTTCGTGGTCGTCATTGTTCGATTTTGAGTTGGGGTAACCATTGCGACATATGGTTGCTAACAGGGGAAAGAAGTTCAGGACGAGCAGCCTTTAACGGGACGACCTCATAATGTCTATCAGATGATTTTTGCGTAAAGGTTGGATAGAACATCGGATTTTTCAATTCAAAAGTCGATTGGTCATCTTCGATTGTCTTGACCACATCAATCCCGATGATGCCGCCCGTGTTTCGTTCATCTCCTTGTTGTCCGGAAAGGAAATTACCGAGCGAGTAGATGACAAATGTTTGATTGCCATTGACTCCTTCTAGCATGGTCGGGGGTTGCAGCACGTGAGGGTGGTGACCGATGATGATGTCGACTCCGAGGTCTGCTAACGATTGGACGAGCTCAGTTTGACTCTCATTCGGTAACGGCTCGTATTCCGTACCGAAATGGAGGGAGACGACCGTCATGTCAGTCGACTGTTCCGCCTTCTCGATCTCTGGTTGCATCTGTGCAAGGTCGATATAATTTACGTGATAAGGCTGCTTCGGCTCGACCCTATTCGTCCCATACGTGTATGCGAGGAAGGAAAAAGAAATATCGTTTGCAGTCAACGTACGAATATTCGCTTTGTCCTCAGCAGATAGGAAGGAGCCTGTATAAGGCATTCCGATTGCGTTCCAATGGTCGATCGAATTTTCAATGGCTCGGACGCCACGGTCGAGCGTATGATTATTTGCTGTCGTGACTAAATCGATTCCTGCCCGTTGTAAGGCATCTCCAATTTCAAAAGGACTGTTAAATGCCGGGTAGCTCGAAAGTCCGATTTCACTCCCGCCAATCATGCTCTCTTGGTTGGCGATTGATAGATCGGCGCGACTCAATATTGGAGAGATCTGTTCGAATGCAGTATCAAATTCATACCCTTCATCGGTACGAGCTGCGTTGTATACCGAATCATGTAGAAGGATGTCGCCGATTGCATAGAGGGAGGCCGTCGTGACAATCGGTTCCGGTTCGGCAGGCGGCATTTCTTCAGGTACCTCGACAATCGGTTCTTCGACTTCTTCTGGTATTTCTTGATTCATTGCCGGAGTCGTACCACAAGCAATTAATAAAACAAAGCTAGACAGGAAGGTAAGACGAGAGACGATCTTGATTGGTTTCATCCCGATTCTCCTTTTCACGACAGATTCGTACGATAACCCTAAAATTCGTCGATAATTAAGAAAAATCCTGCCTAAATAAATAAAGACAGGTCGTTTTTGACCTGTCATGAGAATTATTTGATATGTTCTTTGACCATGTCTTGCATTTGGTCAAACTCACGTTGAATGACCTCATTTGGTGGCGGTGTCACCAAACTCACGGTATAGATGGCAAGTGCCGACAGGAAGAATGCTGGAATCATTTCATACAATGTCCCAAACGTTCCGAAAAGAGAAGCGGCATAGTTCTTCCATAGAATGACGACAAAGGCTCCAGTCAACATTCCAGCAAGCGCGCCTTGACGCGTCGTTCGTTTCCAAAACAGACTGAACAAGATGAGCGGACCAAATGATGAACCAAACCCTGCCCAAGCATAACCGACAAGGTTTAAGATGGTGTCGTCTGCATCGAGTGCAAGAATGATTGAAATGACGGATACGAGAATGACCGTAATCCGACCGACCATGACGAGTTCACGGTCACCCGCCTCCTTACGGAAGAACTTCTGATAAAAGTCTGTCGTCGCGGCACTCGACGAGACGAGCAATTGAGAGGAGATGGTCGACATGATGGCGGCGAGAAGAGCAGCCAACAATACACCAGTCACCAAATCCGGGAATAATAAGTCAGATAGGTTGATAAAGACGTTCTCCGGATTATCGATGGTGAGGCCTTGTTGTGTGTAATAGGCGAGACCGAACAATCCGGTCGCCATCGCCCCGACAACGGTGAAGACCATCCATGAGATCCCGATTCGACGTGCCGTCTTAATGTCCTCGAGCTTTCCGATTGCCATAAAACGGACGATGATGTGTGGTTGGCCGAAATAGC
This sequence comes from Exiguobacterium sp. HVEsp1, assembly GCF_002009685.1. GTDB lineage: Bacteria > Bacillota > Bacilli > Exiguobacteriales > Exiguobacteriaceae > Exiguobacterium > Exiguobacterium profundum. The sequence goes on along the minus strand of NZ_KV917367.1, from coordinate 1,616,995 downwards.
CAAGTCCCCACGCAAATAGCGAAATGATTCCGATGAGTGATTGCCCTGTCCACGGGTCAAGTAACGCTTCATCAATATTTCGTACCGTGTCTAAAGCGTTTGATACCCCATCAGTTGCCATAATGGCGATGGCAGGTACAAAAATAAGGGCGAACAGCATGATCAATCCTTGAACAAAATCTGTCCAGCTGACTGCTAAAAATCCACCGATAAATGTGTACAAAATAATGATAGAAGCGAGAATGACAACTCCCGTTACAAACTCAATATCGAAGACGGCATTGAATAGGCGACCGCCGGCGACGAATCCGCTTGTCGCATACAGTGTGAAAAAGATTAACGTGACAGCAGCTGAAAATGAGCGCAACACGCCTTTTGTGTCTTTAAAGCGTTTCTCAAAGAAGTCTGGGATTGTGATCGCATCATCCGATATGTATGAATAAATGCGTAATCTCGGTGCGACCAATAACCAGTTCAAATAGGCGCCGATTGTCAACCCGATGACAATCCAACCACTTGAAATCCCTGACGCATACATGGCACCAGGCAATCCCATTAAGAGCCATCCACTCATGTCTGATGCACCGGCAGATAAGGCGGCGACCCCGGGACCAAGCGCCCGACCACCTAACATATAATCTCCGATACTGCTTGTTCTCCGATACGCGATGATCCCAAGCAAGACCATCAGTGCCATGTACACGACAATGGACACTAAAATTCCGTTCATCAACATCCCCCCGAAAGATAAAAAAATGAATACGCTTTCAGTGATAAAGTATCACTTTGTCAAAATATTGTCACAACAAGTGGGGAAATGTAAAGATATTTTTGAGAGCTGGTCTTAAGTTATCGGAACGTGCAAGAGGTGAGGTGGTCATTGACAAGACCCGTCGCTTGTAGATGGGCATAAACCGTTGTCGGTCCTAAAAACTTAAAGCCGCGTCGTTTCAGATCTTTACTCAATCGTTCAGAAAGTTCCGTCGTCGCAGGAACATCTTCAAGACGGTTCCATGCATTCAGGATCGGTGCATCGTTGACGAATGACCAGATGTACGAATCAAATGAGCCAAACTCTTCCTGTAGTTTGATGAACTGCTTCGCATTATTGATCGACGCCTCGATTTTTCGTCGATTTCGCACGATCCCGCTATCGGCTAGGAGTCTCTCCACATCCTCATCCGTAAAGCTAGCAACTCGCTGCACTTCGAAGTCGGCATAAGCCAATCGATAATTTTCACGCTTTCTCAAGATGGTGATCCAACTGAGTCCTGCTTGCGCACTCTCGAGTGTCAGACATTCAAAGTGCTTTTGGTCATCGTGAACGGGCTTTCCCCATTCCTCGTCATGGTAACGGACGTAAAGTGGATCCGTCCCGCACCAAGGACACCGTACTGTTTCTTCCATTTCAATCAGCTCCTTTCTTTGAGTGTAGCATGTCCTTACGATTATATAGCAAAATGGACGGGTATAGAGGGGAGAATGGAGGAAGAGACATGAGTGACTGGATGATTTCTGTGATTGAACAGTACGGCTACATAGGGATTGCATTCATGATTTTTATTGAAAATGTGTTTCCACCGATCCCTTCTGAAGTCGTCTTACTCTTTGGTGGTTTTTTTGCTGTAAAGACGAACTTGTCCATCACGCTCGTCATCGTGGCATCGACAGTCGGAGCCATATTAGGAGCCGTATTATTATACGGCCTCGGACTATTGTTTGATGTCGAGCAGATCGAAGAATGGACGAAGAAATATGGGAAGTGGTTACGACTTGATCTGAATGATGTAAAAAAAGCGGATGCGTGGTTCGACCGGTACGGGGGCTGGATGGTCTTCTTTGGACGTTTGATGCCGGTCGTCCGAAGCCTAATCTCGATTCCTGCTGGGATGTCAAACATGCCATTCGTGAAATTTCTACTGCTCAGTACGGCTGGAACAGCCTTATGGAATACCATTCTCATCTTCATCGGGATGAAAGTCGGCGAGAACTGGCAAGATATCCTCTCATACCTCGATGCCTATTCCTACGCGATCTATGGGCTGCTGTTCATCGGCGTCATCATTTATATCGTCTGGCGTAAAAAGCGGCACAACAAACGGGCAAAAGACTAACGCACAAAACAGGCGGACCCAGCGTATGGGTCCGCCAATTCATTCTTCTTTTTTCTCGTCAGGTAAGACTTTCGTGAGGGTTTTCTCCGTTTTTTCTGCCAAGTACTCTGAGAAGCGGAACAGAATGATTCCGACAATGGCTGACACGAAAATATAGAGACCGACAAACAAGTTGATGGCCCCGTTCGAAAGGGCGGTGAATAAAATAGAGTACTCCCCACGTGGCGCGAGTGAGAACCCGGCTTCATTGGCTTGAACACGCGTCAAGCCATAGATTCTGCCCCCGACGCGTCCGACAATCCATTTGGATAATACACCCCACACAATCAATACGAAGAAGAGCGCATTTACGATGACACCTTTCTCGAGGTTGATCGAGATACCGAACGAGATGAAAAAGATCGGCAAGAATAAATCTCGGACGGGTACGGTCAAACGCTTTAGCGGTCTCACATCGTGGATATCTGCGAGCAAGATCCCGGCGATAAATGCCCCTAAAATCTCAGATAATCCAAACACCATCCCAATCCCTGCGAAAAGGAGAATGAGTCCGATCAGACCGATACTCGCATCATCTTGTCGCAACAAGTGCTTCGAAAACTTTTGTTGTTTGGATACGAAGCTCGAACCAATGAACAAGAGTACGCCAAATATCAGAAATCCTGCGAACACTTTGCCGATATCGGACATCGCAACCGGTTCTTCTTGAATGATGAAAGGGGCAACCGTCAATAGGAGAGGGGCAAAAATATCCTCAAAGATGAGTAATGCGAGCACAAACTCTTTAATATCTTCATGTTTTTCGGAATGCCGCTCAAGCAGTTTCGCAGAGATGGAGGAGCTCGTAGCATATAAGACGGCCCCGATTAAAAAGGCGCGAGGGAAATCGAGACCAAATGCTAAAGCAATCCCAAACGATACCCCGAATGACAGAATGATATCGAGTATTCCCGCCTTCCATACTTTCCGCATGCGCTTCCAAAGTTCACGTAGTGGAAACTTCAGACCGAGTAGGAAAAATAACAGAATGATTCCGATCTCTCCCGCGACTTTAAAGACTTCATTCCCATCCCAGAAAAACCCGACCCCGACCCCAATTGCGATAAACGCTAAAATACTTGGGAAGAATAATCGTTCAATCAGGAGACTGAGGACAGAGATGAGGGTGAGCGCCAATCCGAGCAACACGATGATGTTTAACCCATCCATACGTCATCTCCTCTCACGACCCCAATTAGCTTTCTCTTTGATTCCATTGATACTCCATTCCGACGGATTCAGGTCGTGAGTAATCAAAACCGAACTGTCGATACAATCCATCGGCTGGAATATCTGCGATTAAGCTGATGATGGCCGTCTCATCGGCTTCCTGTAAGATCCATTCCATCAAATGCTCCATGAGTAATTTTCCGAGTCCAAGCCCCTGGCATTCCGGATCTACGACGATATCTACTAAATGGAATACCATCCCGCCGTCACCGACGACACGTCCCATTCCGACAATCTCATGATCTAAGTATAAACAAATACCATACAGTGTATTTTGAAGCCCCTTCACCGTACCTCGATCAGAACGTCGTGGCATCCCCGCCTTCACGCGTAACGCTTGATGTTGTTCTGGAGTCGGTGTTTCGACTTTTACAGTTACTTCATTGACCATACTCAAATCCCCCTCTACACAAGTTGATTTTATTTTCCCGATATATTGAATGAGTAAACCTTGATTTATAAAATCGGCTATCTGCATAATGAGAAAGAGACAGGGGGAATAGTTGATGATCAATGGTCAATCCATCTTACCGGCGATACGGGACATGCGGGATTTAGAGCGGTTTTTATCGAGTGATTTCGAATTAGGGGTGTTATTAGAGATTCATATGAGCCGATTGGACTCCATCTTCAGATTATTGGGGAAGCATGATAAAAAAGTGTTCATCCATATGGATTTGATTCAAGGTATGAAGGCGGACGAGTATGCGACAGAATATGTCTGCCAGACGTTCAAACCGTTCGGCATCATCTCGACGAAAGGAAACGTCATCGTCAAAGCAAAGCAAAATGATGTGGTAACTGTGCAGCGTCTATTTTTAATTGATTCCACCTCATTAGAGAAAAGTATCAAACACATTGAACGTTCAAAACCAGACTATATTGAAGTACTGCCAGGCATTGTGCCGAAGTATATTCAACGGGTAAAGGAGGAGACGGGAATCCCCGTTTTCGCTGGTGGACTGATTGAAACACGAGAAGAAGTCCAAGCGGCACTTGATGCGGGAGCGAGTGTGATCACGACTTCGAATCGAAAACTATGGTCCGACTAATCGAGATTTGGGTATACAGTCTTTTAGGAGGGATGAATGATGACAGACGTGATGATTGTAACAGGAGCTAGTCAAGGAATTGGTTATGCGATTGCACAAGCTTTCGTAAATCAGTATGAAGTGATCGGGCTAGACATTGGAGATGATCCGGATATCGAAGGGTTACGCTTTTATCAAGTAGACCTTGGAGACACGTCTGAACTTAAGCGTGTCTTTGACGATATTCACAACGAATTTGGTCGAGCCCATGTGCTGATCAATAACGGAGGGATCGCCTCGCTAGTCAAGCCGATTGATGAGCTTGAGATTGACACGTTCAAGCGAGTCATCGATGTCAATTTAGTCGGGACATTTAGTTGTGCGAAATACTTTTTAGAACTGAATCAAGGTGAGTCGTACGGAAGAATCGTCAACATGGCCTCGACACGTGCCTTCCAGAATGAGCCGCATTGGGACGCATATGGTGCATCTAAAGGAGGCATCGTTGGATTGACCCATTCACTCGCCATCTCATTAGGCGATCGCCCCGTGACAGTGAATGCAATCAGTCCAGGATGGATTCATACGTCCGATGAGGCATTACGCGAGATTGATCATGAGCAGCACCCATCAGGACGGGTCGGTGAACCGGAAGATATCGTCCGCGCTGTGCAGTACTTGATTGACCGTCAGAACAGTTTTGTGAACGGGCATAATCTTGTCGTTGATGGAGGAATGACGAAAAAAATGATTTATGAAGAATAATGTGACCATATACCTAAAATTGGGATATTTTTAGGTTATATGTACCTAATTCCGGGTAATGAATAGGAGAGTTTTTATCCGGAAGAAGGAGGATGGCGACATGAACCCGCTCGTAGAAGAGGCGTTACGTTTTTCGTCTATTCGTCACGGAGGACAGTTCCGAAAAGGTTCATCCATACCATATTTGTCACACTCATTCTCGGTCGCCATGCTTCTTGAGTCCGATCATCAAGCACCGGCAGTCGTGGCGGCAGGATTGCTTCACGATATGATTGAGGACACGAAGACGGACCCACAAGAAATCTTATCAAAATTCGGATCTGACGTGCACAGGCTCGTTCTCGCGGTCTCGGAAAAAAATCGTGACAAGTCGTGGGAACAACGGAAACGAATGACACTTCAGCAGGTGAAATCACTACAATTTGATGAAGTCGCACTTCTCGTGGCGGATAAGCTACATAATCTCCGTTCCATCCGTTATGATCTTGAGATGGAAGGGATGAAGGTGTGGCAACGTTTTAAACGACCACTGCGAGACCAATCATGGTATTATCATGAATTACTATCAGCATTTGAACCGTTTCGGAGTTCGACAGACCTGATTGGCTTATATGAACAAGAACTCCATCTATTGTTTTACGGCGAGAAAAATTCAAAAGATCGAAAAGTGGCAAGGCTCCTTGAATCGATGCTGACCCATTTCGTCGAGGACGAATGGTTACAAGAATCAGCGCCACTATGTCAGACCGCATATGAGTTAAGGGAGATTGTTGCGCGAGAGACGAGTGATGAGGCGGAGATTTCATGCTTCCGACAACGACTTCACGAAGCAGGTTTGACCACGCCATTGCCACCTGAGAAACTCGCGGGGATGCAAGAACTCGCGTATCGGACGGCTCTCGAACCACAGCAGCTTCTCGCACTCATGCGCCGCTCGATTGTCAATTAGTTCTCTTCATGATATAGTCAAAAGGAAGATAAAAAGGGGAGTAGCGACCACAATCGTGGTCGATGGGTCGTCATTACAGTGCGTGCGCACTCGGTCCATCGAGCTTTTACAAGTCCGCAAGACCTTTTTATGGGCGTTTTTGTCGTCCATAAAAAGGTCTTTTTTGTTTACCCAAGGAGGAGAAAAAATGGTATTTGTTTATTTCTTACTGGCCGCGGCCATCACCGTCTACGCCGCCATCAAATTGTCAACGTACGCCGACGTCATGAGTACGAAGTCGAAAATGGGGGGATTGATCGTTGGTACGGTGTTACTAGCCGGAGCTACGTCATTACCAGAAGTGACCACAAGTGTTTCAGCTGTCTTAATCAATAATCCAGATATCGCCATTGGGAATATGCTTGGTTCAAACTTGTTCAATATTTTTATATTAGCAATGTTTGATTTATATTTCCGCCAAAAACGTCTTTTTAATGGCGCTGACAGAGAGCACCTCTATACTGCGATGCTTGGACTGGCATTGACCTTAGTTACTATGCTTGCCCTGATTTTACGAATTGACTTTACTATTCTTGGTATCGGGATTGATGCCTTGCTTATCGCAGTGTTATATGCGATTGGGATTTACTGGATTGGAAAGATGCCGAAAGAAGTATCTAGTGCAGCAACGCTTGAAGTTTCGGACACTTCGAATGATCATGCTCTAGCAGAATTGCAGAACCCGATTACACTCCGACATGCAATTGTAGGGTTCGGAATTGCTGCGATTGTGATTATGGCAGCTGGTACTGCGTTGTCTATTACGGGCGACCAGATTGCAGTCGTCACAGGTCTCGGATCGAGTTTTGTTGGAAGTTTCTTGATTGCCGCAACAACTTCCTTACCTGAGGCAGTAGCCGTTTTTATGGCACTCAAGTTAAAGAATGTAAACTTAGCATTTGGTTCAATTCTAGGAAGCAATATCTTCAACATGTTGATTATAGCGATGTCTGATGTGTTTTACCGGAATGGTTCAATTTTAGCTGATGTTTCATCATCTCACCTTGTCACTTCGGTTGGTATCACGATTTTATCGATTATCGTTATGTACAGTATTCTACGTAAGCAAGTGACTAAATCATTCAAATATGTTCTTCCATCACTTATGATTGTGATTGTCTACTTTGTTTCGTCTTACTTGATCTTTATCGGGTGAACTCACGCATCAGCCTTAGGGCTGATGTTTTTTTAATTGGGAATGCGAATTCATTGCTTCGGGTATAGAGGAATTGAAGGAGGGGTGGCGATGCAGATGCATGAAGTGGAAACACGCCAAGCGTATTCGATTTTGATTCCGGCCTATAACCCTGATGAGGCACTCGTCACACTCGTGGAGAAGTTGAGGGCGAGTGGGTTTTCGAACATCATTGTGGTCAATGACGGTAGTGACGAATCGTCGGTAGGCACATTTGAAAAGATTGCATCATTTGTCGACCAAGTGTTAACGCACGAACAGAATCAAGGGAAGGGAGCCGCAATCAAGACGGGATTACGGTATGTGGTTGACACATATCCTGATAAAACGGGAGTCATCACGGTCGATGCCGACGGGCAGCACTTGCCGCAAGATGTCGTCAGCGTCTATGAGGAAGGGTTGAATAAACCACATCATCTCATCATGGGATGTCGAGATTTTAGCGGAGATGCGATTCCGTTCCGGAGCCGATTCGGCAATCAGGCGACACGGCTCGTGATGTTGATTGGGAGCGGGCTGAAGTTAAAAGACACGCAGACGGGACTTCGAGCCATCCCGATGCGATATGCGCGACAACTGATTGACATTCCTGGAAATAGATATGAGTTCGAGATGAATATGCTCACGTTCACGAAACGATTGCAGGTCCCGATTCAACAGACGACCATCCAGACCGTATATGAGAATGAAAATGACTCTTCCCATTTCCGACCGATTCTCGACTCAATCTTAATTTACCGGATGTTTTTAATGTATTCGTTATCGTCTGTCGCCTCGTTCCTTGTCGACGTTGGGATGTATGCACTCTTCATTTATTTATTATCCCCATACTTCGATACAGTTCACGTCGTCATTGCGACGGTCATCGCTCGAATCATTTCCTCTCTCTTCAATTATCTCGTTAATCGAAGAGTAGTCTTCGATTCGAAGGCGCGGCGGTCTCTTCCAAAATACTTTAGTCTCGTCGTGCTTCAAATGGCCGTTTCGGCACTCCTTGTCTATCTCCTGTTTCTCTTGCTCAGACAGGGCGAGGTCATCCTAAAAGTGGTCGTCGACAGCTTTCTCTTTTTCGTCAGTTATTATATTCAAAAAAGATGGATATTCAAAAAATGACCGGTCATGATTGCATGACCGGTTTAATATGCGAGCGTTCCTGTTTTAACGGACGTATAGCGATGCAATTCTTTTGGGTTTGTGATGCCGGTTTTTTGCATCATGTCTCGCATGAGTAGCGCGCATACACGAGCATCTTCCGCGGCATCATGATGAATAAACGGCACGTTCAAGTGTTCTGCCATCGTATTCAACTTATGGTTCGGGAGCCCTGGATACAGTTTACGTGACAGTTTGACGGTACAACCGTACTCGATTGTCGGGAAATCGAATAGATCATATTTTACAATCGCCTTTCTCAAGGCACCCATGTCAAATGAAGCGTTATGTGCGATGACGAGGTCCACTTCCCGTAAAATCGGGTAAAGAGAGGAAAGTACTTCCGGTAATGCCGGTGCATCCCACACGTCACTCGGACGAATGCCATGGACGCGGATGTTACCCATATCAAAGTCTTCCTCGGGATTGACGAGTCGCTGGTCGGTTTCGACTACATCACCATTTTGAAGGATGCTCCATCCGACAGAACAGATGCTGCGACTATCACGGTTAGCGGTCTCCACGTCAAGTGCGAGAATGGTATGATTCATAGTTTACCTTCTTTCGTAAGCAATAAAAAAAGTCTAACAGAAAGTTAGACGAATGTCGTGCTTAAGCGGCAACAAGTGTTCGGCAAGCTTCCGCACAGCGCTCACATGCTTTGGCACAGGCTTGGCAATGGTCGTGCTGATGGCGTCCGCATTCAACCGCACACGTATCACAGACTTGGGCGCATAGAGCGACGATTGGTTTTGAGAAGGCTGAATCTGTTTCTAAGGCATTTAAAGCCAATGTGCAGATGTCAGAGCATTCTCGAGTCAGTCGGATGCATTCGGTGAACATGTGTAAATCCTCTTCTTGCAAACTTTTTGAGAAGCAGTGGTTGCATGCGCGCATGCATTCGATCACGCTCGTCAATGTTTCTTCTACAGATGTACGTTCCATCAAAATTCCCCCTTATATGAAAAAGTCTAACTATCATTACCCGTTAAGAAAGAGGTTGAATCGCACCATACCAATAAAAAAGCCACACCTCATTCGAGATGTGACCAATTAATGGAGCATAGGGGGCTCGAACCCCTGACCTCTACGCTGCCAGCGTAGCGCTCTCCCAGCTGAGCTAATGCCCCGTTCGAAATCATTATATCATCGTAGTATTCGACATGGCAATTCCCTTTTTGAATTTAGGTTTATAAAATTGGAGACGTGGGAATTTCATGTTAGACGTTATATTAAGAAAGCAGGTGTGCTTCATGGAAATGATTCTTTTGGCACTCTTACCGGCACTCATGTGGGGAAGTATTCCACTCATCGTGTCGAAAGTAGGAGGAAAACCGATTCAGCAGTTAATCGGAACGACCATCGGGGCGATGATTATGGCAACAGTGATTGCCCTCGTTTTCCGACCGGAGTTCACGACACTCGCCATCGTGACCGGATTTATCTCAGGGGCGTTCTGGGCGCTCGGTCAATATTTGCAGTTCCAATCGTTCCAAATCTTAAGCGTCTCCAAAGCGATGCCAATCAGCACGGGGATGCAACTCGTTGGGACCTCTCTCTTTGGGGTCATCGTACTCGGGGACTGGCAGACATCGACGGAGCTATGGTTAGGGTTTTCAGCGCTCGTCTTGATTATCATCGGAGCGACTATGACTTCTTACCAACAGAAGAAAGATCAGGACAGTGCCGGTGCGTTGAAAAAGGGTTTACTCGTCCTATTCGTTTCGAGTATTGGTTACGTCACGTATGCCGTCTTGACGAACTACTTTGAAGTAGAAGGGATCACCGCGATTCTTCCACAATCCGTCGGGATGTTCATCGCGGCACTTCTGTTCAGTCTTCGTGAAAAGGACGTCAAGAAACTCGATCCACGCACATTCAAAAACATCTTGGCGGGGATCGCCTGGGGAATAGGGAACTTCGGACTTTTCGTTTCAAGCGGAGAAGTGGGGATTGCGACTTCGTTCGCCTTATCCCAATTGAACGTCGTCGTGGCGACACTTGGTGGGATCTATCTCTTGAAAGAAGAGAAGACGACAAAAGAACGTGTCTTTGTTTTCATGGGAATCGGGTTGATTGTCGTCGCTGGATTTATGCTTGGGATTGCCAAGAGTTAAGTTTCAATGATGAAATGAAAAGAACCTTGAATGAACTCGATTTTGAGTGCCATTCAAGGTTTTTGTTTTAAGTATCTTTCAATCGTTGAAATGAGAGCAGGAGAAGATGTGATTGATAGGGAAGTAATCTCATATTGCGTTCGTCATATAGGACGGGCAGCGCATTCGTGATTGATCAAAAATTGTAGAATAAAGGGGAAACGAATCATGGAATCAAATGTCGTGACGATATCAACGCTCGTCGATGCACCAATCGACACGGTCTGGAAATTCTGGACAGAACCTGAACATATCAAACAATGGAATCATGCGTCTGACGATTGGCATACGATTGAGGCGGAGAACGACTTACGGGTCGGCGGGAAGTTTCGTAGTCGAATGGAAGCGAAAGATCAGAGCATGGGCTTTGATTTTGAAGGGGTATATGAGAAAGTTGAAGTAAATGAGCTCATTCAGTATCGCCTTGAGGATGAACGGAGAGTCAGAATTTCATTTACTTCTGAAGGGGATCAGACGAAAGTGGTCGAGGTGTTTGATGCGGAGTCGATGAATCCGGTTGAAATGCAACGACAAGGCTGGCAGGCGATTCTCGACAATTTCACTCGATATGCGAATGGGAAGAGTGTATAAAAGATAAACGGAAGGTTTGAACAGCAGGTCCTTTTCAATTAAAGTGGACGCTGCTGTTTGTCATGTATGACCAAATGATTGTCTAGGTTTTTTTAGCTTGAAGAGACGAATATAAATAAAAGGTGCTGGCAATATGTATGACTACACGTTACTAGAGAGACTCCTATTCCGATTTCCTTCCTTCGATCATCAGAAATTGAAATCAGCGTTAGAACGGAAAACGGTATTGATTACTGGAGCGAGCTCAGGAATCGGGCAGGCGTTCGCTTATTTACTAATGGATACAACCGCGCATCTGATTCTCGTTGCCCGTAGAGAAGCAGACATGAACGTCATGAAGTCTGAAATCGAGAAGGGATCAGCCACAGTGACCGTGTTCCCGGCAGATCTTCGAATTGAAGAGGAACGGAATGGTTTGCTGGCGTATCTCCATCAACTACCGGACGGATTGGATGTTCTCGTCAGCAATGCTGGAATCTCCATCAATCGTCCCATCACTGAGTCACTCGATCGATACCATGACTTCACTCGGACGATGGCAATCAATTATTTTGCTCCCGTACAATTGATTTTGTCGCTCATTCCGGTGCTCGAAAAGAAGAACGGGCAGATCGTCAATGTGTCGACCATCAATGTGTTACTTCATCCTTTTCCTCACTGGGCAGCCTATCAGGCATCAAAAGCCGCGTTCGATACGTGGTTTCGCTCCGCGGGTCCGGAACTCACAATCAAAAATATATCCACGACGGTTCTATATCTACCGCTAGTAAAAACTCCGATGATCAAACCGACGCTGGCTTATCAGCATTCACCTGCCATGTCACCGGTACATGTGGCAGAATTGATCGGACATGCCTTGTATACGAAAGGAACAGTATATAAGCCGTGGTGGTTGTTCCTCGGTCAAGTAGCATCACTTGTTTTCAGAAGACCGATCGACTGGATGGTCCCTGCATTCCTTAAGAGAAAGGAGCGTGACAATAAGAATGGTTAAGTTATTGAAAGTCTTGTCGCAGCTCCAGTTTCTATCACCATCGAATCTAGGCCGTCTGTTCGTCGCAATCCGTCAAAATGGAATCAACTTGATGCTTCTTTTTACATTGACTGAAAGAGCAGGGAGTCAAAAAACGGCTTTAGTGGATAGCCGAGAAACAGTGACGTATCTAGAGCTAAAGTCACGCTGTGAACACCTCGCTTATCATTTCGCTAATCAGTATGGGGTTAAAAAGGGACAAAAAGTTGCGTTTCTCTGTCACAACCACTCGTCTTTCGTACAAGGGATGTTTGCGGCTTCACGACTCGGTGCAGACATCTACATGCTTCATTCATCGATGAGTCAACTGCAGTTCAACCGACTCGTAGAAGAACAGCCATTCGATCTTTTGATTTACGATGATGAGTTTGAAAACTTAATTGAAAACTCGTCTTACGAACGTTCGACACTTGTCAGCTATCATGAGGAAAAGGTATCAATCAATAGTTTATCGGATTCGAAGCGACATAAAAAAGGAAAGCTTCCGGCCGCCTCGAGCGGGAAGATCGTGCTGTTGACCGGCGGTACTACCGGAAAACCGAAACAAGTGACTCATATACCATCCCTCTTTCACTTTCTGGCTCCATTCGCAGCTCTAATGAACCGATTGCAGTTGCCGTCATTCAACACTGCCTATATTGCCACCCCGATTTACCATGGCTACGGCATCGCCATCCTTTTATCTTTTCTGGCGCTAGGGAAACAGGTCGTCATTCAAGAGAGCTTTGATGTGCAGAGAGCCTGTGACCTCATTCGGCGACACAAGGTAGAAGTGGTCACGGTCGTCCCGCTCATGATCCACAAAATGTTACGACACGATCCAACATCACTTCATTCTCTCGCTTGTATCGCGTCCGGTGGTGCGAAGCTTCATCCCGTTTTAGTCCGTGAAGTCCATAACGAGTTGGGGAGCGTCTTATACAATCTCTATGGGACGTCGGAAGCGGGCTTGAATCTGATCGCCACACCAGAAGATTTACATTATGATGCGAACACGCTCGGGAGAAGGATTCCGGGAGGGGACTTAAAGGTAGTGAAAGATGGAGCGGAAGTCGAGCCAGGGGCCATCGGGGAATTTTGCATACGAAATAAGTGGTCCATGCAAAGCAGGAAGAACCGCTGGATTCAAACGGGTGATGTCGGATACCGGGATGAGAACGGCTATTATTTTTTGTGTGGACGAACAGACGACTTGATCATCTCGGCAGGAAACAATATTTATCCTGGGGAAGTCGAGACGGTTTTGCGCGACCATCCGAATGTCGAGGACGCCGCCGTCGTCGGGATAGAGGAGGTGTACGCCGGTCACATCTTGAAAGCATACGTACAGTTATATGATGAAAAATTGACAGAAGAAGAACTGGTGAGCTGGTTGCGCGAACGACTGACAACTTATCAGCTTCCACGAGAAATCGTGTTTGTGAAGGAGTTGCCTTATACAGCGGTTGGAAAATTGGATAGGAAACAACTTGAGGTGATCAAGTATGTTGAAGTGTGGAACTATAAGTAGCATATAAAGGAATGAAGAGACATACATAGTTTATTAGGGAGCACATTTTTCTAAAGCCTACTTATGAATACGAAGGGTTGCTTGTTGTAGTCTAATGAAATCAGCTTCTTTCAGTAATGAAGGACTGAACTATGTTTTCGAAAAGACTAAAGTGTCTCTTCGTTCTGATTCATTGTCATAATGCAAAATATAATGTAAGTCGCCAAAAACTGGAGTATCCTCAATAAAGTCATTAACGGAAAAGCCCAATTGCTTTGCCTCCTCACTAACTAAGAACTGTATTATTCATTTTGAATAGAACTTAAACAACCTAAAGAAGTGATTTGGTCATATTTATTGAAATTGACAGATGAGTAAACTATTCTTCTTAGACTCAAATAAAAAACCATCTACTTTGTTAAAGTAGATGGAAAAAATCAATATTACGTGGAGTCGATATCGATATGATTATTCGTTATAGTACGATTTAATTGATGGAGATATAGTTTCGTTTTTAGAAAAACGATGAACGAAAATCCGAACAACAAGTAGAGTGGTGACCGGTACGCGAGCATACCGAGTGCTGTGAATAACAAGAGCGCGAGCGCGACAATATAGCCGTATCGTATGATGCTGAATAACGCCAACTTCAAGGCATCCATCGTCTTCATATCGTAGTGCGTCAAAATCGGAAATAGGAATAACGACAGGGAGATGAAGACAAATCCAATCACGAACAGACCTGCGAAGAGAATCGTCTGCCCTGTATGGATTTGCCGAATGAGTAAAAAGTCGATCAATAAGACGAATACAAACAATGTCCAGGCTATACCGAGCTTATAATGACGGCGCACTCCTTCATTAAAGAAGCGGAAGTAGGCGCGGAACACGCTGTAATCTTGGTTGATCGACCATTGCCTTGTGACGGCATGTAAAGCGTACAAGGCCGGGAACAACGTGATGACAGGCAGAATGCTCAGTAAGAAGACCACGTTCAGTTGCACCAGGCTGGTGACAAATTCGAGCGCTTGGAATAGCTTGTTGTGTTCATGTTTTAAATTCATGAGGACCTCCAAGAAGTTAGCAGAGAATCAGCCTAATTTAGATTCGAGACGGTTATAGGGTGCAGTCGAGTTGCGGACGATCAATTCGGGTTCATACGTATGTGACGGTGGCATCTCTTTTTTCTCGACGGCCGCGATAATCCACTCGGCTGCGGCACGCCCCAATTCTTGCTTCGGGTGGATGATCGAAGTCAGTTTAACCTCTGTCGCGACGGCAAGCACCGAGTCGTCATATCCGACGAGTGAGACGTCTTGCGGGACAGAGAGGCGTAGATTTCTCAACTGGTCCAACACGTTAAGGGCGAGTTGGTCGTTATAACAGACAATTGCACTCGGCCGTTCGTCCGCGTTCTCAAACACTTGATGAATCACGTCATAAAAAGAGGGCACAAGTTCTTCTGTCGTATACGTTATAATTAATTCTGGCTCTAGGGGGAGATTGTATTCCCGGAACGCGCGTATAAAGCCGCGCATCCGATGGACCCCTTGAAGGTCATCTGTTTTGAAAAGTCCCATGATGCGCTCATGGCCAAGTTTGATGAGATGTTCGGCAGCCAAGAACCCACCCTTCTCGTCATCCATGATCAAATAAGGGGGCGTCAACTGCGAATAGTATTGGTTAATCATCAAATAAGGCGTATGCTGTTGTTCGAGTTCTAAATAATATTTGATGTTTGGATTATAGCTACTGCTCTTCGTCGGCTCGACGATTAACCCATCAATTTGACGATCTAACATCATCTCGAGGCATTGCCGTTCTTTCTCGACGTTGTTATCCGTACAAGATAAGGTCAATGTATATCCTTTTGAAGCCAAGTGAGATTCAATCCCCCGGATGATAGACGGGAAGATATAATCAGACATGTAGGTCGTGATGACACCGATGTTTTTACCGTTGCCTAAACGTTCAATCGCCTGGGGAGCCGAGGTCGGAAGGACCGGGGAGCAATACGTGCCCGAGCCTTGTTCACGGTAAAGATAACCTTCGTTCACTAGTTCTCCTACAGCTTGTCGAATCGTATGACGGCTCACTCCAAATGATTGGACCAATTCATTTTCAGAAGGAATTTTTTCACCTGGTCTTACCGTTCCATCTTTTATCCATTCAAGAATATGATCTTTAACCATATTGTACTTTGTGCGTTGTGCCATCTGGCGTCCCTGCTTTCTCTCGTGTACGTCGAACAACTCATACGTACAAGATATGATCTTACATATATATTAACAAACAAATGTCCTGTTTACTATGAATAAGCAAAAATAGCACCTGAATTTTCTATGAATATGTACGGATGAAATATAAAAATACATAAAAATCAAATTGACATGTCCGAACGTGTGTAATAGACTCAAATTGTACAGAAAACGCTTTCATTGCTAATTAAATTGGTTTCTTGGCTAGTGAATGTATAGTGTCGTGTGGGCTTCATTATACAGCTTGCTTTTTTATTTAATTCAACATGTACGTACATCTTCGTCATCTTTTGCACATGAATATATACTGATGGAGGAATTCACAATGAATCGTAAATCGAAAAAAATGTTTGCGTTAACGATGTCAGCCCTGATGACAACTTCTTTGGCGCTCGCCGGCTGTTCGGGAGACGAGGCAGGCGCTGACGGGAAAGTTGAATTGACATTTATGTTCCGTGGAAATCCAGAAGAGTTAAAAGCCTACCAAGCGACGGTGAAACGTTTTGAAGAAGCCAACAAAGACGTGAAAGTAACGATGGTCCAGACAGCCCCGGATCAGTACGATACAAAACTCAAATCGGCCATCGCAGGTCGCAAAATCCCAGACGTCTTCTTCTATAATCCTGCCCAAGTGAAAGCATACGTAAATTCGGGCGTGCTACTCGATATCACCGAAGCGGTTGAAACTTCAGAAGACGTCAAGTTGGACGACATTTGGGAGAAGGGTGTCGACAAATATCGTTTCGATGGGAAGACGCTCGGAGAAGGCGCGATTTACGGACTACCGAAAGACTTAGGTCCGTTCGCACTCGGCTACAACAAGACGATGTTCGAAGATGCGGGCATCCCGCTACCGGATAAAGACAAACCATATACATGGGATGAGTTCGTGGACGTAGCCAAACAGTTGACGAAAGACACGAACGGTGACGGGAAGATGGATCAGTACGGCACTGGCTTCAACGTAAACTGGGCCCTTCAACCGTTCGTCTGGAGTAATGGAGCGGACTGGATCAATGAAGGTGGTACGAAAGTGACAATCGATGATCCGAAGTTCATCGAAGCGTTGCAATTCTTCGTCGATCAACAGTTGAAACACGGGATCACACCGTCAATCGGCGAAACACAGACGCTCGACACGTACCAACGTTGGCTGAAAGGTCAGCTCGCCTTCTTCCCAGTCGGACCGTGGGATATGGCAGCATTTAAAGAACAGTTGAAATTCGAGTACGACTTACTTCCATGGCCAGCCGGTTCAACCGGTAAAGCGTCAGGATGGGTGGGGTCACTCGGGATCGGCGTCGGGGCGACGACGAAACATAAAGAAGAAGCGGCAGAGTTGGCGATGTACTTGTCTGCGGACCAAGAAGGGCAACAAGCGCTCGTAGACGCGCAAGTCCAATTGCCGAACAGTATGGAAATCGCAGACAACTGGGCAGCTGATACGTCAATCAAACCAGATAACAAACAAGAGTTCCTTGATTTAATCAACGATTATGGCCGCGGGTTCCCGGCTGAGAAAACATACACGGCAGAATGGTACGACGAGTTCTTCAAAAACATCCAGCCTGTCCTAGACGGTAAAACGTCGGTCGAAGACTATGTGAAGACGGCGCAGCCGAAGATGCAGAAATTGCTCGATGCGGCGATCGAACAAGAGAAACAGGCGAATTGATCAGAGAGTCGAAACGGGGTGGCGATGTTCGCCACCTGCGTCTCTGACGTTGAAAGGATGGAAGGATAATGAAGACAAAATCGATTTCCAAGTTATATCGAACTGAACAGCGGTACGCCTACCTGTTCGTTGCAGCACCGGTCATTGGGTTCTTCCTCTTCGCGTTCGTACCGTTGATGTATTCTGTTTACGGCGCTTTCACGAATTGGAACGGCCTCGGTCAAATGAAATTTATCGGGTTTGAGAACTTCGTTAACTTGTTCCAAGATGAATATTTTTATAAATCAATGTACAACACGCTCTTTATGATGATTGGGATCCCAATCGGAATCGTTCTCGCGCTGCTGCTTGCCCTCGCGTTGAATCGAAAGATTTTTGGGACGGACACGTTCCGCGTGATTTACTACATTCCCGTCATCTCGTCGATTGCTGCCGTCTCGATTTTGTGGCAATGGGCGTATAACGGGGACTACGGATTGGTCAACCAATTCCTGGCTTTGATCGGGATCGACGGGCCAAACTGGCTCCAAAACACCGATACCGTCAAACCCGCGCTCATCCTCATGGCGATTTGGAAAGGGCTCGGCTACACGATGCTCCTTTACTTGGCGGCGCTCCAAAGTGTCCCGAAATCATTTTATGAGGCAGCGAAACTCGATGGAGCCAACGCGTGGCAAAGCTTTTGGCATATCACGCTCCCGATGGTCAAACCGGTCACGTTCTTCATCATCGTGACGAACATCATCGGAGGAGCGCAAATCTTCACGGAAATCAACGTCATGACACCAACCGGGGGTCCTGAGTACTCGTCTGCCTCTGCGGTCTTCTACATTTGGCAAAAATCGTTCGGGAACTTCCAACTCGGTTACGCTTCGGCGATGGCGCTCGTCCTCGGGCTCTTCATTTTCATCGTCACGTTGCTCCAATTCCGGATGAATGAAAAATCATCGTTCGATCTTGATTGAGCGATTCGCGTATAGGAAAGGAGAATGACCATGCAATTAGCTCTCTCACGGAAAAAAGAGAACGTGGAAACGATGTCGGTGAAGAAGAAGGATCGGATCACGGATTTCTTCATCTTTATCTTCCTGTCCATCGGAGCGGTCGTTATGATTGCACCGCTACTTTGGATGGTGTCGACATCACTCAAATCAAAAGAGGATGTGTTCGCACTCCCGCCGGTATGGATCCCGACCGATATTTCGTTTAGCAAGTACACGGAAATTTGGAGCATGGGCCCGCTGTTGTCCGGGATATCGAACAGTTTGATCGTCGCGTTATCCGTCACAATCGTCGGAACGTTCACGTCGAGCTTGGCGGCGTTCGCCTTCGCGAAGTTGAACTTCAGAGGCAAGAATAAAATCTTCCTGCTCTTGTTCGCTTCTGTCATGATCCCTTACCCGGTGCTCATGATTCCCCAGTTCATGATGTTCTCGAGCATCGGCTGGGTGGATACGCTGTTACCGTTGATCGTGCCTGGACTGTTCGGGAATATTTTCATGATTTTCTTCTTGCGCCAATTTTTGAACAGCATCCCGAACTCGATTATCGAGGCGGCCAAGATTGATGGCTGCTCGTACTTCCAAATCTTCTATAAGATTATCTTCCCATTGATCAAGCCGGCCGTGGCCGCGCAATTGATTCTTTGGTTCATGGCAATCTGGAACGACTACCTCGGGCCGATTCTGTATTTGAACTCGCCGGAGAAGCAGACGCTTCAACTTGTCATCGCGAACTTTAACGCATCTTATGCAATTCAAAGTGATTATCCGTTAATCATGGCCGCGTCCGTCGTGGCGTTACTCCCGATGTTAATCGTCTTCATGATCTTCCAAAAACAGATCATCGAGTCGATTGCGATTTCTGGTGTGAAGGGCTGAGGTGTGACAAGACAGAGGCACCCGTCTTTTTTAGGCGGGTGCCTTTTTGATGGAGGAAGGAGATTGACATGAAAAAAATAATGGTCTGGATGGCGTTGCTCATTGTCGCGGTCGGAGGTGTTTTCTTCTGGCAGACGACGAGTGCGTCAATCGATGAGTCGGTACTCCCGAAAGCGCCGTTTGATCAAAAGGTGGAAGATGTGACGCCAGACGTGCTCAACAAAGAGAGCGAGTGGACGACGAACTTTACGCATGACGGGGCAATCTTTAAAGATGGTGACACGTACTACGTTTTCTCGACGGATTACATGGTGGGTGGTCCTCCGATGCCCGGTATTCAAATTCGTAAATCGACCGATCTCATTCACTGGGAGTTCGTGGGCCGTGTGTTCGATCAAGTGTCTGAAGAGGCGTTCGCTTGGACCGGTGGGAATACGTTCTGGGCCCCGGCGATCACAAAAATCGCGGATCGGTTCCACTTGTACTATTCCGTATCAGGGGTCGGGAGCCGCACGTCGTACATCGGGCTAGCGACCGCGTCAACGATCGAAGGGCCTTGGGAAGACGAGGGCGCCGTCGTGACGTCGAAAGACGGGAACGGGGGTGTCGCCAATGCGATTGACCCTCATGTGACGCAAGATGCGTCAGGCAAATGGTGGATGACGTATGGGTCGTACTTTGGTGGGATCTTTTTGACGGAGATTGATCCAGGCACTGGGAAGCGAGTGGACGAATCGTCAGAGGGGACGTTGCTCGCCAAACGGAAAGACATGTCGATGGGCATCGAAGGACCGGAAATCTTGTATAACGATGAGACAGGTTATTACTACTTGATGGTGTCGTATGGTTGGTTAGAAGATACGTACAACGTCCGGATCGGTCGCTCGAAGTCAATCGCGGGACCGTACGTCGACTCGCGTGGTCGCGACTTACGGGACGAATCGGATGAGTCATTTGATACGGGCGTGAAAATCGTGGGTTCGTATCGTTTCGAAGGAGATGACGGATACGTCGGGACCGGGCATTCGGCATTTTTACAAGACGGGACTGACACGTTCGTGTTGCATCAGGCGCGACCGAGTGAAGACATCTATTGGTCACAGTTGCACGTCCGAAAAGTGTATTGGACGAAAGACGGTTGGCCGGTCGTCTCGCCCGAGCGCTATGCAGGTGAAGGAGACGTCGAGGTCGACGACGCCCATCTGGTCGGGGACTGGGACGTCATCACATTCCCGCGGTTCGACGATGGACAGCAAGCCTCGAGCACGTTGACGTTGGAACGAGGCGGGAAGCTCGAAAACGGTGACGGGTCTTGGCGATTGAACGGCTCGGTCCTCGAGGTCGAAGTCAGGCAAGAGACGTATGAGACGCAAGTCGGAGCGGCTTGGGACTGGGAGAATTGGCAACCGACGATCATCTTCACGGGTCTGAGCGAGGACGGCACCGCCGTATGGGGCAAAAAACGATAAAAGGAGAAACGAGTACATGCAAAAGCTGAACGGTCCGAAACGAGAAGAACGTTATGTGTTAGAACGATTGACAGACGAAACGATGTGGGGCACACACAACGCCCACGATCCGGCGTCAATTAAAGTTGGGAATTGGTATTACGTGTTCTCGACGGACGCCGCCCACGGACATCACATCAACGGCGGGATTCAAGTGCGTCGCTCACTTGACTTGATCCATTGGGAATACGTTGGCTTGGCGCTTGAAGAACTTCCGCACGAGGCTGTGGACTGGACGGGGGCGCCAGGGCTTTGGGCGCCGGAAGTCGTGTTCATGGGTGGTCGCTATGTCATGTACTACGCGGCTTCACAATTTGGACAGACGCAGTCGTATATCGGTGTCGCCAGTGCGGAAACGATAGACGGGCCTTGGCAGGATCACGGGCTCGTCGTGAAGAGCGAGGCTGGGACATCGGGGCCGAATGCGATTGATCCGAATATCACGTTCGATGCGCAAGGAGAACCGTGGCTCGTCTACGGCAGCTTCTTCGGTGGGCTGTATGTGTTCCCGGTCGATCCGGAAACGGGGAAGAAACGCCCGAGAAGTGAGGAGACGTTGATTGCGAAACGTCACCAAAGCGTAGAAGGGGCAATCGAGGGACCGTATATCGTCTATCGGGAAGCGGATTGCCATTATTACTTGTTCGTCTCGTATGACTCCTTGTTCAAGGACTATCACATCCGTGTGGCCCGCTCGACTTCGATCACCGGACCGTACGTCGATTTTGATGGGAACGTCATGACCGACCTCGAGATCGACCCGCAACAAGTTGGCATGAAGATTCTAGGGGGCTATCGGTTCGGGGCCGGGGAAGGTTGGGTTGGTCCTGGTCATAACTCCGTCTTGCAGGACGGCGACAAGGATTATCTCGTCCATCACGTCAGAGGTGAGCAAGACCCGCACTGGCACGAACTGCATATCCGGAAAATCATCTGGACGGAATCGGGCTGGCCGCTCGT
Source organism: Exiguobacterium sp. HVEsp1 (assembly GCF_002009685.1). Lineage (GTDB taxonomy): Bacteria > Bacillota > Bacilli > Exiguobacteriales > Exiguobacteriaceae > Exiguobacterium > Exiguobacterium profundum. The sequence goes on along the minus strand of NZ_KV917367.1, from coordinate 1,594,931 downwards.
GTCTCCGCAACGATATGCCGGGGAAGAAGAGCGGTCCATCGAGATGGAAGAGCTCGTCGGGGAGTGGGAGTGGATCTACATGGACCGGACGAAACATGGCGTCCTGCCTTCGAGTAAGATTGAACTTCTAGGTGACGGGACGTTCGTGACAGAGGACGGCGAACGAGGGCGTTATGAGAAGCTGACGGATACGACCATCAAACTCTACGGTCCTGAAAGGATCACTTGGCATGTGTTACCGGGCTGGGACTGGGAAAATTGGCGAGAGACGCTCGTGTTCGCGGGATTGTCTGACCAAGGACACGTCTTTATCGGCAAACAACTGTAAATATCCGTACAACTTATCGCATTCTCTTTAAAGATGCGTGTCACAGTTTTTTCAGAACTAACGCAAAAATGTTCGAATAAAATACTGAAAACAGTTGATTAATTTAAAATAGTTGATACAATCAAGGTGTAAGTTATACGTACAACTTGATTGTATCTTTTTGTTTTCTGTACGAATCAGGCACGGTATTTGAATACTTGTACGGATGAAAAGATAGGAGTGCCCACACACTTTATTTTTTTCATCCTATATGTAAGCGCATTCTTTTAAAGGTAGGGTGATGAATATGGCCAACTATACAATCGGTGTCGACTACGGGACGCAATCAGGACGTGCGGTCCTCGTCGACGTAGCGACAGGCCGAGAAGTGGCGACCGCGGTCAAACCGTACACACATGGCGTCATGGATGAATATTTACCGGACGGGGTGACCCGTCTCGAGCATGATTGGGCACTCCAACATCCGCAAGACTATTTAGAAGTATTAGAACTTACGATCCCGGCCGTCGTGAAAGAGGCGGGGATCATGCCGGACCAAGTTGTTGGACTCGGCATCGATTTCACAGCCTGCACGATCTTACCGATTGACGAACACTTGAACCCGCTTTGTTTCCGTGAGGAGCATCAACAAAACCCGCACAGCTACGTGAAGCTTTGGAAGCACCACGCCGCGCAAGACGAGGCGGACGAGTTGAACCGCATCGCAGCGGAGCGGGGCGAAGACTTCTTGAAACGCTATGGCGGGAAAATCTCATCGGAGTGGATGATCCCGAAAGTGTGGCAAATCCTGAACGAAGCGCCGGCCATTTATGAAGCGGCGGACCAGATTCTAGAAGCGACGGATTGGATCGTCTCCCAGATGACAGGTCGCGTCGTTCGGAACAGTTGCACAGCTGGATATAAAGCCATTTGGAATAAACAAGACGGTTACCCGTCGAACGAATTCTTTAAAGCGCTCGACCCGCGGCTAGAGAACGTTGTCGAAGAGAAACTAACGCGCGACATCGCTCCAATCGGGTCCAAGGCGGGTGAACTGACAGAGGCGTTCGCCGCGCGAATCGGACTCCTTCCAGGCACGGCCGTCGCGGTCGCGAACGTCGACGCCCACGTGGCGGTACCGGCTGTCGGAATCGCCGAACCGGGCAAGATGCTGATGGTCATGGGCACATCGACGTGCCATATCCTACTAGGTGAAGACGAACAAGTCGTCCCAGGCATGTGCGGTGTCGTCGAAGACGGCGTCATCCCAGGATTGATGGGCTATGAAGCTGGCCAATCGTGTGTCGGGGACCATTTTGAATGGTTCACCGAGACGTGTGTCCCAGGACATTACGTCGAAGAGGCCGCCTTGAAAGGTATCGGCATCCATCAGTTGTTGACGGAGAAAGCAGCCCGGCAACGTGTCGGGGAGAGCGGTCTCATCGCCCTCGACTGGTGGAACGGGAACCGATCGACGCTCGTCGATACGAATTTGACGGGTGTCCTCCTCGGAGCGACATTGCTCACGAAACCAGAAGACATTTACCGGGCATTGATTGAAGCGACAGCGTATGGGACGCGGACGATTGTGGAAGCGTTCCGGAACAGCGGTGTCCCTGTGCATGAAGTATATGCGGCCGGCGGAATCGCCGAGAAGAACGCCCTCATGATGCAAATCTATGCGGACGTGTTGAACATGGAAATCAAAATCTCCGCCTCCTCGCAAACGCCTGCCCTCGGGTCGGCCATGTTCGGAGCGGTGGCGGCTGGTGCGGAGCGAGGCGGTTACGCCGCGATCACGGAAGCGGCAGCGAAGATGGGCCGTGTCAAAGAAGAGACGTACAAGCCGATCCCGGAAAACGTCGCAACATATGATGCTCTGTTCGCCGAATACACGAAACTATACGACTACTTCGGTCGCGGTGAAAACGATGTGATGAAACGCTTGAAAAAAATCAAAGCCGACGCGTCACGCGTTAAGGAGGAGCCGGTATGGTAAGCCGTCATTTGAAGGAAGCCGTGCTCGAAGCGAACTTGGCCCTCCCGCAACACGGCTTGGTCACGTTCACATGGGGCAACGTCAGTGGCATCGACCGGAACGCCGGATTGGTCGTCATCAAGCCGAGCGGTGTCCCTTACGAACGATTGACCGTGGAAGACATGGTCGTCGTCGATTTGGAAGGTAACGTCGTCGAAGGCGAGCTTCGTCCCTCATCAGACACACCGACCCATCTCGCGCTCTACCGGTCTCTCCCAGAGATTGGCGGGGTCGTGCATACCCATTCGCCATGGGCGACGAGCTGGGCACAGGCGAAGCGGGCGATTCCGGCGTTCGGAACGACACACGCCGATTACTTTTATGGAGAGATTCCGTGCACTCGAGAATTGACAGACGAAGAGATCGCAACGGCGTATGAGCTCGAGACCGGACACGTCATTTTAGAGACGCTCGACGAGTTAATGCTCGAAGCAGTCGCCGTTCCCGGCGTACTCGTGGCCAACCATGCACCGTTCTGCTGGGGCAAAGACGCGAATGAGGCGGTCCACAATGCGGTCGTCCTCGAAGAAGTCGCGAAGATGGGACTTCATGCCTTGAACTTGAACCCTGGCCTGACACCGATTAAACAGAGCATCTTAGATAAACACTATTTGCGAAAACATGGGGCGAACGCATACTACGGCCAAAAATGACCGGAACTTCGCCCTCACATTAGGGGGACTTTGGATGTTGACAGCAAAAACATATGAATTTTGGTTCGTGACAGGAAGCCAAATGCTTTACGGCGAAGACGTGCTTCGGAAAGTGGAGGATCATTCAAAAGAGATGGTGGCTGGACTTCATGCGGCCAACGTCTTCAGCGACCGGATCGTCTTCAAAGGTGTCGTCAAAAATGCAGAAGAGATCCGTCAGATGATGCTTCAGGCGAATGCGGACGACTCATGTGCAGGCGTGATTACCTGGATGCACACGTTCTCGCCATCGAAGATGTGGATCAGTGGCATGCGCGTCCTGCAAAAACCGTTGCTCCATTTCGGTACACAGTTCAACCGTGACATCCCTTGGGATGCAATCGATATGGACTTCATGAACTTGAACCAATCGGCGCACGGCGACCGGGAACACGGCTTTATCACGAGCCGGATGAACGTCAAACGCAAAGTGCTCGTCGGGCACTGGGAAGACGAGACGACGCGCGGCAAGATGGCGAGCTGGATGAAAGTCGCTCATGCGTTGGCCGAAAGCAAAGTGCTAAAAGTGGCTCGTTTCGGTGACAACATGCGCAACGTCGCCGTGACGGAAGGCGATAAAGTCGAAGCGCAGATTCGCCTCGGTTGGACGGTGGACGGATATGGTGTCGGTGATCTTGTCGCATATATGGACGCCGTGACCGACACAGATCTCGATGCGCTGATGGACGAATACGCGTCTCGTTACGAACTGACGAATAAAGGGATGGCGGAAGAGGAGTTCCTTGATTCGGTCCGTTACCAAGGCCAGATTGAACTCGGTATGAAAGCCTTCCTCGAGGCAGGCGGATATACCGCCTTCACGACGACGTTTGAAGACTTGCACGGCATGAAGCAGTTACCGGGTCTCGCCGTCCAACGCTTGATGGAGCAAGGCTATGGCTTTGCCGGAGAAGGTGACTGGAAAACGGCAGCATTGGTCCGTCTCATGAAAATCATGTCGAACAACGAGCGGACCTCGTTCATGGAAGATTACACGTACCACTTCGAGCCGGGCAACGAGATGGTGCTCGGCGCTCACATGTTGGAGATCTGTCCGACGATTGCGGCCGATCAACCAAGAATCGAAGTCCATCCGCTCGGTATCGGCGACCGGGAAGCACCGGCCCGGATCGTCTTTGAAGGACAGAGCGGCAAGGCGTTGAACGCGAGTATCATCGATCTCGGCCATCGCTTCCGTCTCCTCGTCAACACGGTCGAAGGCATTCAGCCGGAAGAGGCGATGCCGAACTTGCCGGTCGCACGCGTTCTTTGGAAAACAGAACCTTCGATGGCGCAAGCGGTCGAAAACTGGATTCAAGCCGGTGGGGCGCACCACACCTGCTATTCGTATGAAGTGACGACCGACCAACTACGGGACTTCGCGGAAATGCTCGACGTTGAAATCGCTGTCATCGATGCCAAGACGGAGACGGTCCAATTTAACAACGAACTACGTTGGAATGAACTTTACTATCGACCATAATCTAAAGGGCCACTTCGTTGGCCCTTCTTCATGGAGGAGATACAATGAACAACCAACTCATCAAACCGACGCACGTGACGACAGGGACGACACAACTCATCGTCAATGCCGACTTAACCAAAGGGACGATCAGCAAGCACATTTATGGTCATTTCGCCGAGCATTTAGGTCGTTGTATTTATGAAGGGCTCTGGGTCGGTCCTGAGTCGCCGATTCCAAACACGGATGGCATTCGCAACGACGTGCTCGCCGCCTTGAAGAAATTGAACATCCCGGTCCTCCGTTGGCCGGGCGGCTGTTTTGCCGACGAGTACCACTGGAAGGACGGGGTCGGTCCGAACGAGAACCGAAAACGGATGGTCAACACGCATTGGGGCGGGGTCGTCGAAAACAACCACTTCGGTACGCATGAATTCATGCGCCTCTGTGAGCTGCTCGAGTGTGAACCGTACATCTGTGGGAACGTCGGAAGCGGAACGGTGCAAGAAATGTCGGAATGGGTGGAGTACATGACGTTCGGTGGCGAGTCACCGATGTCGAACTGGCGACAAGAGAACGGCCGGACCGAGCCGTGGGAACTCACGTACTTTGGCGTCGGGAATGAGAACTGGGGCTGCGGCGGTAACATGCGCCCTGAATATTACGCGGACCTGTATCGCCGCTACCAGACGTACGTCCGCAACTACGACGGCAATAAACTCTATAAAATCGCCGGTGGGGCGAACATTGACGACTATAAATGGACAGAGGTCCTGATGCGGGAAGCAGGGACGATGATGGACGGGCTCAGCCTCCATTACTACACGATCCCAGGTGACTTCTGGTTGGGCAAAGGCTCGGCTCTCGATTTCACGGAGGACGAATGGTTCATCACGTTGAAGCGCGCCCTCCATATGGACGAGTTGATCACGAAACACGGCCAGATCATGGACCAGTATGACCCAGAAAAACGTGTCGGCTTGATCGTCGACGAGTGGGGCACGTGGTTCGATGTGGAGCCGGGGACGAACCCAGGTTTCTTGTATCAACAAAACTCGATTCGGGATGCACTCGTGGCTGCGGTCCACTTCAACATCTTCCATAACCATAACGACCGCGTTCATATGGCGAACATCGCTCAAATGGTCAACGTGTTGCAGGCGATGATTTTGACAGAAGGAGACCGATTCATCCTCACGCCGACATACCATGTGTTCGAGATGTACAGCGTCCACCAAGACGCCGAACGCGTCGAACTCGCCGCGCACACACGTAACTATGTGGCCAAAGATGAAGCCATCCCGGCCGTGAACGCCACCGCTTCGCGAAATGCGGAAGGTGTGCTAAACATCAGCCTCTGCCAACTCGACCACGAGCAAGGCGATACGGTCGAAATCGATTTACGGGGAATCGGCGCCATCTCTGTCGTGTCGGCCCGGATTTTAACGGCAGACCATTTGAACGCCCACAATACGTTCGAACAACCTGACCTCGTCTCACCACGGGACCATGACGTGACCGTCACGGAAGACGGCAAGCTCGTCCTCGACGTGCCAGCGATGAGCGTCATCACCATCGCGGTCCGCTGAGATGACAGTGGCGAAGACGCGGCGATGTCGGACCTGTCCACCGCAAACGACAGATCATGACTGGCTGTTGACCATCGATGCGGAAGTCATGGAGCAGGTGTCGGATACGGAATATGAGGCACGCCTCACCCATTGCGCGGCTTGCCCGTTCCAGCAACAAGATACTTGCTTGAAATGTGGGTGTTACGTCTCGTATCGGGCACGACTCGCGACGAAGCACTGCCCAGTGAACGTTTGGTAAAAAGGAGTGGATGTCATGAAGCGGCAACTAGAAACAGCGATTGACGAGTCGACAATCACGCTCGAGAACGATGTGTATCGATTGAACATATTGACTTACGGAGCGACGTTGCAAGAATTTTCGATTCAGGATGACGGCTGGAAAAATATCGTCTTGTCGTACGACACAGTCGAGGCGTACATGCAGGACACGTATTATTTGGGTGCGACGATCGGACGGGTCGCCGGACGGATCGACCAGAGTACGTTCGACCTGGATGGCGTGACGTATCACGTGCCTGCGAATGAAGGTGTCCATCACCTTCATGGCGGAGAAGGTTTGAACCGTCGCGTCTGGACGGTCGAACAGAGGACGTCCGACCGTGTGACGCTTCATTGCGTCAGTCCGGACGGAGAGAACGGATATCCCGGGACACTCGATGTCCGCGCCACGTTCGAACTGGCCGACCACGGCGTCACCATCACATACGAGGCGACCTCTGATCAAGATACGGTGTGTGATTTGACGAACCATACGTATTTCAACTTGAGCGGAGGTGAGCGGGACATCTTGAACCATGAGCTTACGTTGTCCGCCGACACGTTCGCTGAGCTGCGGGATGATTTGATTCCGACGGGTCGCTTGCTTGAAGTCGATCAGACAGCGTTTGATTTCCGGTCTGGTCGTGTCTTGGCGGACAGTCTCGAGTCAACCCATCCACAAAACGAATTGGTCAACGGCTATGACCATCCGTTCGTCTTCGCGGAGCGACGGGAAGCGAGACTATATGAGCGAGAGTCACAGCGAGAGTTGACGATCTCGACGACGGCCCCGGCCATCATCCTCTATTCGGGCAATCAGATGAACGAGACGACTTCATTGCGTGAAGGGACGTCGAGACGTCACTACGGCGTCTGTCTGGAACCGCAACACCTCCCTGATGCGGTTCACCACGAAACGTTCCCGTCGATTCGCTTGAAGGCGGGAGACACGTACCGTTGGCAAACGACGTACCGCGTCGAGACAGGAGTCAGCCGATGAACCTCGAACAGATTAACGAACACGTTCAAGCTTGTGATTGCGGGAACCCCCATCACGCGATCACGATTGAACGGATGGTCGCGTCCGAACACGTCTGGGTCGAATTGGCTGCGTTCGTCCACGAAAAAGAGTGGAACCGTCTCCTCGTCGTCGCCGACATGAATACCGAGCGCGTCGGGTTTCTCCCGCTACGAGAAGCCTTGATTGATATCGGAGTTGATGTGTCGCTCGTCTCGCTTCAAGCGGATGAGCAAGGCGACGTGTTGGCGGAGGAACGCTCGGTCGTACAAGTATTGCTTCAACAAGATGAAACCGTCGATGCGCTCATTGCGCTAGGTGCCGGCACGATTCATGACGTCACCCGGTTCTGTGCGGCTAAAACGAAAGTACCGTTCATCTCGGTGCCGACCGCGCCGTCAGTGGATGGCTTCACGTCGAAAGGGGCCCCTCTTATTGTGAGAGGCAAGAAAATCACGTACCAGCTCGTTTCCCCGATTGCGGTGTTCGTCCCGAGTCAGGTGATTCGGAAGGCACCGGACGCATTGATCGCGGCCGGGGTCGGCGATATGCTCGGGAAATACACGTCCTTGTTGGACTGGCGGTTCGGAGCATTTGAAGGCGGTGAACCGTTTTGTCCGGGCGCCGCATCGCTGACGGAACAGGCGTTACAATCGTGTGTGGACGCCTTGCCTGCCATCTATAAACGAGACGCGGACGGGTTGGATCAACTGATGGAGTCGTTACTATTGTCCGGAGTCGCCATGTTGATTTTCGGTCATTCGCATCCAGCTTCTGGTGGTGAGCATCACTTGTCCCACTATTGGGAGATGGACTTCATCGCCAACCATCGTCCGGCGGTCCTCCATGGAACGAAAGTCGCCATCGCCACGATGGAACTCATCGATTCCTATAAAACAATGATGCTTGAATGGTCCGACACGCCGGGCGCGCTACGGGCGTGGGCCGAGCAGATGCCGACGCGGCAAGAGCTCGAACACATCTTCCACGCGTTGCAGGCACCGCTGCGGCCGGACGAGATTGGGGTCTCCTCGCTCCTGTTGGCGAGTAGCAAGAGAGAGGCGTACCGTTTGAGAGAACGACACACACTGTTAAAACATATGAGTTTGAACCGAACAGAATCTGAGATAGGGGAGCGTTCTTTATGAGAGAGACGATCACGAATCCGTTAGTGGAACAACGAGCGGACCCATGGATCATGCGCCATACAGATGGCTATTATTACTTCACGGCCTCGTTGCCGGACTTCACGGGCATCCCGCTCCGTCGGGCGAAGACGCTCGCGGCTTTGACCGAGGCGGAAGAACGAGTCGTCTGGACCAAACGTGAGACGGGCATCATGAGTGCGAACATCTGGGCCCCGGAATTACATCATATCCAAGGGAAATGGTACCTCTATTTCGCGGCCGCGCGAGCAGATCACGTCTTCGATCATCGGATGTATGTGCTTGAGAACAGCTCGGCGAATCCGCTCGAAGGGGAATGGGTCGAAAAAGGACAGGTCCGGACTTGGTGCGAATCGTTCGCGCTTGATGCGACGACGTTCGAGCACGAGGGGCGCCTTTATTATGTGTGGGCCCAAAAAGACCCGGCCATCGATGGTAACTCGAACCTCTACATCTCTGAGATGGAGAATCCGTGGACGCTCACAGGGCCACAGACGATGATTGCGACGCCGGAGTATGACTGGGAGAAGATTGGGTTCCTCGTGAACGAAGGCCCGGCCGTCTTGAAACGGAAAGGCCACATCTACATCACGTTCTCTGCGAGTGCGACGGACCATCACTACTGCATGGGCCTTCTGCGCGCTAGGGTGACGAGCGATTTATTGGACGCGGCGAGTTGGACGAAGCATCCCGAACCGGTCTTTGGAACCGATGAAGCGGCGAGTCAGTATGGACCGGGCCACAACAGTTTTACGACATTAGAAGACGGGACAGACATACTCGTCTACCACGCCCGCAACTATAAAGAAATTGTCGGGGACCCGCTTTGGGACCCGAATCGACATACGCGTGTCCAACCGTTCATATGGGATGAAGCCGGTCCTGTGTTCGGCCGACCGATACGTGACGAGGAGGTAGTAAGATGAACCAAGTAGAGGATCGACATTTGATTTTAGAACAGCGGGCCGACCCATGGGTCTACTTGCATACGGATGGCTATTACTACTTCACGGCGTCGGTGCCTGAGTATGACTTGATTGAGTTACGCCGCGCCAAGTCGCTTCAAGCGCTTCGGACGGCGGAGCCGGTGACCGCATGGGTCAAACACGAGACAGGCCCGATGAGCGACTTGATTTGGGCTCCTGAACTGCATTACATTCACGGCAAGTGGTACCTCTATTTTGCGGCCGCGAAGTCGCGGGGCATCGTCAACGGTCTGTTCGACCACCGCATGTTCGTATTGGAGAACGAATCGGCAAATCCGCTCGAAGGGGAATGGGCCGAAAAAGGCCAAATTCAGACCGAATGGGATTCATTCGCACTCGATGCAACCGTGTTTGATCATAAAGGGACTCACTATTTGGTGTGGGCTCAAAAAGATCCGGCCATCGAGGGGAACTCTAATTTATACATCGCCGAACTCGAAAATCCATGGACGATCAAATTGCCGCAGGTCATGCTGACGAAGCCTGAGTATGATTGGGAGACACGTGGTTTCCTCGTCAATGAGGGGGCGGCTGTATTGAAGCGAAACGGCCACATCTTCATCACGTATTCGGCGAGTGCGACCGATGAAAATTACTGCATGGGTATGTTGTGCGCCTCGGAGGACGCTGATGTGTTAAACCCGGCATCGTGGTCGAAATCGTTCCGACCGGTGTTCCAGACGAATGCAGACGTAAGTCAATTTGGTCCCGGTCACAACAGTTTTTCCGTGAACGAAAAAGGAGAAGACGTTCTGATTTACCATGCTCGGACGTATACGGAAATCGAAGGGGACCCACTCTACGATCCGAACCGTCATACGCGTGCACAAGTGTTCACGTGGAATGAAGAAGGGCGCCCGGAGTTTGGGTCTCCTCAATGAGAAATAAAACCATTTGAGTGATTAATGCCATATCTTATCATTCAGAGAATATATGCACAAAGCAGGTTGATAAACATAATTTTTAACCAATATAAATGATGTTTAAGTAAGTGTAATTGCCGGCCAACAGATACATTTGTCGACTATTTTACTTACTTGTTTGAGGTGAAATTGGAGATGTTCCCAGATTTTTTCCGGACTCTCGAGGTAGCTGTCGAGCTCTTGTCCTATTTAGTCCGATAGCGTTTCGAGATTGGCTCTCCGTTCTTCGTTCGTCTTCATCTTGGCCATCGCATCAGATTCCTTCATTTAGCAAGTCAGTGACAGACTTGTAGTATCCATAAATTAGTTCAGTTCACATTCAAGTTGTGGCGATGATTCTGGGATGTCGAGTAACAGCCATGTCTGTTCGAAATTGATGGGAAGCAAGACTATCTCGCAATACGAAATATCATTTAATAGATGATGGTCAGATACGGATATCCGGATGTTGTACAGTTTTCCATAGATAAGAACCGTGACGGTTTTCGGCTGAAGCGTCAGCAGTTGTCCCATCGTGAACGGACGGACGAGTGGTCACATAAGATTCATCTGCTCTCTTAAGTTAGTGTGTCCTTCTATTGCTTTTGGTACTCAATGGGTTCCCGCACGACACTTGCTTATTGATTAAGTCATCGACATGATGGGAAATTTGTGTACTGATTGAGCGTCGGACGGAATTTTTGATGGGTTCACTCTTCTCATTCATCTGTTGCACTTTCGCCAGTTTAAGCATCTAAAAGAGTATAGCGTTGCGGAACGAGTTGACGTCCAGCGGAGGATATTCTGATTCTCTTGCGCAAACTTGAAGGTGTCGCGGACGGCGAAACGCTTTGCATATACGCAATTGAAGATTGATGATTGCTTTATATTATTTCAGCCGATTTCAAATGAAAAGAGGGTGGCCGATTCATTCAGCCACCCTTCAGTCTGTTCATTCACTTGATTCAGTCAGTTCTCCCGTCCCGAACGTCGCACTGAACGCACGGCACCAGATGACGACGGTGTTATACTCTTCTAGATTCACATCCTCAGGGATTAAATAGTTTTGATTCCCGATGTTCCCTCTTAGCGCCCCTAGACTGACGCCTTCGGTCGTCTCTTGTCCTGGTTTCGTCAAATAGACGAACAAGTCTGGACCGTTCGTCGTCTCGAACTCTTCAAATCGGAGATACGTTCCATCTTCTGCCTCGACCGAGCGGATTGTGCCGGTCGTCTCATAATTTTTCTCCCCGTCCATGAATACACCCGCTACTTCGGTTGGACTCGGTTGTGCTTCCGGTGTCTCGGACGTCTCTTGATCTGATTCCTCTTCCTCTGGAGCTGGTGATTCGACTGCTGTCGGCGGCAATCCTTTATCGACCGACTCGGTTAAGAATAGTGGGGAGATGAGTCACCAGGCAACAGCGATTACGGCTACGCCAATCACACCGATGATGAGTTTCGTGCTTGTTTTCATATATGAGTCCTCCTTTTCGGATGTATGAACCGTTATTTCCCATTTCCCGATTAATGTGCTAATTAAAAGACGCGAATGCTAACATTCGCGTCTGATGACCGTTATACGGTTTCCGTCCAGTTTTCCTCGATGAACTCGTCGCGTCCCGAGATGGCCCGGTCTTCCTTATAATGCTTCGGATTCTTTTTATGATAATCCTGATGGTAGTCTTCTGCAGCGAAGAACGTCGTCGCCGGAATGATTTTCGTGACGATCGGAGCCGTGAAGCGACCACTTGCCGCCAACACATCGCGACTCGCCTCAGCCGCGATTCGTTGTTCTTCGGTGTGATAGAAGATGGCTGGGGCATACTGAGGTCCCCGGTCTTGGAATTGACCACCATCGTCCGTCGGGTCTGTCTGAATCCAATACAGCTCAAGAAGACGTTCATACGAGAATAATGCTGGATCATATGTGATTTGAACGACCTCGAGGTGCCCCGTCGTCCCGGTTTTCACTTGTTCATACGTCGGATTGTCGACCTGTCCGCCCATATAGCCGGACACGATACCTTCAATCCCTGGTAATTCTTCAAATGGTGTCACCATGCACCAAAAACAGCCGCCTGCGAATGTTGCTTTTTCCATACTGTCGTTCCCTCCAAATCGTCATTCAACAAAAAAGCGCTCACGTCGGATGACATGAGCGCTTTCGTCATATCGTCCAAGGTTTCCCTTGCTGGTCGTAGCACCTTGCCTAAGGCAGGTTGCTGTGAAGTCGCGGAGCCAGATCTCTCGTTCACTCTTGATATCGATATGTAGTTGGTGAGAGCATCATACCACCCTCAAAATACATTCGTCAATGATTCGGTTTTCGTTTCAACTGAAAAACCGTCAAGACGATGATGAATCCAATCAACCCGATGGAAATGAGCGTACCATACGGCACATTCTCCCCATATAGCTGTAAGAAAAATAGACCGAATACGGCAAGTAACACAAAGACATAGGAGCGAGTCATTGGGACCTCCTGTTTTTTCTTAAGTGTATCAAGAACACATCGACTTGGCGATACGAAAAGGAAATCAGACGTAGAGCACGAATAAAGGGGGAGAGGTAAAGGAGGAATGCTTGATGGAACAAATCCAATTACATGAACTGACGATTGAACGTGCGCATCGTGGGTATAAAGAAGGACAATTCACGGCGAGAGACGTGACCGCCTACTATTTAGGACGGATTGCGACGTATAATGAACGACTTCACGCCGTCATTCAAGTCAATCCGGACGCGCTGTTCGAGGCAGAGGCAGCAGACCGGGCCTACAGAAAAGGGGTACGCAAACCGCTACTCGGCATCCCCGTCTTGATCAAGGACAATATCGAGACTACCGGTCTGATGCGAACGACTGCAGGTGCTACCGCGATGCGACATCATTTCGCCGGTCGAGATGCCGAACTCGTCAAACGGTTACGGGCTGATGGCGCCATCATCCTCGGGAAGGCGAACTTGTCTGAGTGGGCGAACTTTTTAACAGAAAATATGCCGAACGGCTGGAGTGCCGTCGGTGGACAGACGATGAACCCATACGGCGACGGGTTGGATGTCGGTGGGTCAAGCTCAGGGTCGGCTTCGGCGGTCGCGGCAAACCTTACACTTCTCGCAGTCGGATCTGAGACGAGCGGTTCCATCGTCCATCCGAGTGTCCATAACAGCATCGTCGGGATCAAGCCGACCGTCGGATTGATCAGTCGCTCCGGAATCATCCCGATCTCACGTTCTCAAGATACGGCGGGACCGATGGCGCGTACGCTTCGTGATGCGGTCATCGCCTTACAATCGATGTGCGGTGAGGATGAATCAGACCCGGCGACGTGGGAAACTCCAGTCGGACCGCCTTATGTGACATGTCTCGATGTGAGGCAAGCGGTCGGGATGCGTGTCGGATTTATCAAGCCAAATATTTCAGACGAAGAAGTCGGATTGTATGAGGGGGCGCTCCGATTGCTACGGCAAGCCGAGGTCGAACTCGTCGAGGTCACGCTACCAAAGCATGAGGCGCTAGGGCAGGCGGACATCCTGTTCGACGAATTCAAGCTCGGGGTCGAGGCGTATCTTGCCAATACGACCGTGCCGTTTAAAACGCTATCCGACCTGATCGAGTGGAATGCCGAACATCCCGAATCGATTCCGCACGGCCAGACCATCTTTGAAGAAGCGAACGCTAAATCTGGGAAACTGACTGAAGCGAGCTATCTCGATCGTCGCATCGAGGACGTCCGTCTCGCGAAAACGGAAGGGATTGACGCATTGCTTGCGTCGCATAAACTCGATGCACTCGTCCTTCCACATGACATGAACTATGACATGGCTGCAAAAGCAGGTCATCCGACCATTACAATCCCATATCATTTGAAAAAGAGCGGTGCCCCATTCGGTCTCTCGTTCACGGGGACGTGCTATGCGGAGCGTGATTTAATCCGAGTCGCTTATGCGTTCGAACAGTTCGTCACACGACCGACGCCTCCAGATTATTCGTAAGTTGCACCCGTCTCTCACGTCCGCTACAATGGTACGTATGCGGATTAGAGAAAGGACAGATTACAATGAAATCATCTATATACGGGTTGACGTTCGATCAACTCACAAACGAGTGTACGGAAGCGGGATACGGTGCCTTCCACGCACGTCAAGTTTGGGACTCGCTCTACATCGACCGGGTCAAATCGATGGACGACCTCAACGTACGTGACGAGGTGCGCGATTACTTAACAGAAAAATATGTCATCTCGACACAAGAACTGTTCGTCAAACAAGAAGCGGGCGACGGGACGGTCAAATTCTTACTTAAATTACATGACGGGCACTACATCGAGACGGTGCTCATGCGTCACAAATACGGACGTTCGGTCTGTGTGACGACTCAGGTCGGTTGTAACATCGGCTGTAGCTTCTGTGCGAGTGGCTTGTTGAAAAAGACGCGTGACTTGACGGCGGGTGAGGTCGTCGAGCAGATCATGACCGTCCAACACTTCCTCGATGAAGAGGGTGAAGGGGACCGCGTCAGCCATATCGTCGTTATGGGAATCGGTGAACCGTTCGATAACTTCGACAACTTGGTCGACTTCTTGCGTGTCGTCAAAGATGAGCGTGGACTTGCGATCGCTCCGCGTAAGATCAACGTGTCGACGAGTGGTCTCGCGGATAAGATCTACAAGTTCGCAGACCTTGATCTACGCATCAACTTGGCGCTCTCTCTACACGCGCCAAACGATGAATTACGTACTCGCATCATGAAAATCAACCGGGCGTTCCCGCTTGATAAACTCATGCCGTCGATTCGCTATTACGTCGAGAAGACGAACAAACGAATCACATTCGAATATATCCTGCTCTCGAAAGTGAACGATTTGCCGGAACATGCGGAAGAACTCGCCGACTTGATCGAAGACATCAAAGACAAGTCATACGTCAACTTGATTCCATATAACCCGGTCAACGAGCACATCCAATATGAGCGAAGCACGCCTGAGGACATCATGGCGTTCTACGACATCTTGAAAAAGCGTGGCGTCAACACTGGTGTCCGTCTCGAGCACGGGACAGACATCGATGCGGCATGTGGACAACTCCGCAGTAAGCATATGAACGTCGAAGGCGCGAAGTAAACAAATGGCCTCTCCGAATCTCGGGGAGGCCATTCGTTTATCGTTTTTGCCCGACATATTGAATCACAGCAGATTCGCCGTGATGAAGCGTGCCTTCTTCTCGCCAGACGACCGTCTCATGTAAGACGAGCGGTACGAAATCGTCCTCTAGTTGGTGGAACATCTCTTCGGTGTAAAGAAGTGAGGCGTCGTTTGGTCCACCTGTCCCGTAAGCGAGTTGATGTGTAGCGTAGACTTCACTCAGGAACAAACCACCAGGTCGAAGCGTTTGTTGAATACCCGTAAACACCTTTTCTCTGACGTGTGGAGGAAAGTGGCCAAAGATACAGATGACCATGTCATACGCCTTGTTTGGCCAATCGGCTTCATTCAAGTCGATTTGTTTCGTCTGAATGGACACGTTTCGTGACGTCGCCAAGCGTTTCGCTTTGTCGATCCCTGCTATAGAACGTCCCATATCTCGACTTCAAAGCCGAGCGTGGCGAGCCACACCGCGTTTCGACCTTCGCCCTCCGCGATGGCCAATACACGTTTTCTTTCAGGTTGATGAGACGTGACCCATTCGCGTAAAAATTCGTTTGGCTCTGTCCCATACACATACTCTTCCGAACTAAATCGTTCATCCCATTTCGACAAGCCATTCACTCCCTCGCTACGTTTCTTTCACTATAGCAAAACGAACGGACGACGGTGAAAATCCAACACGATTTTCTGGATTCATGCATAGTCCCAATGCGAGAGGGGAATAGATTTCTGAACTAATGGATAGAGTGGAGGCTAAGTGATGGAGAAAGTAGATGCGTCGTTGTGGATTCGTGTACGAAATACGCTTGGTGAAGGTCCGTGTTGGGATGCTGAGTTAAAGCGGTTTTATTGGGTAGATATCGAAGATCATACATTGTGGTGGTATGATGAACGTGAGGATGAAATCTCGTCGTTTGAAGTCAGGAAACAAGTCGGTTTCGTTATTCCAAAAGTGACGGATGGCGTTGTCCTCGGCTTGAAGGATGGCATTTATGAATGGGATGAGATCAATCGGGACTTGAAGAAGATTGTCGAGTTGGATGATCCGGACGGTCAATTGCGGTTCAATGACGGAAAAGCCGATCCATACGGTCGAATTTTCGCCGGAACACTTCATCTCGAAGACAAAGAGAATCAAGCGACATTGTATCGTGTCGATCGGGATGGTACGACGACGACACTCATGGATGAGCTCACACTTTCGAACGGGTTGACGTGGTCTCCTGACCATTCCGTTTTTTATCATATCGATACACCGACTGAAACGATTCGCCAATATGATTTCGATTTGAAGGCGGGTACGTTATCAAATGGAAAGGTCGTCATCGATTTCGCGGACGAGGATGGCTTCCCAGACGGTATGACATCAGATACGGAAGGATGTTTATGGATTGCGCATTACGCCGGAAGCAAAGTATCTCGCTGGAATCCATCAACCGGTGAAAAGCTGTTAGAAGTTCACGTTCCTGCACCGAATGTCACATCCTGCGCCTTCATCGGGGATGGGCTCAATCGATTGGCCATCACGACGGCTCGTGAGGGGATGGATGAGGAAGCGTTAGCCGAATATCCGGATGCTGGATCGGTATTTATCATCGATACAGAGGTGAAAGGGATGCCGCTTTATCGCTTTGGGCGTTGAGGAGGACATGCAATGGTGAAACGACTGTTAGTTCGAGCGGGTATTGGGTTGGCAGTTGCGGCAGCGGTCAAGATGGGAATTCAAAAGTTGCAAGAAAATCGAGCGCGGGAAGAAGATCATTCTTATCTCGACCCGAAATGGGACGAGGTGCCGAGTGTCGATTCTGACAAGGACGTGGATGAGGTCGGGTTGACGCAACTCGACTCCATCTATCGGGCGGAGTGGCAAGCGAACGCCTATCCCCGCTCGGAAGCAGAACGAAAAGCGTTGGAAGAATAAAAGCATGTTTTTCAAAACACGTCCGTGTGGCGTGTTTTTTTTGTTGACAAATCGAATCAGTCGTTACAGTATATAAAAAGTAATGATTACGATTTAAAGGAGGTTCATCAATATGAAACGAATTCCAATTACCGTACTCTCGGGTTATCTGGGTAGCGGAAAGACGACACTGCTCAACCACATCTTACATAACCGGGAAGATAAAAAATATGCGGTCATCGTGAACGATATGAGCGAGTTGAACATCGATGAGAAATTGATTGAACAGGGTGGTTTCTCCCGTACCGATGAAAAATTAGTCGAACTCTCGAACGGGTGCATCTGTTGTACCCTACGTGAGGATTTGCTGACAGCGGTCTATGAGTTGACAAACGATCGTGACCTCGATGGCATCATCATCGAGTCTTCTGGGATTTCAGAACCGATTCCCGTTGCGCAGACGTTCACGTATGCCGATGATGCGCTCGGAATCGATTTGACGAGCCGTGTCTATATCGATGCGATGGTCACTGTCGTCGATGCGTACCGCTTCTTCAAAGATTTCAATTCTGGTGAATCGCTCATGGAACGTCAACAAGCCGTCGATACAGGTGACGTACGTGAAGTCGTCGACCTACTCGTCGATCAAGTCGAATTTGCGGATATCATCGTGTTGAATAAGGCAGACCGGGTGTCTGGAGCGGAACTGCAGGAGATGAAGGGGCTACTTAAGACACTCAACCCGAGCGCGCGATTATTGACTTCAACATACTCCGACGTAGCGTTAGACGATCTACTCGACGTCCAGTTGTTCGATTTCGATCAGGCGATGCGTGCGGCGGGATGGATTCAAGAACTTGAGGCAGAAGAACATACGCCGGAAACGGAGGAGTATGGCATCAGCTCGTTCGTCTACCGTCGTCGTCGACCGTTCCACCCTGAGCGCTTGATGAATTGGATGGAGCACTATCCTGAAGAAATCGTCCGTGCCAAAGGCTTCTTGTGGATCGCGTCACGGAACGACCTTGCCTGTCTCTTCTCCCAGGCCGGATACGCATCGACGCTCGAACATGCCGGTCGTTGGTTAGCGACCCTTCCCGAGAGTGAACGAGAGGCCATGTTCGTCTCAGAACCTGAGCTGCGTGAAGATTACATCGAGCCGTACGGAGACCGACAGAACGAATTGGTCCTTATCGGTCAACGGATGGACCGGGAGGCGGTCGAGCAATCACTTGACGCCTGCTTGTTGACGGATGAGGAGATGGTAGCGGAGTGGGATTCGTTCCATGACCCACTTCCTGGTACTGGCCAACTCGTCACCTATTCAGATTGACCGTTTACAAACTGACGAAACATCGCTATACTGTGACTGCATAAGTAACCGCATATCAATGACTGCACTAGGGGTGCTTCGGCTGAGATGTGAGCATGGCTCCGATCCCTTATAACTCGATCCAGGTAATACTGGCGTGAGGAAGTGCGGCACTTTCTCTATGCAAGTTTGTATAGATTTTGTTGCTGCATTCTCATGAATGCGGCTTTTTTTTATGCAAACACATATAGAGGGGGAGACAAGATGAATGAATCATGTGGCACGAGTCCGATTGTCGGATTTCGCTTCACGCTTAGCCCGATGACAGATGACTTTGTCGGGACGATCAAAGGGGCATTGAAAGGAACGAATATGACGGGTGTGTGGCGACATACGGATGACGTGTCGACCGTGATCCGAGGTCGCGCCGAGCACGTGTTCGACGTCGCACGGACCGTCTTAAGCCTGGCTTCGGAGGAAGGACGCCATGTCTCGATGAGCGGAACCTTCTCTGTCGGATGTCCGGGAGATTCGGCAGGGGATGAGGTGCTCGAGGCACCACCACAACCACTGAATGGAATTTCAAGAGAACAGTATGTCTCGTCACAGTTCGCGCTTTATCCGATGGGGGCGGAGAACTATATGGATCTCATCTATGATGAAATCGAGCAAGCGAAACAGGCGGGTGTCTATAATGACTCCATGCACTACGCGTCAGGCATTCATGGGAACTTGGATGATGTGTTCTCGTATTACGAGTCGGCGTTCAACCGGACACGCGAGAAGAATCGACACGTCGTCATGACGGTGACGTTCAGTGTGAACAGTCCGTCACATGGAGGACAACATGCTTAAATCGTGGAAATTGAAAGAGGTCGTCCTCGTCTCCGTATTGTCTGTCGTCTTTGCCGTCGTCTACTTATTGTTTGTTCATATCGGGAACTTATGGGCAGGGTTGATTGGACCGATCGCCTATGAATGGATCTTCGGTATCTGGTTCATCGTGTCAATCATCTCGGCGTATATCATTCGGAAGCCGGGTGCGGCCTTCATCTCGGAGGTGATGGCAGCGACGATTGAAATGTTGATTGGGAATGCGATCGGACCGCGCATCATCTTGGTCGGTATCGTCCAAGGTCTTGGGGCGGAAGCAGTCTTTGCGATGACAGGTTATCGTCGATACGAGCTTTGGGTTCTCATGCTTGCTGGATTTGGCTCGGCCGTCACGAGTTTCGTGTACACTTACTTCATGAGCGGATTTGCGATGCTCGAACCGGGATATGTAGCGACGATGTTCGGGCTGCGGGCGGTCAGTGGCATGGTCATCGCAGGAATCGGTGGGAAGTTGCTCAGTGACCTGTTGCTCAAGACGGGGTCGCTTCGTGGCTATGCGATTGCTCGGAGTGGGAACGTCCATGGTTGAGACAGGATCGCTTTCATTCCGATTCCCCGAAAGTCTGGACACCATCTTAAAAGATGTGACACTATCCATAAAACCTGGACGCACGATTTTGACAGGAGCGAGCGGAAGCGGGAAGTCGACCCTGCTCGCGCTGTTCAACCGTCTCTATCCAGAGAATTGTGATGGGATCCTGGAAGGCAAACTCGAACTACTGGGACGCTCACACGACGACTACGCACCAGGCGAGATCAATCAGCGGGTCGGGACGGTATTCCAAGACCCGGACACGCAGTTCGTGATGGAACGGGTGGAAGAGGAACTCGTCTTCACACTCGAAAATTTGCAGACGCCGGTCGAGGTCATCGATCAGCGCGTGACGGAGATTCTCGAGTCACTCCAACTGACCGATTACCGAAATCGTCACATCGATTCCTTGTCAGGAGGGGAGAAACAGCGGATCGCCGTCGCTTGCGCCATGGTCGGACAACCGGAATGGTTGCTTCTCGATGAGCCGTTGACACACCTTGACCCAGTGACCGCGAATCGATTCGTCGACTGGCTCGATCACTTGGACAACGTGAACGTCATCGTTGTCGAACATCGCGCGCACTTGTGGGGAGACTTTTTTGATTGGCACATCGAACTCGATCAAGGACGGATTGTACGGAACGAGCCGTTTCAACCGGTCGATGATTTTTCATTCACACGATCGTCATTACCACGACAAGCAGTCGAACACTATGTGGTCGACGAGGTGGAGCGTGACACATTTCGATTAAAAGGAGTGACCCTAACAGCTCGTATCGGGGAAGTGATTGCCATATTAGGACCAAATGGGAGTGGAAAGTCGACGTTATTACGAAGTTTGACGGAGTCTGACCGTCGGGTCGGACTCGTCCCTCAATCTCCGGAACACTTATTTTTCATGAACTCGGTCGAGCAAGAGCTACAGTTTGGTCATGAGGAATCAATTGATAACGTACTAGAGGAGCTATCCCTCGAGGATAAACGAGTCCTCCATCCACTGTCGCTCAGTCACGGTCAGAAGCGACGACTCGCCGTCGGGATTCAGTTACTCTCAAACAAACAGTTGCTTGCCTTCGATGAACCGACGGCTGGCCAAGATGAACCGTCACTCCATGCACTAGAGATTTTGATGAAGCGGCATGCGGAAAAGGGACAGACGATCTTGTTCGTGACCCATGACTTATCGTTCGCCAATATCGCCCATACGTTCTATTTGATGAAGGACGGGGAACTCTCAGGACCATTCGGAGATGAGCTCTGGCAGGACACGGAGAGACTTCGTCATTATCGACTAGCGGGAGGTCGAAAGCGATGTCACTCCATGATATGAATCCGACGATCAAGTTTGGGACGATGACGATCATCATGTTCGGTCTTGCCTTGTTTTATAACCCGTGGACCCCGCTCGTCATCATTGTCGGTACGTTGACGATTCAATTGCTGGCGACGGACGTGTCCTGGAAGAAGTGGAGCCTGTTTTTGATTCCTTTTCTCGTCACGGCGCTCGGGACGTTTTGGACGACGCTCGTGTTTGGGAAGGAGCTCGGGGGAGAGACGTGGGTGACGCTTCTCGGTCAAGGCATTTCAAAAGAAGAGGCACGTATCGCCATGTCTCTTAGTCTACGTGTGTTGGCATTCACCGTACTGTCGCTCCTCTTTATGTTGACGACCGATTCGAAACGTTTCGTCATGAGTTTGATGCAACAGGCAAGGCTTTCTCCGACGATTGCCTATAGTGCGCTCGTCGGATTCCGCTTCCTTCCGTTAATGCAACGGGAGATGCATCAGCTACAATACGCGCATCGTCTTCGCGGCGTTCCGCTCGATACGAAATGGGAGCGGATTCGGCATGTCCCGAAACTACTTCTTCCACTGATGGCAGGTTCAATCCGACGTGCTGAACGTGTCGCCTTCTCCATGGAGGCGAGAGGTTTCACAAGTGGAAAACGGACCGTTTATGAGCGGATTGACGTCAAACCGTCCGATTACATATGGTCCGGTATATTCTTCACACTGTTCGGTCTTTCCATTTGGATTGGCATATGAAAAGACGACTCACGGAGAGTCGTCTTTTTTCGTTTCTTTCACGATGCGAAACTTCGGTTTGACCGATTCGTTGTTGAACGCCTCGAGAACGGTATTCTCGTTTGCCATTCGAATCTGTTGTGGCTCGCCTTTTGCTGTCGTACCGATGCAATACATGTTCGCTTCATAATCCGCAAAGAGCGATTTGTAAGATGTCGCGTGGTGCATCAAGCGACCTGGAGACCCCCAACCGACGATGATCATCCCGCCGCTTGCTTCTACCTCTTGTAACGTCTCTTCGACGTAATGGTAGTTCGTCTCATCGAGTTGAGACTCCACGTATGGAAGGTTGTCATTGATGGCGAGTGTCGGGACGAGACTGATGACCCGCATTTCTCGAATCGGTTGTGATAAATGATTTTGCATCAACATATAAGCACGCTGTGTCGTCGTGCCAGACAAAAAGGCATCGCTCATCCGCGGCGAGTAAATAATGACGGCGCAGATGACGCCATCCTCCACATCGGTGAACTCATACGTTCGCATATAGCGTTTCGTTTTATCTTCATTGAAGATTGATTTGACGCGGATGGTTACTTCTTCTACATGCGTGTTCATTTCCATTCCTCACTTTTTCATGTAAGCATCAGCCGAGCGATTTAAACCACTCGATATATCGAATCGTGTAATAAGCAACTCGTTGACTAAGCGTATCACGCTCATCCGGCATGAACGTCACGCTTGATTCATAGTTCTCGAAGTACGTCATGACATCATTGACATATTGCTCACTTCGATTGTATTCGAAGATAGCGTTTCGGACGGATGTGACTGAATCTGTTTTTTTTCCACCGTGTTCACTTAAATAATACGCCGCCGTGTGCGCAGAATCAACTAGACTGTGTGGGTCAGCTTTTCCATCGCCGTTTCCGTCGCGACCGAGTCCACCATACTGCTCAATCAAGGCAAGGTCCGTCAAATCTACTTCGTCTTCTGGGACATCGCCTTTTTGGTCATCGGTGTCATATTCCCAACCGAGCCAAGTGCGGGGCATGAATTGAAATGGTCCAATCGCACCGACAGACGAACGCATCGAAGAACTGTGCGAGAAGATGGTCTCTACCCGATGAACGGCAGCCAGTAGGCGCCAGTCCACGTCATACGTGTCAGCAGCGTCTTGATAGACGGCCAGATGCGTGTTCGGGACACCGTTCTCTCCATAATAGGTTCGATACAATCCATTGTTCACTTTATCATGTTGACCGAGCCAGCCGACTGCCCCGAGCAAAAGCACGAGCACAATGATGAAACCGGTCAGTCGCAGCATCATACGTTTCAAGATACCGCCTCCTAGCTTTTAGACAATACCCGAATAGTGTAGCATATAGCTAAGAGGAAGGACAGGAGTGGATATGGATGCTCGAACGTTTGATTTTTACAGCCATCATCGGCTACATGCTGATCGTTCAGATCTTTAATGCCAAATTGATTCGTCCCTTGATTGAAACGAGAGGACGGGCATGGGTGTACGAACAAACCGTGAAGTCGGCATGGGGACTGACCTTGTTGATTGTCGCCCTCATCTTTTTATTTCAAGTACCGTCAGCAGAAGTTGGATTGACATTCGCACCAGAAGCGGGGAACGAACAGGCTTGGCAAGTCTTTTACTTGTCATGCATCCTAGTCACCGTGACACTCGTCTTTTATCTCTTGGTCAAAACTTCAGCACGTCTCCGACATGTGTTACGCCCTTACTATGAGCTCGATTTAGAGAAGTTGCTACTACCCCGGACAAAAGCAGAAGAACAGGCGTGGAACGCCGTCTCGGTCACGGCTGGCGTGACCGAGGAATTCATATTCAGAGGAGTCCTGCTATACACGATTTCCCTCTATATCGAGGTGCCAGATGTGACTCTCGCCCTAATCGGGGGCGCCCTTTTCGGCGTGGCCCACGCCTATCAAGGGATAAAGGGAGTATTTATGACAGGGATTGTTGGATTCGGATTAGGCATCCTCTATTTAGGGATGGGAGTCCTTTGGCCGGTCATGGTGTTACATGTACTTCTAGATTTGATTGCCGGTCCAATCCATGTCGATGCAAAAAGCGAGTGACCGCCTCCTCATAGGCGAGAGCGTCCTTGATCATGCAATCGGTATGTTCTGCGCCATCGATCAATACCAAGTCGTTCTTCCGGTTCAATGCATTCATTTCGACCGACATCCACGTCGGGACGAAATCATCTTTTGAACCATGTACGAATAGGATTGGGGTCGTCGTTTCCGTGACGGCCTTTTTCGGTTGGACTTGTCTCATCGTGAACCCGGCACGAGACCAAAGGAAATAGTCGATTCCCGGTAAAATGAGCTCGGCTGGGATATGGTGTAACTCTTTCAATTGATAACGCATCAATTGTTTCATATCGTCAAACGGACATTCTGCGATGACGAAGTCGACGTTCGTGAGCGGAGTCGTCTGCAAGACGGTGGCCGCTCCCATTGAGACGCCGTGAAGCCCGACTTGATCGACTGTTTCCTCTTTCTTCAACCAGTCCACCCAGTCGATCATATCGACTTTTTCATGGAAACCGTATGAGGCATAAATCCCTTCAGACTCCCCGTGTGAGCGCAAGTCGACGGCAAGCAGGTTGTAGCCGAGACGATGGAACATGGCGAGGTGAGGGGCCATGAAACTATGTGATGCGGTATATCCATGTACGAACACAATCCACTTTGTTGACCCTTCATTCCGATAGATACGCCCGTAGAGGCGGTAGTCATCACGCGATTGAATCGAGACATGCTCGAACGGTACGTCATGATAAAAGGTGCGATCTTCGTCCGTATATGGAGCGAGTAACATCTCCGGAGTCTTTCGTTTGCCTCGCGTCATTCGTTTGAAGGCATAGTAGCTGATTGCGTAATAACCTGTGAAAAGTGATGCTAATCCAATTTTCCATTTTCGTTGCATTGATACCGACTCCTTTCAACGTTATTGTACCCGAAACGACTCGATACGGTCCTGTTTTCTTACATAAGGAGAAGGCATACGTAACATAATCGTGTGAATATCAGGAATCAAGGCACATGGAAAGACATGATTTTGAACGATACGATGGAGTGACAATAGCAGGAGGGCGGGGGGCATCTACATGGAGAGGTCAGAGATTTATCGAATGATTCAAAGGGTGTTGAGCGACAGAGAGGGAACGCTTGAGCGAGGAGTAACGTTCTCGTGGACACTTGAAGGTGATGAACGGATTGTCGGACTCGTATTTGATGTTATACTCGACCGGTATTTTCTATACAACAAAACAAGCCTCCTCACCGAGGTGCAAGAGATTGCGCGTCTAGTCGAGTGTCGACCAGAGGAAATCGTCCGCGCTTTCTCCTGTCTCTCGGGGATTCGACTCGAATCGAATCATATCATCGAACGACTGATGACCATCGAAGAGGCGACCATTTTAGAAAATGGATCAATCCGTGTTGCCATTCGCTTTGGAGGATGGCTCACTCATCAGCTGCATCAAATTGGTTGTGATGCCCTTCTCCCTTGTTGAGCTCGGTCAAGGTACCGTCAATCACGCGAAGGACACGATCACACACATCGAGCATGCGTTCATCATGTGTGATGACGACGACACGTCTTCCTTCCTCATGCGCTTGTTTGGCCAAGAGTTCCATTACAAGACGTCCATTCTCATAATCCAAACTCGCCGTCGGTTCATCTGCCAAAATGAGTTGCGGGGAGTTGATGAGGGCCCTAGCGACGGCCACGCGTTGCTTTTCACCTCCTGACAAGGTCGCCGGGAGATGGTGCAGACGGTGCCCTAAGCCGAGGTCGATCAACAGTTGCTTCGCATCCAACTTTTTCTTCTCTTGAATCAGCTCTAGTTGTTCGAGCACCGTCAAGTAGGGAATGAGGTGGGCCTGTTGAAACACGAACCCAACTTCATGCAGGCGTAACAGACGACGTTGTTCCTCATCTAATTCGAATACGTCTCGCTCGTTCATCAAAAATGCTCCTTGATCCGGTTTTCGCAACAGACCGAGGATGTATAACAACGTACTCTTCCCGCTACCGCTCGGACCGACGATGGCGACGCATTCCCCCGGTGAGACATGTAACTCGATGTCATTCAATACGAGCTGACCGTCAAACTGATGTGATACATGGCTTAACCTCATGATGCTTTCCCTCCTATGATTTCAATTGCGTCGACTTGACGGAGTTTCCATAACGGCAACAACGCACCAAGAACAGATAAGAAGATGAACATGGATCCGAATAGCGCGACATGACCGAAGTCGACGAGAAACGGCAATGATGATGGAATCAACGCATCGACGACGTACATGACCTCGATCGATGTGGCGACTGCCGCCGACACGATGACGATGACCTGAAAGAGCAGTGCCCGTCCGATGATACGTGGGGAGAGGCCGATTGCCTTCAGAATTCCGAGCTCAGGTAACTTTTGAAGCGTGAACAAATAAAAGAACGCGGTCAAAATAAACGTTCCGATCACGAGCAGAAAGGCACGCATCATAGTGAATGTGCTCTGTTCGGCACTATATCCAGGAACCGACTCAATCAAATCTTGTTGACTCATGACGAGCGCATCGGACATCGTGGATTCCGTTCCAATCTCAGCAGATACATATGGACGTTGTTCGGATTGATTCAAATAATCAAACCACGTCTCGTTCGTCGTGTAAATCACTGGTCCATGACTGTAGCGTCCAGGCGCCTCACCGGCGATCGTAAAACGATATTCGGACGCAAAGTCGGTCAACGTGTCACCTGTTCCAAGCTGTTCTGAGAGACTTGGGTCAAACAAGACTTCACCTGTTTCTAGATAAGTACCTGGGCCAATATTACTTCCACTTGGAAGGGCGAATAGCGTGACCTCTTCTTTTTTTCCATCAATCGTGACCGTGAGCTGTCGGACGCTCATCGTTTCGTTTGAAGTATCCGCTTTGACGTCTATAAACGATCGTGTCAATTGACCTTCTGAGTCCGGATCAAGTTGATACGTCGTAGCATTCAATTCGTGCAACGCAGAACCGTTATCATATGCGAGGCCGTCTGCTAGCCCTGTAATGAGTGTCGTCAACATGACAATCAAAAATGTGATCACGAACAACATGGAGAACTTTCTTTTCTGTCTCCACATCTCTTTCCAACCTAACTGCATAAAAAAACCTCCTTCAAGTGCTGATGAAGGAAGTGTACGCAACCAATATGAACAGAATATGAACGACATCAAAAATGTAGATGGATCGTGGTGCCGATTCCAAGGCTAGACTCGATTGTGATGTTTCCGCCATGTAGGTCGATGATATCTGAGGTGATGGCGAGACCGAGACCTGTCCCTTGACTCGTTCGAGCCGTGTCTCCGCGATAGAAGCGGTCGAAGAGGTGCTCTTTTGTCTCGTCATCCATCCCAATCCCTTCATCTGTAACCGAGATGACGACACCCGGATCAACGGTACAGGTGATGTGGATGGTGCCTCCATCACGTGAGGCATGGACGGCGTTCACCAATACGTTGTTCCAAACTTGTGCGAGTAGAACCGGGTCACTCTTCAAGACTACGTCTTGTGGGATGTCAGTAACGACGGCAATCCCTTTTTGATCAAGAATGAATGCGTTCATTTGAATGACTTCGGATACCGATTGAAGCACATTCACGTTCGTCTCGAGAATCGGTGGATTTTCATCCAATCGTGATAAAAGCAGCAGTTGTTTCGTCAATTGGGATAGACGCTTCGTCTCCTGTTCGATGACACGCGCATATTCCTTCGATTCTCCTTTCGTTCCGTCAGCCAATTTTTCTGCATAGCCAACTAGGGAAGTCAACGGAGATTGGAATTCATGGGAGACATTCGAAACGAATCGTCTTTGTCTCGCTTCTGTCCGATTGATCTCGTTCGACATGTGTTGAAATTGTCGTGCCAACGTCCCAATCTCATCTTGACGCTCGACGGGGAGATGTTCCGGAGCTTTACGCATGGCGACGGATGTGGTCGCTTTCGTGAGCGTCTGCAATGGGCGGACCAAGGACCTTGTCGAAATGGCGATCAAGCCAAATGCCAAGAGGGTCACGAGTGCGAAAAATAGACCGACGAACAGATGTAACTCACGGATTTGGGCACTCAAGTCCGGACGGATAAAAATGACGTCTCCGTTTTCAAGTGTAAATCCATATGTGTTCGTCAATTCATTATCGAACAATCCGAGCAAGAAGAGATGAAACGGAAAGTCACGCATTCCCTGATAGGGAGCTCCGTTCCGTACGGACTGAATCACCGCGTCAGATATGGTCTCGTCTCGAAATGCACCGCCAAAGCGTCGACGTTCGTCTGCGGAGTCCACGACGACCAGTTGGTATCCGGTCGCGGCTAAAAAGGTATAGAAGGCATCATAGTCTAAATCGGTATGGTTCTCGACATACGACTCCGCCATTTTGGCGACCCGTTCCGTCTTCTCGCTATAGGAAGGTTGCCACCACGTATAATAAGCCACATTGCTGATCAACAGAGAGATGGCTCCGGATAGAAGTAAAATCAGGAACATCGTGACGATGATTCGCGTGTAGAGTGTCTTCATCCGTTCACCTCGAGTGCGTATCCGACACCTCGTACCGTTCGAATTGTCAGAGCAGGGTGATCGAACCGATTACGAAGTCGCTTGATATGCACATCAACCGTTCGCTCATCCCCCTCGAAATCAAATCCCCACACCAACTCGATCAACTCCTCACGACGATACACTCTTCCCGGAAAAGAGGCGAGTTGAAATAATAGCTCGAACTCTTTTTTAGGAAGATAGAACAGCTGCCCTTCAAGCGTCACCTCGTACTCTCTTAAATCGAGTCGAAGAGGACCGGCTTGAATTTGTGAAGCGGCCGAGCGTTGATAACGCCGCGAGACGGCTTGCAATCGGAACAATAACTCTTCAGGGATGAAAGGTTTGGTTACATAGTCGTCTGCCCCATGCTCGAACCCTTGGCGCTTATCCTCCCATTCATCGAGAGCGGTTAGTAGGATGACGGGTATATCAAGAGTCGCCTTGAGTCGTCGACACAACTCACGACCGTCAAGCCCTGGGAGCATGATGTCGACGATTGCGGCATCGATTGGTTGCGTTGTAAAACGTTCTTCGCCTGTGTTCCCATCCGTCGCCGTCAACACCTCATGACCCGCATCCTCGAACGTCTCCTTCACAAGGCGTAAAATGGATGGGTCGTCTTCTACGATGAGTATACGCATATCGGTCGTTCCTTTCCAAAATAGGTTCGACACGAAACGAGGTGACCCATGCGGAGTCACCTCGAGTCGTATCAGCTTTATTGTTTCGTCATCTCTTGATGAAGGGCACGGAGGGCGCGGATGAACGCATCCTTAAAATATTTGTCTTCTTGTGTCTCTAATGTTTGGATGGCCTTTTGGTCACCGTTACTCGCTTTGACGAGAAGATTCACGACTGTTCCCCAGCGTTTCACATGTTCTGGGCGAGGGTGGTTCAACGCGGTCGTCAACGTGAACCAATACGGTTGATCGCGTCGCTGTAACGTGCCGATCATCTGTTTGGCAAGGAGTGCTTCTTCTTCAGAAGGGATTGTTGCCGTGGCGAACCAACCGAGCATCGAGGCGCTCATCGATTCAAGTTCTTGTTTCATTGCAGGTTCGATTGGCATCCGTCCGAAGTCTGTCACGTTAACAAATACCAATCGGTCTTTCGGGTCGATATGTGTGATCCATCCTGACACTGACTTCAGCTTTTCACGTTCTTTTGACTGGGCTTTACACGTGTACCCTTGAAGTTTTCCGATGTAGATGCGGAATTGTCCACGGTCGACATGTTTGTCCACCTTGAACTCGATTTCTTGTCCTGCTTGAAACGGTTGATTCCGTTTATTCAACGTCTGACCCTTTTTCAATTCGGGTCGCTTGGAGATATGACGCAGTGCTTCTTGTTCAGTCCTATCATCCAATGTCCAGAGGTTGTGAGGGGTCACGTTTTTGAAGCGATGACGCCGGACGTAGATGTATTGGTCGAGTGCGTCGATCGCGTCTGCGGAAGTGGCAGTTCCATTCAAATAGTCATCAGCGATGTCACGTAAGGTGAGGGATTCGAGACGGTCGATATGTCCTGAATATGGGACGCTTCCGACAACAAATAACGCGGTCGCAATCAACTCACTTTCTCGAGGGGTCAGCGGTCGTTTGGCCATGGTGCACTTCCTCTCTCTCAATTCATATGATTAGTATAACAAAAACAGTTCGACCGTTGTGAACTCAACTGCGATTTGGAAAAAAATGAGGAATGGACAGGATTCCCACCATTTATCTCGAATAATGACTTGTAGAGAATCGGATGAAGGTATGAAAAGTGAGGTGAGGCGATGAAGCTCTCCATTGAACCAGGGGATTATGTCGTATTGATTGAAATCAATAAAGAAGTACTCAAATGTGCCTCCCTCGAGGAAGCCAATCAGGCAGATCGCTTGCGATATGAGCTCGTCGGTCGGATGAGCGAACGCTTGCCGGCAGAAGTCATCGTTCCGTCCATCATCGATTACATCCGCTTCGGAAGCGGATATATCGGAGATCGTATCGTCTGGGACGCCGAAACCGAGTCTTTTTTTTGCCAGCAGTTTGAGACCATTGACGGCTCCCCGCTCGGAGAGGACTTAGAAGGATTTCGTCCCGACCCAAGCCGGGTGGAACTGGCGCGCTACTATACGTACTTGACGATTGGACGGATTGTCGAGTTTGATATGTTACATCCGGATGAGCCAAGCTATTGGTGAATTTGTCGACAACTTTTTATTCAAAAAAAGGGAAATCTAATCCAAAGTTTGAGATAATGGAGTCACTTTATCAGTTTGGAATGGAGCGGAAGGAATGAAAAAGATTGCCCTTTTGACAGCGATTGCCCTTTTACTGCCGGTCGGAGTAGATGCTGCAAAGCCAGTCATCCTTAAGAAACATGGCTACGTCGTCTCAGAACCACAAGTCACGAGCCAATATTATGTGAAGCAAATCGGTACGGATTTGGCCTGGAGTAAGACGAGAGGCGCAAGTGATATCGTTGTGGCGCTGATTGACTCGTCAGCTGACCGGAACCATACGGATTTGAAGAACGTTCCTCGTGTCGTCAATTCCATGAAAGGTCCGTATACTGCGGATATTCACGGTACGCATACCGCCGGAATCATGGCCGGGAAACATAACCGCTTTGGGATCGCCGGACTCGCGCCGAACGTCCGCTACCACTTCTATAATGTGTTCTACGGGGTGAATAAAGATAAAACGGACTCTTGGACGGTCGCCAATGCCGTGGATACGGCTGTGGCGAAAGGGGCGAACATCATCAACCTCTCGCTTGGTGGGGATGATTATGATAGTCGTTTGGCCGCATCAATCAAACGGGCAAGGGCAAAAGGGGTCATTATCGTCGCATCATCTGGAAATGATCGAAAACAGACGATCAATTTTCCTGCAAACATGAAAGAAGTAATCGCGGTCGGTGCAATCGATTCTAGACATCGTCTCGCGAGCTTTAGCAATATGGACGATCGCGTCAAAATCGTGGCGCCAGGTGTGAACATCCTCTCGCTCGGGGTCAACAACCGCTTTATCTATATGGATGGGACGTCGATGGCGGCACCGATGGTCACGGCGAGCCTCGCGCTCGTCAAATCGATCAACCCTTATTTCACACCGGGTGAGATCGACCAGTTAATTGCGAAGATGCCTCGAGCGTCCGGCAAGTCCTATACGGAATTGAATACAATGAAACTATTAGAAGCGACGGCTCGCCCGATTCACATCTCTGCCCCTTCGGTGTGGAAGAGTCGATACGTGAATGATGTCAAGTTAAGTGTCATGAACCATTCGAACTTGAAATCCTCGTTCACACTGTATCAAGGGAACAAGAAAGTCAAGACGCTCACACCAAATCGGTCGTTCACGATGTATTCGAGCGGGGATTGGCTACCGAGCGGACAATATCGCATCGTCGGTCAAGTCACGGATGGAAAACATAAGCGCTACACGAGCCGAACGATTGATTATGTCAACACGTTGAAGACGGCAGTGTCTGTGAAGGTATCGGAAGAAGGGACGTTCTCGATTCACACGACACGAAAAGGCACGGTCACGGTACTTGATTCAAATGGGAAGGTCTTGTACGAAGCGCTCCACATCGCCGGGACATTCCCGGTAAGAGGGAATACGACACAGAAGCTGACGGTCATCCTTAAACCGACGGACCTTCGCGAAAATGTGGTGACGACATCTTTTGAGCCACCAATCATCGAAGACGAGCCTCCGGTCACAGAGACCTTGTAAGATAAAAAGCCGCCTGCTCCTAACGGAGAGACGGCTTTTTCTATTTAATCGATGGTGATGGCTTCTCCACACCAACGGATACTCGCTTCTAATACGTTCCCTTGGTCATCAATATGCTCGAAACTGAGTTTCCCATCTCGGATGATTTCGCAAAGGCCGACTCGGATGCGGTCGCTCCAAGCACGACGCGTCTCATGCGTTTCATCGAATACTGGAATGGCATCCGGGAAACGCTCCTCGAGGTGTGCTAAATTGTGATGGTCAAAATGATAAGGTCGTTTCGAGAGTTCGTTCGGTGCCTTGATATCGAACGGTTCAAACCCTCGGACGAGACGATTATTTCGGTAGAAGGCGAACACGCCGTTGTTCGGGTGGAGCACTTTAATGTCATCGATTTCTATTACATAAGTCAGACGTTGAATCCAACCGTTTTTTGCATCCTGATGCATCAAAATCCCTCCTTATTCAATGAACACGCCTTATTTTAGCGCTGACTGAACGTAAAATCAAGTTTCGAATTTAAGTTGTCAACCGTTCAAATTTCAGCTACAATGGTTGAAGTGACTATGAGGTCTGGACAATCGCGGGACGCAAGTCTTGAGGAAAGTCCATGCTCGCACAGCCTGTGATGGCTGTAGTGATCGTGCTACACGAAACGATAAGTGTAGGCAACGCAAGTTGACGGCAGAAGAAACACCTAAGTCCTCGGATATGGTGTACGCTTCTTGAAAGTGCCACAGTGACGGAGTCTGATCGGAAACGTTCAGAGTGGAACGAGGTAAACCCCACGAGCGAGAAACCCAAACTATGGTAGGGGAACTTCCAGACCGGAATCGAACGGGACGGAGGGCGCCGATGTGCGCAGATAGATGATTGTCACTCCATCGTGCCAGGGAGACCGCTATGAGCACCGGAGTACAGAACATGGCTTACAGGACAACATAGTCTCAACTGACAACGACAAGGAGTTCAAGCACATATACTTGAGCTCCTTTTTTCATGATTTTTTTACAACTTACAAAATGACTGAAAGATATTTATGTAGAAGGAAGGCGATTTAAATGGCAAAACGTAAACTGATTGCGACGGCAGCGATGGGAATCGAGGCACTTGTGGCAAAAGAAGTAAGGGATTTAGGATACACGTGCGAAGTCGAGAACGGACGGATTTATATCGACGCCGAAATGGAAGACATTCCACGTCTGAACATGTGGTTGCGGACAGCAGACCGGGTCAAACTCGTCGTTGCCGAGTTCAAGGCGACAACGTTTACAGAATTGTTTGACGGGGTCGTAGCGTTACCATGGACCGACCTCATGCCGTGGGACGCGGCGTTCACGGTCGACGGACGCTCGGTCAAATCAAAGCTGTTCTCGATTCGTGACTGTCAGAAAATCACGGAGAAGGCGATCGTTGAAGCGATGCAACGCGGCTATCGTAAAGAGGGAGAATGGTTGCCGAAGTCAGGCGCGAAATTCCCAATCGAAGTCGCTCTTTTGAAAGATGTGGCGACCATCACAATCGATACGTCCGGTCCACTTCACCGTCGAGGCTACCGTGAGCTTCATTCGCAAGCTCCACTCAAAGAGACGATGGCAGCGGCGATGATTCAATTGACAAACTGGCGTCCGGACATGCCGTTTTATGACGTATTTACAGGTTCAGGGACGCTCGCCATCGAAGCGGCGATGATTGGACGAAATATCGCGCCGGGTATCAACCGTGAATACTTCGCACAGGATTGGACATGCATCCCGAAAAAAGCCTGGTATGCGGCAATCAATGAAGCGAATGAGAAGGCGGAGTGGGATAAACCGTTAAAAATCTATGGAATCGACTTGGATCCGCGGATGGTGAAACTTGCAAAAGACAATGCGGAACTCGCTGACGTCCGTGATGCAATCACGTTCGTCCATAGTGACGCAGCCGCATTGAAGCCGAAAGAAGAGTACGGGGTCATCATCGGAAACCCACCTTATGGGGAACGACTTCAGTCAGAAGAAGAAATTATCGACTTGTACGAACGGATCGGGGAACAATATGCGAAATACCCTGGTTATAGCGTCTATATGTTGACGAGTTATGAAGACTTCGAGAAGGCATACGGGCGCCCGGCGACGAAGCGTCGGAAGCTGTACAACGGAAATATCGAGACGCAATATTACCAATACTTCGGAAAGCGTCGCCCACGTCCGGACCGTGACGCAAAACCGAAATCAGAATGATGAATCCATGACCGTTCACCTGAGCGGTCATTTTTCTGTTTTCTTAGAACAAACTCACTTGTTTCATCATCCGTGTAACAGGATATACATAACATATGTATAATTAGAGGGGGACAGATGATGGAAAAGTATACAGTCGAATATCAGTTACATGTGAAAGAACAGAACACTCGGACGGTCGAGGTAGAAATGGACCGTGTGCCGGACTTAAATAATCAAGAAGAATTACATGCGGCTTACCAAATTGTATCTGACGCGATTCGTGAACCGATCACAAGTTTTGAGATTGTATCTATTACGTGAGCCCGAGGCAATCGCTTCGGGCTTTCTACATAATATTGGAGGAGTGAGCAAATGAATATTTTAGTAGTGGGCATCGGGGATGTCGCCAAAAAAGCATATCTACCTGTATATGCCGGATTAAAGGACATTGATGTGTATCTCGTCTCAAGGGATGAACAGAAGTTACACGATATCATCTCGACCTATCGTTTTAAAGGAGGATATACGGAGCTCGACGCCGTGCCGATGACAGAAATCGATGCGGTCATGATTCATTCGACGACAGCTGTTCATTATGAGCAAGCCGAGTATTGTCTACGGCAAGGGAAGCATGTCTTCATCGACAAACCGATCACGTTCACTCTTGGAGAGACGGAACGACTCGTCGCACTTGCTAAAGAGAAAGGCGTCCATCTCGTCACAGGCTTCAATCGCCGATTTGCCACGGCCA
The DNA here is from genome assembly GCF_002009685.1 of Exiguobacterium sp. HVEsp1. Lineage (GTDB taxonomy): Bacteria > Bacillota > Bacilli > Exiguobacteriales > Exiguobacteriaceae > Exiguobacterium > Exiguobacterium profundum. The sequence goes on along the minus strand of NZ_KV917367.1, from coordinate 1,559,380 downwards.
CACAGGCACTCAAATAAGTCGAGGAAAAAAATATGGTCTTCATTCAAAAAAACAGAACGTATAAACCGGCATCGCTTCGTGAATTTGTGATCGAGGATTTCGTGCATGTCGTCGATACGCTCCGTTATTTGACCGACCTTCAGCCTGTCGAACGTTTACGTGTCACACCTCGATTTGAAGGGGATGTGCTGAAACAAGTGATGATTCATTTCAAGGCAGGGGGAATCGAGGCAATCGGTTGGATGAACCGAGACAACAGTTGCACCGAAGAAGTGATGGAAGTCATGTCACCGACCGTAAAGCGGGTCACGCGTGATGTGGAGCGGATTACAGACTATGGACGAGACGGTGTGAAGGAATGGTCACTCGACCCATGGGAGTCGAATTTGAAACGTCGAGGGTTTATCGACCTTGTGGAAGACTTCTTACGTTTACTTCGTGGGGAACCGAACGCCTCCGTTGTCGCGGAAGACAGTCTCGAGACACATCGTCTATGTGAAGAGATTCTTAAAAACGTGCAATGAACCCGCTGTTTCTGTCAGATTCAGAGCGGGTAAAAACCCGATAAAAGGAGGCGATTTCGTTGGATATTCGTGAACTGATTATGCAAATCAATGATTATTTATGGTCGTACCTTCTCATCTTCGTATTGATTGCAGGAGGTCTTTATTTTACGATTCGGATGGGGTTCGTTCAATTTCGATTGTTACCGGAAATGTTTAAACTATTATTCGTGAAAGGAATCAAGCATGAGAAAGGACAGGTCTCATCTTTCCAAGCATTCGCCATCGGAACGGCGGCGCGAGTCGGTACGGGGAACATCGCCGGCGTATCGACGGCAATCGCTTTAGGCGGACCTGGCGCCGTGTTTTGGATGTGGCTCATTGCACTGATTGGAGCGGCGTCGGCATTCGTTGAAAGTACCCTCGCCCAGGTGTATAAAGTGCATGACGGCAAGGCGTGGCGTGGTGGTCCAGCATACTATATCGAACGGGCACTTGGTGCACGCTGGTTAGGCATCGTATTTGCCATTTTGATTACGTTCGCCTTCGGTTTTGCCTTCAACTCCGTCCAGGCAAATACAATCGCACTCTCCGTGAATAACGTATTTGAGATCGATACGGTCTGGGTCGGCATCATCTTATCCGTTGTCACCGCTATCGTCATCTTCGGTGGGATTCGTTCCATCTCGACTTTGTCGGGAATCATTGTACCAATCATGGCGGGCGGTTATATCTTACTAGCCATTTGGGTAGTTCTTACGAATCTTGATGTCGTGCCACAAGTGTTCTCGGCCATCTTCTCTGAAGGTGTCCTCGGTTTCCAACAGTTGTTCGGTGGAGCGGTCGGTGCAGCTGTCCTCCAAGGCATTCGACGTGGCCTGTTCTCGAACGAGGCAGGGATGGGGTCTGCCCCGAACGCCGCAGCTACCGCTGAGGTGAGTCACCCGGTCAAACAAGGATTGATTCAATCGCTTAGTGTATTTGTGGACACATTGTTCATCTGTACCGCAACGGCGATGATTGTCCTCATCTCAGGTGTCGAAGGCTCTGAAGCATTCCAAGGGATTGAGCTTGCTCAAGAGGCGCTTCTCGTTGAAATCGGACCGATTGCGACGACGCTCATGACAATCGCCATCTTACTTTTTGCCTTCAGTTCGATTTTGGCCAATTATTATTATGGAGAGACGAACATCGAGTTCATATCTGAGAAGAAGCGATATTTGATAATCTATCGGATTGCCGTTGTCGGGATGGTCATGTTCGGTTCGGTACGATCTGCGGGACTGGTCTGGTCGATTGCTGACATCTTTATGGGCTTGATGGCGCTCGTCAACATGTATGCGATTTTCCGATTGAGTAAAGTTGCCAAGACGCTCCTCGACGACTATATGGTTCAAAAGAAAGAAGGAAGAGACCCAGAATTCTTTAAAGATGATGTCGAACTTCCTGGTAAAGAACATATTGAAGCGTGGGAAACGAAAAATGAAGAAATCAGTTAAAGGATCATCAATCAATGGGACGCCCCTGGCATTAGGGGTTTCCTCTTCATTTTAAATCGTTTATTTCAAATACCGAAGATATTTTATTAAAAGAAAGTAGAGAGTAACGATGAAACAAGTATTTTTGACAATCGTCAAGCGATTTTTTACAGAACGTTTTTTTGATCAAGCGGCCATGTTAGCCTATTATTTCATTTTATCCACGTTCCCGTTCTTATTATTCGTATTAGGGATTGTTGGATTTTTACCGTTTACGAGTGGCGATGTGATTCAAGCGTTATCACTCATCATGCCTGAAGCTAGTTACAAGCTATTAGAAGGGAACATTGAAGCCGTATTCGACAACTCCAAATTGAAATTGGCATCATTCAGTATCTTACCAGCACTCTGGATCTCATCTATGGCCGTACAATCTCTCGTGCGAGCATTGAACGATGCCTACCGGGCTGTTCGTAATAAAGCCTTTTGGAGGGGCGTCTTACAGGATATCGCCATCACCTTGGCGCTCATGTTTGTGTTACCATTTTCATTGCTCGTCCCTGTGATTGAGACGGCACTTCGAGAAATCTCTTCATACGTGTTGTTCATCGATGAGATTGTCACGAGATATGCGCAGATTTGGTTTTACTTCAGATGGATCATCGGAACAGGTCTTCTATTCACTGTATTCGTATTTGTATATAAGTGGTTGCCAAGTGTGTCCGGAACATTTAAAAATAGTTGGGCCGGAGCCGCTTTTGCAACAGTAGGGATTCTGCTTGTCTCGAACGTGTTTAGTTACTATTCACAATTCGCAAACTACGAGCAGTTTTATGGTCAACTCGGTGCGTTCATCGTCTTATTGATTTGGTTTTATCTCGCTGCCTCTGTCATCTTGCTTGGTGGGCTGTTGAATGCGACGTTAATCGAGAGGAAAGAAAAACTTCGTTAGACGTGTAATTGCTAGTTATCATTCGAAAGAATAGGGAATGGTATCGTAAGGTCACATCATCAAAGCGGAGGTGGGAAACATGGATATGCAACGGCTCGTACACAATCGTCGTTTCATCGATCAATCATTGTTTTACCTCGCCTTACATCTATGGAAATGGATCCTACTGTTACCTGTCTTGTTCTATTTGGACGTATCGTTCCGACATTCTCCATTCTCTGAGTACTTGATTGTCAGTATCATCTTGTATCTCATGTTTCGTGTGATTCAATATGTGATAGCTAGCCGAGCTTCTCTCATGGAATTAGTAGAGTTCGCGTATGGGGTGCTATCACTTGTTCTCGTCTTCTCGTTCATGATGGAAATCGGCGCGCCACCGATCGCTGTCGCGATAGTTGGAGCTGCATACTTGAGCCATCCGATGCTTTCTCTACATCACTATCAAAACTTTTCAGAGCGCAAATGGTTGAACAAACAGTTTCAATTATTTAGCCCGATGCTTCGCCAGGGTGAGGTACCGGTTCATGTCCTCGTGTTGACGGAAGATGAAATTGTGATTACTGTAGAAAGTGGAAAAGAGTTTACGTACCGTCATATTTACTGGGGCGGTTTTTATGTAGAAAATCCTTCCTAAAAGGTGGTTACTCAGTTGTTTAGTGGATTTGATAATGTGATTGTCATCGTATTCTGGATTGCAACATTCATCGCTTTCTTTAAAGGTGCCTATGATATGTGGCGTGAATACCGAACGTCGAAAGAAAAATCAGTATTGTACTTTTTAATCGTACTGATTCTCACATGGTTTTGGTTCAATCCATACGAATTGGTCGCATTGCATCCGTTCGTACTAATGGCGTACTATTGGAACCGAAATCGGTGGATGCGAAACGCAATGTTCGTGTTGGTTCTCGTACCGTTTGTGATTCGTGTCTGGTTAATCGCAGCATCGATGTAAAACAAAAAACTCGGTCCCTTTATAGGGAACCGAGTTTTTGTGTGAATCGTTACTCTTTCTTCGCAGCTGCCAATTCAGCTTCCATTTCACCGAATTCTCGGTTGATACGTTTTTGTTCTTTCTGGCTAGTAAAGTTACTGACAAGCACGATTGCCAACATACTCAAGAAGAAGCCAGGTACCATTTCATAAAGGACTGTCGAAAGTCCAGTGACGATCCAGAGAATGACGGTAATGGCACCGACGAGGATACCAGCGAGGGCACCTTGACGCGTCATCTTGCTCCAGTAAAGTGACAAGAGGATTGCTGGTCCAAATGCAGAACCGAATCCAGCCCATGCATATCCGACGAGTGTGAGGATTGTACTTGATGGGTTGAGTGACATGAGCGTCGCTACAACTCCTACTAGCAAGACACCAACACGTCCGGCAAGGACCATCGTCTTCTCACTTGCATCTTTGTTGAAGAATTTACGATAGAAGTCTTCTGTCAATGCAGATGATGTGACGAGCAATTGCGACGATACCGTCGACATGACCGCAGCAAGGATGGCTGCCAATAAGAAACCAGTGATGAACGGGTGGAACAAGACTTCAGAGAATTGAATGAAGACTGTTTCCGGGTCCCCGAGTGGATTTCCTTGTCCTCGGAAATAAGCGATTCCGACGAACCCTGTCATGACGGCACCGATGATAGATACTGTCATCCAGCTCATCCCGATACGACGAGCCGTTTTCAATGATTTCACATCACGGATTGCCATAAAGCGAACAATGATGTGTGGCTGACCGAAGTAACCAAGTCCCCAAGCGAGGAGACCGATAATCCCGAGTGTCGTCGTCCCTTTAAAGAGGTCGAACAAATCGGCATTGATTGTCGTTGCAGAGTTGACAGCAGTGTCTACTCCACCGATATCTGTTAAAGCGACGAATGGTACGAGCACGAGCGCCAAGAACATGATGACACCTTGTGCGAAGTCCGTCCAACTAACTGCCGTGAATCCACCGAAGAGGGTGTATAAGATGACGACACTAATTGTGACAATGACACCTGTCTGATAATTTAATCCGAATGAGCTTTCAAACAACTTCCCGCCGGATACAAGCCCAGCTGACGTGTAGAACGTGAAGAAGATGATGATGACGGATGCAGAAAGGATCCGTAGCCAGTTCGAGTGATCTCGGAACCGATTCTCTAAGAAATCTGGAATCGTAATCGAATCGTTCGCCATCTCTGTGAAGACGCGAAGTCGTGGAGCAACTAACAAGTAGTTCAAGTAAGCTCCGATGACCAATCCAACGGCTAACCAAATTGCTGATAGTCCAGTTGCATACATTGCACCCGGTAGTCCCATTAACATCCAACCACTCATATCCGAAGCTCCGGCTGACATGGCTGTAACACCTGGCCCCATTTTACGGCCACCTAACATATAATCTGATGAATCGGTCGTTCGTTTATAAGCAACGTATCCGATAAGAAGCATCATCACGAGATAAAGCGCGATTGATACCCATTCTTGCCATAGCATTGAATTACCTCCTATTAAGTTAAAAGATCTATTTAATCAACTCGTTCGCGATTGTGTGAAGACATCACACAGTTAAAAACAAAAGTTGAAAATGCGAACTTGTGCTTTACCTTACAGAACCTTTGAAATGATTGCAAACTGACACTTTTTCATAAAAACGACTCTAAAGCCCATTATACCAACGGATGAAGGCTAAAATTTTCAAATAAAAAGTTTAAATATTCTGAATATTTGAAATGCTGAGGACTTTCCTGTGTAACATGAATGTAATATTTATGGGAAAATTTTCAGAAAACATATTTTTAATCATAAGAAAAAGAGCATCTTTGAATGCTCTTTACTTCTTTATTTGAATGCTTTTTCTTCAACGAGTCGCATCGTCGGGAATGTTTGTCCAGACTTCGCCTGCATCGTAACCAAGATATAAGTTTCGCTATTATGTTTCATGATGAATACCATGGTATATCCGGATTCGTCCGTATAACCCGTCTTCGTGGCGGTCACAAACTTGGAGTAGTTGACACTTCGTTCATTAACCGATGAACCGAGGTGATACCACCAACGACGTTTGCCGTTACCGTCTTTATCTTTAAATTCGGCTTTAAATTCATAAGTCCCGGCAATTTCAATCAACTCCGGGTATGTACTGAATGCGAAGGCGATTTTAGCCATGTCGTTCGCCGTCGTATAATGATTCGGATCCGAGTAGCCATGCGCATTTACGAAATGCGTTCCAGTCAATCCTAAAACCTTTGCTCGATCATTCATCAATTGAACGAAGGCCTCGGTCGACCCGCTCGTGTATTCCGCAAGGCTGTTCGCAGCATCGTTTCCGGATTCAAGTAGCGTGGCGTAAAGTGCTTGACGAACTGTCAATGTATCCCCGATGGCAAGATGCGCGATATGGCTGTCCCATGGAATATCGAGTGTCGACTGTTGAATCGTAATGATTGGTTGGTCGAGTTCATTCGCTGCAGATGCCTTCTCATAAGCAAGCAGTGCCGTCATCAATTTGGTCGTACTAGCTGGAAACACACGATCATTGGCGTTTTTATCGATTAATATCTCTTGTTTGGTCACATTGACGAAAGTTAGTGCACCAACAGTGATTTCCTCATCCGAAATCATCTTCGTCTCACTCGGACTCCATGAACCCATGTCGATATCCGGGAAAAGCGGACCTATCTTCATCGGTTCAGCTTTTGGTGTGGACGCTTCTGCTAATGTCGGTGCTTCTTTATCTTGTTTAAATCCGACCAACGTCGGGATCAGTGCGATGATTCCAAGTAGAACGACCGCGGCAATCATTCTTCGCATGATGTACGTTCTTCTTCGGTGTCTCCTTCTACGGGTCAACAAAAGTCCCTCCTTTTTTGGTTACTCTATAAACATAATAGAAAACGCTTATTTTTTTCGCTGATAAAATAAAGAACTAGGTCAATGATTGATCGGCGGTGAAAGAATTGTGTTTCGGGTATAAGGATAAAGATGTCACTTTTTGAGAGGAGAATGCGTTATGCATCGTTATCCGTTCACGAACTCCATTTGGCGTCAACATGATACTGGGACGCCGTACCCATCCCTTTCCGTTTCGGAATCGACCGAAGTCGTCGTCATCGGGGCAGGGATTGCCGGACTCGTCTGCGCCTATGAACTCCAAAAACGAGGGAGGCAAGTGACGCTTTTAGAAGCATTAGAGATTGGACATGGGACGACGGGACATACAACGGCAAAATGTTCCGTTCAACATGGGACGATTTATCATAAGTTGATTCGTCATTTTGATGAATCCATCGCGCGTTTATATTACGAGTTCAACTCAGAAGCGCTCGTCTATTTGAAAAATCAAATCAAGGAAGGGTTTGACTGCGATTACGCGAATGAACAATCGTTTCTTTATTCTAGGGAACCGAACGAAGAACTTACGAAAGAACTGGATGCGTATCGTCGCTTAAAGATTGACGGGGGAGAAGCGACGGAAGAAGTGAGAAAAGCGCTCCCGTTTTCAATCGAGCAGGCGTTGGTGATTCATAACCAAGCCCAATTCCACCCCATGAAATATCTACGTGAATTAGCGAATCGTTTTGTTCAACACGGTGGGAAGATTTATGAAAACTCTAGAGCGACGGAAGTGAGTCAAGGACCGCGTCCTGTAGTCACTACTTCTACCGGTAGAAGAGTACAAGGAAATCAAGTCGTGATTGCGACCCATTATCCATTCAATGACCTGCGCGGGTTATATGTGTCGAAATTTTCTGTTGAGCGATCGTATATTGTCGCCTGTGAATCGCGGAGTCGACCACTTAAAGGGATGTACTTAGAGGTAGGAGAGCGCAAACGCTCGTTTCGGTCCTATGAGGAAAACGGAAAGACCTATTTACTAGTTGGCGGTGAAGGGCATACGGCGGGGCAAGTCACTGACACGCGTAGCCGATATGATCGATTAGAGCATGATGCCCAGGCACATTTCGAAACGAATCGGGCATCCTATCGGTGGTCATCTCAAGATCTTATCACCTTAGACGGACTTCCTTACGTAGGGCAAATGTTCAAGAGAGAACCAGATCTCTTTGTGGCGACTGGATTTTCGAAATGGGGGATGACGAACGGAATCGCTGCCGGCACCTTGCTCGCGGATCAACTCACAGGTCGTCCGAACCGATTCGTCAATCTGGTCTCACCGCTCCGTCAAACGGTTAAATCTAGTGATATCAGTGCATTTCTTAAAACGAACTTAGATACTGCCACTCAATTTGCGAAAGGGACAGTCGATCGGCTATTTGAACGAAAAGATGTAAAAGACCTACAGCTAGACGAGGGTGGGGTCGTGCAAGTTGATGGCAAGACGAGTGGCGTTTATCGAGATTTGGATAACCAATGCCATGTCGTCAACCTGACCTGTACGCACCTCGGCTGTACAGTGAAATGGAACAATGCCGAGCGGTCATGGGATTGTCCATGCCACGGCTCTCGTTTCGATGCAAAAGGCAACGTCTTAGAAGGTCCTGCCACAAAACCACTTTCCTACAGCAAGCGAGAAGATTTGTAAACTGGTGTAGGCAAAGGTTGACATCTATAATAAAGTAGAAAGGGAACAGAATAACACATAGGGGTGAAAGACAGATGGAAGTTACAAAAGAATGGCGTGAACATTTTAAGCAACTGCGTTCCTTCGATGAGGCGATCTCGCTCTTGTATTGGGACATGCGTACACAAATGCCGGAACAGTCGGCACCGCTTCGGGCAGAAACGATCGGTTATTTATCGACTGAGGCGTTCAAACGACAGACGAGTGAGTCGTTCGCTTCTTTACTAGAACGGATGGCAGATGAAAAGGATTTATCTGACGTCGAGGCGCGGTCACTTGAAATCGCGAAGACGCAATACGAACGGAATGCCAAGATTCCACACAATGAATATCAAGCATATGTAACACTCGTTTCGGAAGCCGAGACGGCATGGGAAAAGGCGAAAGAACAGGACGACTGGGACATGTTCGCTCCATACCTTAAACAGATTATCGAATTCCAGCAAAAATTTGCGGAATATTTCGGCTATGAGAAACATCCGTACGATGCATTGCTCTATGATTTCGAACCGGGCATGACGGTCGAGCTCTTAGACGAATTGTTCGCCTCGCTCCGAGACGAACTTGTTCCTCTCATCCAGCAGCTCCCAAAAGAATCGCTCTCTCTGGACTGGTCGATGCCGGCGGATGTTCAAGAAACCATTTGTCATGACTGGATGAATGTCGTCGCTTACGATTTATCACGTGGTCGATTGGATGCGACAGTACATCCGTTCGAAATCACCATCAACCGCCGCGACGTCCGGATTACGACGAAGTATGATGAAGCAGATTTCAGAAATGCACTGTTCGGTACGATGCATGAAGCGGGTCACGCGACGTATGAGCAGCAAATCGACCCGATGCTCGATGAACTCGGGCTAGGTGGCGGTGCGTCGATGGGGATTCATGAGTCCCAGTCGCTCTTCTTTGAGAACTTCATCGGACGAAGCGAAGCGTTCTTGCGTCGCGTCTATCCGAAACTACAATCGCTTCATCCGGCATACGCTGCAATCGACTTCGACACTTTCTATCGAGGTGTGAATGAAGCGAAATCATCTCTGATTCGGATCGAGGCTGACGAATTGACATACAGTCTACACATCATCATCCGCTATGAGCTCGAGAAGGCACTCATCCAAGGGACGTTGTCCGTCGATGAGCTTCCTGCGGCATGGAATGAAAAGTATAAAGAGTATCTCGGACTCGATGTCCCGTCGAATGCCAAAGGAGTCCTCCAAGACGTCCATTGGGCAGGCGGTTCGTTTGGATACTTCCCGAGCTATGCCCTCGGATTGATTTATGCGGCCCAATTGACGGAAACGTTGAAATCAGCTCTTCCGGAATTCGAGACGTTGATTGCAGAAGGTGAAATTGAACCGGTCAAAGCGTGGCTACAGGAGAACGTTCATCAATATGGAAAACGTCTCACCCCGAACGAACTCATTCAACAAGTGACGGGTCAAGCGATTTCGGTCCAACCGCTCGTTCGATATTTGACGAAGAAATATCAAACAGTTGCCAAATGAAACGATTTGCACATCGTGGCGTGATGGCACATCGTCCGGAGAATACGATGTCGGCATTCAGGCTCGCACTCGAAACCGGAGCAGATGGGATTGAAACGGATGTCCATATGACAAAGGACGGCGTCCTCGTCCTCATCCATGACGAGACGCTCGAACGGACAACCGACGGAAGAGGGCAAGTTTCACTCTATACCTATGATGAGCTCAAACAGTTCAATGCCGGGGTACGTCATAGTCTAGAAGAACACATCCCTACGCTCGAGGAGCTGTTCGAACTGGTGAAAGAGGAATCGGTCATTTTGAACTTAGAGGTGAAGACGGATGTCCATCGATATGAAGGAATCGAATCTCGCATCATCGACTCTATTGAATCCGCTGGAATTGATGCGACCCGCATTCTCTTTTCCTCATTCAATCATGAAACCATTCACCGATTGAAACAGATGAGACCGGATATCGAAGCGGCCATTCTGCTTGCACAGCCGCTTTATGACATTTCCGGATATCTTCGATTCGTCGGAGCGGATTCGGTCCACCCACACATCGATCGCATCACAGACGAAGAAGTACGCTCGTTGCAAGGTCGAGGGATTCCGATCAGACCGTATACGATTAAAACACAACATCAACTTGAACGTTGTATGGCGCTTCAAGTCGATGCCATCTTTGTCAATGATATCGAATGGGCATACAAAACCACTTAGTCGCCGACTAAGTGGTTTTGTATTTGGGTGGAAGAGAACTAGATTTTTATGTAAAGGTAGCGCTTTCGTCCGTTAGCATATCGGAGCACATTCAGTGCATAGTGTCCCCTTTACGTCATTGTCGGATTGTCTTAAGTTTAAGATGTCACCGAGCTACATAGCAATCAGATGTAGCACACCATGTAGCACTGCATCACATTTGTTGTATGCACGTTGTGGGTTACCAAAGATCAAAAGGAGGAAATTTCACATGAAGAAGTTGATGTCTTTACTGGGTACTCTAGCACTGGCTTTCGCTTTCGTCTTACCGGTTAGCGCGGATGGACATGAAAACGCGATGGTCCGTGTGCTACATGCTTCACCTGATGCACCGGCAGTTGACGTGTACGTGGATGGGGAAGTCGCGGTCGAGGGAGCAGAATTCAAGGATCTCACAGACTACTTGACACTTCCTGCAGGCGATTACAACGTTGAAATCAAGCCGGCAGGTGACGCTGAAACAGTCGTCGTCGCAGCAGACCTTTCAATCGAGGCAGGCAAGTTCTATACAGCCGCTGCAATCGGTCAACTTGAAAACATCGAAATCGCTGCAATGGAAGACGATGCAAACTTTGAAGATGGTAAATCGAAAGTTCGTGTCGCTCACTTCGCACCAGATGCACCAGCGGTTGATGTCGCACCTAAAGGTGGCGACCCACTCTTCTCAAACCTCGAGTTCAAAGCAGTAAGTGATTACGGCACACTCGATGCTGGAACGTATGACCTTGAAGTCCGCCCCGCTGGAGCGACTGACGTCGTCAAAGCACTTGACGGTGTTGCACTTGAAGGTGGCAAAAACTATACAGCATTCGCAATCGGACTCCTTGAAGGAGAACCAGCGTTTGAAGTCCTTCTCGCTGCTGATGGTGGGGAAATGGCAATGGCTCCTGAAACAGGACAAGGTGGTCTTGCTCAAACAGCTTCAATGAACTGGTTGCTCGCAGCAGCAGTGGTTGGAGCGGCAGCAGCTGGATTCTACGTCTTTCGTCGTCAGAAGCAAGACGCTTAAACTGATTTTCTTAGGAACAATCACATTTCTCGTATGGAGCACTCAAGCGGAAGCTCCTGACAAACCGTTCGTGATGCCAACGGCTGAATTTGCCGAACCGCAGGTCTTGACCTCGAAGCAGGTAGATCGACAAACGTTTCATTCGAACAGTTTCGTCCCTGCCCGGCTGGTCATAGCTTCAATCGATGTTGATACATCGATTGAAGCGGTCGGGAAGGATGAGGCTGGAAGAATGGACACACCGTCTGACGTGAATCAAGTCGGTTGGTATCAATACGGAGCCAAAGCAGGCGCAACGGGGAATGTCGTCCTATCCGGTCATCTAGATGATCTGAATGGTCCAGCTATCTTTGCGAATCTGGATCAACTTCCGATCGGAGAACTGGTGACGCTCCAACGGAAAGACCAAGTCGCAACGTATGAAGTGGTCAGTGTGAAACAGTATCGCCTCGACAAAGTGCCGCTCGCTTCCATTTTTGCGGCGACTCAGTCAAAGCGGATTCAATTGATCACTTGTGCAGGACCGTATGACGAGAATCTTGGGTATCGGGACCGGATCGTGGTCACGGCCAACCTGATTGAAACGTAAAGATGAAGAGATGCTGACCGATGGGTCGCATCTCTTTTTTTCGCAAAAAATAGCCCTTCACCTTTACGGTGAAGGGCTATAGTCGGATTAAGCATCCATACGATCTAATAATTTTGAAAGTACAATGAGTTCGTCATCTGAAAAATCAGTGAAGACATCCATCAAATATTCAATCTTCATGCTCTCTAGCGTCTCAAACAACTCACGACCTTCATCCGTTGCCTGAAGTTCAACGACACGGCGGTCACGCTCGCTACGTTCGCGAGAGATCAATCCTTTTTTCGTCAACTCATCGGCAAGTGCGGTGATCATCGAGGCTGAAAATTGAAACTCATTTGACAGAGCAGAGGCGATTTGAGGACTCTGTTGACAAAGAGAACGTAGAATGAAGAATTCATTGCGGGTCAAATATTGTGAGAACATCGAACGGAGATTTTTTTTCACTCCGCGATAGTTCATCCGGATTCCACGTTCAGCGTCTGCGACGAGCTGACGACGTGAAGCGGTCTGTACGGGTGTTGTCATCCTCGAAACTACCTCCTGGCGATAATATTATTCATATATACTTCAGAACATAAAAACATTCTACATTAAAAACATGTTGTCTGTAAAGTTATAGGGGCTCGTCTTTTGCCCGAATTTGCTGAATGATGTCTTCATAATGTTTCAAGTCCGGATAGAACCGTCTAAAGAAAAATTCAATCTGCGGATCGTCGCCTTCCGCTAACAATTTAGCGAGAACGGCATAGACGACACCCATGCCTTGTCTCGGTAACAGAGAAGATGGCAATAAGGTTGCGCATTGGACGGCTTGAGTATAGTAAGTCGAAAGTGTGTCATTCAAATCTTTGAACGTACGGATATCGGCGTAATGGAACATTCTCGTCAACTCGACGATGGCAGAGAGGTCCGTCTCGAGTAGCCATTCGCTCTGGAAGATCGCGTTGTCTAGTTTCTCGACCGTTTGATCATTTGCAATATAATAGTTGAGATTATCTCGGGTAATGGCCACTTTTTCAGGAGAGTCAAGAATCTGTTCGACCGTTTCTTGTTCGAATGTTCGCAACTGTTTTCGAATGTTCACGAACTCGGAGTCGGCAATCTCCAATAGACCAGCGACCCGGCTGAAACTTCTTTTAATTTCAGGAGGAACAGCATTCGGATTTTTGTAACCGAGGTCGTGTTCAATCTCGGCCCAGGCGTGTTGCAGGATCGAGCGGACTTGAATTTCCGCCTCTTTTTCTGCAAAACGGCGATATTCACCGAGAGCAAGTCGCTTTTCACTTAATTCCACGACATAATGGACAGACAGATATCCGAACTCATTGGAGTCGAGCAACGTCGACTTATCGATGGACTGTTCACGGTCGATGGTGAATTCATCTTCTAAAATTTGCGCAACGGCGCGTACGTCGTCATGAAAGTATGTCACGATCCGTATCCCGGCCAAGTCTTGTACGTCACGTAAGGAACGATATTGATAAGGCTTGCGTGAGAGTTTGGCATATAGACTGTCCGCCTCTTTGGCACGGGCGACGATTGAATGGAACTGGATGCCGGCTTCTGTCAACAATTCACTGAGGAGCGCTTTCAGCTTTGTGGCAAACGCTTCATAGTCTTCTTTCTCATTCAAATATTCAAGCATGATTGTATTTAAGTCTTGTTTTGGCACAGAACTCACTCCTTTTCTCTATCCATAGTATAGCATCACATGTCTGAAACGATATGATAGCATGTAGAAGGAACGAAACAGAAAGAGGTGGGCTGGATGCATACATTCCGTTCAGTTGAGAGAGAAAAAATCGAGATCATCGCTGGATTGTTGCAACAAGCAGGGTATCGCATATCTCGCATACGAGCAATAGATTGCCAGTTCATGGTGACCGCTCGATTAGAGGGGCAGACTCAAATGGAAGGGGAACATGATCGCATCAAGGGGATTGTGCAACATTTCGCCATCGAAGAATGGACGATGAACGAAGAATCGAGTTGATTTGATGTTTACCACCTCATTTTTCGGGAATAACAAAAACAGTGAAAACCATGACTGTGAACGTTTAGGAGGATGGGGCATGTTAGAGACAAGAGTAGTGAATGATATGACGACGGTGGACCATGAAGTGAATGAGATGGTGTCAGGCGGATGTGTGAATGAGCATATCTATTTGTTCGCCAAAGATGAGGAATTGACCGTTCGATTGGCAGCAGAGGCCGGGGTACAACCATATCGAATTCCGGAAAAAGGAATGTTCGAGTCGTTGCTCTCGAAATTCACGAGCAATTCAGAAGATCGCATGGAACAGATGGAGAGTCTTGGACTCACAAAAGAGATGGTGGATTCACTCGAACGTGAAATCAAAGATGGTAAAATCGTGTTAGTTTGCGATAAATAAAAAATGGACCGGAAAAATCGGTCCATTTTTTTATTTTGCTTTGTAATAGGCATTCACGATGCGACGTAACGATTTTTGATCGAGACGGAGCGGAGCGAATCCAGCATCCTGTAGCAATTGTTTCGTGTTGTCGTCACGGAACGTGATATTCCGGTTCAAATACGGATTGAATACTTTCACCATATCGTTGAACGACTGTTCGACTGAGCTGAGTGTCGATGTCGGTGTCTCCGTGATTGTTAAATGCGGGAATGCTAACGACTCTTTCATATAGTCGAGCATCGTTTCATTTTTTGGTGGTGCGTCGTTTGTCACGTTATAGATTGTACCCGCCTTCGCATGCTCGATGGCAGCGAGGAGTACATCCGCGACATAATCGACAGGGACAAGGTTTGATGTACCTGTCGCTGAGCCAATCAATCGAATCGACTCGACGTCATGCCCACGTCGTTCCAATTTCCGTTTGAACAGTTCGAGAGCACGCATATATCCGTACATCGTAAATTTTGAGTCAGCCTCTCCTGTTTTCGAGTCTCCGACGATGATGGCCGGTCGGAAGATTGACACATCAAGCTCATCCCGTGACTCCCAGACCGCCTGCTCGGCGTGTGCCTTGCTTTCTTCATACGGATTCAAAAAAGATTGCGACACGTCGTACAGTGTTTCCCCGCCAACTTCTTTAGTGCCAAGTGTGTAGGCCGTACTCACGTGGAAAAAGCGACGGCAGTCAATCAGCTTGGTCAAGCGAAGGGCCTCTTTCGTCCCGGTCAAATTGGTCTCGAACAATTCATCGCGCAATTCTTCATCGAATTTGACGAGTGCAGCCATGTGTAGGAATAAATCAATCTTCCCTCTATATGTCTCGATGAACGCTTCATTAGCACCGAGCGCATGTGACGTCAAGTCGCCTGGTAACACATCAATCGACTTTTGTTCTTCAGCGGTGAATTGTGCTTGTACCTTCTCCGGTGTTCGCGCCAACATGCAGACGCGATGCCCCCGCTGAATCAATTCTTTGGCGAGTCGCCCTCCTAAAAATCCGGTTCCACCAGTCATAAAAATATGCAATCGCGTTCTCCCTCTCTGTGACATTCTTTACCCATCATATCAACTCTTGTCGCATGTAGCCACTTTGCCTTTGCTGAAATTCCATGTTTAGAAAAAATCGAACTCGGTTATGAACTATAGAGAAGCGTACGAACGGTGCGTAAAGACAGCTTGCCTGTCAAATCCATTGAAGTGAGGTTTTAACGAATCATGGCAAATCTATTCGGAACAGACAAGGATGACGCAAAAAGGAAGCAACAAGATATTGAGAAAACGGTACAAGAGAAAAACATCACCCAAATCCATCTATATTTCTCAGATGTTCTCGGTGATTTAAAGCTCTTGACGCTTTCGGCAAAATTGTTGCCTGAAGTCTTTGAGGGAAAAACGATGTTTGACGGTTCTTCAATCAACGGGTTCTCTTCCATCAAAAACTCAGACTTATTCTTGAGACCGGATTTAGATCGTCCACGGTATGAGCAAGACGGCGAGGAAAATATTTTGGCATTCTTCTGTGACGTATGCACTCCGGAGGGAGAGCGATATGAATACGACCCACGTAATGTATTGAAGGATGCACTTGAACGTGCAGCACGTGATGGCTACTCGGTATTCGTTGGGGCAGAGCCGGAATTCTTCATCTTTGACGAGAACGGAGAATTTTATGACGAGGCCGGATATTTCTCGACACGTTCAGAGGATAAAGGATATGAAGTGCGACAGCACATCGCGAACCGTCTAAGCGGTGTCGGGTTCAATATTGAGGCTGTTCACCATGAAGTCGCTCCTGCGCAACATGAGATTGGCATCAAGTATGATGATGCACTCCATACGGCGGATAACATTCAGTTCTTTAAAGAAATCGTCAAGATTGCGGCGAAGGAGAAAGGGGCATCCGTCTCATTCTTGCCAAAACCGTTGCGTGATGTGAATGGTTCTGGAATGCACTTGAACATCTCTGTCTGGAAGAATGATGAGTCTGGAAATCCGACGACCAACGCGTTCGACGAAGTCGATGCGGATTACGGATTGTCGAAAACGGCGCGTCATTTCATCGAGGGAATCTTGAAGCATGCCCGTGCCACAGCAATCTTCACGAATCCACTACCGGAATCATACGAGCGTCTCGTTCCTGGATTCGAGGCACCTGTCAATATATGCTGGAGCCCATCGAACCGCAGTTCGATGATTCGAATCCCCGCTTCCCGTGGAAGTGCGACTCGTGTAGAGGTCCGAAATCCTGACCCGAGTGCGAACCCATATTTGGCACTTGCCGCGCTCATTTATGCGGGACTTGAAGGAATCGAGCAACAGCTCGTTCCGTCTTCTCCGAACGAGGATGACTTGTTCGAGTATTCTGCGAAGCAAATCGAGAGCCAAGGAATCGCATCACTGCCTGCGACATTCCATGAATCGATCCAATCACTGAAACAAGATAACTTCCATGACTACTTTAACCACAATATGATCGATCGCTACTTGTCACTCATTCAAGTGCGAAAATAAAAATGACGCCAGCCGATTCGATCGGCTGGCGTTTTTGATGGTTAATGGATTCCACGCATGTACACTTTGATTTTTGGTGCGAGTGCGAACAGAATCAAGCTTAAGACGATGGCGACGCCACCGATAATCCCGAAGTATAGCGTCTCATTCTCAGGTGTGTAGAACTTGACGAGCTGTGCGTTGATCCCTTGTGCAGCAGCGTTTGATAAGAACCAGAGCGACATCGTTTGAGCCGAGAAGGCAGCTGGAGCGAGTTTTGTCGTGGCCGACAAACCGACCGGTGACAAACTGAGTTCTCCCAACACGACGATGAAATAGCTCAAGACGAGCCAGAGTGGGCTGACGAGGGCATCTGGACCACTGAAGTATGCAGGGAGCAGGATGACCAAGAAACTGATCCCGGCAAACAAGATCCCGAAAGCAAACTTCGTCGGAATGCTCGGTTCGCGGTCACCAAGTCGGACCCATAACCAAGCGAAGACCGGTGCCAGTAAGATGATGAACAGTGGGTTCAGTGATTGGAACCATGCTGGTGACAACGTGAACCCAAAGAACTCTAAGTCAGTTCGTGTATCAGCATAACTCGCCAAAATCGTTGCGCCCTGCTCTTGGATTGCCCAGAACATGACCGAGGCGATGAATAGCGGAATGTAGGCGATGATTCGCGAACGCTCGACCTCAGTCGTTTTCGGGCTACGATACATGATAATGAAGTAGATGGTCGGAATCGCGATACCGAACACCCCGACGAGTGAGATGAACGTATTGATCGTGAACCATCCAAGTGGAATCAAGATTGCGAGTAAAACAGCGATTCCAATGGTGACAATGCTGACGATTTTAATCGTTTTCTTTTTCTCATCATGCGTCAATGGATTCGGTACATACGAACCAGCTAAGCCGAGGTTCGTCTTGCGTGTCAATACGAAGACGACGAGTCCGACGAACATCCCGATGGCTGCGAGCGCAAAGCCCCAGTGGAATCCATAGTCTTTTTGTACTTGACCGACGATGAGTGGTGAAATGAACGCACCCAAGTTGATTCCCATGTAGAAGATACTGAATCCAGCGTCGCGACGGCGATCCGTCTCGCTATACATGTCTCCGACGATACTGGATACGTTTGGTTTCAATAAACCGGTACCAATGACAATCAACGCCATGGAGATAAACAGGAAGACGACGCTACCTGGAATCGAGAGGACGATGTGTCCGAGCATGATGAACACACCACCGTAGAATACCGCGCGAGACGTCCCGAAAATCCGGTCTGCAAGCCATCCCCCAATGACCCCGGACATATAGACGAGCGCGCCGTATACGGACATGATTGAGAGTGCGACGTTTCGGTCGAGACCGAGTCCTCCCTCAGAGACTTCATAGTACATATAGAATACGAGGATTGCCCGCATGCCATAGTACGAGAAACGTTCCCAAAATTCAGTGAAGAATAAAGTGAACAACCCCTTCGGTTGTCCGAAGAAGCCTTTTTGTGGAACACTATCCACGATTGTTTGTTTATCGATCCTTTCCATGAAAGATCCCTCCTTAACCGTTTTATCATAAAAAGGATTATTATGATTGTAAAGTGAATTGAATGATAATTTCAAATTTTAATAAAGATGAAAAGAATGAAAAGACCACACTTCCGAAATCAGAGAGTGTGGTCAATGAGCGGTTAAGCCGTCTTTTGCTTTGCTTCCGTCGCTTGGACATGACGTCCGAGCTGCCAATAGATGATGCCTGATAAACAACTCGCTCCACCGATGAGGATCAAAGCGATGTGTCCGGCACGATTGTCAAAAAAGAGACTTGCGATGATTGGTGCCGTGACACCGCCGATCAGCCATTGGATGCTCGCTGCACCGTTATAGGCACCACGCATATTCTCCGGTGCGATCAAGGCGATGAATGTCTGCTGAACAGGGGACATAATCATCTCACCTAACGTATAAAACGCATATACGGCGAGTAAGATCCCGACGAGTGGCACGTAAGGGGTATCGAGTGCGAACAAGGCTCTAGGCACAACCGCAAGCAAGATCATACCGATACCAAATACGGTCGCTCCTGCTAACATGACCTTACCGAACGGCTTGTTCCCGAGTTTTGAAGCAATCGGGAACTGGAAAAGAACTACCATGATTCCATTCAGTGCTAACAGATACGGGAATGGGTTCTGTTGTGCGGTATACGTCGGGAGCGATTCTTTTAAAAAGAGTGGTAGCATGCTCTCGACGACGGAGAATCCCATTGATATGAATATACCCGCAAAGATGAAGACGAGAAACACGCGATCGTTATAAAAGACGCGCAACACTTCCCGGTTGCTTGGAGTCTCATCTTCCGTAAACTCGGGCAACGACTCATGTATGAACGTGCCGAGCGCAATCGCATATAGTCCAAAGACGAATGCCGCCGCAAAGAAGATGAGCTCGCGGTCGATGAACAGCACCGCACTACCAAGAAGTGGACCGAATGCAGCGCCGATGTTATGTCCCATCCGTAAAAGTCCGAACGCTTCGTTCATATGCTCTGGCTCCGTGACATCGGCGACCATCGCGCTTGCGGCAGGGTGGAAGAGCGAGTTCGTCAGTCCGAGCATGGCGTTCAATAAAAGAAGCGGCCAGAACGAGTCGGCGAACGCAAATCCGATGAGGGCAAGTGCGTCCCCAATGATTGCGATCATCATGATTGGTTTTCGACCATACAGGTCTGCTAGACGTCCTCCGATCATCGAACCGAGGAGCGCCATGATCGGGCCAGTCGCCATGATGATTCCGACTTGAAGGTAGCTATCTAACTGGTCACTATAATAGAGAACAAGGAATGGGGCGATCATGAACATCATGATTCCCGTAATCGTCTCCCCTAAGAAACGAATCCAAATGTTGCGGTCGAGCCGCTTGAGTGATTGAAACATACAGGTCACCTGCTTTATTTAATTTTTAGACACAAAAGGGACGTCATATGCATGAAGGCATACGACGTCCCACGTTGTTTATGCATGCCTCGATAGGCAGGTGACTTAGATATGAATCAATCGAAGAGGTGCCTGCCAATCAGTATGAACTTGAGTGAATGGTTTCGAAGATACTACTGACATGGGAACCTCTCCTTTCTGTTAATTGTGTTCTTCTCTTCAACTGTATGACACATTTCCTCAATGTGTCAACAAATTTATGAGGTGAATCAAAGTAATTCGTTGAGATTTTTTCGGTTCAGTCGATAATCGATGAGGCGAGACAAGACGACTTGAATCATGGCCGTGATCGGCACGCTCACGAACATCCCGACGAGGCCGAACAGACTTCCCCCGATGATAATCGATGTGATGACCCAAAATGGTGTGATGCCGACACTATCTCCAAGAATCTTTGGTCCGAGCCACAATCCGTCAAACTGCTGTAACAAGAAGATGAACAAGAGTACCAAGACGGCGGTGAACGGATCATAAAAATAGGTGATGATAAACGCCGGGATCATCCCGAGTAGCGGTCCGACATATGGGATGAAGTTTAAGACGCCGACGATGACTCCGAGAAGTAGGGCATATGGGGCCCCGATGATCAAGAGTCCGATGACTGCTAGCACTCCAATAATCAGACAGTCGAGCGACTTCCCAATGATATATCGCTTAAAGATATAATCCATCTCTTGAAAGATATCGATTGTCGTCTTCGCAGTGCCGACGGGTAATAGCGCATAGAGAAGACGCTTGAACATACGAGCGAAGACTTCTTTGTCCTTTAACAAATAGATGGAGATGACAATCCCAATCAAGAAGTTGATCAATGTCATTGTAAAACTAGAGACATAACTAACGGAAGAGAGGACGGCCGTCTCGACCCATCCAGAGTAACGATCCTCGAAGCGCGCAAAATCAATCGCTTGGGCGATCGTCGCGTTATAGTCTTTCAAGTAATTGTTCACTTCACCTAAAAACACGTCGATTTGACGGATATAAACCGGTAACTCATTGATGAGTGATGACAGACTCGAGTAAATCCGCGGGAACAACGTGACGACCGAAATCGCCAAGATGCCGATGAACGTGATATAGACGATGAGTAGTCCTTGATATCGCTTCAAGTGGAACCGTTCTTCAATATAAGAGAGTACGGTGTTGAGTAACAAGGCGATGGCGATCCCCATGATGATAGGGGTAAGTAACTGAAACGTGTATTGTAAGACACGTGAGATGGTATCCGGTTCACTGATGACCCGCCATAAGACGAGCAAGATCAGTCCGATTACACTCAGTTTCCAAATAAGTTGACGATTAAGATCCAATGCTCTATCCCCTCATACAAATATAATTTTTCTACTCTTTTACTATGAATGTTTTTTGAAAAGGATTCAATAGATGTTCTCTTTGAAAAAAATGTTTGACACCGTTGGGAATGTCTGGTTAACTTAGGGACATACAAAAATTACATAACGAATGACACTTTCTATCAAGAGAAGCGGAGGGACTGGCCCGATGAAGCTTCAGCAACAGATTGCAAAATACTGTGCTAATTCCAGCAAGGTGACCTTGAGAGATGGAAAGGTGGTTGACTACATACGTCTGTATCGAGCACCCCTTTCCTCAGAAAGGGGTGTTTTTTCGTATTAGGAGGACCCATCATGGCAGACAGACGTTCCAAGTTATTAAAATCATTACCGACACAACACTTTGTCGGATTAGCAGAAGAAGTCGCGGCAGTCGAGGCGAGTGGCAAGACCGTCATCCGACTCGGACAAGGCACACCCGACTTACCGACACCAGCTCCAATTTGTGAAGCGCTTGAACGAGCATTGACCGACCCGACGACCCATCAATACGGACCGTTCCGGGGACAGGCTCGACTAAAAGAAGCTGTGGCCGCATTCTATCAACGTGAATACGGAGTCGACCTCGACCCAGCAAAAGAAGTGGCGATTTTGATTGGCAGCAAATCGGGTCTCATCACGTTGCCTCAGTGTCTTCTTGAGCCGGGTGAAGGCATCTTGCTCCCGAACCCTGGCTATCCCGATTATATCTCGGGAGCGCGTCTCGCCGGAGCGGACATCATCGATTTGACGTTGAAGGAAGAGCACGGCTATCTCCCGGATTACACCACGCTCGATCCGCTTCATGCACGACTCATGTATTTGAACTACCCGAGCAATCCGACCGGCGCTGTCGCGACGCCAGCCTTCTTTGAGGAGACGGTTAAATTCGCCACAAACCATGATTTGATGGTCGTACACGATTTAGCCTATGGAAGTATTGGCTTTGATGGGCATGTCCCGCCAAGTTTTCTCCAAGCAGACGGGGCAAAAGAAATCGGGATTGAGGTGTATACGATGTCGAAGGCGTTCAACATGTCGGGATGGCGTGTCGCGTTCGCAGTCGGAAATGCAGATATCATCGAGGCGATCAATACGTACCAAGATCATGTCCACGTCTCTGTGTTCTCTGCCATTCAAGAGGCAGCCATCGTGGCGTTAGAATCCCCGCGTGACATACGTGATGATCTAGCCTCGCTTTACGAAACAAGACGAAACCGATTGATTGATGGGTTACGCCGGGCAGGGTGGGAGATTGAGGCACCGAAAGGTTCTTTCTTCGTATGGGCGAGAGTGCCTGAAGGCGATGCAAAATCATTCTCGACGAAGTTACTGCATGAGGCGGGCGTCGCCGTCACACCGGGCTACTTTTTTGGAACGGAGGGCGAGCACCACATCCGCTTTGGTCTCGTGTCGTCTGAACAGAAGATTGATGAAGCGGTAGAACGGATTGAGAGACTGTTTGCAGCCTATGAGGAGGTCCATCAATGATTCGACAAGCGGTGCTGGAATACGACCATTCGAACGATGCGCTCGATCAACTTTACTCACTGATTGGGAATCGGGATGCACTCGTTTTGAAAGGATTTAACGGATACGGTGAAGCGATTCGCGTGTCTCCTCGTCTAGCAGAAATTCCGAGCGTACGATTCAAGGGGGAATGTTCAGACGAAGAAGTCGAACGACTAAAAGCGCATCGACCTGACGTCTGGATTGCTGTCGGTGGCGGTAAATTGATTGATACGGCGAAGCGGATTGCATTTACCCAGTCGGTCCCGCTCATCGTCATTCCGACACTTGTGTCAAACTGTGCCGCCTTCACCCCGCTCAGCGTGATCTATGGAGAAGACGGTACATATTTACGATATGATACGTTCCCCGTCGTCATCGAGCGCGTCATCGCGGATGAACGACTGTTACGTGATTCACCTTACGACTATTTTAAGGCTGGTGTCATCGATACGGTCTCAAAGTGGTTCGAGGCTCGATATATTAGCGGAACAACATCAAGGGACGCAGGGATTCAGTCGGGGCTCTCACTTGCGGCGCAATGCAGAGCGTTGATGGATTTGTCCATTCGTGAAGATGATTTTCGCCATTATGGCACGGACATCCGATCTATCGTCGATCATGTCCTCGCCATCGGTGGTGCCGTTGGTGGATTCGGTGACGCCGGCACCCGAGTCGCCGTCGCCCATGCGGTGCATAACGCACTCAGTCGTTTTGATTCGACGCATCATTGGTTGCACGGGGACAAGGTAGGCTTCGGGCTGATCGTTCAAGAACGATTGACCTCATCCGAAGACGCCTCATTCCTCGAGAATTGGCTACAAGCGATTGCCGCTCCGACGTCACTTGACCAACTTGGGATTCGATTTGACCAAATCGATGAGTTGGTCGATTATGTCGTCGAAGAAATGACGATTCAAGGCATTCACAAGGTTGAAGATGCTGAACGATTAAAAGAAATTTTAAGAAATCTTCAAGAAATAGTTTACAAATAATTCTTTTATCAGTAATATAATAACAAAATAATAGAACCGATTGCTTATCAAGAGTGGTGGAGGGACTGGCCCGATGAAACCCGGCAACCAGATCAGAAATGATCATGGTGCTAATTCCAACAGACGAGACGTCTGGGAGATGAGCGTGTCCGACTTTCACGTGTCGTGCCCGCCGCTCTTTTTGAGTAGCGGGCTTTTCATTTGGAGGAGGAATCATTCATGAACATTAAGCAAAAAACAATTTTGGCAGGTACATCTATCCTTGCGGCCATCGCACTCTCGGCGTGCGGACAATCCGAGGCGAGCGAGACGATAAGCACGAAAGAGCTGACGATCGGCGTGACTGGTGGACCACACGAGCAAATCGCCGAGAAAGTACAGGAGCTCGCAAAAGAAGATGGGCTCGAAATCGATATCAAAGTATTTAATGATTACAACACCCCGAACACCGCTCTCGACGAAGGAAGTCTCGACGTGAACAGCTATCAGACGCTCTCGTTCCTCGAACTGCAAAAAGCGGACAAGGGATATAAGATTGACGACGTCTTCAAGACGGTCGCTTTCCCGATGGGGCTCTATTCAGAGAAGTTGACGGATATCAAGGACTTAAAGGAGGGCGATAAAGTAGCCGTCCCGAACGACCCGGCGAACGAGCTCCGTGCGCTACGATTATACGAAACGGCCGGACTCATCACGTTAAAAGAGGGATTGACGGATAAAGCGACGAAGCGCGACATTGCTGAGAATCCGCTCAACCTCGAATTTATTGAACTTGAAGCATCCCAACTGCCGACGCAACTCCCGGAAGTGGCACTCGCAGCCATCAACACGAACTTCGCGATGGGAGCGGGTCTATCCATTAATGAAGATGCCCTCTTCCATGAAGATACGGTCGATAACCCGTATCCGAACTATGTCGTCGTCCGTTCAGCCAATAAAGAAGATGAAGTCGTGAAGACGCTGAAGTCTTACTATCATTCAGATGAAGTACGTGCCTTCATCGAAGAAGAATTCAATGGTTCGGTCGTGCCGGCATTCTAAGGAGGGGTCTTATGATTGAACTGAAACAAATCACCAAGGAGTTCAAGGTCAACGGAGACACGATCACGGCACTTGATGATGTCTCCCTCACGATTGAGAGAGGGGAAATCTTCGGAATCATCGGACGAAGTGGTGCCGGTAAGAGTACGCTCATCCGGATGATCAATCTTTTGGAGCGCCCGACATCAGGCGTAGTCGAGATTGAGGGACAAGATATCACGCTCCTCAAAAAGAAAGGGTTGTCGACGTTACGCCAGCGAATCGGTATGATCTTTCAGCACTACAACCTGCTGAAGACTGCGACCGTCGAAGAGAATGTCGCCATCCCGCTTCGTCTCGAAGGTCTCGGGAAGCAGGTCATCCGTGAACGGGTCGACCGCTATCTCCAAATCGTCGGACTGAGCGAACATCGGAACCATTACCCTGAACAATTGTCAGGTGGACAGAAACAACGTGTCGCCATTGCGCGAGCGCTCGCCCACGAGCCTGATATTCTCCTCAGTGATGAGGCGACAAGTGCACTCGACCCTGAGACGACCGAGTCGATTTTAGAGTTACTGCTCGAAATCAATCGCGAGCTCGGATTGACGATTTTCTTGATCACACATGAGATGGAAGTCATCGAACGAATCTGTGACCGGGTCGCCGTCATCGATCGTGGCCAAATCGTTGAACAAGGACACGTACTAGACGTCTTCTCCAATCCGTCACACGAGACGACCCAGAAGTTTCTTAAGACAAACCTCGACGTGCCGGAAGAAGTCGTCTCGGAACTCCAGACTCGGGGAACGCTCGTCCACTTGTCGTTCATCGGCAGTCAGACAGAACAAGCAGTCCTGGCACAATTGACCAAGCGGTTCGGCATCCTTCCGAACATCATCGGAGGCGGAATCAAGAAGTTAAAGGCGGGGCTTGTCGGAAACTTACTTGTCCATCTTGACGGGGATCATGATCAAACGGAACTCGCCGTCCGTTATTTGAAGACGAGCGGCGTACATGTGAGGGAGGTGTCAAACCATGCAACAGTTTTGGACAGACTGGGGTGACTTAATTTGGACAGGAACGGTTCAAACGTTGACGATGACGAGCATCGCGCTTTTGATCTCGACCTTGATCGGATTGCCGCTCGGGACGTTCCTCGTTTTGACGAGACCGAATGGCAGACTCGCAAACCGATTCGTCTATGGTGGCTTATCGAGCGTTATCAACGTCATCCGTTCCATCCCGTTCATCATTCTGTTGTTCTTCATCTTACCGTTCACACGGTTCATCATGGGGACGACAATCGGCGTGCAGGGCGTCTTGCTCCCCTTGATTGTCTTCACCGCACCGTATATTGCGCGACTCATGGAGTCGGCACTACTCGAAGTCGACCGCGGGGTCATCGAGGCGTATGAAGCGATGGGCATCTCGACGAGAAAAATCATCTGGTATGTGTTAATCCGTGAAGCACGTTCTTCTATCGTTCTCGGATTGACGATTGCGACGATCGGGTTGATTGGAGCGACGGCGATGGCGGGACTCGTCGGGGCAGGTGGGCTAGGGGACATTGCCTATCAATACGGACACCTTCGTTTCGAACCGGAAGTCATGTACGTGACCATTTTCGTCCTCATCCTCCTCGTTCAGTCCATCCAATCCTTCGGGAATCGACTGGCGGCAAAATTGAAAAAGGCATAAAAAGAATCGTGTCGCGAAAGCGACACGATTTATGCGTTATGGAGCAGACGTTTCAGTTCAGCAATGCGGTCATGTCTCGGGATGAACGTCCGAATCTCTTTTTCACTGAAACCGACCTGGATGCGATGATGGTCGAAGACGATCGGACTTTTCAGGATTTGAGGATTCGAGGCGACGAAGCTATATAACTCACGAATCGACATCTCGTCAAGTTTCTCTGCCGCTTGTTTATAGACACTCTTTTGGACCGACAACAAATCCGTCGTCCCATTTTCCGTCAGGCTCAACATCTCTTTGAATTCTCCGAAGGATAAACCTTGGTCTGTCAATTTCTTTTCGATGAAGGGAATCTTTTGTTCCCGTAACCAATCAATCGTTTTTCTGGAAGAACTGCAGCTCGTATGCGTGAATACCGTGACCGTCACGACAACCACTTCTCCTTTACATCAGTTTGGTTCTAACTATTATCTCCTTTTATACGTTCGAGTGCGTGATTATGTTTCAAATCACATACAGTTTCTTTTTGATTGAGCATGACTTCGTTCGGGTACAGATTTCATGAGTAACCACATGAGGAGGAATGAAGATGTTTGACTATACCGTACAATCTGACCGTACCGTGGATGACGTTGTCGTTCGTCTCGGAGAAGCATTGAAAGAAGAATCATTCGGGGTGCTCTGGGACTTTGATTTGAGTGAGACGCTCGAGAAAAAGGGACAGAGGATTGATGGGAAGTATCGTATCTTAGAAGTATGCAATCCGAAGGCGGCAAAAGAAGTACTGTCGCAACAGTTAGAAGGAGGCTACTTCCTTCCATGCAAAATCGCGGTGTTCGAAAAAGACGACCATACCCAAATCGGTATGCCGAGACCGACTGAATTAATTCGCCTCATCGATGACGAATCGTTACAAGCCGTCGCGTTAGACGTCGAGTCCCGATTGCAACGTGCCATCGACCAAAGTAAATGATTGTTCTACCATCCGCTCATGAAACGTGAGCGGATTTTTTTTCGTATAGGATAGTTAGATAATGGTAAAATTGGATGAGGAGATTATAGGAGGAGATATTTTGTACAAAAGAGGAATCATGATGTTACTTAGTGCTTCATTTTTAAGCGCATGTGGGGCATCTAATATAGAAGTCATTCAACTAGATTACATAGAAAATCAATGGAAGCTCGAGAGTTATACGAAAGAAGGAGAATTTGTTCAAGTCAACGAAACGAGAGAAGTGCTCGAGGCGTGTGAGGGCGAACGAACGACTAAACTAAAAGGAGATGTCACTGTATATCAGACAGTGTTCGCAGGGCGAAACGGGGTCGTGTCATCCATGGATCCGTACTCGATGAAGGTAGTTACTTATTTAGAAGGTGACGAACGATATGTCGTATGTCGAGAAGATTATACGAATCAATGGATGGCGAAGACAATCGATAAGTTTCCGGATTTTGTGAATACATCTGAAGGAATCAGCGTCCCCCGATTACCTAGCCTTCATCAAACATCTTCGTCCTCAAAGGACAAGCTAATGAAAACAGACAGACTGAAAATCGATGAAATCGAGATCATCCCGTTCCGAGATACATTGCTTGAAATTGAACCGGCACTATTCGGAGAGCTTGAACTAGAGCTCGATGGTAATGCGACGAGACATTCGCTCACTAGTTTTCAACCAATCGGAACCGATATGCCGCATCGACAGATTGCCATCGGACTCGATCGACAAACATCTCAACCGTATATTCTTTTTTCATTCAATGAACGCTTTGTTTATCAGCAATTACAGTTTGAAGAACTAGAGGATCCTGCGTCAATAGAAAAACAGTCCTTTGAAGAGTTAAGCGTCGACACCATCATCGAACCTGGAGAGATAAAAAAAGGAGAAGCGGTTCCCATATATACGTTCCATTACATGCGGGATGGTGAACCCGTGACTGAAACGATGACGGTTCGCTTTGTTGAAGGTACGTTGCTGAAAGAAGGCGAAGAACCCGATTCGATGTATGAAGAGTGGATGCCGGCCCAAGAAGATGGTCCAAGAGTCGTCTCACACCGGAAACCGTTTGATGGAAATGAGCTCGCTTATCCTGATTTTATTGAAATCTCGACGGAAGAATCTGAACAAGTCATGGAAGTATTGAAGGAGGCAGAACCGGTCAGCCGCAAAGGTGAGCCTGCAGACTATCGATACTTGACGTTGATGGATGGATGGAAAGGGCAAGAATTTGAAATCAGCTATAAACAGCGGTCAAAAAAAATCGACATCTATCTGACAGACCCGCTTCGCGAGCAGACATTTAAATTATCTAGTAAAGGGGCGGAAGTGTTTTTGGATATTTTCCCGGAGTACGAAAAATCATGATGAAACGACTATTATTCACTTTATGTACAGTTGGAATATTATCGGGTTGTGGTGGTGAAGAGGTAAAGGTCGTCAAACTGGATCATATGCCATCACAATGGGATGTACGAGACATGAACAGCTTTACTACCGGGTCGGAGACGTGGGCGAGCGATTTACTTCTTGCATGCACCGATGACCCGGTTCCCCAAATCCCTGAGGACGTCACGGTCTATCATTCGTATGTCTTGAACCGAAAAGCCATGATTTCCGACTACGATGCACATGCCTATAAGCTAGTGACGTATGTAAAAGGCGAACAGAATTATGTCATTTGTCAGGACGGCTTTTCTCCAAAGATGAGAGTCGGACTTGTTGAGAAGTTCCCTTCGTTTGTACAGGCTTCTGAAGGTGTCAACATTCCAAGTAACCCGACAATTGCAAATGGAACTCGGGAACAAGAAGAGAGTTTGAAGGAAAGCGATTATTCCGATGTTTTCGAGGATCCCGTCAATCTCATTGACGAAACGATGATTCAAGTGACCCCTTCCTTGAATGGAAGTATCCATTTAACCATCGGAGAGGACGAAGGGATCTTACCGCTCTCAATCATTGAGCCTTATCACGCGCAAATGGGAAGCATGACAATCGCACTCGGCTACGACGAACAATCCAAAGAGGCTTACTTTTTCGCTAAGTCGGAAGGTGGGTTACTTTCTTATGACCCGATTGTCCTTATAACAAAAGATGATTATTCGCATCCAGAGCAGCAACCAAAGCAATTTGAAGGGCTCAAAGTTGAGCGGGTACTACAGGCAAAATCGCTCGAACCCGGGGTCGAGACACCGCTCTACACGTTCTCTTTTATTGAGGACGGGAAGCGTGTGACGAAAGACGTCCGTCTCACGTACACGGATCGCGAATTTGCGACGAATGAATCGATCGAAGCGGACAAGGAATCGAATCCCGCCGTACCAAGTGGTCCGTTCGTGTTCGTCCATAAAACTCCTTTAGACGAAAAGGCAACGATTGATTATCCGAACGTGCTGCGGGCTGCAGGAATCGAGATGTCTGATTTGATCGATGCAATCGATGAGGCAGAAGCGGTCAAGCGAGAAGGGGAGATAGAGGAGTATTCGCTGCTTACGATCATCGATGGGTGGGTCGGTCAGGAGTTTCAATTAAGCTTTCAGAGACGCTCGAAAAAGGTGGATGTGTACTTAACCGATCCAAAGCGAAAGCAGACGTTCAAATTGTCGAGCACAGGAGCAGAGACATTCTTCAGCTATTTTCCTGATTTGAAAGAGTAAAGGCGCCAATTGGCGTCTTTTTATATGGTAAATACTTCAAAATCAAGATATTAACCTTCTGTAAAAAAACGTGGCGATGATAAGTTGTTTGGTACGGTACACTGTATATCACGATTTGGTACGAAAATCCTATGATGAAGGATAATACACTTTATGAGTACTTTGAACCAAAAAGGAATTCAATCTGCAGACGTTTTTCAATCCATTGAAACGAATATGGCGATGATTCGATTCGATCGTCAACGCCGGGTCGTCGATGTGAACGATACGTTTGCGAAAGCAATGAAATATAGACGCGAGGAGATGATTGGCATGCAACATCACTTGTTCTGCCCTTCTTCCTTTGTCAATAGTCCAGAGTATTCGGCATTTTGGGAGAAATTATGGAATGGTTTCAGTTTCTCGGATAAAGTGGAGCGTGAGAATGCAAAAGGGGAAACCATTTGGCTCGAGGCGACGTATATGCCAATTTTTGAAGGAGATGATGTCATCGGTGTCGTCAAGATCGCATCGGACATCACCGAACGGCAACAAGTGATTGAGGATTATGCGTATCGCTTTAAATCGATGACCGATGTGCTCGACGAACGGGCGAAGACAGGCATGCAAGACACGAAAGTATTGAATGAAACGATTGAAAAGCTTGCGAAAGATGCCGCGGACAACCTCCATGCCCTTCAGAACTTGCGTCGTCAAGCCGATGACATCGCGAAAATTGCCTCGTCGATCAAAGAGATTGCGGCACAAACGAATCTATTGTCCTTGAATGCTGCCATCGAAGCGGCACGAGCAGGTGAACACGGGCTTGGATTTAATGTGGTTGCGACTGAGGTCCGCAACCTCTCCCGTATGGTTGAACGTGCGGTCATCGACGTCAACTCGAACACGGAAGGGATGAACGTCGAGCTTCGGAAAATTGTAGAAGGTGTCACTGCGTCCAATCAAGAGATTCAGTTAAGTGCAAAAACGATGGAACAGACGATGGAGCAATTCCATACGTTCGAGCAGGCTGCAGCCGAGTTACATGATACGGCCGACACATTTACATCCAACCTGTGAACCGATTGACCCTACACGGGGTCAGTCGGTTTTTTTGAATTGTAACGTATGTCCGTGTCGTTTCAACCAATCTTTCGCTGTAGCGGTGTTCGGATAAATCTTTTGTAACGTTCTCCAAAAAGAAGGTGAGTGATCGAAGTGAACGAGATGCACCCACTCATGAGCAATCACATAGTCCATCATTTCTCTCGGCGCCAGCATGAGGCGGACATTGATGGAGATAGTTCCGTTCGAACTACATGATCCCCACCGTGTCTTTTGATGACCAATCCGAATCTTTTTCGCTTTAACACCTAATAATCTTTCGTAAGTCGGTGCCAGATTGATTACATATTCAAGCGCGCGTTCACGTAGCCATGCCTCATAATGTCTAGCCAGGGCGTTTTCGTCCCATGTCCTCGGAACGAAAAATGAGGAGCCATCATATCGGAGAGTCGTGCCATCATCTTTCTTGGTCGGATAGTTTTTCCCATGAAAAACGAGCCCCTTATCGAGAACAGATGTCTGTCGAGGGAGCTTTTGCGATATCTCATGAATCCATGTGTCATGCTCTTCTAGAATGCGGTCGACGACTCGTTTTGACAAACGTGCTGGAATACGTAGCTCGATTCCGTTTGGCGTGACATAAAATGCGGCTTTTTTTCTGCGATTGTTGCGAATGACGGTAACACGCATTGACGCGCCTCCTTTCTTATCTCGATCGAGTATAACGAAGTCGGCAAGAAACTGCCATGCTTTTTTGGCACGCAGTCGAATCAACTTTGATACAGTAAGAGGAGGAGGGATGAACATGAAATCAATTTTACAACAAGAACTGAAACGTAAAGATACGAATTCGGTGAAATGGGATGGGTTTGAACAATGGTTCCGTTTATCTGAGGATGTGTTACCGCTTTGGGTAGCGGATATCGACATCCGTACTGCGCCGTCCATCTCCGAGGCGCTCGCCGCAAAAGCCGCTCAAGGGGAATTCGGGTATACACTGTTCGCACCTGAAGCGCAGAAGGCGGTCAGTGATTGGTACGGCCGACGTCACGATTTGATTGTAGACCCGAACCATGTGTTATTCTCTAGCGGTGTTGTGCCTGCGTTGACGCATATCGTCGAGGCGTTGACTGAAGTCGGAGATGGCGTCGTCATCCAGTCACCTGTCTATCCACCATTCCACGAACTCGTTGTCGGTTCCAAGCGACAAGTGTTCGATGCCCCGTTGAAAAAAATTGACGAGCGCTACGAGATGGATTTTGTCGCACTCGAGGAAGCGATGAAACAAGCGAAACTCTTCCTACTCTGTTCCCCACATAATCCAGTTGGGCGTGTCTGGACGAGAGCGGAACTAGAAAAGGTCGTAGCACTCGCGGATCAATATGAGGTGATTGTCGTCGCTGACGAGATTCATGCAGATTTGACATTCCCGTCTCATAAACATACTGCAATCGGCACACTCGACTCGCGTGTCATCACGGTAAGTGCGCCCTCAAAAGCATTTAATATCGCCGGATTATTTGCGTCCTACATCATTTGTCCGGTCGATGAGTGGCGGAAGCAAATCACGAAAGTACAGAACAAACATCATGTGCTCCCGACACCGTTCGCGAACACGGCTATCATCGCCGCGTATACCGACAACCGCGCGGAACGTTGGCTCGACCAGTTGCGAGAAGAATTGGAGCAACAAATGAATGACGTGATCGATTCCATCGAATCAAACCTTCCGATGCTCCATACGACCCGTCCGGAAGCGAGTTATCTGCTTTGGCTCGACTTCTCGGAGTTACCGATGTCTGCCGAGGAGCGGAAGTCATGGCTTCATCACGAGGTTCGGATCTTCTTGTCACCGGGTGGTCCGTTTGGTCCTCAAGGTGAAGCGTTCGAACGGATGAATATCGGGACTCGTCGTGAACTGTTGGACGAGGCGATTCATCGGCTGAGCGCGCAAATGAAGCGAAAAGCGTTTGTGTAAAACGAGAATCGGGAAAAATTCACAATGAGATGATGAAAGAAAGTGAGTGGATGGGATGGAGACGATCAACTGGAAGAAAAAGATGGAGGAACAGTTAAGGCGTAGCGGCTTCACCTTGCAAGTCGAAAACATGTCCAATATCCGCTTGACTGAGATTCATGCGAGTTCTTCTCCATTGATCTCTTATCCGCTCCGAGTCCGTTTATATGAGCGGATGGGTTGGCTCATGTGTACGGTCGATTCGCCAACGCTCGATCGGAATGAAGATCATCCGTTATTTGAACGCATGGTGACAGCCGTCTTTGAACGAATTGTGCGTCACCTGTATAACGGGTATGGTTTTCACATTTTGACGTTCATCGGAGATACCGGAAATTACATCGCCCCAAAAGATTCGGAGACAGGGGAGGTCGTACGCCTCGTCGCCCACCTTTGGAATGACCGCTCGTACATTCACCTCGACACCTTCGAGGAGTATCCCGCCTTATACGTGACGCCACCGTGGGCACATCAAGCATATGCCATCGAAAGCACAGACGATGAGTGGGTCATCTACGCGGGGAGAGGGGGGAGGCCGTCGACCGATTATCGTGCTGACGGCGTCGAATTGAAATCTCATCGTCTATCGGATGGTGAGCTCTTCTTCCCGGTCGATCGGATTTCGAAAGAGAAAGGAACCCTCGCCTTGACCGAATGGCTTCGACTCGAACGACGAGAAGTCGAGGACTTTATGATGTCCTTCATGCAGACGATCCGGAAGTTTGACCCGTCGTTTGGATTCGCATGGGGCGGAACGCAAACATTTTTTCATGGTGTCCCGGTTGAACCATACGCGCAGGTGCTCAGGCTTGAAAGTGGGAAACGTCGCTATCGTGTCATGAACAACACGGCAAAACGACTATTTGCCGTCTCGGACGACCCGAACGAGTGTCTGAAGGAAGTGAGTCGAACACTAGGGACGATCACGCTCCCTGAACGACGTGTCTCATCCCTCGGTCAATTGATCATGGGAATCTGGCAACAGTTTGAAACCGATGAGGAAACATACATTCAAGAAGTCGCGTTTCGTGACATCTCCAAATTCCAAATGGAAGAAAAGATCGGGCATGCCCTCGCGAATCAACAACGGATTCGCTGGATTGACAAGAACCATCCGCATCAGAACGTGATTGAATATGCTCATCTACGGATCACGTTCCCGAAACGACCACCTGGGCTTGTGACAGTCGAACCCGCTGAATCCGGACAAGAGAGAGGTGCTTTATGAGAATCGTTGACGCACGAGCCATGCCAATCGATCATGAAGATGTGATCGCCGTTACCCCTACCTCGGTCTACTATCGAGAGAAGAAAGATCGCACGACATTCTCGCTCTATCGCTTTGACGAAGAGGATGGCGTGATCACACAATTGAACCGGAGGGAGTACGCGGATTACGGTTATCCTAAGCTATTCGTCGATGGAGACATCGTCTATTTTATAAATGAGGTCCCCGACGGTGAAGGGGTGGTCAAAACAGAATTGATCGCCTTCTCTTACAAGACGGGCACCGAAGAAGTGGTCACGACGTTTGAGAAGCGTGGAAATAGCACATTGTTCTGGGTACTGGATCATCGTTACTTCCTCTTTTTGACGGCGTTTGAAACATCGGATGAGGCGTGGCTCTATGATCGCGTGACCAATCAACGGGAGCGTATTCGGGATGAGCGTCTTGTCGGTAAGACGGAACGTTTCCGAGAATTGTATTTGTTCACGACCACATTCGATGGTGTTCCATACATCGTCTGTAACGCGAGACTCGATGAGTTTGACTATTACAATGCACTCGATGATGGGCACATCTCTCCTGACGACCCGATTGACCATTCCGAGGCACTCTTGATTTGCCCACTCGAGGAGGCGGTCGAGGCGATATGGGATCAACGGGGTGAATTGCCATTCGATGATATCCTCCGTCTCCAAGGGGAAGGGGACACGGTCCAATATCTAGGAGAAAATGAAGGGACGCTTCGATTCTCCGCGTTTGTTGACTCGTTGAATGAGGAGGTCATCTATGATTTGACGGCTCCCGATGTCTTGCATGAAGTATCGGTCGTCGATTGGGGTGCTTATGAACCGATTGATTTCACGTACGACGATATTAGTTCGACGATTTTTATCAAAGTTGATGAGACAGATATGCACTCAGAAGTCATCGACCTCGCAACCGGTGCGCGTTATATCGATGTGGAACCGTTCGAACGCGTCATCGGTCGCCGCTATCTCGTCCATGAATATACGGAAGGGCTAACGAGCGGTGTCGTGATCTTCGATTTGAAATCTGAAGAACGTTTCGCATATGACAATGCCTATTTTATGGTCATCGATGATGCCATATTGATATTGTCAATATCTAGCATATAAATATAACCACCACCCATCATATAGGTGGTGGTTATATTTGGATATATAGTTTACATAACATATTATTGTAAACCTGATATTGCGTGTTTTTTCCGTTCATCTCCGATATGGGCATAGACTTGTGTCGTTGCCACAGATTCATGCCCAAGAAGCTGTTGAATCGTGAGCACATCGACGCCCCCCATGGCGAGACGTGAAGCGAACGTGTGACGGAGTTTATGTGGCGTTACCTGTTTATAGCTCAAGAACGGCAGGTAAGGCTTCAAACGGTCAATATGCCCTTTCAACATATGCTGAACCGTCCGTACAGCGATTCGTTGTCCCTTCTCATTTTGGAACACCGCCCCTTCGCTCGACGTGTCGCGATACTCAGAGAGGAGTGGAAGAAGTGGCCCTGCGATGGGGATCAATCGTTCCTTGTTGCCTTTACCGATGACCCGAATCGTTCCGGTCTCAATGTTGATATCGGACCAATTGAGTCCGACGAGCTCGGATACGCGCATTCCTGTCAGTCCGAGTAACTGTATGATCAAAAAGTCTCGCGCGCGATTCATTTCGTACCAACTCGCCTCGCGATTCGTCATGCCGACATTGCTACGTACGAGCGTCGAGAAATCGAGCCACTCCGATTCCGTCAAATAGACGGGGTTCCGTTTGCCGCGTTTCGGGCGTTCTACGGTTTGAAAAGGATTCACCGTTGCTTGATTGGTCTCGATTAAGTAATTGAAGAGTGACTGTAACGTTGAAAGCTTCCGATTGATGACGCTCGGAGCATTTTCGAGATCGAGGGCAAGATAAGTCGCATACGCTTCTGCTCCGGCATGGTCAATCTCTGTGAATGATGGCAAGTCAATCGTTTCAGGCTCTAACTCAGTACCACTAACGTGCTCGACCCAACGAAAGAAATCTAAAACGTCATACACATAGCGCTGGGCCGTCTGTTTGGAATAATGCTTCGCTGCTAAATGATGAAAAAACTGTTGGATGAATGCGGGTAGTCGGTGCAACCCGTTCAACTCGAAGCGTTTCGTCGTCGTCGGTGTCTGCCGCTGTCCAAGTTGACGGAAAATACTCATAGAATGCCCCTTTCTTCATGTAGTTCTCACTTGATTCTTTCCGCTACGCTTCCCTTCACGAAGGAAGTTGTCCGCTTCTTTGACGATCTCTTCGACCGTATCGTGACCAACACGAACCGCAAGTCCGAATGTCATTGTGACATGAAGACGTTCTCCTGCGTAATGGAGAGGGGTCGACTCGATTTGTTGTCTCAACTGCTCGACGATTGGAAGGAAGTCACCGGACGGACTCGATAGGTAGACCAGAAACTCCTCTCCTCCCCAGCGGACGGCCATGGCGTCGATATCGGATAATATGGAGGCCACTTGTTGAAGCACCCGGTCCCCACAATCATGACCGTACGTCTCGTTAAACGATTTGAATCGATCGATGTCACCGAGAACGATTTCATACGGAACGCCTTCATGAGCGGCTTTGTCGATTGCTTTAGAAACTTGTTCATGCCCAACTTTTCGGTTCAATAGTCCGGTCAATCCATCCGTCGAGGCGAGAATTTGCAATCGCTCATTGGATCGTTCGAGTTCATCTGTCACTTCGACAACGGCTGACTCGAAGATAAAGGAGAGCCCTGCGGTCATCACCACGGTCGATAGGATGCAAAAGAGCCCGAGCGCTTGTTCCACCTGAATCGGTAGGGTCTCGATGCCGTCAGACACATAGATGAACAGAAGGCTATAAATCAACATCGCGATGGCCGTGGTCAAGATGCGTTGGCTTCTGGATACGCTTGGCATGAAAAAGACACCATAGGCCATCATGAGGATGAAATAATGCATGTTGATCTCCCAACCGAGAATGACGGTCGAGATGACGGCGTTGTAAACGACTTCGATAAAAAGTCCGGTAAAGAAGATGCCGTACCACCGTCTATGTACAAAGTAGAATGAAATCGTGTAATAGATCACACTCAAGCCATTTGATAGGAATAAGAGAGTCATATCCAGACGATAAAACAAGATGCAAAATAGGAAGTGGACCAACCAGGCGATGACATTGCCGTAAAAAGTAATCCGTTCGTTATATAGTGTTCCTCGACGAGTTTCATAGGTTGTTCCCATCACACACCTCCTTTCTTTTAGTATAACGAAACAATGATTAAATTTGTATAGAAGTCCGTAAAATGACCTTAAAAAACGTCCTAATTTCGTATGTATCGTTGCGTGAAATAGATATTTCACGCAATGTTCCTGAGTTACATGATTATTTCTAAATCGAGTGGTTAATCGACTGATTGATTTTATAGCAAAATAAATGGTAGACAATAATTTGTTATGTAAACCATATTGGTTTGTCTTGAAACTGTAATGTTGAGTCATTATACCTTATGATGAAAATAAGACTTGAAACAGGAAGGAAGGTAACGTTACACTGTAAACGTAAACCAAAGGGGGATTTTGGATGGATGATCAGCGTTTGAAGCAACTTTTGTCTGAAGCGAAGACCATCGCGGTCGTCGGTGTGTCCGACAACCCGAACAAGACGGCCAACCAGATTGCGGAGTATTTGCTTCGTGTCGGGTATACCGTCATCCCTGTCAACCCGATGCTCGAGGAGTGGAACGGCCGTAAGGCGTATCCGTCCGTCGAGAGCATCCCGGGTAGAATCGATATCGTCGACGTGTTCCGTCGCAGCGAATTTTTAGCGGGTGTCGCGGAAGATGCGGTACGACATGGGGATGTCGGGCTCGTCTTCAACCAGCTCGGTCTCTCAAGTGCTGAGGCGGAGCAAATCGTGCGTGACGCCGGGCTCGATTATATCGAGAACCGCTGCCTGTACGTGGAACATGCTCGTCTACTCGGATAAGACCTACCTCCTTGGTAGGTCTCCTTTTTTTCAGCGATGGCTGACAAGGGAGGCTTGCCAGAATCGATGAACAGCTATACAATAGGAAAGAAAAACGAACGTGTGTTCGAAATTGAGGTGACTGCTATGTCAACAGATCTATTTAATTACAATGAAGACGCCATCCAGGTGCTCGAAGGACTCACGGCCGTGCGGAAACGACCGGGGATGTACATCGGGTCAACCGACCATCGCGGACTTCACCATCTCGTCTATGAAATCGTCGACAACGCGATCGATGAGGCGCTCGCTGGGTTCGGTGGTCAAATCGATGTGACGATTCATAAGGACGATGCCATCACGGTCCGTGACCACGGCCGCGGGATGCCGACAGGAATGCACGCTTCTGGAAAGCCTACTCCAGAAGTCATTTTTACGGTCCTTCACGCTGGTGGTAAGTTCGGACAAGGCGGCTACAAGACGTCTGGTGGACTCCACGGCGTCGGTGCTTCGGTCGTCAACGCTCTCTCGAGCAAGGTCGTCGTGACGATTTATCGTGACGGAAAAGTGTTCGAACAGACCTTTGCAGACGGCGGTGTGCCTCAAACGACACTGATTGAGACAGGCAAGACACGCCAAACCGGCACGAGTGTCTATTTCAAACCGGATGCGACCATCTTCTCAACGACGACGTATAACTATGACACGCTCGCCGAACGCCTCCGTGAATCGGCTTTCCTCTTAAAAGGATTGACGATCACGCTCACGGACGAGCGTACGGAGAAGCAAGAGACGTTCCATTACGAGGAAGGGATTGCCGAGTTCGTCCAATACTTGAACGACGACAAGGCGACACTCCACCCAATCGTCTATTTCGAAGGGGTCGAGAATGAGATCGAAATCGAACTCGCGTTTCAGTTCACGGATGCCTATTCTGAGAACGTCCTCTCGTTCGTCAACAACGTCCGGACACGCGATGGTGGAACGCACGAGGTCGGTGCTAAGACGGCAATGACCCGGATCATGAATGAGTATGCCCGTAAGAACGGTTTGCTCAAAGAGAAAGATAAAAATCTCGACGGCGGCGACGTCCGTGAGGGACTCACGCTCATCGTCTCGGTCCGGATCCCGGAAGAGTTCCTCCAGTTCGAAGGGCAGACGAAGTCGAAACTCGGGTCACCAGAGGCACGTGCGAGTGCTGACAGCGTTATGGCGAAACAGTTGACGATCTTCCTAGAAGAGAACCCTCAGATGGCGACGATGCTCATCAAGAAGGCGATTCGTGCGGCTCAGGCTCGCGAGGCGGCTCGAAAGGCCCGTGAAGAGGCACGTAACGGGAAGAAAAAGAAACGTTCGAGCATCTTGAACGGGAAATTGACGCCGGCGACGTCGAAGAATGCCGCCAAGAACGAACTGTTCCTCGTCGAGGGTGATTCGGCCGGTGGTTCCGCCAAACAAGGGCGCGACCGTACGTTCCAAGCCATCCTCCCACTACGCGGGAAGGTCATCAACTCAGAAAAGTCGAAACTTCAGGACATCATGAAGAATGAAGAAATCAATACGATCATCCATGCAATCGGCGCTGGGGTCGGTCACGATTTCGACTTGGATGACTGCAACTTCGACAAGATCATCATCATGACGGATGCCGATACGGACGGTGCGCATATCCAAGTGCTCCTTCTCACGTTCTTCTTCCGTTATATGCGACCGCTCGTCGAGGCGGGCCGTGTGTTCGTCGCCTTGCCACCGCTCTATCGCATCTCAAAAGGGAAAGGCAAGTCCGAACAGTTCGACTATGCCTGGGACGAAGAGGCGCTCGAGAAGCTCGTCAAAGTGTATAAGAAAGGCTATATCCTCCAACGCTACAAAGGTCTCGGTGAGATGAACGCGGACCAGTTATGGGAGACGACGATGAATCCGGATACCCGTACGCTCATCCGTGTCACGGTGGACGATGCGGCTGTCGCGGACAAGCGTGTATCGGTCTTGATGGGTGACAACGTCACGCATCGCCGTGAGTGGATCGAGGAGAACGTCGCCTTCGGACTCCAAGAAGATGATTCGATCAT
Organism: Exiguobacterium sp. HVEsp1; assembly: GCF_002009685.1. GTDB lineage: Bacteria > Bacillota > Bacilli > Exiguobacteriales > Exiguobacteriaceae > Exiguobacterium > Exiguobacterium profundum. The sequence goes on along the minus strand of NZ_KV917367.1, from coordinate 1,518,531 downwards.
CGCCAATGAACATGTGACTAAAGCGATTGAGGAAGTGATGTAACGATGTCGACGATTCAACACATTTTAAATCTATCTCTCGAACAGGTCGTCGGTGACCGGTTCGGGCGTTACTCAAAATATATCATCCAAGACCGTGCCTTACCGGATGCTCGTGACGGACTCAAGCCCGTACAACGCCGGATTCTATATGCGATGCACCATGAGGGGAATACGAACGACAAGCCATACCGGAAGTCTGCGAAGACGGTCGGGAACGTCATCGGGAACTATCACCCGCACGGGGACTCGTCCGTCTATGAGGCGATGGTACGTCTCTCGCAAGACTGGAAACTCCGGTATCCGCTCATCGACATGCATGGGAACAACGGGTCGATGGACGGTGACCCGGCAGCGGCCATGCGTTATACGGAAGCCCGTCTCTCGAAGATTGCGGGTGTCATGTTGACGTCGATTGCGAAGAATACGGTCGACTATACGCCAAACTTTGATGATTCAACGGAAGAACCGCTCGTCTTGCCGTCGCTCCTCCCGAACTTACTCATGAACGGGACGACAGGGATCTCAGCTGGTTATGCGACGGAGATCCCTCCGCATAACTTGACGGAAGTGCTCAACCTCGCCATCGCACGCTTGAAGGGTCAGGTCGATACGGCGAAAGACGCCCTCGAGTATGTCACAGGACCTGACTTTCCGACCGGAGGGACGGTCATGGGGAAAGACGGTATCCTCAAGGCGTTCGAGACCGGTAAAGGGAAGGTCATCATCCGAGCGAAGTCCGAGATTGAGCAGCTAAAAGGTGGCCGTGAACAGATCACGATTACCGAACTTCCGTATGAAGTGAATAAGGCGAACCTCGTCAAAAAGATGGAAGAGCTCCGTCTCGATAAAAAAGTCGAAGGTGTCGCGGAAGTCCGTGATGAGACGGATCGGACGGGCCTTCGGGTCGTCATCGAATTGAAGAAAGAAGCGGACGCGGAAGGTGTCCTTCACTTCTTCTTGAAGCATACGGACCTACAGCTCGCCTATAACTACAATATGGTATCCATCGTGAACCGGACGCCGAAACAGATGGGAATTATCCCAATCATTGACGCCTATTTGAAACACGTCGAAGAAGTAGTGACACGCCGAACGACGTTCGAGCTCGAACAGGCGAAGAAACGTGCCGAAATCGTCGACGCCTTGGAACAAGCCATCTCGGTCCTCGATGAGACGCTCGAATTGATCCGTTCCGCCAAAGACAAGACGGACGCGAAGAAGAAACTGATGGAGCGGTTCTCATTTACGGAACGCCAGGCCGAAGCGGTCGTCATGCTCCAGTTGTATCGACTCACGAATACGGATATCGTTGAGTTGCAAAAAGAAGCAAAGGCGCTCCAAAAAGAGATTGCCCGCCTCTCAAACATCCTCGAGGTGGACGCGACAAAACGAAAGTTGATCGTGAAAGAACTTACGGCATTGCGTGACGAGTTCGGAGATGACCGTCGTTCGGTCATCGAGTCGGAAGTTGAGGAATTAAAACTGAAGACGGAAGTTATGATTGCTGTCGAAGAGACGATGGTATTCGTCAGCCGTGACGGGTACGTCAAACGTGCCTCGATGCGCTCGTATGGCGCGTCAAGTGACGTTTTACCGGAGATGAAAGAGAAGGATCGTCCGCTTCTCACGACACAAGCCATGACGACGGACCACTTGCTCGTTTGGACGAACAAGGGTAGTTACCTCCTCATCCCGATCCATCAGATTCCAGAATCGAAGTGGAAGGATGCCGGACAACACGTGGCCAACCTCGTTCCGATTGAAGGGGAACAGGTCATCTCGGCAGACGTCGTCTCGACGTTCGATACGGACGCCCATTGCCTCTTCGTGACGAAAGACGGGATGGTCAAACGTACACCGTTACGCGACTACGACGCGCAGCGGAAATCGAAACCACTCATGGCCTTGAAGCTGAAAGGTGACGACGAGGTCGTCTTCGCCGGAATCAGTGACGGTCCAGGGCAGTTGTTCCTCGTCTCAGAGCGTGGATACGGTCTCTGGTTCAAAGAGGATGATGTCCCTGTCGTCGGACAGCGGGCAGCCGGTGTGAAGGCGATGAACCTGAAAGACGGTGACCTCGTCGCCGATGCCTTCTCCTTCTTCACGCCACCGTTATTCGTTCTCGTGACGCAACGGGGAGCGGTCAAGAAGATGAAGCTCGAGGACCAGTTCGACTGTACGAACCGCAACCTTCGGGGGACGATGCTCATTCGTGAGGTCAAATCAAAACCGCACCAAATCCGTCGTGTGCTTCCGGTGCATGGGGATGAGACTCTTCATATCGTCGGAAAAGAAAAAGCAAAACAAGTAAAGACAAAAACCCTTACGCTACTCGATCGCTATGCCAACGGCTCGTTCGTCTTTGACGAAGACTCGTTCGGTGAAATCGAGGACGTGTATCTCGATTAATCAAAAGACCTGTGATTTGGCTGACTCGCCGTTCACAGGTCTTTTTGTCGTAGCCATGTCTCTAGATCGTGTTGTTGTCGTCGATGGTGCCGCGTGTGCATCTCGACCAATTGTTATTCGTATACGTGATGGAAAGCTGACATCAGAGAATGTGGGTTCTGAAAAGGAAGAATGCATCGATTTGCCGAAAAAGACATGTAGGACAAAAGATAGGGGGATCTATATGTCTCAATGGCTGACATGGGCGAAACGAATTCAGGCGCTGTCTCAGGCCGGTCTGACGTTCACGCGTGATCAATATGACCGAGAACGGTACCAAGAGTTACAAGAAATCGCAAGAGAGATGTATGAACGGCACTCGGACTTATCGGACGAGGCCATCTCACAACTCGTTCATGTGGACGGTTATCCGACACCGAAACTTGATGTGCGAGGCGTCATCTTCAAAGATGATCGAATCCTGCTCGTGAAGGAGCGGTCAGATGGGTTGTGGACCTTACCCGGTGGCTTCTGTGAAGTGAATCGCTCTCCTGCTTCGAATATCATCAAAGAAGTAGAGGAAGAGGCTGGCCTGGATGTGATTCCAGTACGGTTGCTCGCCTTGTTCGATATGCATGAACATCCACACCCACCTCTCTCGGAGCATTATTACAAACTTTTCATCGAGTGTGCACTGATTGGTGACGGGGAGGGGAGCGCCGGCGTGGAGACGAGTGACGTCGGTTTCTTTGAACGAGACGATTTACCTGAGCTCTCCCTTGCCCGAAATACGATCGAACAGATTCATATGTGCTTTGACGCGCATTGGCAAGAAGAAGACTGGACCACTTTATTCGACTAGGAGGCTCAATGATGCAAGTAAGACGATATGGACATATCCATCAACTGACCTTTTACGCTCCCGTACTGCCAATCAACGTTCAACTGTTTGAGCATGAGCTCGGACTCGTCTTGATCGACACGGCGCTGGAGCGGAACGCGACCGATATCCTATCGTATATCCCCGAGCTAGACAAGCCACTCCTCGCGATATTGTTAACGCATGCTCATGGGGATCATGTCGGTGGGGTGGACACCATCAAAGCAGAGCATCCGCTCGCTGAACTCTTCATCTCCCGACGTGATGCCCGCCTCTTATCGGGAGATCGGTCGCTAGAGGAAGAAGAGCAGAACAAGATTCGTGGTTCTTTGCCGACGATTCGTTCTACACCGGATGCGGTACTAGATATTGGTGAGCGGTTATTCGGTTTACGTGTCCTCGATGCAGCGGGTCATACACCAGGGTCAATTGCGTACTATGACGAGGTAAATCGGGTATTATTTGCAGGTGACGCTTTTCAAACTCAGGGAGGGGCAGCGGTGGCGGGAGATGTTCGACCGTTATTCCCATTACCAGGACTCGCGACATGGAATCGGTCCGTTGCCGTCGAGAGTGCGGAGCGGCTAGTGGACTTGTCACCACTCCTTACTTTCGTAGGGCACGGTCCGCCACTCAAAGGGACACACCGGCTCTATTTGGCGTTGAAACGGGCGAAACGGAAGCAGGCGAGAAAGTTTATCCGTTAACGGGAGGGTTGCACCATGCAGCTGAAAGAAGTTGCCATTCATCAATTTGAGCAAGCCCAACAGATGCTCGAGATTCAACGTAACGCTTATGCTGTCGAAGCGGAACTGCTCGGGTTTGACGAAATCCCAGCGCGCTATGAGACGATTGATGTCATTCAAAACTTACCAGGCACGAGTTATGGCTTATATATCGAGGAGCGGTTGATTGGGTTTGTCACGGTGGAAGCATCTGAGAAAACTGTTGAAATCACGAAACTATGTATCGACCCGACATACTTTCGGGCGAGACTGGCGACGACGTTACTCGAACACATATTGAGCATTCACAAAGGAAAGTTGATTTACGTGCATACGGGCAAGCATAACGGACCGGCGAAGCGTCTGTATACGAAACTTGGATTTGAACCGAGTGCCGAATTCGAACCAGAACATGGCGTCACATTGATCCGGTATACGCATACGTCTTAAATTCAAATCTCATCTCACTATCATAAGTATACTAAGATAATGAGATGAGATATTATTTTTACTGATAATATATGTTATGTAAACTAATAAAAAATAGAGCAATTTTTTCTCTATTTTAAAGCTCCCTATTCCTTAAAAATCTTGTACCAATACAAGGTCAACTCGATTTGTGGATTTGCGTATTGTTTGATCGTGTCGACGCCTCCGAGTTGAAATCCCTCTTTTCTATAAAAGCGACATGCAATCAAGTTATCGTTCTGCGCTTCAAGCGATAAGCCGATTAGCCGTTTTTCTTTTGCCCACTGTTCGGCTGTTTCAAGCAACAGTTTTCCGATTCCACGCTTACGATGTGTTTGACGGACCGCGATATTTTCAATGTATGCAAATCGATTCCAATCCTTCACGAGTCGGATTTGTCCGACACATTCATCTGCATCCATCGCTAAAAACAGGATGCGACTGTCATGTTCGATATATTGTTTCCAGTCTAATCGATCGTCCGGAAATGTTATCTCTCTGACTTCTTCATCTAATTCTTCGACATATGTCCATTTTCCATCCATATAACTTGGCATGATTCGTCCGATGATCGGAAAAGGATCATTTGCATCGTTTACAATATGAATATGCGCCTCATCTAAGGCAATGATTTGAATCAAACTCATACGCTCCGCCTCCTCAATATCGATTCTGTCTCACTTAATTTTTACTTCTGTATCATTCGTGTGAATTTAGCATTCATAGGAATGATAACGCTTTATGAATAAACGTTTCAAATTTTAATTTCACCTGTTTAATACATGCTTCACAGTTGCTAGACCGCTGAAGTCATGCTATTTTTAGACAGATGAACCATCTAAGGAGGAATTCTTGTGAAACGAACGACTAAAGGTTTGGCAGCAACTTTATTTTTAGCAATCCCACTTGCTGCTTGTGGTGATGATAGCACGGATCAAGCAGATACGACACGCTGGGAAGAGATTCAAGAAGAAGGCACATTGACGGTCGGTACGGCCGGTACCCTCTACCCCGCTTCTTTCCGTGAAGAAGAGAGTGACACGTTGACAGGATTTGATGTCGAACTCATGAAAGAAGTCGCCAAGCGTCTTGACCTCGAGATCGAATTCAAAGAAACGGCATTTGACAACATGTTGACGAGTGTACAGAACGGTCAAATCGACGTGGCAGCGAATGATATCTCGGTAACAGAAGACCGTAAAGAGAAGTTTGCCTTCTCAAAACCGTATAAATACACGTACGGGACGGCCATCGTTCGCAAGAGCGACCTCTCTGGAATCGAATCACTCGAGGACTTGAAAGGTAAGAAAGCCGCTGGTGAGGCGACGACTGTCTTCATGGACGTGGCTCGAGAATATGGTGCAGAAGAAGTCATCTATGACAACGCGACGAACGATCAGTACTTGCGCGACGTTTCAACAGGACGGACCGATGTCATCTTGAATGACTATTACCTTCAGACGTTGGCCCTTGCCTTCTTCCCTGAGTTTGATATCACGATTCACCCGGATATCGCCTATAACCCACAAGAAGTCGCTTTCTTGATGGACAAAGAAAATGACGAGCTCCAGGAGAATATCGACCGTGTACTAGATGAGATGCTTGAAGATGGTACGGTCAAGAAACTATCTGAGCAATTCTACAATGGCGCGGATGTTTCGGTAGAACCAGACGTAGACGCAACAATCGTCGAAACGAAGTAATGACGGCATGACGTTCTCAGATATTAAATGGGACGCCATCTTTGACGTAGACCTGGCGATTCAATCATTTCCTTATCTATTGGGTGGATTACCGAATACGCTTTGGATTTCGTTCGTCAGTATGTTTTTTGGTCTCTTGCTCGGTCTTTTGTTGGCGCTCGGGAAGTTGTCTCCGACACGACTCCTTCGATACCCGTCAACTTTCTATATCTCGTTCATGCGTGGCGTACCCATCTTGATCATTCTGTTCATCCTCTATTCGGGATTCCCGTTCATCGGGATCGAGTTCGCCGCTTTGACGGCAGCCATTCTCGGATTCAGTTTGAATTCCGCCGCCTATATCGCTGAAATCATCCGCTCCTCGATTCGTGCGGTCGATGACGGACAGGTGGAGGCGGCTCGTTCACTCGGGATGGGGAAATGGCTAACATTGAAGGGGGTCGTCTTACCACAGGCGACACGGATCGCCCTTCCGCCGCTCTCGAACGTTTTTCTCGATTTGATTAAAGCCAGTTCGCTCGCCGCGATGATCACGGTACCTGAGATCTTCAACAAGGCCAAGATCGTCGGTGGTCGGGAGTTCGACTACATGACAGTGTATATCGTCGTGGCGTTGATCTACTGGGCAATCTGTACGTTCATGTCCTTCTTCCAAGAATGGCTCGAACGTCATTTTGAACGATATTTAGATACTCCGAAACGTTGACTGACTGGCTTATGCCGGTCGGTCTTTTTTAGTGAATTTGATTTTTGATACATCTCCTGAACCGATTATGCTATGATTTTCTTAATTATCAGAAAAATATAGGGGGATTTTGAATGAACCATCCATGGGTTTCACATTTGAATGATCAAGTCATTGGTCAATCGAAAGCCATCAAGCTCGCTTCGATTGCGCTACTCTCGGGAGGTCACGTTTTACTCGAGGACCGTCCCGGCACAGGCAAAACTACACTCGCCCGTAGTTTAGCAAGCTCTATCTCGGCGACATTCCAGCGTGTACAATGTACTCCGGATACATTGCCGAGTGACATATTAGGAATGGAGTTGTTCAATCCGACGACCGGGGCGTTCGAACGCCGGACGGGTCCGATTTTCACGTCGATTCTACTTGTCGATGAGATCAACCGGACGACACCACGTACACAATCCGCGTTGCTCGAGGCGATGCAGGAACGTCAAGTGACACTCGGGGAAGTGTCGCTCAAGTTACCGGAACCATTCTTTATGATTGCTACACAAAACCCGTTCGACGGGCAAGGGACGTTCCCGCTCCCGCAGGCTCAATTGGACCGTTTCTTATTCAAATTGACACTTGCTCCCCTCTCACGAGATTCCGAACGACGACTGATTCGCAATGAGCATCTCGCTTCAGAATCCTTCTCTCTGCAACAGGACGAATTGTTAAAGATGCAGCAAGAGGTACGAGATGTCCGATTCCACGAGGCGATGGAAGATTACTTGCTGGATTTGATGGAATCGCTCCGTCACCATCGCGACATCGAGGTCGGACCAAGTCCACGAGCGACGCTCGCATATACGATGGCGGCTCGGGCTCATGCCTATATGGAAGGACGGGACTATGTCTCACCGGAGGATATTCGGGCACTCGCACTTCCGATTTTAGGGCATCGAATCGTCTTGACGGTCGAAGCGTCGCTGAAGACGAAGCCGTCAAAGTTAATCAAATCTGTACTCGAGACCATCCCGGTCCCTTCAGAGGTGTAAGATGCAGTTAGTCAGCCCACGCTATCTCGAGTCCGGCTATATGTGGCTCCTGTTCGTCGTCGGGGTCTTCACGGCACTTTATGGAAACGTCTTGATTGCGAGTCTATTGATCGGTTTTAGTCTCTATGCACTGGTCATGCCATCTTTCATGTTTCGATTGGCAGAACAAATCCATGTCGACCTCACAGAAGAGATGAAACTCTTTCCGAACGACGAGGCCGTCTATGTTTTAAAGCTCGTGTCGACGGCAAAAGTGCCGCTTGGCGTTGTCCGCCTATCCGGCTATTTGCATCCGACCGTGGAATCAGAGGGACATGCGTTTTGGCGTCAGGAGAACTTTGTCGAGACGAATGCGACCGTGGACTTCACAATCCCACTCTATGCGAAGAAACGTGGTCCAATCCGCCTTGAAGCCATCGGGATGGAAATCCGGGATCCGTTGCGCATGTTCTCGCTCTATAAAGAGGACTCACTCCCGCGCATCGGCTACGTCTTCCCTGAGTTTTCGCCCTATCCGATCCCGAAACGTCCCCCTACTCTCCCGGGTGAGGAGATGGTCCGTCATAGTGCCTATCGTGACCCGGAGACGTTCCAGTCGGTCACCCCATATCACGGGCAACCGATGCGACAGCTATATTGGTCTGCCTATGCGAAGACGGGCGAACTGCTGGCCCGTACCGAGCAACCGGTACAAGCGAATGAATATGTCATCGTGCTCGACTTGTTGACGAAGGATGGGCGTGCCCTCACCTATCAGATGGAGCGCCTCATCTCGCAAGCGGCCGCATTATGTCGCGATTTCGAGAAAGAAAATGCGAGTTACGGTCTGATTGTCCCGACGCTCACGAAGGATGGAATCACGTATGACCTTCAACCGGGAAGTGGCGAGGTACATTTCCGGAAGATCATGACGACATTCGCTTGTCTGTCCGAGAGTGATTTTCCACTCGCTCGCTCCTTGTTTGAGCGAAAGGTCGCCAAATATAGTGGGAATCAATCGATTCTCCGCTTGGGAGGTGACGGTCAATGAGATGGTTGTGGTGGGTATTCGCATCCTTTTACATCGGACATGTGTTTCCGTTGCTCTTCTTATTGACACTTCGTCTCCCTCGGAACACACAACTGATTGTACAGACGATCATGAGCGTCGGTGCCCTCTATTTCTCTTATGAAATGAGCATCTTGTTGTTGATTTTCACATACGTTCATGCGTTCATTCGGACGTTGGATTGGACGGACCGTTATGCGATGGCGAGCGTTTTGTTTTTGGTGGCAGACTGGTTATTCCCACCGGCATCGCAACCGCTCGCGATGGTCCTCTTCCCGTTCATCTTTTTGATTTGGCAACGAAACCTGTATTACCGTCGCGACTACAAGCGGATGGTGACGATGTTGACCGTCGGCCTAGGCATCGGACTGACTGTCTCCCTCGTCATTCGTACAATCAAAGAGCTGTTGTTTGGCAATGTCGTCGCCTGGATTACTCCGTTCTTTCTGTGGATTGGGAGCTGGTTTGATGGCATCGTGCTCGACCCGAACGATCGCGTGAACCGGTTCCTCGTTCCGGACAACCCGAACCTCGATGCGGAGACGGTGGCACAGGAGACGTTACTCGAGTCGGCATCGAACAACTCGTTGTTCTACATCGGAGTGTTCGCGATGATCTTGCTGCTTGGGGTAGGATTATTCTTCTACTTGCAGAAACGAAAAGACATCCAGGAAGACGGGATGATTCCGAGAAGTATTCACCATCCGACACTTTCAGATAAGCGGATTGTCCGCTCGCCTCGCCAGATCCGCCTCCTTGATACGGGACGGAAGTTGGAACAGCAGCACCCGCGTCTTCGAGAGGAGACGGTAGCTGATTGGCTTCAGCGAATCGAGTTCACGGACCACAGGCTCTATGCAGATTGGTTAGAGGCCGCAGAGTATGGAGACAAGGAAGCGCCACAAGCAATCAGCGATTCCTTCGAACGACTCGTTGAACAAGTTAATAAACGCTAAAAAACATCCGGCAGAGGAGTTCCTTCTGACCGGATGTTTTTCATTATAAAATTGGACTGAGAAGGCGGGACACGCTCTCTTTGAAGCGAATCCAACGTGTCCTCGATTCATATCGTTCGATGGTTAGCCGCTCGGCACGTGCCTCGTCTCGCTCGAACGCATCGATGACGGACTGAGCGATGGCTTTGTCGAAGACAAGCGCTGAAATTTCAAAGTTGAGGCGGAAACTTCGGGCGTCGATGTTCGTCGTCCCAATTGATGCGACTTCTCCGTCAATGACGAGCGTTTTCGCATGAAGGAATCCTTCCTCATACGTGAACACTTCTGCCCCGTAACGTACGAGCTCTGCCGCGTTCGCATAGGTCGCCCAGTAGACAAACATATGGTCGGGCTTGTTCGGGATCATCAGTTTGATCTTAGTACCCGCCATCAGGGCGATTCGACAGGCATCAAGGAAACTTGCATCCGGGATGAAGTAGGGAGTCTGGATATAGATACATTCTTTCGACTGGGTGATCATTTTGACGAGCATATTCTTTAAATGCTCCGTCGACGAGTTTGGACCCGATGTCACGATTTGAACCGGGGACGCATGACGAGCAATTCCTTCGATTGGCCAAACAAAGTCGTCTTTCTGTGCCTTCGTTCGTGTCGGGACAGAGCGATTCCAATCCAGGATGAATCGTTCGAGCAATTCCTTAACGGCGTCGCCTGAAATTCGTAAGTGAACATCTCGCCAATAACCGAAATGCTCATCCTTTCCAAGATACTCATCCCCGACGTTGAAGCCGCCGATATAACCAAGTTCTCCGTCAACGACGCAGAGCTTTCGGTGATTTCGATTGTTGACGCGGAAGTTGATGCCGAGTTTGGACGGAAAGAACGATTTGACTTCCCCACCGTGGGCCAGCAGGTCCTTAAAGTGTTTGTGCCTCAGTCCCCTCGAGCCTACCGCATCGTAGAGGAGTCGGACACGTAATCCTTGTTTTGCCTTTTCGGTCAATAAGCGAATTAACGATTGACCCAGCGCATCGTTTTGGATGATGTAATACTGAATGTTCACTTCTTTCGTCGCCTGTTCAATATCTCTAAACAGTAGATCAAACTTCTCTTTTCCGTCGTGAAGGACGTCGATATCGTTCTGGAAAGACATCATCGCATTCGTCGATACGAGATTCAATCGTGCGAGTCGTCGGTGCTTCAATAGAAGTGGATGATTGAACGGTGCCATGGATTGGTCCAATTGGTCAAGTTGCTCCGCCACATGATGATGATACGCTTCACGTTTCTCTTCTTCGACTTCATAAAAGTTTTGAGATTTGATCAATCGACCGAAGAAGATGTAGACGAAGAATCCGATGAGAGGCAAGAAGAAGAGGACGAGTAACCACGCCCAAGTCGTTCCAATGTCACGCCTTTCAAAAAAGATAATGGTGATTGCAAACGTGAGGTTAAGCAATAAGATGAGCCAAGTCATGATGACGATAATGAGTCCGATAGTCACTTCCATGGTATCCCTCCCTTTTTTCAATTTTTACCCGAAATCAGACTATCTTAGCAAATGTTTTTCCTGATTTGGGTATACATTAATGAAGAAGTGAAGAAACGGGGGAAGCTTATGGAAGACATGATGATTGGGTTCAGCTTACTTGTCCTCATCGGTGCACTTTCGCAGTGACTCGCTTGGCGTTTTGACTTCCCAGCCTTCTTGATTATGACGGTTGCAGGGATGCAAATTCAAAGCATGGACATATGCATATTCTGAAACAGCTTCGTGAGTTTAAAGAGAACATTTCGATTTTACTGGTTTCGACAGTCTTCATCATTCTGACGGCAAGTTTGACACGTGATAGTTTACTCGCCATTTTCGACTGGCCTCTCCTCTTGTCGATTCTCGGAATCTTATTTTTTGTCCGACCGATCTCGGTGCAGACGTCGCTCCTCGGTTCTCCACTATCCGCGCAAGAACGGGCACTCATCAGCTGGATTGCCCCTCGAGGTATTGTTGCGATGACGGTGACCGGTTTCTTTGCACAAGAGATTGCCGAACTGGGAATTGAAGATGCGGAACGGATGTTGCCAATCACACTCGGTTTAGTCGTAACCTCTGTCGCCCTACATGGATTGACGATTAAACCACTCGCGAAGCGACTCGGACTGACGAAAGTGAAGAATCCTTGGGAGAAGATATAGACAAAAAAAGACACCGCCCGATGGCAGTGTCTTTAATCAGCTTGAATTAGTTCAAGACTTTGATTGTGATTGATTGGCGACCGAAAGCAAGTGCTTGCTCTTGTGTCGGCATCAAGATATCGATTTTGTTTCCTTTGATGGCACCACCAGTGTCTCCTGCGATGGCTTCTCCGTATCCTTCAACCCATACTTTAGAGCCGAGCGGAATGACAGAAGGGTCAACCGCGATGACTTTTTGGTTCGGGTTCGAACGAACGTCGATTCCTGTCGCTGTGATACCAGAACATCCTGCACAATATGGTGTATAAGCTGTCGCTTCCACTGTCATTGTCTGACCTGAAGCCGGAGCTTGGGTTTGCGTTGTAGACGATGCAGTTTTCGTAACTGGTGCTGATGTCGATGCCTTCGGTGTTGTTGTCTTCGCATCATTCGCTACAGATGCAGCGGCTGCACCTTTCACGGCGAACTCTTGTCCAGGGAAAATAAGATCTGAATTAAGACCGTTCCAAGTCATCAATTGATTGACAGAGACCCCGTGGTTCAATGCGATACGATAAAGTGTATCACCTGATTTAACTGTATACGTTTTAGATGCAGTAGAAGCTTGTGATTTCGCTTCTGCCTTTCCAAGTTTCAAGACTTGGTTCGGATAAATCATATTTGAGTTTAAGCCGTTCGCTTGTTTGATGTCATTTACAGAGACGTTGTTGTTCACGGCGATACGATAGAGTGTATCTCCAGACTGAACTGTGTGTGTTGATGCTGCCGAAGCTGGAGCAGCGACTCCTAAACTAAGGCCAGCGAGTGCCGTTAGTGTCAATAGTGGTTTTTTCATAAGAATATTCCTCCCTTTTCTAACGCCCCCTTACTGTAACACCTGTATATTTCACAGCGATTACAGGACGATATGAGAGTGTTATCAGTTCATTTACAGAACAATTCACGAGGATGAGAGGTTTCTGAAAATTGTTTCAATCTATTGAAACGGCTTCACAGAGCCAATTTAAGATATACTATAGAGAGAAAAAAGGAGGTTTTGGTCTTTGGAACTATTACTGCTATATTACATTGTGACTAATTTACTAGCGTTTGTGTCATATTTTGTCGATAAACGACGTTCTCGTATTGGGGCTTGGCGTATTTCTGAGCGGACATTGTTGACGATGGCATGGATCGGTGGAGCGTTCGGTGCCTATTTGGCGATGCGCGTCTTTCGTCATAAGACGCTAAAACCGAAATTCCGAATCGGAGTGCCTGTTGCAATTCTCGTGCATGCTGCGTTTACCGGTTGGCTGATTTTTTAAACTCTTATATAGAAGAAACTCGATTGTATCTTTTAATGAACGATGATTAAAAATGTCAGATTCGTCCCAGTTCATGCTCATTTCAAAGTGTTTCTCCGTGAACAATCGAAATGAAATGTCGGGAAATTTCCAAAACGAGGAGGATGGCGCTTTTGAAGAGTATTGAGATGATTCGTCACGGAGCATTGACATTAAAGGTGACTGATCATTTTACTATTCTTTTTTTGCGAGTCTGGGACGTCCGTGATTCGAGTGAATGGAGTAAGCCTCACCCTTCATTCGAGAGAAGCCGTTCTCTTGGCACGAGGACAAAGTCTCATGGTTGAGAAAATCGAGGAAGCGTCACCGATGAGGTTACTCGAGTTTGATCCGACTGCTTTGTTCCATCCCGAGTTGGCGAAGCGATATGTGACGCCATATCTAAATACTGAAAAGTCCATACATATGATAAAACCGGAACGAGGTCATCAATCTATTATTCAGACGATTGAACGGGCCGTTCAACATTTATCTGCGGACGGTCCACTCGCATTGATGGATGCGACACTGCAGTGTACGGTCATCTGGCGCTACTGGATTCAGCAAGAGGGTGAAGTGATGAAGAATGAGAACAAACGGGAGAGCCTTCGTCTGATGCTCGCTTATATCGAGTCTCATCTAGAATATAAGCCCACGTTAGCTCGAATCGCGACTGCGGGTAATGTAAGTCGCAGTGAATGTTGTCGGTTGTTTACTACGTTCGGGAACACCTCCCCACTTGCATATGTCCAAGTTAAAAGAATGGACCGGGCCGCAACTCTATTAATGGATTCGATTGAATCGGTTGCTGACATCGCCAATCGCCTGAGCTACTCAAGCGTCAGTCACTTCGTACAGACATTCAAAGCACATCATTCAATCACCCCGCTCGCCTATCGAAAACAATACCAAAGGAAAAGAGCCGAGTAATCTCGGCTCTTTTCTTTATCTTGCGGTCCACCCACCATCTGCCTTCAAAACATCACCATTCACGAAGCTCGAATCATCCGATGCTAAAAAGAGGGCGACGTTCGCTATTTGCTCTGGTTCTCCCATCGGGGCTTCCCCCGCCCCTTGAATGGCGCGCATCCCAAGTTCGCTCGGTGCTGTGATGGTTGACCCAATATTCGTATTGATGCCACCCGGTGCGATGGCGTTGGCCCGAATCTTACCGAGCGTGCCATGTGTCGCCGCGATGTTCTTCGTCAATCCGATTAACGCATGTTTTGAGGCCACATACGCTGCACCACCTCGTGTACCGAATAATCCTCCGACCGATGCATTGTTGATGATGACGCCACCCCGGTTCTGCTTCTCCATCACTTGGATGGCGGCACGTGAAAGTTTCATCGGTCCGGTCAAATTGACGCCAAGGACACGGTCCCATAATTCATCCGTCACTTCTCCCACCGTCATGAAGTTGTCCATGATTCCCGCGTTATTGACGAGAATGTCGACCGAGCCGAACGTGTCTTTCGCCGCATCGACGAGTTTGTCAATATCCGTTTGATTCGTCACGTTACCAGCAATGCCAAGAACTTCCCCACCCGCTGCTTTGATTTCATCAACTACCGCCTGCACAGCATCTTCATTCAAGTCGAAGGCGACGACTCGTGCGCCTTCTTCCGCAAACAGTTTGGCGATGGCTCGCCCCATGCCTGAACCTGCGCCAGTGACAATTGCCGTTTTTCCTGAAAGCTTCATTCCTCATTCCTCCTTTGGAAGGTCAGAACGTATACGATGTGTGATGACAGTAATCTGCCTGTCACTATGATATACCCACATTTGGTCGGGAGCCTCCTGAGAAACATGGCGATTTTTCTTCAATTGACTCCCAGCAATCTTTATACTTGAATAAAAGCCACTCTATATAAAGGAGAGATGACGTGAGACAGTTCCATGCAACCGTCCATGGTCGAGGTGAACCGGTTCTTTTTCTTCCCGGTGGGGGATTCACTGGGTCACAAGGCCAATTATTTGCCGAAGCATTACATAACGATTTCGAAGTTCACCTGTTAGATCTACCTGGGTTTGGTGAGAGTGAGGGACTACATACATATGCGACCTCAAAAATACTCGCGGACTGGATCGAAGCATACCGAACTTCACGACAACTGGAGTCCATTCGTTTGATCGGACACTCGATGGGGGGTGCCATCGCCCTGGCGTATGCGGTCCATTACCCAGACCAGGTCAGACGTTTGATTCTCCTCGACCAAGGACATAAGCCGAATGCCATGATTCCGTTTCGTGAATATGGCATCTTCGGATTCGCTTTGCCGCTTTTGCGACTGCTGTATCACAACGTACCACTGAGCTTCTTGAATTGGATCGAAACGCAGGCGAGCCAACGTGTCTCTATCTTTTCCGAAGAACAGTTCCAACTGTTCTGTCAACGGATCGGAGTCGAGCCGACGGCATCGATTCGTTCTGCTGTCGAGCAATCGGCCCGTCTTTCGACCGGTGGCTTACATTTGTTGTTTGGTTATGATGGATTGGATTTTAAGGACTTGCTACGACGCGTCCAAGTCCCGACGCACCTGTATTATGCGGATTTCACGGGGATTGATTTGAAGGAGGCGAAGCGAACGCTCCATCAAGTCAAACGAGCGGAACGACACCTTCACCCCTCTGTACAATTGATTGCCGTACCAGGTGGACACTTCGTTCAGTGGAGTCGTCATTTCTCGATGGAAAACGTTCTGCGGTTCTTACATACATAAAAACAAGACAGCGGAGAGGTTTCCGCAGTCTTGTTCGTCATGATGCCCAGTCGTGGCGCTTTAGCCATTCGTGAAGTTGGTGGTGAAGCTCGGGATGGAGCGACTCCCTGAGATGTGAACGATATTGTTTTTTCACGTCCAGAATGCTCATCTCTCCGTCAAAGTGTTTCAACATAAGGATGTGATTCGTCATTTCTTTTCAACGACGCCTCGGACAATCGCGAAGAATACCCGGTTCGGGAGATAACGCTTGAGCGCGATCAATAGTCCCGCTTGTTTACCCGATGGATAACGGAGTCGTTTCTTCCGTTCGGTCGCGGCTCGCCAAATCGTCTTCGCGACGACGTCTGGACCTTCAGCGTTCGCACCAGCGGCATTCGTGTTATGGAGTGCGACTTCTGTATAGTCATCATATACTTCGAGCGGTTGGTCACTGACGAGTTCTTGGGAACGACCGTAAAAGTCTGTCTTAATCGGCCCTGGCTCAATCAATTTCATGTCGATATTGAACGGTGCCAACTCGAACTGAAGTGATTCGATGAATCCTTCAATCGCCCATTTTGAACCGTGATACAAGCTATAGATTGGGAATGTGATCTGTCCACCGACGGAAGAAACGGTTACGATTCGACCGCTCCGTATCCAGCATTTTTCAACAACACATCCATCGTTCCATGATCCGAGACGATTCGTTCAAATGCCTCTCGGATACTCGTCTCGTTCGTCACATCTAGCTGATAGAGCGACACCCTTTTCAGGTTAGACAGTTCTTGATGGTCTTCAGGTCTTCGCATCGTCGCGGCGACATGCCAGCCTCGTTTGCTGAACAGTTCGACCGTTGCCCGACCGATTCCGCTCGATGCTCCTGTGATGACGATGGTTTGTTTTTGCTTCATATCCATTCTCCTTTAATGTTTATATGTTTAAACTTTTGAACGTATTAGTGGGAAAGAAGCCTTTCTCTCTGTTTCCAAAAAGAAAGGTTATAAGATACATTCATCTTCAATCGCACGTGTCAGTGCCTTCAGCAGTCCGACCGCATCTTCAAGTGTCAGGAAATAAAAGTTCTCTGTCCCGACTTTCTCCGATGAAACGATGCCCGCTTGTCGAAGTAATTTGAGATGATGTGAGATGGCTGGTCGAGACAACTCAATCTTTTCATCAATCTGATTGACGTTCAAGCGTTCATGTTTAGCGATCTCGACAATGATGCGTTGACGATTGACATCGGCTAAAACTTGGAACAACGGAATCGCATCTTTAAATAAAGATAACGATACTTCGGGTGTAACATCTGATCGTTTCATATTCATCACTCCGTTTAAAAGTTTAAACGTTTAATCCCACACTAAGAATACTAGGTGTTTTACCTTCTGTCAACGAAATTGTTCGTAGATTTCTCGAAGAATGCTTGCAATCATATGTTTAGAGTCATAATCCCGCTTGGAGATTTTGACGAGCGGCGATGGTTCGGGGAAGAGTTGAGCATTGATGTCGTCAATTGTATAGCCTGCTGCAGTTTTCGTTATCACGTCATCGGTCAAACGTTCTAGATAATCGAGCTTTTTGGTCAGTTGCTCCCTTCCCTGTTCGAGACGCCCGGCATGCTGACAGTACACCTCATCAAAATCGAGGGACAGGACCCGTTTGAGCGAACGAATCTGTTCAGGGACCGACTCCTCTGGAATCATCACCTTCGGATACGGATGGACGAACAAATCACCCGAGAACAGTCGACCCTTCTCCTCATCATATAAGACGACATGATTCGGCTCATGACCGGGTGTATAGATCACATGATAAGTATGATGTTCTGACGTGATCTGATTTTCATGATAGGCGATCGGCTGAAACGGTTCCGGGTCTCCTGAGAAACGCGCACGGTAATCGGGGATTTCTAACCCTGTCTGACACATGTCCCTCGCGGACTCTCGTATGTAAATCGGGACACCATATGTCCGCTCAAGCCATGCCGCCGTTCCAATGTGATCTTCATGGGGGTGGGTGATGCTGACAAGGTCGATTGGGACCGACTCATAAAAGGGTTGAAGAGCGGGTAGCATCGTGCGTGTCCCCGTATCGATGATCATGCCGTCGATATAATAGACGTACATCGACATCTCGAATGGACCGTTCTTCACTTTCGCGCAAACGGCTGTCACTGGTCCATGTTGCTTCACTTGCATCAGGCTTCCCTCCTGGATCGTCATTTTCTACATTATAGCGAAAAAAAGCAAAGACCTGCAGACATTTCACAGTTCTTTGCTCACCCTTATTTAGAGATTCTCTCCATTCGTCGCAATGACCTGTTTGTACCAGTCGAACGAGTCTTTCTTCATCCGCTCCATCGATCCGTTCCCTTCATTGTCACGGTCGACGTAAATCATTCCGTACCGTTTCTTCATTTCTCCTGTCGTAAACGAGACGATGTCGATGATGCCCCAAGGTGTGTAACCAATCAAGTCGACCCCGTCATAGAGGACGGCTTGCTTCAATTGTTCGATATGGGCCTTCAAGTAATCGATTCGGGCTTTGTCATGAATCTTTCCGTCGACAATCTCATCGACGGCACCGAATCCATTCTCGACGATGAAGAGCGGAATTTGGTACCGGTCATAGAGTCGGTTGAGTACATAACGGAGTCCGACCGGGTCAATCGCCCATCCCCAGTCACTCGACTGGATATACGGGTTCTCGACCCCATTCGGCAGACCACCGTTGACGATATCGCCACTGTTGTCCGCGACAACGTCACTCTTCACGGTCGTCGACATATAGTAACTGAAACCGAGATAATCGACCTTTCCCTTCTGTAGGATTTCTTCGTCCCCTTCAAGGATTGGGATGTTATACCCTTCCCGCTCGAACTCGTTCAAGGCGTAGCTCGGATAGAAGCCGCGTACTTGTACGTCCGGGAAGAAATAGCGTTGACGCATCATCTCTTCGGCGAGCATGACGTCATCTGGGTTTGATGAATACGGATAAATCGGTACGTGAGAGACCATCGCTCCAATCTCGAAGTCAGGATTGATGGCTTTCCCTTTGGCAACGGCGAGAGCGCTCGCAATCAGTTCATGGTGCCCAGTCTGATACATGACTTCGCGGGCGTTCTCCCCTTCTTCTAAGAGGACTCCCGAATTCGTCCATAAGAAGAGTGGATTGTTGACGTCCATCTTGTTGTTGATTTCGTTGAACGTCATCCAGTATTTGACCTTGTCTTTGTAACGGTCAAAGCAGACCTCAGCGAAGCGGACGAAATGCTCGACGACTTCACGATTTCGGAATCCCCCGTATTCACGGGCAAGATGGAGCGGCATCTCAAAATGCGACAGTGTGATGATCGGTTCGATGTCATGTTTGAGTAGCTCATCGAACAAGTCATCATAAAATTGGAGACCCGCCTCGTTCGGTTCTGCATCATCACCATTCGGGAAGATGCGGCTCCATCCGATGGAAGTACGTAAACATTTCAATCCCATCTCAGCAAAGAGGGCCACATCTTCTTTATAACGATGGTAAAAGTCAATCGCCTCATGGTTCGGATAGAATTCATTCGGTTCGACCTTGTCTGTGATCCGGCGAGCGACGCCGTGTGCACCTGCCGTCAAGACATCGACGACACTCGGTCCTTTGCCATCAGCGTCCCAACCGCCCTCGAATTGATGAGCGGCAAGCGCGCCTCCCCATAGAAAATCGTTCGGTAATGTCTTCATTGTAAGTCCTCCTTCACATGAATCGTACACGTCAAGTATAATTGTACCGGTACAATTATACAAGGTCGGTACATTGAATTACTTTTATTTTTTTCATGATATAATGAAATCAGTGACGAAAAAGTGAGGAATGACCATGCTAAAATATCAACAGATTGCGAATGAAATCGAACAATACATCCACGAACAAAACTTAAAACAAGGCGATAAGCTCCCTGTCCTTGAGCAGATGATGAATCAATATGCAGTGAGTAAGAGCACTATCACGAAAGCTTTAGAGCTGCTCGAACGAAAGGGTGTCATTTTTCAACTGCGGGGAAGCGGCATTTTCGTCAGACGACATAATCGACCTGGCTATATGAGCCTCTTCTCGACCCAAGGGTTCAAGAGCAATCTCGGAGACCGTGTCTTGACGTCTGGTGTGATTGATGTGTCTGTTATGAAACCAGATGCGTTGGTGGCCGAGAACCTCGGGATTGGCGTGTCTGACGATGTGTACCGGGTCGAACGGGTGAGATATGTGGACGGGGAAGTGCTCTGTCATGAGGAATCCTATTATGTGAAAGCCATCGTCCCTTATTTGAATCGCGAGATTGTGGCGGACTCGATTTTCGATTACGTGCAATCGGCGCTCGGCGTCACGATTGGGTTTTCTGACATGTATCTACAGGTCGATCGATTGACGGAAGTGGAAGCAGGCCACCTCGGATTGCAAGAGAATGATCCGACACTTCGCATCGAAACGATCTTTCATCTGACGAACGGTAAGCCTTTTGACTATTCACGGATCACGTACCACTACGCACATTCCCAGTTCGTCATTCAGGCGAACGGACCCTATATGTGAAGAAACCCCTCATGCGCGCATGAGGGGTTGTTCGTCGCAAGATGAATATCACTTCACGACCGGGAGATTGACCTGTTCGACCCAATCGTCAATGAACCGACGTTGATGTTGATGTAATCGTGGTAGGTCTTCTCTTGAGAAAAATCGATGTTCGTGACTTTCGTCTGTCGATTGAGCGATTTCTCCTGAGAATGAATGGGTGTAAAAGATGACTTGAACACTATAGACCCGATCACCGTTTTCATAAGTGGCATATCCCTCATCACCGGAATAGATTCCGAACAGTTTCAAACTATCCACGGAGAGCCCTGTCTCTTCAAGAGTTTCACGGATGGCTGTCTCTTCAAATGATTCCCCAAACATGATGATCTTTTCGGTGTTGCAACAGAATTTGATTGTCCTGTTCGATGAGGACTCCACATCCTACAGTGATTAATAGATTCGATCCGATTAATTGACGCATATGCTGTATGTAACTCACTACACTACCCCTCTTTATTTAGAATTCAAAAAATCTTGATCTCCCCATTCACATGATCAATGAAATAGTACGTATCGTTAGCATCATGTGCGAGTATGAAATTTCCTAGTATATTTGGATGAAATTCAATAGTGAACGTCTTAAGCGTCTGCTCGTATGTCGGATATGAAAGGGACTGCCACACATTCTTCGCCTTCGGAATCTGAAGCTGAGGCAATAAGTCGTCTTCAATCAATCCTTTCCAATCTGGGTTATGCAATATAAAGCGAAACACGTTTTCAAATGGAGCAAACGTCCCACATAAACCAAACGCCAATTTGATGGGAAACGCGCCTCTAACCACATGTTCAAAAAATGTCTCCATTTGGACAATACCAGTTGTCGAGACACGTTTCACTTGGTTTCCTTGAAGCGTCAACCCGTCTTCGTAATAGCTCAGAATCCAATCCCTCTCTCCTCTTAAGACGATGACCTCATTTGAAGAGAGCGTCAATTCCGACTCTAACACCTCACGATTTTTGATGGTTTTGGTCATCACATGCTCTTCTTCCTGACTTTTAAAAGAGAAGCGACGTTTTCTCGAATCCCTTACAGTCCGCTTACGCTCTATAAGTAATGGAAACTGTTCATTCTCCAAATGGCGAAAGATCAAGTAGGTTGCTTCTCTGTCTCTCAATGCATGACTCGGTATGACCACTAATTCTAGTGGATTATGATGATTGGATAAGTCTTTTGACATCATGTTGCTTTTCGTCTCTTGAGGAACCAATATCCGAATGGCAATATCGCTAACACAGCAAAGCCAATCAATCGGTTGGTATTCGATGTTGGCTTGTTTGACTCTTCCTCATCAGAATGGACTGATGATGAGTCGCCTGCTCCACCTATCATTCCTTCTTCGGCATCCCCTTCAATCCTTTCATGCTCTTCAACCAATAATACTTGAAACGCCTCAGTTGAAATCTCATCTCCGCTAATCATCTGTTTTGTATTAGATGTCAACGCCGTCAACATGTCCCCATCATAATCAAACCAAGCCGATTCTTCTGTGTACTTCACGAGATCGCCTTTTACGTCCGTCAACGCTTTCGGGGTTTCTTTATCTGAACCAAACGTTGAGAACGCATATGTACCCGCTGCTTGTTCATATGTTCCGATCACGTTGACCGGTTCGTCATCTTGAAAGACGGTCGCCACATATTCTTTCGTTGGGACGAACGTACATGTTTCTCCCGTTTTGTAACAAGAGGATGACGGTACGTATGTCTCGAGTAGTGGTCCGAACGAGATGTTCTCACTGTCTGTCATATGATAATTAGCCGGATCATCTCCCTGAATATGATCCATCACAATGTCATAAAAATATGCATCTGCAAAACGTTCCGCCGAGGATTCAGTCATCTCGGCTGATACGATTGTTGTGTTTGCAAGTAGTCCGACACAACATATGAGTAAGCCCGTCATTCGTCGCATGTGTTTCTCCTTTCATTACCCTGAAGATTTCAACAACATCGCGTGATTGATGTGAATCAATTCGGCGTGCGGCTGTTTGTGACGACTGACATATGACGTGAATCGCGATGACGCAACAAACGCGTTCGATTCATGAATCATCGCCAGTCGGACGAGAATGAGCCGTAATTGTTTTCTTCCTTCTCCCAGTGTAACACGGTCGACTTGGTTGTTTTTGTCGAGTCGGTTGATTAACAGCTCCACTTTACAATCTTCTTTGATCAAGTAAGAGACCCAATACGCCGTCTGTTGAATCAAGTCTTCATATTGCGCATGGAGCCCATTGCCGAGCGGACCGCTCAAATCAAGGGAAATCGTGAACGTGTCGAGATTTTGTCGTTCGAACACTTTTGCCTGTACATGACCGACCTTTGAAGTGGCGACCCAGTCAATCTGTTTGGCCGGTTCCTTCTCATATCGTTTTGCACTCTGAATCATCAACGGATCGTTCAGCGGGGAGTGCTTGACGATACGGTCACCCATCCGAATCATGCGAGATTCGGTGATTGGTGACTTCGTGATGGTAGGTAACACAATCCATGAGGGCATATCCATCTCCTCATCCGTGAAAAAAAGAGTACCTAAATAAAACGGTAACGTGACACGCATCACACACGTATGAATCGAAGCAGGTCCACGCTTCACAACCGAGACGCTCACATGATGTATGTCCTGTTCGATCCTGGTGTCGTATGCCTGTGCCCCGTCCTCGAATACCATCCGTTCATTACCCTCTAGTCGAATAAATAGCGGAACGCCGAGGGCAATGATTCGCTCATACCCATCGATACGGACGATACATGATGTCTCATCGTCGATGAACAAGAGATCTTCTTTCTGCCGGATGGAAAATGAGACTTCGTTTGAAAGTGTTCGAATGATTCGTTTCCGGATGAAGATGACGATTAATAATGCTCCGCATACATAAGCGATGGGCCATACATAAGGCATCCACATGGTGAGGAGACCGAGACTGACATAAGCCGGCCAAAGTTGGTCCTGAAGAATGGACGGTGTACTGATTTCGACCTGTCGCATCGTTACACCTTTTCGACGGGGACAGTTACGGACTCGAGTACGTCCACCAACACTTGTCGCTTCGTCGATTTGATGTCCCCTTCAAGGGTGAGGGTCAATCGGTGCGAGAGGACATGTGGTGCAACGGCTTGAACATCTTCAGGCGTCACAAACTGACGGTCGTTCAAGTACGCATAAGCTTGTGAGGCCTTGACGAGCGCGAGCGTCGCCCGTGGGCTCGCCCCGACTTCGACTAACGGGTGTTGTCTCGTCTCGTGGATGAGTGCGAGCAAATACGTGACGACATCTTCATGAATTCGGATATTCTCGACTTCTTCTTTTGCTTCTAAAAAAGCTTCATTCGTCATCAAGGCATGCACTGTCTGTCTCGTCTTTGAAATCGTCTGCAAAATCAAGTTCCGCTCTTCGTCTCCCCCAGGGTATCCGACTTGAAGGGACATGAGGAAGCGATCGAGTTGGGCGTCCGGTAGCGTGAACGTTCCTGCCGACTCGATCGGGTTTTGCGTCGCGATGACGAAGAATGGTTTCGGTAGTTGATAGGTGACGCCACCGATAGAAACTTGGCGTTCTTCCATCGCTTCAAGCAAGGCGGATTGCGTTCTCGGAACGGCGCGGTTCACTTCATCGATGAGTAAAATATTCGTGAAGATCGGTCCGGTGCGGTTCTCGAACGTCTGGGTCTGCATATTGAAGAAGTCTGAACCGATGATGTCAGAAGGCAGCAGGTCGGCTGTGAATTGAATTCGGGCGAAGTCTGCCTCAAAACTTTTGGCGATGCTTTTCGCAAGTAACGTCTTCCCCGTCCCAGGCACATCCTCTAGCAAGATATGGCCGTTCGCCAGTAGGGCTGTGCAACATAATTTTGTGATTTCCGGTTTACCGAGGTAAATGCGGTCTAATTGGTCCAATACGTGTCGGATGGTCATGAGTTCGACTCCTTTTGTGTGCGTAGTAGGTATTCATCAAGTTGTTGGGTGAACGCTCGCTCACGTTGTGGTGAGATGTTTCCATCATCATAACGTGTCTCTAAATAGATAAGTAGGGATGCATCGAGCTCGATTCGTTTCGCCCAAGTCGACAACGTCTCAGTTGGGCGACGACGTTTATATGGAGGTAACGCTGCTTCGAATTGAATCAACTGCTTTCGGATAGCCGATGCTGGTAATGGATGAACCGTTCGATTTATCTGCATCGACGCGTTGTCAGAAGTCACTAGCGAGTGATCCTCGATATCTAACTCTCCCTCCTCGCTTTGTTTCTTCGAAGGGCGTCGTCTTTTCCAGAGCCACCATCCGAGCAAGATAAGCAGTCCGGTAATCATGTATGGGAGGTAGGAGACGCTGCTCGTCTCTTCTCCTGACGGGTTTCCGTAAGAAGGGGATTGGTCATTAATCCGCTCTTTCGGTGTACCACCTGAACCCTCTTCTGAGTCAATCATCGCTCCGTCTGGACCGTTCCCTTCTGGTTCTTCATATGGCGCATCCCCACACCAAAAGTCGACATCCGTCACTTCGAAAATCCCTAAAAACTTTCGTTTGTCATGACAGTCGGTGACCCAACTCGTAATCTCGCTCCCTGAGATATTTAATGATTGATAGTAACGGTATCCCAGTTGACCGGAATAGGAGATGAGCGCGACAAGTAGTAATGAGAATAGAATCCCTGACACAAAGATCGTTTTGGCTTGTTTCATCGGTGTTTCCGCTTATGTATATTCGGTTTGATCGTTTTCATCTGATGTGACGGCTCCCTTCATAGATTGAATCCTTTTTTTGGAAATAGGATTAAATGGATTATACCATGAACTTTTACGGAATATTCAGTTATTTTTAGACATAAGAAAAATGCCCGTTCATTGACCGAGCATCCACAATTCTCTACCTTCATCTTCTTCGAACAACCATTCCTTAAATCCGTACATGCGAATATCCCAGTCACTCCGAATGCCCAATTGGTTTATAAACGTTCTTACATAAGGGATTGGAATCCATTTTTGGTGGGGTGAATCACGCCGCATAAACGATTGTAACCCCTCTTCATCTTGAAACACGAGAAGCTCAGAGTTCCAGAGTGTAGGAAGATCAATCAGCACAACGACTCGCATTCGTTCATCCACACGCAACTCTACTAGTCGTTTCGCTTCATCGAGCAGAACATGGATGATTGCCTGTTTGATTTGGGCACTGTGTTGAACATCCAATAAAAAAGTTTGTTCGACCGGAATCTTGGTACTCCAATTACCATTATGAAACTCATTTGGAAAATCATGATGATTTTCTTACATATTACGCTGAAGACGAATTAACTTTCGTTTTAGACCACGCACTTTCCAATGTCTCATTTCAGTATGGACTCGACTTGCTTCATATGGTGTCGGTCATGCTCGATGAATTCTTCGATGATTACGTGCAGTGAGTATGGGACACCTTGATGCGGATCATGGGAGACTCCGTTCGCTGACGTCTTAAAAATCAACGTCTCTTCACTTAAAGACTCGAGCATGGTGACGAGTGCTCGCCGACTTTGTATTGATTCCTTCAATACGACGTCACCTGATAACTGCTCCGCCCTTTTCGTCGCCCGCGCGTTGAACGAGTCAAAGTCAGGGAAGATCATCCCTTCCCCGTTCTTCACCGATGGGATGATGACATTTAACAGATGATTGTCCCAATGGGCGATATGTAGAACGATTTGCTTTATGGACCACTTCTCCGAGTCGATCTGTTTATTCCACTCAGATTCACTCAGCTTTTCTAACGACTTGAGCCATTCTGTGTACGATGCGAATTCTTGAATGACTTGCATCAAATCCCCTCCCCGTTCTCTTCAAATTACTGCGATTATAGCATGAACCATCCCTTAGGAATCATAAAAAAAACGGCACCGTTCATCATGAACGATGCCGCGCGTGTCTCTATAACCAGACTGGTAATGAGAAGAAAACTAAGAACAATACGGTCAAGACACCGACGACCGGACTGAGCGACCGATAGCCCTTCTTGAACAAGACAATCATCGTGTAGGCGATGAATCCGAGCCCGATGCCATCGACGATGGAATACGTGAACGGAATCATGATGATGACAAGGATTGCTGGGAAGGCATGTTCCCAGTTATCGAGCGGCAAATGCTTCACGTTCTGGAACATCATCATTCCGATGATGATAAGAACCGGTGCGATCGCCGTCACAGGAATGATTGCAAAGAGCGGTAGCAATAAGAGCGATACCACATACAATCCAGACGTGACGAACGAAGCGATCCCGCCTCTTGCCCCGACAGATATCCCGGCAGCCACTTCGACCGTCGAGACCGTCGGGCTTGACCCGAACATGGCCCCTGCCATCGTCGAGAGACCTTGCGCTACAAGACCTTTCGGCGCCTCTTCTTTTTTGCCGATTGCCCGTGTCTGATTCTGAATCAAGCTGATGTTTTCAATCAACAAGACGAGCGTAAGCACACCGACCGCGACGAAGAAGAGTGGAGATGTCGACTCGGCGAACGAGATGTTCCCAAATACCGTGCCGAACGATTCGAAGAACGGTGTCAACGCGAAGCTTCCCGTCCAATCGAGTGTTCCCATCACGGCGCTGAGACCGACACCAAAACCGATTGTCCATAGGAAGCTGCTCGGTCCCATCTTCAAGAACAACAAGATGGCGACGAAGAGTGATAAAAAGGCCACCTGGACGTTACGCTCTCCGAGGTCACCGATGTGGAGCAATGCCCCACCCCCACCTGAGACGATTCCTGCCGCCTCAAGACCAATCAAAATGAGGAAGAGACCGAGACCCACAGTCAATCCGTCATGAATAATCGGCGGGAACGCGTTCGCCAATTTCCTCGCGACTTTGGTGACCGTCAATAGTACGACGAGTACACCTGAGACGAATGAGACGGCGAGCGCACTTTGCCAGCTCAATCCCATCTGTAGGACGAGCGTGTACGTGAAGAGCGCATTAATCCCCATTCCCGGTAACAAGAGAAGCGGCAGATTGAAGAATCCCGCAATCAATGTCCCGATGATGCTTGTCAAAATCGCTCCGACGAGCGCCCCCTCGAACGGGAGTCCGGCTTGTGTCAAGATTGCCGCATGCACGGCCGGGATGTATGCTGTCGCCAGAAAGTTCAGCACGCCCCCGTATGTTTCTGTTTTCCATTCTGTTTGTTTTGCCATAGGAATCAATCCTTTATTGGCACCCTCACCCACCCGTGTATACACACGAGATTGATTATATCCTGTCAGACATCTAACAAGCAAGAGTGATTCGACTCAATTCCTTCTTTGGACCCATTCATGAGACCGATTCCATCAAAAGATTCATTTTATAAAACAGGAACGTTTGTTCTTGTTTTCAGCGCATTTTTGCGAACAAATCTGTTATAATGAAGAAGCAGGTTAACGCAGCAATAGTGGGGTCAGCCGCCAAGTCCACAATGGAGGAAGGCGGTGGTGCGGATGGAACAACTTTGGACCTGGGTTGGGGATTATGTCATGATCCCAATCCTCGCTCCGATCATCGTTCACTTGGTGATTCACCGAACATCCGATCGTGCAACGTCTGAACGCACAAAAAAATGACCCCCTCGGCGCAATGAGATGGGTCACTTTCTGATTCACTAACCATTGTGGCGGCTGGGACCACTCTTAAAGTGGTAGCCTGTAAGCCAGAGGTCGGTGTGTCCAGCACCGGTCTCTTTCTACTTGCATCATACCATACTTGTTCCCATTTTTCAGTAACAGAAACACAAAAACGGTGAAGTTGACGTGACGAATGATAGCTGTCCGTCCGACATCATTCAGAGACCACGTTTCTAAGCCCGTTGTTCAACAGTTCGAGGCAGAGCAAAGCGCTTTGCCTTTTTTAGATTTCATTTATGACTCCTTTAAGAATTCTTTAAATCTGCCATCTACAATGAAGACAGTTCAAATTCTTAGGAGGTTTATTCCCATGTATAATCAGAATTATTCAGTTATGTTCACAATCGAATCAAGGGTCGTTCTCATCCCACTCGCCATCCTCGGACTCATCACGTTACTCGTCTGGTCGTTTCGCAAGAAACATGTAAAAGCCGCACAAACTATTTTACTTCTATCATTCGGGATATACTTATTAGGCGTCCTTCACTTCGTGTTTTTCCCGATTGACGTCAATTTAGGAAAGTATGCGAATCAAGTTCCGTGGTGGAGAACGATTAATTTTATTCCGATTTTGACCATCGATGTGTATTCATTTGTGCTGAATGTCGTGATGTTCCTCCCGTTCGGCTGTTATCTTCCATTTTTGAAACCGTCGATCACGAAAAAAGAAGTACTTAAATTAGGATTACAGTTTAG
The DNA here is from genome assembly GCF_002009685.1 of Exiguobacterium sp. HVEsp1. Lineage (GTDB taxonomy): Bacteria > Bacillota > Bacilli > Exiguobacteriales > Exiguobacteriaceae > Exiguobacterium > Exiguobacterium profundum. Next base: position 1,489,426 of record NZ_KV917367.1, on the reverse strand, counting down.
TCTGATCCTTGAATTGATTCAATTATTGGTGCGCACGACACTAGGCAGTGGACGAAGCACGGATGTGAATGATTTATTGGCAAATGCGTCCGGGGCGCTCTTAGGGTTCTTACTCGTTCGCTTCGTCGTCCAATACGCCCCGTTCCGACGTTTGTATCAGAATTTCCAACTTTAATTCGCGAGGGAGTTTCAGCATGACAAAAATCTTGTTAGTGGATGATGATGTCCAAATCGCAGAACTGATTGATGTGTATGTAAAAAATGACGGGTATCACACGACGATGGCAACCGACGGGGAAATGGCGCTTGACTTGTTCAACCAAGAATCGTTTGACTTAATCATTTTAGATTGGATGATGCCTCGGATGGATGGGCTTGAATTTTGTAAGCGGGTGCGCCAGACGAGCCAAATTCCGATCTTAATGGTCAGTGCCAAAGTGGGTGATATGGATAAGATATTGGGATTGACGACGGGAGTCGATGACTACATCATCAAACCGTTCAATCCGCTCGAGTTGATGGCACGTATTAAAGCATTGCTGCGCCGTTCAAACTATAACCGACCAAGCGAGTCCTCAAGTGTACAAGCTGGCCCTTTCCTCATCGATCGAGCCAGCCACACCGTCATGATGCAAGAGCAGACGATTCGATTGACTGCACGTGAATTTGAGATTTTGTATTTACTGGCGAAACATAAAGGCCGGGTGTATAGCTCTGAAGAAATATTTGAGGCTGTCTGGCAAGAGCATGGGGTCGGGTCGAACCAGACGGTGATGGTTCATATCAGTAACATCCGCGAGAAATTACATGCTGTCGTGCCACATGAGGTCATCATTCATACGGTGTGGGGAGTGGGATATAAAATTGAGACATAATATCTGGCGCGTCATCACGTTCATCCCGATGTGGAAACGTCTGCTGTATGCAGTTATTGCTTTCGGGGTCGCCACATTGAGCGGTATGCTGTTACTGCCTGTCGTCTGGTACCTTGAAGAGTCATCACGATTTATGGAGAGTCTGATAATCGTGTTGTCGTATTTCCGTGAAGGTGTGTTCTTCCTGTTTTATAGTTTGATGGTCGCCGTTTGTCTTGTGTTGATTTATCAATATGAGCGTAAACGATATTTACAGTTTCACATTGAGCGGATGACTTCACTTGTCGAAGAATTCCACGCCGACCGTGATTCGGTTGAACCATCTGTCCCGCCAGAGCTAGAACGATTGATGGCAACCGTACGCGCCATCTCGGACAGTGCGGCAAAAGCGGAGCAGGAAGTGCTTCAAGCGGATCGGTTGAAACATGAGCTCGTGACGAACGTCGCCCACGACTTGCGCTCCCCCCTCACGTCAATCACGGGTTATCTTGACTTGATTCACAGCGACCGTTACCGGGACGAGGTGGAGTTGCGTCATTACATCCAAGTCATCCATGAGAACGCGACCCATCTGAAAGGCTTGATTAACGATATCTTTGACTATACATTTCTGCAAAACGACCGGATCGCCCTCCAGACAAGCGAGGTCCGTCTCGATGAATTGCTCAATCAGCTCATCATGCAGTCGACGTTACGTCTCTCGGAAGTTGGAATGGAAGCTCGATTCAGCTCCTCAGCCGAACGTCCCATCGTGGAAGGGGATGTGTTGAAGCTCGTCCGTGTGTTTGAGAATATACTCGAGAATGCGATTCGTTACGGGCGTGACGGAACGTATATCGATATGTTCATCGATGATACGGATGAAGCGGTCCTTATCAACATGACGAACTATGGCGAGGAGGCCATCCCCTCCCGTGACATCCCTTACGTGTTTGAGCGATTTTTTAGAGTGGAACAGTCACGTGCGCATTACACCGGTGGATCAGGTCTCGGTCTCGCCATCGCCAAGTCCATCATCGATTTACACGAGGGCGAGATTCACGTAACGAGCCAACCAAGAGAAACAACGTTCACAATCATTCTCCCAAAAGTCTCTCCTCATGCTGTTCATGAGAAAGCATGACCCGTGTGACCTACACGCGCCATGCTTTTTTCGTGCTCACGCAAAAGATGATCAACTTCAAGCTCATGATTGTGCGATTGCATGAAGACGATATAAAAAGACAAGCCCAATCGCACTACGCGACTGGGCTCGTCGATAATCGGGCGTTAGCCCGGTGTTTTCATATCTTCCTCTACCGTATAGCGAGAGAACCAGTGCAACATGGCTTCTGCCTCTTGCTTCGGGATGTCCTCGATCATCTCATTCGACAACAAGCCACCCCGTGTCGAGAACAGGACGTTACATACATCGAAACGGCGTTGGAGCGGTGTCTGAGTCACTTGGACCTGTTCGATTCGCGGCTTGTCCGTCAAGAATGAACTGACGTTGAAGGCCCCGGTCCGCAGCTCAATGAACTGACCATTACGAGCGTAACGCGTCGTCACATAGCTCAACAGTCGACCGCCGATGATGATGGCCCACAGCAGGACGAGCCACCAGGCGTAATCGCGGAAGAAGTACAGAACGACACCCGAGACGAGGATTCCGACCCAGCTGATGCGTAGCAGTTTGACCCAGAGCGAACGTTTTGGCAAGCGATGAAGCGTGTCAGACCACACGAACTGGTCGAAGTGCTCGTTTAACACGGTCATCGCCCGCTCCCGTTTCACGAACGGGAGGATGGTTGACGACTCGTCTTTCAAGTCGTCCATCGTCCCGGCCGCGACGAGTTCGACACCTACGATGTTGAACCAGCGCCGGATGAACGTCTCTTTGACCCGGACCGCTTGAATCTTCTCGTATGGGATCTCTTTGGCGGAACGGTTGAGCAGTCCTTTCTCAACGCGGATGCGGTCCCCGCGTCGTTCGAGCCGGAAATTCCCGTACTTCAAGAAGTTGATGACCATGCCGATGACGACCGACAACATCAGGACCGACAAGACGAGCAGACCGATCGCGATGATTGACGCGTGGACGACCCAATCGCCGATCGTATCGAACGTGCCATCGAGATTGATGAAGTCATCGATCGACGAGATGATTGTCGAAGCGACCGGGAAGATGGCGAATACCGATAGTGACGTCAACGAGGCGATGATGATCTCTCTGGTCGAGAGGGCGTACAGTAAACGGCTCGCCGGTTTTTCAATCACCACCTGTGTTTCGGTCGCGTCTGTCTCCCCTTCTGCCGGTACGTCGGTTTCGGTCTTCCGGTGACGGACCTGGTCGAGGATGTCCTCGAGCCGTTTTGCCTCATTCGGGAAGACGCCCGACAATTTGAACGAGGCGTCGTCACTGTTCGCGTTCGTATCGAACGTCAATTCGACGACCCCGAGCAGCCGGTACAAGAATGGGCTGTTCGAGTGGACGCTCTGAATCTTATAGAGCGGCAACGACTTCTCTTTCTTGATCCAGTTACCGTCGATGACATATACCGTCTTCTCGTCGAGCGCATAACGGAAGTTGAGCCAGCCGAAGAACTTCTGCAAAATATCGAGCAAGAGGAACAGCAGAATCCCGACGCGCAGGATGATACCGAACGTCGAACTCCAGTCATTGTTGATGACGAACAACAACACGAGCGGGATGATGAACGACTTGATGACCTCTAAGACACGCAACAGCAAGACGCGACTCGGCAGGCGATGCCATGTGAGGGCGGCTTCCGTCATATAACATCCTCCTCCTCGATGCGGGCATAGACCGCAATCTGTTCACGGAGCGACTTCGCGAACGATTCTTCAATCGCATAGATGTCATGTGATCCGGCGGCCGTTCCAATCGTGATCGTCTGCAGGCCATATTTTCGTAAGAGCGGGCCTTGCTGGGCATGAACGTATTGGACTTTCGTCATCGGAATCAAGACGTCATGCGTCGTGATGATCCCGTGATGCAGGCGAATCTCGAGTGGTTTCACGTCATATGTGAACCGCTCTTGCTTCCACTTTTGGAAGACGACGATGTCGATCACACTATATATGAGATCGATGGCGAGTAAAGCGTACATCGTATATTGGAGCCATGTCGGCCAGTCAAAATAAAGCGCGGCCGCGACGAGCCCCCCTGTGATGACGAGCCCGATGAGATAAAAGATGGCGCTCGACAATCGGAAGACGCTTCGTGCCTCGATCGGCAATGTGCCACTGAATGATGTCGGTGTTGTTTCTATGTCTGACATTGGTGTTTCCCCCTAACGATTCGGAGCATTTGTCCGTTCTACCTCTAGTATACGGCGCACTCTCTAAAAAAGTTTCAAATTGAGGTCGGGAAACTGTTCAACTGCAATCTCATCGATTCAAACCGCGGTCGGTCTTCTGGTTCGATTTGCAAGATGAGGCGATCGAGTGCGGCGACACCTTCCTCCTGTAACGCAGCGTCTAAATGACCGGTCAGTTTAATCGACGCGAACGTACTCGACATGACGGCGATGTCACAGTCGAAGCCGTATTCATATGTCGTCCAGTCGTCAGGGCTCGACACATCTCGCTCCATCCAGCCTGACACGATGTCGTACGCACCGACGAGGAAGTCGATGTCCCGATCTTTTCGGATCGCGTCCTCGAACATCACGAGCACGTCGGCCCCTTCATCGCTGCCGAACGGACTATACTCATCCGTGCAATCTAAATAATAGTCATCTTGGAAATGAGCATTGAACCGAGGATGTGCCGTGAGTCGGTCCGGTCCGACTTCCGGGTCATCGACATATATCAAGTCGTCCCACTCAATCTCGGTCTTGACATACCCTTTCCGGAGTTTCTGACGAATCAGCTTGTCCGCTTCTTTGCGACAGATATCCTCGGATTCGAAATACTTAATTTGAACTTTACCAATCGTCCCGAGCTTTCCGTAATGGACAGCGAATTCATAGGATCCGACGCGGATGTTCCAAAATTTAAAGCTATGCTGTAAAAATGTTTTCATGATTCCTCCGTAGAATGATGATTTGTAGCTCTCTTCATTATGAATGAAGGAGATAAAGAACAAAACTTCATTTTCGCCTCGTCCAAAAGTGATGATGGTTCTCAAGAACGGCTTGAATCATATAAAAAACGTATCTGTTTTAATCAGATACGTCTCTATATATTAGATGAAGTGTCGAGTACCCACATATTGACGTGACACGAGATTCCGTCTTGCAGCAAGATGCCTGTTCGCTCGTCAGGAAAGAACCGAGTCGTAAACGTCGTTGAACCATCGTTTATTAACACTTCAATCGATGATTGATCGATAATGACGTGCAACTTCGTCAATTCATCTAGTTGGCATTGTCTCACTTCATCCATTTCGGTTTTTAGATGGCGTCTCTTCAACGTGAAACGCTTTGTCTGTTTATTGTAGCTAAGGAACACCTCATCATGAAAATTGAGCGTGAAACAATCGTTTCCCTCATCTATAGGTTTGACCACTAGTTCAATGGTGCCCGATTGAGAATAGGGAATCGTCATCCCGTTCAGCAAACTTCCCTCCCATTTACGTGAGGATCTCATTTCTCTCAACTCTCGCACTGGTGATTGAAGGAGGTTGTGCCCATCCCATCTCAGTTCTCTTGGCATCGTCAACGCATGTACCCATCCATTATGAATCGTAGGATGAAAAGCTTCGATTTCATCACTGATACCCATCCACGCGATTAAGATGCGACGCCCATCTGGCAGTTCATATGATTGAGGGGCATAAAAATCGAATCCATGATCTAGTTCTTTAAATGGGCCAAACGGCTGTTCAAGATTGATTTGATTGTTTGAACTGACAACATACCCAGATTGAAATAGATTGTGAAAAGACAATCCGTTCGGCTCCATCCCTTGGGGCGACATCATTAAAATGTTTTGTTCTCCATAGTCTATAAAATCTGGACATTCCCACATGTATCCCATCTCACCAGCCCCATCAATCTTTGTCTCATCGATGACTTGATCAAGTGACCAATCATATAAATTGTCAGACTTGTAGGAGACGACCGCCCCGCTTCCCGACTCGGTTTGGGCTCCAATTAACATGAGCCAGGCATCATCTTGACGTACGACTTTAGGATCGCGGAAATGGGCCGTATATCCTTTAGGCAAATAGACGAGCGGACCTTGCTTATGAAAGGTCACTCCGTCATCAGAAGTGGCCAGACACTGATACGTTTCTCGTCCATTGCTCGATTTGACGTTTCCTGTATAAAACAAATATAGTTTTTCGTTCCAGACTACGGCACTTCCTGAATAACAGCCATTTTTTTCGTACCATTCAACTGGTGCAAGAGCAGGTGGTTGCAGCTTCCACGTTAATAAATTTGTCGAAGTGGCATGGCCCCAAAATTTCGCCCCATGTGTCGTTTCGAACGGATTCCATTGAAAGAATAAATGGTAGGTACCTTTGAAGAAAACCAGTCCATTAGGATCATTGATTAATCCTGTTGGTGCATCGAGGTGAAACGATTGTCGATATGGATCTTTATCATCAACTCGTTTAACCAACTCTTCCTGTACTGCTTGGCGCATGGTTTGCTCTCTGTCTGTCATGCGAAATCTCCTTTCAGGGTTATGCACTCATTTTCGTCTCTGTCTCAATATCTTTCTTCATTTGGTCTGAATACCCAAACATCCATGTCAATGCAAAGGCGACCGCAATGGCGACGATATTGACGAGAAGGTAAAGCAATACTTGTCCATTCAAGTAAAGAAGCGTCCCCGGAATCACTGTCACAGCCATCCCAGTTGCCTTTAATCCGAATAGAGAAGCTAAGAAACCTCCAGCGGCTCCACCGATTAACCCCATAACAAATGGTTTACCATAGCGAAGGTTAACCCCGAAAATCGCAGGTTCAGTGATCCCAAGAAATGCTGAGAATGATGAAGGAAGAGCTAGTGCTTTCAGTTTCTTCGATTTGGTCTTCAATCCGACTGCTAACGCGGCCCCTCCTTGAGCGGCAACCGAACAAGTGACAATCGCATTGTAAGGATTATATTTGTACTCGGCTAGTAATTGAATTTCCAACATGTTAAAAACGTGATGAACGCCGGTGATGACAATTAATTGGTTCAGCCCTCCAATGATGAGTCCACTAATTCCCAAAGGCCAACTCAATACGGTCGTAGCAGCATCTAAAATGACCTGTTCTACAGAATGGAAGATTGGACCTACTACTAAAAGTGACACGACGATCATAATTAACAGCGTCATGAAAGGTGTGATGATGAGGTCTAACGTTTCAGGAACCCGGGTTCGAATTCGTCGCTCCAATTTTGCTCCTAATATACCAGCTATAAATGCTGGTAAAACCGAACCTTGATATCCGACGACAGGTATCCAATCGAACAACATGATTGCCTCTGCATCGCCACTTGCCACAGCGTATGCGTTAGGCAAGGATGGAGAGACGAGCATCAACCCTAAAACCATACCGATAATCGGGGTGCCACCGAACACTCGGAACGTCGACCAAGCGATTAAAGCTGGTAAAAAGATAAATGCTGTATCAGTAAGAACTTGCGTAAACAGTAGGAAGTTTTGGGGAACAGAATCAGGCGTTACCCCAAACCAAGCGAGAATCTCTTCTTGGAGCAACAATCCTCGTAACCCCATGAACAAACCAGTGGCCACAAGGACAGGAATAATCGGGACAAACACGTCACCAAAAGTACGAATGGCTTGTTGGAAACGACTACTCTTTTGAACGGCTGCGTGTTTCATGTCTGAAGATGAAGAATCATTTAATCCTAATTGTACTATCTCTTCATAGATTCGATTCACAGTCCCTGTTCCTAAAATGACTTGAAATTGTCCTGCATTGTAGAACGCGCCTTTAACTTTTTCAACGTTCTCAACTTTAACTTGATCGACTTGATCGACATCTTTTACCATGAATCGAAGTCGTGTCGCACAATGTGCCACAGACTCCACATTCTCTTGGCCACCAACAGCAACCAAAATCTCTTCTGCGATTGAACGATTAGTTGACATGTAGCTCTCCCCTTTCTGAATTTATGGAATCGATTCCACACAGTATAAAAAAATATGGAATCGATTCCATATCAGTTAAAAAAGATGTAATCGATTTGAAAACGATTACATCAATTAATATAACACCCTCTATTCAATAAGTCTATGAGAAATTACTGTTGTCGAAACGGTCTTCTTTCCTTCAATTTGTGTCAATAACAACTCTGCTGCACTTTTCCCCGCTTCTTCAATCGGGAAATCGATTGTTAACAACGAAGGAATGACATATCTCGAAAGTTCAGATGTACCCATTCCCGCTAAGAGGACTTCCCTAGGAACTTCAATTTGCTTTTGTTTCAAGTACTCGAAAGCCCCTACGGCAAGACGATCGGTAGCAGCAATAACGACATCCGGATGGCCAAGCCCTGCTTCTATGATTGCCTTCATTCCATCTTGACCTGATTTAATATCAAATGTGCCACTCCAATCCCATTCGAGTGGAAGTTGAATGTTCGCTTCTTCCATGGCACTTCGCACGCCTGCTCTTCTCATAATACCAACCGAATAGTCAGAATCGGTTACACCTAAGTAAGCAATTTTTCTATGCCCATTCTCAATCAACTTATTCGTCAATTCTTTGGCGGCCAAAAAATCATCGAACACCACGTTATACATTTCAGGATAAGGCTGTCCGACTACAACGTTTGGAACGTTCGTTTCTTCTAAAACGTTTTGCAATTCATTACTGACATGCGTTGCCGACAGAATGATACCGTCGACGTTTCTACTTTTTAGCAACTTTAAAGACTCTGTTTCTTTTTCAATCGATAAATTCGTATTGACCAATAAGATTTGATACCCTTTGGCCGCGAGGACGTCATCAATTCCTTTTACAAGTCGGCTCGATGTTTCTGTACTTATTTTGGGAAGAACGACACCTACTACTTTTGATTTTTTAGTTCGTAGCGACTTGGCACTTTCACTTGGAACATAACCGGTCTCTTCGATTACTTTCAATACACGGAGACGAGCGGCCTCGCTCACGTAACCAGAGTCATTTAATACGCGAGAAACCGTAGTTCTTGATACCCCAGCTTTTGACGCAATTTCATTTATAGTTGCCATCGTTTTACACCTCATTAATACCGCTGTTCTCTATTAGTTTACTGTTTTTCTAGCATATTTGATATATCCCAACAGTATCTTTTAATCAAATGAAAGGGACCAAATCAACTTCGTGATTTGATCCCTCCGTGTCATGTTATCTGTCTTCAAAGAACCATTTCTTACGTGGTTCCACTTTTAGGTTGTCTCCGTGTTTCTTCATTTCCGTGACAAGATAGCGTTCGAGTTCATTCATTGCCTTGACCCAGTCGGTCATCGTCGCCACGAGCGGCACGACGATGAGAATGAGTTCTTCCTCTTCTTCTCGCATCCTCTCAATCATTAACTTCGCAAAGTCAAAGTTCTCATGGATGAGATCCTCTTCCCGATCGATGAGGTGCTCGTTCTCAAGCTCGTAGGCTGAAAACAGACGCTCATGTCGACGCAACAAGTGACGAATGTGGCGATACAGCTCTTCGCTCAATTGTGGAGGAAGTTGTTCAATCGTATGAAAATCATGATCGAGCTTCTCGATGACATGGAGCGCGGCACGGTTCGTCTCAATCATTTTAGACTTCAGGACAGCTCGACGAAAGATCGGGGTCTTCTTCTCAAGCCATCGATTCGCTTTAATTTCTTCTTCAAAATAGGCGTACGTTTGTTTTGAGTCGCTATGCAACTTCTTCGTCTCAGGTAACGATTCGAATGAGGAGCGCCCACCCTCTGTTTCCGCAAATAACCGTGCGATCCGAACAACCATTTGAAATGTGTCGGTGATTTGTGCTTCGAGTTTCCGCTCGTAGCGAGGTGGGAACAATAGTGCATTCACAATCAATGCGACCGTAATCCCCATCATAATGAGTAGGTAACGTTCGCCCGCAAACACCCACACCGGCATATCCGACTGGCTCGCCCCTTCCATGATGAGAATCGTCGTCAAGATGACGGTCCGTGTCGTCGATTCTAAATTTAAAAAGAGAAGAATGGAGATGGCGATGATGATGACGAATCCGATAGCGATTGGTGTCGGATTCGGAGTGAGTAGCAGAAATAAGACGGAGAGTAATGCTCCAATCAGGTTCCCTTTCATCTCTTCAATTAATCGTAGTCCGGTCTGATAGACAGACGGAAGCAGTGCGAGCGATGCGGCCAGTGCCGGGACGACGATTTGTTGGAATTGAAATGCCTCGGCAATCAGCAAGACGATTGCGACCGATAGTCCGGTCTTAATAGTTCTAGCCCCAAATTTCATGTAGTGGTGCCTTCCTCTCTTACACCTGTCATATGTATTTTTTTCCTTCTTCTTCAATTCTAAAACGTACCATATTCTTTTCAAGTGGAAATGAACCATTTCAGGCAGTTTTGTGAACGCTTCCGTGTTATGATGGCGTTGGATATTTCTTTCATCTTGATGGGGAGGGGTTTACTTGTCAACAATTGCTTTATTCGGCGGAAGTGGCCGTACAGGGGAACGGATACTTGAGCGTTTATTAAATCAAGGACATGACGTCAAACTTTTAACAAGACATTCGATGGATTCTAAGGAGGGTGTCAACCAAATCATCGGAGACGCGACGGACCAAGCAGCAGTACGAGAAACGGTTCAATCTGCAGACGTCGTCATCTCGGCGTTAGGGACGGACAAACAGAACGTATTGTCTACATTCACACCACTCGTGATCGAAGCGATGAAACAATTTAACGTAACACGCATCATCACGGTCGGGACCGCCGGCATCTTACAGGCTCATGATAGCGACAACTATCGCTTTGAAACGAAAGAATCGAAGCGTACGATGACAACCGCAGCCGAAGATCATGCCCGTGCTTATGAGTTATTACGGGATTCAGGTTTAGCCTTCACAATCATATGTCCGACTCAACTGATCGATGAGCAATCGGACGGAGACATCATCATCTCAAAAAAGGTATTAGGCACGAAACAATCAGGTCCAATCTCGAGGAACGATGTCGCCGATTTAGCAATGGATTGTTTAACGAATGATGCATATGTCGGACACCGTGTCGGCATCACGACGGAATCATAATTAGGGGATGGGAAACATGCACGAACAACGAGAACAATTAGCACGACTCGCTTTAACGTTTGAACAAGAGGAGATGACGGACGCTGCACGACTCGCTCGGACAGCCCTACAAAAAGTAACGAATGAAGAAGTCTGGATTGCCGTCTGTGGTCACTTCTCAGCCGGGAAGTCGACATTGCTCAACGACTGGCTAGAGGACGGATTCCTTCCGACAAGTCCGATTCCGACAAGTGCCAATATCGTCACATTACGAGGTGGAGAATCTGCGGCAGCTGTCGCGATCAATGATACGGACTGGATTTCATTAGACCCTTCTTCCCTATCAAACATCAGTGACTATTGCAAAGTCGAGGAAATCAAGGAAGTTGAGTATACGATTGACCGATTCCCATTTGATGAACACGTCGTGTTGATGGATACGCCAGGGATTGACTCAACGGATGGACGACATCGCCAAGCGACGGAGCGCTCGCTCTTCTTGGCCGATCATTTGTTCTTCATGATGGACTACAACCATGTCCAATCGGAACAAAACATCGGACTGATGAAACAATTTAGCCGGGAAGGACGTCCCTACTCCATCATCATTAACCAAATCGACAAGCATGATGAGGATGAGCTTTCCTTTGTGGACTTCAAGGCGTCATTGACGAAAGCATTCCGTCATCATGACATCATACCAAATGACACGTTCTACATCTCACTTCGTGATTTGAAGCATCCACATAACGAAGTAGAGCGCTTGCGGTCGTATGTGCGACAAGTCATCACGGACTCGAGACAGCAGCAAGTCAAGCATGCGGATGCATTGATTCATACGCTAGTCCGCCGCAACGAAACATCGATTCAATCGACGTTGGATCAATTGCCAACTTATGAAAAGAGTCCGAAGGAAATGCAGTCACGTCTACATCGCCTTGAGAAGAAACGGGCATGGTGGACATCATTCCGTCGCGAATTTTTCAAACATCAGGCACCAATCGTCGAAAGTGCACCGATCATGACTTATGAGTTCCGTGAGTTATTACGCTCTTATCTCGAGAGTTGTTCTCCTTCTTTCAAGGTCGGACTATTGTTCTCGAAAGAGAAGACGAAGCAGGAACGAGCTCGTCGTGAGGAAGTGGCCGCCAAAGAGTTCAACCGTCTGATTGATATGAACTTACGACCGCACCTCGTGAAGTACGCGGAAGACATCATCCGAGATTTGAAACTTCCAGAGACCTTGCTACCGAAAGGCGATGTCCTCCCGATTGCACCGAGCTCACTCATCACCGAACAAGTGAAATCCGGCGCATCCCTAAGTGGTGACACGGTGTTACAGTTCAGTCGTGACATCGAGACGGCCCTTGCGTCATGGGTGACGAAAGTATCTGAACCTTGGGTTCATTCGACGGATACGTACATGAAAGCGGAAGTCGACATGCGCTTGGAACAATTTACGACTGAAGAGGAAGCGTTGTATGAAGCGCTCGATACGGAAGCGTTACGGATTCGTCTTTCGAACCGTCTGAATGCTATCGGTCAATATGAAGTGTTGCAACTTGATTCAAATCAGTTAGATCAGTTGGCCGTTCGAAACTATGTCGACGCGACGTACCTTCCTGAAAAACAGTCGAATGTTGTTGAATCAGAGGTTGCATCGACGTCGATTTTAGATGATGATCAGGACTTTTTTGATTTTAATTTTTCTTATGAAAATGCGGTATGTGAAATATTAGAGAATCATCCATTGTTCCGCTCCCGTGTCTCGACATTACGTAAGAAAATCGAGCGCGCGAAGCATGAGCAATATACGTTCGCCATCTTCGGAGCATTTTCGGCTGGAAAGTCCTCGACTCTCAATGCGCTATTCGGTGAGACGGTATTACCGACGTCCCCTAACCCGTTGACGGCATCCATCACAAAGATCGTCCCGCCGAACGGACGGACGAATCGAACGGCATCGATCACCTTCAAATCACACGATGAACTCGAAGAAGAGTTACAAGGTTATGGGACTTCCCTCACCTCGCTCGATGTCGACCACCCGTTCGTCAATGCGGTAAAAGCGGCACCGCTCGATTATCTCGGACAAACGGAAATCGTCGACTATGACACGTTCTGCGCGTTCGTCGCACAAGAAGAGAAAAGCTGTATCGTGAAAGAAATCGAACTATATCTCGACTCCCCTTGGGCACGACGTGGTATCGTCTTCGTCGATACGCCAGGTGCCGATTCACAGTTCAACCGACATAGCGAGGTACAGTTCGGCTACATGCGTGACGCGGACGCCGTCTTGTTCGTCACGTACTATAATCATGCGTTCACGGAAGCGGACCGGGAGCTCGTCATTCAGCTCGGACGGGTCCAAGGGACGGGAGATCACGAGATGTTCTTCCTCGTGAACGCCTCTGATCTTGCGACAGATGACGAGGAGCGGGATGCGGTCACAAGCTATGTCTCACAACAGTTGACCGCGCTCGGTGTTCGGAGACCAAGCGTTCTCCCCATCTCAAGCCGAAACGCCATGCAGGGGGATGACGAAGGATTCGATCGATTCGTCTCAACACTTGAACGCTATGTCGACAAAGACCTTCGTCTCGCCAACGCGATGCGTATACAGGAAGAAACGACAGCGCTACTCGCTGCATTTGATCGTGTTTTGAATGAAGCGAAAGAAGACGCGTCGGCGAAAGAACATCGTCGCCAGCAGTTAATCGCTTTACTCGAGAACCCACCGGCACTCGATGTGTCAGCACTCATCGATTTGTTTGACCGGGAAGCGAAAGAACTCCTCGCCCATCTCGAGACGCGTTCGCTCCTCCGCCTCTCGGACTTCGTCAAGGAAACGTTCCATCCGGTCGAGGTCGATGGGTCAAGGAAGAGCTTGGAGCGTGCCCTCGGACGGACACTCGATAAGTATGCCTATGACATCCAGCAAGAGCTCCAAGTGTTCCAATATCGGTTGGAGCGATACGTTAAACGCGAGTTCGTCGCCTTGGTCGAACGATTGACAGAACGTCAAGCGTCTCTCCTTCCGACGCTTGAATTCGAGCGAGATCTCGACGTGGCATGGCTACGAGAGGCTATCGAACCGATTCATCTCGAGACATCACCCTATCAGTCGGTGTTGAAGCGCTATAAGAATGCGAGTCAATTTTTCGAGGGAGACGGACGGACACAACTGAAAGATGAGTTGACCTCACTGCTTCGCGATATGATTCGGTCGCGTCTTGAAACGATTCACTCGAAACAAGTCGAGCGGGCCAACGAAGAAATCAAGAAATCCGAAATCGAGATTGAACGAGAATGGTCGACTCAAGTGACGGAAATCGCAGATGCAGAGCTCAGCATGTTGACGGACAACCATTCCTTTGATGAGATGCATGAACGTCTCGAGTCGCTCAGAAAGGAAACCGTATGAGTACGTTACTACTAATCGGACTCATTCCCGCTGTCGTTATGACGATTGTCTTGGGACTCTTCCTGAGATATCTCTATTTGAACAATGAATAACATGAACGGTCCTTGATGTTCACATGACATCAAGGACCGTTTTGTACTTATTTGTCCGCCGGATAGACCACGCCAAGCTGTGTTCGAACGTTCGTCATCACATCAGCAAGACGAACCATGTCTGTTGCTGAATGCGCAACTGTCTCTAAATTCCTAGCTTCGATTGCTCGCACAAACGTTTCGATTTCATAGGACATCGGAGCATTCTGTGATTCTGATACGATTTCTGACGTGCCCTCCCGTAACTCTAGACGGACTTCATCGCACGTCGCGATATCATTGATGACGATACGCCCTTTTTCTCCGATGATCTCAGAAGGCGTCGATGTCGCATGGATCTTCGAGTGCATGACAATCACATCAAGGTCATCATAGGAGAGAATGACCGTTCCGCTCCCGTCCACTCCCGATTCTAACGTAACCCCGCTCGCCTGGACTTCATTCGGCTGACCGAACAGTTTTAAGGCAGGTCCGAGGAGATAGACACCGAGGTCCATCAACGAGCCGTTCGAAAACTCAGGATTGAACGTGTTTGGATTTTCCCCGTTCTTGTACAGGTCGTATCGTGAAGAATACTGTGATTTATTGAAAACGGCCCGACGCACCGGAGCAATTCGCTCCATCGCCTGTTGAACCCGTTCAAGGTTCGGCATGAACAGATTTCGTAGTGCTTCAAGTAAGACGACCTCGTTCTCCTTCGCGACTTCAATCATACGAGTGACTTCCTGGACGTTCGAGGCGAGCGGTTTTTCACAGAGGACGTGTTTGCCATGCTGCATGAACAAGATGCTCTGTTCGGCGTGAAGTGAATTCGGGCTCGCAATATAGACGGCATCGATGACATCACTCTGCGCCATCTCTTCAAGTGACGTAAACGTATGTAAGATGGAGTGACTCGCTGCATATTCGTTAGCACGTGATTCTGTGCGCGAATAAAGTGCTGTCACTTCTACGTCATCCAACTGATTGATTGTGTCAATAAACCAGTATGTGATGAAGTTTGTACCAATAATGCCAAAACGGATCATGTGAATTCCTCATTTCTATGTATATTTCTATCAAGTTTATTAACTAGGGTGAACTCGAAGGTCCATGAGAAATATTGACTTAGTTCTTTTGAAATCAAGTAACAAAATATGAAACCTAGAAGAAGTATAAGCGTAGTTAATACTATACATCAAATTGATTAGGAGAATTGCTATGAATAAAACAGATATATTGCTCGTTGGCACAACGCATCTAAACATGCCAAACAATGGTGATTTATTTATGCCGGACATACCAGATGTGTTAAGTGAAAAACGTCAGTTAGAAATTAAACAATTCGTAAATCAATTAAGAAGATTTGAACCTACTAAAGTATGTATAGAAGTTAATACTTCAAAAAAAGGATATATAAATGAGCAGTTTCAACGTATCATTAAGCAGCCGGAATTAGCAACCGCTAACGAACGCGAACAAATTGCATTCCGACTTGCACACCACTCTCATCTAGATTGCGTACATCCAATCGATTGGAATGAGGATGAGGGATTCAGTTTAGAAACCATTGTTCAAGACAAGAATCGAGAAATGGAGCAAATATTATCATCCCAACAAGATGTCATCAATCATATCGAAACAATATTTAAGAATCGTACGATTTCTGACTATTATAAAGAAATCAACCACCCTACAATTTCATTATCTATGCATCGCGCCTATATAGAGATTGCATCTCTTGAAGTGTCTGGCACTAGGTGGGTATCACACTACTGGTATTTTCGTAACTTAATGATTTTTAAGGAATTAATGGCACTAAGGGAATCAAATGATCGCATCTTTGTACTTTATGGTTTAGGACATATTCATCTGTTAAAGCAATTCTTGGGTGAGAGCGGATTATTTTCTGTTCATGACTTAAACACTTATTTAATATGACTTCGGTATGTGAAATAACATAAGTAGCTTTTTTTGCCTTTAATTTTGTGACTAAATCCACTGACTCTCAATACGATAAAGAATTCAATTGATTTCTCATTTAATCTACTTTATATCTTCGTTAACTTTTGAATAGTTCGGCACGCTTTCTATCCTCGAATGGCCAGCGATACACCTGCTCGTCTTTCATAACATAGGCAACACCGTCTTCTATCATCAACGACGAACAACCAAGGAGATGACGTGGCATCGGATAGGAGTCAATCCGTCCGTTCATTTGGACATGGACGAGACGACCGTCTATTGAAGAGATGACCCACACCCCCTTCTCTGATGCACACATCACGTCACAATCATGAAGGACCGGGGCCTTTCTGATCTCTTGATTATAGCGAAAACGTACGGTTCCCTCTGTTGAGAAGCAGACGAGTGCTTCGGACGAGAGCCCTTCTCCAAAGATACCCTCGTCCCCGTACCCGATCCAGATTCCCGTTTCATTTATAACGACTACTGCAATCGCGTTACCTGCGTGAAATGAATGTTTGATGTCTCCGTATGCATCTAACACCCACGCATTGATCGGTTCTCCTTCTAACGTAAACGCCCAGATGAACAAGTGATTCTCGTCAATGATTCGAATACCTGCCACATATTCATGCCGTTTGAAGTCTATGTTCAACCCATTCCAATGGATGTAGAATTGATGATTGGTCTTGACCAAACGAGCGGAACCCATCGGCTTCCGCGTATCGGAATCAACCACCTCTATTTCATCGTTCATACACAATCACCCCTTACCGTCTTCGAATCGCTTAAACTCCAACGCTGCTCGAAATTGTCTAGATTCTTCATCACTCACCACTTCATCTATATATCTCGATTTCCAATAAGGCGAAAGGTCCAACTCTTCCACTCCGATTCGCTTGAACCAATCCAACACCGTCTCATTCGATTGATGTCTTAATGCAATCGGCAAGTCCAGATTGAACTGGATGAGCGCATTCCGAACCGCATTATCGGTCCATTGAACCTCTTTGGATTCCACAAATCCATTTGCTTTAGCCTTACGCCCTTTTCGTTTTACGGTGCCACTCGAGAAATCAATAGTCGAGACGACACGCTTTCTTTTCCGTAGCATGCTGAGCGTCAAAATCAGGAGAACAATCAAACCCCCAATAAGGAACCATAACCAGTATGAATTTCCCGACTCGGTTACTGTCCCTCCTGTTTCGAACGTATAGTCTAAAAAGTCATTCTTCAAGAATTGAAAACCCTCATCATCTTTCAGACGAAACTTCCCTCCATATTCACCTCTGCTGGCTCCGTCCTCTCCAGAAAAAAGAAGCACGATTCCACCTTTTGTCGGGTCGTGAAACCATTCCCAAAACAGTCGGACCAGATAGATAGATCCAGTCACCAACATCAAACTACTTAACATGACCATCAATAATCGGATTGAAAATCGCATCGTAACCTCCGTCACACATTATGTATGATCGTATCATGTATGATAAGAGATTGTCAGAAAAATCCAAACGAAAAGACCGAGAACTCTCGGTCCACTGCTTTACAAAATTGCTTCTGCGAGTAATCTGTCGAACTTACGCACATCCACTTTTTTATTTAGATTGATTTTGATCGTTCCGGCTCGAGTGAACAGTTGAACTTCTGAGTTCAAGTCGAACATTCTTCCCGCATTCTCCGTCGAGTACATATTGATTGAGTCGTACGGAAGCGAGTACACCTCTATCTTCTTCCCCGTGAGCCCTTGCGCATCACGGACAATGAGACGTTTGTTCGTGAAGACGGCGATGTCACGGACAGTCTTGTAGGCAGCGACGGCCCGCTCCCCATCGATGAATGACTCCGTGATATCAATCGGCACCTCACACTCTGAATAAAACGTCCACGACAAATCACCAATCGGGTTTCCCATATCGATTCCTCCCTCTATGAAATGAATGTACTATCCCTATATTCCACAATTCTCGTTTGATTAGACCTTGAATGGGAAGATAGTGTATAGCAACTTGATTGTAGAGGAGGACGTCGTCATGATCGCTCAACAAATCATCACATTGCTACTGATTGGCTATCTCATTTATTTGATTGATTCCAAACGAAATTACTTCCCTGTCCCGGTCATCTTGGTCTTGATTGGGATTGGTCTCTCATACATCGCCTTTTTTGATTCGGTATTCATTTCAAAAGATATAATCTTCGAAGTGTTCCTACCAGCACTTCTGTTTACATCGGCTTATCAGTTCAAATACAAAGATTTGAAAGACAATATCGGGATCATCACGATATTGAGTACGATTGGTCTTGTCTTGACCGCCATCCTGATGGGGTATGGCACGTTTTGGATCAGCGAGCTCTTCACCCCGCTCAGCCTGACCGCCTCTTTCTTATTGGCGTCCATATTGATTCCGACCGATCCCGTTTCCGTGACAGCCATTTTAAAGCGGAGTAAAGGGGAAAAACGGATTGCGGATGTTGTCGAAGGTGAATCGATGGTGAACGATGGGACGAGTGTCGTCATCTTCACGATCTTCCTCAGTATGTTCGCGACAGGAGAACAGTTCTCCACGCTCAACTTTTTAACTGAATTTTTAATTGTGTCAGCCGGAGGAATCGGCATCGGCTTCATTTTTGGATTATTACTTAAAAAATTGATGATTGTCAGCTTTAAAAAGCATGAGCTCGTCATGTTGACGATCGTCATCGCATACGGGGCATTTTATCTCGCCGACGCGCTAGAAGTATCGGGGGTCCTTGCGACCGTCACAGCCGGAATGATGCTTTCTCATGAGCTCGGCATGAAAGAGGACTACGAATCGGTCCAGCGTCACTTGAATGGATTTTGGGACATCGTCATTCCGATATTGCTCGCTCTCCTGTTCTTATTGATTGGAATCGAGGCGACCAGCTATTTGTCTGTATCGCTCTGGACGTTCGCTGTTCTTTTATTCTTGCTTTCGCTTCTGACCCGGTTCATCGTCGTCGGCGGTCTCGTTTATACTGTTCCTGTATGGCGTAGAGAATTTAAAGACGATTTAACGGCGACTTCATTACTCACGTGGTCAGGAATTAAAGGAACGATGTCGATCGCCCTCGTCCTCTGGCTAGAGGCAGAGAACATTAACGGCTCGAGCGAAATGATATCTCTCGCGTTTGCCGTCATTTTACTCTCTCTGATCTTACAAAGCATCGGTGTCTACCCATTAACGACCTATTTAACGAATAAACATGACGAGTGACGAGACCCTTTCTTAGAGAAGGGTTTTTTTACATTCTGAAATTGACATCGCCCACTTTTAGTGTAAAATTACACTTGTAATATACTAGGAGGTGATTCGTTGGAAAACACTTCAACACCATCCGCTGCCATCTCTACGGGGATTGTGACCGTCCTGCTTGCACTCATCGCTTCGTTTCTGACTCCATCGTTCTTGAAGGTTGGCATCATCTGGGATATTGTTGCGTTCTTAGTCATCGGGATTTCGACATTCAGTTTTACATACCATTATTATCAATCAAAACAATTGACCTACTGGCAATACATTTGCTGTTATATCATCGTCTGCCTGCTCTTATTTATCGTGTTTCTCGGAATCTCGTGGATCTTGATTTTCATAAGTTCAGCGACGCTGTAAGTCAGACAAACAAGAAGGAGCACTTATGCAAAAATCCGAATTTATTGGACAAGTCTCTCGAAAAATGAAATTGATTCGCATCGAATCCCAGTATTCACAGGAAGAGATGGCGAACTTACTTGGGATTTCAAAAAAAACACTCATCCAAATCGAGAAGGAGAGAAATGAAGCAAGCTGGTCGACGATTGTGACGCTATGCGCCTTGTTTAACGAAAGTGAGATTCTCATACACTTGATTGGTGACGACCCCGTCGAATTCGTCAAACTGATTGCGACCGAGAACACTTATGGGCCGAAAGAAAAAACACTCGGCGGACGCGTCTTTTGGCATGCAATCGAGTCAGGTCCACATTACACCCTTCAACAAAATATCATCAGCGGACATTATCGGATCATCGATCTCAACCATGTGAGGTGGTACAGCACGTTTGATGCAGAGGATGCCGAACAGGTAAGGTCGAAGTTGGAACATCAACGAGAGGGATTAAATGACTAAAAAACGTAAAGATTTAATGATAGCTTTAATCCTCATCATCTTCACAATCACTTATTTTCGGTACGTTCCAAGCGTGACAAGTGGCACGATTGGATTCATCGGCACAATCATTTTACTCGTCCTCTCGTCGATTTTTACCACACGCTTGATTCAATCATACGTTTCACTTTCTTTGATGAAATTCGTCCTAATTAGCGTGATTTCTTTCTTTGTACTTTGCTGCTTGTTGATCATTTTATTTTATGTTGTGCCTCTTTACCAGATGAATCATCTATAACGAATTGGAGGTTTTCACATGCGATTTTATGTCGGTTCAAACTTTTCAAATATCGAAGAAGTACGGTTCATGCGTAATGAGCTGATTGCGCTCGGTCACACCCATACATATGATTGGACTCAAAACGAACGCGCCACATCGATTGATGCATTACGCTCGATTGGCGAAGAAGAGGTTTCTGGAATTCAATCAGCGGACTTTGTCGTCATCCTATTGCCTGGAGGTAAAGGCGCACATGTTGAACTCGGGATTGCTATCGGGACGAATAAACACGTTTTCCTATACGATTTGGGGGATCAGATGATGAATATGGAGGAGACGAGCACGTTTTATCATGTGAATGCGGTACAACGCTTGGAGGGACCGTTCAACGCCCTCCCCTACCAAATTCAAGATCGATTGAAGCTCTCTAATCACGTTTGAGCTGATGCCCTTTGTTCTCACGGAATCGAGCCGGGTTGTAGCCTACCCATTCCGTGAAATGCTTGTTGAGTTAATCTATATTTAATAGGTACTTAGATTAATCAATTCTACCAAATTGCATCGCCAAATGTTGAATTTCAGCATTTAAGAAATCAGTCAACTCGACTAATTCTTCCTCAGATGGAAACAAGGATACGCCTGCTACTCGATAAGTATCAGGAATCGAAGCAGTACCACCTAAAGCTAATGCATTCTTATATTTGTTCAGAGTGTCCACTGGATGTTGCCTATACTGCATATACATGCGAAGTGCAGCAATCTGAGCAAGCGCATATTCTATGTAATAGAAAGGTGTTTCAAAAAGATGAATCACGCGCAGCCACTCTTTTCCTTTCAAATCACTCACATCGCTCCAATCAATCAAATCAGTCTCATATTGATCGACTAAGCGTTTAAATATTTCATCAAATGTGTCCACGTTCTTTTCTGAATCATATAGATTATGTTGAAATTGGTCCACGATGAAAACACTTGGTAAAAATTCGATGATTAATCGAAACTGTTCTAGTTTAGCTTGAATGAAAGCTCGTTCATCTGAAAAGATTTTTGTCCATTGGTCCATCGAAAATAGCTCTAGTGACATGGCTGCGAATTCACCGACTTCAAACGAAATGGTCTGCGCTTCGAAAAATAGGTGTTGCTGTGAGAGATCATGGTGGATGGCGTGACCCATTTCATGTATTAACACAATGTAGTCATCAAATCCACCGAATCGGTTCATAAAAATGAAAGATGACCTTGAGTCGGGTAAAGATTCACAAAATCCACCTCCCGCTTTATTCGGTCGAGGCGTTAAATCGAGATGGCCCTTCGCACAGATGTCCCTAAAAAGCTTTTCAAAGTAGGGATCGATTTCATTCAAGATTCGTTCCGTTCCACTGATTAAGTCATGGAACGAAACGGATAAATCGTGATGATTCGAAAAGGGAGAAATGAATGAATCCCATGGCGAAAGTTTCGATTTCTTCAATTCCTTTGTCTGTAGTTGCTGGAACGAGCGGCGAAGTTGCTCAAAATGTTTACTCACTTGATTCGCAAATCGTATACAATCCTCGGCATCATAATCTAGACGACCTAGCTTCATAAAGGCTAGTTCACGATAACTCTTAGCGTTTAATCGTTGTGCCTGATGTTCCCGATTTTGAATAAGACTTCTCAAGCATTCAGTGATGTCAGCTTCTGTTGAGACATACGCTTTATAAATGAGCGTAAAAGCCTGTTTTCGGATGGATTCGTCAGCATCGTATAGGTCTCCATGAAGTCCCGCAATCGACTTAGAATGATCTGTCGGGTCAGTCAATTGACCGATTATTTGCAAATATCTCTGTATGAGTTGATCCTCTTCAATCAATAAATCAACATTCTTTTCATGATAAAGATTCATCCGATTTCGCATGAGGCGAGTGACATGATGCTCATCCTCTATAGACTGTAAGGTAATTCGTGAAACATGTCTTTTCAGCTCATTGAGTGCAGGTTTAATCACGGTTTGAACATGATGTTGTCTTTGATTTGCTTCTTCACAATCGCTGTGTCGCTGTACGTCAATGTAACTCTTTGTGACGTATTCATCATATCTCCCGATCAATATCGAATGTTTCGATATGAAGCCATCTAACTGATTGGAATCAATTTTATGAAAAGTCGCAAGTACTTGGTTCGTCTCTTTTATTTCTTTAAAGTTGATCAACACTGCACCTCGATTCTTAGTTAACTTTCCTATATTATGGTTATAACCGAAATTATTGTTTCCAATATTTTCACAATATGCTATTCTTACAAAAATGATCTGACAAACGCGATGAAGAGAAGAGTACATCCATGAATCTTTCTTAGAGAACCCCGTCCGGTGAAAAAGGGTAAAGAGGATGGATCGAAACAAGACTCCGAGCAGCGCTATGGAACTCTTCTCGAGGGATATGGCGACGGGCACTCCCGTTATAGAGTTGAGGTATAGTCCGACTCGTTCGGCAGTACCGAACAAGGTTCGTACGGTGACGTGCGGACGAACAGGGGTGGCACCACGATAAGAATCTCGTCCCCAAGACTTCGTTCTTGGGGGTGGGATTTTTTTGCGTTCCGAAAGTGATCAAAAATAGAAGGAGTGATTGACTTGAACTCGTTTCGAAAAACCTCTACGCTGCTGCTCGTCAGTGTCGGAATCTCAAATCTCGGTGCCTGGGTATACTTTATTGCGCTCAATTTGATTGTCCTCGAGATGACGAAATCTCCATTCGCCGTCTCGATTCTCTATGTACTAGTCCCGCTCGCTTCAATCACAGCGAACCTATGGTCAGGTAGTCTGATTGACCGGGTCGATACGAGACGACTGATGATGTTGCTGGATGTCCTGCGCGCATGTCTCGTATTCAGCTTAGGTTGGATCGAATCTTTGTGGATCATCTACGGGATCGTCTTCATCCTAAATATTTTGAGTTCATTGTTCGAATCATCGAGCCTGGTCTACATGACGCAACTCGTACCTGCCTCGAACCGACAAAAGTTCAATGCGATGAAAAACTTTGTGCAGTCATCCGGTTTCATTTTAGGTCCGACGATTGCGGGACTACTCTTTCTAGTCGGGAGCCCAACATTTGCGATTTTCGTGAATGCGTTCGCACTCATCGTCTCGGTCGGTATGTTGTCGCGCCTTCCATCTCATCATCGAACAGAAGCGTCAATTGAACCATTCTCTGTAAGAATAATTATCGAGGATTGGAAAATGGTCGTACGATTTGCATCAAATGCCAAATATGTGACGCTCATTTATGGCTTATTCTGCGTCATGACCATTTTCATGTCTGGACTTGACTCGTTGGAAGCGTCATTCGCGACCCAAGTCCTTCACTTGTCTGAGAGCCGATACGGGTTTCTCGTCAGTATCGCTGGGATTGGGATTATCTTTGGATCACTCATCAATTCAAGATGGAGTCACCGCTTGTCCTTATCGTTTTGTATTGGATTCGGGGCGATCATGACACCAGTCGGCTATCTTCTTTTCGCAAGTTCATCGTCATTCATGATGGCCTCGGTTGGATTTTTTGTCCTGACATTTGCGCTTGCCTTTGCAAATA
This sequence comes from Exiguobacterium sp. HVEsp1, assembly GCF_002009685.1. Classification (GTDB taxonomy): domain Bacteria; phylum Bacillota; class Bacilli; order Exiguobacteriales; family Exiguobacteriaceae; genus Exiguobacterium; species Exiguobacterium profundum. The sequence goes on along the minus strand of NZ_KV917367.1, from coordinate 1,464,962 downwards.
CAGGATTCTTATCATTCTATCAACACCATGTCCCGGTCGAAATCATGGGTAGGTTCTCTGGCGCTATCAATGTGGCAGAGTCGCTACTCGTCATCCTACTCACATTTGGGATTGGACTTCTTGCCGACATGGTTGGGATTCGTTCAGTCTATCTCGCATTCTCGATTATCTTCTTCCTTGTTGGTTGTTACACCATACATGTCATGCGCGACCGTTCGAAACGGGAGTATTTCTCTCACAATCAAATCAAAGAAGTTTCTTAAGTCATGAGCCGGTCGTTTATATGCGACCGGCTTGTTCGATTCGATGAATCGCTTCGATGATTGTGTCTGGTCGTTGTAAATGAATTTGGTGTCCTGCCTTTTCTGCGATGATGAGTTCCGATTGATTTGATAATCTCAACTGTTTATGGATCAGATCATGCCATGTCTCTTCTAGCAAGCGAATTTCAGCCTCAGGTAACCCTCCATTTATCCCTTCTTCAATCATCGCTTCAGAATCTCGACCGATGACAATTAACGGGATTGATGAAAAGGTACCCATTTGTTTGATGATTGAGGCATCGTCATGCCAAAACGACTCTTCTTCCAACATCGTTTTATACAACTGAGGAGATTGATAAAAACGCTTGAGACGTGCGAGTACATCTGATGATAAGCCTTGTTGTTCGAGTGAAAGTTCTGGCTGATGGAGTCGCTCTAATTCTTCTTTCGATAGATTTGAATAAGAACGACACATCGTCCGCCAATCTTCATCTGAATACTGACCATCCATTATAGGCGTTTCTAACTCATCTAATATTGAAAGGTTATGGGAAGTGGAATCAACGAGTACGACTCCTACTACTCTATCCAAAATAAGTTTGGCCATGTGTTGCGCGCACAGACCTCCGTAAGAATGACCGACTAATATGATTGGTTGTTTTAGCTGAAGGGCATCCAACAATTCTGTACATTCAAGAAGATGAGATGACGTTCGACTCGAGCGCATATTTATCTCGCTCTCACCATAACCTGAGCGATGATAAAGCAATACTTGATACGACTCGCTTAATTGTTCAGAAAGAGAAACCCACTCTTCGAATGAACCTCCCATTCCTGTCATCACCACGATGAGGCGTTCCCCGGAACCGAATAATCGATATTCCATGTGATATCCATTGACTTCAATCACTCTATTCATACACTCCACCGTTTAATCAGCTCAAGATCCTCTGGAAATGCAAGTTCCAATCGCTCCAATTCATGAATCGACCACCAATTGACTTTATCGATGTCCGAGTCGATAGTTGCGGTCGCCAACCGCTCCTTACACGTTGCCAAAAAATAGTGCGTTTCGACTTGATAACTTGAGATGATGGCTCGTTTGATATGTAATCTTTGATTAATCGAAATGCGATAGCCCGTTTCTTCGAACACTTCACGCTGGCAACATTGTTCCGGCGTTTCTCCTTCTTCTAGACCGCCTGATGGTAAACTCCATTGTTGTACGTCACGATTCTTTACGAACAAGACTTTTTTTCTTCGTTGATGCATAAAGCAGCTGATCCAATCCACTGTTCCATAGTCTTATTACTCCTTTTTCAATTTTCTGCTTGCAGGTGACGTTACGTCACCCGATATGATGGGTCTACAACTACATAAGGAGGAAATACGATGTTGAATCAAATGCAAAAGAAAACAACTCCCATTTGGACATGGAATCAGTTCGCAATTACGATGGTTCTTCTATTCGGAGTGACGCCCCTACTTATCGAGCGACAATTACACAACTTTCTAGAACAGTCATGGGGAAACACCCTCTATTCAGGAACAAGTATCGGCCTGTTATTAGCCATAATATTTATGACTGTCCTCTATCTCGTCGCAATACGTCCTCAAACCCTATCGCTGGAAACGTTAGGACTTCGCCGTTTTCCATTGAAAGATTCGGGCATCATCTTTCTATGGACAATTGTGCTAATTGTACTCAGTATTATCATCGTCATAGTCCAATCATATTTCGGTATCGGTACGTCGAATACAATAACAGAGAGTTTACAAAGTGACTTGTCGATTGTCTCCATACTGATTGCGTTTGGATCGGCGGCTATCGTTTCACCGATCTATGAAGAAATCTTTTATCGTGGGTTCTTGTACCGCTTCTTTCAAGAACGGTTTGGGGTTGGGATCGGGATGATCGTAAGTGCTGGAATATTCACTCTCGCTCATTTACCGACGACAAACACGTTACTCGTCAATTTTGTATCGGGACTAGTGTTCGCTTGGGTATATGAACGGACTAACTCTATCTATTCCAGCATGCTCATCCATGGCACCTTTAATGGGCTAGCCGTTCTATTGACTGCATTGGCATGAGGGAATCAGTCTGCTATTTCTTGATATAGTGAATCAATGTAGGCAAGAATCGATGCATCGATTGGATACAGTCCTAATTCATTCGATGCGTCAGTTGATTTTCGAATCTTCCAAAATGATTCAATCAATTGTTGATTGTCTCCAAATGTCTCGTCTGTTAACCAAGTCAAATCTTCTTTAAGAATTTGGGCTTCTTTTGAGGAAGGGGCGACCCCACGTTCGATTAGAATTTCGGTTCTCCGAATCAAGTTGATCCACTTTTTCGTATCATGCTCACCGTCTTCTAATTTAGGTAAACTTGATTGCAATGAATCAGACTCTTCTTCCGTAAAATAGTCCGTCCATTGTTTCCGGTCATTTGATTTAGCTTGAATAGTTTGCAGTTTCATCCAATCGATTTTTTCATTTTCAAGCTTCATGGATTGAAGGAGTGTGACAGTATGGTTTCTTGCCTGCTTCAATTCCTCTATCTTTTCTTCTAACGAGGACAGATGAGCGGACAAGATGCTTGTAAGGGATTCTTCATCTAAGATTCTCCGAATCTCATCGAGCGGGACGGTCATCGATTTTAAAAGCATGATTTTTTGAAGTCGAAACATTTCGTCATCACTATAAAATCGTTTCTGCACATCGTTCGTATACGAGGGGGTGACCAAATTGATTTGGTCATAGTATCGAAGCGTACGCACAGACACGTTCAGTTTTCTCGCGACCTCTCCCGTTGAATAGTGTATGGTCAATTTTTGACCCTCCTAACTACATATGACGTGTATGTATGAATATCTTTTGAACTGATGAATCCCTTCATCCTAATCTGAAAATGAAATTCGTGGTACATCCCCATCCATTCACTAATCATTTCTCGAGTGAACATTTACGTCATCCTTTCGTGTCCCAATCAATCGATAGTCGTCTTGATTCTGAATGGCATCGAGAACCCCTTCTACAATCTCGTCGTGTGTCAACCAACGGACAGATGCCATCTCATGAATTTCACCTAATTGAACTTGTCGATACGTTTGTTGTTCATTGAAACATAGACACCTCTTCTCATATTCCGAATTCGCCCGGCTACCTAAAATATGTATCACCTCTGCAGTCTCCGAATGTTCCAAAATGATTTGTATCGCTTTCCCTGAGCCGCGATGCACCCAGACGATAACTCGATCAAACGGATCGTTTTGTTGAACTGCATGCTGCAGTGCGCTTGAAAGTGCTTCTTCCTCGCGATAATCAACAATCAGTGGATGACACGTTTCAGGATTTCGTTGTACGATGCTTGCCATTTTTTCTTTATCTCGTCCAATGACTGTGACATCCTGTTCAATTGCTAAATAAGATGTAGGTTCGGCCAACATCCCTGTCCCTCCGACAATCAACATATGTTTTAGATTCATACCACCACCTCATTTTCCATTATACACCAATCATTCATTCTTCTTTTCCTATAGATGTGTTCGGAAATATTCACGTCTTTTCAAAAATAAACCTTTCATAATCGAGTGAATCACTTATAATGAATCAAGTGTTCAAATCGGTTTGAACAATCACTATTTTGGAAAATGGATAATAATGTAACGATTTCAATTTATTTCTTTTAAGAGGAGGATACCTATGAGACATTGGACAACGAGTTCACTACAACTGATTGCACTCATCGTTGTATCGTTGGCATGTTGTATTCTATTTTCCTCTCTGCTGATTATGAATCATCTACCTGTTTGGTGGATGATCTGTATTCCGATTCTTTATCTTTCAACGTTGCTCATTCATCGCGGGTCTGGTGTACTCATTCTGTTAGGATTCGCTGCTTACTTTTTAATCACGATGCCTGTGTATGAGACTGCCGCTACTGCGCAACTATATATTTTATTACTATTAGCGATTTTGACGGGGTTGTCTTACTGGCTCCAAGTCAAGCTGTTTCATGCCCAGTTTGCACTAAAGGTTGCGGAAGCGAGAGTCAGTCAGTTGATTGCGGTCGACCCAGAGACCGGTTTTGATAACCGTGATCGTTTTTTGATGGATATAGAGGCTGAACGAAATCGGTTGATTCGCCACGGGGAAACGTTCGTGGTGTCATTCATCACACTGCCCATTCTCGATCATTTTGAAAAACAGTATGGTTCATCCGAATATGAATGGTTCTTATACTATTTTAGTGACGAACTTCACGAAGCGACTCGACGAACGGACAAGAAGTATCGGGTTGCGCAAGACACATTCGCCATGATTTTTCCTCAAACGTCAATCGAAAATGCACAAATTGTACATGAACGAATCAGACCACTACTCCTAGAGTATTCACGTCAGAACGGTGATTCGCTCACTGTTGAATGCTCAGACCAATCGTTTGAGGTGAACTTGGAGAACGCAGTAATACGATTAAAAGAAATTCATCGGTATGTCGAATCTAAAGACTAAAAAATGAGTTCAATTGTGAACTCATTTTTTGATGGAGTGAATATGAATCTCGTGTTTCTCATCCATTTCGACGATGTATCGTTGATCAAGTACCATCTGAATTGGACTCGGAATCGACAGTTTTGGTGAAAACAGCCACACACGACCTGGAGGAACTAATAAAATGTATGTCTCGCTATTCGGTGCGCCTAAAAAGTTCAGATGACGCTCATCGATTTGGTTACCGTCTCGGCGGTGGATCTCGATGTTTGAAAGTTCTTGTGCGACATGTAGCGGATCTTCCACAGTCCAACTCATCTCGCCAATTCCAAGAAATTCATTCAACGAAAAGGACTCGATGTTACTTTCTGGATTAATCGAATGTCGAGCAATCAACTCGACGACATTCTCGTCCGTATCGTAAACATAAAGCGATGATGCATCGATTCCTTCAAAATAGATTTCGTCCTCCCCGTCTTCAGTTAAAAGCGGGACACGTGACATCAGCCATTCTTTCGCTTCTTTGAATCGATTAGCCGGAATATTGATAGCGAAATGGTATTGTCGCTCTTGCTCCGTTTTAGCCTCTTGAAATACCAACGCATCTTCACCTAGATTGATTCGAAAACTGGTCAGGCCTTCTTCACTGACTGATAATCCAACTCGTTCCGTATAGAAACGTTTCATTTCGTCAAGTCGGTTCGTGTAGAGTGTAACTTCTGTGATTCTTATAAAAGCCTCCTTATATTTTCAAATTATTGTTTAAAATACAGTATGCGAAATAAAAAATCGCTATATATAATTCATTTTTATTTAAGGATGTCACAGTTTATTAGACGAATATTGTAACCCTTGAATCAGTCTCTAACACTCGCGTCCTCGTATCATTTTTCGATAGAAACACCTCTTCCCCCTTTTCATCAAAGCAGTATGCGATCGGAAGCGAGATTCCACAATTTCGATACGATCCATCTGCGTGACTCGTTCCGATAATCATCGCTTTACGTTCCATCGCAATCTTTCTCGCTTCTTCCGTCCACTCCATGAATTGTTCCTCACTAAACATCCCGACTCCGATTGGATTAAATATGATCGACAGATGCTCATGCGTTTTCAAGCCTTCACACCCCATAAAAATCTCCCAGCAAAGTAAATAACCGTATTCTTCCGCTCCATCCGTGACACTTGATTGCATGAACAAGAGCTCATTCTCTGGTGTTTTCCGTCGCGTTAACAACGTGTCACCTTGCTTGTTTATGATGAGGACCCGATCTTTATTCGTGTCATCTCGATACCCTAAAACAATCGATGTGTTGAATTGGATAGCTAAGTCACTTAGCCCATCTAATTCTGTATATGTACAATATCCCTCTGGATAGAGAATCAAGTCCACCGTCGGGTTCGACTCAATCTCTCGCTTCAGTTGCTCGAGATTTCGCTCTATCTTCGGTTGCCCAATCAATATATTCATGACTATTCGCCCCCTCTCATGATTTGTCTAGTTGGTAAATCCATTCATATGTAAGTGAGGTTGTCGACCAAACCCCACGATAAAGCAAGAATTTGATACTTCTCTTTATACTATCATTTAATTTATTCTGCATTGATGCTCACCATCACACTTCCAACCTTTTTCCCTTGGTCCACATATCGGTGCGCTTCGACAATCTTATCGAGTGGATATACCGTATCAATGACGGGTTGCAATGCTCCTGACTCAAACAATTCGTTCAAAAATATCAAATCCTCTTTACGTTCACTGGCTGGTCCTTGCCCCGCGACAGAACTGAAGGCCCCGTTATCGCTCACATGGGCTTTCGCTAATCGTTTATCGATTTTCCCTGAGGCATCAAAGACCACATCATACGTATTTAATTCAAGATCGTACCCCTCTTTCGTGTAATCGACGACCACATCAGCCCCAAGTCGCTTCACAAGTTCAACGTTTCGCTCGTGGCAAACTGCTGTGACATGCACGCCGTAATGCTTCGCAATCTGTACGGCAGTCGAACCGACAGCACCCGCTCCACCATAAATGAGAACGTTCGTCGCTCGCTCGATACGTGCCTTCCGTAAAAAATGTAGTGCAGTCGTCCCACCAAATGGTAGCGCCGCCGCCTCGATAAAGCTGGCATGCGCGGGCATCTGAAACACACATTTCGATTCGTTCACACATGCAAACTCCGCATAACCACCAAAACGCATCCCAGTGAGGGCATAGACGTTGTCTCCGACCTGAAAGTTTTTCACACTGTTTCCTGTTTCTACGACGGTACCTGCCAACACGACACCGAGAATCGGTTTACGTGGCGCCTTAAACCCAACAACTAATCGCATCGGTAGTTTTCCTAATGCTGGAACGTCTAGTGCGCGGAGGCGTCGGTCACCCGAGTGGACGGCCGATGCATGGACTTGAATCAGCATCTCATTGCTTTTCGGCTTCGGTTGATGCACTTCTTGAATGACGAGTACTTCCGGTGGCCCATACGTGGTACAAATCGCAGCTTTCATATCGATTCACTCCATTCATGAATTGTCACCTCAATCTGTTATACACGTTCCCTCAAACAAGACCGTTCAGTCCATTCGACATAGAAAAACCGGATCATATCATACGATATCATCCGGTTCCTTCCTTAATGACACAGTCGAATCAACAAGGGTGAACGGATTCGAAAGGGAAGCAGCTGCCGCTACCGATTGTGCTAGACTTGCCTCGGTCACCACCGGTTCTTGACGTCTGAGCTTAAATGCTCGCTCGAGACGGCTCGTCAACAAGTTGAAAATAAAGATGAGCGCAGCAAGTGACATGGCCGGGACGAGAAACAGGTGATTCGTCATCCACGTCATCGCAGTGAACTGTCTGAAATAATACCCGAACATCGAAGACCACTCATAGACGGTCGGCATAATCCCTTCATGTAACATGACCGTTCCTCCGAAGAAAATCCCAAACAGTGAGAGATGAATGAGCAACATGAGCGTCTGAACAAACTGTTGCATGAAGACGATCACGAGGGTTGGAACGAGATGCGGGAAAAGGTGCAATCTCACACGATACCAGACACTGCCACCAAGCGTCTGAGCCACGATCATGAACTCTTGTTGAAGCAATTGTCGAATCTCCGTGATCAGGTATAACGTGACGGCAGGCAATCCGAGAACGACTAAGACGATTAGTTCAATCTTTACTCGATCCCATAATGGAGGCACTTGTGTCGAATCAAAAAAGGTCAGTGTTCCTACTAACATCATCAATGCGATCAATGAAATCGGCAGAATCAAAAAGCCGTCCAATAACGTTTTAAAGAATTGATTTAAGCGAGCTCCCCTGAAAGCAAGAGGGATGCCAATCAATAGACCGATGACCATCCGTCCGAATGCGACGAGCGCACAGATGCCAACGGTCCACTTAAATCCTTCCACGAGCATTTGGAATAAATCATATCCAGCATTGTCCGTTCCGAGCCATTGATATTTTGACGGTTCTAATGGTGGTATTCCAATGAGTCTCCCTTCATCAGAGTAGAGCATGAGGGTTTGATCAACATTCCCATCACGAAACACGGTATTTCCAAAACTCATCAACAATAGCCCCGCTACGATAACAAAGCAGAAGATGAAAATCGGGTCACGTATTAATACTCGGCGCATCAAATCCCTCCTTTCCATGCATTCTGAATAATCCATTCAATCAGTAAATCCAACAGAAAAATCGGGATATAGATGACGAATAAGATAACCAGTAATATCTCCATCTGCGGGTTGTAGACGGCGAATCGAAATAACCCTTGAACGTTAAATAAGTATTCGACAATCAAAAGTGTCGATAAGATGGTAATGATGTTCGAACGGAAAAAGAGGTAAAACCGATAGATGATATTCGGTAATAAGTGTTTCCAAAACAGTCCACTCGGTCGAATCCCTTTCGCTTGCGCGAGTTCGAGATACGGAATGGCTTCTTGTTCATGAATATGAATCGTCAACCATTTGATAAAGAAGAATAATGTCGTCAGCGTCAATGTGACGATTGGGAGAAACCGTATATATTCTGCGAATCCTCCGGCAACTTCAATGCGATCGAACCCTGTCGACTTATGGATTGTAATCGCAAGAAATTGAGAAAAAATTAACCAGAACAAATCTGGTACCATCTCGAGCGTCTGACTCGTTTGGTGTAAAACGGTACGAACGCGTCTCCCGCTCCGATAGTAGAGGTACGCATACATTAATCCTAGCGAGGTCGATACCGCGAGTGCCGTGGTAAAAATGATGACCGATTCTTTGACGAGCGGTCCAAGTGCCGGCAAGAGTGGCAAGTAACGTTGCGCGGTGATGTTGTAATATGTAATGTCCTCTAGTTTCTGTAATTGGTCCATCTGTTGTTGAATGCCGTTCCAATAATTCGTCAGATTAAAATCCGTCTGAACGACGAGCGACGGTAGCGCACTAATCGCAATCAAGATGAAAAATGCGATTATCAGATGAACTGATTTCCGAGCAAAATACGTCATAGTTCGATCTCCTTTTGAATGCAAATCTCTCAATCAAAAGTGTGAAAGGATGTCCGGTTGATTGTTCATTTTCTAAAGGGAATAATATCCAAAGACACTTTCCACTGATTCTAGCATAATTATTATGTAAATAGAAACAATTTTCTGAAATTTATCTGGGTTAATTTGTATGATACAATGTATAGATAGAAATATTTAGGGGGTTAAAGGATGTGGATTATTTTTGGATTTACGGCGATCGGGGCGACGCTCATCAATTTGACCGTATTTATGATGGAGAAGGACTATAAGCTGCCGATGGCGATTGCCCTATCATTAGTTGCTCTCACGTTATGCGCCGAATATAGCTTGCTCAACATGTGGGTCGAAGCTAAGGACTGGGGTGCCATAACAGATGTCGTACCCGGTATGTCGCGTGCGCTATGGTTCTTGACGGTTGCGGCAATCTTTTTGAATATCCTTCCGATCTTTTTAGAGAGAAAACGAAACAAGATGAAGGAATCGAAATGATTGGTATGGCGTTCAAGAAATTCCGGTCATTTAGTGAATGACAATGAATCATAAACTTATTGCGATTCTCGCTAATCCATTTGGTGTTTTCATTTTTGTCGTAATTTCACTGTCTTTGATATGGCAGGCCATACTCCGTCTCTTATCGTCTCAGCACATCTTGTTCATAACCAATTTAGTCGGAGGACTGGGTTTTATCGTCATGATGTTGCTTTTATGGCATACGTACAGGAGTCAATCATAGTAAAACGTGTTCGAAGCTATAAAATTAGCTTTGAACACGTTTTGTTTTTGAGTTTCACGCAATCAATCATCTGAACGAGTTGAATATAATAGCTCACCGTCAAGTGATCGCAACTCATAATCGATTCCTGATTGCATCTGCTTTGTCATTATTGCGCGACACGTAAACACATATCCTGGACCATATGCAACGTCCGGAATTTCCTTGAAGCCGTATGACCGCTCTCCGAACCATAGCGTCACGTTCGATGAACCCTTCGATGATCGGTCATCGACGACATAACATTCTCCCGTCTCGACGATGTGATTCGTCGTCATGCGGTCGTACGTTTCCATGCCTGCCATTCCAAGTACAAGAAACGAACAAAACATTGCGAGACAAGCTTGTCCTAGTTTGACTCGATTCCGAGTCTTTCGCCACTCTCTCCAATAGATGACAAGAGATCCTAGACACAATAATCCAATCAACCAAGTAAGTACAATTTCCAACAACCGAATCACCTCGTTTTACAATACGACTTTCTTCAAAAAAGGATTCGTGTCCCCTCACAAAAAAACTCGACACATGTCGAGTTTAAGGTAATTCATACTCCAATTTTCGCTTTTGCCAAGCGACAAGGAGGATACTGATGATGACGAGTAGGAACCAGGACGACAGTTTTCCTAAATCAACGATGGCCCAACCGTTCAATTGGTCCGGATACGCCCAGCCGTTGTAGAACGTGACAATATTTTCAGCAAGCCAGATAAAGCAGGCAATCAAGAAGAATGACAGGACGACCGGCATCTCAAATCGTCGATCGTCGAGTTTATACGAGACAACCGAGCGACCGAACGCCAAAAAGATGAATGCGATCAACAGCCACCGTAGGTCTAACCAAACATGGTGCCAAAAAAAGTTGAAGTAAATGGCGATGCCAAGTCCGAAGGCGATGATTGGGTGCGGCATCTTCGTAAATCGTAAATCGAGACGACGCCATGCCTGGACGACGTAACTACCAACGCTCGCATACATAAATCCGGCATAGAGCGGGACGCCCCACACTTTTGTGAACGCCTCATCCGGATAACTCCATGACCCCATCTGCACCTTGAATAATTCAAGTCCAAGACCGATGACATGGAACCAGCTGATGACCTTCACTTCTTCCATCGTCTCGAGCCCCGTCTTCACAAGGACGACTTGAACGAACAAACACCAGATGAGTAAAACGTCATATCGTGGGAGTGGTAACTCTACAAACTTTGTGACGGCAAGCGCTCCGAAGATGGCGACCGGAAAGATACAACTAAGTGCCTGTTCGTAAGCGAAGATAAAGAGATAACGTATACGTCCCATCCGTTGTCCTACCTTTCGATGTATTCATATAAAAATGAGGATTCGCCATCATAAAACCGCGGGTCAAAGACGCCGAGCCGTTCTTCGTTTGCTACGATGACGACGAACGGCGACCATTTGGTCAATGTGCGCGCCTCATGATTCGCTTCAAACAATGGTTCAAGACTCGCCTTTTCGGCACTCGTCAATTCGTATTGCAAGGTCGCTTCTTGATATATCGAATCTTGAAAGAGCGATACGTCCTCGTCAGTCTTCGTAATGACCGTGAACTGAGTCGGGATAAATGAAGCCGAGAGCGCCACTTCGTCATATTCCTTTGAATAAGACTGATATAAATAGGCGCCCTGCGCACTTTGAAGCGCGACATAAAGAACGAGGGCAGCCCACGCATACCGATACGTCTTATAACGGACTTCTTGTTTACGTGCGACGAGCCAGGCGACCAAGAAGATTCCCCAATAGACAAAATCGACAATCGGGATCACACCGAATGTGATCCTCACGTCCGAGATCGGTTCGAAATACCCTGTCCCCCATGCATTGAACAAATCGGATGTATTGTGTACGAAGACAGACAATAATGCCCACCAAAAATAGCGGATGTCCGTCACTCGAAAGAGAAGGCGAACCAGTATGTAGATGAGCAGTGCAAAGAGCGGAACGAGGAAGATCGAGTGAGTGATGCCGCGATGCCACATCTGATACATGCCTTCCGTGTCCCATAGCCGTGAAATTACATCACTGTCAGGGATTTGGCTCCCGACGAGTGTCGTGACGAATAAGGCTCGTTTTTCATGTTGTTGTAAATCACGCTTATCGGCTGCACCATATAACGTCAAACCGAATAACGTATGTGTAATCGTATCCACGTTCTACCTCCATAGCGAAAGAGACATCTCCCAATCCTGGACGATGTCTCTTCCTATTAGTTCTCTTTATCCATTTTCATGGCGCGTCTTGCGACGATCGTTACGAAAATGACAGCGACAATCGGAATGATCAATGGCATCCAATTCAACATCCGCCTGTCCCCCTTCATCTAGTGTCGCAAGCAGTATAGCACATCTGCTTACTCGATGGAGGAATGAATGCTTGTATGTTCATAAGTAGTTGCCATCTTCTCAATCGTTGCTTTCATATGATCACGAAGCGTGAGTGGTTCAACCACTACTACTTGTGAACCCAAAGATAGCAACCAGTAAATAAATCCGTCAGAAACGGCCGCATCGAAACGGATGAGGAATCGTTCTCCATGTTCAGAAACAGAAACGTCTTCCCCTAACTTGTCAAAGATGACCGGGAGAACGCGTTCGTCGACGGACAAAACGATTTGTTCATCAGATCCGTTATACATATTGAATGATTTTTGATAGTAATCATCAGGTAAATGATGCTTCGGACGAATGGTGCCATCTTCCACAATCTCCGAATTGACGATGCGGTCAACCCGGTAGTTCCGCACCTCTCCGATTGATTCGTCGATCCCGATCAAGTAGTACTGCTCGTGATTCCAATGCAAATCGATTGGATTAACGACGTATCGCTCTCCGTCACGGCGGAGCGGGAACGTTCGTTTCGTCACATCAAATCCGACGACGTCTGTATATTGGAACGAGATAGCTTTTCGTTCATGAATGGCCCGTTGGATACGATCGATATGGTAAGGAATGTGTCCGTGTTTTTTCTTCGGCGTCTTGATGATCGATTGTAGCGTCTTCGCTTCAGGGATACTCGTCAGCATTTGAAGTTTCTCTACAATTTCCTCGGTCACGTCTTCCGAGATAAATTTCGCTGCGACAATCGCATCGACCATCATCCGGAGTTCATGAATCTCAAATAAGCGGGCCGAATGCCAATACTTTTTAGCGAGACCATTCTTCTCCAATTCATCCTGCACTTCAAACCCCGAATTATTCAGTGCCTGGATATCGTCTTTCACCGATTTTTTTGCTAACTTAGAAGTATCTCCTATCGTTGACAAGTACTCGAGCAAATCTTCTAGTGTCTTTGGATTCGCTTCGTCCGTGTAACGTTCGAAGAAACGTCGAACTTCAAGTAACCGCTCTCGGTTATTCACGGTTCTATCCCCTTTCGTTTCTCTATCTAAATTATGTATAAACAGACATTATCATTTTATTTCCACGAAATAAAGGTATTTTCCATTACAAAACGTTTAAGGAGGCGCCATCTAAGTTGAAATATTATGCACACGTCGACGGCTCAAAAATCGAATATATAGACCGCGGTCACGGTCCCGTCATCGTACTGATCCATGGGACCCAATCCTCGAGTCTAGAACCATACCATGTGGACCAACTCGTTTTATCCGGTTTCCGGGTCATTGTCCCATCTAGACCCGGATATGGAGAAACACCATACTCTTTTTCAGCATCTCCTCAATTGTTTGCATCCCGACTCTCTCACTTGATGCAAATGCTAGATATTGATCGATATCATGTCTATGGCATCTCTGCCGGAGGACCGACCGCGATTGAGCTCGCTTCACAGAATCAGTGTGTCCTTAGTTTGACCCTCGCTGCCGCCGTGACGAGTGTCGTTGATTTCCCGTATCGGGACACGGTCAGCCGAAATGTCGTCCAACCCGCATTTATCGCACTTCAATACATCATGAAACAGTTTATTGCTCGTGCTATTCATAAACATCCATTCGAAGCGACGGCCCGTATGATTCAATCGACAAGCGTGTTGGCACTCGAGACGATTCGAGAAGAGGTGTCTCCTTATGATATTTTCCTCCTGAAACGCGTCGCGAATCAGATGGCGTTTGGACTTGGCGCACAGTTCGATTTGAAACAACGTGTCTCGAGTGAGGTGTTACTCGGTGTGTCGTGCCCAACCTATATCATTCACTCGAAAAACGACAAAGCAGTTCCTGTTCGACATGCCCATTACGCGAAGCGCTTGATCCCACATGCGCAGCTTACGATTCTGAACAGTCCCGGTCACTTGATTTGGGTCGGACGGCAAGCAAGAAAATCAGAGCGACAAATCGAACGGTTTATCCGATTCAACTCGTAAGCATCTCAAAAAGAGGTGCTTTTTTACTTATCTAACCCGAGGGCATCAATCAATTGATTCGTCGAATGTTCCGGTAGTCGCCAGACAACGTCCGTTCGCTCAAGATGCGTGATGACACTCGGACGGTACGGTTGACCGAGCCACAGCTGATATCGTTCATGCTCGCCACCTTTAAATTGCAGCAAGAGATCAAAATCGGGTGCCACTTCAATTTCGACGTCTTCGATTTCTTCTGAACTACGTAGCATTTCCGCGAACACCCGCACCTGGCTCAATTCATGAAACTCTAACTTCACTTCTGGATTCATTATTCCACGCACCGTCGACTCCGCCACCATCACGCATTCAACTTCTTCATTCTCAATTTCTCCAATCGGATCTCCAAATGGTGCGGTAATCGTTCGAATCGCATCAACCCACTTCATCATTTTATTCATTCTCTCACCTCTCTCTTCTCTTCATCTATACGTAGATCCAATCGAAACGGTTTCAACATTTGGAAAAATTAAAAAGCCGAGCAAACGCTCAGCTTTTACATTCATTCATATTTCCAACCGACTAAACTTGCCTCGTCTCCGACGTAGCGGACTCGTTTCTCACCATCACTTGGGAAGACGCGAAGGGTTGCCACAGCGTCACCGTCATTGACGAAACATTCGACACTCGACGAGTCGACATACAGATGAAGGGACGTGACCTCAATCACTTTTGTCCGGGTCGTCCCAAACTCCGTCGCGAACGGTTCACCCGCGTTTGTCCGATCGATGGTCAATTCGTTTGTATCTTTCTCGTACTGAATCACGAGCGACTCATCTTCTGTCTTCAATAGTTCAAGTTTGAAGTCTTCTCCAGCTGTCGACAGTTCCAATTCAAAACGTTCGGGTGAGATCACGTCAAGCCGTGTCCCTGATTCGTTTACGAACTGATTAGATCGGAGTTGCTTCATTTCAGAGATTGGTCGTTGTTTTAATACGCCATCCTCAAGCGAGAGTTCTCGAGGGAGCGTCAACGCATGGGCCCAACCGTAGCGGTCTGTCGGATATTCGATCTCCGGTAGGCCCATCCAACCGACTAGAATGCGACGACCGTCATGCTCCGTCGATTGCGGGGCGTAAAAGTCGAAACCGAAGTCGAGCTCTTCAAACGACTCGTGCGTGAAGACGAGCGTCTCTAAATCAAGAGTGCCTGTGACATATCCAGATTGATAGATGTTGTGATAGCGATGACCTTCAGGCTCAATCCCTTGCGGAGAAAAAATGAGGACATGCCTTCCATTCAGTTCAAACACGTCAGGACATTCCCACATGTAACCGAACTGCTCGAGCTCCGTCTTCACTTCACCTAAAAACGTCCAATCATTCAAGTCGGTCGAACGATGTAAGACGACACATCCTGTCTCATCCGTTCGCTGTGCACCGACAATCGCATAATATGATCCATCTTCTTCCCATACTTTCGGATCGCGGAAATGTTCCGTGTAACCGGCCGGAATATCCGGGATGGCCACGTTGCGCCGCTCGATCATCCCGTCACGTAAGACACCGATAATTTGCGAGGCGTGACGCGTCCAATCGTTCGTACGATGATTCCCGGTATACATGACGTGAAGGGTGTCGTTTACGACGAACCCACTTCCAGAATAGGCACCGTGGGAATCCTCCTTCGTTTCAGGGACTAACGCCACCCCGCGGTCGGTCCAATGGACGAGATTTTTCGAACTGACATGATACCAATGTTTGAGACCGTGAACTGGCCCGAGCGGGAACCATTGATAGAATAGATGGTACTCTCCATCGTAATATGCGAAGCCGTTCGGGTCATTGAGGAGGCCCGTCGGCGGCTGGATGTGGTACCCAAACCGCCACGGGGATGCGGCCGTCTTTGCACGGAGCACCTCCATTTCGAGGGCGCTCACGTCACGGAGTGAACGATAACGTTCGGCCTTCGTCCAATTCATAGTGTCACTTCCTTTTTCGTTACGCGGCTTGTTTGACCGCTTCTTTTTTTGCTTGTCGTTTCGCAAGGATGAATGTCAATCCGAATGTCACGGCGAATGCGATCGCCATACCAATGATATACGAGATGATCGAACCCGGTGCGATTGAAATAATACCTGGTAATCCGGCAGCACCGAGCGCTACTGCCAATACGTCGTTTCCAACGATGAATGCAGACGCAACGGCTGAACCAACGATGGCTGCGATGAATGGATAACGAAGTTTTAAGTTGACGCCGAACATGGCAGGCTCTGTGATTCCAAGTAATGCAGAGATTCCTGATGCTGAGGCGACACCTTTCATCTTCTTATCAGCAGTCAAGAAGAAGACCGCAAGGGTAGCAGCCCCTTGTGCAACGTTTGACATCGCAGCAATCGGGAAGATGAACGATCCCCCTGTTTCAGCGATATCGGCGAGAAGTTGTGTCTCAATTGCGATGAAGCTATGGTGCATCCCCGTGATAACGATTGGAGCGTAGAGAAGACCCATGATCAAGCCACCGACGAACCCGAGTGAATCATACGTCCATACCAACCCATCAATGATCAAGTTCCCTGCTTCACGAGTGATCGGTCCGACGAAAGCGAACGTGATGAACGCTGTGAAGAGGAGTGAGAGTAATGGCGTAAGCAAGATATCTAGTGACGCCGGCATAAACTTCCGAATGTTAATTTCAAGCTTCGATAAAATATACGTCGAGACGAGGACTGGTAAGACTTGTCCTTGGTATCCTAACTTCTCAATCTCGAGTCCGAAAATGTTCCAAACCGGAATCTCTTCAACACTTGCCTGAGCGTATGCATTGATCAAGTCCGGGTGGACCATGATCATCCCGAGCGCTGCACCTAGGTACGGGTTACCACCGAACCGTTTGGCTGCAGAGAACCCTATGAGTACAGGAAGGAAGACGAAGGCGGCGTTTGCGAATGTATTGATCATCGCTGCGAGGTCGGCCATGCCTGGATACTGGTCAATCAACGAACGTCCATCAAAGAACAAATCCGGTGCCGTCAATAAGTTGTTGATTCCCATCAAGAGACCGCCGGCGACGATGGCCGGGATGATTGGAACGAAGATATCCGATAACATTTTGACGAACTGTTGGAGCGGGTTCATTTTTTTCGCTCCGGCTGACTTCACGTCTGTCGTCGACATGTCTCCAAGGCCAGTCAATTGTGAAAATTCCGCATAGACCTTGTTGACCGTACCTTGTCCGATGATGATTTGATATTGTCCGCCTGTAGAGAATGTTCCCTTAACCACATCAAGTTGTTCGAGTGCTTTCTCATCGACCTTTGACTCATCGTTCAATACGAGTCGAAGGCGAGTCGCACAGTGCGCGGCTGCCGCAACGTTTTCTTTCCCACCAATCGCCTCTAGGATCGATGCTGCTTCTTTTTTGTAATCCATCTTCATTTCCCTCCTAACGTTTCATTCACAAGTTGTCGTGATGGAATTGCTGGAATGGCGCCATAAGCTGTACATGTCAATGCACCCGTTACGTTCGCATATTCAATGTCGGAACGTAAGCGCTCCGGGTCAAACCCGAGTGTTGCCAACCGATATAAGTAAGCTCCGACGAACGCATCTCCCGCTCCCGTCGAATCGATACTGTCGATTGAGATTGAAGGAACGATTTCATGATGCGTGCTTGTCGCAATCAACGTCCCACGAGACCCTAGTGTGATGGCAATCTGTTTTGCCCCTAATTCAAGCAGTGCACGAACAGCGTCTTCTAGTTGTTCTTCTCCGGTTAACAAGTATGCTTCTTCTTCGCTCAGTTTAATGAAGTCCGATTCCGCGATGAAGTGTCTTGCATCTTGTTTAAATTGCTCGAGGTCCGTGATCAATGCATCTCGATAGTTCGGGTCGAACGAGATAAACAAGCCATCCCGCTTTGCAAATTGCAATAACTTGAAGTACGCGTCTTTCAATTTTCCATCAAGTAGTGCTGTCGCCGAGCCGAAATGAATGATGTCCCCTGACTCGATCACCGATAAGTCGATCGACTCGAAGGCATACTTCCCGTCACTTCCGCGACGGAATGTGAAGTCCCGCTCTCCGTCCTCTTGAATCGATACGAATGCGAACGTCGTGTCTCCAGACTCCACAAGGTTTTCTGTTCGGACGCCGTTCTCGACCAACGTCTGTTTCAAGAAGAGACCAAACGGGTCATCTCCAACCTGTCCGAGGAAACTGGATTGTCCCCCGTGCTTACTGACGACTGCCGCGACATTCGCAGGTGCTCCCCCTGCTTTCTTGACGAACGTCGTCCCGTTTACCAGATCGCTAGACGCATCCTCGCATACCCAGTCAATCAACAATTCGCCGATACAATGTACGGTGTTCATATCGTCCACCTCCATAAATCATATGAGTTCTTTATACGATTGGTACCGGTTCCAAAAATTAAGTAAAAAATGTTGCGGAACCGGTTCCGCAACACAAATGTAAACGATTTAATTTAACTTGTCAACGCTTTCGCGCAATTTTAATTCAAAAATTGTGAACGTTTTCATTGGGACGTGTTCACCGAGTAAAAGCTGTAACAACATGTTAGCTGCTTTCGCCCCAGTTCGGCGATAAGGTAGGTGCACCGTCGTGATGGATGGATGCAGGACTTCCGTGAAATCATATCCTCCAAACCCACTGATAGAGACATCACTTGGGACAGAGACCCCTTGATTCGCTAATCCTTTCAAGACGCCTAACGCAATGTTGTCGGTCGCACAAACGATCAAGGAAACAGAGCCAACATTATCCGCCAACTGTTCACCGATTGGAATGGCGTCCTCAATCTTAAACGTCGTTTGAATGATGTTGACATTTGACTCTGACTCTTGAAACGCCTTCAAAAATCCGTCACGGCGTGCTTGACCGACAGCGATATCCGATTCATACACCCCGACATAGACAACGTTTCGATGACCCCACTCCATGAATCGTGTGCCGAGCGCATAGGCCGCATCATAGTCAGGGTAGACGAGACTATGGACATTGTCATGTTGTTGCCCGATCAACAAGACGGGAATTTGAATCGCTTCAATCGCCTCAAGGTGACGTTTCGTGACCGTCGTCCCGAGCCAGATGATCCCGGCGACTTTTTGTTTCGCCAAATTGTATAGCTGTTCGATTTCTCGTTCCATCTGTTGTGCTGTATTGACGACGAGCATTTGATATCCTCGTTCAGTGAGCTGTTCATCAATCCCCATCATCGTCCGTGAGGCGGCATACGAATCGAGCCGTGGAACGATGACCCCAATCATCTTCGTCTGCTTCGACTTGAGACTTTGCGCGAACTGATTCGGCTCATAATTCGTATCTCGAATGACCCGGTCGAGTTTTTCCCTTGTTGCCTTTCCGACCGACCCACCGTTCAGATAGCGTGAGACCGTACTTTTTGCGACCCCAGCGAGCTCGGCAATGTCTTTAATGGTGACTTGCTTCATCCTTACCCCTCCATATGAAAAAAGCTGACGTGCGCGACGCCGTCAGCTTAATGGTTTACTACATATCGTTTCTTGAAATTTAAATAATAAAGACCATTTCGCTTTTCAAATCCGTTTTGAATAAGCACTTGATGCATCTCTTGTTGATGTGGGCTCGTCGGCGGGATGCCAGCCCGGACCGTTTGTCCATCCATCAAATTGGAGTCCAATAAGGCAAGTCGCAAACCTTCCGTCGCATATCCTTTGTTTTTGTATGCATCGAACACCATCAGGTCGAGTTGGTACACGCGGGCAAGCTTGAGTAACAAGACTTTACCGACCAGTTTGTCATCGACCATCAAGTCGTAATAGAAGTCCTCTCCATAACTATGCTCTTCTGCGTGATACAGTTGCTCGGACCCCATTTCTTCGAGGATCCCTTTCAACTCTTCTGCAGAAACGCCATATGCGTTTTCTCCATACTTCTGAAAATGTTCATATTCAATCTCATCAATCTGGCGAATAGGTTGACGCACGATGTTCATCCCGTGCCCTCCTTAACTAGTAGTTCAATATCTGTCTGCGCTTATTATAAACGAATCCCTTCATGAAGCGCAAAAGATAACCGAACGTCAAATCGGTTCGATATGAATATGCACCGAATCGACCGCATGCTGTTCATCTAATTTCCGTTCGATGTCATCACATAATTCATGGGCCGCGTCCACGGTCAAATCGCCATCGACTGCAATCGTCACGTCGAGCATCACGTGATTCCCTAGATGACGCCCTTTGATTTCCCGAACTTCTTTCACCCGCTCAAATTGTTCAATCGTCTCCTCATAGGACTCGACGAGGTGCGGAGGGAACCCGTCAGAAAGCTGATGGGTGGCATCTAAAAAGATTTGGATCGCTGTCCGGATGATCATGCCGGCAATCACAATTGCTAAGACCGTGTCCATCCAGGGCAGTTGGAAATAAGCAAATAGCACACCAAGCGTAGCTCCGACTGAAATCATCGCATCGGCCAAATTGTCTTTCGCTGCCGCCTTAAGTGCCAATGACTTTGTTTTCTTCGAGAGGTTCAAGTTGAACTGATACACCCCGAACATGACGAGCGCACTGACGAAGGCGACGACCGCTGCCAATGGGTTCGGCTCTGTATACACGCCCCCGACTAAATTCGACAGACTGTTAAAGAAGACGAAAATACCGACCGCAATCATAATCAATGAAGCGATGAGAGCAGAGATCGTCTCCATCTTCGCGTGACCATATTTATGCTCGGCATCCCTTGGCAATGCTGCCACCCGAATGCCAATATAGACGGCGACCGATGCGATAATATCCGTCGTATTGTTGAATCCATCGGCTAGGACCGCCTCAGATTTATATAAGTACCCGAAGAATACCTTTAGTATAGATAAAATCAAATATGCCGTAATCGACACAATTGCTCCTTTGAGCGCTTTTGGTGGATGATTTGTTGTTTCCATCCGCCCACCTCCTTAATTAGCTCAGTTAGTATAGCAGGTGAACTTCGTGTGGGGATAGAGAAACAATGTTTCATACAGCCAAAATAAATGGAATATATTCCCGGTAGTTTCGTTTAACAAATTTTATGGTAAAGTATACAGGAAGAGACCTTATGGTTAAACCGCAAAAAGAGGTGAAACAGATGTTTACAGAACGTGATGGGATTAAATTAAGATTGGAACAAATTGACAGATTGTTAATCGATTTGAATCGCGAGGCAAAGCAATTGATGGCACGTCTCCGCGAATTAGATGCTTCTGGTGAAAATCCGCACGAAGTATCTTTGAAACCTGAAGAACGCGATACGTTGAAATCGTCAATCGATGAAACGCTTGAAGCGCTACAAAGCCGTTCAAAACGTCCGATGAACGTGAACGACGAGAAGAAGAAAGAACTCGCTTCTCATAAAGCACTCATCGATGAATTATCAGACTTACTCAGCAAGAAAAAATGAGACGCACCTGCGTCTCATTTTTTATGAAGGAGCCCGAATCATGTATATTGTAACCACTTGTTTACGTCCGACAGATGATGTCTTATCTCGAGCGCATACACATGCCACAGAATACAAGATGAAATTTGTCGACCGGCGCAAACTTTCCATCGACGAGTTGAAGAAACGTCATCAACGAGATGTACTTGTATTTGATAAACGACGTGTCGAGTTCACACCTCTGCATAGTACAGAACCGTTCTTTTTCCACCCATCGAGCTCCGTCTTTCGGGTGAAGCAACTGAGCCGAGGTGGATCAGATCCACTCATTGACGCCATGCAAGCAACTCCGGGTGATCATATTTTAGATTGTACACTCGGACTCGGCTCGGACAGTATCGTCATGAGCCATGTCGCCGGTTCAAACGGTAAAGTAATTGGCCTTGAGAGTCAATTCATTACGGCACAACTCGTCCGAGAAGGCATGTCCGTATGGGTCGAAAAAGATGAGCAGGTCAATGAGGCGATGCGACGCATTGAGGTCGTTCACTCCAACTCTCTTGACTATTTGAAAACGTGTGCGGAAAATTCGTTTGATTGTATCTACTTTGATCCGATGTTTGAAAAGACGATTTCAGAATCGGTTCATCTGAACCCACTTCGCACAATCGCCGACACTTCCCCTCTCACGCAAGAATTGATTACCGAAGCAACACGAGTAGCCAAGAAACGAATTGTCTTGAAGGCGCATTTTGAGAGCGATACCTTTGAACGGTACGGTTTCGCTCACATAAAACGTAAAACGTCGAAGTTCCATTACGGATATATCGACCTTGAGTCTAAGTCTATTTAGTCAAATTGAACTAAATAGGTCTTTAGACTCCTTTTTCGTTTATTATTTTCTGAATATTGACATTAATCAGACACAAAGAGTACATTTACAACAAGCTCACACATTTTCCCATTATTTTTTAACAGGAGGTTCATACAAATGAAAAAACGTTCCATCCGTCGAACGACTCTAGCGGCTCTCATGACATCTGCCATGACAGTCAGTATCGTTCCGGCAGCTGGTGCCGCTCCCCTCTCGGTTGCGCCATCGGTACCGACAACGAGCGAGCTCGCTCCGTTCGACCACAACATCATCGATGAAGAGCGTCTCGCGAAAGCTCTCGAGAAACGCGGCGTCATCAAAAAAGGTTTGTCTGCATCTGAACGCATGAAAGCAGTCGATGCATATATCTCGAAAAAGCAAGGTGAAGCGAAAGATCCACATAAGCACGACGACAAAGTGAACGAGAAGGCTTCAAAAGCAAAAGAGAAGATACATACTCAATTCGAAAAGGAATCAAAACGAATTCTTGATAAAGCGAAAAAAGGGCAAGGAAATTACCGTAAAGGGAAACCGAACGGTCAAGTGAAGGTTTCTCCTGCCCGGCAATCTGCATACAACGGTTCGGTACGTGAAGATAAAGTCCTCGTTCTCCTCGTCGAGTACAGCGATTTCAAACACAATAACATCATCCAAGAGCCGGGCTATATGTACAGCGATAACTTCAGTAAAGAACATTATGAAAAGTATATGTTCGGTGATCAACAATTTGAACTCTTTAACGGTGAAAAGGTTCAAACGTTCAAACAATACTATGAAGAACAATCAGGCGGAAGTTATACTGTCGATGGTGAGGTTTCGGAGTGGTTGACCGTTCCGGGAACCGCAAAAGACTACGGTGCGGACAAAGGCGATGGCGGACATGATAACGTCGGACCGGGACCACGTCAACTCGTCAAAGATGCGTTGAATGCTGCGGTCGCATCTGGAATCGATTTGAAAGAACATGACCAATACGATCTATACGATTTGGATGGAGACGGTGACTTCAATGAGCCGGACGGTCTCGTTGACCACTTGATGATCATCCACGCTGGGACTGGCCAAGAAGCGGGTGGCGGTGCGCTCGGTGACGATGCGGTATGGTCACATCGCTGGGTTCTTGATGGTGTTTACCCAGTAGCCAATACAGAAGCTGCAGTTCCTTACTGGGGCGGAAAAATGGCTGCGTACGATTACACGATTCAACCAGAAGATGGTGCGGTCGGCGTTTTCGCACACGAATTCGGACATGACCTCGGTCTTCCAGATGAGTACGATACGCAGTACACAGGTCAAGGCGAACCGATTCAATCATGGTCAATCATGAGTGGCGGTAGCTGGGCCGGTAAAGTCGCAGGTACGGAGCCAACAAGCTTCTCACCACAAAACAAAGAATACTTCCAAAAAATCATGGGTGGAAACTGGGCAAACATCACAGAAGTCGACCTTGAAGACCTCAACTCTCAAGGGTTCGTCGCACAACTCGACCAATCTGTGACGAAATCAAACAACCCAGGCATCGTCAAAGTCAACCTTCCTGATAAGAAGATTAAAGGAATCGAACCAGTTTATGGCGATCGCTACTATTACTCGACAAAAGGTGACGACATCCATACTGAGATGGCAACACCAGCTGTGAAACTTGGTGCGGACGGAGTCCTCGCATTCGATTCATTCTATGAAGTCGAATCGGACTATGATTACTTGTACATCAAAGCCCTCAGCGGTGGTCAAGAAGTCGTTCTCGATGTATTCGGTGACGACGTCAACGGCGCAAACGAAGCGGGCTACCCTGCTGAGACGACGAACGGTGCATGGGTCAACAAATCATACGACCTCTCACAATTCGCTGGTCAAGATGTTCAAATCGTCTTTGAATACGTGACAGACGGCGGCGTCGCTATGAAAGGCTTCGCAGTCGACAACTTGTCAATCAAATCAGAATCCGCAACACTCTTCGCAGATGATGCAGAAGGCGCTGAAGCCGTGACGCTCGATGGATTCGTCTCTTCAGACGGATACGATTCAAAACCACACTATTACTACCTCGAATGGCGTAACCACGCTGGGGCGGATATGGGTCTTCTCAACGGTCGCGGCGTGAAATACAACACTGGTCTTGTCGTGTGGTATGGTGATGACTCGTTCACAGATAACTGGGTCGGTGTTCACCCTGGTGAAGGATTCCTCGGTGTCGTCGATTCACATCCACAAGCGCTGATCGGTAACTTGAACGGTCAACAAACAGTCGCAGGTAGCACACGTTACCAAATTGCTGATGCGGCATTCAGTCTCGATAAGACGCTCGCTTGGTATATCGATTCACCGAGTCGTGGCGTGTACGATTACAAAGCACAGCCTGGCGTGAAGCAGTTCAATGATGCAAACTCTTATATCAACTCGCTCATTCCAGATGCAGGACGCAAACTTCCGCAATACGGTCTCGTCATTGACGTAGTCGGTGAAGCGAAAGACAACTCTGCAGGTGCCGTTTGGATCCGTACAAAATAAACATGTAGCATTCGACCTCCAGTCTTCCTCTATCGAAGATTGGAGGTCTTATTATTCTAAAAAAGCTTGAAAATGACGAATAATCTGTGTAACATAGTTGGTATAACGCCTCTGTAGGTTAGTGGCAGACCTCAGCAATGGTAATGCTGCAGCACGAGTTCGATTCTCGTCGGAGGCATCAAGAATACCGCTCAACGAAGCAGTTTAGAGCACTTCCTGTTTATGACAGGAGGTGCTTTCTTTTTGTCATTGCACAGAAATTGCACAGTTTCCGTTTTTCCGTGTCATGAGCACCGCTTTGTCGAATCGATTTTTAATTTGTCGAACGATTGCACTTAACAGGGAGTTTCCAGAAGCACTTTTGATATAGAAGAAGGTTTTATAATTTTTCGGTGTTTACCTGAGTGGACCCTCCCCCCTCTCCTTGACATCATTTCCGTTCCTCTATAAACTTGAAAAGTTGAAATCATTGAATAGTTAGAGGAAGGAGCATGATTCATGCTAAACGAATGGTTATGGATTCCTTCTGCCATCCTTACACTCGGACTACTCGTCCTCAGTTACAAGTTATTCGGACGAGTCGGCTTATATGCTTGGATTGCGATGGCTTCGGTCGTAGCAAATATTCAAGTCACGCAACAGATTGTAATTGGCGGATATATTTTCACGCTCGGTAACATCGTTTACGGTTCGCTCTACTTGGCAACCGATATTTTGAACGAAAAACATGGACGAGCGGCTGCCCGTAAAGGCGTATGGCTCGGATTTTTCATCTTGATCGTCTCAACGGTACTCATGCAATATGCACTTTTATATGAGCCGTTTGAAGAGGCACTGTTCATGCATGAAAGCTTCGAGGCACTCTTCTCGATGCTGCCATTGATCACACTCGGTAGCCTTGCTGCCTATTTGGTCTCTCAATTGTTCGATGTCTTCGTCTATTCAAAGATCCGTGCAAAAACGGGCGAGAAGAAGCTTTGGCTTCGTACGACAGGTTCGACCGTCTTATCTCAACTGATTGATACATTCACGTTCTGCATCATCGCATTCTGGGGAATGGAATGGGACATTTGGTGGAACATCTTTATCACGACATACGTGGCAAAGTTTGTGATCGCTTGGATGGCGACACCGTTTATGTATTACGCAAAACGAACAAATCCACAAGACGAAACCGAACAGGATGCAGCATAAAGAAAAGCCGTAACTTCAACATGAAGTTACGGCTTTTCTTATGGTCGTTCAATCAGGATACGCACAGCATACGGACGGGCTTCTTCAATCGACGCCGACTCTCGACAGACGGTAATCGCTTTGAATGCATCAATCGCGACCGCCTCGATGGTATGATCGTTCGTTTCGACTTCAAGAATGGTATAAGCAGGTAAGCGCTCGAGTTTAACCCACTCCCCGTTACGTTTTTTTTCATAGATGACTGGTGTTTGAATCGAGTAACGTCGGAGTAAATCATGGACATTCATCTGATCTCCTCCCTATTCAAATCGTATATCCATTATAGAAAGCGCTTTCAAATTTGTAAAGCGAGTACACTATAATTTTATACAATCTTCCACTTCATTTTAAATTCAATTTTGCCGATAAAAGAAGTAAAGAAATGGGGTGAATTGATGCGTTATCGCCGCCAGGAGACGTTCCGCTATATCCTACCGAATCCCCGTACCATCCCTTATCGACTTGTATGGGAAGAAAAAGAACTCTATGATGGGGAAGGATTGCTCCTCAATGTGAGTTCTCATGGATTAAAATTGCGTTCGGACTACCTCTTCCCGCTCTCTGATGATTTACAGGTCCATTTTCTTTTCGACCTCGTTCCGACACTTCAACCGATCGAACTCATGGGACATGTCAGACACCGTGGCCAAACGGGCTCGCTGTATGATTATGGAATCATGCTTGATGTGAAAGCTGACGAAACTCAGCAACTCGTCACGATGATTAAAACGTATGCACGTGAAAATAAATGAGAACATGCGTCAGGCATCTTCTCATTTTTTCGTGTCTCCAAAAGAGGGTATACTACAACTATCAACCATTGACGAGGTGTTCGTATGACAAGAAAATTCTTATTGATTCCTTGGGGACTGGCAATTGCATTCGCCGTCATCGGTCCAAATGTCCCGTTCGACGGACGCTTTCTTCTCGATTTTGTGACTTATAATACCGAGGCGTACGAAGGCTATTCTCTATCGCTCTTTAGTATCTTAGGGGTGTTTCCCCTGGCGATGTTTCCACTTCTTTGGTCAGAAGTGAATCAGCTCAAACCGAATCCACTCATCGCCGCTGTCACCAGTTTTTTCGTTGGGGGATTTCTACTCGCTCCTTATTTGGCTTTTGCGAGACAGTCACCTTATCCGACCCCGGTCAAACCGCTGCCGACCCGTATCCTCGGCGTTGTGCTTTTACTGGTGACAATCGGGTTGTTCATCGCTGCAGCCAATACTGGAAATGTTGCAGAATACTGGTCCTATGTGGAGAACAATCAATTTGTTCGAACGATGACCGTCGATTTCTTTTTGTTGGCATTCATTCAAATTACGTTAATGAATCGGGACGCGAAACGCTATAAGATGAGCCTATGGCCGCTCCCCTATATCCCGTTGTTCGGTCTCATTTTTTGGCTCATGATTCGCCATCAAAAACCGTTCAACGAAGCACCTCCGAAGCGTGAACGTGCTGAAATGAAACATTGAGTACCCGTTTTCATCAGAAACGGCTATACTAGAAGTTAGTTTTTAATGAAGGAGACCATCACATGCGTTATTTCCAAGTCACTTCTTACGTGACTGTCAAGAATGAAGAGCTCGAATTCAATGAATATGTAAAAGTTCCAAACCAAAAAGTCGATCAATTTTTGAAAGACACATTGGAACTAGATTTATACGATGACCAAGTGACATTGCGCGAATGTGTTGTCGAAAAAGGGAAATGGGAATGCCCAGTCGGTGATTTTGTCATCACGGAACATATGAACGAGAAATCATTCAATCGGCTACAAAATAGCCGCTCTGTAAAGTCAACATCATAAACCAACTCAAAAAGATCCTCCTAGCTTATTTCAGCTAGGAGGATCTTTTACCTGTTACACGCTTTATTCGTTCGATTCTTCCTCTGGATCAGGGTCAGGATGCTGTGTCGGAGCCGGTTTTTTCGCCGGGTTCGATTCATCATCCGGTAGCGGATCCGGGTGAACCCCTGGTTGTGATTCGTCACGCTTCATCGTATCCCTCCTTCATGTTTACTCCACTTGTTTAACCTTTTTTCACATGAATGAAACGTATCAGTGTATATTCCGGTTGCCGATGACACGTCTGGAGATCGCCTTCTCAATTTCAACAATGATAAAGACGACGGCACCAAATGCCACTGGATAAATCCAATCTTCCCACGTTAATGGAGCGGTACCGAATAACGTGTGCATAAACGGTACGTACGTGATGAACAATTGTAGGGCAATGAGTAAGGCCGATACGAGAAACGCAATCTTATTGTCAAAGAAATGTCGGTTGAATGCAGGTGCCAACTCCGTACGGCAGTTGTACAAGTGGAAGAGCTGGGCCATGACGATGGCATTCAAGGTAATCGTTTGTAATTTCTCGGTCGAGTAGTCGAAATCTCCGAGCATATAGTTGATCCATAAACTACCGCCCCCGATAATAATTGAAACGAAGGTGACGCGGAAAATATAGTATCGGCTGAGTAGCGGCACATTGGCCGGACGTGGCGGTCGTTTCATCGTACTCTCTTCGAGTGGTTCGAAAGCGATTGCTAAAGAGAGAGTAATCGCGACAACCATGTTGACCCATAAAATCTGCACAGGACTGAGCGGTGCAGCCGCTCCGAGCAAGATACTCATTGCCACAAGCAACGCTTGACCTCCGTTTGTCGGAAGCAAGAAGAGAATGGTTTTCTTCAGGTTATCGTACACCCGTCGTCCTTCTCGTACGGCGTTATAGATCGTTTTGAAGTTGTCATCGACAAGAACCATCTGAGATGCTTCTTTCGCTACTTCCGTCCCTTTAATCCCCATTGCCACACCAATGTCAGCACGTTTTAAGGCAGGTGCGTCGTTCACACCATCTCCTGTCATCGATGTAATCAGACCGTTCTCTTGCAATCCTTTGACGAGACGAAGCTTGTCGTTAGGGCTGGTCCGTGCGAATACATCGTTATGAACGGAAGCCTCTTTGATTTCTTCATCTGTCATATCTGTCAATTCACGACCTTCGAGGGCGCCTTCCACTTCCATGCCCAGTTCTTTTGCAATCGCGACAGCGGTATCTTTATGGTCTCCCGTGATCATTTTAATTCGAATCCCAGCATCACGACACGCGGCGACCGCATCGATGGCTTCTTGTCGAGGTGGATCGACGATTCCGAACAATCCGAGGAAAGTTAGACCATCTTCAACATCTTCATGGTCGATTGACGCTTTTGAACTGTCGACACGTTTCAAGCCTGCACCGAGAACGCGTTGACCGCGGTCTGCGATCTCTTTTCGTTTTTCATCCCAATAGTCTTGTTTAAAGTCTTCAGACAATGCCATATCAAAGAGTCGGTCCGGGGCACCTTTGACGAAAATCATTCGCTCTCCTTTGTAATCGACGAGCGTCGCCATGTATTTATATTCAGAATCGAACGGGATCTTCGAAATGACTTTTAAACGTTCGATCGGGCGCTCGGCCTTCTCAGCGACGGTCAACAGACAAGCCTCGGTTGGATCACCGTTAATGACCCAGTCCCCGTCTTCTTCATTCAACTGCGCATCGTTACATGTTTTCCCAACGGTTAACAGGTCGATCATCGACTCGTCATCGTCCAAGTCAAACGGTTGACCATTCAATTCGAGATCTCCATTCGGAGCATATCCGCTACCCGAGACTTCGATATCATGGTTCGCTGTCACGATTTGTTTGACGGTCATCTCATTCTTTGTCAATGTACCTGTTTTATCCGTACAAATGACAGATACAGCACCAAGCGTTTCGACAGATGGTAGACTTCGCACAATCGCTTTTTGTTCGGCCATATTTCGTACACCGAGCGCCAAAATGATGGAGATGACGGCAGGCAATCCTTCAGGAATTGCCGCAACGGCAAGACCGATTGTCGTCAGCATCAATTCGACCGGCTCATAATCCCGTAAAAAGTAGCCGAACGCATAAATCACGACGGAGATGATCAAGATGGCGATGGACACCGTTTGACCAAACTTGGTCGTCTGTCGAATCAGAGGGGTTTTGACGGTCTGCACTTCTGAGATTGAAGCGTTGATTTGGCCGAGCTCCGTCCCTTCACCGATGGCTGTCACGATAGCTTTTGCACTTCCCGTCGCGACACTCGTTCCTGAGTACACCATGTTTTTCCGGTCGGCCAACACCGATTCTTCTTTCACGACGTCTGATTTTTTCTCGACAGTCGTCGCCTCTCCCGTTAAGGCCGATTCCTCGACCTTAAACTTTTCGGCTTGCACGACACGGGCATCGGCCGGCACTTTATCACCGGCAGCAAGCACAAGCACATCCCCGACGACCAGGTCACTCGAGTCGATTTCGGATTGCTTGCCGTTTCGAACGACGGTCGCCTTTGTTTCTAACAATTTTTTGATTCCTTCTAGCGCCTCTTCGGCCTTATTCTCTTGAAGATATCCGACGACGCCGATAATCGTGACGACTAAAACGATGACGATCGTATCGATGTACTCCCCTAAGAATCCTGTGACGACGGCAGCCGCTAACAAGACGTACACGAGAACATCATTGAATTGTCTTAGAAATTTTATAATTTCAGGGGTTTTCTCTTTCTCCGGCAATACGTTTTTGCCGAATTCGTCTTGACGACTTGTGACACTTTCTGTTGTAAGACCTGATTCAAGATCAGTCTCCACATGGGTTCGCACCTCATCTACTTCGAGCGCATGCCACGGTCTGTCTTCCTTCTGCATAATTCATCCTCCTCGACCAATACTTTTTGAAAAGTCTTTCCCCTATCTGTTCCCAATCTCATGCGGCTCGACACGTGCAAACTTGTAGAATTGATGTCATTTTTCAAAGAAAACGCTTTCTTGGTTTGGAATTTCTAATTGTAACCGGTATCATTGTTCAATTTTAATTTTTCTTTTGAATATGGCTTTACAGAAGTCTTTCTATGCATGAATATAGAATAAATTATGAATAAATAGAGATAGAAAGAAGGAAGAGTTTATGGTCATTATTCAAGGAATCGCACTTTTACTGCTCATCCTCGCCTTGTTCACATTATTTAGTTATAAGGCGCCTTTTGGAATGAAGGCGATGGGAGCATTGGCCGGTGCTGCAATCGCGAGTTTCCTCGTCGAAGCGTTCAACGCGTATGCAATCGGCGGATTGCTGCCACTTCCTCTTTATGAAGAAGTAGGTCAAGCGGCTGGCGCTTTGTCAGGTCCTGCCGCTGCGGCTCTTGTCGCCATCGCACTTGGAATCAACCCCGTCTATAGTTTGATGATCGGGTTGTCTGTATCGGGATTCGGAATCCTTCCTGGCTTTTTTGCAGGATATCTTTTGGCTTTGGCTGGCACTCGAATCAATCGCTATCTGCCGACCGGCGTCGATATGATTTTCTACGTCATCGTGATGGCACCGCTCGCCCGTCTCGTCGCGACAGGGGTAGACCCACTCGTGACAAACACACTTGAACAGATTGGAGCTGTCATCGAACTGGCAGCAACACAAAATCCGGTCGTCATGGGTCTCGTCTTAGGAGGGATCGTCACGGTCGTATCAACGTCGCCTCTCAGTTCGATGGCCTTGACGGCGATGCTCGGTTTGACCGGGGTCCCGATGGCGATTGCCGCGCTCGCGTTGACCGCGTCCATCTCAATGAATTACTTGTTGTTCCGTCAATTGAAAATCGGAACAAAGAAAGATCAACTCTCTGTCGCCATCGAACCGTTGACGCAAGCTGACCTCATTTCTGCTAACCCGATTCCGATTTACAGTGTCAACTTTGTCGGTGGAGCCATCGCCGGATTGATTGTCGCCATGACCGGTATGATCAACGATGCGCCAGGTTCGGCAGCCGGGATTCCGGGACTTCTAGTCATGTATGGTTTCAACGATTGGCAAACGGTCACCTTCACAGCCGTCGTGCTATTCATCCTTGGGATCGGTTTCGGCTTGATCGGAAGCCGTTTGTTCAAAAATTACCCGATTGTCCGTCATACGGAAAAAGTCGAATCGACAGAAGAAGATGCGGCCTAATTAAAAAATCGATGCACGCTCGAACGAATTATTCGGTGGCATCGATTTTTTATTATGACTCGTATGATTGTTCTTACAATAGAGAAGTGTCGACACGTTCACAAAGAAATCATCGCACGTTCTTTCCAATTGTGAATTGATCACCGGTTTAGTAAATCAACGAAAAAGCGTGTCAATCTACCGTGATGACTGTTCCTGTCTCACTGGATTTACGAGCAAGTTCAATCAAGTAGGTTGTCAATGTTGCATCTTTTAATGAAACGACGGGTTGCCGTACCTCATAACTATAAGCTAACTGTTGATAATACGCCAAATAACTACCTTTCTCGATTTGAATGGACGAAACCTCTTCTTTGGATAATACGCCAGTCTCTATAAGGTCACTTTCTAACTTTCCTTGCTTCAGAGCATCTTCTTGAGGATCAAGTCCATATTTCAAGAAACTTCCTTGCGTACCATGCACTTCAAACCGAGGTGTTTCTCCGGCGATGAATGGGTTCGAACGAAGGTATACTCGCTTCTCACCGTAATAGAATGTCAGATGAAACCCATCATCGGATTGGCCACCATCTCGTTGAATCATCACATCTGCTTGAATACGATCTGGCTTTCCAAACAAGGCTAGAGTCTGGTCAATCAGATGACTTCCTAAGTCGAATAAAATACCGGAACCTGGTCCTCCATTTTCACGCCACCGGTCACGTACATTCGGACGGAAACGATCAAATCGAGATTCAACGACCTTCCAGTCTCCTAACTCGTTCGAGTTAAGAAACGATTTAACCGTCAAGAAGTCTCCATCATAACGACGATTCTGATAAACGTTGACGATGCCCTTCGATTTCGCTTCAAGTTCCATCAACTCATATCCTTCTTCCGTTGTCAGGAATGCGGGTTTTTCGACGAGCACATCTTTTCCTGCCTCAAGACATGCGACGATCATCTCTTTATGTAAATGCGATGGTGTCGTAATGACATAGAGAGAAGCATCCGATTGAATCGCCTCGTCTAATGTCGCATATACCGTGACACCAGGTAATTCAGCCTGCACTTCTTCCGGGCGCGATGACACGACACCACTCACTTCAAATGAATCGATTGCCTTTAAGAACGGCAAATGGAACGTGTTTGCCGAGAATCCGAATCCCACCAAAATGGTTTTAGTCATATAAAACCCCTCCTTTTCGCTGTTGATAGTATAACAAAAAAAGGGTCAAATGACCCTTATGCACTCATGCTCTCATCCAATCTGTATTCGAACGTATTGTACCCGTTTCGTGAATCGACAAAGACGAAACCGAAACGTGGATAATAATCATTTAAAAATTCATTGTCAGCGACACAATCAAGACGAATTGGTTCATCTTCATCGGCTTCCTCTAAGACATGCTCCATGAGCTGCTGTCCGACGCCTTGCCCTTTTAGCTTTTCGCTGACGACGATTCGATGGATATATTGTCCACGCTCACTGTCGTCCCATAAGTTATCATCCCACTCATCTGGAGGTAACAATGCGATTGAAGCTAAAATTTGTTCGCCATCTTCAAAGACATATACACTGCCTTCTACAATGTCAGTGCGCACACGCTTTACGAGGTCCTGTTCCAAATATTCGGTCCATTGGTCGCTTCCTTGTTCATTTAGCGCTACGGCTCGTTGTTCGATTAGGTTCGCGATGTGTTGGGCATCGCGCTTCGTCGCGAGTCGAATCATAACGTCCTCCTTTAGTTATACAGTATTTGAAATACAAATATAACGGAGAACCGCATGCCTTTCAACCATCCTGCTCACTCGTGAAAATCAAACGGAGTGACGTCTCCATCGTTCAATTGATAACTATACGTCAACGTCGCATTGAGGCTATGCGATACAGAACAATAACGCTCAACGGACAATTCGATGGCACGCCGAACTCGTTCTTCCGATAACTCGCCTTTCAGAATATACAAGATGTGAATGGCTGTAAAGCGTTTCGGGTGATCGGTCGCCCGCACCCCATCGATTTTCATTTCGAATGCTTCAATTGGCTGGCGCATCTTATGCAGAATCGACACGATATCGATTCCTGTGCAGGATGCGGTCGCGTGAAGCAACATTTCTGTCGGACGAGGTCCTGTATCGAGCCCACCGACATCATCCGCCGCATCAAGGATCACCGTGTGTCCTGATGGCGTATGTGTTTCAAACGCCATCCCTTTCTTCCATACGACTTCCATGTTCATCATCTTCTCCCCCTATTTCATTTGATAGCATCCTATTCCCTCATTTGATGTATGATTAAGCTATGAATCGTTTATAAAGGGGTGTATGTCGTTGGATTGGTCTATGATTTTCAGTTGGGGACTTTATATCGTCCTCGGGTTAAACATGTTGTTCGCACTCGCCGTCATCTTCGCCGAAAGACGTGACGTCGGCGCGACCTGGGCCTGGCTTCTTGTCCTGTTTTTCTTACCAGTGCTCGGTTTCATTGTCTATCTCTTCCTAGGGCGACAACTTAAGAAGGATAACTTCTATAATTTAAGTGTAGAAGAACGTTCCTTCCATTCGCTTCAAGTCGAAGCGCAACTTGAACAAATTCATACGCGCCAAACCCAGCTCGCGCAGCCGCTGTTTGAAAAGTATGACCAACTGCTTCAAATGAACTTACGATCTTCTAAATCGTTGATCAGTGTACATAACCGTTCCCTCATCTTGCACGACGGCGAACAAAAGTTCAAAGCGTTGATGGATGACATTCGCTCGGCCGAAACGGAAATCAATATTCAATATTACATCATCCAGCGTGACGCTCTCGGTCAGGCACTGTTGAAAGAGTTGATCGAGCGTGCGAAAGCCGGTGTCAAAGTTCGACTCCTCTACGATGCGGTCGGCTCACGTAGTCTTCGGAACTCGGACTTTAAAGAGTTGATTGCGAACGATGGCGAGGTGCGTGTCTTCTTCCCACCGACACTCGGGATCATCAACTTCAAGTTGAACAACCGAAATCACCGAAAGGTCGTCATCATCGATGGGAAAATCGGCTATGTCGGTGGATTCAATGTCGGTACCGAGTATTTAGGTTTAGTCGAAAAATTTGGCTATTGGCGTGACACGCACCTGCGTGTCGAAGGAGATGTCGTTTACAATTTACAACACCGATTCATATTGGACTGGAACTATTCTGGTCACCGTAAACATGATCCTGAAAATGCCTTCTGCTTTGCGCGACATGACATTAAAGAAAATTCTCCGATGCAAATCGTCACGAGTGGACCAAACTCGGATACGGAACATTTGAAGAATATGATGATCAAGATGATCATGTCCGCCAAACGACGGGTCGTCATTCAAACGCCATACTTCATTCCAGACACGAGTTTTATGGACGCTTGCAAAATGGCACTATATTCTGGCGTTCAGATGGATATCATGATCCCTGGAAAACCGGACCATCCATTCGTCATGTGGGCGTCCCTCTCGTTCCTTGGGGAACTCCTCGACTACGGGGCAAACGTCTATCTGTATGATGAAGGGTTTCTCCACGCGAAGACGCTCGTCGTCGATGATGAGATCGCGACCGTCGGGACGACGAACTTGGACGCTCGAAGCTTCCGTCTCAATTTTGAAGTGAACGCACTTATCTATGATGAGCGGGTCGCACTCGAACTCGTTTCTTTATTCGAGACCGATACGGCGGTCAGTCGCACGTATACGATGGAAGACTATGAAAAGCGGAAATGGACAGTACGTGCTCGGGAGGGTGTCTCACGACTCCTCAGTCCGATTTTATAACGAAAGAAGCAGAGCTCGGCGCTCTGCTTCTTTTTCATTTTACAGTTTGAACCGCGAGACGAGGTCTTGTAACTCCTCGGCCATGGTCGCGAGTGCTTTTGCTGACTGCGATACTTCTTCAATCGATTTCAATTGATCATCGGTCGTTGCCGCCACTTGCTTCGAGACACTCGAATTCTCATCGGCGATGTCGGCGATTTGTGATGCCGTCGCTGCCACTTCCTGAACGTTTGCTGCAATCTCCTCGACGGTTGCGGTCACGTCTTCAATCCGTGGTGTCATCGCGACTGTCCGCTCTTTGATTTTCTCGAAACGGTCTGCTGTCATTTCAGATGACGCCAATCCGGCCTTCGTATGAGTAGATACTTCCTGCATCAACTGTACAGACTGTTCCGTCTCATGCTTGATTCGATCAATCAACGCTGCAATTTGTTTCGTCGACTGTTGCGATTGTTCTGCGAGTTTACGCACCTCGCTCGCAACGACCGCGAACCCTTTGCCGTTCTCACCTGCACGTGCTGCTTCAATGGCAGCGTTCAAGGCTAACAGGTTCGTCTGTTCAGCGATTCCATTGATGACCGTGACGATTTCTCCAATCTCGTTAGAGCGATGTGCCAATGAGTGAATGACGCCCTCGAATGTCACGACAGACGCATCGATTGCCTTCATCTGCTTCACGTTCTCCTTCACGGTCGTCGAACCGTCTTCCGCTTCATTTGAGGTTTCGCGTGAAAGTTCAGACACGTCCATGGAACTTTCTGAGATTCGCATGATTCCTGACGTAATCGCTTGGAGCGATGTCGCATTGTCGTCGAGTTGTCGCTTCGAGCCATCGGCACTGACTGCCATTTGATCAACTGCACGGGCAATCTGTTCTGATGAGGCGGTATTGTGTGCCGAGTTGGCCATCAATTCTTGAGACGAGGCGGCAACTTGACTGATTGAATCATCGAGACGGAGTAATACCATACGAAGTGAATCGCTCATTTCATTAAAACTCTCTGAGACAAGCCCGATTTCGTCGTTCGATAAGACGGTAATCGGCTCCGTTAAATCTCCTGATTTGATTCGTTCTGCTCCTTCTGTCAATAAACGCAACGGACGCAAGATTGAACGGAGAACGAAGTAGAGAAGAATGGCTGCAATCCCGAACATTCCGATGATGACGAATCCAGTCGTCCAAAGAATGCCGACCGTCTCGTCTTGAATCTCACCGTCATATAACGTACCGGCAATCTTCCATCCGGTGATTGGGTTCGTCACGAATGCTTTCTCCACGCCTTCCCCATTCTCCGATGCAGACAGGGTCCCTTCTTCCTTGGAAAAGAGCGAATCTGTCCAAGATTCATCAATCTTTTCACCGACAGCCGTCGACGGATGAATGACGACTTGTTCTGCCTGGTCGAAGATGGCAACGTATCCTTCTTTCCCGATTTGAATGGTGGATGCCACTTCAGCGATATCGTTCACATCGACGTCAACGGCGACCACACCACGACCGTCTGAAGTCTTCTTCGAAACCGTGATCATCATTTTTTGAGAAGCGGCATCGACGTACGGATTCGTGATGGCAACCTCTTGTCCACTTGCTTCAGCCGCTTCATACCATGGACGAGTGCGTGGGTCATATCCTTCTGGCAATTCCTGCTCAGGATAGATCGTCATCGCACCTTCTGCTGAAGCGAAGTAAATGTTCGTCACTTTTGGATGTGTCTCTAAATACTCAGTAAACTTCTCTGCTAACGCTTGATTCGCTTCTCCCTCTTCATAAATGGAACTATCAATCCGATTCGCAAAAAACGAGATGTCCGTTTGAATCGGTTCGATGAGGTTCGTGACCTCATTGTTCATCCGGTCTACCCCCGAATTGGCGGACTGGATCATTTGAAACTCGATTTTACCTTTCGCCTGCGAATAGGCGACGATTCCAATCAATGTGGCTGGAATAATCAATAATAGAACGGATAAGACAATCAATTTTTGCTTGATACTAATCGTGCGCTTCTGTTTCATAAAACATCTCCTAACCCGAATAAAATGTTCAAGCGAGTTCGGTGAGTCGAATCCCCCTTGGGTTATTCATCATATCGGTCAAAAGTCATTAGATCTGAAGAATTGATTGAATTATTCGAAAATTATTTTTCGGAAACTGAAATGGAGTTTCACCGTTGTGTTCGATTGAACAAATCATACTATTCGTATTTAGTTAAAATTTGAGTCACCATATCGGAAGAGGGAGTCAAATGATGAATTCATTATTGGAAGAGATCAAATCCTATAAAGATCAGTTCAAACAAAATGCACCTGCCGAGAAGCAACGATTGATGGCTCAGGCGACTCAAGAATTGAAAGATTCAGGCATCGCATCAGGGTTAACAGTTGGAGATCAAGCGCCGTCGTTTGAATTGCCTCACGCGGACGGGACAACCGTCAATTTGAAAACGCTCCTTGAAAATGGACCAGTCATCGTCACATTTTACCGAGTGGATGGTGCCCATACTGTAACCTCGAGCTCCGCGCTTACCAGCGCGAGTTGGCAACGATTCAAGAAAAAGGCGCGACTCTTGTCGCGATCAGTCCGGAAACGCCGGATTATTCCCTTTCGACGAAAGAAAAGAATGAACTTGATTTTTATGTATTGAGTGATGTTGATAATATTGTCGCACGTCAATTCGACCTCGTCTTTGACATGCCAGGTTATTTGATTGATATTTGTAAAGCATCTGGACTAAATGTCGATGCACATAACGGGAACGAAGATTGGCAGTTGCCGAAACCGGCCACGTTCATCATCCAATCTGATGGAACGATTTCGTTCAGTGATGTGCCTGCTGACTATACAGAACGTGTCGACCCGAAAACGGTTATTGAAAAATTGTAAATTAAAGGAGATGACGCGCATCATCTCCTTTTCTATTCACTTATTTCGTTTATTGTCTTACAAACTCCTCGTGCAATATCGCGTACACCATGCTATCGGTCCATTCATTCTTATTCCAATAGTCTCTCAAGAAATGAGCTTCTTTTCTCATTCCAACCCGTTCGCATAATTTTTGGGAAGCTACATTTCTGGCGTCGAGATTAGCTTGTACCCTATGTAGATTGAGCTTTGTGAACAACTCCCCTAGCAATCCGCTCACTGCCTCCGTCGCATATCCTTTTCCTGAATGTGAATCAGAAAAACAATACCCAATCTCTACCGTGTCTTTCATACCCGTGTACCAAACTGTGAGATCCCCAATCACTTCATCTTGATGTACGACTGCTAAATTCAACGTACTAGTCTCGGTAAGAATAGAATTTGTTAGTTTTTTATCAAATTCTTTCTTCCTATTTTCAGACGTCCATGGCTCATGCAAAAGATATCTGCATACTTCTGGTTTTGTATACATTTCGAATGTAGCATGCAAGTCTTTCTCCATAAATGGTCTGATTATTAAACGCTCAGTGGTAAATTTCACGTCGACTCCTCCCTTACATTTGATCGCGCAACTCTCCTCCGGTTCACGACCTATGAGGACATGATAAATTGCTCCACTCGCTTGAGAAGTGTTTCAAGTAACCGTAGTGACCGGTATGTCTCTCCTGTGTATTCGAGGCTATGATTCATCTCCTTGACAATCTCGAGTTCGGTCAAGGCCAGATGTTCAAGACGCTTCATTCTCTCATCTACATAATGTTGGTCCGCCGTTCCTATGAGAATCATCTGTTGTCCTTTATGAGACTGGATCGCTTCATATATGTCGTCTTGTTTCAACAAAGGTGTCAACCAAACGAGTTTGGCATCATGAAACACGTTTCGGGTGAGTTCACTTGCCATCGCAACCGTACCGAGCGATTTTCCGACGATGATGTATTGTTGAACGGAATCAGTATGTAGGATTTGATCGATGACGAGTCGAACATCATCAACAATTGCCTTATTTACATCGACTGAATCGTACCGCTCGTCGCGATAGTTATAGTTGACTTCGAGAACGTTCAACCCATTCTCTATGCACAATCCAGTCGTATAGCGAAACATTGGAGAATCATTTGTATATCCGTATCCGGGCAACAAAATCACGAGTGTGTCGGATGACGAATCAGGCTGCAGGTACGAATACGGGACGGGTATTCCGTTTTTCCCAATGACGTGACCATCTGTTACTTCATACATGCTGTCTCCTCAATTCTGCAAGAGCTGCGTTTCATGGTGATGAATCATCGTTCCAATGCTCTCTCCTTCGAGAATACGATGAATGGCGTTCCGCTCCTTGAAGTCGAACAAGTGAATCGGCAAACCGTGATCTCTCGCGAGAAGCAATGCTGATTGATCCATCACTTTCAAATCATTCGAAATGACATCGTTATAGTGAAGGGTTTCAAATTGACGAGCGTCCGAATCCAAACGAGGATCGCGGTCATATACGCCGGAGACACCGTTCTTTGCCACGAACAAGGCATCACATCCCACTTCGATGGCACGCTGAACAGCCGGATAGTCTGAAGAAACGAACGGTTGACCGTTACCGCCTGCAAAAATGACGATATATCCTTTTTTCAAATGATTGATGGCTCGAAGTTGAATGTACGGCTCGGCTACGCTCGGCATTGGAATCGACGTCATGACACGCACTTCTCGATTGGCATCACGTTTCAAGATGCCACGTAGCATCAATGAGTTCATGACCGTCCCGAGCGTCCCGAT
The DNA here is from genome assembly GCF_002009685.1 of Exiguobacterium sp. HVEsp1. GTDB lineage: Bacteria > Bacillota > Bacilli > Exiguobacteriales > Exiguobacteriaceae > Exiguobacterium > Exiguobacterium profundum. The sequence goes on along the minus strand of NZ_KV917367.1, from coordinate 1,424,061 downwards.
ACTGTCAGCTTCCACTCGATTGATTCCCCATGCTTCTGCTTGATTCCCTCGGAAGAGATTTCCCCCGCCGACCATGACACATACTTCAACCCCGCTATTTGCGAGTGATAATATTTCTTCTGCAATCAGGCTAAGGCTCATTTCGTCAAAATTATCCGTTCCATCACCAGCTAGAGCGGCTCCACTTAACTTGATACAGATTTTTCGGTGTTCCATCTTTCCCCAACCCTTCATTTGGAATTTTTTGTTCAATTCAGTATAGAAGAGATTGTTTGATTGAACAACAGTATTCCATTTTGATTCAAAGGGACATTTTTTCGTATTCTTTGTAAGTCTCCTCAAACATATAAAGTCCACCGATCTCTTCATCAATAAACGTATATAAAGAAATTTCAAATTCTAGAGGCGATGCTTCATTGAAACACTCTTTTACTCTAAGTAAGCCTTCTTTTATATACAGCTTTCCCTTTTCGATATTCTCGTTTGAGATATAGTACCGTCCAAGATTAAGATGGTAACTAGGAAATTCTGGGTACTCTGCAATTGCCTTTAACAGATACGGTTCATACTGATCTGGACGTTCGAATTGATGTAGATGAGCCATTGAATAGTAGAGGATCCCTTTTAATTTAGCATCCATTTCACTCAACAAAAAAAGACCGTAGAACATTCTACAGTCTCTAAGCTCAGGCTCCCATGATGGAGTCGTGACGGGTCGTTTCCCATCCATACGCCACTTCGCGGAGCATCAATTCACCAAACTCTCGATCTTTCTGGTCGATGACCTGCCCTTGTTTTCGTTCATAAAACGTGCGGAACGGATTCATCTCAAGCGCCCAGATCAAGAGTCCTGCCTCACACATCGATTGCACGGCATGTTCAAGGAGAGCGGACCCGATCCCGTTCCCTTGATGGTTCTCTAAAATATAAATAGCATACACTTCATTCGTGTGGTCTGGATACTCTCCTGTCCGCTCTTCTCCGTAAAGAACGAAGCCCACGATTTCGTCCTCGACAATCGCCACAAAGCCGGCTACTTCTTGCCGACGAAGGGCGGTCCGCAAGCGTTCTGCCCATTCGATGGAGCCGGATGATACTTTTAGCAAATACTCAGTCGGTACGATCCCCCGATAGGTCGTACGCCACCCGTTCACACGCACTCTCGCAATCCCATACACATCATCTGGTTTGGCGACCCGAATGTCCAATGTGACCCCCTCCTCACCCGAAGCTTTACAAATAGTTTACCACAAATCCCCAACTTGCAATCCGAGATTATGTGAATTTTGCACGGACATCGACAACAATAAAGACGTCACCTCTGGATAAAGGCGACGTCTCTTCTTACGTTATGCAACTTCTTTAGATTGGACTGGTGTCGATGTTGTTAACGGTTTTTTCAAGAACGAGAGGAGCAATGCTCCGACCACCGCACCTGCCAAGATGGCGAGTGCATAGAGACCCATACTCACAGCGACGTTTCCAGCTCCTTCAAGAAGTGGGAAGACGAAGATCCCACCGTGTGGCGCTGGTAATTGAATCGTGAAGAATGCGGATAATCCGCCTGCAATGGCAGATCCGAGAATCGCTGATGGAAGAACGCGAATCGGGTCCGCAGCCGCGAATGGGATTGCCGCTTCCGTGATGAACGAGGCTCCCATAATATAAGCAGTTTTTCCTGCTTCGCGCTCTTGTTTCGAGAACTTTTGACGAGCGAAGACTGTTGATGCGAGTGCGACGAGGAGTGGTGGTACCATCCCTCCAGCCATGACGGCTGCCATGACTTCTTGGTTACCCGCTGTAAGTGCTGCCGTACCGAAGACGTACGCTGTCTTGTTGATCGGACCACCCATATCGACTGCCATCATCCCACCGACGATGACTCCTAAAAGGATAGCGTTCGCGCCACTCATGCTGTTCAACGTATCCATCAACCATGTCATAAGTGCTGCGATCGGTTCGTTGACGACGAGTAACATGACCATCCCGGAGATGAACGAGCCGAGTAACGGATACAAGAGGACTGGCTTGATTCCTTCAAGTGAAGCAGGCAACTTCGCGAGTGCCTTTTTCAAGAAAAGGACGACATAACCGGCCAAGAAACCGGCGATGAGACCACCGAGGAATCCGGCGTTCCCTTGACTTGCAAGTACCCCTGCCACGAGACCTGGTGCGAGACCTGGGCGATCGGCAATCGACATCGCGATGAAACCGGCGAGAATCGGAACGAGGAAGCCGAATGCAGCTCCACCGATCGTCATCAACTGTGCTGCAAATTCATTGTAAGACGGGTCATCCGGGTTAGCAGAGTTGATGCCCCAGAAGAAGCTGATGGCAATCAAGAGTCCACCTGCGACAACGAGTGGAAGCATCGCAGATACACCGCTCATCAAGTGCTTGTACACGCCTGTACGTTGTTCTTTCGAAGCACCACCTGATGTTTTCGAAGCCTCATATACCGGCGCATCTTGTTTCACCGCACGATTGATGAGTTCTTCAGGTTTCCGAATCCCTTGTGCGACCGGAACTTCGATGACTCGCTTACCAGCGAAACGATCCATTTCAACAGCCTTGTCCGCTGCGACGATGATCGCTGTCGCCCGGTCGATATCCGCGCGCGTCAATTCATTTTTTACGCCAGTCGATCCGTTCGTTTCGACTTTAATATCGACGCCCATCGCTTCGGCTTTTTGCTTCAAGCTATCTGCTGCCATATACGTATGAGCGATTCCTGTCGGGCATGCCGTGACGGCCAAAATGAACGGTGCATCTTCATTCGTCGGTTTCACGACTTCTGGCTTCTCTTCTGCCGCTTCTTTTTCTTCGATGGCACGAATGACATCGCTTTCAGAAGTGGCTGCATAGAGACGCTCTTGGAATGCAGGGTCCATCAAGTAAACTGAAAGTTTAGAGAGTGTTTCAAGGTGTTCATTATTCGCATTTTCTCCTGCCGCAATCATAAAGAAGAGGCGGCTCGGTTGTCCGTCTAACGCTTCGTAGTCGACGCCTTCCGAGCGACCGAATGCGATTGCTGGCGTTTTGACCGCACTCGTTTTCGCATGAGGAATGGCAATCCCTTCTCCGAGGCCGGTCGTGCTCTCGCTTTCACGTTTTAGAATCGCATCGCGATAACCGTTGCGGTCGGATAGTTTACCAGCGCGATCGAGGACATCGACAAGTTCTTCGATGACCTCACGCTTAGAACTCGCGCGTAGATTCAATTGAATCGTGTCGCGTTGGAGCAAGTCCGTGATTTTCATGTTGTTTCCTCCATTCGTTTCAGTGGCGTGAGTTGTACTTGATCGATCAATCGATCGATCTCTTGTTTTGAACATAGGCCGAACGTATAAGCAGATGCGCTTCCTGTCGTGACCGCGTATCGAAATGCTTCTTGTTCACCTTTTTCTTTCACATTCGCGACAAATCCGGCAACGAGTGAATCTCCTGCACCAACCGAGTTCACGAGTTTCCCGACCGGTGTGTTCGCTGTGACGGCTCCGTCCTTGTTAACAAGTAGTGCCCCGTCTCCCGCAAAGGAGATGATGACGTTTTTCGCCCCGCGTTTGACGAGCTGTTCGGCATATGGAAGAGCTTCTTCAAACGTTTCGATCTCGGTATCAAACAATTCACCTAATTCATGGTGGTTCGGTTTGATCATGAGTGGTTCGAGGGCGAGCACCTCGAGCATGGCATCTTTCGTTGTATCGACGACAAAGTCGGCACCTTTTTCGCGAATCGATTCAGCAATGGTCCGATATAGCGAGTCTGGTAGGTTGCTCGGGATACTACCCGCGAGGACGACAATATCGCCTTCTTGAACTTGATCGAACTTGGCCGTCAACAGTTCGAGCTCGCGCTCTGTGATATTCGGTCCGCTCGCATTCAGTTCTGTTTCCTCTTTCGCCCGAATCTTGACATTGATCCGGGTGTTCCCATTCACCTCTACGAAATCGGTGTGTACACCGTGGTCGACGAGTGACTTTTTAATGAAGTCACCGGTCGTCCCACCGATGAAACCAAGCGCCTTCGTCTCTTGTGCATATTCCCGAAGAACGATGGAGACGTTAATTCCTTTACCGCCTGCGCGCTCCGTCGTCTCTTCGATTCGGTTCACTTCTCCTAGATGTACTTCAGGTAATGTTACGTAGTAATCAATAGAAGGGTTGAGTGTTAACGTGTAAATCATTTCGCATTCACCACCTTTGTGATTGTTTGGATGGAACTCATTGACTCACTGCTTGATGTGATCAACTGAGCGGCATCTAACGTCGCGACTCGGCTGAACGTTCGTTTCCCGATCTTCGATGCGTCCGCGAGTACGAACGAGGTTTGTGCCAATTCGATTGCCGTTTTTTTGACAAGCGCTTCTTCTGGGTCCGGGGTCGTGTAACCCGCTTCAAGGTCGATTCCATTCATTCCGAGAAAGGCGAGGTCGACACGATAATTCATCATGCTCTCGCGTGCGTTATACCCAACCAATGCCTGGGTGGAACGCTTTAATTCTCCGCCAATCACAAACGTCTTAATATCAAGATCAAATAATTCATTCGCAATCGGTAGACTGTTTGTGACGACGACAATTTTTTTTCCTTCTAAAAACGGAACCATCGCCTGAGTGGTTGTACCGGCATCTAAATAAATCGACATCCCGTCTTCGATGAACGTTGCGGCCTTCCGTGCAATCGCAACTTTTTCATCTACGAACCGGTCTCGCTTTTCTTCAAATGTCGGTTCCTCATCTGGAGTCGCAATGAGCGTTGCGCCTCCGTGAACCCTTGCCAGATACCCTTCCGCTTCAAGGTCCGTCAAATCTCGACGAATCGTCGACTCGGATGAATCAGTTAAATCAACCAATTCTTTTAATTTGACGACCTTCTGTTCAGATAAGCGTTGCAAAATCAACTGATGTCGTTGTTTCGTTAACATCTTGTTCCCTCCATACGTCTAATATAAAGCGTTTTCATTATAAAAACAACTAAAATCATTCAAAAACATTCATTTCCATTCAACTTGTCACAATTATAACATAAAAAACGGTCAATAGATGACCGTTTTTTGAGTTTATGACTGTATTTTTAACCATTCATCCAATTCTTGAACGAGTTTTGGATGAATCGGCGCATCGATCGCTTCTCGATACTCTTTATGCAACGTGAGAAGCGAATGGGGTGACTCCCGTTTCACGAGCAGATGATTCATATCATCGATGATCGATGAGGTGACCTCCCCTTTTGTTTGAATCATATGGACGTGTTCGGGTGGGACTTGCACATCACGCCCCCCCGTAATCGCAAGAACCGGGACGGTCACATGCTCCAATCGCTCTCGGACGTCATAGGATGCATGTTCTCGAATCCATTTCGCATTTACGACTTGACCTCGATATTTGAAAGACGAGACGTTCGTCCGTAAAGAACGCTCTAACAAATCGTCCTGTCGCTGCCTAACTTTTTTGGCAACGCCCGTCAACCGATAGAAGAGACCTTTTATTCCCTTCACATGTTCGATATCTTTAGCGAGTGCATCTGCTTGGTATAAGAACATCTGCTTGGACGCTTCATGGAAACCGGAAAGTAAGATCAGTCCATCCGCCTTCGTCTCAAGTTGAACGGCAGGAGCAAGGACGGCCCCTTCACTATGACCAAGTAGATATAAGCGATTCACATCGGCCAATTGTCGAATGGTGCGTACGACAAGAATCGCATCGTTAATCAAGTCATGTAATCCGACTTTGTTGAAGTCTCCATCTGACTTCCCGATTCCTTGTTTGTCATATCGGAACACGTTATATCCATGGTCATACAACGCTTCTGCCAGCTTGGCATACGTGTTAAATCCGACACCACCCATATTGCCGTCACGGTCACTCGGCCCACTTCCGCTCAACATGACAATCGTCGTCCGAGGCTCCTCATGGGAAAGAAAAGTTCCTGCAATCGTTCCATATGTTGTCGTAATTGTCATCTCTTGTTTCATCGTATCGCCTCCATTACAATCATACCCGAAACCGACATCTAAAAAAATATGTCGCCGTCTTCTCAGACAGCGACAATGATTAGGTCAGTCAGTTAGCCAATTGTGCATCCAATCGACCGCACCCGTTACTCCATCTTCCGACAGCCGTTCGAACGTATCTTTCTCCGTGAACACATGCCAACTTCCTTCTAATGAATCACTCAACATCAAATAAGGGATTCCTGCTTCATCGTAAGCGTCACCCGGTGAACTTGCTAACGAACGTACTTCTAGTTCAGCGAATGGCGCCCGTTCTAGTACTGGATAGGATTTCATCCCTTTCGTCCGAACGTATAGTGGACCATCACCAGTCCCAAGAATATCGAGCATGACGACCGCTTCCACTTTTTCTTTTTGCTCCCCTAGCCGTTCAAGGAAATCGTCACTCGCTTCTCTAGAGTCGCCGTTTCCATTCAAAAAGACATATCGAATCGTATAGTCTGGCATTTCCTCGTTCATCACCTGCATCAGATGATATAAGACCGTAGACGGACCGACGGCAGACAAATAATGGGCTCCGTGCCAGGAAGAATCGAGTCGTGACATGAGAATGATCTCCCGTTCCGATTTTCCTTGTTGGACAAACTCGACATATGGGATCTCTTCACGATAAGGTTTGACTCGAATCATTTCCCCGTCCTTCAGTTGTTCAGCCGTATCCAAGTCTACCCCTGTACCATCTAACTTCATATAGGATGACGTGAAAACGAAACCCGTCTCATATGGGTCGTCTTCATAAGGGGTGATCAGGTATCCTGCAGCTCCTGCAGATGCGAGCTCTGACAAGTACGCGTTCGCTTCCTGGTCATTCAAAACCTCACCTGCGTAATCGACGGTATACGCATCCTCGATGTTGTCATATGAAAACTTTGTTGTCGGTAAGACGACCACTTTTTCTTTCACATCCGGAATGTCTTGTCCCCACGTCATATGTAGAATCGTACCTTTGAACGGTTGATCAAACGTCATCGATGAAAACCCCTCATACGTTTCGTCCCCCACTTCAATCTCAGTCCAGCCGGTTATCCGTTCTGTGTAAAGGAGGTTTCGATCCATGTCGATAGGTAACTCGGTTCCGAATGATTCAAAAAAGTCGGCACTCTCCCAACTATCCGCATTTCGATCAACTGATGAAATATATTCCGCGGTCTCGAGCGGCGTCGAATAAATTGGATTGAAGAAAAGAACAACTGTCGCGATTGAACGCAACAAACTAAACACGATGATCATGACACGATCTCCATTCATCAATAAATTGCTATGTATACCATTTTTTATTATATACAGCTATTTATGGTCTGACTATTCAATTTTTTATAAATTTAAATATAATTTTAGAAACTGAATGTCATATTCCGACCACAAGAAAAGCCCGTTCGAGTTGAACGGGCCCCTTGTAAATTTTGAAGCTTATACGCCTTCGTATGCTGCGTACATGATCTCTTTCAATTCTTCAACGAGCGGCATTTTCGGGTTGGCCGTCGTACATTGGTCTTCGAATGCGTCGACTGCCATCTTGTCGATCTTCGCATCGAGTTCTGCTTTCTTGATGCCTTGCGCCTTGAACGAAAGTTTGATGTTCAAGCGTTGACCGAGCTCGATGATCGCTTGGACGAGTGACTCGACACCTTCAGCTGTCGTGCTTGCTGGAAGTCCGAGGTAACGCGCGATTTCTGCATAACGTTCGTCTGCGATGAATGACTCATATTTCGGGAACGCCGCAAGTTTCGATGGGCGTGTCGCGTTGTAACGGATGACGTGTGGCATGAGAATCGCGTTCGTACGACCGTGTGGGACGTGGAACTCTCCACCGATTTTGTGAGCGATCGAGTGGTTGATACCGAGGAATGCGTTCGCAAACGCCATACCCGCCATCGTTGAAGCGTTGTGTACTTTCTGACGAGCTTCCGCATCGCTACCGTTTTCATACGCTTTTGGTAGGTAGTCGAAGATCATCTTGATGGCGCGGAGGCAAAGTCCGTCTGTGTAATCATTCGCCATGACGGAAACATATGCTTCGATTGCGTGTGTCATGACGTCCATTCCTGTATCAGCCGTGATTGAAGCTGGAACGGTCATGACGAACTCAGGGTCGACGATGGCGACGTCTGGTGTGATCGCATAGTCAGCAATCGGATATTTCACGTTACGTTTTTTATCTGTGATGACAGTGAACGGTGTCACTTCAGAACCTGTACCAGACGTTGTCGGGATGGCGATAAACATTGACTTGTTACCGAGTGTCGGGAACTTATATGTCCGTTTGCGAATATCCATAAATTTCTGGCGTAGATTCGAGAACTTCTCTTCTGGACGTTCGTAGAAGAGCCACATGCCTTTCGCAGCATCCATCGGTGAACCACCACCAAGTGCGATGATCATGTCTGGTTGGAAGTGACGCATTGCTTCGGCACCGTTCATGACCGTTTCAACAGATGGATCCGGTTCGACTTGGTCGAAGATGCGGTACTCGACACCAGCCGGCAAGTTTTTGATGACTTTGTCAGCGAATCCGAGTTTGACCATCATTTCATCTGTGACGATCATCGCCCGTTTTTTCGTTGTGAGCGATTGAAGATATTGTACTGAGTTTTTCTCGAAATAGATTTTTTCAGGTACTTTGAACCATTGCATATTCACGCGACGTCTCGCCACCTTTTTCACGTTGAGTAGATGTTTCGCCGTCACGTTTTCTGAGACGGAGTTTTTACCGTAAGACCCACAACCGAGCGTAAGGGATGGTGTCATTTCGTTATAAAGGTCACCGATTCCACCGTGTGCTGAAGGTGAGTTGACGATGATGCGGCAAGCTTTCATACGGAGACCGAACTCAAGGATGGCATCGTCATCTGTTGAGTGGATGACAGCCGTATGACCGAGACCACCAATCTCGAGCATTTTTTCAGCGATTGCGAATCCTTCTTCACGTGATTGAACTTTATACGCACCGAGAACCGGGCTTAATTTTTCGTGAGAGAGAAGTTCCGTTGCGCCAACTGTTTCAAGCTCTGCAATCAAGATCTTCGTATCCGCTGGTACTTTGAGACCTGCCTGTTCAGCGATCCATGCTGCCGGCTTCCCGACGATTTCAGGGTTGACCGCACATGTATCTGTTCGAATGACGAGTGTTTCAAGTTTTGCTTTTTCTTCTGGTGAGCAGAAGTAGCAACCTAGTGCCGTCATCTCTGCTTTCACTTCTTCATATACTTCTTGATCGACGATGATCGCTTGTTCAGACGCACAGATCATTCCGTTGTCGAACGTTTTTGAAAGGATGACGTCTGAGATGGCACGTTTCACTTTCGCAGTCTTATCGATATAGGCTGGTACGTTACCAGGTCCGACACCGAGTGCTGGTTTACCAGTCGAGTAAGCCGATTTGACCATCGCTGCCCCACCCGTCGCAAGGACCATCGCTACACCAGGGTGGTTCATGAGCGCTTTCGTCGCATCGAGTGACGGAACTTCAACCCATTGAATCAAGTTTTCAGGAGCACCTGCCGCCACTGCTGCGTCACGGAGGACACGAGCCGCTTCGCTTGAACATTGTTGCGCTGATGGATGGAACGCGAAGATAATCGGGTTACGTGTCTTGATGGCGATGATCGCTTTGAACATCGTTGTCGATGTTGGGTTTGTGACCGGTGTGACCCCAGCGACGACACCGACTGGTTCCGCGATGTATGTGATTCCGTTTTGAACGTCATCTTCAAGGACGCCTACCGTTTTCTCACCACGGAGTGAGTTATAGATATATTCTGTCGCGAAGATATTTTTGATCATCTTGTCTTCAAAGACACCGCGACCTGTTTCTGTATGTGCTAATTTCGCGAGTGTGACGTGTTGCTCGAGTCCCGCAAGCGCCATCGCCTGTACGATGTGATCAATTTTCTCTTGGTCGAACGTCATCAACGTATCGAGTGCCTTATGCGCACTTGCTACGAGCGTGTCCACCATTTGTTCTGCCGTTGTTTCCACTTTTGCTTTCTCTTTGACTGCCATGTTAGGTTCCTCCTCATAAGTGAGAGCTTTTTATGAACATATTGACTTGATGGAAGCACATTGTGATGACTGTTTTTAGAGATTGTGCTTTCCTTCACATTCATAGAATACAATGTTTTTCAGGTTTTGTGGGTGACAAGAATGTGAACTCTTTCACAATATTTTTTTATCTGTTATTGATAGCTCTTGATTTTTGTATGCGTCCTCAGTAAAATCGAATTCGTTTTCATGAAAATATATCAAACCTTCAATGTAAACGCTTACATATTTTGTGTCGATTCAATCTCTACTATGATGTATCAATCATCACATCAACCCGTTTTTAGGTTCAACTGCACCTAACTCGTGTATAATGAAAATAGAACCTAACTAGGAAGTGAATCTATTATGCCGAAACAAGATGCAGCGGACCAGTTTGTCAAACTGATTCCTTTAATTCGTCGTAAATTGTTACGTCGATCTGATTTTCCTCAAATTCTAAACCTGAACTTCTCTCATTTCCATCTATTGATGTTGATTGAGGACGAGGGGGCTGTCACGAATGGACGAATCAGCGAGACACTCTCCATCGCGCCACCGAACGTTACCCCGCTCATCACGAAATTATTGAACGAGGGGTATATCACGCGGGTGCCAGACGAGCGGGATCGCCGCGTGATTTGGAATCAACTGACCGAGGAAGGTGAACGAATCTTACTTGAGCGCAGAGACTCATTCCGTAGACTATTCGAGGAACGTCTCGCCTTTTTGAATGAGGACGAAACTGACCGACTCATTGAGAGTTTGAAGACACTTACAGAGATTGTCGAGAAGATGGACAAAGGTGACAAGTAAAACTTTTCTCGTCAATTCCCACAACTTCTTATATAATCTGTAATGAATCTACGTACAAATGGAAAGAGAGATGACATGTAATGGGTCGTAAATGGAACAACATTAAAGAGAAGAAGGCGTCAAAAGATGCGAACACGAGTCGCGTCTATGCGAAGTTCGGTCGCGAGATTTATGTGGCCGCTCGTCAAGGGGAACCTGATCCTGAGTTGAACCAGTCATTAAAATTCGTTGTGGAACGTGCGAAGACGTATAACGTGCCCCGGGCGATCATCGATCGTGCCATCGACAAAGCCAAAGGTGGCGATGAGGAAAATTTCGATGAACTTCGATATGAAGGGTTTGGTCCGAATGGTTCGATGGTCATCGTCGATACATTGACGAATAACGTCAACCGTACGGCTTCAGAAGTTCGTGCCGCGTTCGGTAAAAACGGAGGCAACATGGGAGTCAGTGGTTCGGTCGCATATATGTTCGATGCAACTGCCGTCATCGGTGTTAATGAAATGTCAGCAGATGACGTCCTCGAACTCATGATGGAGCATGACCTCGATGTGCGGGATGTCATTGAGGAAGACGAGACGGTCATCGTCTATGCAGAGCCAGAAGCGTTCCACGCCGTTCAGACTGCATTCAAGGCTGCCGGAGTAGAAGAGTTTGCCGTTGCGGAATTGACGATGCTCCCGCAGAACGAAGTGTCACTCGATGACGATTCGAAAGAACAATTTGAAAAATTAATCGATGTGCTCGAAGACTTGGAAGATGTGCGCCAAGTGTATCATAACGTCGAGATGTAACACGTAAGCGATAACTTTCACGAGTTATCGCTTTTTTCATATTCGATTTGACAAGGATCACATCATATGTTAAATTTCAAAAAGCCTTTATCATATTAAAGTGATACCAAGAGAAAGAAAACGCGAAAGGTGTTGGATCGATATGAACGCAGTATTACTTGCAGTCATCGTCTTATTTGCGCTCGCCATCAGCCGAGTGCACATTGTATTATCATTAATCTTAGCGGCGCTTGTCGGAGGGATTGTTGGAGGACTTGGGTTCAACGATACGTTGACCGCCTTCAGTGACGGTCTTGGTGATGGAGCGAGCATCGCACTCAGCTACGCGCTCCTCGGCGCATTCGCTGTCGGGTTATCGAAGACGGGGCTTCCGGATGTCTTAGCTGAAAAATTGATTGCGATGTCAGGTCGTGACGTGTCAGGCAAGCGTGTGATGTACGTCAAAGCATTCCTGTTGTCACTCATCTTATTGTTATCTATCAGCTCTCAAAACGTGCTTCCGATTCACATCGCCTTTATCCCGATTGTGATTCCGCCGTTACTCGTACTGTTCAATGAGTTGAATGTAGACCGTCGTCTCGTCGCGACCATTTTGACGTTCGGTCTTGTGACACCATATATGTTGTTACCTGTCGGGTTTGGTGGGATTTACTTGAATGAGATTCTCATCGCAAACGTTGAAGCAAACGGCTTGACTGTCGGAGACGTCAACATCATCTCGATCATGGGCATCCCGGCATTGGGGATGGTCGTCGGATTGATTGCTGCGTTTATCCACTACCGGAAACCGAGAACGTATGACACGATTGCACTCGGACCAACTGATTATGAAGTACGTCAAATGAGTAGTTTGAAGATGATCATGACACTCGCTGTCGTTCTCATCGTCCTCATCGTTCAATTGCAGACCGAGTCGATGATCGCCTCTGCGGTGACTGGTTTGATCTTGCTTTCAATCTTCCGCTTGATTCCATGGTCTGAGGCAGATGATATCTTCACAAGCGGCATGCGCATGATGGCATTCATCGGGTTCGTCATGATCGCCGCAAGTGGATTCGCTGCCGTCATCCGCGAGACAGGTGCGATCGAACCGCTCGTCAACGGAGCGAGCGATTTGATGGGTGACTCTAAACTCATTGCCGCTCTCGTCATGTTGCTCGTCGGCCTTGTCATCACGCTCGGAATCGGTTCAAGTTTCTCGACTGTTCCAATCATTGCTGCGATTTTCGTCCCGCTCTGTGTACAATACGGCTTCTCAGTCGAGGCAACGATTGCCATCATCGGGACTGCAGGAGCGCTTGGGGATGCAGGTAGCCCAGCGAGTGACTCGACACTCGGACCTACGAGTGGATTGAACGCTGACGGTCAACACGATCACCTACGTGAAACGGTTTGGCCAACGTTCTTACACTACAATATTCCACTCATCATCTTCGGTGTGATTGCGGCGATGGTGCTTTGATCATTTTTTCCGTCGTGAATAAATGGTTCCTAATAAAATGAGGATGAGAATAAACCAGATTCCCGTATACATGAGGATTTCCGTGAACATAAAACTCCTCCTAAACAAAAGATAAGGAGCGACGGCTGTCGCTCCTTTTTATGATGAGGTTTTTAATTCGGTCTTGCAAGTATCGAGATACGCATCGACGACCTCTGCTACTTCTCGTCCTTCACGAATCGCCCATACGATCAAGCTTTGCCCTCGCTTGGCATCCCCCGCGACAAAGACGTTTTCCGTTGCCGTCTGGAAATCTTTCGTCTTCTCGACACCGATTTTCCGCAACTCGTGCTCTGGTCGTTCAAATCCAATGGCGACGAGGATCAAATCCGCCGGATACGTCTCTATTGAATCTTCCTCTACGAAGAAGGTTGCCTGACCATCCGGGTTGACGACTTTCGTCATCCGTTCCGTTTCAATCCCTGTGACACGTCCTTCTTTCGTGACGATTTGGTTGGAGCGAATCAAATACGTTCTCGGGTCTTTCTCATAGATCGCGAGTGATTCCGCATACGCATAATCCGTCGTAAGCGTGTCCGGTTGAAGTGGCCAAGGTTTCTCTGGTGCACGAAGCAACCCTTTTGACGGGTGCTTCCCAAACTGAACGACTGATTTTGCACCTTGACGGATTGCTGTCGCCACACAGTCGGCTCCTGTATCTCCACCCCCGATGACGATGACATTTTTGTCTTTGGCGTCATGTTCTGGTGATCGGGTCGTTCCTTTTCGCTCGTACATCGATGCCGTCAAATAATCCATCGCCATTTCAACACCACGTGCATCATCCCCGTCAATCCCGAGCGTGCGCTGTTTCTGAGCGCCTGTCGCGAAAATCACCGCATCGTATTGGTTCCGAAGCGCCTCCACTGTCACATCCGTACCGACCTCAATGTTCGTCTGGATGACAATTCCCTCTTGTTCGAGCAACCGAATGCGACGTCTCACGACATCCTTATCCAGTTTCATGTTCGGGATTCCGTACATGAGTAGCCCTCCCGGTTCATCCGCCTTCTCAATGATGGTGACCGAATGTCCGAGTTGGTTCAGTTGGTCGGCAGCTGCCAATCCAGCCGGCCCACTTCCGATGATGGCGACTGTCATCCCGCTTCTTCGATGAACCGGTCTTGGTTTCACCCAACCTTCTTCAAACGCCCGATCGATGATGGTTCGTTCAATCGATTTGATCGCAACCGGATCTTCACTGATTCCGAGTGTACAAGACCCCTCACACGGTGCGGGACAAACTCGACCCGTAAACTCCGGGAAGTTATTTGTCTCCATCAATCGGTGATACGCTCCCATCCAGTCCGATTTGGTCACAAGCTTGTTCCACTCCGGGATATAGTTGTGAATCGGGCACCCAATCGTCTCTTGTCCAATCATATCCCCGACATGACAGAATGGAGTGCCACAGTCCATACAACGTGCAGCCTGCTGTTTGACGGATTCGTCATCCATTCGTGTCGCATATTCTTCATAATCCTTCACTCGCTCATCCACAAGACGCTCAGGTAGTGTGGACCGTGCGATGTTTAAAAAGTTATGTTTCATGCGTTACCCCCCTCAGTCACAACCCGGAACAATTCAAGTGCTCGGTCCGCTTCGCTCAATTCCGGTCGATTCGCCTCGATTTGACGCATAACGTCCAATACATTCGCATAATCTCGAGGAACGACCTTTACAAAGTGAGAGCGAGCTTGTTCGAACGACTCTAAAATAGTCCGTGCTTTAACACTGTCTGTATGAAACTGATGCGCTTCGAGAAGTGCATAAATTTGTTCCATATCTTCATCGTTCAATTCTTTTACGACGGAGACGAGCTCCTCGTTGACGAGTCGATCGTACGCTTGATCCCCATAAAGATATGCGACGCCACCTGACATGCCGGCTGCAAAGTTCCGTCCGACATCACCGAGGACGAGAACCGTTCCCCCGGTCATATACTCACATCCATGATCGCCGACTCCTTCGACGACTGCCGTCGCCCCGGAATTTCGAACGGCAAAACGCTCGCCGACGTGACCGTTAAAGAAAGCTTGTCCGCTCGTCGCTCCGTACAAGCAGACGTTTCCGGCAATCATTTGTTTACTTTCATCAAACGGTGCATGTTTTTCAGAGATCAATGCTAATTTCCCACCGCTCAAGCCTTTCCCGATATAATCGTTGGCATCCCCGATGACGGAAATGGTGATCCCTCGTGGTAAAAATGCTCCTAGGCTTTGTCCGGCTGATCCACTGAGGCGAAGCGAAATGGTATCATCCGCTAAACCGACCTGACCGTGAACTTTCGTCACTTCAAACCCCAACTGCGTCCCGACGGCGCGATCGGTGTTTCGGATGCGACCAACGAAGAAGGTCGGTTGCAACGAGTTGATTGACCGTGAGACTGCCGGAATCAATTTCCGGTGATCATAGGAACGATATGCCGGGTGAGCGAGTTCTTCACGTTCAGGAAGTGGTGTCGGCATCGAGAGCATCGGTGCTAAATCTAACCGTTTTGCTTTCGGATGACTCGTCTTCCATTCACTCTCTTCAAGAAGATCCGTTCGACCAATCACGTCGTCTAATGATGTCACACCGAGTAATGCTAAAATTTCTCGTACTTCTTCTGCCAAGAACGTCATCAGGTTGACGACGTGTTCTGGTTTCCCCATAAATTTCTGACGAAGCACAGGGTCCTGTGTCGCCACACCGACCGGACAGGTATCTAAATGGCATGCACGCATCATAATACATCCAAGGACGACGAGTGGCGCTGTCGCAAACGCAAATTCTTCCGCCCCGAAGATGGCAGCTAGGACGATGTCTCTCCCCGTCATGAGCTTTCCGTCCGTCTCAAGTGTGACTCTCCCCCGTAACCCGTTCAATGCGAGCGTTTGATGCGTCTCTAAGAGTCCAAGTTCCCAAGGAAGACCTGTGTGCTTGATCGATGTCTTTGGAGAAGCACCGGTTCCACCATCATATCCACTGATGACAATCGTATCGGCATTCGCTTTCGCGACACCGGCTGCAATCGTCCCGACGCCTGACTTCGAGACAAGTTTGACACTGATTTTCGCCTTAGGATTCACATGCTTTAAGTCAAAGATAAGTTGGGCCAAGTCCTCAATCGAATAAATATCGTGATGTGGAGGCGGTGAGATGAGTCCAACCCCCGGAACGGATCCACGCACTTCGGCGACCCATGGGTACACCTTATTTCCAGGAAGTTGGCCACCCTCACCCGGTTTTGCCCCTTGCGCCATCTTGATTTGAATTTCATCGGCATGGTAAAGATATTCTGCCGTCACCCCGAATCGTCCGCTTGCGACTTGCTTGATGCGGCTGATGCGTTCGTTTCCAAACTCATCCGGGACGAAGCGGGCCCGGTCTTCCCCGCCTTCTCCAGAGTTACTTTTCGCACCGATCTGATTCATGGCGATAGCGAGCGTTTCATGCGCCTCTTTCGACAAGGACCCAAATGACATCGCGCCTGTCTTAAAACGGCGAACGATCGACGTGACTGGCTCTACTTCTTCGAGCGGGACAGGACGTTGTGTTTTAAATGCAAACAACTGTCGAATGAACTGTCCTGATGATTCATGCAATTTCACATAAGCATCATAATATTTACGTTCATTCTCACGACAGGAACGTTGCAACAAATGAATCGTCTTCGGATTGAATGCATGTTCTTCTCCGTCTGCACGCCATTGGAAATCACTTCCCGCCTCGAGCGGACGATTCGTCGCATAGGCGGACGTATGGAGTGTTCTCGCTTCGTTTTCAAGTTCTTCAAATCCGATTCCAGACAGTTGGGACGTCGTTCCCCTGAAATGCGTCTCAATCAAATTGCAATCTAATCCGACGGCTTCGAAAATTTGGGCCCCACGGTAGCTTTGAATGGTCGAGATACCCATTTTCGACATGATTTTGACGATGCCTTCGACAACTGCTTTTTGATACGAGCGAATGGCCTCTTCAAATGAATGCGCAATTTGTTTACGTTCGACTAAATCTCTTATCGTCGCATAGGCTACGTAAGGATATACCGCATCTGCCCCATACCCAATCAAGGTCGCTGCCTGATGCACTTCTCGAACTTCACCACTCTCACAAATGAGACTACAGTTCGAGCGCAAGTTATCTCGAATCAAGTGTTGATGAATCGCACTCAGTACGAGAAGAGACGGCATCGCAATCCGTTTATTACTGACGAGACGGTCAGATAGGACGATCACGTTCGCACCATTTCGTACAATCTGGCTGACCTGTTGCAAAAGGGCTTCAAGCGACGCCTCTAAATCATTTGTAAACGTCGTATCGACTCGTTCGAGCTTGAGCTTCTCGGCAAGTTGCTTGAGGGTTGCCCCATCAATCATCGGATGATTCAACCACACACGTTTCGCGTGACCTCGTCCAGTATGGACCGGATTTCCTTGCGGACCAATCCAAGTAAACGTAGCCGTGACAATTTTCTCCCGTAACGCGTCGATTGGCGGGTTGGTCACTTGCGCGAAGTGTTGTTTGAAATAATGGAACAAGGAACGGGGCCGCGTCGAGAGCACCGCAATTGGTTGGTCATGCCCCATCGAGCCGATTGGATCTTTTTCGTCTTTGATTAACGGAACCATATACTGTTCAATGTCTTCTTTCGTATATCCAAACGCACGTTGCACACGTCCGAGTTCAAGTAGTTCTTCTTCAACGACCTCTCGATCCTCAATGGTCATCATCTGCTTAAGCCATTTGTGATAAGGCTCTGACTTCGCAATCGTCTCTTTGATCTCATGATCAGGAATCAATCGCTTTTCAATCAAGTCAATCAACAACAACTGTCCTGGTCTTAGACGTTGTTTGGATTTGACGTTCTCTGCGTCAACCGGAATGACTCCTGTTTCAGAGGAGAGAATCAATTCCCCGTCCAATGTTTCGACATAACGCATCGGACGCAAGCCGTTACGATCTAAAATAGCTCCGATTTGCCTTCCATCTGTGAAGACGACTCCAGTCGGTCCATCCCACGGCTCCATGATGGATGAATGATACTGATAGAAGTCGCGCTTGAACGGTTCCATCTTTCCTTCGACAAATGGTTCAGGAATCAACATCATCGCCGTGTGGGCGATCGAACGACCTGTTCGTGTGAAGAATTCAAAAGCGTTATCGAGCATGGACGAGTCGCTCCCATCCTCTTGAAGCACAGGGAACAAGTGTTGAACGTCTTCGAATAAGTCTGTTGACGTGACCCCTTCCCGTGCTCGCATCGCATCGATATTTCCACGAAGCGTATTGATTTCCCCGTTATGGACTATCATGCGGTTCGGATGTGCTCGTTCCCAAGAAGGGAACGTATTCGTCGAGAAACGAGAATGGACGATGCCGAACGTGCTTTTATAGTGAGGAGATTGCAAGTCCAAATAAAATGCGGCGATTTGATTTGGCGTCAACATCCCTTTATATACGACCGTTCTCGTTGACAGGCTTGCGATATATAGGCGTAATGATTCGACTTTTTCGATTTTTCGACGAAGTTCATAGAAGACGCGTTCATTCGCATCCTCGTCTAGGAATGGACATGAGATAAACCATTGATAGATGACCGGTTGTGTGACCCGCGCATGTTCCCCGATTTGCATCGGGTCGACAGGTACTTCGCGCCATTCGATCGTCGAACAATCCAGTTCATCCGCCATCCGTTCCATCAACGTGATCTTTTCGTGAAGCTGATTCTCAGACGGCTGAAAAAAAACCATTCCGACAGCGTAACGACCGAGTGACGGAAGGTTCATGGTTTGCGTAAACAATTCGTGTGGAATCTCAGTCATGATACCCGCCCCATCACCAGCATCGATGACACCTTCTCCTCCTCGGTGCTCTAAATTACATAACATGGAGAGCGATTTTTGAACGATTTCATGTTTCTTTAGCCCATGTAGATTGACGTAAAGTCCAATCCCACACGCATCTTTCTCAAATTTTGAGTCATATAAACCAACTCGACTCATATCATCGACCCCTTTCACTCACAGTTTCGTAATTAACATTTTGTTCTAAATATTCTGAAAAATCAAGTGAGTTGCATGCATTTTTGCATAATAGAAATCTCATTTAGTCATATTGAAAGCGTATACATGACTGTTATCAATGGATTTATCGTTTTTAGTTATGTTCAATAAAGAATAAATATCCATAAATATTATTTATTTATAGGTTCTTCAGAACATAAAAAAAGGATATCCTGAAGATACCCTTTTCTTGATTATTGTTCTACTGTTTTACGCGGATGATGTAAAAACGATTTCGGACGTTTCCACAAAATCAATCCGATATACCCAATCGCAAGCAATGCGAGGGCGCTGACAATCACAACATAGAGTGTGCCTTCTTCGATTCTCGCAAATATTCCGATATATGCCCAGACGAATACGAGTGGATAGATGAAATCATGATGCCACCACATAAAGAGAAGGGCAAGAATCACACCGACCATCAGCATAAGAGAGGTCCAGGCGAGTTCATCAAGACCTAACAGCGACGTGATCTGTTCCGTCTTCATCACAACGAACGTGTTGACGATGGTCGCGACTGATACCCAGCCGATGTAGATGGAGAACGGGAACCGATCGAGCCAGCTCGTAGACGTCCGAAAAGCGATATAATACAACCAGCACAGCGTAGCCAGGAACAACACCATGATGACAAGTGAGACGACGAACCATTCGTTCGTGAATGCCAATAGCCATAAACCATTCAGCACGCAAGAGACTAAAAATCCGGCTTTCATCCGCTCGGCTTGACGATTCGCCGTCGTCCCTTTCTTCAACTGGAGCACCAGCCAGACAAGTAACGCGACATAGATGACACCCCAAATCGAGAAGGCGTACCCTGCCGGCTTAAAGTAGATATCGATGCGGTCCGAAACCGCCGCGTTGTCGCCGCTCGCGAAATAGTTGATGACGACGGTCGCTAAAAAAGCAACCCAGTTTACAATCGGCCATTTTGATAAGTCCATAAGCACGATCTTCTAAATGAAGATCAAACACCTCCTTTTGTAACATAATATTAAATACCCGCATCCATGTGACTCTACACGTACAAAGGGGCTCGCATATGCGAACCCCTTCTCCATTAAAAGTCGATTTCGTCTGGATCTGGTCCGAGACGTTCTCCTGTCGCCACTTGATCGATCTTCGCCAAATCGTCCGCATCGAGTGAGAAGTCGAAAACATCAAAGTTCTCACGGATTCGATGTGGTGTCACCGATTTCGGTAGCGCGACATGACCGGATTCAAGGTGCCAACGGAGCACAATCTGAGCCGGTGTCTTCCCATGTTTTTCTGCAATTTCAGAAAAAGCAGGGATGTCTAAAAACTTACCTTGCATGAGTGGACTCCACGCCTCGATCTGAATCCCTTCATCTTGGCAGTAATCCAACAAATCAGGTTGCGGGAGTTGTGGATGAAGTTCAACCTGATTGATGAGTGGCGCCATCAGACCGGCTTCTTTCAATGTTTCTAAATGGTGTTCTTTAAAGTTGGATACACCGATTGCTTTGATTTTTCCGGCTTCATATAAATCGATGAGATCTTTCCACGCATCGACGAACCCATCAACCGGCCAATGCAACAGACAAAGGTCCAAATAATCTGTCTGGAGTCGTTTTAACGAGTCTTCGAATGCCTCTTTCGTTTTGCCTTCACGAATGTCATCATTCCAAATCTTCGACGTGATGAACAATTCAGAGCGGTCTACACCTGAGAGATGAATTCCCTTCGCAACGCCCTCTTCATTTTTATAGATTGCAGCCGTATCGATGTGACGATAGCCTGTTTTGATCGCTTCAACGACAGCAGCTGGCGCCTCGGTTTCATTATCGACCTTCCAGACCCCAAAGCCGATCATCGGAATTTCGACCTTATTTCGTAATGTAGCGTAAAGCATCTCATTCATCCCCTTTTCATTCTAACGAGATGATTGTATCATACCCGACAATTTATTTCGGAAAACTAAATCGTCAAATCTTTTCGGGTGAATCGGAAGAACGAGAGTGCTGAAAAGATAGTCAAGAGACCGAGTAACCAGATGAAATGGATGCCCCAATACTCCTCACGCATGATGGCACCTGCGTCAAAGAGAGAGAAGAATGAGAGGTTTGACATCCAATCGAATTGATCGCTCACTCCTTGGATGATATTCATCACGAGAAAGAACGTGAATATCCCGCCCGTCACCATATAGGATTTACTACTATCATCGAATAGACTCGCAATCACATAAGCGGCCACGCCTAGGACGAGCAACATGAGCGCCCCATTCAATTGAAGCATCCACAGAACCGCATAATCGATTTGTAAATCGAACAGAAGGTCCGCTACCATTAAACTCAATCCATTCAGACCGACAAATAGCCCGACTGCCACAATCAACACAACGAAGCTTGACATCACATACGTGACCCGAGAAATCGGTGCTGCCATATACAACATGATTTCTCCAGAATCGACCGGTTTGGCCAAGAGTTTCGAGGCGAAAGTCAATGCGAATAAAACCGCGAGCACGTAGAAAATCAACCCATAATAGTTGCTCGACAATAGATTGAGAACGTTGTCCATCGCCATCGACGCGTTGATTTGGAAGACGTCGAGAAGCTCAGGTGGCAACGATTCTAATTTCGCCTCAATTAAGCCTGTTTCTTGAATAGATGGGAAGATGGCGGCTAAGAAAAAGAGATATACGCTGGTCCCGATTGAATATCCAAGAATCCAACTGCGATTCTGTTTCAACATGGAGCGAATTAACATGTCATGTCGCCTCCCCGTAATACTGCATGAACAAATGTTCGAGCTCGTCTGTACCGCTTGACAATGATTGAATCTGGAAATCCGCCAACGTTCGAATGAGATGGTTCAACTCTGATGGTGTGGAGATGGTGACCTCGACATGCATGCCGTCCCGTTCACCAGAATCGGCCGCGAATCGAACGGCTTCCGCTTCCGTTGAAAATTCGATTCGATACCGTTTCACGCTATGTTGTCGTAATTGTTCCATATCCTCTTCGATGATGATGCGTCCATCTTTAATCAACGCGGCACGGTCGCACGTCCGCTCCATCTCAGGGAAATGATGAGAACTCATGAGAATCGCTTTCCCTAATTGCTTTTCTTCAATTAACCAATCGACTAGACGCTCTTGCATGAGCGGGTCTAATCCGCTCGTCGGTTCATCCAAAATATAGACGGGCACATCTTTCATGAAGCAGGTGATGATAGCAAGCTTTTGCTTCATCCCTTTTGACATCTTCCGTACTTTCGTCGCCTCATCGAATGAAAACCGTTCACGTAATTGCCGTTCACGATCCGGATTCGTTTTGTGCAGATGGCGCGTCAATCGAATGATTTCTTCCCCTGTCATGTTTTGGGGATAATTAATTTCTCCCGGCAAATAGCCGACGCTCTGCTTCACTTGCTCCGTCTCCTGCCAACAATCGAATCCGTTGATAGTCGCCTTGCCTTCACTCGGCTTCAACAGACCCATCAAATGTCGAATCGTTGTGGATTTCCCAGCGCCGTTCGGTCCGATGAATCCGAAGATTGTTCCTGGTGTCACTTGAAGGGATACATCAAAAATGCCATGTGTATCATCAAATCGTTTCGTCAATCGCTGAATCCGAATCATCTCGACCCCTCCTTTTTTGTAATATCTTAACAATATGATTACAAAACTAGTATATCACGTTCTTTTTTGAAATGGAAATGGTATATTGATTACAAAACTAGAGAAAGGAGCGCTTCGATCAATGGATGGATTTGCGAAACGCACCGAAGAAAAACAACAAGCGATCTTACGTGCCGCTTATGACTTGATGACAGAGAAGCAATCCCGATTTAAAATCAGTGAACTAGCGAAACGAGCGCATGTATCCCCTGTATCCATCTATAATTACTTCGGTTCAAAAGACCAGGTCATCGTGGAAATCTTAAAGCAAATGACAGAAGAGCAGATGAGTTGGATTGAACAGGCGATTGAGTCGAACGCTCCCTTCGATGCGTTACTCGTCGAGATCCTAAAACGAAAAATCCAGACGGCGGTTCTCTTTGACGAGACCATCACAGCAATTATTCAACAAGACCCGAACTGGGAACAGCTTGCGACTCGAGGATATACTGCTTTCGCCCGGTTGATTGAATACGGGAAGGCCCAAGGGTCAATCGATTCGACGTTATCCACTTCTTCTTATTTACGCTATGTACAATTCATGCAACAGGCTATCCTGTCCGATCCTCAGTTTTCAATCGAGAATATGAAGGAAACGATGGACGTCTACTTTCATTTCTTTTTGAATGGGGTCATGAAACGGTAAAAGGTGACTGTCTCAAGCAAGCAGACAGTCACCTTTTTTATGTGTGATAGATAAAGTCTTCAATTGGATAGAGCGATAGATCCACTTCCGCGTCTCCTGTCAGAACGAGGTCACTCAACACTTTTCCGATGAACGGGCCGACCGTCAAACCGGATGATCCCAGACCGTTCGCGACCAACAGTTTTTCTGCCCCAGGCACCCTTCCGAGTACGGGAATTGAATTCGGTGTAACCGGACGGAAGCCGACTTTCGTCTCAACGAGTTCTGCCTCAGCAAGTCCAGGTGCCGACTCCAAACCTTTCGTCAGTACTTCGTGTACACCGATTGCAGTCGGACGAACGTCGAACGCTTTTCCTTTCTCATGTGTCGAACCGATGACCACTTTCCCGTCGTCAAATCCGAGTAAATAGCGGCGTCGTGGCGGCATGACGACCGGCCAGTCAGATGCATCTGTATCCTTCAACTGGACGTGGACGAGCTGGGCCTTTTCCCCTTCGACTCGTACCGTATATCCAAGAGGCTGTAACAGCTCCGGTAACCAAGCACCCGTCGCAAGGATGATTTCATCCGCTTCATATCTCACTCCGTCACACTCCACACCAATCTCATCTCCGCTCGTCAACCGTGCTGAACCGTTGACAAATGTGACGCCACGCTTGATAGCGACTCTCTCAAGTGCAGCGCGAAAGCGACCGCCGTCGACTCTAGCCCCTCCTGTCACGAAGAGTGCATCGTATTCATCGGATAACGGTGGGAAACGATGTTGTGCCTCTGCTGCAGTCAATCGTTCGAGTTCACCGATTTCTGGCGCTTCTTCTCGACGAAGCAAAGTTCGCTCCATCATCTGGTCGAGCTTTGTTTCTTCATGGAGCGCAAGCGTCCCGACACGTTTGTATCCGGTGTCCGTCTCCCCTTCAGCCTCCAGCTCTTTGACGACCTTAGGATAATAGCTTGCTCCGCCTTTCGCCAGTGCATACCAAGCTTTGTTGCGTCGCTGCGCAATCCACGGACATACGATTCCAGCCGCGGCATCCGTTGCTCTTCCTTCTTCTTTCCGGTCAATGACCGTTACATCCGCTTTACCAGCTAAATGATAGGCAGCCGAAACACCGACGATCCCTGACCCGATAATCACTATTTTCTTCATCATAAATCTGTCTTGCTCAGACAGATGGACACATCCTTTCGTAAAAAAATCATCGACCCAACGGATCGATGATTGATTCTTATTCTCTCATCGCTAGACGATAAAGTAAATCTAACAACTCGATGTAGAGCCACACGAGCGTGACGATTAATCCGAATGCCGCGACCCATTCCAACTGTTTCGGAGCCCGAGCTTCGACTTGACTTGCGATGAAGTCGAAATCTAAGACGAGAGCGAGTGAAGCGACGATGACAATCACGAATTGAACACCGATCGCAAGTGGGCTTGAACCGGTCATGAATGCCAAGCCTGAACCGAACAAACTCATAACGAGTTGCACAAGATATAACAACATGACTGTGAACATGGCTGCCATGACACCGGCTTTAAACTTCTGTGTCACTTTGACAAGCCCTGTCGTATAGACAAACCACATCGCAAAGGCGACGACAAACGTCGTTAATACGGCACGTCCCACAATACCAGGGACCATCGCTTCAAAGAAATACGAAATCGATCCGACGAAGACACCTTCGATCATCCCGTATAGGGGTGCGACGATCGGAGCCGTATTTGGTTTAAACGTGATGAGCAAAGCAAAGATAAAGCCGAGGATGAGTGACCCGATCATGAGCGGGAACAAGAGCCCTTCTCCGATTGTCGGAACGACAAGCCATGTCGTACCGGCTGCCGCTGTCACGAGTAAAAGCAAGGTGAACACTTTAGACCATGTTCCCGCTTTCGTCATCGGTTCGGCACTGTAAGCTGAGGACTGCATTGATTTACGAAGTAATGGATTCGATTTTAAGTTCAACGTTGAATAGCTCCTTTATGGTTCAGTTACTGTTTTGCGAACACGTCGATGAACGCGCGCATATAATCTGGTAAGTCTGGCGGACGACGACTTGAGACGATATGTCCGTCGACGACGACCGGCTCATCATGCCAAATCGCTCCCGCATTTTCCATGTCATCTTTGATTCCAGGCGTGCTCGTCACGTTCACCCCGTCTAGAATGTTCGCAGAAATCAACACCCAACCGGCGTGACAGATTTGACCGATTGGTCGTTTTTGTTCATCCATATAACGGACGAATCCTTTCACCGAATCGAAACGGCGCAATAAGTCAGGAGACCATCCGCCTGGCACGAGGATCGCATCGAACGATGTAATGTCCACATCATCAAACGCCACGTCAGATTTTGCTGGCACACCGTATTTACCGATATATGCGTGATCGGCCTTCTCCCCAGCGAGGATCACGTGCGCTCCCTCTTCACGAAGGCGATGCACCGGGTACCAAAGCTCTAAATCCTCGAAATCATTACTGACAAGTTGAAGGACTTTCTTCCCTTGTAGTTTCATCAAACCCCTCCTTTTATTCATTCCCCATTATACCCGAAAGCGACAGTCACGAAAACGAAGAATCATGATTGTTTTTCCAGGATATTGATTGTGGATGATTCTTACCACTATATCTTGTGTTTCCTCCCTACAATTGATACCTTTAGTGGTAGAAGAATGAGAAGGAGGCACATCACCTATGAAGCAATATCATGACTTATGTCGACACATCCTCGACCAAGGTGTCGTAAAGGATGACCGGACCGGGACCGGGACAACGAGTGTATTTGGTTACCAAATGCGTTTCAATCTGCAAGAAGGGTTCCCCCTGATTACGACGAAAAAATTACATATTCGTTCCATCATTCACGAACTATTATGGTTCATCTCAGGAGAGACAAACGTCCGATACCTTCAAGAAAACGGGGTCCGTATTTGGAATGAATGGGCAGACGAGGAAGGTAATCTGGGTCCGGTGTACGGTTCACAGTGGCGTTCATTCCCACGCCCGGACGGCTCGTCCGTCGATCAACTGGCTCAAGTGATTGAACAAATCAAAACGAATCCAGATTCGAGACGGTTGATCGTGTCGGCATGGAACCCAGGACAGCTTGACGAGATGGCCCTCCCGCCATGTCATCTATTGTTCCAATTCTATGTCGCTGACGGGAAGCTCTCGTGCCAGTTATATCAACGAAGCGCCGACACCTTTTTAGGTGTTCCATTCAACATCGCATCGTATGCACTTTTGACGCACATGGTCGCACACGTGACCGGACTCGAAGTCGGCGACTTTGTCCATACCCTTGGTGATGCACACATCTACCACAACCATCTCGAACAAGTGGAACTTCAGTTGTCGCGTGACCCACGTCCGCTACCAAAACTCAACATTGTCCGAGACGTCCCTTCAATCGAATCATTCCGTTTTGAAGACTTCGAAATTCTAGGATATGATCCACATCCACATATTAAAGGAGAAGTGAGCGTATGATTTCACACGTCGTCGCATATGGGCAGAATCGGGAAATCGGGAAAGACAATGATTTATTATGGCGATTGCCAGATGACTTGAAACACTTTAAATCTATCACGTCTGGTGGCACGGTCGTCATGGGAAGAAAGACGTTTGAGTCCATCGGTAAAGCGTTGCCGAACCGACGCAACATCGTCGTCACATCTGATGTTTCCTTTTCAGCCGATCAAGTCGAAGTGTGGCATGATTTAGAACGTCTCGTCGAAATGAGTCAACAGGAGGAATGGTTTGTCATCGGTGGGGCCACGTTATATGAACAGACGATGCCGATGACGAGCCGGATCTATGCAACGGAGGTCGCTGCATCGTTCGAGGCCGATACGTATTACCCCGAACGGATTGGGGAATGGTCAATTACGAGTACAATCGACCACCCGCAAGACGAAACACATGCATATGCCTTTTCATTCAAACAATACGACAAAACAGACATCGCATCATGATGTCTGTTTTTTAGTCTGGCAATTTTTCCAACCACTGTTCAATTTTTCTCGTGATGACCTCGTCTTGTTCTCCATCCGCATAATCGTCATAGATCGCTCCGAGTTCAGACGCCGTTCGTTTCGATACAGCAAGAATGTGACTATATTTGCCTCGTTGCTCTTTCACAGCAGACAACGTCCCTTTCGCTTCTTGCGCACGCGCATCATCCAAGACGAACATCTCGATATTGTCATTACAAGAATACGCCTCGTAAGGACGGTATACGACTTCATATCGGCGATGCTCTTTCGGGAGTCGATCAGCAAGCGATGTATAGGTATTGGCAGACATCGTCACATAGGCGATTCGCTTCTCCTCACGAACAGCAGAAGTGTATCGGACGACACGATTTCGACCATCTCGTTTCGCCTTATACAGCGCCTCATCTGCGTAGGCACACCACTCTCCAAGTGTATAGCCAGTCTGGCAGACTCGGGTGTATCCAATCGACACCGTCACCTGATGATCGTATGGAAACTCCATCTCTTCGATGCGAGTTCTGACTCGCTCAAGTACCGATTCGACGATTGCACGGTCTGAAACGTTCAAGAGGATCAAAAATTCTTCGCCTCCGTATCGGATGAGCTCATCACTAGAGCGAATGGCATGACGGATTTCTTCAGAAACACGATGAAGCACATCATCCCCATACGAGTGACCGAACGTATCGTTCAATTGTTTAAAGTGATCGATATCGAGCAGTGCAACGGCAAAACTCTCACCAGACCGCTCCAATCTTGAGATGAACCGAGAAAAGGTCGCCTTTAAATACTTACGGTTGAAAGCACCCGTTAATTCATCCACGAGTAACGCTTTTGATACGAGACGGGATTTTTCAATATGTAGCCCGAGACGCACCAATCGTTCCTCCATCGGCACCCACGATTCCCAATAATCGTCGAATCCATATGAATAAGCAGCAAGACGATAGTGTTCATTCGTTCCGATGACAATGAGGGGAACGTAGAGTTTTCTCATTTTGCTAACGAACGATTGGATATCTCGCTCTTTAAATTGTGGCCATAATTCAACGTCCATAATGATGGCTTTTGGCACATCCTCATAATCGTATTCCACGGCTTCTTCAAGGGTCTGCAAAAATACCGGACGTGCCCCGAGCTTTTCAACGCGCGACTTGTAACGGCTAAATGTGGAAAAGCTTGCGGATAAGATAAGGACGAGATCTTCGTCCTCTTGTTCAATCCCCAAGACGGTATGGATATAACGTTTCACAGGAGAGATCAAGGTCAAAGCTTCCGCTTGTGTAAGGACGCTTGGCAACTCCTTCGCGTCAGACTCGACACGACTAAAGATTTCTAACAAATGCATCAACCGTCGTTGCCGAACTTCCTTCTTCATCCAATCGAGTAGAAACTCGATATCGCTTTTTGGAATTTGTCTCGACTCCGATATCTTTTTCAAAATCATATGTATACGCTCAGTGAGTTGACCTTGCTCCATTCCCGTCCCCCCTATGTTCGTACTCCCCGAATTCTCTTATGTTTCGATTATGCGACTTCTCAGGATAAAATACAACTATTTCCTTATTTATTTTCTGTTGTTTTACATATAACTAGGACCTACGCCCTAAAAAAGACATACTAAAAGCGGTCTTGCGACCGCTTTGTGTTATTTTTTCACTTTTAAGTTTGGTGACGTCATTTCCTCCGGACGAATCCATTGATCAAATTGCTCTTCCGTTAATAAACCAGTTTCTAAGGCTGCTTCTTTCAAAGAAGTACCGTTTTTATGTGCCAATTTCGCAATTTTTGCCGCATTTTCGTAGCCAATATGCGGGTTAAGTGCTGTAACGAGCATGAGTGACTGTTCCACATTACGTGAGATCACTTCATGATTTGGTTCGATTCCGACAGCGCAATGATCATTGAACGAATGTAAGCTGTCCGTCAATAGACGACAAGTCTGTAGGAAATTATACATGATGACTGGTTTGAAGACGTTCAATTCAAAGTTCCCTTGACTCGCCCCGAAACCGATTGTCGCATCATTTCCGAGTACTTGTGCGGCAACCATTGTGAGCGCCTCACTTTGAGTCGGGTTAACTTTACCCGGCATGATTGAACTTCCTGGTTCGTTCTCCGGAATGGTGATTTCTCCGATTCCTGCACGTGGTCCAGAAGCCAACCATCGCACATCGTTCGCAATCTTCATCGCGTCCATCGCTAAGGCTTTTAATGCACCATGCGTGAAGACGAGTTGATCGTGACTTGTAAGGGCGTGGAACTTGTTGACGGCTGTTACAAACGGTTTGCCCGTCTCATCTGAGATTTTCTTCGCTACAACTTCACCGAACTCAGGGTGTGCGTTGATCCCTGTTCCGACAGCCGTTCCTCCAAGTGCAAGCTCCGTAAGTGGTTCAATCGTGCGCTCGATCATCTGTTTTGACAATTCAAGCATCCGGACCCACCCACTAATTTCTTGACCGAGTGTGACCGGCGTCGCGTCTTGAAGGTGCGTCCGACCAATTTTGACGATATTCTTAAACGCCTCCGCTTTTTGTGAAAGGGTTTGATAAAGCGAGTCGATTGCTGGAAGGACATCATCTTGTACGGAAAGGATGGCGGCGATGTGCATCGCGGTCGGATACGTATCATTCGAGCTTTGCGATTTGTTGACATCATCATTCGGATGAATCGTGATAGATGCTCCACGAGCCTGTAACTTTTCGTTCGCAAGATACGCAATGACCTCGTTGACGTTCATGTTTGACTGCGTGCCCGATCCTGTCTGCCAGACGACAAGCGGGAATTCCGCGTCATGCTGCCCTGCTAAAATCTCATCTGCCACCTCTGCGATGATCGCTGCTTTCTCTTCCTCGAGTACACCGAGTTCAGCGTTTGCTAAAGCTGCACCTTTTTTCAAAATGGCAAATGCGTATACGATTTCAAGCGGCATCTTCTCCGCACCAATTTTAAAGTTTTCAAGACTACGTTGCGTTTGTGCTCCCCATTTCGCCGTAGCTGGAACTTTAATTTCCCCCATTGTGTCCCGTTCGATCCGATAATCCATGTATAATTCCCCCTCTATAGTTGACTACGCTTTCATTTTAGCGAAAAACCATCTAAAAAGAAATGACTCCGTCAAAAAAGGACTCCGTCAAAAAAGCGACCAAGAATGATCTCGGTCGCTTAATTCATTCCATTCAATGCGTCGCGTGCAATCACGTCCGCTCGATTATCCGCTCGTGGGACCCATTTTAAGAACACGGTCGGCAATTCATCGTAGGCAATCAGTGCTTTCAGAAACAGAGGCTTCGCCGAAGCATCTTTCATGAAACGTTGCTCTAGTGCGCGAACAATCACTTCGGCGTCGGAATACAGCATGAATGAGGTTTCACCTTTTAATGCATGCGCTTGTTCCAGTGCATAAGCACATGCAGCCAATTCCGCATGAACGCTTGTCAATCCTTGCATGCGACGTTTAAACGTCGATACGGTACCGTCGGAAGACTTGATCCACACACCGATTCCATTATCTCCAGTCGTCTGATTGGTGGCCGCGTCAAAATAGATGTGAACCAAACCGGTACGCCTCCCAATCTGTATTGACAGGAGCATGGATATCAATCTGTGACAGTCGTTTCGACAAGAGCGCGATTTCTTCATGACCGTCTAGTTTTTTTGCATATTTTTGATGGGGCGCTTCGAGTGTTTCATTTTGAACATGCATATAAAGCGTCTCAATCGTATCGTAATGCTGAATTAAAATCGTCGCCGTCTTCGGACCGATGCCACGTACACCTGGGATGTTATCCGAAGAGTCTCCCTGCAATGCCTTCACGTCGACAAACTGATATGGTTTCACGCCATACATCAATTCAAAAGAAGCTTCATTGACGAGCTGCTCCTCACCTTTTTTCGGCATGATTTGAAACACGTTCGGAGACAACAACTGAAGTAAATCGCGGTCCGAGGAATAGAGATATGATTCACCCGGGAACGCTGTCGCGACGGCGCCCATCAAATCATCCGCTTCATATCCAGTCAACTCGGATTGTAAGATGCCTCGTTCATCCAAAGCGGCTCTCAATTTCAAATAGTCTTCGAAAAGTGGTTCCGGGAGTCCATTACGCGTTGCTTTATATTCAGGATACATCGCATAGCGGTGGGTAGACTCTCGTGTCCCGTCCCAAAAGAAAGCGATATGGGAAAAGTCTGTCGTCCAGGAATCCACCTTTCGAAGTAATCCTTTCACAGTCACTTCCGGATCTTGTGCTCGTCTTCGCTCCGTCGCAAAATAATAACGGGACAACAAATTAAAGCCGTCAACTAGAATAAGCTTCATCTTGCTCCACCTCACATGCTTTTAATCCCCGTGCTAGTGCATCTTGGTCTAGTTCCTTCCCAATCCAAACAAATACGGAACGGTCCCCTTCATGCATCTCATTTGCAAATGTCGCGCCCATCAACTGATTCGTCGCTTGAATGACAAACTTGCACTCCTCATCCTGTAAGCGGACAATCGCCTTCATCCGATACATCGCATCTTCGTAGTGCATCAAGACTTCACGAACGTAACGGGTCACGCGCTCCCGAGACAACGGACGCTCGGCACTCAACGTGATCGCACGAAGGGAGGAGACCGATTCACTCGTCTCTGTCAGTTGACTCAACTTCTGTTCATCGACACGTGACAGTTGGAACGTATTCTCAAGTAATTCGTAATCGCCTTCTGTTTGAATCGTCTCTACAATCCTAACCGTCGGATTGAGTTGTTCGATTCGGCGGCGTGCTTGATCGAGTTCATCCGACGACACTAAATCGATTTTATTTAACAAAATGAGATCGGCATAAGCGATTTGATGAATCCCTTCTTTGAACAGTTCACGGTCCATTTGACTGGCATCCACAACCGTCAAGATGGCGTTCATTTTAAAGTTTTGACGTAAGTACTCATCATAATAAATCGTCTGAATGATCGGTGCGGGATCGGCGACACCGGTCGTCTCGATGATGACTCGGTTGAATGTTTCTTGCTTTGCCGCGAGTTGATAGAACGTCTTACTCAAATCATTTTGGATGGAACAGCAAATACATCCGTTTGAGAGTTCGATTTGCTCTTGGTCCATCTTGACGATCAATTGTTCATCGATATTTATCGCGCCGAGCTCGTTGACGATCAGACAAATCTTTTCATCCGTCGCCGCGAGTAAGCGGTTCATATACGTTGTCTTGCCTGCTCCTAAAAACCCGGTCACTAATTGTACGGGAATCATGATACCACCCTTTTCTTACAAATCTTCGTGCGCGCGAGCCCATTTCTCATAACGCGCATCCAATAAATCAATCAAGTGAAGCATCCAAGCCTCCGTCGTCATCGGGAGGACACTCGATCCCCACTCACGTTTCCCATGATGTGATAAAATCATGTGCCAGATTCGATGGTGGACATCCAATGGCAGTCGCGTCGACGTCTGGCGTAACGTTTCTTCAAACAATAGCCCACCGTATGGCATATGCCCGATTAGTGTGCCCATCGGGTTGATGGAGATGCCGGTCGTTTCACTTGTGCCCTCAACAGAAGATAACTTTTCAAAACGATTCGGACTAGATAACAGATGGCTGTATTCATATATTTTTCCGATGTCGTGGAAAAGGATTCCAAGTGCGAGTTCATCCCAATTCAACGGTTCTTTCCGCTCGGCCATCGCTTCACAGGCGGCATACAACGATTCAAACGCTCCTTTATATGCCTGTTCGATTTTAACACCGTTCATCGTATTCCAAAGGTCGACTTTGTGCAACTGCTCCGCTTCTTTGATAACACGAAACACCATCGCCAAATAGTCATCTTGCTCTTGAATCCGATAGCCGAGACGAAGCATACACACGGTATGCTTCAATAGACCTCCCGCATAGTTATGATGGTGGTAGAGTGCCGCTGGCGATAGTACGAAATCATCCCAAACGAAATCAAGGAGGCCGTAGGCGATCTGTTGATAGGTCGGTGACAACGTATCAATCAAACTGAACAATTCATCCGCAAACTGCTCCATCGTCTCATCCCCTGGCAAGCCTGGTAATAACGAGATTACCTCATCTTTTGAGATAGGATGGACGCGGTCAATCGTAATCGATTTGGCGCCATCCGGTTTTGGATAGACATCGATTTTCCCGGACAATTCGATGACACCCGATTCATAGATTGGAAGTAGTTCACTCTCATTTCCACGTAGCCAATGTTTGGCACGCATCATCCCGTTCGCCGTCGTGATACTTAGTTGAAGCCATTTCGCACTATTCTTTCCTTCTCTAACCTCGACTGTACTGACGAGCGCTTTTGTTTGGACAGGGGTCCCATCGGCTAACTGGTCTAAACGGTCCTTTGATTTTTCTATTTGCGGTATTTGAAATCGATCACGGTTCATTGATGAACCGATGACTGGATCAATTTGTTGATAATAGTTCATAATCATTCCCTCCTCGCATCTTCTGACATTGTATCGTGTTTCCGCTCATTAGGCGAACATACTTTCTAGTAGGGTCTCGATTTTGCCATCATTATATTGAAAGCGCTTACGATTATTGATACGATAAAAGTAGTTCGATAAAGGGGGAAACGAGAATGATTTCATTAATCGATACGTATGAGCGTTTCATCGCCTCGGGGGAAGCGACACGTTATGCACAAGAACAACAATCCATTGAACATATTCTACAAGCGTCAACTTGTCCGGTGGGCATGCAGGACTTAGAACAGTCACTCACGCATCTGTCCGGTAATCCTTATGCTAAAGATGCATCACTCGACAAAATTGTCGAACATGAGATGAAAGGGGCCATGGCGGCGCTTGAGCTTTCTGGTTACCCACTTCAGACACCGCTAGCGAAAGCAGTCATCTTGTCTGCGTTCGCTCGAACGAACCGACTCAATATTGATAAGCTAAAAGAACTGAGCCACGCCGATCTTCTCGTCCGAATTCAATCGGCAGAGCGCGCTTGGAAGCGGACATACACATTGTTACACCGTTCGACGCCGACTCAGATTTGTGGTCAAATGGATTCACTCCTCGGTGGATGCGCCATCCAACGCGTTCTTGAGGCAATTAAACAACCGGGAACGACAAAAACAGCATAAGAAAAGGAGCGGTCCCCGGGCCGCTCCTTTTCTTATGCTCATCCTTCTGTTACTTCAACTGCATCCGGCTCATATAACGTCACGTTACGTGCCGGAGAGAATGTCGAAATCGCATGTTTATAGATCAATTGTTGACGACCTTCTGACTCGACGATGACGGTAAAGTTATCAAATGACTTGATGACACCTCGAATTTGAAACCCGCTCACTAAAAATACGGTCGTTGGTACCATTTCTTTTCGAAGTTGATTCAAAAAATGGTCTTGGATGTTGTAGCTCGCTTTCATGCTGGATTCCCCCTAGTCTTTATCTCTTTAAAATAATCGGAATTTTCGAAAAAACCCCTCTACATCATCATAAATATTTTTATATGATAGTTCAAATGATTTTCGACCCATATCCACCCAAATTCCATCAAATTGATGACGGAACCAAGTTAATTGCCGTTTTGCGAACTGTCTTGTGTGCTGCTTCAGCAAATCTGTCGCTTTCTCTTTCGAGATGTTTCCATCGATGAATGGAATCACTTCTTTATACCCGATGGCTCGCATCGCCTGCGTCTCACGATATCCTTGTGCCAAAAGTCGTTCGACTTCCTCGACCAGTCCTGCTTCCATCATCGCATCGACGCGTTGATTGATTCGGTCGTATAATATCTCACGATCTGCGTGGAGGACGAACAATCGATAATCATAATGTTCGGATGGCGCACTGTCCGTCGTCTGTGTATCCCCTTGCATCGCTACCTCGAGCGCCCGCACGACGCGACGGACATTATTCGGGTGAATCGTAGCCGCACGCTCTGGGTCAAGTTGAACTAATCTTTGATGTAACGCCTCACGTCCTTCGACTTCTGCCAACCGTTCGAGATCAGCCCGCAACGCCTCATCCACAGGTCGCTCCACGAATTCATAGTCATATAAAATCGAGCGAATGTATAATCCTGTTCCTCCGACAATAATCGGTAATTTGCCACGGGCATAAATATCATCGATGGCGGCACGAGCCAACTGTTGAAAAGCTGCGACACTCATGGCATCATCCGGGTCACAAATATC
Organism: Exiguobacterium sp. HVEsp1; assembly: GCF_002009685.1. GTDB lineage: Bacteria > Bacillota > Bacilli > Exiguobacteriales > Exiguobacteriaceae > Exiguobacterium > Exiguobacterium profundum. Next base: position 1,388,407 of record NZ_KV917367.1, on the reverse strand, counting down.
GATCAAATGATGCGGGATCCCTTCGGCCTCTTCTTTCGTCACTTTTGCTGAACCGATGTCCATGCCCCGGTATACTTGAACCGAGTCACCCGAGACAATCTCGCCGTCGAACGCTTTTGCGAGTTCGATGCCCGTCTTCGTTTTGCCAACAGCGGTCGGACCGACGATGACGACGACAGGTGTTTTTTTCATACTTCTCACTCCTCAATTAAAAACCCGTCTCCTCGCGAGACGGGCCATCAAATTCTTCTTTTTATTCTATCATCAAATACGACGGCAAACAGCATCCAACCACATAAAAGTAATCCGAGTAATAACACGAGACCATCACTCATCTGCTTTCGCCTCCTTTAGCTTCCTCATTCCCACTTTTCACATTTTAGACACAAAAGCAACTGTAAAAAAGCACACTCAACAAAAAGTGCGCATTCCATCATCATCATCATCATCATTCAAAACAAATATTCAATCGTCATCTATTAACCTCTGAACCAATCCCAAAAATGAGCGCCTTGGGCGACAATCAAATAGTCGAACCAGCGTGTATAATCCATCGGAAGTTTTTCGGTGTCATCTGTGTAAGTCAAAAATTCTCCAACCCAAATGTAGTTTTCATGTTCATTGACGACCTCGCAAACAATCCATTCCCCATCTCTCCCGGCTCCGACGGGAATGAATTGTTCAGGACACTCCCATATTTCCCGATACTCGATCATTTCATCTACACTAAAAAGTCGGATTCCTCCACCGTATGTCGGGTGAACAAACAGGTCAGCGCCGTTATGGGTCTTCAAGAAGTGAATAATGTCGATTGGGATTATTTGCTTCAATCGCTTAATTTCAACTTCCATCGCAGGCTCACTGAATAGAAAGTGTAACGTGTCTACATATCCCTCTTCATTTTGTATTTCAATCTGATTATTGACGAGTCTACTTTTCAACGTTTCAAGTGCAATCATCAACTCAACCCCACTTTTTGAAATTAATGACATTCGTACCGTATCTTTCATTTTCATTTTTCTAAGTATAGTATATATCGATCTTTCATCGTTCAATAAAAAAAGGTCGTCAGGCACGACTTGATCGCGCTCGATGACCTCGAATCATTTTCAATTCATCATGAAGCAATTTCAATCGTCTGTTTCGTACGTTTGACAGAAACGATGAAGTACAGGATTGCCGTACCGCTCGCCGCCCACCAAACCATGTCATACCATCCGTTCATCAGTCCAGCCATCCCAACCATCGCCGGGACAATCAGCGTCAACCATGATAATACGAGGGCGACACGTGCTGTGATGGTCTCGTTCGGTTTCCCGAGTCCCATTCCAAAGAAGAACAACGCCCAAAGGAATGACCAGAAGAACCACGTCAATGCCCCCATCGGATCACTTTCTGCAATCGCCATTGCGCCATAAAAAGCAGCTGCAATCGAAACGAATAATGAGAACCAGCCAACGCCACGTCCGTCTAAATTCAAAATAAACGTCACCCCTACATATAAATAAGTGAACGCAAATAGATAGATACTCGCAAGACCGAATTGCTCTTCTGGACTCGCCCCAATCAATAACCATGTGGCGATAAACGTTTGTAAGAGTCCCGTAAACAAACTAAAAAATCCTGCGCTCTTGCTATCCACTTTCCCGAGAAGAACGAGACTATTTAAAAACAGTGCGACGCCACCGAATAGTAAACTTACATTACCCACACTCATTACCCCTTTGTACAGATGTCTGACCTTTAATCTACTGTATCACTTTAGCTTGAATTCGCTTTCAGTGCAAGGGGATTTTTAAGTGTTCACGAGAACGCCACGCCTTACTCGTTCTCAAGGGTTTGGATGGCCTCGTCAATTCGCTCTTGTTCCTCATCCGTGAAAGTCGGATACTGTGGATCAATCCGTTCAAGAACTTCAATCATGACTGACGAAATAATTAAACGACTATACCACTCATCATCTGCCGGCAACACATACCAGGGTGAGACTTCCGTTGATGTGTGCGACAACATCTCGGCAAAGATTCCTTGATATTCTTCCCAATGCTGCCGCTCTTCGATGTCACTGAAGGAGAATTCCCAATTCTTTTTCGGATCCTTTAATCGTTCAAGCAAACGGTCTCGTTGTTTATCTTTAGATACATTGAAAAAGAACTTGATGACTTCGAATCCGTTTTCCTGTAAATAGCGTTCATAATCGTTGATTTGACGATATCGCATCTGCCAGACCTCTTCCTGGTCCATTTCCTCCGGAAGTACTTCGTCCCCCAACAAATCATGGACACGAGGCGCAATGACCTCTTCGTAATGGGATCGGTTTAAAATTCCGACCTGTCCTCTTTCTGGTAACAAATCATGCATTCGCCACAGATAGTCGTGCTTTTTCTCCGTATCGGAAGGTTTTTGAAACGCATTCGTCTTCAGTCCTTGGGCGTTCAAATTTGAAAAGATATAGCTGATCGCCTCATCTTTTCCACCCGCATCAAGCGCCTGCAAGACGACGATAATCCCTTTCTTACTCTCGGCATATAATCGCCAATGTAGTTCTTTCAATCGCTCGACACTGTTCGGAATGAGTTCAGTCGTCAAGGTGTCATCCTCCGGTTTGTCTGAAACAGTCGTTGGAATATCATCTAATTGAATCTTGCTGTTCGGTGACACAATAAATTCCTTCGTGTTCATACTCGTTCTCCTTTTCGCTCGACGTTCAATCTTGATTTACCCAAAAACTGCATAAGAAAATCCCTTCCGAAAATTTCGGAAGAGATGTTGAGAACTTAGTAGATTCCGACAGCGTCAAATGATTTCGCAGCTGATACCGCTTGCGGACTTGTCGCACCGTAAAGGTCTTTCGCAGATTGTACGACCGCTTGACGAAGGCTTGAGAAGTTAGACGTTGGTGTCAAGTAAACATTGAGGGCACGGTAGTAGATATCCCCCATCGCCATGACTCCCACACCTTGTACCGATACGCCGTAGTGCGATCCACCGTTACCTAAGAGGTATGCCGCTTTGTTGACGATACCTGAGTTGATGTGAACCCCACCATTATCTTGTGTGCCTGTGTAACGTTTTGAGTAGTGATCTGGGTCACCGTATGCAGCCGGGTTCGCCATCGAACGAAGTCCGTCGCCTGCTACACCTGGTGTGTAGATGTCTTCTCCTACCAACCAGTCGAAGTTAGTGCCGACGCTATATTCCGCCACTGTACCTAGGATATCCGATACTGCTTCATTGATCGCCCCAGACTCGTTTTGATAGATCAGTCCTGCCGTGTATTCCGTGACCGCGTGAGTCAATTCGTGAGCGACTACGTCAAGTGCACCTGAAAGATACGTGAACGTTTGACCGTCTCCGTCTCCGTATACCATCTTACTTCCGTCCCAGAACGCATTGTTGTAGCTACGGCTGTAGTGAACCGTTGAGTTCAATGCAGCTCCGGCGTTGTCATAGCTGTTCCGTCCGTAAGTGTTTTTGTAGAAATCATATGTCTTTGTCGCGTTGACGTGTGCAGAGACAGCGGCACGGTCATAAGTCGTGTTCAAGACGTTATCCACGTCAGCCCATAGCGAACCTGGGAGTGTCGTACGGTTTTTCGCATCGTACGTATAGATTCCCTTTCCACGCGTTGAATCTTGGAGATAATAGTAAGATCCGCTCTTCGTTGTCTTGAACGTTTGGCTGTAGCCGAGAACATCGATTCCCGTTCCCGTATATGTCGTACCTGTCACACCTTTCGTCGGTCTTGCATGAGCTAACTGGTCAAATTTATTAAGTACCTCACCCGTTCCAGCATCGATGAAGTATGTCCAACGTGACGGCTCTTCCGCTTCAAGGATTGTTCCGGTCACTTGATATGCATAAACCGACTTCTCACCTTTTGGATAAACAATCAATTCCGCTTCCGGTTCGAGCTCGTAGACCCCTTTATGTCCGACAAGCTTTTTGTAACTCGCGATGGCTTTCTTTTCAGTTAACTTGATCGACTTATGTAGGTTCTTGACCGATTTCGCATCATCCACGACTGTCTTCAATTGACCCGCTTCATCTACGACACCGACTACCACACCACCGAATACTGGCACGCCATCAACTGTCTGTTGGAGCTTAACCACTTTCCCGACTTTGTCTGATTTCGACTCGATCGTCTTGAACTCACCTTTTGATTTGACGTACTCTTTTACAATCGTTGTCGGTGCACTTTCTGATGGTTTCGTCAGAGTGCCTGACTTCAATTCTGCCGCACCGACCAATTGTGGTACGAGCAATACGCCTGCGATTAATGATGTAGAAACAACTTTTTTCATGTGTTTACCTCCTTTGTGATGATTCTTACTTTACACACTTTCCCACAAAGGCTGTATCCATCTTTTTAATTATTTTGATAATTCATAATATTGAGTATTTAGAACCATTCATTCTATTTACGACCTAATTTTATCCAAAAAAAATTCGTGCTCCTTAGGAAAGGAGCACGAATCATTAATACACATCTTTTTGGGTAAAGTGGTAAAACGCATACGCCAAGGCGGCCATCGACCAAATGAGAATGACGAGGAGCGAAAACGGTAACGTCATCCCATCGATTGGGGGAGCCTGTCCTTCCAAATAGGTATGAAGACCGAAGTTGACGTTCACCAGGTATTTCGAGCTATCCCAGTTTGAGCCAAGCGATGTCAAGAGTGGCCCTGAGATGAGGACAGCCATCATGATTCCGATTCCAGTCGCCGTATTTTTCACCAAAACAGAAATCATGAGAGAGATTGTCCCGACCGCAGCCACCACGAGCCATGAAAGCCCCATCGACATAAGCAAGTACTCCCACATCGGCAACGTATGCACAAAGTCGGTCGAGAAGGTTCCGGTCGGCGAAGCTTGGAAACCGGTCAAAATCGGAGCATTCCATCCGTCCCAGCCGAGAACGATGCCGGATATGGCGTAACTGACGACGGCGGTCACAAATATTAAGATCGATGTATAAAGGAGCGTCGTCAGCCATTTGGCGAGTAAGATCTTATATCGCCGGACCGGTCGCGATAACAACGTCTTAATCGTTCCATCGTTATGTTCTCCGCTCACGATATCTGCCATCAATACAATAATGAACAGCGGTAGGACAAGCGTAGTCCCTTGGGAGAAGAAGACACGCATAAACGTCGGAGCTCCCGGATAATTCGGATTGATATCATTATCAAGATAATACTGATTCTGTTGGACTTGGAACTCAAGAATCTGCCGAAACTCGTCTTGGACGTTCGCGGAGGCGAGTCGGTTTTGTGTATCGATGATCTCTTGCTGGAGATCGACACGCCAATCAGTCGTTCCTTGTTCTTCGCGTTGTTTCTCGATTTGACGATAGTTCGCATACGTGAACATCGAAACAAGCACGATCAGGATGATGGAGACGACCATCAATCTGCGTTTCCGATGAATCTTGAGCACTTCATTACGAATGAGACCGAGCATCGATGGATTAGGCAATGTGATCACCGCCTGTCAACGTGATAAAGAGGTCCTCTAACGTTTGGACTCGGCGCTCGAGTCCGAACACCTCGACATCTCTTTCCATCAAATATCGATTCAACTTCGCCGTCTCTTCCACGTTCATGGAAATACGAATCGTTCGCTCGTCCACCACGTCCGCTTGGTCGATTCCTTCGTACCCTTGAACGATCGGTAATACTTCGAAGCTATTCGTTACATGTAAGTCGACCGTTGACGCGAGTTCTTCAATCAAAGCATGGACCGTCCCCACCTTGACAATCTTTCCTCGCGACATGATGGCGACTCGGTCCGCTAGTAGTTCAATCTCGGCCAGGATATGACTCGATACGAGAACACTCAGTCCCGTTTCTTCAACGAGTCGACGAATGAAAAGTCGTAAATCTCGAATCCCCATCGGATCGAGCCCGTTCGTCGGCTCATCCAAGATGAGCACCCGTGGATTGTTTAATAGCGCCTGGGCAATCCCGAGTCGCTGTCGCATCCCGAGAGAGTACGTCTTCACTTTATCATCGATTCGAGCGGTCAAATCGACGAGGTCAATGACTTCTTGGATTCGCTTATCATCGACTCCAGGTAACATGCGTGCGAACGCTTCTAAGTTCTCACGTCCGGATAAAAACTTATACAGCTCTGGATTCTCGACGATTGCGCCGATTTGACTCATCGCTTGGACAAATTGTTTGTCGACACGATACCCACAAATCGATACATTTCCTTTCGTCGGTTTGATCAAGCCAACAATCATTCGAATCGTCGTCGTTTTCCCGGCGCCGTTCGGTCCTAAAAATCCGAAGACCTCACCCGGGTAGACGTCTAACGAAATGTTATCGATAATCGTCTTTTTTCCAATCACTTTTGTAAGTTGATGTAGCTTTAACGTCGGTTCCATTGTCTCACCTCTTTCCTTATTCTATCGGACAAAAGTGAATCTGTCCTATTCGAACATTCACATAGGGCACATCCACACATTTTTGATATGATGTTCATATAGAAAGCGAGGTCAGCCCATGAAACAGTCGAAATGGTATGCATTTTTAAGTGGCGCCGTTCTTTTAACGGGAATCGCCTTATATGGTCTATGGATCGGCTATCAGGATATTGTCAATCCGCCGGAGCGAACACTTTCCGTCTCCGAAGACGAACGCCCTGAACCACAAGGAGACGTCTACGTCGCATTAGGCGATTCGTTGACACGCGGTGTCGGGTCAACATCAGGCGCAGGATATGTACAGCCTGTCAGCACTGCTCTTGAAGAAGAAGGCGTACGTACGCAAAACCTTGCCGTGTCTGGGGCACGAACAGAAGATTTACTCACACAACTCGAGCAACCTGAAGTGCGTCGAACGATTGAGAACGCACGATATATCACGTTGACCATCGGTGGAAACGATTTGTTCAACCGTGGGGAAAACGTCGATAACTTCGAATCCGTCGATATTCAACAAGTGGTCACGGATGCGAAGACGAATTTAGAAACGATTTTCACTGAAATTCGTTCACTCAACGATTCGGCAACCATCGTGTATATCGGTCTATACAATCCGTTTCAAAATGATGAGAATGGACAAGCATTCAATCAGCTCATCCTCGATTGGAACGCATCAGCGAAACAATTGGCGAATGCGCAGAATATCGATGTGATCGACCCGTTCGCCTACATCTCTGACTTATCAAGAGATTTAGCGACCGATCAGTTCCACCCGAGTGACCGTACGTATGAGAAATTCGCGAATGATGTACTCTTCGTTCTCGAATAAACAAAATCCTCGTCAGCTTGACGAGGATTTTTTACTTCTCATATCGAACAATCCACTGTTCCCCTTGTTTCATCATGCCCGTCCCGACCCAACCGGCTTGAAGCAACTCAACTTGTCGCCCACGATTTTCCATCGGTACATCTTGCGCAACTGATGTGGGATGCCACGAACGATGCATCTCTTTGTAAAAGATATAGCGGAGTTTCCCGCCATACTTTTCTTTCAACGCCCCGATTCGGAGTCCAAGCGTGAACTTGTCTTTCATGCTTGGAATATTGAACGGTGCGACAGTCGCACAGACGACATCGAAACGGTTATCCGATTCAACTTGTTTCATTAGTAGTTTGCCCAAATGTGTCTGTAGTCCATATCCACGGAAGTCTGGATGGACGTTCGTCACTTCCTGATACAGGACACGTTCAAGCGAATCCTCCGGCCATCCGATATCTCGCCCTAGATGCTCCGCATCAATCGGTGGGATGAGCATCGCTCGGAACGCGATAATCCGACCATCTGATTTTGCTCCAATCAACGTCTGATCCGTCAACAGTTTCGTGAACTCTTCAACCGATAACGATTGATAGTGCTCCGGTTCAGCCAACGCCTGAATGACCGTATCTTGAACGGTTAACAGTTCCGGTAAATCGGACAAGCCTAGGACGCATACATGAAGTGAAAGGTCTTTGATCTCACCTTGCCACATGCGACTCATCTCCAACCACGTAAGATTCCGTCGTCAATTCACGTAACACGTCCTCATCGACGTCAATACCGAGTCCCGGACGATCGTTCAGCGAGATGATTGGTAAATCATATGATAAGTTTCCTACATCTTTCCCGAACCGGAGCGGACCCGTCAACTCGACCGTCTTCACGATTTTACTCGAGAAAGCGACATGGAATCCTGCACTCGATGCAATGGAGGATTCGACCATAGAACCAATCTGGCATTCGATTCCGGACATCTCCGCCATATGGACCAACTTCTTCGCTGGATAGATGCCACCGCACTTCATCAGCTTGATGTTCGCTTTATGGGCTGCCTGCATCATCGTCAAGCGTCTCATATCGTGAATATCTTTCAACCCTTCATCCATCATGAGCGGGACGGAGATTTTTTGTTTCACTTCGAGCATGCCTTCAAAATCATCCGCCTTGACCGGTTGTTCGACCCAATCGATGCCATACGGTTCGAGTAGACGCATGGCTTGAACCGTATTGGCCGCGTTGATCCATCCCTGGTTAACGTCGACTCGAATCGGCACGTCATTTCCTACCGCTTCCCGTACCGCTTTGACACGCGCCACGTCCGTTTGCACATCGACTCCGACCTTCATCTTCACTGCCGTATAACCTCGTTTCATTTGTTCGAGTGCCTCTTGTGCCATATGGTTCGGCTCTCCGATACTCAAGACGTGCGTGACTGGGAATGACTCATGGTACCGACCGCCAATCCATTCGTAGATTGGTTGATTCAGCTTTTTCCCGATCACATCATGACACGCGATGTCAAGTGCTGCTTTGGCAGCCGGAACACCACGAATCGCACGGTCCATCTCGTCATGAATATGCTCTAGGTGCATCGGATTTTTTCCGATTAAGAGCGGAGCCAATAGATGACGGAGTACACTGACCGTGCTCTCAGCGGACTCACCCGTCACATGCTCATCCGCCACGGCTTCTCCATAACCGACAAGTCCACATGCGGTTGTCATTTTGACAATGACAGAAGGCATATCATCATAACGGTGATAACTGACGATGAATGGTACCTTTAATGGAAAGCGAACCGAGAAAATTTCTATTTTTTGAATATTCATGTTCATCACTCCTTTACTTCAACTGTCCTTTCCTCTATATTGTCGTTATATAGTCGCTAAATTGCAAGGGGGATTTTACATGTCCATCCATATCGCCGTTGTCGGCTCACCATCGTTTTTACAACAGGTACAGAACGGTTCTTCCTTACCCGATGTTCGAATCGAGGGATTTCCTTATGATGACCCGCGAGAAGCGAAAGACATCGCTACAAAACTCCTATTTTTTGACGGAGTGTTCTTCTCCGGTTCATTCCCTTATACGTATGCGATGGAGGAAGCGAACCTTCCATTTGCCCATCACGTCGTTCAAGATGATGTCGTGTTATTGACGTCACTTTTATACGTGACATTGACACAACAGCTCCGAATCGAAGAGCTCTCCATCGATCTCGTTGATGCGTCACGACTTGAATCAATTTTAGCATCGTTTCCAAGCCACATGTCGCCACCGCAAGTGAAAGAACTTAGTCCGTATATGAATTTCGAAGAGTTGATTTCGTTTCATGAGCAACTTCAACGAACTGGGACGACTCGATTCGCCTTGACAAGTGTCGAACGAGTCCATCGACACTTAGTGGAAAATGGTTTTGCTAGTCAGCTCATGATTGAGCCAGAAGAGAGAATTTTCCACCACTTCCATGATTTTATTCAACAGATTCGATTGAACAAATCAGACCAGTCACAACTCGCCGTGCTCTTCTACTCGGATGCCAGTGAAGATACGCTCAACCATGTGACAACACATCATTATTTCGGTGGTAAATTGATGGAGACCACTCAAGACGGTATCGTCCTATTATCGAGTAAAGGAAAGATTGACTCCGCCATGTCAAACGGTTCCATCTTGTCAGAGAACATTTCTGGTCATGTAGGGATCGGGTATGGGTCCGATTATCAACGCGCCGTTGAGCATGCCGAACTTGCCCTTCATACGACAAACAATGCCGCTATACGCATCGTCGACGATTCAAAACGAATGACGTTCACCGACCAACCGGCACCGATTCATTTCCGCGTCACGCAAACGCGTGTCTATGACATGATGAAACAGACGGGTATGAGTCCGACCAATATCGAAAAGCTCATTCATTTTTCAATGGACCATCTCGAGTTTACAGCGAAAGAGTTGACCGACCATTTGAATGTGACACGTCGCACGACAGAGCGACTCATCAAAAAATTGGTTGATGCAAAACTCGTTCATCCGATTGGCGAAGAGATGAGCTACAGCCAAGGTCGTCCGCGCACCGTCTATAAATTTCAATTCCCGGTCGATTGACGACCGGGAATCGTTTTATTGAGCCGCTTGTTCCGCGACAGGTTCTTCCTGTTGAATGACCGCGATGCGCTCAATCGTATATCCCGTGAAGGCATATACAATCGAAATGACCGGTACAATGAAGTTCAAGACGGCATACGGTGCATATTCGAATGCTCCGACCCCGAGTGTGCCGAGGATGAATACACCACACGTGTTCCACGGGATAAACACGGAAGTCAACGTTCCTCCATCCTCGAGGGCACGAGATAAGTTTTTCGACTGTAATCCCATTTTTTCATACGCTCCAGCAAACATGCGTGACGGGACGACGATTGAGATGTACTGCTCCGAGCACGTCGCATTCGTCGCAACTCCCGCTAAAATCGTTGAAGCGATCAATGAACCTGCCGTTTTCGCCAACTTCAAAATTTGGTTCATAATGGATTGTAGCATCCCCGAATATTCTAAAATCCCACCGAACGTCATCGCGACGATGGTCATCGAGACCGTGTACATCATCGCATCAAGACCACCTCTACTGAAGAGGTTATCGACCAGTTCATTACCCGTATCAATGACATAGCCACTTTGAAGAGCGCCTACGCTGTCTGCAAGCGTTCCGCCTTGAATGAACACTTGAGCCGAGAAACCTAGGGCAATCCCGACGACGAGTGCTGGAATCGCCGGCACCTTCTTTGCGACGAGCAAAATGACGGCGAGTGGAACGAGGAGTAACCATGGTGAGATGACAAAACTGTCCTCTAAAATCATCAATGTCTGTGTGATTTCAGACGAGTCTGTCGAAGAATCTGCAAATCGTCTACCGAGCCATGCGTATACCCCGAGTGCAATGATGAGTCCTGGAATTGTCGTATAGAGCATGTGTCGAATATGTACAAATAAATTCGTATGAGTTAATCCTGCCGCCAAGTTTGTCGTGTCTGACAAAGGCGACATCTTATCCCCGAAGTAAGCTCCTGAGATGACCGCCCCCGCTACCATCGGCGCCGGTATCCCCATACTCAGCCCGATGCCCATCCCCGCTACTCCAATCGTCCCCATCGTCGACCATGAACTCCCGATTGAGAGCGCGACGACCGCACAGATGAGACAAATCGTTAACAAAAAGTATGCCGGTGAGATAATCTTCAGTCCGAAATAGATCATCGTGGCAACAATTCCTCCACCGATCCATGCCCCAATCGTCAACCCGACCAAAATGATGATGACGACTGCCGGTAGGGCGAGACGAATCCCTTTATACATCATCTCTTCAATCTCTTTCCACTTGAACCCGTGACGCCAGGCGACGATTGAAGCGACTGCCGTTCCGACGATGAGCGGGATGTGTGGTCCTTGACCGAGCTTAACGATCGAGATGAGCATGACGACGATCATCACCCCGAGTGGCAAGAGCGCCCACCCTAACTTCATGTCTTGCTTATTCCCCGTTGTTTTCATCTAACTTCCTCCCCTATAGCGAAAATTCAGAATTGTCGTTATATTGTCGCTAATAACGTTATGATAGCGCTTACAAGGAGTGGATGCAATAAAAAAATGAGTGGACAGACATCTGTCTATCCCACCCATCTTGATTTATGTTGCTGCAATCCGGAGCGCATCCGCGAGCAGGCGTGCCCCATCTTCTAACGCGTCACGGTCAAACGTCATATGCGGATGATGAAGACCTGGACCTAAATCAGCGCCGATGCCAATCATCGTTGCATCAAGTGACGGTTTCTCGACGGTATAAAAATGAAAATCATCGCTACCTGACGTGACGATCCGTTCAACGAGAGCCGACTCACCGAAGCGTTTCTCAATCGCTCGCTTGGCGATTTGGCTAGACTCTTCCCCAACGACGGCTCCCGGTGTAAAGTCTTGCCACTCCCATTCAAGTTTCACACGATGAAGCTGGCCGACCTGGAGTAACATGTCTTCGACACGATTGCGCAGTTCGAGCAATTCTTCATTTTGTTGGGCACGGACGTCAATCGAGAACGTCGCATTTCCTGGAATGATGTTCATGTTGTCACTCCCGGCGTGTACCTTCGTCAACTTGACAGAGTGCGGCTCAAACGGTGACAAGTAAATGCTTTTAAGCATGTGTTGAATCGTGAAGATGACATCGAGTGCGTTTTGTCCTTGATGTGGTCTCGCACCATGCGCATCATCCCCAATGACCTCTCCCTTTAAGAAGAAGGCAGCACCATGTTGAATCGCCGCCGCATATTGTCCCCTTTTCAACTCTTCTTGTGGACGTAAATGGATTCCGAATAGTTGCGTCACGTCCTCTAACGCCCCTCGTTCGATCATGGCGAGCGAACCATTCCCTTGCTCTTCGGCAGGTTGGAAGATGAAACGGATTCGCTTTTGTAACGTTTCGTCTTTCAACTGTTCGAGCGCACCGAGTACCATGCTGATGTTCGCGTCGTGCCCACATGAATGGTTCGCTCGAAACGTACCGTCCACTTGTTGCCATAACGCGTCGATATCGGCGCGGACCGCAATCACTTCTTCTCCCGATCCAATCTCCGCGATTACTCCGGTCACGTCCTCAAACGTTCGATGGGGAATCGACCAGTCTGATAAGATGGATGCGATTGTTCGAGTCGTCTCGACTTCTTTCCAACTGATTTCTGGATGAGCATGGAAATGCTCAAACCACTTGAGTACGCTTGTCATATGTATCTCCACACCTTTATATTTTTTTGACACCTTTGATCAAAACCCATTGAAGCGGGAGTCGTCCCCATGTAATCCATTTCGGAATGACCTTCCCACCGATTCTAGATGGCTTGACGGCCATGTTGATATTTGCCGGGAAGACGGCGATAAAGAATGCCGGTAGCGTCCGTTTCACGAACGATGTTCCCTTGTTGAGTAAGAGCATCGCCCCGAACACGACTTCAACGACTCCGCTTAGTTGCACCATCAGTCGGCGGAACGGCCAAGATTTCGGAATAATCGACATGAACGCCTTCTCTCTTACAAAATGTAAAATTCCTGCCCCGAATAGTAACACCCCATATAAATTTCGTACCATAACTCATCCTCCTTTTGTATAAGCATAGCAAAAAAGGCGGGCATATTGCCCACCTTTTACAATGCAGAACCGTTCGCATTTTGAATCTCGACTTGAACCGTCTCCGTTTTTCCGTCCCGGATATATTCGATGTCGACCGTTCCGTCCGTATCGCGAATCAATTCACTACGGAGGTCGATGAACGAGCTGACGTCTTTGTCATTGATTTTCACGATGACGTCACGTGCCTTAAGACCCGCTTTCGCAGCTGAACTATTTTGTTGCACTTCCACGATGATTGTTCCCGCCGTCACCGATTCAGGCAAGTTGATTTGTTCCGTCAAGTAACCTTGAGGGAACTCTGATACGTCACGAAGTGAGACGCCTAGTGACGGATGATTCACTTCTCCCGTCTGTTCGATTTGATTGATGAGCGGAAGGGCGATGTCGACTGGGATTGAGAATCCGACTCCCTCGACTTCTGCTGTCGCAATTTTCATCGAGTTGATTCCGACGAGTTGTCCTTCTTCGTTGATTAACGCACCACCTGAGTTACCTGGGTTGATGGCCGCATCCGTTTGAATGACCTCGGCATTGAAGTCGGCCTGTCCGTTCTCATCCGTATCGACGGGTACGAGGCGTGACGTCGATGAGACGACACCGCGTGTCACGGAGTTCTCGAATTGTCCAAGCGGATTCCCGATGGCGATGACCGTTTGACCCGGTTTCAACTCGCTCGATTTGCCGATTGAGATGACGGCCGGTACTTTGTCAGCGTCCACTTTCAAGACGGCCAAGTCATACGTCGCGTCACTTCCCATGAGTGTCGCTTCCGCAGTCGTTCCGTCATTAAAGGTGACCGTCAGCTTGTCCGCTCCGTTGACAACGTGATGGTTCGTCGCGATAAATGCCGAGTCACCTTCTTTTTTATAGATGACACCTGATCCGACTCCAGCCTCGACCGCCTCACTCGAGAAGCCAGTTTGGGCGAAGTTGTTCACGGTGACGACTGCAGGTTGAGCGGTCGCGACGGCATTCGTGACCGAAGAATCGGATACGTTCGATGACGTTTGGACCGGAGTCCCTTGCGAGGTCACGTTCGTATCACTCACACTCGTAGCCGGTTGGTCGATAAACGGATATGCGATTGCGCCCGTCAACAACGCCCCGATGACTCCACCGACAAGTCCCGGGAACATACGGCTGACGAATGACGGTTTTGTTTGTGTTCGTACCATTGTCTCTTCTCGGTTGGATGAACCGAGTTCTGTATCTAACCAATCTTTTTGTTGCTCTGATTCATGTAATTGATCGCGTTCATTTGATTGATCGTGACGATCCATAATGATTCATCTCCTCTGTGTTATCTTCTACCCTTACTATAACGAAGAGGAACACTCATTTATAAAATGATAAATGAATTACAAGATTCTTCACATTTTACGTCATTTCATTCAGACAATCACATTTCTTAACGTACCGAGACCTTCAATCGTCACTTCGACCGTGTCTCCCGTTTGTAGATACGTCGGTGGCGTCATCCCGTGCCCAACTCCAGCTGGTGTACCCGTCGCGATGACGTCGCCCGCTTCGAGCGTCATGCCTTTCGACAGTGTACGAATGAGTTCATCAATCGGACGAATCATATCGGCTGTCGTCCCATCTTGACGCGTCTCCCCATTGACACTTGTTTTGATTTGGAGAGGGAACTGGAGCTCGTCCGGTGTGACGACGAACGGTCCCATCGGACAAAACGTATCGAACGACTTGCCACGGAAGAATTGGACATGTTCTTTTTGCACGTCTCGAGCCGTCACATCGTTTAGAATGGTGTAACCGAAAATGTGCTCCTCGACCGCTTCGATGTCTCGTCCAGACTTGCCGATGATGACGGCGAGCTCACCTTCATAGTCAAGTTTGTCCGTCAATTCAGGATGACGCTCAATGACCGCTTCCGGACCGACGACCGAGGTCGGTGCTTTCGTGAAGATGACGAGTTTCCCTGCTCCTGCTGTATCCATCTCTTTCACGTGTTCTTCGTAGTTCTTGCCGATACAAATCACGTTTTTCAATGGACGGTACGGGGCGAGTAGTTTCACATCCGTCATTCGGTATGAGGGCGCCACGTCCAAATCGATATCTGGTTCGAACTCACGCGCGATCACTTCTAATAAATTTGTCGTATGTACTTGATTGCTGACATCGTAGACGAAATCGCCTTTGACAATCCCCACTCGTTGCTCTTCCTGCATCTCAAAACTACACCATTTCATTAAAACTCCCCCTTTTTCATCATTATACAAAAAATCGAGACATCTCTGCCTCGATTATACTTTATTCAAAAAGATGATTCGTTGATTACTCGATCCTCGAAAACGAAGTCCCATATCTCGTAGCGACTGCTCGTAACGACCGTCGACGAGCACATCGGCGTAGTCCAACACGGTTTGAATCGCTTCGTCATGCATCGCTTCCAACTGTTCGAGCGTATAACCCGTATACACCCACACATTTTTACCGAGCGACTTACATGCCGTGACGAGTTTTGCTAACGCTGACGATTGAAGAAACGGTTCGCCTCCAGAAATGGTCACCCCGTCCCAACCACTGAGCTTGACGCGCTGAACAAGTTCCTCTACTTCGACATCCTCACCCCCGGTTGGATTCCACGAGGAAGGATTGTGACACCCTTTACAGTGATGCGGACAGCCAGCAGTAAAGATGACCGTCCGAATCCCCGGTCCGTCAACGACGGATTCTTCAACGACGGATAGAATGCGCATCATGTTTCACCCTCGCCCGCTCTTCTTCTCGCTTCGCCGTATTCCAACGGTCCATCGTCCCGACCAAATAACCGGTGATGCGGCGGATTCGTTCAATGTTTGTATCCTCGCCACACGTCGGACAGGCATCGTCAATCAGTCCTTCTAACCCACAATTTCCGCAACGATCGACCGGATGATTGATGGAACCGTAGCCGATATCATGCTGTCGCATCAAGCGGACAATCGATTCCACCGCTTCCGCATTGTGGGCAAGTGACCCATCGACTTCGACATATGAAATATGTCCCGCGTCACACAATGTGTGATACGGTGCCTCGATTCGGATTTTCTCACGAATTGATACAGACTGATAGACCGGCACGTGGAATGAATTTGTATAGAAGGCACGATTAGTGACACCTTCAATCATCCCAAACGTTTCCTGGTCTCGCGTCACAAATTTACCTGACAATCCTTCTGCCGGTGTCGCGAGCAACGAAAAATTCAAGTCGTACGTTTCGGCTGCCGCACGCATGCGATTGGCCAAGTGCGTGACGATATCGAGACCGAGTCGTTCCGCTTCACGCGACTCAGCATGTGTACCTCCCGTCAACACCTTCAACGTTTCAGCGAGTCCGATGAACCCGAGTGAGAGCGTTCCTTGTTTCAGCACATCTCGGACTTCATCATGAATATGTAACTGCTCACTTCCACGCCAGACACCTTGTGTGTAGAGGAAACGAAATTCTTCAGCGCGACGCGTACATTGATACTCGAAACGCTCAATCAACTGTTCGATCCCGATGTCGACATAGCGGTTGAGAATGCGGTAAAAATCCGAGATCGACTCCGAGATCAGTGCCATCTTCACCAAGTTGAGTGTGGAAAAGGAAAGATTGCCACGACCGATCGACGTCTCTTCTCCGTGTCGGTTTCCCATGACCCGAGTGCGACAACCCATGTACGCCACTTCAGATTCATGTGTCCCATCATAGTAAGCGGCATTGAACGGGGCATCGATGAATGAGAAGTTCGGAAATAACCGTTTGCCTGTGACCCGACACGCTTCACGGAAAAGATCGACGTTCGGATCGTCCTCCCGAAAGTTGATTCCTTCCTTCACTTTAAAGATTTGAATCGGAAAAATCGGAGTCTCTCCGTTCCCTAACCCACGTTCCGTGGCACGAAGTAACTCTCGAATGAGGATACGTCCCCACTTTGATGTGTCCGTTCCATAATTGATCGAAACAAAAGGCACTTGCCCGCCCCCTCGTGAGTGCATCGAGTTCGCATTGTGGATGAACGCCTCACACGCCTGATACGTCGCCGAAATCGTCTCTTCTTCCGCGAGTGTCTCCAATTGCGTTTCTTCCCAGTCAACGGGTAAGGATTGAAGTCGGCTCAGTTGACGCTCATATGTCTTCTCGACATACGGTGCCAAGTCGACGTCAAACATTGGGAAGGCCTGCCCCCCATGCTGCATGTTTTGATTCGCTTGAAGGATGATCGACGCGAGTGCCATGGCAGAGCGAATGTCCTTTGGCGACCGGATCGTCCCATGTCCCGTATGGAAGCCGTCTTTCAACAATTGACCGAGTGGAATTTGACAACATGTCGTCGAGCCTGTGATGTAATAGTCGGCATCGTGCACGTATAAAAAGTTATCAGTGACGGCTTGTTTTGACCGTTCCGACATCAAATACGTCTGCGATAGTTCTTTCGACACTTCTGAAGAGAGTCGTGCTAGTTTCCCGAGCGGGGATTTGCCGTCCACGTTCGCATTCTCTTGTACCAAGTCTTGGTCTGGTAAGACACAGACGTCCTCATACAACTGCAGTAATTTCAAAACCCATCACCTCACTATATATGGATTCAAAACAATATTAATCGTTTTAAAAATCCTATATATAGATTATGGCATGTGTTTTTCTCAATGGTCACGAGTCGATATTGTGACAGTTTACGTGTGATCATACGATAAAAAAGAGCCTCGTCTTCGGTAAGACAAGGCTCTACGTTATATGTGACAAACATCATTTATTTAACCGCTTTTACAACTTTTAATTCGACTTCTTCTTCTAATTCTTGTGCTTCACGGAGACCTTTCGAGTTCAACCACGTATAGATGGCTCCCATGAAGAGCGCTCCACCGATGATGTTACCGAACGTCGCAGGAATCAAGTTATGAATCGCACCTGCCATGCTAATCGTCTCAGGGTGTGGGACGACGAGCGTCAAGGCGAACAAGACGAAGTTGGCGATGACGTGGTCGAATCCTGAAGCGAAGAAAACCGCGACAAGGAAGATCATCGAGAAGATTTGAGCGAACTCATTTTTCATTTGTTTCGGTAAGAAAATAGCGAGACAGACCATCCAGTTACAGAAGATGGCGCGGAAGAAAATTTCGACCGTCGTATGATGCATTTTACTTTCAACAACGGAGAACAACCAGTTGTTCATCCCGAGTTCTTGGATGACGCCAGTCGGTGCAAGTAGTAAGGCGAATAGGATTCCCCCGAGTGCGTTCCCGACGAAGCAGAGCAACCAGACGAGCATCGTGTCGCTGAGCGTCGTATAACCACGAAGCGTCGACGTTGTGAAATACATCGTATTTCCCGTGAACAACTCAGCTCCCCCATAGATGATCATGACGAGCGCGATCCCGAACGAGAAGCCTCCGATGAGTGTCGTGAACGGAGATTCCGCTAAATACATACCGTTGACGACTTTCAACGTGAAGATTGAGGCAAAGCCGATAAAGATCCCGGCTAACATTGCCCGTAAAAAGTATTCCATTGGACGATAATGAATCATTTGCGAGGAAGCCTGTGCTTTTTTCCGTAATGATTCGAGTGCATGGATTTCCATTGATGCCATGTCACAAACCCTTCTTTCTGAATAATTAAATAGGAAAGTATCAGTTCGAATATGTGAAATCATTAACAATATAAACTGTACAGTCTCTGTTGGCAATCCTGTCTTGCATGAATTGACAGAGTGTTCACATCGTAATCGTTTACATATGGCGGATTTGTGACAAAGAAAAATTCTCCCTATTTTCGGGAGAATAATAAGACAAAGTTTATGAAACCAATCGTTCAAATAAGGGAATAATTCATTTTCATGAGTTCATCAAATGTTAATTTTAATCTTTCCTCTACATGAAGCGTTTCATGATTAACAATCAAAAGTTGTCCACTCCTACAAAATCTCCTAGCACATCTTCATAACCCACGACTGCAAAGTCTTGTTTTGTGAACTCTTCTAAATCTCCAAACTGACTTTCTAATTCATCGTTCGGTAGAATACAAAGATATCTATTCAATCCTTCGACCTGATCCAGCAGGATTGCCTTTTCTTTAACAGGTAAAAGCGATTGTATCGATTTGTATGACATATAATACACCTCACTCAATTTTATGAATTGCATTGTAATGTTCTTCTGTAATCACTACATTTTATGATAGTTCAATAAATATATATTAACTGTCTCTTGGTCGACTATTGCAATTCAGACATTGTAAATTTTATCAGTGATATTCCTTTCCGATTCTTATCTTAGTGAAATGAATTTCAGCGCTTGCTGGAGGGAAAATCAAATTACATACAAATACCTCTGTTTCTTCAAGTACATAGCTTGTTATACTAACATCATGCATAAAATAGGGGAGCTGTAATCTGCTTAATTCTCTTACAGGCACTATTCGATCGTCGAGTGGAGCAGATATGTCTACTTTTATACAACCTAAAAATTCAATCTGATGGTGATAATTTTCATTTTCTTCTTCGATTATTAGTAAAACTTCATCTCCAAAATAACGGCAATCGAATCCTAAAACGCGCGCATCCCAGTAGTATATTTTTTCGATTTCTCTTAATATTTCCTGAGCTTTCATATTTTCACCTTCTGTATGGAATATGTGCTGCTTAACTACGTGGCTTCACAAGTTTTAAATGGTTTTAATAATTTTGATTGTATAAATGAACATCATGATACAAAGCTATATGATCTGGCTAAATTTACTCTTACTCTAACTCTACGGACTGTATTTCTCACATCGATAAACCCGCTATTATTAGTTTATATAATTCTAACAAAGAGTCATCATGAGTAGACCCCCAAACTTCATCATACATATCATTTTTCATAGTATCTATGTAACTCGACTATGCGTTAAAACATGCTCAAACTGAGGCCCTCATAATTCATTTTTCGTTTAAATAATCTATGTAAAATTTTTGAGGTAAATTCTTTGTTAATTCTTCAATAGATTTATATTTTTTTTCATTAGAAAACAAAATAAACCCAAGTCCATCTCCATCTATTTTAATAAAAGAAGTTGGTATACTCATATCAATTAAAGGTACAAATTGAGTTCTAGAGAACAGCCACTTACCATATTTCTTTAAAGTGAAATTCAATTTATCTTTAAAGATAATGTTATAAAACCCATTTTGAGCAGACATCCAGTACGTTTCGTTAATCAAAAACCTTATATCTTTTTCGTTTTCTATTTTTGCATTGCAGTAATAAATAGAATTCTCATCCTCAGAGCAATAGTTCATAGAATATTTAATTTTCCTTGAATCCATTTTTTCAACCATCTCATTATCCTGACTTATATTTTTAGATAATATAAATGTTATGACTATTGGATATACGTTTTGGTAAACCAAAAAATCAATTAAAGCTTTTTGGTTATCGATAATAGTTAAATCATCATAACTAGTGATCTCATAAACCTTTTTATTTTCACCTATAATGAAATAATTATCTAAATTATCTTCAATCTGCTCTAATAGACGCTTCCTTTCAATAATTGTAAGCTCTTGCATAGCGATCACCTTTGATTTTTCAGTTTAAAGACCTTGTAATTTAAATCAGCTGTTTTTTCTATTAATTTTTATGATGGTCGGGGACTATAAAAGTTATATTGAAAAATTAGTGATTGTGAAATGGTTACTCTCTTATAGACTTGCTTTATATATTAGTAAGCAAATTAGATTACAAGAAAACAAAATGACAATGTGAAACATAATGTTCTTCGTTATACTCTTCTAAACACATTTTTAAACACTTAGCATCCTCACCTAATTTCGTTTCAAGCAAAGAATATCCTAATGAAAGTGATTTGATCAGGAAAAGTTATATAATCCACATCAGTAATGACATCCCAAAAGGCATCCCAATTTTCGCCGTAATGATCAGGAAGATGAAGACTTTCTTTTAATATCTGATGTAGTTCCGATGAAGAAGTAATGTTACTTAAATCGATATATAAATGCGACATATATTGTCTCATCTCCAGCATTTATCTTATTAATCATCTAAGATTCATTAAGTTATGAAAAAATTCATTTAATAAGTTCCAATGAGTTTTTCGTGTCTAATACTTATGCCAATACTTATTATCACTCAACATTCTCAGTCATAAATCAATTAAACACACTCATCGCAATACGAACATTGTGATGTATAAGTCTCCATCATCTCGAATCAATTGGACTTGGAAAGGAATATTATTATACCTCTCTTTCAAGCTAATTTTCCATTGCTGACAAAGAGTCTCTGCAAAAGCTTCAATTTGATTATTTTGACTATAACTATCGACATCATTTTTCTTATTAATAATGAAGAAATCTTTAGGCTCGTACAAATTTACCATCTTTTCAATGGAAGACAAATCTGCTCCAAATTCTTCTTTCCAACCTTTATATGAACTAAGAGATAAACTGTCTTTAAAAAAAATAACAGTTCTCATGACAGATTATTTCTGGATTGAAAAATTTTAAAAAAGAAAGAGCGTCTTCAATACTATATTTGTAATTTACGAAACTCCACCAAGTAAACTCTTCTCCATTAACTTCTCGAAATTCTATAAATTCTTTAATTAAATCGTTAGAAAACATTATAATCCCCTTTCTCAAGTTCAACTATTCTATCTGTCTTTTTCCGATTGATTCTTTCTAAATCCCTACTCGTCGAGAAGAAATCTAACAACAAAGTCATACCCCCGATAGCAGACATAAATCGAAATAAGGTACGAAAGAACTCATATAGAATCGTGGCGCCTCTATTAGTAACCAGACCACAATCAACTGAATAGCCTTTAAGACACCTGAGATGATTATAATCGAGTCTAAAGATACCTCAATTTGTTTTTCTCTCAAATTATCACAAATTCCTTCACCTAACATTATGAGCCCTTTCGATTCAACTTATCTAAGTTTTAAGTGCCTTGTTTATTCCATGTATAAGTAAAAGGTAGCCATAACATTCTCACCATTTTGATAAACTTTTCTATATTGCAACATTTCTAAAAATGTTCGTAAAAGAATGTTGATTAATAAATAAAGGAGCATCGCCCCATCTAGGTGTGTAATGCAAAATAGGAGTGCAGAAGTGTGCAACGGAAACGTACACAACTCTGCACTCCTATTTTTGAAAAGAAAAAGGACTTGCCAGCAATCATAATCTCACCCTAACGTTTAAGTTGCGACACAAGAACGTTAGGAGATGGAAGGAATGCTAGCAATGTCCGATATCAATTGTATCAAATTTCTCAGAAACCACAAATCACATTCGATTAATCGAATCGCTAAAAATCTAGACCTCAATTGGAGGACGGTAAAAAAATACGCGGATTCAGCTCAATTACCGAGTGAAACCATTCGCCCCAAGAGGGGCATGATGTACGGAACGAAATGGGGCGAGATGGTCGAGGATTGGTTGACCGAGGATCAGATGCTTCAGAAAAAGTTGAGACGAACGAATAAAAAGATTTATGAAACGCTGGTGGCGAACGGATTCGAGGGCTCTTACCGGACGGTCTGTAATTTCATCAAGAGCTGGCATATGACGAGCGAAGAGGAAAACGACACAAGGCATGAACGACTGCAGCACCCTCCGGGTGAGGCGCAGGTGGATTTCGGGACGATGGAAGTCGTCAAAGATAGTCATGCGGTCGATGTGAAGTGCCTCGTCATGAGTCTTCCCTTCAGCAACCGCACTGCAGCCGTCGCCCTCCCCGCAGAAAACCAAGAGTGTTTCCTGACGGGACTCAAAATGCTTTTTGAAGAAATCGGCGGTGTGCCGCAACAGCTCAGAATCGATAATCTCCCCGCCGCTGTCATCCAACCGCGAACGACGAAAGAAGAGGCAATCTATACAGATGCTTTCCTGCAGTTCATGGCTCATTATGGGTTCCAAGTCCAAAGCTGTAATCCTTACAGCGGGAACGAGAAAGGAAGTGTCGAGAACAAGGTGGGATACGTTCGATACAACTTTCTTGTCCCGGCCCCTGTCATGCATGATTACGATTCGATGAACCGACAGCTCGCGGTTTCCCTACGGGACGACATGGAGCGAGTGCATTACGAAAAGCATGTACTGATCCGTGAGCTGTTCGAAGAAGAGCAGAGACATCTATTGCGATTGCCGCAAGAAGACTTCCCCGTCTTCAAAGTAGAACTGTTCAAGGTGAACAAGTACGGCGAAATAACAATCGATAAGACGAAAGTCTTGATCCCTTCAGGGTCTCGCCATGGGCAAGTACGCGCCATCCTAAGATGGGATTCGATGAAGATTCTCTCACTTTATGGAGAAATCCTCTACGAAGAAAAACGACCCTACATGATGACAAAACGTGCGCTCCCGTGGGAAAACATCATCAGCACCTGGCACAAGAAGCCGAGAAGCTTCGGTCACTCCCGTTATTCCGAATACCTGCCGGGTAGAATCAAAGAGTACCTGGGCGTGCCGAACTTACTTGTCCGGCAGGAACGACTGGCCTGGATCCGAGCCAAGCTCGCGCTGTATCCAATCCTAGAGATCAATGAAAGCCTGTACGAGCTACTGAGCGAGGACGACGCCCCAGCCGTGGTTGAGGACCATCCATACGATGTGGACTGGAGCAAGTACGATAGCTTGAATCGGCCGTGGGGAGAAGGTGGCACAGCATGAGCCTAAAAGAAATGTGCAAGTCGCTCCGCCTTGCCTACGTCGCCGAAATCTATGAATCGATTCCGACGGAATCTCCTGAAAAATTTCTTATGGAGCTTTTCTCTATGGAAATGCGCCTCCGCGAAGAAGCGAAGGCGCAACGGTTTATCAAAAAGGCTAAATTCATCAACAACAAGTCACTCGACGACTATCGCTGGGGCAATCACATCTACTTCCCGAAGCATTTGGATAAGGACGAACTGACCTCATTGAATTTCGTCGAACATTCACAGAACGTCGTTCTGACAGGGTCCCCGGGGACGGGAAAGACCCACTTGGCCATCGGACTCGGGAGAGAAGCTTGTCACAAAGGTTATGAGGTGAGGTTCTTCCGGGTCTCCGAGCTCGTAGAGCAACTCAACAAGGCCTGGAGGGATGGAAAGCTGAGCAGCTTCCATTCACGTCTCGAATCGGCAGACCTTATTATTTTGGACGAGATGGGATACATCCCTCTCACAAAAGAATCTGCGGAACTCCTGTTCCATCTCATCACCGACTGGTACGAGAGAAAGAGCCTGATCATCACATCCAACCTTGAGTTCAGTCAGTGGAATCGCATCTTTGGCGACGCGCGCCTAACGGCGGCACTCGTCGATCGCGTCATCCATCACGCTCACATATTAAACTTCACAGGTGACAGTTATCGCGTCACGCATGCGTTGTCGAAACACTAAAACCCAGCTGGCAAAGTTCTGTACTTTTCGTTGCATTATTGTGCACATTTGTATTGCAAAATACACTAGGGACGATGCTCCTCTGATTTAATCGAATTGCTTATTCTTTATCCTCAGTCGATTCTTCTGTTTCTTCAGAAGATCCTTCAGAAGCTTCTTCTTCAGTTGAACCTTCTTCCGATTCTTCGTCTTCAACTTCTGCAACCGGCTCATTCACAGAGGCGATGTGCATATCTGGTTCCGAGACAATCGTGTACGATTTGTCTTCTGGAAGATCTGCTACCGTCACCGAATCACCGATTCCAAGCTCTGAGACATCGAGTTCGATGCGTTCTGGGATGTTGGCAGGTGTCGCAGCGACCGTCACTTTATAAAGTGACTGGGCGAGATATCCGCCTTCTTTGACGCCTTTCGCGTCGCCAACAAGGACGATATCCGCTTCAACTTCTGTCTCTTCATCCATCTTAACGGCCATGAATTCGACGTGCTGATAGAAGTTTGTGAACGGGTCCGTTTCTGATCCGTGCACGAGCGTATTGATTTTATTTCCATCGTAATGGAGTTCAATCAAGGCATTGTCACCATGGTCTCGGAGAATTTTACGAAGGTCCATCTCGTCAAACACGATTGGTGTGCTGTCTACTTTGTAGCCGTAGACGACGCCTAACGCTTTTCCTTCGTTACGCAACTTCGTGCGTAGTGATCGTGGGCGTAATTCTCGTTTTGATACTTGAAGTTTGTTCGTCATTTTCTTTTCCTCCTACATGGATATACATTTCATGTCGACATCTTGAGGGTGAGGCAGTGAAAAAGCCACCTCTCAACCTCGATGCGTTGAGTGACATGTGTATAGTTTTCCCATGTGGGCTCCTGCATAAACGTTACATCGTGTTAAAACAAGGTAACAAGACGATTACATGACGCGTTTAAATAACTTCTCAAGCTCATACGTGCTCCATTTCACGAGAATCGGTCGCCCGTGCGGACAGGTAAACGGAGACGTCGTACGACTCAAATCATCAATCAATTGTCGCATCATCTCCCTATTGAGTGGATGGTTCGCTTTGATCGATCGTTTACACGCCATGTGGATTGATGCTTCTTCGCGATATTTCGCGATGTCGATTGACCGCTGTTGAATGGCCATCTCCACCAGATCACGAATCGTGCCCTCTAAGTCATGTTGCGGATACCATGTCGGAATCTCACGGACAAGGAACGTGTTACCCCCAAACGGCTCTAACGTGATGCCTGCATCCGCTAGAAGCGGGAGCACTTCTTCGATAGCGAGCGTCTCTTCTTGCGTGAACTCTAACGTCAGCGGAATCAATAGAAGCTGATACTCTTTTTCCGGACGTCCTAACTGGTCATAAAACAACTCATACTTGATGCGTTCCTGAGCGGCATGTTGGTCCATCACGTACATCCCGTCTTCCGCTCCACAGATGATATAACTCGAATGCAGTTGCCCGATGACGTCTAACGCCGGAAGACGCTCCGACTGACGTACAGGCTCTTCGACCTGTTTTGGTTCAATCATCTCTGGTTCCGGTTCATGAACGAGCGGAGACGGATTCCATTGGGAAGGAGACGTGAGCGACTCTTTTCGCTCCCGAGGAATCGGATAGTTCCACTCGACCGGATCTGCCTGTTTAGGTTGGGGCTCCATCGAAAAGTCGAGTTTCGACTGTTCGGACGGTGTCACACGTTTCGGCTTCGGCTCTTGTTTCACAGACGGAATGAGACGTTGCTCCCGGAGCGTCAATTGAACGGTCTCTCGGATGAGCTGGCATAGTTCTTTTTCTTTCGACAAACGCACTTCACGTTTCGTCGGATGGACGTTCACGTCAATCAACATCGGGTCCATCTTCACTTCGAGCACGGCAATTGGATAGCGACCGATCGGTAAGAGCGTATGGTAGCCTTCAAGCA
This sequence comes from Exiguobacterium sp. HVEsp1, assembly GCF_002009685.1. Taxonomy (GTDB): domain Bacteria; phylum Bacillota; class Bacilli; order Exiguobacteriales; family Exiguobacteriaceae; genus Exiguobacterium; species Exiguobacterium profundum. The sequence goes on along the minus strand of NZ_KV917367.1, from coordinate 1,361,666 downwards.
CGCTTTGGGTCAGTGCAAAGTTCTTGATGCTTCGACCGTTTAAGATGAGAGTCACGTACTGTTTGTTCGAACGGGTCACTTCCGGGCGCACGAGATGGGCGCTCAGCGTATAATCGTTCGTCTTGCTCGACGCCGTGACGATTTGTGCGGCGACTTGGCGACCATAGATGGCAAGCATGACTTGTTTCAAGTCTCCATTCCCGTTCGTACGCAACAATTCTTTCTCTTCATGAAAGACGGTGAAGCGAATCTCCGGATGAGACAGCGCTAAACGGTTCAACGTATCCGTAATACTTGCAAGTTCCGTTGCTGACGTCTTCAAATATTTCAGCCGTGCCGGTGTGTTGAAGAAGAGCTGACTGACCGCAATTTCGGTCCCGACGTTCGTCGCCGTCGGATTCGTCGCCTTAACGACTCCACCTTCAAGCGTCATCTCAAAACCATCCTCATCTGCTCGCTTTGACTTCAAGGAGACGTGGCTGACCGACGCAATCGAGGCGAGCGCCTCACCGCGGAAGCCGAGCGTCCGAATCCGAAACAAGTCATGCTCGTCCCGGATCTTACTCGTCGCATGCCGCAAGAAGGCTCGCGCCGCGTCTTCTTCATGGAACCCATGCCCGTTGTCACGGACTTTGATGAGACGGATGCCCGCCTCTTGTAAGTCGACATCCACTTTCGTCGCTCCCGCATCAATCGCATTTTCGACTAATTCTTTGACGACGGAAGCCGGTCGTTCGACGACCTCCCCGGCTGCGATTCGGTTCGCGAGCTGTTCAGGTAACTCTCGAATGATTCCCATCGACTCACCCTTTCTTTGCGGTCTGTTGCAGTTCGTAGAGCGCCTGCATCGCTTCGATTGGATTCATTGCCAATAGATCGAGTTTGAACAGCTGTTCTCGAACAGCGTCATGCGACTCGAACAATGACAACTGGCTGACTTCTTCCACTTGAGGTGGAGCAGATTGCTCGTTCAAAGCTGGTTTCGTTGCTTCGGATTCGAGTTCTGACAGAATCGTCCGGGCCCGGTCAATCAATGAATCCGGAAGTTCAGCCAATTCCGCCACATGAATCCCATACGATTTATCGGCACGTCCCGGATGCACTTCGTGGAGGAAGACGACTCGTCCATCCCGCTCAATCGCCCGGACATGAACATTCTCAAGTGTCGGAATCGAATCTTCGAGCACTGTCAGTTCATGATAGTGCGTCGAGAAGAGTGTCTTCGCACCGATTGACGAGGCGATATATTCAACGATTGCCTGTGCGAGCGCCATCCCGTCATACGTCGACGTCCCGCGACCGATTTCATCCAATAGAATCAGACTATTGCTCGTCGCCTCGGTAACGGCTTGGCGCGTCTCGGTCATCTCGACCATGAACGTCGACTGTCCGCTCACCAAATCGTCCGCCGCACCGATTCGTGTGAAGATGCGGTCAAAGAGCGGGAGTTCCGCCGCTTCTGCCGGGACGAATGAACCGATTTGATGAAGGATTGCAATCAAGGCAAATTGACGCATGTACGTCGATTTACCGGACATGTTCGGTCCGGTGATGAGTAACATTTGACGTGTGTCGTCAAGCGTCAAGTCATTGGCGACATATTCGCCTCGCGGCAAGACCGTTTCAATGACAGGGTGACGCCCGCGTTCGATTTGTACATGCTTCGCTGTAATTGGACGCACATACTCCCGTTTCTCGGCTACGACGGCAAGGGCGAGGAGAACATCCAACTCACTGAGTGAGCGAGCCAGCTGCTGAAGGGGCTTCGTATACGTCTTCACTTCTTCGCGAAGTGCGACAAACAAATCATATTCGAGCGTACAGCTCTTCTCTTCCGCTCCTAAGATGAGCGCTTCCTTCTCTTTTAACTCAGGTGTAATGTAACGTTCCGCATTCGTCAATGTCTGCTTCCGCTCATAACGCCCTTCTTCGAGCAACTTCGCATTTGCTTTCGTCACTTCCAAGTAGTAACCGAATACGCGGTTATACCCGACCTTCAACGACTTGATGCCGGTCGCGATGCGTTCCTGTTGCTCGAGGTTGGCAATCCACGATTTCCCGTTCGCTTTCGCTTCTAACAGTTCGTCGAGCTCTTCCGAGTATCCGTGACGAATCATCCCACCTTCTTTCGTCGAGATCGGTGGTGAATCGACGAGGGCAGCCCGAAGGTGTTCACTCAACGTCTCGAACGAGTCGAGATTTTGTTCGATTTGCTGCAAGCGATCCGCTTTCACTGTTTGTAAGAGTGACCGGACAGAAGGCATCCGCTCGAGCGTGTCGCGAAGTTGGACGAGATCTCGCGCATTCGCCGTCCCGTACCCAACTTTAGCGACAAGGCGTTCGATATCGTAGACTCGCTTCAGCTCTTCTTGTAGTTGATCGCGCAACATGAAGTCGTCCACCAAGTTCTCGACGGCATCCTGTCGCTCTCTGATGCCTTGCTCTGTATAAAGTGGCTGTTCGAGCCAACGTTTCAACAATCGACCGCCCATCGCCGTCGTCGTCTCATCAAGGAGTGAAAGGAGTGACCCTTTCCGGTCCCCTGAACGAGCCGAACGGAACAACTCAAGATTTCGGGCCGTGTTGGCGTCAAGTTGCATATGCTGTTCAACCTCATAGGCGACAGCTGGTTGCAAGTGGTCAAGTGAACGTTTCTGTGTTTTCGTGAGATAGGCAAACAGCAACTCAAATGCCGAGCGTTGTGCCTCATCTTTTGCACCTTGTGCGAGTGGACTATTCCGCTTGTCCACTTGAATCGAAAGTGGGATCCCGGTCTGTCGCAATAAATCAGCGAGTCGTTCATCCTCGACGATGACCTCGTTCGGAAGCAATCCTTCGATTTCCCGCAAGACGGCCTCTTCTGACGAGAGTGTCGTCAACCATGATTCCCCCGTCGTGACGTCACCGCGAGCAATTCCGAATCGCCCTGCGACGTCCGAGATGGCGACGAGATATCGGTTTTCTTTTTCACTGAGTGACGCCATATATGTACCCGGCGTGATCACTTGGATGACTTCCCGTTTCACGAGTCCCTTCGTCGCTTTCGGATCCTCCATCTGTTCACAGATGGCGACGTTAAAACCTTTTTCAATCAATTGTTCAATGTAGATTGCCGCGGAATGATGCGGAACGCCACACATCGGAATCGGATGCTCGGCCTGCTTTCCATTTTTAGAAGTGAGCGTGAGCTCTAACTCTTTTGCAACAATTTGTGCATCTTCAAAAAACAACTCGTAAAAGTCGCCGAGTCGATAGAATAAAAAGGCGTCTGGATAGTCGGCCTTGATAGAGAAATATTGTTTCATCATTGGTGTTTGATGGACTTCTTGCATGTTGATTCACCTCTAGAAAGTACAACAGCTGACCATCGGCCAGCTGTGTCGTTTTAGTATCCGCAGCCGCCGCGTGCTTGTTCAGCCGCCATGCCGCTCCCTGTCTTCCCTGCAAGGACGTCGCCGTCCGTCGATTCGATGATACGGTCCGTCACGGAGTTCGCGAGCGTGACCGTCACGTATTGAAGCAAATCGTTCACTTCGACTTGTGTTTCCTGGAACGCTTGAACGACCGGAATTGAATCGAGTTCTTCCATCGCTTTATCAATCTTTTGCTCGACTTTCGCAAGTGCTTCCGTCTTACCATAGTGCTTACAGTTGACGGCTTCTTTTTGTAAGAACTTGATTCGTTTAATCAAAGTCTGTACGCGGTCACTTCCGTTTACTTTCGCTTCCGCTTCTTTGAAGCGTGCCACTTCTGGTGTTTGTGCTAATACATCTGCCAATTCTCTTGCTTTTGCAATTACTTGTTGATCGGTCACCATTGTAAACCCCTTTATGTCTATAATGTAATCGTGCTCAAAAGTACGTGAATGTTCTTTCTCATTCTAACATGAACGATTCCGAAACGGTACTAGCGGGATTCGTTGATTCACGTAACATATCGACATGTGGAATACTATCTTCTTGATACACATCACTCGTCCGTTTGAAGCCAAACGAGGCATAAAAAGGTTCCACATACGTCTGCGCTTGCAGGTATAACGTCTCATGTCCAAAATCTTTGATTGCCGCATCCATCAAGAGGCGGGAATACCCTTTCCCTCGATGCGTCGCTTTCGTGACGACACGTCCGATGGCGACCGGAGATGCTTCCGTCAATACGCGAAGGGCGGAGACAATCTCTCCATCTTCTTCAATCCAATAATGGATGGCTTGTTCATCTTTTCCATCGATTTCTTGATACGGACAGTTTTGTTCGACGACGAAAATCTCAGTTCGTAACGCCAGTAAGCGATACAACTCAATCGTTGTCAGTTCATCAAATGTTCTTTTCTTCATCATTATTCCCCCTAATCAATCGTCACCCCGAGTGCCCGGGCGACATGTAATCCGCTCGTCATCGCGCCAATCGTCCCCGCTCCTGGAAATACGGTATCCCCGCACACAAAAAAGTTCGGCAAGTCGGTGCGATAACTCGCAGCGCGAAAGAGCGCCTGGCTAGGAGTCTGCGCATAACCTCCGACTGCCCCATGCGGTCGCTTCGTATACTTCACCCATGCCCCGGGTCCACCAGGAAGAAGTAGTGACGACTCGCGGTCCCAAGCGGGAAAAGCAGTTGCGACGACGTCGACGAGACGATTGGTCCATTCTTGCTCTAGTTTCTCATATGCCGCCCGGTCTTTCCAATGTTGCCATTCTGATAAATCGATATGTGTGGATACCGTGATGGTCCGTTCCGGTTTTTCTGTGCGCAACACGTCATCCGGCGCGGACATGGAAATGAACGCATGCCCACTCGGTAATCGCTCGTGATAGATTTGTTGAAACAGCGGTTTCTGTCGACACACATCCTCAGGCAAGACGAGATAGAGACTGAACGTGCCCCATTGCGACTGCTTCAACTGTCTGCGGTATTGTCGTTTGAAGCATCGTTGTTCTTGTCCTCTCAGAAGTTCGCTCGTCCGCTCAATCGGGATGGCGGAAACAATGACATCGACTAGTTCAAGTCGTCCTCTTCGATCGGTGATGAGCCATCCATCCGTCACTCGTTCGATGGACTGGACGTCTCTCCCTAATTTCGTCTCCCCACCAAACGTCCGTACGGCGCGCTCTAACGCATGAGCCAATTGATACAGTCCACCTTCCACATAGTACGCTCCTTCGTGATAGACTGACAGCGCCACTGCACCGAGTAAATGACTCGCTTCTTTCGCACCGGTCTGCAAACTGTCGAGCAGGACGCCATCGATAAATCGCTCGAACATTGTACCGTTTAATCCATGACGAGCTAACGTGTCACCGAGTGGCCGCTGGAGTTTGAGGAGCGTTGTGATTTGATTCGACCGGAACCCTTTTAGTGCATAGATCATATCCGAGACCGTGCGAAGTGGAAGAGCAGGTAACTGCTGAAACAACGGACGAATCCTCTCAAAATCGTCCCACACTTCACGGTAAAACGCATGGATTGACCCATAATGCTCTGAGAATACGCGACTGAGCTCATCAAGCAGACGCTTGCGGTCGCGATAGTAGGTGACGGTGACGTCAGGCAGTTGAATGTCCATCACCGCGTCCAGTAACGTCACCTCGACCGATTCGCCCAATTTCTGAAGAACCCGCTGATGGACCCCTCCTCGTTCGAACCCCATACCGAGCGTTGCCCCTGCAGGAAACAAATAGTCACCCCGTTGAAACTTGCCGGCACACCCACCCCATTCACGCGACGCTTCAAAGACGGTTACGTCATGTCCTTCTTGTTGCGTGAGCGCAGCTGCCGTCAATCCCGCAACGCCCCCACCAATGACCCCGATTTTCATGAACATCCCTCCTTTCTGTATCATACCCGCTCCTTTACAAAATTGAAGAAATGAATCGGTTTTAGAGATTCGGGATGTCTTTTAAAGGGTTCCCATTCTTTTATGCAGAAATAATTTACATCTAAAAAGGTAAGGTGATGAAAATGCGTAGTCGTGTCATGGTCTATTTGTTGATTCCCATCCTCATCTTTATTGGTATACTGATTACCCCGCCTTCCGAGGAATCGCTCAAACTCGCGACGATGACCGTCGTCAGCATTCAAGAGATGATTCCTTACGAAAAAGAGTATACGGCACAAAAAGTGCTAGAAGAGCGATCTATGGACGACAAATCAGCCACCATCGAAGAATGGCGTCTCGAACAAGGGGCGAAAACGTCTTATAGTTATGTGCTCAGACTGAGAGGATTTGAACATGTGACTCAGATTGATGCAGGGGCAGCCAACACGAGATCGGACGGCTATTACGCGATGCAGGCGCATAGCCCTATTTTTGAGACGGACAAGCCCGTGTCCACGAACTATCCGATTGTCGTGTTCAGTTCGGAACAACGTCTCGTCATCGGACAGATGGATGTGCGGGTCATTTACGAAGAGGACGGTCAATTGAAGAAATGGATTGTATTGGAGGATGAATAAGAGTAGATGAGCAGCTTAACGATTGATAGCAATCTAAATATGAAACGCATCATGATCATCGGTTCTGGCGGTGCGGGGAAATCCACACTCGCCCGTCAACTCGGTGAACGATTACATCTCGATGTCTATCATTTGGACGCTCTCATGTGGAGACCAGGATGGGTGATGGCGCCGAGAGCGGAACGAATCGATATCCAACAACAACTCGTGAAGAAGGATGAATGGATCATCGATGGAAACTTCGGGAATACGCTTGATTTACGACTACAGGCAGCGGACACTGTCATTTTAATCGATCTTCCACGCATCGTCTGTATATACCGTGTCCTTAAACGAGTCGTCCGATATCGTGGTACGACGCGACCGGACTTGGGCGCATCCTGTGAGGAAAAACTCGATTTCGCATTCCTCAAGTGGGTTTGGAATTTTCCTGACGTTCAAAAGCCAGAGATGGTCAAACGAATCAAACAATATTCTCACGAGAAACAGATCATCGTCTTAAATTCTCAGAAAGATGTTACAAACTTCATTCATCAAATGAAAAGGCAGGAATTTCTATGAACCCTATCCTTCACAAAATCGGCACCATCTTTATTCCGGTAAGTGATATTCAAATAGCGCGTGACTGGTATTGTGATTTATTCGATCTTTCAACAAAAGGAGAAATCTTATTCGACCATTTATATGTCATTCCATTAGAGGGTACTAACCTTGTTTTAGATAGTAACATCTACTCAAAAGATAACATCATCCAGACACCACTATTTCACTTAAATACACACGATATTCATCAAGCTTATTCTTATATGACTCAACACGACATTGAGGTCATTACACCCATTGAGCACGAACATTGGTTCAATTTCAAAGATCTTGACGGGAACGTCATCATGGTATGCAAATGCTAACATCGGATCAAACCTTTAACTAACCTTATCAGGTTATTCAGGTCGATTGTATCGAAGATTATCTTTAGGAAATGAGCCTTTTTAACAAATAAATCAAGTTGTATGAGTAATAAGATTTGCTCCTACTTAGATGTGAGGTGATCATCTGTTTTTTCTTCAAATGTCTGGAACACCTGGATCAGGAAAATCCACACTGGCTAAGCGTATCATCCAACACGTACCCGCAGTCATCATCGATCATGATGTTTCAAAGACCGCCCTACTCCATACGCTTCCTGATGGCAACTTCTCGGATGGAGAAATCGGGAAGATGGCTTATGATGTCGATTGGTCGCTCGTCGAGTATCACCTATCACTTGGACAAAACGTCATTCTCGACAGTCCATGTCTCTATGATGAAATGCTCGATAAAGGGATAGCGATTTCCACCAAGTACGGAGCGACTTACCGTTATATCGAGTGTCGTCATGAAAATTACGAAGAAATTAACACACGACTTCGAAACCGTGTCAGACGACCGAGTCAAATTGATCAAGTTTCGTATGAGAATTGGTCTAAGATGAATGAACACTGCAAACGGCCTACTAACCATTCTTACTTACAAACCTATACGATGGACAATCGAGAAATTCCGATTGAGCGAATTATGTCGTATCTGTTGAAAAACTAAGAAGAGAACGCTTTTAGATAGAAAGTGCTTCTCTTTTTAATAATTTTGTATATTTATGCTTTACAATTAATAATCATACATATACACTTAGTCTCATCTACAACAGGGAGGCATTATACACATATGAAAAAATGGTTATTAGCAGGTACACTTATGATGAGCGCAGTATTACTCGGTGCATGTAGTCAAGAGACAGAAGGTGAAGCGACAGAACAAAAAACGCTCGTCATGGGGACAAGCGCCGATTACTTCCCATATGAATTTGTCGATACGGCAAACGGAGATGCGATTGTCGGATTTGATATTGAAATCGCGGAGACAATCACAGAACGCCTCGGTTACGAATTGAAGATTGAAGATATGGACTTCGGTAGCTTACTCGGAGCCCTCAATAGCGGGCGTGTCGACTTCGTCATGGCCGGGATGACGCCAACAGAAGAGCGTAAAGAGAATGCCGATTTCTCAGACATCTATCTATCCGCGACAAACTTGATCATGACTAAAGACGAGTCCCTTCAGGCAATCGAAGATTTGTCTGGTAAGAAAATCGGTGTCCAAACAGCTTCGATTCAAGAAAATATCGCTAAAGAACAAGCACCTGACGCTGAACTCGTATCGTTGAACAAGATCCCTGAAATCGTTCAAGAGTTGAACACAGGTCGAATCGATGCAATGGTCATCGAAGACACGGTCGCACAAAAGTATTTAGACCAAGATGACAGCCTCTATACATTCGCTTTGAAAGAGGATGGCGAAAAAGGATCAGCTGCTGCCTTCAAATTAGATGATGAGTTACGCGACCAGTTCAACGAAGAATTGAACAAAATGATGGCGTCTGGCGAAATCGATGAATTGGTGAAAAAATGGTTCTCGATGGAGCCAACTGAATGAGACAAGTCGAGCTACCGATCTATCCCGTCGTATATCCGACGGGACATCGGTTAAACCAAAATGAAAGTCAATTCCCGTTACCTGACCGCATCAAGAATCAGCTTGATTCGTTGACGTATGATGACTTACACGAATATCCGGTCGAACCGATCAATGAATTGTTCGAACAATACGCTGCGTACGTTGGCGTCACACCCGAGCAATTACTCGTCGGTTGTGGGAGTGATGAGATGATTCATGTCGTGACGCAAGCATTGCTCGCACCACATGACATCGTCTTGTCTCCGGCACCTGACTTTTCGATGTACCCAATCTTCACGACTATCGCACACGGTCATCATGTTCAAGCCGTTGATTTATCGTATGAAGGAATGGTAAAGGCGATTGAGACGCATCATCCAAAGCTTCTTCTCCTTTCGAATCCGAACAATCCAACCGGGAAGCTTTGGACCGTAGAAGAGTTGACGCATCTCGCCTCACTCGTGCCATATATCGTGGTGGATGAGGCGTACATGGACTTCACACCAGATGCGAGCATGATCCCGTTCATTGCCACCCTTCCGAATCTCATCGTCCTTCGCACGATGTCAAAAGCGTTCGGATTGGCAAACGTACGAATCGGATTCATGGTGACAAACTGCGAACTCGCACACTATTTCCGTCAATTCATCCCGCCATTTAATATCAGCGGAGTGAGTGCTAAAATTTGCAATATCTTCTTAAAAGATGCGAGTTATCTTCAAGAAACAATCGAATGGCATGACGAGATGCGGCAAAAGTGGGCGCAAGCCTTCGAAACCATCGGTCATGTCATCCCTGCCACGACGAACTTTTTGTATGTCGAGCTCGAGCAACCTGAAGTAGTGTGGGCCCATTTTACTGACTTGAACGTACACACGTCGAAACAACCTACGGGGATTCGGGTGACGATCGGAGACGAGTCGGCGCTTCATCTTGTACATACAGCTATTCAGAAATACAAGAAAACAATTCATGTAAAAAACTCCTGAACCTCGTGTTCAGGAGTTTTTGTCAGTCGATCGTCTTGATCACACGTGCCGGATTTCCTCCGACGACTGTTCGAGGTGGTACATCTTTTGTGACGACGGCACCGGATGCGATGACTGCCTCATCCCCAATCGTCACCCCCGGATTGATGATGGCCCCACCACCAATCCATACTCGGTCCCCGATGGTCACGGGTTTCCCGAACTCATATCCAGAGATGCGCTCAATCGGGTCGATCGGGTGTGTTGCCGTGTAAATATGTACCGCCGGCGCAAGCATGCAGTCATCCCCAAACGTGATGGGACAGATGTCTAGGAAGACACAGTCAAAATTCGCATAGAATCGATCTCCTACGTGGATGTTATACCCATAATCACATTTGAAATTCGGTTCGATATAATACGACCCTTTCGTTGAACCGAGTAACTCACTAAGAATCTCATTTCGTTCTTCCAACTCATCGATCCCTAAACGATTGAATCGTTCAGTCAATCTCCGGGCACGCTTACGGTCTGTAACGAGCGTTTCATCACCAGCTAAATACAGTTCACCACGAATCATCTTCTCTTTTTCTGTCATGTTCATCCCTCCTCACTTGTAGTATAGAGGATTTTTGAACGGTATAGGGAATAGAGATAAGGATGAGCAGAAGGAGGCAGATCATATGAAACGAATACTGGAATGTCGGGCAAGTGATTTTATCACGTTTAATCGTCAAGATTTAGTCGATTCGATTCGAAAAGCAGAAGGTCGAACGGTCATGGCCGAGGTCATCCCAACGGTGCAGCCACTCTATCCAGAAGTGACAAACGCAGAACTCGCGCGAGCGTTCGGTGCCGATTTGATTTTATTGAATATGTTGGATGTGTTTCACCCGTACATCAAAGGACTCGAAAGTCACGCGCTGTTCGGCGACATGCCAGGTGATGAGATGAGCGACCATCCGATTCTAGAACTAAAACGTCTGATCGGATTGCCAATTGGAGTCAACTTGGAACCTGTCGATTTTTCAGAGAAGTCGTCCGAGATGAATGAAGTGAAACGAGGCAGGCTCGCTTCAATCGAAGCGTTCCAAAAAGCATCTGAGCTCGGGATTGACTTCGTCTGTTTGACAGGCAATCCGAATACCGGAGTTACGAATGAAGCCATCGAACAAGCGATCATCCAAGCGCGTCGTGAATTCGCAGGGGTCATCATTGCCGGGAAAATGCATCAGGCTGGTGCCGGCAATGTATTGGACCGCGACGCGTATATCCGCTTCGTCGAAGCCGGCGCAGACATTATCCTACTACCAGCTCCAGGCACCGTACCTGGTGTCCGTGAAGAATCGTTCTACGAACTCGTTCAGGAGTTGCAATCGCTCGGTGCTCTCACGTTAGCGGCGATTGGAACGTCACAAGAAGGTGCAGATGTTGCGACCGTTCGGGAGATTGCGCTCTCTTCAAAACGAGGCGGAGCAGACATCGTGCACATCGGTGACGCCGGACTGTCGGGGATTGCCGTCCCAGAGAACATTCAGGCACTTTCCATTGCCATTCGCGGGCGACGTCATACATACATTCGCATGGCCGCCTCGGTCAATCGGTAATACAAAAGAGGAAGGAGCGCGTCTCCTTCCTCTTTTATTTACCATTCCGTGACGTCGCGACGTGGTTTCGCCGGTGTGGTAGTACCGTGACGCTTGGCGAGTAACGCTTCCACATCCTCTAAGCGCACACCTTTGGCTGCTAACAAGACGAGTAAGTGATACAGAAGGTCGGCTGACTCTTCAACCAATTCTTCATCCGTCATAGCAGCAATGACGACCTCAAACGCTTCTTCCCCGAACTTTTTCGCGATTTTTTCAACGCCTTGTTCCAATAAATAAGTCGTATACGAACCTTCTTTCGGTTCATTTTTTCTAAATTGAATCAATTGTTCCAATTCATGAATCATACGTTCACCTCCGTAAAGAAACAGCTTCGATTACCGGTATGACACGTCGGACCGTTCGCATGAACACGAACGAGAAGCGCATCCTGGTCACAGTCGACGTGGATGCTGACGACGTCCAGTGTATTTCCGCTCGTCTCCCCTTTCATCCAAAGCCGACCTTTTGAACGAGACCAGAACGTGACGACCCGTTCACGAAGCGTCTGTCGGATTGCCTCATCATTCATATATCCGAGCATGAGGACCGCCCCGTCGTCGTCTGAGACGATGATGGCGGGAATCAGTCCATTTTCGTCGAAACGAACCGCATCGGCAAGTTGTGACTCGTGCATACGTGCTTCACCTCTTCTACTGTCGTTTTTCGGTCATGTAAGATGGATGCAAGTAATGCGGCATCGACTTTCTCAAGCGCTTCGACTACGTGCTCGGCATTGCCTGCCCCACCGGATGCGATAATCGGAATGTCGACGACTTCACGAAGTTGTTCTAAAATCGCAAGGTCATAACCGCTCTGCTTTCCATCTTGATTCATGGACGTGACAAGAAGTTCACCCGCACCGAGCGCGGCCACTTGTTTCGCCCATTCGACCGCCAACAGGTCCGTCTTCTGTTTTCCACCATATGTGTACACATAATATTCGCCATCTTCAAACTTTACGTCGATTGCGACGACGATACATTGTGAACCGAAACGATCGGCCGCTTCACGAATGAGACTTGGGGATTCTACAGCGAGCGTGTTCAACGATACTTTGTCCGCCCCTGCTTTTAATAGTGACGAGATATCCTCTAGTGAACGAATCCCACCTCCGACCGTCAGCGGGATGAATACTTTCCGCGCTACCGCACTGACGACATCGAGCATCGTCTGGCGACGCTCCGTACTTGCCGCGATATCGAGAAAGACAAGTTCATCGGCTCCGGACTCATCGTAATATTTCGCGATTTCGACCGGATCACCGATGTCTCGTAATTGTACGAACTCAATCCCTTTGACGACACGACCTTCTTTCACGTCAAGACATGGAATAATTCTGCGTTTAAGCATAACGCGCCTCCCATTCAATCAGTTCTTCGATGCTCACCTTACCGGACAGAAGTGCTTTCCCGACGACAGCCTCATCAATTTTTGCCATCTTCAGTTCCTTCACGTCCTCTTCAGTCGTCACACCGCCTGAGGCAATCAATGTGACGTTGACGATTTGACGTAACGCTTTCATGCGAGAAAAATTCGGTCCATTCAGTTTCCCATCGGATCCGATATCGGTATATAGAATCGTTTCGATCCCCCGTTTGACAAGGTCTTGAGCGACCGAGATGTCATCGAGTTTTGTCGCTTCCTGCCATCCGTTAATGGCGACCTTCCCGTCATAGGCATCGAGTGCCACAGCGATTCGCTTGCCATACTTTTCAATCGCCATGTCTAGAAAGTCAGGATCCGTAAACGCCTTCGTCCCTAAAAGGACGCGATCCGCACCGGTTTCCATGACCGCATCAAGTGCGGCTTCTGAACGAATTCCTCCTCCTGTCTGGACAAGGAACCCTAGAGACTTCGCATAACGGACAACGTCTAAATGACGCGGCTCACCTGCCTTGGCCCCTTCTAAATCAATCAAGTGAATCATCGGGACCTTCCCTTGCCACGCTTTTAATAATTCATACGGATCTCCGTATTGTTCTTCCGTAGAAAAATCACCTTCCGTCAAACGGACGATCTTGCCTCCAATCAAATCAATGGCGGGTAGTAATCTCACGCTCGACCGCCTCCTTCCATTCTTGAAGTAAGCTGAGACCGAACGTCCCGCTCTTTTCCGGGTGGAACTGCATGCCCGTCACGAGCCCTTTTTGAACGATTGCCGGAACTTTCTCACCCATATAATCAGCTGCCGCCACAATGTAGTCGTCCGCCGTCACGGCATGGTAAGAGTGGACAAAATAGACATCCTCATCGCGAAGGATCGAGTTCCATCCGACGTGTGGGAGACGCTTCGCTCGCATCCGTTCGACCGTTCCCGGAATCAACCCGAGACCTTTTGTCGGCATACCTTCCGTGCTCGAATCAAACAAGAGCTGCATCCCAAGACAGATCCCTAAAAATGGCTTTTCCGTCGCCATCTGTTGCAAGAGTGGGATAAGACCCGTCTGTTCGAGCGATTGCATCGCTTGCGGGAAGGCACCGACCCCAGGAAGTAAAACGGCATCCGCCTCTTCAATTTGATTTGCATCGTTCGTGATCACGACGTAGCAACCGATGGCCTGTAACGCACGTTCGACGTTAAATACGTTTCCCATACCATAATCGATGACTGCTACTTTCATCCTTCGATCCATCCTTTCGTAGAAGGGAGACGATTCGTCCCATCGCTCGAGACCGCTTCGGCAAGCGCTCGTCCGAACGCTTTGAACAACCCTTCAATCATGTGATGTGAGTTCGACCCGTACAGGACAGCTAAGTGCAGTGTAAGTCGACCATTCATGGCAACGGCCCGGAAGAATTCCTCAGCGAGCTCGGTATCAAAATCACCAAGCTTCGGATTGCGAATATCCGCTTGATAGACGAGGAAGGGACGCCCAGACACATCAATGACCGCTCGTGCTAGCGTCTCATCCATCGGCATGTAACTCGACCCGTAGCGGCGAATTCCGACTTTATCCCCGAGTGACTTGGCGATAAGCTGACCGAGTGCGATCCCGACATCCTCGACCGTATGGTGGGCATCGACCCACGTATCACCTTCAACTTTCACATGCAAGTCCATCTGACTGTGAAAAGCAAGTAACGTCAACATGTGATCGAAGAAGCCGACCCCTGTTTGGATAGAACTTTCACCTGTTCCGTCTAGATTTAATTGAATATCAATTTTTGTCTCTTTCGTTTCACGCTTTAGTTCAGCTGTTCTCAACAGAATTCACCTCTTCAATCGTTTGTCGGATTAAGGCATACGCCTCGTCTGTCCCTGCACTGACACGTAGTCCATCGGGAAAAGCACGTACATGGACTCCTTTATCAAGGAAGCGGGATGCCCATCCTTCACTATCATCCGTTTTGACATAAATGAAGTTGGCACGGCTCGGTAAAATCTCACCGACTGGTCGTAACAACTCCGTTAACTTCTCACGTTGCGCCGTATGGAACTGAATCGACTCTTGAATATACGTTTCATCTCGTAAGACGACGTTGGCGACAGCGGCACTGAGACCACTGACATTGAATGGCGAACGGAAGCGGTCAATCTGTTCGATGATTTCTTCAGATGCAATCATGAAACCAATCCGGAGGTTTGCTAGACCGAACGCTTTCGATAACGTCCGTAAGATGATGACGTTCGAATATTCGCTCAATCGAGACACAAATGAATCTTTCATTGTGAAATCAATATAGGCTTCATCCACGACCAGATACGGTACACGTGTCGCAATGTCAGACAATTCGTCTAGTGTCCACATCTTTCCGGTCGGGTTATTCGGATTCGAGATCAAGACGAGTTTAGGGTCGGTTGTTCGAGTGACCTCAGTCAACGTCTCGTAACGCAAACCCTGTTCGTCCGGTTGTGTGAAATGCCCTCTGGCAATTTGTGTATAGATGCCATACATCGAAAAGTCTGGGGCCGGTGCGACCACACGGTCTTCCGTATCCAAAATCGCCTGACTCAAGATGGCCAATAGCTCATCGCTCCCGCTGCCGACCATGAGTTGCGTCGGCTCGACTCCCGCATAGTCAGCATAGCTTGCTTTTAAAGCGAGCAATTCTTCGACTGGGTAACGGCTGAGTGCCTCGAGTGATACGTCTCGAATAGCTCGTTCGAGACGTTCTGGTAACGGATATTGACTTTCATTTTGATTGAGCGCATATCCCGAAGCGGCATGAGGTACATAGCGTGGGATGTTCTGATAATTTCGTCTCATACGTCCTCCATCCGAACAGCCATCGCACGGGCGTGTCCTTCTAATTGTTCTTGTTTGGCGATTCGAATCGCGGCCTTTGTAATCGTCTCATCCAGTTCTGTCATCTCAAGGAATGTCTGACGGCGATAAAAGTCATCGACCGATAGTCCACTAGAGAAGCGGGCTGTCCCGCTCGTAGGCAAGACGTGGTTCGGTCCAGCGATATAGTCTCCAAATGCTTCGGCCGCCTCATGTCCGAGAAAGAACGAACCACCGTGACGAATCGCACGCATCAACACCTCAGGATCTTTTACGGCCAACTGGACATGCTCCGCTGCCATCGTGTTCGCGTATTCGATTGCATCCTCGATTGTCCGATATAAGACTCCGCCACGTTTCAATGATTCTCTCGCAATGTCCTGGCGTGGTAATTGCGCTAATTGTCGCTCAAGCTCCTGCTCGATTTGATTGCGAAGGGTTTCTGACGTGACGAGCGCGATCGCCGTCGCCTCGACGTCATGTTCCGCTTGTGCGAGCAGGTCGGCGGCAACCCACTTCGGGTTCGCCGTTTCATCGGCAATGATCAACACTTCAGACGGTCCGGCGACGGAGTCGATCCCGACGATGTGTGAGACGAGCGCCTTCGCCGTCGCAACATAAGCATTTCCGGGTCCGACAATCTTATCGACCGGACGAATCGTTTCTGTCCCATATGCGAGTGCGGCAACGGCTTGGGCACCTCCGATTAGAAAACATTCATCGGCACCTGCGATTTTTGCTGCAATCAAAAGGGAAATGTCAATCCCATCTGCTTTTGGTGGGGTGACCATGACGACTCGTTTGACACCGGCCACTTTCGCCGGAATGATATTCATCAGGACGCTCGACGGATAGACGGCTGTCCCACCTGGTACATAAACCCCTACCGAATCCAGCGGCATATAGCGTCTCCCAAGTCGGAACATCGTATCTTCGAACACATCGTCTTGTCGGACTTGGCGCGCGTGAAATGCACGAATCCGTTCTGCTGCTAACGACAGCGCCTCTGTCAATTCAGCATATGCGACTGGCGGATTAAAGCTGGCCAAATCGACCGATTCAATTCGGTCGACCCCGTCGAATTGTTTCGTCCACTCAAGCAGCGCTTCGTCTCCGCGGGCCTCTATCGATTCCACGATCGGTTTCACGGCTTCGGCCCAAGCTTCGCGCCTTGAGCGATTCGTTTCTGTACTCATGCGTTCTCCTCCTGACTCATCTTTCGAATCCAGGCCTTCAATTCGTCAGGCTGTTCCGCTAAAGCTGTCTCACTCGTGATGAATTTTGCATTGATTGAAAAAATCGCCTCGTATTCTTCCAAGTCGTTTGCAGCCAACGTCGCGCCTGTCTCGACGATGTCGACGATGCAATCAGCGAGTCCCGTTAACGGAGCCAGTTCGACTGACCCGTTCAATGCAATGACTTCTACGTTTTGTCGCTTCGATGCAAAGTGTGATATGGCGATATTCGGATATTTACTCGCCACTTTCAATTTCTTTGTGCCGTTGCGTCGAACTTTTGGACCACACACGGCCATTCGACAGCGACCGAACGGTAAATCGACGACTTCGAGTACGCCTGGCGTTTTTTCTCGTAAAATATCACCGCCGACTATGCCAACATCTGCCGCTCCATGCATCACATATTTATAGACGTCGTCCCCTTTGACGAAAATGAATTCATGATTTCCTGCTTGTACCGTCAACTCACGTCCCCGCTTCTCTGGCCATACGGGTAAGTCACGTTCGACAAAAAATTGACGGGCTGCTTTTTCAATCCGACCTTTCGCGACCGCTACTTTCATTTAATCACCTCATCTAACTGTTCTAAATCGAGCGACATTCCGAACGCTCGTCTCGAGTGTCCAAAATGTCCATAGAGTGAATCATATCGTCCTCCTGAAAGGACACGCTTGCCTTCCACACTTCCCGTCACGGTCAATCCTGAGTAGTAATCAAAGTCTCCCGTTTGACCGAAATCGTAAGACACCTCTAAACCGATGGTACGCAAGTGTTTTACTGCCTCGTCGACTTCATCGATGGCTTCCTTTAAAGATTCCGGTGCCTCAGCCCGTAATTCTTCGAGTGCAGAATTCCCGATTAAAAAGGGCAGCTTCGCAATCAACGGATAGCGATACGTCTCTGCTAATTCACGTAATGATTCTAAGTTTCGAAGTGCTAAGATTTTTCGGAATGTTCGTTCCTGAATCCCTGTCTCTTTCGCGATGAGCGAGATGACGGCTGCTGACCCAATTTTGATGGTCAAACGTTCGGTAGGCAGGACCCCTTCCGTCATATCGAGAAAGGACTCAATTAGATGACTGTCCTTCTCTTCGCCATCGACCCATTCGAGTCCAAGCTGTTGCCGTTCATGGGGTTGCCCGGAATGTTTGACCGTCCGACGATAGACGGCACCAGCGTAAGCGACACGCATCGGTTCATGACCGTCTGCTAACTTTCTTGCGATTTGTAGTGTATAGTCAGGGCGCATGACGAGAAGTTCCCCGTCGTTCCCGAACAATCGATAATAGGCTGACTCGTCAAAGAGCGCTAAATTTTGATAATGTGAATAGTATTCGAGAAGCGGTGGATCGATGACTGCGTAGCCGCTCGACTCTGCCTTCTCTAAAAATGACAACATCCATCGTTTTGGACGGATGACATCTCCTGATTGAAGTTCATACCAGCCTTCTGGAATCGAACCTTTTGAATTTGACCAAATCATCATAACCACCCTTTATCTTGTTATCACTTTACCAAACTAAAGTATTGTGTTAAATTTATCAAACAGATAAACACCTGTCAACCAAATGAACTGAAAAGGACGTGTAATCGATGTTTAACTTTACCCACGATGGCCATGTGCATACCCCTTTTTGTCCACACGGTACAAATGACCCGATTGAACACTATATTCAAGTCGGAATCGAAAAAGGCTTGCAAACGATGACGTTCACAGAACATGCGCCTTTCCCCCTATCGTTCACCGACCCGGTCCCGAATCAAGACTCGGCGATGTCGATTGATCTACTTCCAGAATACCTCGATACGTTGCATCAGATGAAACAGCAGTATCAAGCGGTTATCGACATTAAAGTTGGATTAGAAGTCGACTTATTGCCTCATTTAGAGAAAGAGACCATTGCCTTACTCAAGCCTTTCGCACCATTGATTGATGAAGTCATTTTATCGCAACATTTCCTATATAGAGATGGCGCCTATATGCCGATTGATTATTCTGCCGAGACGTTTGATGAACTCATCAAAGCGTTTGGCTCATTCGAGAGCGTCTTGAGAGCTTATTATGAGTCGATTGAACAGGGTCTCTCATTTTCGTGGGAAGACATCCGTGTCGCTCGTATCGGACATCTCGATCTCCCGATAAAGTATCAAAGAAACTATGAATGGGACCGCTCAAAAGTAAAAGAGGAAGAAATACGTCTGTTACAGATGATTGCCGACCGGGGATTCGGACTTGACTTCAACACGGCCGGACTCCGAAAACCGGATTGTGGGGTACCTTACGTCGCCGGACTTGCAAAATCCGCGAACGACCTGCACATCCCGTTCACGATGGGTTCGGATGCACACCTCGCTCAAGATGTCGCGGCTGGATTCGACTTCATTGAACAAAAAAAAGCCACGTTCCTATGAACGTGGCTTTTTGACAGCGATCTAGCTATCTAGATCCCCATGTTTATGGTTGACAACGATATGGCGTTCCATTTCTTCATCTGTAAACATCATACCATAAGGAATAAAAGATGCAATAAAAAATTGGGTGAAATGGTTCACCCAATTGAGGTCACATTGCCGCATATAATGTTTTCAAGTCGTTTGTCGCTTCCTCGTCCATTTGAATGGCCACGAGTTCAACGTATTGGAGCGCTGGATCTTGATCTTTCGACAATGCGACAATCTCAGCAGCCGCCTTATCTAATGCCAACAAGATTCCTGATACACCAAGCGTCGGATAGTATCGAAGGAGTGCACGAACATGTTTAATCTCTGATACTTCATTTCCGTTAATGGTTAATGATTTGACGGCAAGCTCCTTGTGCATGCCAATCGCAAATTTATCTTCCCACACTTCTTCGAGTGTGATCAACGCCTCTACTTCATATGCACCATCTGTAAAGCGAACGAGTTTTTCCATGTGTAAATTCCCCTCTCTTGAATCTACTTTTATTATATAAGAGATTTTAAAGTGTAGATTGTGAAATATTGAACATTATGTGTAAAGTTTGTCTCACCTCATTTTGAACAAAAAAAAAGCCCCTCCGAGGAGGGACGAATAATGGAAGAGTAAAACACCATTGGCAGTACATTAATAATATATCATCTAATGAAAACGTTTACAATGTATTTTTGTACATTTTTTCAAGTGGCATATGTAACACTTCAATTCCGCTTTCACGCATCAATTCTAACCCATCCCCATGCTCATAACCGACGGCATATACGACTCGCGCGACACGTGCCGCAATTAAGGCGAGTGAACAGGCATGACATGGTGAATGCGTGACATACGCTGTCGCACCAAATGCATTCGTTGAATCGGCAGCGAGTTTTCCAATCGCATTGATTTCCGCATGGATTTCATGTTGTTTCGACCAGTGATGGTGATCATATGGGTCTGTACACTTGATATATGTCACGCCATCTCGGATGAGTCGTGCCGGTTCGTTGATCATATCGAGATCCGTCGATGCAACATAGTCGGCATGCTTATAGAACCCATCTTCTTGCTTGATATAGATTTCATTACAGTTCGTATGACCAGATGGTGTACCATTGAGACCAATTGAAATCGGTTTTTCGTCTTTTACAATGACACAGGCCACACTCTTCGATGCACACTTCGAGTGCCGCTCGGCCATCATATCAGCGAATAATAACCACGTCTCATCCCACAATCGTTGCTTCTCCACTCCAGTCCCTCCTCGTCGAAAAGGAAAGTCTGATTGCTCAGACTTCCCCCTTAGTATCCAGTGTCCTTTGGTAGTTCTTTATTTTTCGAAGCGATTTCGATGACCTTCTCCTTCAATTCGTGCTCCATGCGGTCAAGTTCGCGCTCGGCGTCACGACGTTTTTGCTTCCCTTCTTGCTGGATGCGTAATGTTTCATCCAACGTAGAAAGTAAGTTCTCGTGAGCGACTTTCAGTGATTCAACAGAGACAATCCCTTTTTCATTCTCTTGAGCAATTTCAATCGATGAATCTTTGAGCATCTTCGAGTTCTGCTCAAGCAGTTGATTTGTCGTCTTCGTCACGTCCTGCTGCATACGAAGTGCCGTTTTCTGGCGCGTCAAGCTGAGTGCAAGAACGACTTGGTTTTTCCAAAGCGGAATCGTGTTGACGACCGCTGACTCGATCTTTTCAGCGAGGATTTGGTTATTCTGCTGAATGACCCGAATTTGAGGTGCCATTTGAAGGCTGATGGTACGACTCAATTTTAAGTCGTGCAACTTTTTCTCAAAACGGTCCGCTAATTGAATCATATCGTTCAATTGTTGAAGCTTCGATTGATCTTTAGAAATTTCTACTTCTTGACGTAACGGGGCAATCTCGTGTTCCCGTACATGGTCAAGTTTTGTCTCACCCGCGGCGATATAGACGTTCAACTCTTCGAAATATCGCTTGTTCTTATCATACATTTGATCGAGCATCGTGATGTCTTTCATGAGACCAAACTTCGCACGATCGAGGTTATGGATGACCTCTTCCAAATAGACATTCATTTTTTCGAACTGAAGCTTATAGTTTTCAGCCTTCTTCTTCGCACGACCGATGAGCGGAATGTTATCCATGAAACTCTTTTTTTCCGGTTGAAGCATATCTGGGTCCATCTTACGGACGTTTTGCATCAAGTCAGACAACAGTTTCCCGGCATCGCCGCCATCTTTCATCCGCACTTCCGTCAAAATTTGATCAGAGAATTGGGAAAGTTCGCGCTGGACATTCGACCCGAACAACATAACAGAGTCTGTCTTTTTAATATCAATGGATTCAGCCAATCGTGTGATGCGCTCGCGATGCTCTTGAGGCACGTCTGGTTTCGCTTGAATGGCTGGCACTTCATGTGACTGTGTAACGGATGACCATTCGACAGATGGGTCACTGAACCCCTCCGTCTCCGTTTTTGTTTTCGTATCAGAAGTCAGTTCTTCTTCCGGCCATGACTGCCAGTTCGTTTCATTCGATGAAGTCATGTTTCTTTCTCCCTTCCGGCTGATCAGACAAGACGCGCTCCATCATGATCAGTTCACGTTCAAAGTCTACGGCGTCATCTTCAAGGAGACGTCCGCGTTGTTCTTTAAATTTATCGACAATTAGTCGCATATTTGTGATTAATTGTTCCCGAGTCTCTTCTTGAATGACGACCCGTTTTCCTTCAAGCTCTTTAAATTTCAAGACGACCGAGACGAGGGAATCTAAATAGAATGTGAACAGGTCTCGAACATGCTTTGCGTCTTGTGGATTTTCGAATAATTCTTCGAACAATTCGTGCGCTTCTTTCGAGACGGCCTTCATTTCACGCCTCACCTCTACATCCTTAATATCTGGAAGAACACGGTCGATTTGTTGTAACTTCTCATATCCTTGCTCAATCGTCCGTTGCAAAAATTGAAGCTCTAAATCGTCTGTCGCCTCGAACTGTCGCGTAGGCATCGGCTCTTCGATCGGTTTTAAAATCCTCGATCCAGAAAACGATTCTTCCTCATCGAGTAACAGTTTCTTCTTGGCACGTTTTGCCACCGTTGTCGGTGTTCGTTGACGCTGTTTGCGCTTGTTCGTCGACCACACTTCATTCAAGACGAGCGCCCCTACAATAATGAATAACCAGGAGAAATCGAATACGTTAATGGCAAAGTATATGACTGCCCCTGTCAGGGCCCATTTCATCCATGTTTTCATTCTTTTCACCTCATCTCATGTTACTTCTATTGTACATTACGAAACCACTCAACAAAAGTTTCGTCATCTCTATCATTTTAGCATAATAAAATTCGTCGATACCTCCGTCCACAGGTGTAGAATCAACTACCTATATCGACTACTTTCCCGTTGCGAGACGAAAAAAACCGTAGACTCATAGAGCCTACGGTTCGTTTGTTATGTGGTGATCCATGTAGATACCATGACGATCGCGACAGTTACAGGAATGACATAGCGAATGAGCGCATGCCAGATTGGGTAAAGCTTCACACCAGGTTTGGATGTTTCGATTTCATCCTTTAGGACACGTTGGTCAACGATGTAACCGACAAAGATGGAAGTCAAGAGTGCACCCGTCGGCATTAAAATATAGCTGACGAGATAGTCCATCGTATCGAAGAACGTCCGACCGTTCCAAATCTGTACATCACTCAAGAGTCCGAATGACAGCGCGGATGGTACTCCCACGATGAAGACGAGAAGAGCGGCTGTCACCGTCACTTTCTTTTTCGTCCATGACGATTTCTTTTCATTTAGACGATCGGTCACACCTGCGACGACGACTTCTAACATGGCAATCGATGATGTAATCGATGCAAAAGCGAACAATAGGAAGAACAAGACCATGAAGAATCCACCGAGCGGTACTTGATTGAAGACTGCCGGTAAAACAACAAAGAGTAACGCCGGACCTTCAGCCGGATCAAGACCTGATGCAAAGACTGCCGGGAAGATGGCTAGACCTGCTAAAAGTGAAACCGCAATGTTCAACAAGACAATCATGTTAGCCGACCGGTTCAATGTTCCTTTCGTCTTTATATAAGACGCATATGTCAGCATCGCTGCCACCCCTAACGATAAGGAGAAGAACGCCTGTCCGAGGGCAAACAATACCGATTCGCCAGTCAATGCAGAAAAGTCAGGCTGTAAGAAGAAACGAACGCCTTCCATCGCTCCGTCAAGCGTCAACGAGCGGACCACGAGAACTAAGAAACTGATGAACAAGAGTGGCATCAAAATTTTACTCATTCGTTCAATCCCTGCTTCAACGCCACGTAAGACAATTAAGAGTGTGATTAAGAGGAACAAGAATTGTCCGAGTACGGCAATTTCAGGTGTCGATACGACGTTCCCGAACACCTCACCAAATTCGTCAGCCGAACGTCCACTGAGCGTCCCACTTAAACCGAGTCCAATATAGATGAGGACCCATCCCCCAATAACACTATAGAAGGAAAGTAACAAGAAACAAGCAAAGACACCTAAGTAGCCGATAATGGTCCAACGGCCATGCCCTAACTGTTTGAAAGCAAGAAGCGCAGTCTTTTGAGTCGAACGTCCGACAATGAATTCTCCAATCAATAATGGCAGACCAAGTAATAGTGTGAACGCCAAAAACATGAGTAAAAAGGCACCGCCCCCGCTCGTTCCGGTGACATATGGAAACTTCCAGATTGCACCTAAACCGATTGCTGACCCTGCGGCAGCTAGTATGAATCCAATTTTTGAGGCGAATGAATTTTGCGCCATGTTTACCCCTACTTCCTCTTTTTCATTTCATTTTCATAATAATAGTGAAATACTAACACGGTTCCAAGATGAGGACAACAAAAAACAGAGAAAAGTCTGAATACTTTTCTCTGTTGATGCTTTATGGCGTTAAAAACGTGAGGGCTCGCTCTCGAATCCGTATCGTCAAGTGATCGGTTTCGAAATGTTCACCATCGATATCAATGATTTGAGGTTCGTTTAACTCGACTTCAACATGTGAAGCCTGAAAGTGATTCCACTCCGCCGATTTTTGATCAAGACCGAGTTGCTGGGCTAACAATTGACGAATCATCGGAAATCCGATTGCCGAGCTGTGTACCACTTCTAACAGCCCGTCGGAAAACGATTGTGTCTCAAGTTTGGTCGGGACCGTACCGAGATAACTCCCGTTCCCAACATAGAGAAAACTAACGTCACCGTCATATATTACTTCACTGCCCCGCCGAAGCGTGATGTTGAATGGGTCCGCTTCACGGAACTGACGGATGGTCGCTAAAAAATATCCGATTGAGCCTAATGATCCTTTTTCATCCGGATCGATTTGACGAGATGTATCCGCGATCAAACCGACGCCTACGAAATTGAGCGCATACATCTCATCGACTTGAATGACATCGACATATTGTTCGTGAGAGGAACGAATGATTTGAGCAGCCTGTGTCGGTTGAATTGGCAGTTCAAGCGCTCGTGCGAAGTCATTACATGTTCCTGCTGGAATGATGCCGACTGTCGGCCGTTCCTCGCGCTGTAAGGTCATTAACCCATTCACTACTTCGTTTAGCGTACCGTCCCCGCCAATGACAATCAGATGGTCGAACGATTCACTTGTTTCGGCTAATCGGAGCGCGTCCCCGATTTCCTGTGTCTTTTTGATGATGATTTCTTCATAGAGCGATTCAATCGTTCCGATGACTTCGCCGAGCATCGTCTCGCTCGTACCGGACTTCGGATTCGAAATAATCAAAGCTCTCATAGTAATCCTTCCTGTTCTAAGAAGTCTTTCGCTACATCGTACGCGCGTTCATTTCCGTACGCGACCCGTCGATTCAATTCAGACATTTGTTCGTCTGTGATTTTACCTGCGAGCTGATTGAGCGCATCCTCGATTTCTGGATACTCTTCAAGTGTCTCTTCCTTCATGAGTGGCGCTCCCTGGTATGGTGGGAAGAATTGACGATCGTCTTCTAAGACGACCAGGTCGTTCTCGGCAATATCAGGGTCCGTCGCATAGGCGTCTACTAAATTGACATCTCCTCGTGAGATGGCACGATAACGCAGTTTTTGCTCCATCGAGACGACAGATGGGAAATCAAGCCCATACTCGTTTTGAAGTCCTGGGTATCCGTCTTCACGGTCCGTGAATTCAAGCGTGAAACCGGCCTTGATGTCCGACTCGACATTCCGTAAATCAGAAATGGCCGTAATGCCTTCCGCCTCTGCATAATCACGTGGAATCGCGAGTGCATACGTATTGTTAAATTTCATCGGTTCGAGCATCACATATCCATCTTCAGCAAGCGCTTCTCTTGCTTGCTCGTACACTTCACCGGCATCGTTTGACTCAGGCGTTTCTTTGACGAGACTCGCGAGTGCGGTCCCAGTGAATTCAGGGTAAATATCGACATCCCCTGATTGGAGGGCCCCCCATACGAATGTTGTTTCCCCAAAGTTCGGTTTCACCGATACGGTCAAATCCGTTTCTTCTTCAATCAATAATTTATACATATTCATTAAAATCTCTGGCTCAGGACCAAGTTTTCCGGCAACGACTAAGTCTGTTTCTTGCGAACGACCGAACGCGAGCGGTGTGACGATGACCAAGGCGAGGACAGTAGAAACAGCAATCAATTTCGCCTTGTTTCGAGTCGCCGTCGCACCTTCCATCTGACGCAACAAGAAGTCAAATAAGAGTGCCAAAATCGCGGCCGGGATGGCCCCGAGTAAAATTAAGTAATTGTCATTCCGATTAATCCCGAGCAAAATCAGCGTACCGAGTCCACCTGCTCCGACTAAAGCAGCGAGCGTCGCCGTACCGACAATCAGAACCATCGCGGTCCGTATACCAGCCATGATGACCGGTAAAGCAAGCGGGAGTTCAACTTTTATCAAACTTTGATTCGGCTTCATCCCACAAGCTCGAGCGGCTTCAAGCAACGATTTATCCACTTCGTTTAAACCGGTGAACGTGTTTCGTAAAATAGGTAGGAGCGCATATAAGACAAGCGCAATAATGGCAGGTAATGCCCCGATTCCAACGAGCGGAATCATTAATCCGAGTAAGGCAAGCGACGGAATCGTTTGAATAATCGCAGTGACACCAATGGCGGTTTCGGCGATTTTCTTACGGCGCGTCAGCCAGATTCCCAATGGTACGGCAATCAATACGGCAATCAAAAGCGATACGACAGAGAGCTGTAAGTGCTCAATCAGTGCCTCGACAAGCTGTCCTTGTCTATTTTGGAACGTCTCAAGCATCTAGCTCACCTCTTCCGCGTTGTGTAAATTCTAAGACGAATGGGTCTTCACTCGCCAATATCTCCTCAGGCGTACCGATCAACATGAGTTCCCCGTCACGCATCAACGCGATGCGATCACCAAGCTTCATCGCTTCTTGCATGTCGTGTGTGACAAATAAAATGGTTTTCCCGAGCTCATCATTTAATCGTTTAATGTCATCTTGCAATTGACCACGGCTGATCGGATCAAGCGCAGAAAAGGGTTCGTCCATAAGGATGACGTCAGGGTCTGCAGCTAAGGCACGCAATACGCCGACGCGTTGCTGTTGTCCTCCTGATAATTCTGCTGGCTTCTTCGAGCGAAGTTTCGGGTCCAGTCCGGCGATTTTCATTAATTCGGTCACTCGCTCTTTTGTTCGGTCTTTTTTCCACTTTAATAATTCCGGTACGACAGAAATATTTTCTTCCACAGTTAAGTGAGGGAATAATGCAATCTGTTGGAGTACATAACCGATATTACGGCGTAGTTCAAAAATATCGAATTGATAGATTTCTTTTCCATCGATTAAAATTTTCCCATCCGTATGATCGATTAATCGATTCACCATTTTCATCGTCGTGGTCTTGCCACAACCTGAAGGACCGATCAATACAAATATTTCTCCTTTTTCTACAGTTAAACTCAAGTCTTTGACGGCTAACGTCCCGTCTTCATAACGTTTTGATACATCACGAAACTCAATCAACCTGATCCCTCCTCAACTATTTCCAAAATGGAAATTCAAATATTATTTTGCCCGTTTCTCTACTTTGTTAAACAAAAAAAGGCTCTCCTAATTGGAGAACCTGATTTTTAGTATAGCGTTACTTCAATATGTCGACGCCCCCATTGGATCGCGTCCTGTTTTGAATCGACTAATAAATCGACGATATGACCTTTGATTCGGCCACCTGTATCAAGGGCGATCGCATCACCGACACCTTGAATATGGACTTTAGAGCCTAATGGGATGATGGCTGGGTCGACTGCGATAATTCGCATCCCGTTATAATAAATCGAGTCGGTCACATCATGACCCGTGGCCGTTAATACACGACCGCCGTATGCCTTATTATCTGCAACATCATTTGAATAAGCCGTCGATTCGACTGTAATAACCTTTTTAGATGTAGATACCGGTGTCGCACTGACTGTTTGCGTAGCTGAAGTCGACGTTTTTGCAGCTGTTGCCTGTTCCGCTGCTTTTCGCTCCTCTTCCGCTTTTCGTTCTGCTTCAAGTTTCGCAAGTCTTGCTTTCTCGGCTTCTTCTTTTGCTTTCTCTTCTGCAAGACGTTCTGCTTCGATCCGCTTCTCTTCTGCGATACGTTTTTCTTCAGCAAGTTTCTTTTGGCGGGCGATTTCTTTTTGTCGTTCTTCTTCAATTGCTTGTCGTTCTAGTTCAAGCGGGTTTTGTACGATTTTCTGTTCTGTCCCGATTCCGATTTGAGCAGCATCTGCCTGATCCATGAATGTGAACAGCCCCATCATCGTAGCTCCAATGACGATCATATATTTTAATAATTTCATCGTAGTAAGGTCATCACCTTTCTCGTTATGTAACGAACAGATGTTAATTTACCACGACAAGTCCCGTCAAAGTAGTGATTTTATCGAAGTGAAACATTCCTGACATATGGCAAAAAAAGTGGTTACAGATTGTAATAATTGAAAAAAACGTTGGTATTCCTTATGTTCACAAAAAAATTACAGATTCGTTACAATCAGCCGTGTAACAAACCTGTAATCTTCCTGTCATGATTAAATCTTATTCATTTGACTCAATTTCATACATTCTGAGCATCCCCCACGGTGCGACATCAACTTGAACCGTGAACGATTGCTTTCCTTTTATGGCATCTATCTCATTTTGAGACACACGATACGAACCCATTTCTTCTATATAAAGAAGTCGATCATAATAGTTTGCCCGAATACCACCAAAAAACGGTTTTGACTCAATTCGATCGATGACAGCATAGCCCTCTTCCCCTTCTTTAAAGGACACATAGACCGTTCCGGTTTCGACATCTTGTCTTCCTTTGAAGGCATCATATTCGAGATAGATGGAATCTCCAAAATAAGGATCATATGGCTCGAACGAAGACCCTTTAAACGTGTACGTCTCTCCGACCCACGAAATAGCATAAACAAGTACCACAAAGACGATTGCAATCAGGACTTGGGCAACCGGGATCACCCAAACAGAAAACCGTTTCATGTCGTCACATCCCCTCTCGTTCGATTACGCCACCATAATGCGAGTGACAACGTAAAGACGATTAACGCACCAATCAAGAAGAAGAGTGAGATATCGAGCCGGTCCCATACGTAGATAAAGTAAATTGTCATTTGAACGATTAAGAAATAGATGAAAGCGAATATTGTCGGTTGTCGTGTCACGTCTTGGCGAATCAAGTACGTAAGTGCAATCACCTCGATGATGACCGCCAGTAAAACTCCTGAATCTTCAAAAAGTGCAAATGGGATGACTGCAAGGAAACTTACCCAGAGAAGGTCGTTTCGTCTGTGAATCAAATAGACGGCAACGAGTGCCACCGACAAAAGTGTCGCTTCAATGACAGAAGGCGGTCTTTGGGAGAGCCAACTTTCTGTCACGTTAATTAAATAACCAATTGATAGAACGGCCGCAGTGAACAGATACGTTGCTTGCCATGCGGCTTGTTTTCGATAGAATAAGAGCAATACATGCAAGATGACGAGTGACCAAAGCGGCCACAGTCTTCCCTCATAATCGATATACTGGCCGAAAATATTGAGAAGGCCATAAAAGGTTAGCCAGGCAAACGTGCGGTCCAACGATTCATCGACGAAATGGAACCACACCCATGTCACGATTAGAGCAATCCCAATCAAAATCAGCCCGATGCTTTCGAAACTATTGGTGATGGCTAAAAATGCAGCGATTGCGGTGATCATGGAGAATATGACATGCTCATACAAGATGCGATGAAGTACTGCCATCGCAAAGATAATCCAGAACAATAGAGTCAATTGGCCAGACAGGTTATACGTCGTGAAAATGACCGCCATGGTCGCGATAAAGAAAACGAACCCTAGTACACGTAACAGCGTGACATATCTTGGGGTTTTTAAGCGAACCCGCTCGGCAAACACATAAAATCCAACCATAAATAAAAGAAACAAACCGATTTTCAAAAGGTCAGGAATCGCTTGCCAGTTGGCTGCGACGAAACTGAAAAGGCTAAGAGCCAACAAAATGGATCCGACAATGACCAAAACGGGCGGCTTGTGATCATGTTGCTCACTAGCCGCCCGTCGTTTATGTTCATAGTCGACTAGTTTTAACCCTGTCGCTTCATCCAATAAACCCGCCTCTTGCCATTCACGTACTTTTTTGTCAATGGACATCTGAATCATCCCTTTCAGAAAAAGGTCAGCTGGCGCGTTCAATCAATTCCAATTCTGATTTTAGTAAAACTTGTTTCTCGAACTCGAGTCCGAGCTGTTGAAACTCTTCCATGATCGAGACGTCACCGATCACAGTATTGGTCAGTACGGCGGTCACTTCAGCGACCCATCCTTCACGAGTCGACTTCACGATATCACCTACGAGGAATTCTTCAGACACACCCATTCACTTCCAATCTAAATTTGTTTCTATCATTATAACGAAATTATAACCGTTTGAATACGTTTTCTTTTATCCGTTTAATAAATTGTGTCAAGAATTTTCCAGTAAGTCCCCAAATGATGTAGTCTTCATGTTCATAAAAAGGTTCTTTCATTTTAATTACCCGTTTCTTGTACGCTTTAGCATTCGCCAATCGATCTAACGGAATATTTTGATCCGGACTCATTGTCCATTCCATCTCTCCGTGGAATGGATCAATCATGAGCAAGGTAGAAATCGGTACGGTAAACAAATGATCGACCTCATCCGTCCCTTCCACACTCGGTACTTCCGATAGAATTCCGACAAACGGATAAATCAATTGACGATGAGGCGTAGCAAGCGGTCGCAATTTGCCTACGACTTCTACTTTATCTGCAGAAATCTCTAACTCTTCGCATGTTTCTCGGATTGCCGCTTCTACGGGTGTTTCTCCTTTTTCAAGGCGTCCCCCTGGAAATGAAATCTCCCCAGGTTGCTGCCGCATCGTGTGGGCGCGTACCTCAAACACGACGTGCCATTCCTGATCGGTTTGAACGAGTGGGATTAACACTGCCGCTGTCTGTTCATAATCTTCATCCATTGTAAAACTATCTCGAATTTTTTCTTCTGTGATCCATGGCTGCACAATGCTCACTCACCTTCCATCATCGAATATCATATATCGTTCTATACCCTACTTTTCGTTTAGTCGCTGCCAATGTCGGAAATATCATTATTAATGATAGGAGTTGATCAGCGTGGACGAACAAGTGGATGTATTGATTGTCGGTGCCGGACCAACCGGCCTGACGCTCGGACTCACCTTAGCCAGATATGGCGTATCTTTTCAAATCATTGATCGTAAGACGACCCCGTCGGACAATTCACGAGCCATCGGGATCCAGCCGCGGACCATCGAAGTGTTTTCTCGTTTAGATGTTGCGCAAGAAGTGCTAGAGCGTGCCCGAACAATCGAGCGGGGGAATCTATATTTTTCGGGACAGTGGACAGCAAAGCTTGAGTTCTCCAAACTTGTGACCCCTTATCCGTTCGTGACGTTGTTACGTCAAAATGAAACCGAAGAGATTTTGGAACGTGCCCTACGAAACCATGGACATGTTGTGAAGCGTGGGGAAACCTTGTCATCCATTACCCAATATCCATCCCGTACCATCGCACATTTGACCGCGACTGATGGGGTGACTCGTGCCGTTGAAGCGAAATATGTTGTCGCCGCCGATGGAGCAAACAGCTCGGTTCGTCGGATGCTCGCCCTTCCGTTTAGCGGTAAATCATTTAAAGAGGCTTGGGTGTTAGCCGATTTAAAGGCGGATTGGCCGATATCCCGGGAAGAGGTTCATATCTTTTTTTCGGATCGAGGAGTGCTTGAAGTCTTCCCGCTCACGGATGAAACAATTCGTATCACGGGAAACTTGAGAACGGATGAATCATTCCAAGAATCGGAACTTCAAGAATTGGTGGAGCAACGCAGTCATATGCCGGTCCATATTCACGATGTTGAATGGTTCTCTTTATTCCGTGTGCACAATCGCATGGTCGATACGTTCATCCATAATCGCATCATTCTCATGGGGGATGCGGCACATATTAACTCCCCGGTCGGCGGACAAGGGATGAACACCGGGATAGCGGATGCCTTCAACTTAGGTTGGAAACTGTGGTTACATCTCAAAACTGGCGCTCCCCATCACGTCGTGTCCACCTATCGGGACGAGCGCGAACATGTTGCCCGCAATGTGCTACAGACGACGAATATCGCAACGGAGATGTTGCAGACGACCCTCCCGATGCTTTTGCCGTTCCAAGCAATCGGTGCGGATGTCTTCACTCGCGTCAATCTCGTCAACCAAAAGATCACCGAACGGATTTCTCAGCTCCATTTATCGTATCCGAATGCGCTTCGGTTACCGTTTCGTCGCGTCGCGGAAGGAAAGATCTTTCCGGAGACTGAGATTTTACGAACGGATGACGGGTTTCGGACAAAAATATCCGAAATCGCGGACGGACGGTTTCAAGTGCTCGTATTTGACGACGGGAAACGTGATTTGACGTCCATTTATGACTATTTGAACAAGAACCAGCCGTTCATTCAAACGATTACCTTAACTAGGACGAGTCGCCCGTTTTTCGATCAAGGAAACGAACTAGCCAAATCACTTTTTATGAAACGTGGCATATTAGTCATTCGTCCAGACGGTTATTTGTTGCATAAGCAACATCATGTTCGCTTAAAGCCGTTACAGGACAAGTTGGCCGTCTGGCTGCCTTCCTCTTAAAGGTGTATAAATGGAGAGCCTCACCGAATGGGTGAAGCTCTCCATGTCATGACTATTCAACGTTTACATATAGAATACCTGGTTTCGAGAGCGTCAAATCGTAAAACGCTTCAAACGCCTCGATATCTTCTAATTTTCGGAAATCGATTTGATCTGTCTCTTCATTTGGAATGGCCACGATGATACCTTCCTCTGTCGATTTGATCATACCCGTTTGTCCGTTATGAATTCGAATATAGAGTACTTGCTGATTTTCTAGGAGTGAGATCGCCTCTCGTCTCGATTGAATCGGTTTTTTCATTTCATCCCCTCTTTTCCATTTCAGTATACCGTTCGCTCCATATTGCTTTCAACTCGCCACACCATTAAACTTGTGTAAAGAAGGGGTTGAAGGCATTGGAAACATTATTGATCATCGTACTCGCCATTTTGTTTGTCATTTTGGTCTCGATTCGGACAATTCGCAACTTAAAGTGGGTTCGTTTCGGTGAAGCATTCGGGAAACAAGGTGAAGAACTTTTAGGTGATTATCATTATTTGACCGAGCAGGGCATCACCTGTCGTGTGGAACAAGGACTACCGACCGGTAAACTATTAAAGCCGCTCGCAAAAAACTTGGACGATCGCGTTGCACTGTTCGTTCACCGAGATGATGCGGCAAAAGCAAGAGAACTTTTAAAATAAGATGAAGGCCGAATACAATCATTCGGCCTTCATCTTATTTATGTACTTGTCGCTCAGAACAATAATAAGCGATTTGTTTGACGAGCGGCTCTGTCAACGTCTCAAGGTTCGTTTTATTGATCACTTGATCCACTAGAGCGAATGAATCTCCACAATTCGCCTTAATTCGTTCTAACTTCAATCGTTCCGTTTCCGGGAAAATTAAAAACGAATAGACGGGAATTGCTTGATTACACTCTTTTTTTAATCGTGACCGCACCTGTTTGGTCATCCGTTCTAATTCCGTGACAGGATGAGGATAAACCTGTTTCCACCCCATTGAGGTCTCGGTTCGACATTCCCGGTTCGTCATATGGACGAGGGCTGGAGTTCGATTTAATTGAATCAAGAATACGCCTTTAGGTCCGACGAGCACGTAATGAATGAGATCATCCCCTAATTTGACATGTTCAATCATCATCCAATCAAATCGGCATGTTTGTCTGATGTTTTCGACGAGACGATCTGTATAGCAGGTTGGTGCTTTCATCACTTCTTCTTTCACACGAAACAGCTTTTTTGTCTGTTGTTTGACTGGTTGTTTCTCCGTGGCCGTTAACACTTGCAACATGGACTCCACCCCCTATTTGTTATTCGCTTGGACCGACTTGCTTTCCAAAGACCGCTTTTTCAAGATTTGAAATTCGGCGTAACATGTCATAATTTGAAGCAACCGGCTGTGCTGGTTTAGCCGGTTCCGATACAGGCGCAGGTTCCCGTCGCAACGAGTCGTTTTCATTTTGAAGACGCTCGATTTCTTTCGCCATTTTTTCATAATCGCGAATGACGACATCTAAAAATTGATCGACTTCTTCTTGTGAATAACCACGTAACGCGGTCTTGAATTCTTGTTTATAAATCGCTTCTGCTGTTAATTCCGTTTGCATCATATCACTCCCATTGTTGTTCCCATTGTTTTTCTTCTTCAATGACTCGTAAGTCTTCTTGTGTGATCAAGAAAACTTCCATGTTCGGCTTTCGCCGAGCCCCATCGACTAGAAACCGGGGACTTCCTTCCGTTTCTTCGTCATACAAGGTGATCAATCCTTCTGCTTTATCTAAAAAGAACGCTGTTTTTGCCCGTAGCTGACTCGGGTCTTCGTATGGACGCTGTGTCAGCGGCTCAAAAAAGTCTGCCTCGAGTTGCAGTTGCACAAATAGTTCTTGTTCGAATGGTTTATAGCGCTCATCCATGTTTAAGAACGGCGGAAATACGGCGATTTTAATCGGATAGGTTTCTCTTAACTCTAACAATACTTGTCCGGCCCACAATTCACAACCATTCGTTCCACTAAATATGAACCATTCAGCACCTAATTCGATGACTTCAAGTATCTTTTTCCGGTAAGCTTCTTGAATGATTTCAATACCCGGATGATCCGCTTTGAAGATACCGAGTTCATGAGGACGATATCCTGTGACGGCTACTACTTTCATGTTCGCTTCCTTTCTAGGCGAGCACGGCGATGTTCTAACGCATCTTTCTCGCGTTGCATCGTTTGACGTAACACCGTCCGCTTTTGATCAAGAATCTCTAACGCTCGCTCCGTGTAATCCATCGCTAAAGCCACGTCCTTTTGTTTATGCTCTGCATATTTGGCAAGTTCGACGTACCCTTCAATCGTATGAATCGATTCAAACAGCGGAATGGCCTCCTCGAATCGTCCAGCTCGTTTTAATAACATCGCTTGCCGCATGATGGCACGCTTCGATGGACTCGGGAGTTGCTCAAACTCCCTCAGCGCTTGATCTTGTTCGCCAAGGTCATGTAGCCAGTGGGCACGTTCCTCTCCGAAATCAGTTACCGGGGTCGTGACAAGCTGACTGAGACGCGTATACAACGAGACGAGGCTTAAACAGTCCGCATGATGGTGCTCAAGGACCGGCAGCAATATTTCTGGATTCCGCTCTTTGACGTATTGAAAATAGTGCATCGGTGCCAAGAAGCCAGGAAGGTCATCCCTTCGTTCATGACCAAAGTATGCTTCGACCGCTTTTAATGATACTGATTCTAGCCTCGGTTTTAACAATCGTCTTGCAGCGTGAAGTAAATCGACATGACCCACTGAAGGTAATTGTTTCACCCGTGATTTGACGAACGTGTGTCTCGTCTTGATTTGAGGCCAATCAAATGACTTCCCGTTATAGGTGACGAATCGTACCTCATCTCCGATGTCTTGCAAGAAATGATAGTAAAAGGCGGTTTCAAACGCCGGATGAGGTAACACGTATTGAATCATTTCAAGTTGTTCCGCACGAATCCGTGCAAACCCGATTAAAAAAATCGACGTTCCAGACCCACGTAAACCGGTCGTCTCCGTATCCATGAACAGGACTTGGTCGGGGTCTAAGTCGACGGCGAAAAACGGATGCTCGGTTCGAGCCATCATCTGTCCTGCTTCTCCAAACTCGAAGTCGTGATACACCTCATCAAGGGGATATGTCTTCCGGATCCGGACGCACCATTCCCCCTCAAACGTTAAAATCTCGCCCCCATGATCCTTCCACTTTTGTTGCTCCACTTCGTCAGGGGTCGCAACACTAGCTTTTGGGGCAGGTTCGTTCGTTTTGATTAATCTAGATAGTTTAGCTTTCATATCGTTCCTTTCAATCCTTGCAACTGGCGAATGACTTGCTGCTTGAAGTCACCGTATCCAACCATGCCGACACAACGGGGACATCCGCTCTCACACGGACAGTCGGATACCGTCCGTTCTGCCGCTTCAAGCACCATGTCTGCATCTTTAAAGAGCGCCTCGCTGAGCCCGATTCCTCCAGGATAGCGGTCATACAGATAGACGGTCGGCTTACTCGTATGTGTCGACTTCATCTGAATCGTTGTGAATAAATCAAGCGTGTCACACATGAGATAGAGTGGTGCAAGCCGTCTCATCAAATCACTGACCGCTTCAAGTTGATCTTCGAGGTCCGCCTCCGAGTAGGCGAATCGCTCATCCAACGTGAACCATGTCGCTGTCGTATGCAGCTCTCGCTCCGGTAGATGAATCGGGCCCGACCCGATGTTCTCATGCGTCCCAAATTTTATTTTCTTGAACAAAGTGGCCATCGCGATGACCGATACCTCACCAAACGTCTTCGCTCCATCTGTCTTATTCTCTTCAAGCACCTTCAGTTCAACGGCTAAATTCGCATCTGTGTAGTAGTCGACGTCAACTCGGCGAACATACGCTTTCTTCTCCTCAAAATCGAGTTTTTCGACCTGATATTGCTCGGCTCCATGTAAGTATATCGCTTCATCATGTAACAACGTCATGGCACTGAACGTGTCCATTTCACCGATGACTTGATGTTTTGCCGTCTGATCGACGATGACGACATTTTCTTGATCACTCGTCCGAAGCGAGATGTCATGAGCCGGAAATGAATCCGTCATCCAATAATATCTATCAGCCCGTTCATGCAAGACGTGAGCAT
Source organism: Exiguobacterium sp. HVEsp1 (assembly GCF_002009685.1). Taxonomy (GTDB): domain Bacteria; phylum Bacillota; class Bacilli; order Exiguobacteriales; family Exiguobacteriaceae; genus Exiguobacterium; species Exiguobacterium profundum. The sequence continues at coordinate 1,324,813 of NZ_KV917367.1, read as the reverse complement.
CCGTCAAAAACTCTAATATATCTTCCGTATCGACCGTTCCGAATCGCTCTCCTTTTTGAAAAGGCAACTCGAATGCGGCGCATTTCATATGGTCCACTAAAATAATCAAGTTATTCGGGTCAAGCCGGGCCGCTTCCGGTGAACGTTCTAAAATCATGTCCGGCTGTTCGACGACGAGTTGATCGAGTGATGACGAGGATGCGACAAATACAACGAGTGATTCTGAATGGCGGCGTCCGGCCCGACCAGCCTGCTGCCATAAGGAAGCGACCGTTCCAGGATACCCATTTAAGACACACGCTTGCAGTTGGCCGATATCGACACCGAGCTCCAACGCGTTTGTCGAGACGACCGCCTTGATTTCCCCGTTCCGTAACCGCCGTTCGATTTCTCTACGTTCAGATGGAAGATAGCCGCCACGGTAACCGACAATAGACTTTGGTCCGAGCTCCCGACGTGTTAATTCCTGCAAATAGGTCAATAGCACCTCGACACGTACGCGCGACCGCGCAAATACAATCGTTTGAATGTTCGCTTCCACGAGCCTCGAGGCGATTCGTTTCGTCTCGAGCGTCGCGCTTCGACGAATTCCGAGTGCTTCGTTGACGACAGGCGGGTTGTAGAACACAAGATGTTTCTTCCCTTGAGGTGCCCCGTTCCGATCGATTAAAACGACTTCTTCTTCCGTCAATAGCTCGGCAAGTTCAAGCGGGTTCGCGATGGTCGCTGAGGTCATGATCCATTTCGGATGACTGCCATAATAGGCACAGATTCGCTTCAAGCGTCGAAACACGTTCGCCACATGACTTCCAAATACGCCACGATACGTATGGAGTTCGTCGACGACGATATATTCTAAGTTCTCAAAAAGACGAATCCATTTCGTATGATGAGGTAAGATCCCGGAATGTAGCATATCCGGATTCGTGATGACGATATTCCCCGCATCGCGGACTTTTGTTCGTGCCGCAGGTGAAGTGTCTCCATCATACGTGAAGCATCGTAAATTCCCTTCAAGGGCTTCGACCATCTCCATCAAGTCACTGTTTTGATCTTGCGCGAGTGCTTTTGTCGGGTAAAGATAAAGCGCACGGGCTGTAGGTTTTTCAATCATCTTCGATAGGACGGGCAAGTTGTAACAAAGCGTTTTTCCTGAAGCCGTCGGTGTCACGATGACCGTCGAATGACCAGCCGCCGTTTGTTTCACAGCCTCGGCTTGATGCGTGTACAGCTGCTCGATTCCGCGATTCTTAAGTACATTCGCCAATTGTTCAGGCACTTGTTCTGGAATTGGGGCATATTGTGCCGGACGAGCGTCGACCGTGTACCAATGACGTACGTGGTTTGAAAAACCTGGATCGTCTTTTAGTTGTTTGATCATTTCTTCGACAGAGCGAGATTTTCGCATCCAGTCACCTTCTTTCATTACGCATTCGAAGGGGCAAGATCCGCTACGACTTGTCGGATTTGATGAATCCGTTCATCTCGTACCACTCTCGATACGGCGGGCATCTGAAAGATGGCCATCTCGTTAAATGTAGCAGCGACATGCTCATTCTCTTCTTCGAGGCGGATGAGCGCATCTGAAAACAGACGTTGCGTCGACCGTCCGAACAAGACGATGGTATGTAGTTTCGTACATTTTGAATGAACCGCTAAAAGATGTTTGACGTAGCGTTGCACCGTTTTATAATAATCTTCGTTTGTTGAGCTGAGTTGACGGTTGCCACGAAGAAGTTCCGGATAATAGGATTCTTCGCCCGTGAACATGGTCTCGACTCCGATTCGTTTCAAGTAAGCATGTCCGATCGCTTCGGCGACGGTTTGGTCCTGGATGAGACGCCCAAACGGTATCGACTCTTTTAAGAGCACATGTGAAAGCTTTAACCCGAGATGTCCACCGAGAGGCACGCCGAAATCATCGTCTTGCAGTCGATCTATGACAAGTAGTACTTTCATCTTGCGCTTTAAAGAGAGTTGAACCATGTGTCACCATCCTGTTCCCTTTCTTTTCATTATAGCAAAGTCAAACGAAAAACAGGGCGAACAATGTCGCCCTGCTTTCCTTAGTTATTCCCATTGTTTGAATTGCCATTTCCACGATTCGTGTCAGACGATTCACCATTGGATTGTCCCTCTAACGGAGTTCCTGAATCATCTCCGTCAGTTGGTTCGTCTGTTCCTTCGCCAGAACCTTCATCCGTTGCCGGTTCATCAGGAGTTTGTTCGCCGGTGGTATCTTCTCCGTTTCCGTCTCCGTTACCATTTCCGTTTTCATTCCCGTTCCCGTTATTTTCGTCTGATGGTTCATCTTCGGAATTTTCCTCGTCAGAAGGGTTTTCCTCTTCTTCCTTTGGCTCTTCTTTCGGTTCGATTGAGTAGCTCGCTTGCGCCGGTGCCGATTGCTGCTCACCCGTCAACGGGTTCGTTGCATTCGCGACAATGGTAAACGTTGTGTCTCCTTCGGCCAAGTTTGCAATATTTACACTCGTCTCCCCGGTCGTTCCGACGACTTGCTCACTTCCGTCAGCTGACTTCTGTGTCACTGTGAACGTGACATCCGTATAGCCATCTGCTTGCGCACCATCGAAATCGTATGACCATGAGACAGAACCAGTTTGGGCTTCTTCGTCATAGTTGACACTTGCCCCAGTCGGAGCAACCAACTTCTCAGGTTGAAGATCTTTTGGTTTTGTCCCTTTTACATAGAGTTCATTGCCAAGTGACAAGACTGAGTCCGGACGTTGGAATCGATCCGGTTGTCCCGTCGCATTCGTCACTTGTTGCATCATGTACTCGAAATAGTATTGGGCGTAGTTCGGTTTATTGGCAGTCTCACTAGCACCGCTCACTTTACCCGTCCAAACGGAAATCGAGTAGTCCGTCGTATATCCAGTAAACCACTTGTCTTGCTCATCGTTGGTCGTTCCCGTCTTACCTGCCACGTCCCAAGGGAAGGCACCGGGTTCATACGTCCCGTTCGCACCGCTCACGACATCACGAAGCATGTCCGTCAACATGTATGCCGTATAGTCTTCCATTGCCTGCTTCGCTTTGATTGGCGAATTGATGCTTGAACCGTCATTGAATTCAATTTTTTGAATCAAATGCGGTTTTGTATACATTCCATTCGTCCCAAAGGCAGCATATGCCGCTGCCATTTGAGTCGTGCTCGCTTCAGCGGCACCGAGGGCGTTCGCTTCTAATACTTCCTCTCCGGCGTACATCGGTTCAACGCCGAGGTTTTTTGCAAAGGACTCGATGGCCCCTTGACCAAATTCATCACGAACTTCTTGGAAAGCTCGAACAGCAGGTGTGTTCCCTGAAATCGTTAAGAAATACCGCATCGTGTTTTGACCACGATATTCTTGATAATAGTTGTTTGGTTTATAGGACCCCTCGAGCGGTGCATCGAGTAAGATCTTCCCTGTCGACCATTGTCCGTTCTCGATTCCTGGACCGTAATCAAAGATCGGTTTGGCCGTCGAACCGATTTGACGTTTTTCATTCGAATAATCACGATACGATTTGTCACCTTGTTTTGCCTGTTGACTATCGATGATCGCGACAATTTCACCAGTCTTCGTATTCAATACCGTTGCACCCATGCGGAGTTCGTCGGCCGGGAAGCTTCCGCCTGGAATGTTCACGTTATCCGATTTAATGTCACTATTGAATTTTGTATGCAACTCTTTGTTGATAGACGTATAGACTTTTAAACCTGTTCCATAAATGTCTGACTGTTCTAGACCGTAATCTTCTTCAAGCTCGGCTTGGACTCGTGAATAAATCGCACGTGTGAACGCTTCTTCTTCCGTCTCTTCACCAGGTGAGATGACGTCAGCAATGGCGACATCAAGTGCCTCATTGTACTGTTCCTCAGAAATATGTCCGTCACGTTTCATCGCAGACAGGACTTGCTCTTGACGGTAGCGGGTCAACTCCTGATCACCATTGATTGGATCATAGGCACTTGGACGTTGTGGGAGACCGGCAAGAATCGCGGCCTCTTGATAATTGACCTCAGAGACCGGCTTGTTGAAGTAACGTTTCGATGCAGTTTGCACACCATATCCACCACTACCGTAATAGTTTTTGTTCAAGTACATCTCTAAAATCTGTTCTTTCGTATACTCACGCTCGAGTTTGAGTGCGAGCCATTGTTCTTGCAGCTTACGCTTCAACTTCTTATCTGTCGAAAGGAATGACTGCTTGACCAATTGTTGCGTGATGGTCGATCCACCTTCCGCACCGAAACCGTCTGTCAAGTTGGCAACGACGGCTCCGCCGATTCGACGTAAGTCAATCCCATTATGCTCATAGAAACGACGGTCTTCGATTGACACGACCGCTTGTTGCATCACTTCAGAAATGTCGTCGATTGAGACATACTCGCGAATCTGACCTGCCCCTTCGAGCGGTTCTCCTTCAGCCGAAATCAACTGAATCGGGTACGTATCGACAAGCTTTTCTTCATCTAGCTCTGGTGCCGTCGCAATGGCATATACCGTATAGGCGCCGAATGCGATTACCGCAGCAATAAATAACATGAAGCCTAATAAAAAGATGCGTTTCCACATCGGTTTCTTACTTTTCGTCTTTGGTTGTTTCCCAGTTTTTTTGCGTTTATTCGTCGTCGAATCTTGTCGACGTGCGACCCTACTTCGCTCCATTCATGGTTCACTCCTTCTATTCAATCGAGCCATTGATCGAGCACCGTCAAATAATCAATCGACGGTAAGGCTCTCGTCGGAACTTCAATCGCTTCCTTTTCGATAAAGCTGAGCGGAATCGATTTTCGCCCCGTTAATCGTTGTTCCCACCACCGAACAAGTTGCTCGGTGGTCAATACATATTGCGTATTATAGCGACTAAAGCGGATGATGACAAAACAAATCCCTCCATGACGTTCACACTCACGCATGTGGGCGATTTGGTGGTCATGAAAATTGCCGAGTGGAAACGACGTCTTATTATTCGTTTCTTTCGCTTCAAAGTCAATGTACCTGCCACGATAAACACCGTTGTAATCGGTCGTAGATGCCTGTTTGAAATAGGCTTCCGTTACTTTGGCGGCACTTCGCTTCGGGTAGTCGACTTTGACGATTTGGAGAGGGGTTGGTTTTTTGTGGATGACGGCTCGTTGATGAATCCGATAAAATTCATTCGTTTCATTTAACAGCGTCTCCAAGTTCATTCCGCGATTCGCATAGGTTTGAGAATTCGATGATTGCTTCGAAATTCCTTCCCCCTTTGTTGTCTTTGTCACGTTTGCCTTTTTACCGTTTGGATAATGGAACAATGTCGTCACCCCATACATACATATTAACAGGTCGGTCCACTCGTTCCTTCCGTCTCAGGTCTGATTGTCGACTTCTGTCGGTCGACACTTGTGTGGATTTACCGCAACACATATCGTACCAAACTCCCGTATGTTAAACTAGTATGTAAGCGATTGTGTATCCAAATTGAAAAGCTCTCGTTATGTATATCCCGATTGTTTTTCTATGATAATAGCACCTTTAGTGTTTATCCAAGATGACACACCGATAAACCTAATTGATGTCATTCTCGAAAAAAATGTGCAATACCTGTGCAATAGATTGACCAAATCACCATTTGGAAATAAAATAGGATGCTTAAAGACGTTACTGTTAATCCGTTTTGGAGGGATTGGATGGAAAGTGGAAAGAAGTATGTCATGTTCGTCGACGAGACAGGTACGCCGAAGGGGAACACGCAATTTAACTTGACGGGCGTGCTGATGGAATATAAGTATTCAATCGATGCAGACGAAACTGGACTACCGTGTGAATTGAAACGACGTCTTCAGGCGTTCAAACGAGATGTGTTCAAAACGGAGCATATCCCACTTCATTTAAAAGAAATTTTAAAAGCGGAACATCCTTACGGAAAAGAAGATGGGATCACGATTGATATGTTGCGCGACTTTTGGGATAAGCTCCCTGAATTTTTACGAGGAATCGACTGTACGATCGTCAGTGTCGAGGTCGATAAACAGAAGCTCCATGACTTTTATTCGACGCCCAAAGATCCGTATGTCGTTGCGTTCGCTCACTTGATGAAGTCATTCTATGCGTTTTTAGAAGAAACAGAGGCAGTGAGTGCCCGGGTCGTCCTGGAATCCCGAGACGATTATCAGAACTTACTGATTCAAAAAGCATTCTTCGATATTTTCAATTCAGGTACCGTTCATTTAGACGTTGAAAAGAGCCGTCAAAAAATCAAAGGCTTCATCTTCTCTGAGAAGCAGAACACGATGTATCAATCTGGATTAGAAATCGCCGACCTCGTCTGTCTGCCACTTTCTCGCGTTCGTCGTGGCGTGATTGAAGTGAAACCACGGTTCGTCCATTATGGGGACGAGAACCGAATCTTTAAAGCCATTAAGGACAAAATTTACATCCGTAAAGAAAGTCCGGACCAAGATTTCCGAAACTGGGGCTTCAAAAAAGTGCCAATCACGAAAAAACGTCGCGAATGGAGCGACCATCCTTGGAATCATTAAGCAAAAACGCATCGACACCTTTCGTGTCGATGCGTCAGCTTGTTGACTAACATGAATCTTATCGCTCGCCTGTCCGGCGCCCACGCTTTCCTCAGGCAATCCCGGAGCCGCATCGCGACCTAGGTCGCTGCTGGGTCTCCGTCGGATTGCTTTCCTGTAGGAGTCGGGGCGCCGTCGGACGAGCAAAGCAAACGGTCGTCATCTGGCGGCCGTTTGTCTTTTTCTAAGACCACGACGGCCGAAGAAAAAACTCGATACTTCCTTCGAATCGATGTATCAGGGGAAAGGGAAGGTAAACGCCGAGCCCGCCCGTCATCAATCCCGAGATCATCCGCCTCGGCCCGCCGTTCAACATCCGTTCCGTTCGTCAGACCGTGAAGGATGAATCATGTCGACTTGTTGATCATCAGATCCGCCCCTGTGTGTTCTTCTCACACCATTATATGGGATGAAGGACAAAAGGTGACCAAGAACGGGCAGGCGAGACTCCTGAGGGAATAGCAAGCAAAGGGAGACCCAGCAGTGACGCAGTCGCGATGCGGCTCCCTGCTTGCCCCTAGGAAAGCGAGCCGTGTCCGGGTTGGGCATATAGAAGACATTAGACCTATACTTTGTCTACAGTCTGACGCATCGACACATTGCGTGTCGATGCGTTTTTTATGTGGTGACTTTCTGTGACTTCATTCGTTTCTTTCCTTCACGGCACATATGCAAGAGTGGGCATGCCTCACAGCCTGGGCGTTGTGCCTTGCAATGATATCGTCCGAAGAAGATGAATTGATGATGAAGTTGTGACCATTCCTCGCGTGGAAACTTTTTCATTAATGTATCCTCGACTTGGCGGACATTGTCTTTCCAGCGACAAATACCGAGACGTTTGGATACTCGTTCCACATGCGTGTCAACCGCAAACGCCGGTTCATGGAATGCAACAGAAAGGACGACATTGGCTGTCTTACGACCGACTCCAGGGAGCGCCTCCAACGATGCTCGGTCAGAAGGGACAATTCCACCATGCTCGTTCACAATTTTTTCTGAGAGTGCTTTTACATTCTTCGCTTTGTTACGGTACAGACCAATCCGTTTAATCAATGCCTCAATTTCAGACACGTCAGCCGCTGCCATCGCCTCGACAGTCGGAAACGCTTCAAACAAACCCGGTGTCACCTTGTTGACGAGTGCGTCCGTCGCTTGTGCGGAAAGCGCGACGGCGACCACCAATTCGAATGGATTTTGATGCGTCAACTCGCAATGAGCATCCGGGAACATCTGCTTCATCGTATCTGACACTTCCTGTAATTGTGCTCTCGTCAACATCACTTATTCCTCCGTTGATATTCCACGACATCCTCGAGCGATTCGACATGATGATCTTGCCAAACACGCAGGATTTTGTCCATGTATTTGAAGTTTCGCACGTTTCGAAGTTTCGCTTCCCGAAGCGCGGCCATGATGAGTTCCTCGCTAAAGCCATCTTCCGTCATCCAGCCGACGATTTGTTCAATCTCGAACGGGGTGATCGTTCCGAATTCCCGCTCAAACGTATGAATGATATTCTCATTCAGTGTCTGCTGGGGCACAACTTTCTCTTCCCCTTGTAACGCTTCGAAAAGTGGCAATAGGCTATATCGCTCACCATCACTTGAAGCGTCAATGGCGATCAACTCTTTTTGCAATAGACCGAGGAGTACTGATCGCGCCTCATTTTCCGAAACATTCAAACGTTTCCCTAACTCGCTCGGGAGCGGCATGACGATGCCCTCCCCAGTCATTTCAAGAAGATGAACGATCAGACTGAACTCGACGGGTGACAAGTCGAGGCGTCTCGCATCGGTGAACAGCTTTCGTGGAATGACGACCGGACTTTGTTCGAATAATTGAATCAATTGATGTGCATCCATGTCGCACTTCCTTTCTAAGACACATCAATCGGGGAGGACATGACGTCTTCCCCGATTAATCGTTAAGGGTGAATTCGGTTTAATAAACGTGGGAACGGAATCGCTTCACGGATGTGCTCGATTCCACTGATCCATGCGACTGTACGCTCGAGGCCAAGTCCGAAACCAGAGTGTGGGACCGAACCGTATTGACGAAGTTCAAGGTACCAATCATACGCATCCGTTTCGTCGAGACCTTCTTTGATGATTTCTTCTTTTAGACGATCGTAGTCGTCCTCACGTTGAGATCCCCCGATGATTTCACCATATCCTTCTGGAGCAATCAAGTCCGCACACAGAACGAGTTCTGGATTCTCAGGGTCTACTTTCATATAGAACGGTTTGATTTCTTTTGGCCAGTGCGTGATGAATACCGGCTGATCATGTGCGTTGGCAATCGCCGTCTCGTGCGGTGCACCGAAATCATCACCGTATTCGATGTCGTCGAATCCTTCTGCCTTCAAGAACTTGATGGCATCCTCGTAACGAACGCGTGGGAACGGCGCTTGTACTTGTGCCAATTTCTCAAGGTCACGTCCGAGAAGTTCCAATTCATTTTTACAGTTCGCAAGTGCCGACTGTGCAATGTATGAGACGTACTGCTCTTGAATCTCGAGGTTCGTGTCATGATCGACAAATGCCATCTCCGGCTCAATCATCCAGAACTCAATCAAGTGACGACGTGTTTTTGATTTTTCCGCACGGAACGTCGGACCGAACGAGAATACTTTTCCGAGGGCCATCGCCGCGGCTTCCATGTACAACTGACCCGTCTGTGAAAGGTAGGCTGACTGACCGAAATAGTCTGTCTCGAACAATTCTGTCGTCCCTTCCGGTGCACTGCTCGTAAGGATTGGCGGATCGATTTTGACGAATCCTTCTTTGTTGAAGAATTCATATGTCGCACGGATGATTTCGTTACGAACTTTCATAATCGCGTGTTGGCGACGTGAACGGAGCCATAAGTGACGGTTGTCCATCAAGAATTCCGTTCCGTGTTCTTTCGGTGTGATTGGATAATCAACCGATTCCGCAATCACTTCTAAATCTGTCACTTCCAATTCAAATCCGAGTGGTGTACGTCCGCCATCAGATTTGACATTCCCGGTGACCCAAACCGACGTTTCTTGCGTAATCCCTTTTGCAAGTGTAAATAACTCTTCCGCTACATCAGCTTTTACAACGACCGCTTGAGCAAAACCGCTACCGTCACGTAATTGAAGGAAAGCAATCTTTCCACTTGAACGTTTGTTGGCAATCCACGCGCCTACACGGACAGATTGGCCTTCATAGTCTTTAAATTGGTTAATCGAAATAGTTGTCATGTTCATTTCCATCCTTTCGCTTATCGAGCGCGCTTCGTAACGAAGTCTTCCACTCGATCGAGCGCTTCTAATACGCGTTTTAATTCAGTTGCATAGGATAATCGTACGTAATCGTCTTGTCCGAAGCCAGAACCAGGCACGAGTGCCACATTTGCTTCTTCAAGAACAGCTTCACACCAAGCATCGACAGTGTCATAGCCACTCTCTGTGGCCGCGACCTTCGCGTTGGCATATAAGTAAAATGCACCTTGCGGCTTCAAACACGTGATGCCAGGAATTTTGACGAGACGGTCGTAGACGATTTCAAGTCGTTCCTCGAAAGATTGACGCATCATTTCCACATCTTCTTGTGGTCCATTGTATGCCTCTACCGCAGCCGCTTGTGCGACAGATGTCGGGTTGGATGTCGAGTGTGAGGCCAAGTTCGTCATCGCCCCGATGATTCTTGCGTCCCCAACGGCATATCCGATTCGCCAACCTGTCATCGCGTGAGATTTCGAGACACCATTGATAATGATGGTGCGTTCACGCATATTCGGAAGGGTCGCAATCGATACGAACGACGCATCACCGTAAATCAACTTTTCGTAAATCTCATCGCTGACGACGAGAAGATTGTGGCGAAGAACGACATCGGCGAGTGCCTGTAGCTCTTCTTTCGTATAAATCATTCCCGTCGGATTGGATGGGCTGTTCAAGATGACGGCCTTCGTACGAGCAGTGATCGCACTTTCGAGTTGCGTTGGCGTCAATTTAAATGACGTCTCTTCATTCGTGTCGACCAAGACAGGTTCCCCGTCCGCCAATTTGATTTGTTCCGGATAACTGACCCAGTATGGGGCTGGGACAATCACTTCGTCCCCTTCATCTAGAATAGCTTGGAACAAAGCGTAAAGGGCATGTTTCGCACCTGAAGCCACCATCACCTCGTTGCGTTCGAACGACAATCCACTATCGCGTTTCGTCTTTTCAATGATGGCATCTTTCAACGCGACTGTCCCGCCAGATGGCGTGTATTTTGTGTCTCCATCTCGAGCGGCTTGACAAGCAGCATCGATGATTCGTTCTGGTGTGTTGAAATCAGGTTCACCCGCGCCGAGACCAATGACATCTTTGCCTGAAGCTTTCAGTGCCTTCGCCTTAGCTGTAATCGCTAAGGTAGTCGATGGTGTGAGTTGTTTTACACGTTTCGCTAATAGATGTTTCATCATAATCCCCCTCTAATTCATTACATTTGATCGGTCAATTGGACCCGTCGAATAAATTCTCCGGCCTGAAGCGTATAGTACGAATACGTATAAGACGCATCCGCTTTCGTGACCACTTCGATGAGTGCCCGTTCGTCAAAACCAACCTTACAGCTGACCAGTTGTCCGCCTGTCTCCTCAACCGACTTCGAACAGACGTCAGTAGCGTCCACTTCACCGATTTCTCGTTGCTCGATCTCCAGCTTTTTATCCAATGGGACAAACCAAATGGACTCCCCGTCTACTTCTGGGAAGACGACATACGCCTCTGTCCCATTGAACAGTTCTCCCTGACCCACTCTCGCGCCTGGAGATTCTTCAGCCAATCGTGCCATCGCCGTTTCGACGAGCTTTTCTTTTTGATTCTCTGTATGACCGATGGTGAATCGATACATCACGCTAAAGACAAGGACGACACCAATCAGTGCCGCCAGTAATGAGACGATCCATTTTGCCTTTCTGGTCATTCTGTACGATAGATGGTGAAGACCATCTCTTCCTTCTTCGGATCGTTCACTTTCTTCTCAAGTGACAAACCGAACATTAAATCCTGACTCTTTAAGGTCCGATTCAATAAGTCGACAATTTTGTAGACGTCCGCAGTCGGTTCGATGCGCACGCTCGCCAGCGTCTCAATATTCGAGTTCATATTGACTCCTCCTCCAAAAACACTATACGTATCATTATAAAACGATAATATCGTGATGCCTAGCGTTATCTGTCATTTCGTGCCACAGACTTTTCCTTCTCGTCTAAGAACAACTCTAACTCGGATAACGACGTTTCAAGCGTTCCTTCAATCCGGTCAACTTTAGGCAAGCTGTTGATGAACTGTTTGCCGTAACGCGTCGTCTCCACACGCCGGTCGAACACGAAGACGGCACCATAATCCCCTTTCGATCGAATCAATCGACCGACACCTTGTTTGAAGCGAATGACCGCTTGGGGCAAGGATAACTCAAAGAACGGTGATTTCCCCATCGCTTCAATTTTCTCAGAACGAGCTTGCATGATGGGCTGGTCGGGCGGTGCGAAGGGAAGTCTTACAATGACAAGGCATGTCAACGCCTCCCCCGGAATATCGACACCTTCCCAAAAGCTAGCTGTTCCAAAGAGAATCGACTGTTCCATCCGTTTGAACTGTTTCGTCAAGCGGCTACGTGAGCCACCGCTCACACCTTGTGCGAGAAGTGTATAAGACGGATCAAGGTGATCTTTCACTTGTTCATAAGTGAGTCGAAGCAATTCGTTCGATGTGAACAAGACGAGCATCCTTCCTTTCGTCACGTTCGCGATTTGGACAATCGACTGGGCTGTCTGGTCGACGAACTGAGGGAGCGGCACTTCATTAATCAACGGGAAGTCCGACGGTACAAACAGTTTGGCCTGTTCTTTGAAGTTGAATGGCGACGGTAAGACGACTCTTCGGACCGGTTCTCCTTCTAATCCGAGGCGTCGTTCCATAAAGCTGAACTTCCCTGAGACCGTCATCGTCGCTGATGTTAAGATTGTCGGTCGCTTCTTAAACAGACGTTCATGCAACAGAGGTCCGATTTCGACCGGTTGCGTGTACACCGAGGTTAATTTCCGATTTCCTAAATTCAGTTCGACCCAGCTGACCACATCATCGTCACGCGTCAGCATCGTCTCATAGATGACACTCTCGAGTTCGCGCACGTCTCCAATCAACGTTTTTAAATCACCGAGAAGGGCGCGCTGTTTGAACGTCATATGTTCTTTACGTTCATCGAGCAGGCGATGAAGATGTCGGAGTGACGTCCGCAACGTCCGTAGTTTGTCCTCGAGTCGATTGGCCACTTCTCGAATTGGTCTAAACGTTACCCCTTCCCGTTCGAAACGAACCGTTTGTCGAGGTTCTTTTTTCTTACCTAACGATTGAAGGGACGTCAGAAGATCTTCGAGTTCTTCTTCGACCCGAGCAAGGGCCGAATCGATCTGTTGACTGAATGCCTCTGCCTCTTCGGTTACAGATGTCAAATCGGCTAGCTGGATAATGCGAGAATGGAATTTGCCATCCGCTCCGTAGCCGAACCATTTGAAGAGACGGTCAAATTGAATCGCATCAAATGTCACACCGAAATGATGAGAGGCCACTTCTTCGACTTGATGGGCCTCATCTAATACGAGAGGCGTGTCCGTCGGTAAAATGCCTGCCTGATGCTGTAAGTCCGAGAACAGTAAGGCATGATTGGTCACAATCAGGTCCGCTTCTTTCGAGCGCAACACGGCTTTCGTGAAAAAGTCACGGCTATACCACGGATCGAACCGTCCAAAATCACTTGAAGCATCTGCTTGAATCAAACGCTTGAACGAAGCGGGTCCTTGTGTCGCTGAGCCCGGAAATGAAAGTTCCTCTAAGTCCCCGGTCTCGGTCTCAGTGAGCCAGACGAGCACCATCGCTTTACACATCGATGCCAAAAGACCATCATTCGATTCGTCGAGCACCATCTCGAACTTGCGTAAATCGATATAATTGCGTCTTCCTTTCAACAACGTGAATTCAATCTCAGGAAAAATCTGACGAAGAACAGGCAAGTCTCGATTTAACAACTGTTCTTGCAATTGAATGGTATGCGTACTAATGACGACCGGGCGTTTCGTCTCGAGGGCATGGTGGGCACTCGGAATCAAGTACGCAAGCGTCTTACCCGTTCCCGTACCCGCCTCGACTAACAATGTTTCCTCATCGTCTAACGCTTTATAGACGTGACGCATCATTTCGAATTGACTCTGTCTCGGTTCAAACTGATCAAACAGTGAAGGGAGCGTCTCTTCAATCGTCCGCAAATGGAACGGCTCGAACGGTTCACGTTCTGTCGCCGGGACGAACGCATCTACCGGTCGTCGTAACGCAATTTTGCGGTGGATATCAAAACGGGTTTCGTCGTCTGGACGAATCCCAACCTCAAGGATGATCTCATCGAGTAACGGTTCGATATGACTCGTCCATGATTCTGATAACTCTCGAAGTCGTTTCAGCGTCACCATCGGTAAATCGCGCAAACGGTCGAGCATCCGGATGAAGAGCTCTGCCGTCGCCTCTGCATCACTGAGTGCCCGATGTGCGTCTGTATGTACGAGGTCAAACGTATCCGATAGCGCTTCTAACGCATGGCTCTCTAAAGTCGGATACAGGATACGGGCCAATTCGACTGTATCAATAGCTCTCCCTTGAAACGCAAGGTAACCCGCTTGTTCAAGACTCTCGTTTAGAAAAGTTAAATCAAATGCGACGTTATGCGCGACAAATACCCGTCCATCCAGCATTTTCCAAATGTCGGGAATCACATCTTCAAATGTAGGTGCGTCACTTACATCTTCGTCACTAATCGTTGTCAATTGCGTAATAAAAGGTGGGATTGGTCGACTCGGTCGAATCAAGGTGCTGTAGCGTTCAATCACTTCGCCCTCTTGTACGACGACCGCCGCAAACTCAATCAATTCATCTCCGGACTTAACGGAATGACCCGTTGTCTCTAAATCCACAATCACATACGTGTCCATAACATCCATCCCATCTTTGGCACGCTCGTGCTTTCTGTCTGTCTCATCTTACCATAGAACGAATAACGAAAAAACGGGGATGCCTCTGTCGACACCCCCGAATCCTTCACAAAATTGTATGAGCAATCTCTTCGTAAAGAAGTTGATCGACCTCATTTTGTTCGTTCAACACGGCTACTTTTGGACGATGCGTTTTCGCCTCTTCCGCTGTCATTTGACCGTACGCCATGATGATGACCACATCACCGACCTGGAAATGACGTGCTGCCGCACCGTTCAAACAAATCACGCCTGACCCACGTTCCCCTTTGATGACATACGTCTCGATGCGAGCACCATTATGGTTGTTCGTAATGTGTACATGTTCATTCTCCATGATGCCGACCGCATCCATCAAATCCTCATCGATTGTAATCGAACCGACGTAGTGTAAGTTTGCTTCTGTCACTGTTGCTTTATGAAGCTTTGCGTGCATAAATGTACGAATCATTGGATTCATCCCTTCTTCCAAATCACATTATCAATCAATCGGGCCCGTTCAAACTGAATGGCCACCGCTAACAAGAGTTCAGTCGAGTCGCTCGAGACGGCACCGAGCGTCGGGTAATCGACAAGCTCGACGTAATCGATTTGACTGTTCGGAATCTCGTTCAAACGTTCAGTCAGCTGTCGTTTTACTTCATCAACTTGTTGACCTGCATCGAGTGCCTCTCGCGCCATCGTCAATGTGCTGAAGATTCGACTCGCCTCTACCGTTTCGACATCTGACAGGTAGACGTTTCGAGAAGATTTGGCTAGTCCTGTCTCCTCACGAATAATCGGGCAGCGTCGAATCTCTACCGGTACGAAATAATCTCGGACATATCCTTCAATCAATGCCACTTGTTGGGCATCCTTTAGACCGAAATAAGCGCGTGTCGGTTGAACAAGGTTAAATAATTTCGAGACGATTGTCAACACCCCATCAAAATGGCCGGGACGACTCGCCCCACATAATACGTCCGCCCCGTGACGAACGGTCACTCGCGCCATATCAAGGGGATACATCGTCTCCGTCGTCGGATAGAACAGGACATCGACTCCCGCTTCACGTGCCAACTTCTCATCCCGTTCAAAGTCGCGGGGATAACGGTCGAGATCTTCATTCGGTCCGAACTGTGTCGGATTGACAAAAATACTCATGACGGCGACGTCATTTTCCCGTCGCGCGTTTTCAACGAGGCTCATATGTCCTTCATGCAAATATCCCATCGTCGGCACGAACCCAATCGTTTGATCCGTTGGTAAAGCACTGCGTAATTCTTCGACGGTCGATACAATCTTCATCATTTTCCTCCATACAACGAGTCGAGCAACGACTCATCCATTGTGAACGTATGACGTTCTTGTGGGAAGTGACCGTTCTTCGTCTCTTCGACATAAGAGCGGATGGCATCCGTCGCCACTTCATTCACGTCTGCATACGCTTGGACAAATTTAGGGAGACGGTCCACCCCATATTTCAATAAGTCATGATAGACGAGCACTTGGCCGTCAACATCTGCACCTGCACCGATTCCGATGACCGGAATCGTCAGCTCTTCTGCGATCCGTTTTGCCAATTGATGAGGGACACACTCAAGGACGAGCATCTTCGCACCAGCACGCTCCGCAGCCAAGCTGTCTTGAAGGAGTGTCTCGGCAGCCTCAAGGGATTTCCCTTGTACTTTATATCCTTCTAGGACGCCAACCGATTGAGGGGTCAACCCTAAATGGGCGACACATGGCATGCCGACTTGTGTCAAACGCTCAATCGTCTGAAGCACGTCACCGGCCCCTTCTAGTTTAATGGCGTCCGCACGACCTTCTTGGAATAAGCGCGATGCTGCCTGTAACGTTCGATCGAAGTCTCCGTGATATGACGCAAACGGCATATCCACCACAACGAACGTATGTTGTGCTCCTCGGCGTACGGCTTTCGAATGATGAAGCATGTCCTCCATCGTCACTGGAATCGTCGAATCATAACCAAGGACGACCATTCCGAGTGAATCACCTACTAAAATCAAATCGACCCCTGCCGATTCAGCAAGTTTGGCTGACGGATAATCATACGCCGTCAACATGACGAGCTTTTCCTGCTCGTTCATCTTTTTTAACAATGTAGTCATCGTGTGCATCTGTTTCTCCTCCTAAACGTGGAGACAGGAAAGAATAAACGCCCTCTTACACAGATGGCAAGAAGGCGCACGAAAAACAATTTCATGGTTTTCATGAGTTAGTGTCCTTCTGTCCCTGTCATAATGATCAAGGCAGACAACTGAATGTGACAGTCTGCAAGCGCGGTACACTTCAAAAATTGATAGCGTCCGACACATTAAGTATAGTCGATGGTCTCGCTTTCATCAATCATTCCACACTGCAATCTCAGCAGAATAGACCGGTTCGACCGTTCCATCCACTTCGAGTAGCAACGCCCCCTCGTCCGAGATGCCACGCATGACACCTGTTCGCGACGTCCGGGACCCACTCAAGGTGACCGACTCATTTAAATAGGCGGCATGTTTCATCCAGTTCAAGCGAACGGGCGCAAATCCCACGTCAAGGAACCGATCGTATTCGGTCTCGAGTTCTGCCAACAGTTCTGCCAATAACTCACTGCGATGATACCGCGTCCCGGTCTCTAAATACAGGGAGGTCGCCCGGTGCGCCAACTCCGTCGGAATGTCATCGCCGTTGACATTCATTCCAAACCCTAAAATGACGGCTTGGATGCGGTCACCTTCCGTTTGCATTTCTGTCAGAATGCCTCCGATTTTCTTGCCATTTAGCAGTAAATCGTTTGGCCATTTGATGGTCACGTCAAGGTCACGTGCATTCAACGCTTTCGCAAACGCACTCGCCGCCATCAAGGTAAGCTTTGATGCGTCGCGAATGGGCAACTCCGGCCTTAAAATCACACTTGCCGCGATATTGACGTGCTTCGGATTGTACCAATTGCGACCGAGTTGTCCGCGCCCTGCCGTCTGTTCCTCGCTCATGACGAGCGTCCCCTCCGGCACGTGTTGTTGCGCCAGCTCATGGGCGATTCGTTGTGTCGTGTCGATTTGGTCAAACGCATGGACGATTTGACCGAACCGTCCCTTCCGATATGACGCAAACGCCGGTTCATCGAATCGGTCACTTTGCTCAAGCAATTGGTATCCTTTTCTTGGGATCGTATGAATCGCATAACCGTCTTGCTTAAGCGTTTCGATATGTTTCCAAATAGCGGTACGTGAAATATTTAATTGACGGGCCAACTCTTGGCCACTCCATACTTCACCATCTTGTAATAGCGTCAGAACACGCCCGCGCGTTGAAGCCATCGTTTCGCCTCCTCTTTCAATACTGTCTCATGGTTCGGTAACTCGTTTAAGATGACGCGTCGTTCGAGGTCGGCTAACAGATGCTTGATCGCTTCCCCTCGTGCCCCGAGCGCTAAGGCGTCCCGGCCGTTAAACTTTAACTCTTTCCGTGACGTCATCGGGAGCGACTGTTTCAGTTCACGGCTTCGGTCTCTCTCCCCGTTCATTCGGAAATAAGTGGAGAGCGTCTGTTCATCCGTCGCATAAATCGTCATCCGGTCAAGCCCTGTCTCACAGAGCTGTGCAAGTGTGCGTGCCTCCCGTTTGATGGCGTTCGACCGTTTCCATGGCGATAGCCAGCCGTCATCCTGTGCATGATAGAGAAAGAGTGCCCACCCGCTGACCGCGTTCACAGGGGTCCGATTGTCCTCTTGGACACGCTGCATCAGTTCGGTCGTCACGTTTGGTAAATGACGATGAATGCCGAGCTCGACCATCTCACCTAGTGCTTTCTTATACGCAGGTCCCGTCAACAGTTTCTCGAATTCGATTGCGATACGCTCCATCGCAATCTGTTCGAGCTTATGACCGAGCCCGCTCGCCGCTTCCCGCAACTCGTCATGTAAGGTGAAGTCGAGCTGTGACATGAAGCGAAGCGCGCGCATGATGCGAAGCGCGTCCTCTCCGAACCGTTCAAACGGACTGCCGACTGTTCGGATGATTCGTTCCTCTAAATCATGTTGGCCACCGAATAAATCGACCACTCGCCCATCATGGAACGCCATCGCGTTCATCGTGAAGTCCCTTCGTAATAGATCCTCTTCAAGCGACACCCCGAGTGCGACATGGTCCGGTCGTCTCGAATCCGAATATGACCCTTCTGAACGGAATGTCGTCACTTCGAACGGATGGTGGTCGAGAATGACCGTGACGGTCCCATGTTCAATACCGGTCGGAACCGACTTCGGGAACAGCGCCATCACCTCCTCCGGGAAGAGGGACGTCGCCAAATCGATATCATCGGGCAGACTCCCGAGCACGTAATCCCGAACAGCACCACCGACGATATACGCCTCGCCCCCATGCTGTTCGATGGTGTCGATGATTTGTTTTGCGTATTCCCATTCTGTCATGATGTCACCACCTGTTCATACAAGCGCTCATATTCGGTCACGATGTCATGTGAGGCGAAACGCCGGGATTTCACCAATCCATTTTGTCGGAACCGTTCTCGTAGCGAACGATTGGTCAAGAGCCGCTCCATCGCAGAGGCGGCCTGGCTCGCATCCCCTTTTGGAACGACGAAACCGTCCTCACCGTCCGTGATCACTTCAGGTAGCCCGCCCGCATCGCTCACGACAGAGGGCACACCTGTCGCCATTGCCTCGAGCGCTACGAGACCGAACGCCTCCTTGTCTGATAACAGGACGTGAACGTCACTGATTGCCAGAAGTGCGGCGACTTGTTCTTGTTTCCCGGCAAAAATGACCTGCTCTTCAAGCCCCATTTCCGTCACGAGTCGACGCATCGCACCCATGAGCGGACCGTCTCCGACGAGCAATAGTTTCTTATTCGGAACATCCATCTGATCGAACGCCTCAAGGACGAGGTCGACGCGTTTGACAGGACGGAAGTTTGAAATGTGGATGGCGACCCGGTCCTCATCCGACAAGCCGTACCGTTCCCGGAGTGTCGGGTCGAGTTGAGGCGTATACACCGATTCATCGATGAAGTTATGGATGACTTGGATCGGTAAATCACTGGCAATCCGCTCTTCTGTCTCTCGTTTCAAACTATGCGAGACCGCCGTGATCGCGTTCGATTGGCGCAATCCATAAAGAATGGCCGGTTTCAGTTCCTCGTCCTCACCGAGCACGGTAATATCGGTCCCGTGTAACGTCGACACGATCGGAGTCTTCACTCCCGCCATCTCGCGACCAAGCGCGGCACAAACGGCATGCGGTACGGCATAGTGTGCATGGATGACATCAAGCCCGAACGATTGGATGACGCTCGCGATTTTCGCTGAGAGCGTCATGTCGTACGGCGGATACCGAAAGACCGAATATTGATTGATTTCGACTTGATGGAACGTGATATTCGGGTGATAGGCGTTCAAACGAAACGGCATGCTGCTCGTAATGAAATGAACGTCATGTCCTCGGTCCGCAAGCTTCATGCCGAGCTCTGTCGCCAATATCCCAGAGCCTCCGACCGATGGATAACACAGAATCCCAATCCGATATGTCATGCGAGCTCACCTGCCTGTTTTACGACATACGGTCGAACGCGCTTCAAGCCTTCCGCATAAGCGACGCCAATCAAGCTCCCAAAATGGCGTTCACGGGCGATGACCCGTTCCACGTACGCATCGGTGAGCGGTGTCTTCACCCCATCGACGGGGGTGAACTGACTCGCGTAACATTGAAGCGCCCGTGTCTTCACTTCGATCGTGTCACTAATATCCACGCACACATCCGGTTCGACGTGAGCATTGATCATATATTGGTACACACTTTCCGGACGATATGCCTCGAGTTCGGGTAAGTACTTCCGAATCCCGGCATTAAACAGCGCCTCTGTCACGAGATGGGCGCAGGCCGCATGGTCCGGATGGCGGTCGACCTCATATGGATAGAGTAAGTGGGTTGGGCGCTCACGGCGAATCAAGGAAACGATTGCCTCGAGCTGCTCTTCTCCCCCGTCAATCCCCCGGTCTTTAAATCCTAGATTGATTCGACGGACACCAAGCACGTCATCAGCCGCACTTGCCTCCTGTCGTCTCGTTTCTACATCACCATTTGAAGAAAGTTCCGCTCTCGTCAAATCGACGTACACGACCTCAGTCTTCTCTTTCGTCCATTGGGCGGTCATGCCGGCGATCCCGATTTCGATATCGTCCGGATGTGCCCCGATGGCTACTACTTTCATCTACATCACCTCTTCTTTGAAAAGTATAGCCGACTCGTTTCTGAATGTCATATGTTCAGGGTAGTCAATCGAACTGTTTTTCGAGTACTCTATCTAAGGGGAGGTGAACCTGATGACGGTACAATTACCGATTCGTGTTCGAAATATTATTTTTATCTTAATAGGTTCTTTTATTTTTGCATTCGGCGTTTATCACTTCAACGTCCAAAACAATTTGGCCGAGGGTGGGTTCACCGGGATCACATTGATTCTCCGCGGACTATTTGATATCTCACCTTCTGTCACGAACTTGGCACTAAACATCCCGCTCTTTTTCATGAGTTACAAGTTGTTAGGTCGAACGACTTTCGTTTATACACTAATCGGGACGTTCTCCTTTTCACTTTGGTACGCACTCATCGCCAAGTATTCGACGCTCGTCATCGACTTGAAGGATGACATGGTGCTCGCCAGTTTGTTCGCCGGTCTCTTCATCGGAGTCGGTCTTGGCATCATCTTTAACAATGGCGGGACGACGGGCGGCGTCGATATCATCGCGCGACTCGTACAACGCTATATCGGCTGGTCGATTGGGAAGACGTTTCTCATCTTTGACTTCTTTGTCATCGTCCTCAGTTTGACATACCTCGACATTCGTGAGGCGATGTACACACTCCTCGCCGTCTATATCGGGGCACGCGTCATCGACTCGATGCAAGAAGGAACGTATGCCGGTAAAGCGGCGATGATCATCAGTGACCACCGCACTGCTATCGCCGACGGTATTCATGCGACGATGAACCGGGGCACGACCCGACTGCTCGCGAAAGGCGGTTATTCGAACCGAGAACTCGAGGTCTTATATGTCGTCGTCGGCCGTAACGAAGTGAACCGTTTGAAGACAATCGTCAAACAGATCGACCCGCATGCGTTCGTCACGTTCCATCACGTGTATGAAGTCGGGGGCGAAGGGTTTACGTTCGATGAAAATCGGATGCCTTTGAAATAAGCAAAAAAATCGCCTCGTTCACAGGGATGAACGGGTGATTTTTTATGGTTCGATGTGGAGCACCTCGACTTGAATCGTACCTCCTGGCGTTTCGATTTGAATTGTTTGCCCCATTGTCGCACCCATCAAACGACGACCGAGTGGCGATGTCACGGAGATGCTTCCTCGTTCTAGACCGCTTCTACCTCACTCACGATTCGATAGCGCTCGGTCTCTTCTTGTTGCATTTCCCGAATCACGACCTGATTTCCGAACGTCACGACTTCCGACTGAACGGATTCGACGATGGTCGCGTCGTCAAGGAGGCGATTCAGTTCTAATATATCCGCCTCGATCCGTTCATATTCATGTACCGCTTCACGATAGGTGACGTCTTCGCGGAAATCACAAAACTTTCGAGCTGTCCGCAACCGTTCACGCGCATCCGTCCGCTCTCTTCTTAGCATCGCAAGTCGATTTGTCAATTGGTGATGACCCGTCTCGGTCAGCTTCGGTTTCATTGACAACATTTACTTTCAACAAAAAATAAAAAAATCCCGCCTACCGACGGGATTCCATTCAATCCTATTCCTCACGTGGCATAAAGACGATGAGTGCCAAACGAATAAGTTCGGCAACCGCAACGAGCGTTGCAGCGACGTAAGTCCAAGCCGCGGCATTCAACACTTTACGTGCACCAGTCTCTTCTGTCGCCGTCACGATTCCGTGAGACGTCAATTGCGCCATCGCTCGTTTCGATGCATCGAACTCGACCGGTAACGTGATCAACTGGAACACGACCGCCCCGAGCATCATGATGACACCGAGTTGAGCCAACCCGAGTGCCCCGAATAAGAAACCACCGAGCAACAATGGGAAAGACAAGTTCGACGTGATGTTGACGACCGGAACAAGACTATGGCGGACGCGCATCATCTTATAGTCTGTCGCATCTTGAATGACGTGACCGATCTCGTGCGCAGCGATCGCGGCAGACGAGATTGTCGACCCTTGATACACTTCGCGAGACAAACGAACGACTTTATTGACCGGGTCATAGTGGTCGCTCATGAGTCCATCGACCATTTCGATTCTCACGTTGTGCACACCGTTTTGTTTCATGATGAAATCAGCGACCTGTGCACCTGTGACACCGCTTTGGAGCGGTTGTTTCAAAAACTGCTTATACGTACTTTTCACTCGCATCTGGGCCCATAAGGGGATGAGCATGATCAGTGCAAGATAGAAAATATAGCCACCTAATGACATTTTCTATTTCACCTCTGCATGTATTTGATAATTTGATTTTACATTCTTATGACCTTATTTTCAAGCGATGGGCGTAGTACGAACGCATATCCCATAAAAAAACATAATCCGGTCAACCAGAAAGAGCCGTAGCCGATCCACATGATATGTTCCGCGAGTGACGGATAGCGCGGCCATTGACCGAGCACATAATCGACGACGTCATTATGAATTACCCAAATCAATGAACAGACAAACGAAGTAATGGTCCATTTCATGAATGGTGCGTAGATGAGTGCTTGAAGCGCCATCGCACCATGAGAGACCATCAACATGACAGCCATCAAGATGGTCAAGGTCGGCGCATCCGGTGGTAACGTACCGAGATACATGATGTTCATGATTACGGCCCAGACCCCGTATTTGACCAACGTGATGAAGGCGAGTGTCTCGAACAACGGGGAGCGCTTGTTAGCTAACCAAAGTCCGAGAACAATCGTAAAGAAAAATGATGCCGTCGGACTATCCGGTACGAACAGCCAATAGATGTACGGTGTGTCACGCAATTGAGGCTCATACCAGATATATCCGTAAATCGTCCCTCCCAAGTTGATGAGCAATAAAACAGTCAGTACAATCCGATGCATCAAGAACGGTTTTAAAAACATGGGGTTCATTATCTCAATCCTTTTTCTTCAGTTTATCGTATGCGTCGTGCAGAAGTAAAAAAGTGTAGCCCGATATCCAGGCTACACTTGAAGACTTACTTGTTATTTTCGCCGCCTTCACCGTATGAAGCGATGAACTCAGACATGGCTTGGAGATCTTCATCTGAACCGTCCCACTGACCAGCTGGCATCGTACCGACACCGTTGACCGCGATTTCCGCGATCTCTTCGGCCGTATACTGCGTTCCGACGAGTGCTGGAGCCGCTGCTCCACCTTCTAGGTTTTGACCGTGACAGTTGACGCAAGATTGAGCCGAATAAATCTCATATCCTGGAGCCGCTGTATCGATTTCAGGACCTTCACCTGGAATTTGAAGCTCACCTTGTGCATGGACTTGATCCCAGTGTGTCGTTTGAACAGATTCCCAAGTCAAGTAGAAGACCGAGAGAATTCCAAGTAACATGAAACTGATCGCGACTGGTCGTTTCGCCGGTCGACGCTCAAGACCTTGGTCAAGCCATGGTGCAACGAGAAGTGCCGTGAACGCCAAACCTGGAATAATGACTGTGCCGAGTAAGATCCAGTCCCCAGCAGCGAATTGATATTTGAGTAATTGATACAAGAACAAGAAATACCAGTCCGGCAACGGAATGTATGACGTGTTCGTTGGATCGGCGATATTTTGAAGCGGTGGTGCCTCGACAATTGTCAAAGCGATGAATCCGATCAAGAAGACCGACCCTACCATCCACTCTTTGAGCAAGAAGTTCGGCCAGAACGCCTCTGTGCGTCCTGGGTATTCTGAATAGTCTTTTGCAATGTTTTGTTTCCGATTCGAGATTCCTACTCGAGAGTCGGTTACAAATTTCATCCCTTTACCGCGATGCATATCGTTTCTCCTCCTTTTTCTCCTCGAATCGGCTTATAGCGGTCCAGAAACCCCTTGTTTACGAATCATCAAGAAGTGGGCTCCCAACAGTCCGAACAATGCCGCCGGTAAGAAGAAGACGTGAATTGCGAAGAATCGTGCGAGTGTGCTCGCCCCGACAATCTCACCACCAGCGAGAAGTGTCTTCGCAATACCACCGATAACCGGTACACTTTCAGCGATTTGAAGCGTAACTTTTGTTGCGAACAATGCCTTCATGTCCCATGGAAGCAAGTATCCTGTGAGTCCGAGCGCCAAGACGACGAAGAACAAGAGAACACCGACGACCCAGTTGAGCTCACGCGGCTTCTTATACGATCCTGTGAAGAACACGCGGAGCGTATGTAAGAATAACATGACGATGGCTACAGATGCGCCCCAGTGGTGCATCCCACGAACGATTTGTCCGTGCGCGATCTCATTTTGCAAATAATACACCGACGCGTGCGCGTTGATGATATCTGGTACGTAATACATCGTCAAGAACATCCCTGAAAGGATCTGGATGACGATTGTAAAGAACGTCAAACCGCCAAAACAATAGACAAATGCAGAGAAGTGATGAGCAGGGTTGACGTGTTCCGGTACTTCATGGTCTGCGATATCGCGCCAGAGCGGTGTGATGTCTACGCGTTCATCGACCCAGTCATAAATTTTTTGTAACATCGGCTAGTTCCCCCTCTCATTACTGAGCGACTGGACTACCTAAATATAGGAAGCCGTCTTTTTCTTCTTTTTCATAACGTGCAAGTGGTGCTGTCGGTGGTGTACCTGGGATGTTCGTTCCATCTTTTTCATAACGTCCCAAGTGACATGGACAGAAGAATTCTGTTGGACGAGTCGGGTCACCAGCGTAGGCTACCTGACAACCTAGGTGTGTACAAATCGGAGAAAGCGCGACAATCTCGCCACTATCTGTTTTGTAAACCCATGCTGAAAGCGTTTCTTCAAATTCATACCAAGCATCTTGTGTTTGTTTCTTAAAGTCGACACGTTGCGGCTCAGTCGTGATGTCATCAAGACTCATTACTTTTACTTTGTCGCCTGCACCGGATTTTTTCAAAACCGGATCGATCGCAAAGTTGACCATCGGACTGATCAATGTTGCCGCCATAAAGCCACCTACTCCAGTCAGTGTGTACGTTAAGAACTGACGGCGCGTGACTTTTGACCCATTTTGAGCCATTTCGTTCCCCCCTCATTCGTGTGCATAACCCCATAATTCTTTATGCATTCTTCACAAAAATTTCTCACTCAACAAAATAGTATATCAATAAAACCTCTACGTCAACCGCTTCATGTCGCCATCCAACGGCTCGAAAGTTCCGTGATGACTTGCGTCGCAAAATTCTGGACCATCGTGTGCGCCTGATCGCTTGACATCGATCCAAGCGCGAGCGGCGGTACGAACAAAACCGGCAAATCAAATGCTTTGAAACGGACGTCTGACGCGATAAACAATACGTGAGAAAATCCGGATGAATTTGCTTTCGCCACCACATCCTGCGCCAACTTCACACCAGCTTCCACATCGGTGTAACTGATGGTCGGGCTGAGCATCGTTCGACCAGATAATTGACGTTCTGTCTCAGCCGTGACGGCATGAATCACTTCATAGCTTTCGGCTTTACGAACCATATCTTCACCAAACGCCAATTCTGCGAGCGGAACGATGAGCGTATCGACGTATTGTCGTTCGGCAATCGAGCGGAGTGCCCCTTGACTATCGAACCTCATCTTTTCCCTCCTCTCCTTCATATCTCATCATGTCTATTGTAGCGTACATGACTTCGCTCACCTTTCAAAGTTATGAACGAACTGTGAAATAAATGTGTATTCCTACGTAATTAATATACCAAAAAACAAGCGCCTACCGGAACGGAAGCGCTTGTTTTTTTCAAAATAATTTAGATGCTCGCACTTGATGAAGTTGAGTCGTCAGATTGCGGAATAAATTCTCGTCTCGTCGGTCGAGCGCTTTATCGATTTCAATCAGCAATCGCTCTTCTTCAAATTGAGCAACCGATGCTTGAATGACCGTTTGAGCAGAGGAAGAGACTTCGTCTCTCACTTCTGCCACTGGTTCAAACGGATTCTGTTCGACGATGTCGACCCAGTTCTCATCGATCATCATGCCTTGAAAATTTAACTCTACATAGATTGGCCCATCGTGTAGACGGATGTCATGATAAGCCTTCTCAGGATTCATGGTCACAAGGTCTCCCCGTCGGTATCGAAACGGTTCACCGTCAAACCCGTACGCTGTCATCACGAGACTTCGTGGTGAGACTGAAGCGTTTGTCACGAAATGAACGTTGCCAAGCTTTTCAGGATGTCTTAACCAATAGTCAAGAATCCACTTTGCTTCACGTTTCCGAAGCGTATGATGAGCGACGAATCGCTTCAAAAAATTACGTTTCCGCTCGACCATCTGACCTCATTCCCTTCCCTTATTCATTCTACGTCATCAGACAATTGTTCGAGCTGTTCTTCGAGCAATTGGCGATCATCGAGATCGACCACCAATGCAAGCGATTGCTCGACCACACGTCGCGCATCTTGTCTACGACCTTCCTCTATCAACAGTGTAGCCCATTCCGTCACAAATGACACGTCCTCTTTCATCATCGGCTCAATTGAGGCATACAGACTGACCGCTTCGTCATACGCTTCGAGCTCATATTTCGCCTTCGCCTTGTACCATGTCATGAGCGGCGACGTCGTATGATCTTCGAGTGCATCGATGGTTTCGAGAACGTCATCGAATTCTCCTGATTCAAATAAAATCGACAAGAGCAATTCTGTCGCTTGTAACGATTCTGGATTTAACACGAGCGCCTCACGCAGTTCTTTAATGGCACCGTCCCGATTTCCGAGTTTGAGAAGCAGCCTTGCTTTGACGTGCCGCAGTTCATCATTATAATCGTCGCGCGTGATGCCTTGATCGACGATCTCGATGGCCTCTTCCGTTTGCCCGATTGCATCGAGTGCCTCGGTATAAGGCAAGTAGAGCGACGTGAAGTCTGGGTCCATCGCCTGAAGCTCTTTGAACTGCTTGATCGCAACTTCCTCACGTCCGATCCGATGAGCCGTCATCGCATGACCGAAGACGGTGTTCAAATCGCGATGTGTGGCCCGCTCGTATTCCTCGAGCGCCTCTTCAAACGATCCGACCATCGTGAGGGCCTCCGCGTAATCCGCTTGATAGTCGATTTCAGCCGGCAACTTCATCTTCGGAAGACGCGCATAAAGTGGAATGGCTTGTTCAAATGAACCGGTCGAGGCATACAATTCAGCCAATCCATAGATGAGTAAAGGTTCATCCGGATTTTTCTCGAGCGCCTCCATCAGTTTCTTCACTGCCACTTCATCCAATCCTTGCGATTGATACAGGTCAGCGAGGAGGACGAGGCTCCTCACTTGCGTATCTGCGTCATCCGATTTGATTTTTTCAAGCACGGCAATCGCTTCCTCTTCACGGTCACTATCTAAATACGCTTCCGCCAGCGATAAGGCGACATTCGGGTCTCCCTCATAGTCGACGTATAGCTTTGAGAGAACAGCTGTCGCCCGGTCGGCAAGACCTAACTCTAAATAGAGGTCGGCGATGGCTAAACGGTCATCATCCGACCCTTCCTTCTCAAGTTCTTCTAGATGCATGAGTGCATGTTCCGTCTCACCTGACTCAAGCATCTCGATTATATGTGTTAAAGCTGATTCATCTAGCATGGTTCGTCCTCCTGGGCTTCGGTTTGTCGTTATTCTATCTTACGTTGAACCCGTTGTAAATCTTCACGGAATCGAGGATAGCTGACATCGGATGCCTCGATCCCCTCGATGTGAACGGCTTCATCGGTCACGAGTGACGCAATCTGTAACATCATGGACAAGCGATGGTCTCCGTAAGTCGAGACATCCCCTCCGTGAAGGCGACTCGGCTGGACGATGAATCCGTCCTCGGTGCCGACGATGTCCACACCTAATTTGCGTAGTTCTGAGACGACCACCTCAATCCGGTCGGTTTCTTTCACGCGCAGTTCCGCTGCATCTTTTACGATGGACGGTGAATTCGCCTGAGAGGCGACGAGAGCGAACAGGGGTAATTCATCAATCTGTGAAGGAATGAAATCCTTTTCGACGACCGTGCCGGATAACTCACTCGTCGTGACCGTCACGTCCCCGACTCGTTCTTCACCGACCAATCGTTCGTTCGAAATGACGACATTCGCGCCCATCCGTTCGAGCGTACGTAAAAATCCGATCCGCGTCTCATTCAAACAGACGTCCGTCGTCGTAACCGAACTATTTGCCACCATGGCCGCCCCTGCCCAGAAAAATGCAGCCGATGACGGGTCTGCCGGTACGTCGACCGTACATCCGGTCAATGTCGAGGGTTCGACACGGATGACGCGTAACCCTTCTTCGTTTACAATCGACAGCTTCGCACCGAATAGGGGCAACATGCGCTCGGTATGGTCTCGTGACAACATCGGTTCTCGAACAACCGTCGTACCCGAGGCACGTAAGCCGGCGAGTAGGACGGCCGACTTCACTTGGGCGCTCGCGACCGGTAACGTATAGTCAATCGATCGAAGCCCCGTCCCTTCGATGACGAGAGGCGCCATATCCCCGGTCACATGTGCACCCATGTTTCGTAAAGGCTTGGTAACGCGGCGCATCGGACGTCTAGATAACGATTCATCGCCTACGAGCTCAAACGACCCGTTATAGCCGGACAAGAGACCGATCAGAAGGCGCATCGTCGTACCTGAATTCCCACAGTCAAGCCGTGCCGAGCGCGGAGACTCGATGCCTTTAATGACTAGTTCGTCTTGCTGTTCTGTCACATCGGCTCCAAGTGATCGAATCGCCTCGATTGTCGAACGACAATCGGCACCGAGGAGCGGATTCCGCACGTGCGTCGTCCCGTTCGCCATCATCCCGAATAATAATGCCCGATGTGTGATGGATTTATCACTCGGTACACGGATAGAACCGTTTAAACTCATCGTTCCCACCATCCTTTCATCTGTTCAAACGTCTGTTGAAGATGTTCTAGCTGTACCGACTCAACGGTGATCGTTTCACGAAGTAACACAAAACGAATTGCACCGTGACGGTTCTTTTTATCCCGAATCATTTTTTCCACGTAGCGGTCGAATGGTTGCCAATCGATCGGCGTGACGTCATTTGAACGCATCCAATCGAACAACTGCATCGCTCGAACTTCATCTCCAGACACGAGAAAAGCGAACACCATCCCATGTAAAACCGCTTCCCCATGTGGGATCCGATAGGCTTCCACCGACTCAAGGGCATGACCGAACGTATGCCCAAAGTTGAGCCAAGCACGAATGCCCTGTTCTCGCTCGTCCTTCTCGACAATGGCTTGTTTCACTCGAATCCCACGAGCAAGCCACGACACCCAATCCAATGGTTCGTTCTCGTTCAAGTCTAAAAACAAGTCGTCCTCGAAAGAGGATTCGAGGACGTAACGTGATAAGTACGCATGTTTCAATAACTCACCGAGACCGCTTCGCACTTCCTGGACGGACAAGGTGTTCAGTCGAGTGACGTTGTAATAAACGCCTGATGGCTGATAGAACGAACCAATCGCATTTTTCGCAAGGGGGTGATTGACTGCCACTTTGCCTCCGACAGCCGAATCGTGAGCCAAAATCGTCGTCGGCACTTGTATGTATGGAACGCCTCGCATGTAGACACTTGCTAAAAAGCCAGCCAAGTCGCCAATCATCCCACCACCAAAGGCGACAATCAACGTCTGGCGGTCACATCCATGGCGCAATCCTTCTGCGACAAGCTGCTCGAGCTGAGATAGCGATTTCGACGCATCACCCGCTTCGACGACGGACGAGACGACGTGAGGATGGGTCAGTTTCAATGTAGAACGGAACGACTCTCCGTAAAGAGACTCGACATGTTTATCCGTAACGACCCATAGCATCGAATACCTTGACCAATCAACCGAATCGATCCAACGATCCTGATTGTCCAAGACGACGTCGTATGGGGTCGATGCTGAGATTGGAATCGTTACCATACTCGTAACTCCTCCCGATACTCATCGACTCGATGTTTGATTCGTTCCATCGTGTCGTGCCCGAACGTCTCACACATTTCCTTCGCGATTTCAAATGCGATGACCGCCTCAACGACGAGGGAAGCGGCAGGCACGGCGCACGAGTCACTCCGCTCGATTTGAGCCAAAAATGCCTCTTTCGTATCAATATCGACCGATTGTAAGGGTTTATAGAGGGTCGGAATGGGCTTCATGACGGCTGAACAAAGGATCGGCATCCCCGTTGTCATGCCCCCTTCAAATCCACCGAGATGGTTACTCAGTCGCGTATATCCATCATCCCCGTATGCGATCGGGTCCATCACTTCAGAACCCGGACGATACGCCATTTCGAACCCTTCACCGAATTCAACACCTTTAAACGCGTTGACACTCATGACCGCTTGTGCGATTTTCGCATCCAGTTTACGGTCGTACTGCACATACGAGCCAAGTCCCGGTACAATACCATGTACTTCTGTACACACGATCCCACCGATCGAGTCTCCATTTGCCTTGGCCTCATCGATGCGATGCATCATTCGCAACGCGGCCGCTTCATCTAACGTACGCACCGGTGACGCATCGACGACTGCTTGTGCTTCTTGAAGCGAATCGAATGTACACGACTCCGCACGTTCCCCACCAATCACTTTGACATAACTAAAGAGGGACACCCCGACTTGTTGAAGGAGTTGCTTACAGAAAGCTCCGACCGCGACACGAGCCGCTGTTTCCCTTGCGCTCGAGCGCTCCAACACGTCACGTAAGTCTCGATGGTCATACTTCATCCCACCGACCAGGTCAGCATGTCCAGGTCTCGGCCGAGAGACGCGGCGCTTCACTTCGATGTCGCTTTCAATCGGTTCCGCCTGCATGACGTGTTTCCAATGCGTATGGTCTTTATTCTCAATCCAAAAAGTGATGGGTGCACCCGTGGTCACGCCATGCCGTATTCCCGAACGAACTTCTACTTGGTCTGACTCGATTTGCATGCGGCGCCCTCTACCGTAACCAGATTGACGTTTTTTTAACTCCGCATTGATTTGCGCAATATCGATCGCGAGTCCGGCTGGGGCCCCTTCAATGATGACCGTCAGACCGGGACCATGTGATTCACCAGCTGTCAAATAACGCATCCGATCACCTCATCCATCTATTTTTTCATAAAAGAAACTTTGCTTGATTGCGTAGCCATAACGCTTCGGTTGGAAAATTTGTTCCGTTCCACCGACAAATAGCATCCCACCTGGACGTAACGCCCGTTGGAATGACGTATATACCTTCTCTTTCGCTTCTTCAGTGAAGTAGATCAAGACATTTCGACAGACGATCAAATCAAAGTTACGTTCGTACACATCCGCTAACAAGTTATGCTTCTTAAATGTCACGAGTTGCTTGATCTCATCTGAAATATAATAGTCGTCGCCACGACGGGTAAAGTAGCGCTTCTGAAACTCCTCCGGCAAATCGATGAGCGCCCGCTCATGGTACTTTCCTTGCTTCGCTTTTTCGATGACGACATCATCTAAGTCCGTGGCCATGATTGAAAATTGAGATGGGGCCAGATGTTTCGACAACAACATGGCAAGTGAGTATGGCTCTTCTCCTGTTGAACAGGCAGCACTCCATACGCGAAGCTTCCCTTGACTCGAGCGAATCAGATGCGGGAGGATGTCCTCTTCAAGCTGTTGCCAACGAATCGGGTTGCGATAAAATTCACTCACATTGATTGTCATCCGGTCGAGAAACTCCTCGTAAAGTTGACGATCTGTATCCATCGCCTTCAAATACTCCAAAAACGATGCATACCCCTTCTTTTCGCGTAGTGCGACCATACGGCGCTTCATCTGCGCCTCTTTATATAAGTTCAAGTCAATACCCGACTTGATATAAAACTTTTTTACAAAGATGGCATAATCATTCATCACCAATTTCAACCTCAATTCTTTCTCATTTCCGCATTCTTCTGATCTCAGGCAACTCAAAGGGAATCAAAAAGGGACAGGTTTCCCCGTCCCTCGAAAAGTCATGAAACGTGTGAAGCCACTTCAGCGAACCAAAGTGAGAGTTCACGTTCCGCGCTGTCCACACTATCAGAACCATGAATCACGTTTTGTGACATCGTCGATGCAAAATCGCCGCGAATCGTTCCTGGTTGAGCATCCACTGGCTTCGTCTTCCCGATCATTAAACGAGAGACGGCCACGATGTCTTCCCCTTCCCATTCCATCGCAACAACAGGACCAGAAGTCAAAAACTCAACCAATTCACCAAAGAACGGCTTTTCTTTATGCTCTGCGTAGTGTGCCTCTGCGACCTCAACTGACGGTGTCACCATTTCGAGACGGTTCAACGTATATCCTTTGTTTTCGAAGCGTGAGATGATTTCCCCAATCAATCCACGTTTTACCCCATCAGGTTTAACCATTAAAAATGTCTTTTCCATTCCCCAAATCCCCCTAAGTCTATAAATGTGTACGATGTACGTATTTAGTGTACACGGTCCGACACATTTTTGAAAGGGGTTACATGGGCATTCACCATTTGCGTTTCCCAATATATTGCGCAATTTCAATTAACGATCGCTTGTCCGGAACATCCGGCAACCCGTCTAGTCGCCGGATGGCACGGTTGACGTAACGATCAATCGTCCGTTGACTGCGTTCTAACGTTCCGTTTCGTTGCACTTCCCGGACGAGAGATTTCGTCACTTCCACATCCGTCGAGGCGTTCACTTGACGGAGACGTTCATAAAAGTCAGGGTCCTCAGATGAATACAGGAGCGGTAACGTTTTATGACCGTGCTTCAAATCTTCCCCGACCGGCTTACCGAGTTGAAAACTCTTAGCGGTAAAATCGAGCAAGTCATCCGTCATTTGAAAAGCCATGCCGATATCATATCCAAACAGACTTAATTGCCTCACGATTTGTGGAGACGCTCCAGAGATGACAGCTCCTGCCGCACAACTCGTTTCAATCAACAGAGCGGTCTTTCGCGCAATCCGATCTAAATAGCGCTTCGGTGATTGCCCCCACTCAAATTGATCTTGGATTTGATTGATTTCACCGACACAGATTCGTTCCATCGTATCTGCCATGATGCGCATCACTTCTGGTGAATCAATTTCGGATACGAGACGAATCGCTTCTCCGAATAACGTATTCCCTGTATACATCGCTACTGTTTCATCATATCGTTCCATCACGGTCGGTTTGCCACGACGGAGCATCGCGTCATCGATGACATCGTCATGCACGAGTGATGCCATATGAATCAACTCAAGACTTGAGGCAACTTTCGTCAAACGGATATCTTTCGTCTCACCGAACCCGGCGCTCAGTAAAACGAAGGCGGGTCGGATGCGCTTGCCACCGGCATCGAGTAATTGGCGCGATGCCGATTCAATGACAGGGTGGTCCGTCCTGACTCGAGTAGATAAGAATTGATCGATTTGATCAATCTCTCGGTTCATATGACGATAAAGTCGCTTCAAAGACATGGTTCACCACTTCTTTCCTAGATGCATGGCACATGCACCTCCGGAGAATGTCTTCACTTCGACTTGTTCAAACCCGGCATCTTCGAACATCCGCTTGAGCGTCAAACGGTCTGGGAACTGATCGGTCGACTCCTGCAACCATTTATATTGGTCGTATGAACCGGCAAAGACCTTACCGAAAAGCGGCATGACCGTTCCAAAGTAGAAACGATACAACTCTTTAAAAAGCGGTGCTGTCGGTTGGCTCGTTTCAAGACAAACGACCGTCCCACCTGGTTTCAAGACACGGTGCATTTCACGCAAGACCGTCATGTAGTCTGGAACGTTTCGGAGTCCAAATCCGATTGTGACATAGTCAAAGGAGTTGTCACCAAACGGAAGAGCCATCGCATTTCCATGAAGCAATTCGATGTTCGGCCAAGATTTGACCTTTTCCTCTCCCACTTTTAACATGTTCTCTGAAAAATCGAGTCCTTTCACAACACCCGTGTTTCCAGCAGCATCTGCCAATTGAATCGTCCAGTCAGCCGTCCCGCAACAAACGTCTAAACATTTAGCCCCCGGAAAGACGTTCATTTTTTTCATCGTTGTCCGTCGCCACCATTTATGAAGTCGGAAGCTGATAATCGAGTTCATCGTATCGTAGCTCGGAGAAATGGACTGAAATACTTCGTATACTTTTTGCTCTTTTTCTATCGGTTGCAACGCGTAACATCCTTTCCGTTCTAAGCGACCGCATGCGCGAGCAACGTCGTGAGTTGCTCTTTTTGGTCTTGTCTAAGCGCTGTCGCTTTCTTTTCAATCATTCGTTTCCCGCTCGTTGTCAAATAAGGTTGTTCAATCAGTTCGGAAAGTGTTTGAATCAATCCGACGTTCGCTTCGAGCCAAACGTTCATTGAAACGTTCTTCTCAAGCAATAAGGTGCACTTCGCCGCATTGACCCGCTGTACAGACTGACCGAATCGATCACTGTATGATGATGGAAAGTCCGTCAAGATTTTATAAAACTGAGCCGATGCAAAGTCTCCGGCGAGCACTTTTAATTGGCGTGCCAAAGACCCGTTCGGGCTGCTGTTCACTTGGTCGTGTAAATCAAGCGCTTGATATGCGAAATAGGTTGCCATCACGAGTTGTCGATGCTCAATCGATTCCAAATCAATCATCTCGACCATCCAACGAAGCAATAACATGTCGACGGCTGGTACAACCTCGTGTTTCGTCAAATAGGGATGATTCATACGTGTTTCGATTTGACGAGCAAGGTCTGTGACAACGAATTCATTTGTCAACTGTTCCATGCTATCCCCCCTCGTCCACTTCATTGTCATTCTGACATAGTATAGCACATTTTTGTCACATTCACGTCATTCGAACTCGCAAACCCAACAAAAAAAGCCGCCTTTCGGCGACTTATGTATTGCAGATTACTTGACCGCATCCTTGAGCGCTTTACCTGCTTTAAATGCAGGAACTTTGCTCGCTGGGATTTCGATATCTTCTTTTGTACGTGGGTTACGACCTTTACGGGCAGCACGCTCACGAACTTCAAAAGTACCAAAACCGATCAATTGAATTTTCTCACCGTTTTGGAGTGCTTCAGTGATTGATTCAAACGTAGCTTCTACGATTTTCGTTGCTTCTTTTTTAGAAACATCGGCTTTCTCAGTAACAGCTTGGATCAATTCAGTTTTGTTCATCACGATTCACCTCCTCTCACAGGGAGTTTACGGGATTAATCATATCGTACAAACGTTGATATGACAACATTTTTTGCATGATTTCGCGACATTCACTATCAAAACAGGTTCAGTTGTTTAAAAACACGACCTCTCCTTGTTCATCAATTGTGTATCCTTGCGAATAAGCTGGGGCGAATGGAGCATCTTTATAGAGCAAATAACGAATGTCTTCGCCTATTTCCGGCGACTCATCCGTCTTTTGAAGCGCTTCCTTCACATCTTCTCGATAGTCTACAAACAGTTGTCCCGTGCCATCCACATAGATTGGAAGTTCACGGTCCGAATAGGGACTTGGAATGAACGGCTCTTCCGTGACAAAGATTTTATCATAATCGAGCGTGAACTGATTCTTACCTAATGATCCGTCAAATGGGAACTTGCCTTCTTTTGCCCGAAACGCGTTGATGTTCGTTTGAAGTTGCTGCAACCGCTCAGACACACGCAAGTCAATCAACTTCACAGTCGGTTCCGTCTCCACATCGACGAGGATATATTGGAACAACCCGCCACCTTCGAAACTATTCGCCGGTGGGTCCGCTAAATAACCGGGCACGAGACGAGCGAATTCAACTGGGTAACGCTCCATGAGAGGCGTTTCCGCCGGTTTTGTTTTGATTGGTA
The DNA here is from genome assembly GCF_002009685.1 of Exiguobacterium sp. HVEsp1. Classification (GTDB taxonomy): domain Bacteria; phylum Bacillota; class Bacilli; order Exiguobacteriales; family Exiguobacteriaceae; genus Exiguobacterium; species Exiguobacterium profundum. Next base: position 1,288,236 of record NZ_KV917367.1, on the reverse strand, counting down.
ATACCCCAGATTGCTCACGATAGGCATCGACCGCACTTTGTACCGTATTCAATTGGTCTTCATACGGGATATTGTTGGCCCGTTCTGAATCAGGAAACATACATCCAGCTAACAGTGTCGTCAAAATCAAACTGATAGCGACAATCTTTTTTTTCATCACGTTTATCCTCCAGTCGGTCCTGAGACGACGACAAAAATCATGATAACAGTCCCAAATAAGAAAATGATGAAGGCAATCAGTCTGACGAGCGTGGCGAACCAACCGCTCAGTTTTGTATGACTGAGTGCGACCATTAATGCAGCGATGGCGAAAGCCCCGATCCCTGCGAATGATATCCACATTTTGATGAGTGACGGTGTCACGTCTATCCCCCTACTTTCTCTATGTTCTCCAGAATTCAAGTTTAGCAAAAAAAAGCGAGGAACTGAACGAAAACGTCAGCTCCTCTCTCAATCTGTCTATTCTTCAAAATGGAAAACTTGTTCCATCTCGTGTTTTTGCGGGCGTCTCATCAATTTCTTCACTTCATCATGAGGGCTTTTCCCTTCAAACAACACGTTATAGAGCGCCTCTGTGATCGGCATCTCCACACCTGCCTCTTTCGCAAGGGAGTGGGCCGCTTCACAGGCGCGGACGCCCTCGACGACCATTCCCATGTTTCCGAGAACGTCTTCTAACTTTTCACCACGCCCGATGGCATTACCGGCTCGCCAGTTACGGCTATGTTGTGACGTCGCTGTCACAATCAAGTCTCCGATTCCTGTCAATCCTGAGAACGAGGCCGGGTTCGCTCCAAGCTTCACGCCAAGTCGCGCAATTTCTACAATCCCACGAGTCATGAGGGCAGCTTTCGCATTGTCCCCATAACCGAGTCCATCCGTCATACCTGCCGCTAGAGCGATGATATTTTTCAGTGCTCCGCCGTATTCGGCCCCAACGACGTCAGAATTCAAGTACACGCGGAACTGATCGTTTGTGAGGAGTTCCTGCACTTCATCCGCGACATCAAGGTCAGCACATGCAATCGTGATGGTCGTCGGTTTCCGGACCGCAACCTCTTCAGCATGAGTCGGTCCTGTCAATACACCGATTGCCCGACGTTTAGCCGGTTCGATTTCTTCGGCGATGATTTCTGAAAGACGCTTATGCGTTTTCGGTTCAATCCCCTTCGCGGCATGAACGATGGTGACAGGTTCCGTCAACAAGGTGTTCAATTCCTTTGAGACAGGACGAATCGCCGAACTCGGGACGACGAGAAAAACGATACTCCGACCGTCTAACGCCTCTTTCAAGTTCGTCGTCGCACGAATGGATTCAGGTAATGGCGCGTCTTTCAAATAAAACGAGTTCGTATGTGACGAGTTGATTTCATCCACATGTTCTTGTTCACGTCCATAGAGCAGGACATCATGGCCATTATCTGCTAACACGAGCGAGATGGCCGTTCCCCAGCTCCCTGCTCCGATGACAGCTACGTTTGCCATAAGTGGCACCCCCGTTATTAGTTTTTCTGACGAGCCACGATGTGAATCGGTGTCCCGGTGAAGTCAAATGCTTTACGGATTTGATTCTCTAAATAACGTTTATACGAAAAATGCAACAACTCAGGATCGTTGACGAACAAGACGAACGTCGGCGGCTCGATGGCCACTTGAGTTGCGTAGTTGATCTTCAATCGTTGTCCTTTATCCGTCGGTGTCGGGTTCATCGCAACCGCATCGACGATGACATCGTTCAACACGCTCGTCGAGATTCGACGGCGATGTGTTTCAGCCACTTGTTTGATGACAGGCAACAATGTCTGTAAGCGTTTTGACGTGAGCGCTGATAAGAAGACAACCGGCGCATAGTCGAGGAATAAGAATTCTTGACGAATCTTCTCTTCCATCTTCTTCATCGTCTTATCATCTTTTTCAACGGCATCCCATTTATTGACGACGATGACAATCGCCTTCCCGGCTTCATGCGCGAGACCAGCGACACGCTTGTCTTGCTCGATGATTCCTTCTTCCCCGTCGAGGACGACGAGAACCACGTTTGAGCGTTCAATCGCCTTTTGTGCGCGCATGACACTGTAGCGCTCTGTTGATTCATATACTTTCCCGCGTTTACGCATACCTGCCGTATCGATGATGACATACTCTTGTCCGTCACGTGTGAACGGTGTATCAATCGCATCACGAGTCGTACCCGCAATGTTTGAAACGATGACGCGCTCTTCACCAAGGATTGAGTTCGTCAAGCTTGATTTCCCGACGTTCGGGCGACCGATCAACGAGAACTGAATCACGTCTTCGTTGTATTCGTACTCGTCTTTTTCTGGAGCGAGTGCAAATACTTGGTCGAGTAAGTCACCGAGTCCTAACCCGTGTGTACCCGAAATTGGGAACGGATCTCCAAATCCGAGAGAATAAAACTCATACATGAGATCTCGCATTTCAAAGTTATCCACTTTGTTCACGGCAAGGACGATTGGTTTGTTCGAACGGAACAACAAGTTCGCGACTTCTTCATCAGCCGCCGTGATCCCTTCACGTCCATTCACCATGAAGATGATGACGTCCGCTTCATCGATTGCAAGTTCCGCCTGATGACGCATTTGAACGAGCAACGGCTCGTCCCCTACTTCGATCCCACCTGTATCGATTAAATGGAACTTACGGTTGAGCCACTCTCCTGTGCCGTAAATACGGTCACGTGTGACACCCGGTTTATCATCGACGATCGAGACACGATCACCGATGATACGGTTAAAAATTGTGGATTTTCCGATATTCGGACGGCCAACGATGGCCACTACTGGAATTCCCATAACAACACCTCACTAACTTTCTATCAAAATTTCATCATTTCATCATTTCGAAACGCAACTTACCTATCATATCACAGGCAAAATTAAGTGACCATACAAAAAGAAGCGGGAGCATGACTCCCGCTTGAACGATCATCTTATTTAGAGTCGTCCGAAGAATCATCACCTGTCAATTCCGAGACAGAGAATCCTCCTTGGTCGCTATATTCATCAAGCAACGCTTGATCATCATCTTGACGAGTCGGTTCAGATGATTCGAGCGCACGCATCGACAATGAGATTTTCTTATCATCGAGATGAACATCTAGCACTTTCACCTTCACTTCTTGGCCTTCTGACAAGACTTCAGACGGCGTCGCGATGTGACGGTTCGCAATTTGCGAGATGTGAAGCAAACCTTCCACTTGTGGTGCGACCTCGACGAACGCACCAAACGTCACGAGGCGTTTGACGGTTCCTTCGATGACATCCCCCGGTTGGATCTTCCCTTCGATGGTTTCCCATGGACCAGGTTGTGTCTCTTTGATGGAAAGTTTTACTTTTTCATTATCTAAGTCGAGCCCGAGTACTTTCACTTTCACGCGGTCGCCTTCAGTTACGACGTCGCTCGGCTTCTCCACACGGCTATGGGCCATTTCCGAGATGTGAACGAGACCGTCCACGCCACCGATATCGACGAACGCACCAAAATCAGTCAATCGTTGGACCGTTCCTTCAATTACTTGTCCGACTTCAAGCGATTCGAGCGTTTCCGATTTCTTCGCGCTCATCTCTTCTTCGACAACTGCTTTATGTGACAAGATGACGCGGTTTTTTTCGCGGTCAATCTCGACGACTTTTACGGTAATTGGGTTATTCAAGTATGACGAGAAGTCTTCGACGAAGTGACTTTCGACAAGGGATGCAGGGATAAATCCACGGATTCCAATATCGACGACAAGACCACCTTTGACCTTATCTTTCACCATCACTTCAAACACTTCACCCGATTCGAATTTTTCAACGATCCGATCCCATGCTGCTTCGGCATCGACGTCTTTTTTCGAAACGACTACTTCTTCGTCCGTGACCTTTTTCACTTTGACACGAATCTCGTCGTTCACTTGGAGTGATTCGTTTAAATCGTCTAGATGCATGCTTGATACTTCGCTAATTGGCAAAATCGCTTCGGTCTTATAACCGATATCGATCAGCGCTTGCTTATCCTCGATTTTGACGACTGTTCCGGTCACAATTTGACCACGATTAATTTCAAAATCAGGCATATCTTTCATTTCTTCGACCATTCCAACACTACCCCCTCACGATGAGTACAAAAAGGAGCGCCAAAGGCGCTTACACCTAGTATAAATCTCTTATAATTCCGAGAATTTGTCAAGGCGTTATGAAGATTGTACCTCTATTGAAAGAAGTTTAAACCTCAATTCCACAATCCGTTTTTCACTTCGTGAATGAGTGCTTCAAGTAGAGGTCGGCAATCGTATCCATGATCAAGTCGGCCGCTTCTTGTGCACTCGCCTTGCGTGCTTTCAGTTCTGACAAGTCGATCGGCTTCCCGATGACGACACGGAGTTTTGCGCGAAATTTATACTTTCCAATGATGGCGATCGGTAAAATGTGCGCATCCGAACGCATCGCGAAGAATCCGACACCGGCTTGCGCTTTCCCGAGCGTACCGTCTTTTGAACGCGTTCCTTCAGGAAATATAGAGATGACTTCATCCTCTTTCAACTTTTGAAGTACGACACGAAGCGCTTGTCGGTCACCTTCTCCACGAGATACTGGAATTTGACCCGCCCGATTCAAGATGTGCTTCAGTACCGGGACACTAAAAAGTTCTTTCTTCGCAAAAAAGCGAAGGGGACGCTGCTTTGGAATCGCACAGGCGAGTAATACCGGATCCCAATTTGACTGATGGTTCGAACAGACGAGAATCGACCCGTCCATCGGAACGTTCTCCCGTCCGATGAATTCGACCCGAAACGATGCTCGTTGAATGACGTTCACGACAGCTCTCGCTAATCGATACATGCCGAACGGTCCATTGTTCAATGGCTTACTCATGCTTTCACCTCTTCAATTAATCGTTCAATCGCTTGAACCACTCCGTCAATGGATAACGTCGTCGTATCGAGGAAATGGGCATCCTCTGCTTGACGTAAAGGTGCCACCTCACGTTCAGAATCGCGTTTGTCACGAAGCGCAATCTCTTCGATCAGTTGTTCATAGTCGCTCGGGATGCCTTTCGAGACATTTTCTTCATGGCGACGACGGGCACGTTCTTCGACCGAAGCGGTCATGAACACTTTTAAGTCGGCATTTGGTAAGACATGTGTCCCGATATCACGGCCGTCCATGACGACACCGCCTTCTTTAGCCAAATCACGTTGAAGGTCCATCAAAGCATCACGCACTTCAGGTTGACGTGCGACGAAACTGACGTTATTCGTCACTTCGCTTGAGCGAATGACAGATGTCACCTCTTCCTCTCCGTCAAAAACGCGTTGTCCCTCTTCAGACGGGACGAGACGAAGTGACATGTTCTCGATCATCTGAGCAAGTGCAGGTCCGTCCTCGAGCGCAATCCCTTCATTCAAGGCGCGATACGTCACGGCCCGATAGATTGCACCGGTATCGATGTACACATACCCTAATTGTTTCGCAAGCGACTTGGCAATCGTACTTTTCCCGGCACCCGCCGGTCCATCTAAAGCAATTTGTAATGATTTTTTCATACAAAACGGGTATCGAGTGTTCCCGATACCCTCCTCCTCTCGGTCAATAATCCCGAGAACATCATAACAGTTTTTTATCTTGAAGAAAATACAGACCCTGTCCGCTTTCGCGCTTCAAGCTGAACACGGAAGCAGTATCGCAAAATCGTCTCTTGGTCACGAGGGGTCAAATCTTCGAATGCCAAAGAGAGTTCTTGCTTCACTTCCTGCTTATGTACGCGAACAAGGCGGCTCTTAAGACGGAAGTTCTGGGGCGAGCCATGCTCATCCTCAATTCGAAACACGACAATCAGGGACTCATCTACTTCGATTGGAGCGCGGTTGGCGATGATTTTCATCCCCCCAGCAGATATGTCAAGAGATGTCGTTTCGAACGATTCGAAACTTTCCCCATCGGCTGCAAGAACGGTCACTTCAATCATTTCTGGAACACGTAAATATTCACGACGCTGAATCCGTTTGATTTTTTTCTCGTCTGGCAAATTGAACGCATAGCGTAATGTCATTTGGGCATCGCTGATCCGCTTCACGACTTTCGTGTCGAATGCGAACAGCTGATTGTCTCCTTGGAAGAAAAAGACCCGCATGGCCTCCTCTTCATGTAAAAAAAATGTTTTGAGCGTCGTCATGTCACTCGGTGACTCAATCCATACGACTTGATCGGTTATTGCTGCAATCTTCGTTTTCCCCTCTGCACGCCCTTCCACTTCGATTCTCAATTCTTGACCTTCTTTTAACATACTGACTCTTCCCCTTTATTTAAATTGTCGACGATTGGACAAGTTGGCCGCTCGCACGAGTAAAAGTGCCACGGTCCATAAAATGACGATATAAAGCACGGCAGGAAGCTTTTGATTCGGTTCGAGTATCAAAATAAAATCAAACGTTCCATGGATGACCGTCGCAGAAAAGATTGCCATGAACAGCCAGAGCCGTTCGCGTGCCGAATGCTTCGCTCGCCCCAAACAGTACCCCATCACGACAGCGAACAAAGCGTGACCGCTCACAGGCAGGATCGCTCGCCAAATCGCAATTTCTAATGAATCGTACACCCATAAGTATAAAAAATTCTCTAAAGTCGCAAAGCCTAATGAGCAGGCGACCGCGTAGAGAATCCCGTCGTAGTAATCATCAAAGACTTTATGTATATATATTGTATAATAAATCATAAACCATTTAAAAAACTCTTCAAGCAGGGCAGTGGCGACATACGCCTGCCAAAACGGTCCAGTAAGCACTCCCTCTTCAACGAACGCATATTGGATAAACATGATCGGGAACACGAGAACGGCTCCGGCCACGAAAGAACGAATCACATATCCGAGCGGTTCCGCCTCCAACTCATGGCGTAGATAGAAGTAGGAAAGAAGGGCGAGCCCAGGTGCAACCGCAGACAAGGCGATTGCGATCATGATGCATCTCTCCTTTCTCTCCCTAGCATACACTGAATTGTCTGAAAGAAAAAGTAGAGAACGCCTAGAAAATGGAAATCTTCATAAAAATAATTAGGAGGACACTTATGAATCATTTATTACTGATCCACACCGGCGGTACTATCGCCATGTCACAATCCGGCACAGGACACGTCGAACCGAGCGATGTCAATCCAATCGACGCCACCCTTCCGAAAGCGACGGATATTGCTCACATTACAACAAAGCACTTTTCAAATATCCCGTCACCTCACATGACTCCAGAGAAGATGCTTGAATTGGCACAGTTCATCCAACGTGAACTGACACAAGACACGTATGACGGGGTCGTCATCACGCACGGTACCGATACATTAGAAGAGACGGCTTACTTCTTACAAATCACGCTCGGTGCGCCTGTCCCAATCGTGTTGACAGGTGCGATGCGGTCCTCGAACGAGGTCGGTTCGGACGGGGAATTTAATTTAATCACAGCGCTTCGCGTCGCCAAGAGCGAAGCGGCTCGTGGAAAAGGCGTGCTTGTCGTTTTCAACGGTGAGATCCATTCGGCATTTAACGTGACCAAAACGCACACATCTTCAGTCGACACATTCAAGTCTGTACACTTCGGTAACGTGGGTATGGTCACAAAGGACCACGTACTCATCTATAGCCAACCGGCGACGAGACAGCCGAAAATGATTTCGTCCATTTCAAAACGTGTAGCCGTATTGAAAGTCGTCGCAGGCATGGAACCGGATTTACTCGAATCTGTAATCACGCTTGGATACGACGGACTCGTCCTCGAAGTGTTAGGACAAGGGAATGTTCCGCCGTCCCTCTTATCCGCACTCGAACATTTAGTCAAAGAGATTCCCGTCGTGATCGTCAGCCGTTGCTTCAACGGAATCGTTCAAGATGTTTACGGTTACGATGGGGGTGGCAAACAACTGAAAGAGATGGGTGTCATTTTTTCAAACGGATTGAATTCACAAAAAGCTCGTTTACGACTTCTCGTTGAACTCGAGTCCGGCTCATCCCAGTCAGTCATGGAACATAGTTTTAGTTTCCAGCAATAACCTTGCGCAACTGCGCCCCCTTCCCTACAATGAGCAAAGAGGTGATATTCAGTGAACAAACAAGCAATTATTGTAGGTGCCGGGCCATGTGGCCTCTCGGCCGCCATCGAACTCGAGAAGATTGGAGTCTCTTGTACGGTGATTGAGCGTGGGAACATCGTCGACGCCATCTATCGGTACCCGACGCATCAAACGTTCTTCTCGTCTGCGAGCCTGCTCGAAATCGGAGACATTCCGTTCATATGTAAGGATTTGAAGCCACGTCGTCAAGATGCACTCGTCTATTATCGAGAAGTCGTCACACGTACTGGTTTAAACGTTTACCCGTTCGAAACGGTCGAGTCGGTCGATAAAAAGAATGACCGGTTCGTCGTGACATCGAGACATGAACGACGTGGTGAAACCGTTCGGGAAGCGGACTATGTGATATTGGCAACAGGCTATTATGGTCGCCCTCGTCTGCTTGACGTGCCTGGCGAAACGTTGCCGCACGTCCATCACTATTTCAACGAGGCACATCCTTATTATCGACAACACGTCACGATCATCGGTGGGAAAAATTCCGCTGTCGATGCGGCAATCGAACTCGAAAAGGCCGGTGCCTATGTGACGGTGCTCTATCGAGGTGATTCGTATAGCCCTTCCGTCAAACCATGGGTCCTCCCAAACTTCGACTCACTCGTCCGTCATGAGAAAGTTCGAATGGAGTTTGAGGCGACAATCGAACGCATCACCGATGATGGAGTTTACTACCGTCAACATGGCGAAGAGAAACATGTCTATGCAGATCATGTCTTCGCGATGACCGGTTATCAGCCCGACCACCACCTGTTCGAAAGTGCAGGCATTGCGATCGATGAAGAAAGTGGTATCCCGACGTACGATGAAGAAACGTTTGAAACAAATGTCGAACACCTCTTCATTGCTGGCGTGGTCGCAGCCGGAAACGATGCGAACAAGATCTTCATTGAGAACGGTAGATTCCACGGCAAGGCGATTGCCGAAGCGATCGCAAATCGTATTAACGTATAAAAAAGTTCGGTCAACTTGAGTTGACCGAACTTTTTTTGATTAGACCCACCCACGGAAACGTGAGGCTTCCGCCATTTTGCGTACACCGACCATGTAAGCGGCGAGACGCATATCGACTTTACGGGCCGAAGATGTATTGTATACCGTATTGAACGAGTGAACGAGTACTTTTTCAAGTTTCTCCTCAACTTCTTCTTCCGTCCAATAGTAACCTTGGTTGTTTTGTACCCATTCGAAGTATGACACCGTAACCCCACCACTTGACGCCAACACGTCAGGCACGAGGAGAATTCCACGTTCAGTCAAAATTTTCGTTGCTTCGTTCGTCGTCGGACCGTTGGCCGCCTCGACCACGATCGATGCTTTGATCGCATCCGCATTGTCTTCTGTAATTTGGTTCTCGATCGCAGCCGGAACCAAAATATCACAATCGAGCTCTAACATTTCTTTGTTTGAAATCGTATTTTTAAACAATGTCGAAATCGTACCGAATGAATCGCGACGATCTAACAAGTAAGGGATGTCGAGACCGTTCTCATCATGGATGGCTCCATACGCGTCACTGACTGCAATGACTTTCGCCCCTGCATCGTACATGAATTTAGAAAGGAAACTTCCCGCGTTTCCGAATCCTTGGACGACGACCCGTGCACCTTTCAATTCGATTCCGCGACGGAGTGCCGCTTCACGAATCATGATGGCCACGCCTTTTGCCGTCGCTGTCTCACGACCATGCGATCCACCAAGAACGAGCGGTTTTCCTGTAATGAATCCAGGTGAGTTGAATTCATCGATGCGACTGTATTCATCCATCATCCATGCCATGATTTGTGAGTTTGTGAACACGTCCGGAGCCGGGATATCTTTTGTAGGTCCAACAATTTGACTGATGGCCCGGACGTATCCGCGACTTAAACGTTCGATTTCACGGAAACTCATCTCGCGTGGGTCACAGACGATTCCGCCTTTCCCACCACCGTAAGGCAAGTCGACGATTCCAGCTTTTAAACTCATCCATACTGATAATGCTTTGACTTCTACCTCCGTTACGCTCGGGTGGAACCGAATTCCCCCTTTAGTCGGTCCGACCGCATCATTGTGTTGAGCGCGATAGCCTGTGAAGATCTTCGTTGAGCCATCGTCCATGCGAACAGGGATCCGAACGGTCAGCATGCGAAGCGGTTCTTTTAATAACTCGTACATCTCATCTGGATAGCCGAGTTTATCTAAAGCTTCGTGAATTACCTCTTGTGTCGATTCCAAGATGTTTTTTCGTTTTTGATGACCTTTTTCTTGATCCGTAATCATGAAGGTTTCCTCCCCTAAATTGTCAATTCTCCCCCAAGAATTAACCTCGTATTCGTTTAAAAGTATAGCTGATACGCGTTCAATTTGAAAGGGCTTTTCAAAAATAATGAAAGCGTTTTCTCGATGGATGACGTGATCCAGATGTCTTACTTCGCTACGCGCTCAATTGCGAGCTCGATAAAGCGTTCCAATAGCTCACCGTACGAGATTCCGACTGTCTTTGCACTATCCGGAAACAGGCTAAGCGGCGTCATGCCCGGTAGCGTATTCGTCTCTAAAATGTAGGCTTTGCCTTCTTCTGAAACGAGGAAGTCAGAGCGCGAATATCCTGAACAACCGAGCGCGCGATGCGCCAGGACTGCCGCCTGTTGAACCTCTGATGTCAAATCGTCCGAGATTTCAGCCGGACAGACATGAATCGAACCACCTTCCGTATACTTCGATTCATAGTCGTAAAATTCATTTTTTGGAATGATTTCAATGACAGGAAGAGCCTCTTCTTTCCCGAAGTTCCCGATGACGGGAACTGTCAGCTCTTTCCCTTTGATGTACTGTTCAACAAGTACCGCTGAATCACAAGCAAACGCCTTTTCAATTCCTTCACGTAACATCGCTTCGTCCATGGCAATCGTCAGACCGTTCGACGATCCTTCCTGCGCTGGTTTGACGACACATGGGAATTCCATCCCCCACTCAGCGACTTTTGCATCGATCGATTCCCGTGACTCGATTAAGACGTCACGCGCGACGCGGATCCCGGATGCCGCGAAGATGATCTTCGCTCTCGCCTTGTCCATCGCCAGTGCAGATGCCAAGACACCTGATCCCGTGTAAGGAATCCCAGCCATTTCTAATAACGATTGCACACGACCATCTTCACCATACTTCCCGTGCAACGCACTGACGACGACATCGACGTCCATCGTTAATAACTCGTTTGCACGTTCCGGATGAAAGTCAATGGACGTGACCTCATGACCACGTTCCGTCAACGCTTCTATCATTCCTTGCCCGCTCGTGAGGGATACCTCTCGTTCTCCTGACACTCCACCATATAAAACAGCGACTTTCATTCCAATCTCTCCTTCAACTAACTACTGAAAATTCAAGTCTAATCATAACACGGACATCCTAAAAACAATAGGAACAGAAAAGTAAAAAAAGCCGTACTCATGCGAATGCATCGTACAGCTCTTTCACGGCTTGTTCAGTTTGAATCGTCTTTCCGTATTCCATCATAACGTACGGGCTGACCGTAGTCGTCTTGCCGTACTCGGACAAAATGGCCGCGAGTCGTTCTTCTACCTGCGAAGGAAGCACTTCAACGAAGTGAAGATAGTAACGACCATTGTAATGATAAAGCGTCCCACCCTGCTCGGTTTCATGTATATGCGGGAACAGACGAATCGAGGCGTTGATCACATCTTCAATGTCATCGAACTGATAAATCAAATGATGGATCACGTCAATCGTCAATCGAATCTCGACCTGTTCGACATCGAGCTCAGCAATCGCTTCACCTTTTTGAACATCGATGACGAGTCCATCGCGAGGAAACATTGTCACATTCAAATCAACCGCTCCTTGCGGTGAAAATCCGTACTCACTTTCTGCTGTTTCAAGAAGTTCTTTCCACAGCTGCTGACCGTTTTCCCCCACGATCGTATCGATGGCGATTCCACGTAACGAGAGCTCATTCGCAGTCACATATACACGAAGATGTTCTTTTGTTTGTTTTTCAAATCTCAATCGAAAACCTCCAGTGAATAGTCAATCCTAATAATAAGCTACTCCCGTTTTCATCCCGTGTCAAATAGTTGATAACCATTTTGTCCACTCTTCAGGAGTGTCGCCAAGAAATGACCCATTGAATCGACCTCTCTCCAGGCTGACCGCATATCCACCTGTACCAATTTTTAAGTCAGGATGCTCGTTTTGAATATAATCCATCGCCTCTAACAAGTTCGGAATATGCTCAGTCAACGTACATGCGAAGATGAGACAAGACGTGTCGATATCATGTAACGCTTTACTCAAATCTTCTTTCGGGAAACCCGCTCCCAAAAAGATGACGTCGTATCCATGTTGACGCAAATAGAGCGTGACAAACAATAATCCGATCTCATGCATCTCCCCAGGTGCACAGACACAAGTGATACGTGGCAGGAAGGGGTTCATCGGCATCTGAAGGGACAGCGTCGAAAGTCGCGCTCGTAAAAATGCCGTGGCGAAATGCTCGTGGGCAATAGTAATCGAGCCATTCTCCCATCGTGAACCGATTTCCATGAGCAGTGGCCCAATCACATCCTTCGTCACTTTTTCAAAACTGAACGTATTAAACGCACGATTGATCAAATCATGAGCTGTCCGTTCATCAAATGAGAGCAACGCATGGAGCAGCCCGTCTTTCAATTCTTCATCGTATAGTTTAGCCGTTGTCGGTTCTGGTTCAGGCGCTTGATGAAGTTGTTGAATGGCTTGTGAGACAGAAAGCCCTTCTTTCTGCTTGTTCACGACCCATTTGATTTTTTCAACATCCTGATCTGAATACAGGCGGTGACCGGATTCCGTTCGGCTCGGCACGATAAACTGATAGCGACGTTCCCAAGCGCGAATGGTCGTCGGATTGACGCCTGTCAAGGTCGCCACGGTCTTGATGGAGTATTTCGGCATCTCCGCCCTCCTCTCTTACTCGATCTTATGATATAAGTATATCCTCAACGCAAGAGGTTTACCCCTTTTATTGTGCAATCGAGAATTTTTTAAGAATAAAAAAAGATGCGAACTCTGTTCGCACCTAGTTTAAAATATGGCGTGTCGCCCGATATATATGAAAATGAGAATAATCGCTAGCATGGCGAAGGTTAATGTCATCGCCAACGGGCGCTTCATCCAGTTATCATTTAACTTCCTCTTCCGTTCGCCCTCTTGCCTCTCAGCTCGAGACGGCAACGTGTCCGCCAATTGCTCGCGTAAAGAATCCGCCTGATTCCGATGTCGCAACGTATGCCCTCCTTTACCTTTTTTATCATTTTACTATGATATTATTCAAAGGAAAAGATTTGCGTCAACCGAATTTTCCATTCTGTCACATTTTTTCGGACGATTTGCGGTGTATCCGGGAACGGAATCGGCCCACAAACATCACAGCATTCTTCTTGGTCGACCGTTTGTTCGGAAAAATAACGAAGCAAGTAATCGCGTCGGCATGTCCGGATGAGGGCATAATCCATCATCTGTCCGAGTTGACGATACCGATCACGCTTTCTTTCCTTTACCCAATCGAGTGCTTCTTGAAGCGAACGTTCTGTCAACAATTGCTTCAGCAGGAGAAACTTCGGGTCTTCTTCATTCATGCGTAACAACCTTGGTAGTTGCGCGAACGACGTCCCGTTCTCACGTTCAAAATAGGCTAGTCGCATGTCCTCGTCTTTCGGGTACTGTCCGTCGATTAAAAATTGCTGGATGCGTTCGTCGCCATCGGCATATAGAAGGACCGCGAATGCGGGTTGTCCGTCACGCCCCGCTCGTCCGATTTCCTGCATGTATGCCTCGACTGTTGCCGGCAACTGAAAATGAACGACAGAACGGACGTTGTCTTTGTTCACACCCATCCCGAACGCACTCGTGCATACCATGACCGACACTTCGTCCCGTAAAAACTGGGACTGCACGAGTCGCCTGTCTTCCGTAGACATGCCTCCATGGTAAAACAATGCATCCTCTAGCTCAAAGGCTAACGCCTCTGCCTCGCGACGGGTCGCCGTGTAAACGACTGCAGGTTTGGGAATCTCTTGAATCAACTCTTTCAATCGCTCAAGTTTCTTCTCTTTTTCCAACCGTTCAACCAACAATCGGATTTCCGGACGATTGGCAGAGTGGACGAATTGTTCAGGTGAGAACAGTGCCAGCTTTTCAATGATGTCCTGTTTCACGCCTTCTGGCGCCGTCGCCGTGACCGCCATACACTGGGGGCTCCCAATCTGTTTTCGCAACTCACCTAAACGCGCATACTCAGGACGGAACTCATGCCCCCATTGTGAGATACAGTGCGCCTCGTCAATGACGAGCATTTGAATTTTCACATTCGCCAGAGCACGCGTCACATAAGGAACGGCCAATTGTTCAGGTGAAAGATATAAAAAACGGTAACGTTTCAAATGGTTGATGATGTCCTGCTTCTCTTCAGCCGATTCCATCGACGTCAAACGAGCGACACCACGCTCTCCCCGTTCTCGTATATGCAGCATCTGGTCCTCAATGAGTGAGAGTAATGGCGAGACAATCACCGTGAGCCCTTGATTTTTAATATAAGAAGGAAGTTGGAACGTCAGCGATTTTCCCGCCCCCGTCGGCATGACGGCCAATACATCCTGCCCTTCGATCACGGCATGTATGATGTCGTGTTGTCCAGGGCGAAACGATTCATACCCGAACACTCGTTTTAATGTCGCTTCATACAAAACTCTCACCTCGTTTCAGTCTGGCGAAGACAAGTCGAATTTGAAAATAACTGACACGTCCCATTTTCTCAAATACCGGTTTCAACGCCCAGCTATCCGGATGCCGCAACTCTTCAATCGTGACCACATCCTCCATCGGTACAAATTGTTCGAGCGGGAAGACTTCTAAATACATCGCCATCTCGACGACATGGTCTTCAATCGTACTCGTACGTAAACGCCGTTTCGCTTGAACCTGTTGGAACGTGTATCCCTTTAAGAACAACTCATATGACTCACGTGCTGAATAGGTCATCCGGTCCGTCGATAAGCCGTACGTAAATCCCCGTAGTTTGGCATCATCCGGCAAGACCATTAACAGTTCGTTCCATCCGGCCAAAAAATACAAACGAGCCGTCTCGGCATCAACATGAAGCAGGCTGGCGATTTGTTCGTACGTCAGACCCGTCTCAAACGCTCCTGTGAATCGATAGACGACGGCCGTCGCATACGGGTCCCCGATTTGTTCAAGTGCTTGTTCAATCTCTTGATGAAACGTTCGCATGAGCGCTTTCCAATCCCGATCAAGATGTAACAACTGCTTGACCCATTGCTCTGCTGGACGATCGGCTTGTACCGGATAGAATGTCCGGGCATGTTCTTTTGACATGAACGTCTGCACGAACAAACTCAAGCGTTTCCACGTGGTCGCGTTAAAATCACGGCGTTCCCCGCCCAACCGATTGAATAGTTGCTCGACCGATTCTGGTGAAGCCAGCATTTCTCCCGCCTCTGTCAATCTGAATCGTTTACGGTCGAGCCATCCTCGTTTCTCAAGTTGTTTCAGGACAGATTCATACGAATAAGTCGTTTGTGGAAACTGTCCAAAAAGAGGCTCTAAGTCATAAAAAAATGCGTCCTGTAGCGTCGTGGCCGAGCGCTTCCCATTCAGGACATGGTAGAGACTTCGCTCACTCCGTTCTCCATTTAATCGTTTAATGGCCAGCAGAAGAACTCCATCCGCTAAATGAACCAAATCGTCACTTCCTTAAAAAAATCATTATCCTACCAAAAAGACGCTCGTTTCCTCATTGAAATAATTGGGTATGTAGACTACAATTACTCATAGTCAGTAGAATGATTTCTAAGAGAAACGAACCGTTTGGAGGGTTATTATCATGGCAAAATTTACAATCGTCGATAAAGATACATGTATCGCATGCGGAGCTTGCGGCGCAGCAGCACCAGATATTTACGATTATGATGATGAAGGTCTTGCGTTCAACTTGATGGATGACAACACAGGTACTGTTGAAATCCCAGATGAGCTATACGAAGACATGATGGATGCATTCGAGGGCTGTCCGACAGACTCGATCAAAGTAGCGGACGAGTCGTTTGACGGCGACGCTTTAAAATTCGAATAATCGTGAAAGACATATCGGTCCTGTGACTGATATGTCTTTTTTGTGTTTTCGCATGTAACCGAGTCTAATCATGACATCTCTAGACAAGTATATCAAAAAAGGTTGTTTGGCTTAAGCACCAAACAACCTAGACGAAATGGACATATGTCCTATCTCGAATTAACGTTTCCCTTTAATATATGGGATACCGACTGACTTCGGCGCATCCGCACGACCAACGAGTCCAGCGAGAGCGAGAATCGTGAGGGCGTATGGTGCAATCAAGAGCAAGAGTTGCGGCACGTTATTGATGACCGGCAAGTTGCTTCCGATGATCGAGAGGGCTTGAGCGAATCCAAAGAACAATCCGGCACCAAGCGCACCGAGCGGATTCCATTTACCGAAAATCATTGCGGCAATCGCCAAGAACCCTTGACCAACGATGGTCGTTCCGCTGAAGTTCGTCGTGACCGTCACAGCATAAACCGCTCCGGCAAGACCACCAAACGCACCAGAGAGCATGACGCCCATGAAGCGCATTTTCGTGACGTTGATTCCCATCGTATCAGCCGCCATCGGATGTTCTCCGACCGAACGAAGACGAAGTCCAAACGGCGTCTTGAAGATGACGAACCACACAACGAACGCCAAGGCGATCGCAACGAACGACGTGTATTGGACGTTGATAAAGAACATCTTCAACACGGGAATATCGGATAAAAAGGGTACATTTTCTTTTGCGATCCGGTACTCGATAAAGTCGGTCTGTCCTTTGTTGTAAAGAACACGTACGACGAAGATGGCGAGACCGATAGCGAGCATGTTGATCGCCACCCCGAGAACCGTCTGATCCGCACGCCAAAGGATGGCAGGAACGGCCAAGAAGAGGGAGAACAACGCGCCGACGACCATGGCGACAAGCAAGGCAATCCATGGGCTAGAGGCACCAACACCTAAATCAGTCAAGGTGAGCGTCGT
The DNA here is from genome assembly GCF_002009685.1 of Exiguobacterium sp. HVEsp1. Classification (GTDB taxonomy): domain Bacteria; phylum Bacillota; class Bacilli; order Exiguobacteriales; family Exiguobacteriaceae; genus Exiguobacterium; species Exiguobacterium profundum. The sequence goes on along the minus strand of NZ_KV917367.1, from coordinate 1,271,031 downwards.
GATGATTCCTGTCGCGGCACCGATGACCATGATTCCTTCAAGGGCGATGTTGACGACACCAGAACGTTCACTGAAGATTCCACCAAGTGCTGCGATAATGAGTGGAGTCGCATAGGCAAGCGCAACCGGTACGACGATATAAAGGACTTCTAAGAAGTTCATTTTTTCTCCACTCCTTTCTTACGATTTCCTTTAAGTTTCTCAACGACATAGTTGATCGCATATCCAGACGCTACAAAGATGACGATGGCTGCGATGATGACTTTGACGAGCTCAGATGGTACGTTCGCACCGAGCTGCATTGCCAATCCACCGATGTTCAACCCTGCGAAGAGAATCGCTGCTAGAATGACCCCAATCGCGGTGTTCGCACCAAGAAGGGCGACGGCAATCCCGTCAAATCCGACACCAGTGAACGATGCCGAGAGGGTCATACTGCCGAATGTTCCGAGACCTTCCATCGCACCAGCGAGACCGGCGAACATACCAGAGATGACGAACGATAGGACGATGTTACGGTTGACGCTCATCCCTGCGTATTGTGATGCATGTTTGTTGAATCCGACGGCACGTAACTCATAACCGAGTGTCGTACGTTGAAGGATATAGTAGTACACGATTGCCGCAAGTACTGCGACAAGCACACCCCAGTGAAGACGTGAATACGTCGTCAACTCTTGGAGCCATGGCGAGGCGAGAGACGCCGAGTCGTTGATTGACTCTGTACGCTCGTTCGTTACGCCGATAACGCTACGCAATATCGCGTTCGTCGTGTATAGCGCGATATAGTTCATCATGATTGACGTGATGACTTCATGCACGTAAAACTTCGCTTTCAAGAATCCAGGAACGAACGCCCAAATCGCAGCTGCGACCATTGCCGCGAGGAGCGCGAGCGGTAAATGGATGAACATCGGTAAGTCGAAGTTAATCCCTACATAAACGGCTGCGACCCAGCCGATCAACACTTGTCCTTCTACCCCGATGTTGAATAGTCCTGTACGGAAGGCGAATGCAACCGCAAGACCCGAGAAGATGAGCGGGGCTGCAGCACGTAATGTTTCACCGACGGCATACGGACTACCAAACATTCCTTCAAATAACGAGATAAACCCTTGAACCGGGTCGTACCCACCAATCAACATGACGATAGCCCCGACGAGTAGTCCTAAAATGATGGATAGGAATGGAATGAGAAGTTGGTTTAAACTTAATTTTTTCATTCTGTTTCGTCCCCTCTCTTACCGCCGGCCATCAAGAAGCCTAGCTCTTGCTCCGTCGTCTCTTTCGGATCACGAATCCCTACAATTTTTCCTTCGTAGAGAACAGCGATACGGTCGGATACGTGTAAAATCTCATCAAGTTCAAACGAGATGAGTAAGACGGCGCGTCCTTTTTCACGTTCTTTAATAAGCTGCTCGTGAATAAATTCAATCGCACCTACGTCGAGACCACGAGTCGGTTGAGCGGCGATGAGTAAGTCTGGTGAGCGATCGACTTCACGTGCAATGATTGCTTTCTGTTGGTTCCCTCCCGAGAGAGCACGCGCTGGAACATCAATTGATGGAGTTCGGACGTCAAACTTCTCAATCAACGCCTTCGCCTTCTCAGCCACAGCTTTATAGTTCATGAGACCTCGTTTCGAGAACGGTTCTTTATAGTACGTTTGAAGTACCATGTTGTCACGAATCGAGTAGTCAAGAACAAGTCCGTGTTTATGACGATCTTGCGGGATGTGTCCGATCCCTGCCTCGGTCATCTTACGCGGCGTGTGTCCTGTGACATCTTTTCCGTTGAGCAACACTTTACCAGACTCCGGCTTTTTCAAACCTGAAATGGCTTCAATCAACTCCGTCTGACCATTCCCGTCAATTCCGGCAATTCCAAGTACTTCTCCAGCACGAATCTGTAAATCCAATCCTTCAACGACTTTCAAACCGCGACCATCTTTGACGACGAGGTTTTGAACGTCGAGAACGACTTGTTGTGGATCGGCTTTCGAATATTCTGCATCAAAGTTTACTTCGCGACCAACCATCATTTCAGCTAAACTGTCTTCATTTACCGTCTCGTCGACCTCGACCGTTCCAATGTAGCGTCCACGACGAATGACAGTACAGCGGTCCGCAACTTGCATGATTTCCTTCAGCTTGTGCGTAATCAAGATGATCGACTTACCTTCAGCAATCAGACGTTTCATAATTTGGATAAGTTCTTGAATCTCTTGTGGTGTCAACACTGCCGTCGGTTCATCAAAAATCAGAATATCTGCTCCACGATAGAGCGTCTTCAAGATTTCAACACGTTGTTGCATGCCGACTGAAATATCTTCAATCTTCGCATCAGGATCGATTTTAAGTCCGTATTGCTCTGAAATGTCCATGACCTTCTTCCGAGCTGTGGCGCGATCAATTGTGACCCCACTCTTCGGTTCAAGACCCAGAATGATGTTTTCAGTGACTGTGAATTTTTCAACCAACATAAAGTGTTGGTGGACCATTCCAATTCCAAGTTCGTTGGCGATGTTCGGATTTTCAATATCCACTTTCTTTCCGTGTACGCGAATCTCTCCACCTTCAGGCTGATAGAGACCAAATAACACGTTCATGAGCGTTGATTTCCCGGCCCCGTTTTCTCCTAAAAGCGCATGGATTTCACCTTTACGCAATTGGAGTGTGATATTGTCGTTCGCGACGAACGTACCGAACTCTTTGCGAATATTTAGCATTTCAATTACATATTCCAAGGAAGTTCACCCCTAACTTTAAGTAAAGGGAGACCACGTGGGTCCCCCCTATACTCAAATGAATTATTTTACGTTTTTCATGAACTCTTCGAACTCAGCGTCAGTTGCTGGTGCAACAACATCACCATCGATGATTTGTTGACGATACTCATCAACTTTAGTGAGCACGTCTGCAGCAACGTTTTCTTCAGAAGTTGGTGCGATTCCTACACCTTCATCTTTAAGTGAGAATTCAACCACTTCACCAGCTGGGAACTTACCGTCCATTGCCATTTTCGACACTTCGAGTGTCGCTGTATCTACACGTTTAACCATTGACGTAAGAGTAACGTTCTCTGGAAGACCTTCTTCGTACTGGTCACGGTCAACCCCGATGACCCAAACTTCTTCACCGTTTTTCTTACGGTTTTTCGCTTCAGTGAATACACCTACACCTGTACCACCAGCTGCGTGATAGATGATATCAGATCCTGATCCATACATACCTGACGCAATTGCAGTTCCTTTTTCAGCTGAGTTGAAGTCTTCAGCATATTTTACGTCGATTGTCGCATCAGGGTTTACAGCCATTACACCAGCTTTAAATCCATTTTCAAACTTCTTGATTAAGTCTGATTCTACTCCACCGATGAAACCAACTTTATCAGTCGTCGTTGTAAGACCAGCTACTACACCTACGAGGAATGAACCTTCTTGTTCCTTAAACGTGATTGAAGCAACGTTCGGTGCATCTACAACCGAGTCAACGATTGCAAAGTTGTTATCAGGGAATTGTTCTGCAACTTTTCCAATATCCTCTGCCATCAAGAAACCGATTCCGTAGATCAAATCAAATTGATCACGTGCCAATTGTTGCAAGTTAGGCTGATAGTCTGCTTGTTTTGCTGATTGAAGATATTTGTATCCTTCGTTTTCAGTTAAGCTATTTTCTTCACCAAACTTTTTCAAACCTTCCCAAGCTGATTGGTTGAATGACTTGTCATCAACACCACCAGTATCCGTGACCATTGCAACTTTGAAGTCGCTACCTTCTCCGCCTTCACCGTTTGAAGATGAGCCTTCGTTGTCATCTCCACCGCATGCTGCGAGTACTGTAGAGAGTGTGAGTCCTGCTGCTAAAGCTGAGAGAATCGTTTTCTTTTTGTTCATCATCGTCGTGTTTCCCCTTTCGGTTCATAACAATTTTTGTTGTCATGTTATCAGTAGTCTTTACACCGGTATAAGAAAGCGCTTTCACGCTATTACCCAAAAATAACTCTTCCGTCCAGAAACTGCTCGTTTAAACTCGTTTACGTACGACATGGAAGTCGAATCGATCAGCACGGAAAAAGTTGGCCGAATCGAGTAATGGTAAATCACTCTCATCATAATGCAATTGTTTTAAAGCGAGTAACGGTTGGTCCGTCTGAAGTTGTGACGAGATTTCAGCGCTGACACTCGGTTCGATGTGCGTGATCGCATAAGCGACTCGACGTCCTACCTCTTTTTCGAGAGAATCAAACAGAGATTTCCCTTCAGTCAATGCCTCAGGATTCGAGACGAGATGGGCCGGCACTTTATCGACACAATACACAACCGGTGTGTCGTCCGCATATCGAATTCGTACAATTCGATAAATCGGTGAGTTCGGCTCAATCTTGAGACGCTCGGCTTCTCTCTCTGTTGCCAACACTTTCTCGGCCACCAATACTTTCGTTCCTGGTGTCATCTTTGCTCGTGTGATCATGTCAGTGACACTGAACAATTCCTCAATTCCTGACGTGAATGGCGGTTTAGAACTGATAAATGTTCCTACCCCATGCTTTCGCACGACAAATTTCTCATCTTCGAGAATCCGGAGCGCTTCGCGAAGTGTCGCTCGACTGACTCCAAGTTGCTTCGAAAGTTCAAATTCTGAAGGTAACTTCTCCCCTTCACGATAGACACCAGCGTCGATATCTTGCTTAATTTTCTCAATCACTCGAAGATAGAGCAATCGATGATCGAGCTTAATCGACATTGGCCTCACCACCTTTAATTTACTTACCAGTGCTCAGACATCTGACGTATGAATGTCCTTGCCAATATTAAGTATAGGGATTCGAGAATTAGAACGCAATAGTTTTTGTTCGGAATCAAGGAAATATTTTTTCGGAACATGCCGAACCGTACCTTTGAGTCCAATTTACTCATTTTCATCCCCATTGAAAAACTTTTGTAAAATGTAAACGTTATTAAAAAATGTAAGCGTTTCAGTAGTTTTTAAAAGTATGTACTAATTCAGTATATAGGACATATGTGCTATATTACATTTATATTATAGCGAACATCTAAGGATAGAGCGAATATTTCTATATTGTATAAATTGCATTAAAAAACGAACGATTATATATACTGATATATAATCATTCGTTTTTTATTATTATTCTGTTTGCTCTTGAATGAGTACTTTCCTCGGTTTCGAACCTTCCGATGGACCGACATACCCGGCTTCCTCAAGTGAGTCAATCAAACGGGCGGCACGATTATACCCGATTCGGAATCTGCGTTGAATCATCGAAGTTGATGCCGTTTCTTGTGTCATGACGAATTGCACGACTTCTCCGAACAATGAATCATCCGAATCAATCGTCGTCACTTCCTCTTCTTTTGGCATCATCGCTTCCACATATTGCGCACGTTGTTGCGCGATGACATGATTGACGACCGTCTCGACTTCTTGATCGGAGACGAATGCACCTTGTACACGGACCGGCTTGTTCATTCCGTTTGCAAGCATCAACATGTCACCGCGTCCAAGCAACTTTTCCGCCCCGCCACCATCAAGGATGGTCCTTGAATCGGTTTGAGAAGAGACGGCAAAGGCGATGCGGGACGGAATGTTCGCCTTGATGACTCCTGTGATGACGTCGACAGATGGGCGCTGTGTCGCGAGGACCATATGAATACCCGCAGCACGTGCCATTTGTGCAAGTCGCATGATGGCATCTTCGACATCATTTGATGCCACCATCATCAAATCCGCTAATTCATCGACGATTACGACGATGAACGGTAAACGTTTCGCATCCTCGTCATCCGACTGATCGACGAGTTCATTGTAACCTTCGATATTGCGAACTCCATATCGACTAAACAGTTCATACCGCCGTTCCATTTCTGCGACGACCTGCTTCAGTGCCTGGGCGGCTTTTTTCGGATCCGTGACGACCGGTGTCAACAGGTGTGGCACTCCGTTATAGACGTTCAACTCGACCATCTTCGGATCAATCATCATGAGTCGGACCTCATCCGGACGAGAACGCATCAAGAGTGACACGATCATGCCGTTGATACAGACAGATTTACCTGATCCTGTCGATCCTGCAACAAGCAAATGCGGCATTTTATTGAGAGAGATCCCAACCGTCTCGCCACTGATACTCCGACCGAGTGCGACGAGTAACTTCGAGTCATCTTGTTTCACCGGCTCCGCTTCCAGTACTTCACGTAAGCATACCGGTGCGACCTCCTGGTTCGGCACTTCAATACCAATAGCGGCTTTACCCGGAATCGGAGCTTCAATCCGAATATCTTTTGCAGCGAGCGCCAATGCCAAATCATCACTTAATGAGGTGATGCGACTGACTTTCACACCGATATCCGGTTGTAGTTCATATTTTGTGACGGTTGGACCAAGGTGAATCTTTAACACTTTGACACCGACCCCGAATGACTTAAGCGTCTTTACAAGTTTGGATGCATTTTCTTTCAATCGTGCATTCTCACCAGACAAATCCGTAATGACGGGCTCTTTCAAATTCGAGAATGGCGGAAGCTCGTATGTATCCGAGACATCTTGGGCCGCAGTCATCATCATCTCCTCGGTCGTGATTGTGGAATCGACTTCCGAAGAATCCGTACGAGGTTGATCTTCCGTCTCTCTTTTTTCTGCTACGACTTTCTCACTAAACCCGACGATTGGAATGTCTTGCATCGTGACCACATCTGACTCTACTTCCGCGTCCGGCTGCGTTTCCTCTTGTTTTGGACGAGGTGACGTTTTGCGCGTTCGTTTCGTCTCTAGCTGCTTTTCCACTTTCGGTCTGGCTTGCCATTCTTTTCTGACGGCCGTGACGGATTCCTGCATTCGATGATAGAGCGTCCCCCAAATCGTCGGGGCATAGAGCGAGACACCGACAAGGAAGCAGACGATTCCTAAGAAGACAATCCCGAAGTCAGAGAATAAATATTGGTTCAAGTTATAAAAAGTGCCATTGATGCCACCCCTCGCCTCTCCCCAAAGTAAGTCTCCAAATAGTAAGAACGAGGCGAGCATCGCGAATAGTCCCGCTCGTCGCATCGGCTTCATCGGAGTGAGTACGATCCATAACAAGACTGCCATCATCAAGTAAGTGAGCGCACCCCATCCTCCGAAAAGATAGACAGATAAATCGGACAACTGTTGTCCGATCCACCCTAAATCAAATAAGGCAAATACGAATGCGACGATGGCGAGGACAAAGATGCCCCACCCATATGTACGTGGCGCAATCGGTTGTTTTTTACGGTTCCTCGTATTTCGCGTCGCTGGCCGCTTTCGCTTTACGGGAGTCTTTCTTGTTTTTTGAGCCACATCAGTTCCTCCTAAAAAAAGAAGGCAAAAGTCAGATGACTTTTGCCTCACTCTCATTCCATTAAATCTCCATGATGATCGGCAAGATCATCGGACGACGTTTCGTCTGCTCGAATAAGAAGACGCTCAGTCGCTCGCGGATATTTGATTTCAATTCGGTCCAATCACTGCCAGCCTGCAGACTCTTTTCAATCTGTTTCGTGACAATACGGTTTGCCTCTGAAATCATCTCCTCCGATTCACGCATATATACGAAACCACGTGAGATGAGTTCAGGTCCTGAAATCAATTTCTTCTGTTTCCGATTCAACGTGACCACGCAGAGAACAACTCCATCTTGTGACAACAATCGACGGTCCCGTAAGACGATGTTTCCAACGTCCCCGACGCCGATTCCGTCAATCAAGACATTTCCTGCAGGAACTTTTCGGCTCATGCGGGCTTTTCGACCCGTGAACTCGACGACGTCACCTTTTTCAACGATGAAGATATTGTTCGGTTTGACACCCACTTGTTCAGCGAGTTTCGAGTGTGCCATCTGCATCCGGTATTCCCCGTGAATCGGTAAGAAGTACTTCGGTTTAACGAGGTTGAGCATCAGCTTCAATTCTTCTGCCGATCCGTGTCCAGATACGTGCACTTTACGTTGGTTGTAAATGACGTTCGCACCTGAACGGAACAACAAATCAATCGTTTTAGAAACAGACTTCTCATTCCCTGGAATCGGTGTCGCCGCGATGACGACCGTGTCATTCAATCGAATGTTGACTTGCTTGTGGGCATTACGAGCCATACGAGTCAATGCCGCCATCGGCTCTCCTTGCGAACCTGTCGTTAAAATGACGACTTTATTATCCGGTAGACGGTTTACTTGCGACAACTCGACGAGTGTCTTCGCCTTGAAACGTAAGTAGTTTAGTTTCTGTGCAACTTCGACGATGTTGACCATGCTACGACCAACGACCGCGACTTTACGATCATTCGCTTCCGCTGCTGCGAATACTTGTTGCAAGCGATGGACGTTCGAGGCGAATGATGCCACGATAACCCGACCTTCCGCTTGATAAATGACATCGTTCAATTCAGCTCCGACGATTGACTCTGAACCGGTTTGCCCCGGTCGCTCGGCGTTCGTCGAATCGGAAAGAAGCGCAAGTACGCCACGTTGTCCGATTGCCGCTAATTTATTGAAGTCGGATTGTTTACCATCGACAGGCGTGTAATCAAACTTGAAATCTCCGGTATGGACGATCGCACCTTGAGACGTTTGAATACAGACGCCGACACAGTCGGGAATCGAGTGATTGACGCGGAAAAACGTGATGAAATGATCAGCGATAGTCAATTTCGTTTTGGCATCAATCATGCGAAGGTCGACTTCTTTCAACAAACCGGCCTCTTTTAATTTCAATTCAATCAACCCGAGGGTCAATTTCGTCCCGTATACTGGAACGTGCTTCAAGTCGCGTAAGACGTAGCTAAGTCCACCGATATGGTCTTCGTGACCATGGGTGATGAAAATCGCCCGTACACGATCTTTATTTTCTTTTAAGTATGTGATGTCTGGGATGACGATATCAATCCCGAGCATCTCATCGCCTGGAAACATTAGACCGGCATCGATGACGAAGATGTCGTCGTCTAGTTCCACGACGTACATGTTCTTCCCGATTTCGCCTACGCCTCCAAGCGCAAAGACGCTAATATTCTCTGTCTTCTTTTTTGACACTAACAAAAACCTCCTAAATGATTCATATTCTGTTTCGTCCCCTTATCGCTACTGAATATTGTAGCGGAAAACGGCTTCATTGCCAACATTTCCGTCTAATCTAATAGAGGTTTTAGTGCATCGGCAAGCGGTGCCGTCTCTTTTTCGTCAGGTCGTTTCCCTGCAACAAGTTGACGAATCGACAAGCCGAAGTCCATTTGGAGGTGAGGATAGTCCGGGAATGAGTTCCAGTCTCCGCCCCATTCAAAGCCGAGCGCCTTTCCTAACTCCCCGAGTTCTTGCCAGTCAGGAATGTCATTCCGATTACGATCCGTATTCAGGTCATAGTCGGTCTTGTTGTTATGGATGATAACGAAATCGACAGCAAGACCATAGTTATGATAGCTCTGACCCGCCTTCGCATTGGTCACCACTTGCCCGGGTTCAGACCGCCCTTGCGCATAAAGCGCATTCTGTTCCTTGGCAGAACGGTATCCTGAAGTGAGGCGCACTTCGAGGTCTAGACAAGAATGGGCCAATCGAATGAACGATTCTCCTCGATTGGCGACTAACGGATGCAACCGGTCAAAATCAATCTTCGTCCTTACCAAGATCGCATCTTCTTTCTCCACGTCTCGCACACACATATCCGCTTCGAACGTCGGCTCGTCCACCCAAGGCACCGGTTCCGGTTGCATATAAAAGTAAGCGAGCGTAATGCCAATCAGAAAGGCGACCATCGCAAGAGATAACACGCCTGTCCATCTCATCTTCTTAACCGTTTACGCAGTCCTTTTAAGAGTGGCAACCCTTTTTCGAGTGCCATATACAAAGGACGATTCAAGACGAGGTCGAATTCCCCGACCTTTTCAATCATGTCGCTTCCCCATCCCGATTTGAATGCGTAAAGACCAGCATATTCATCATCCGGGTCCGTACTTCCTGATACCCCGCCGAAGTCGTATCGCTCGGCGCCACTCGCTTTGGCCGCCTGCATCATCGTCCATTGCATCAAGTGGTTCGGCATAAATTCACGGAATTCATTTGACGAGGCTCCGTATAAGTAATAAGAGCGCCGTCCTGCGAGTGTCAACAGACCACCTGATAAGACGAGCCCGTTCGGATAGGTCTGATCGAGTTCGACGAGCTCAGGGAGGGCTTGCTCCGCTTTTTGAATTTGTGCCTCCGTCTGTTCCTTGCGGTTCAAAAGGCTGTTACGTTTCTTTTCAATCGTTTCTTTCTCAAGGCCCCGTTCAATCTTCGCCAACTCTTTCTTCGCTTTTTCTAGCGTCGCCTGTTGCTGTTCGAGTGCGATTTTCGGTTCGAGCGTTGTCAAGAAGAGACGGGCATCGTTCGGTTGCAGACAATCGTATAGGTTCTCAAAATAATCGAGCCCTCGCGTAGCGAATCCGTCACGCTCCCCTGTCACTTTCATCAAATCGGCGAACGTTTTGAGTCCGTCACGACCGACCTCTTTGCAGACGATTCCTTTTTTCTCCGCGAGACGGACATTGTAGCGGAACTTATGATGGAATTTCGCAAAAATATCCTTCTCACTCGGGCGCAAATCAGTTTCCATTGTAAAACGAGGTTGGGCGTAGTCAAAGCCACCGCCGTATCCCTTATGTTTAAACCCGATGGCAGCCATTTCGGTCAATAGTCCTGGCAATTCATCGCGGTCGATGTTTGGATCGATTTTTACGACGATGGCCTTATGTGCCGTCGCGACACGTGTCGCTTCTTTCACGAGCGCCTGTAGCGATGCCAAGTCGTCGTAGTCCACGACAAACCCGCGTGGGGCATAGCACAGTGTGTATGGTAATTTCGGGACACGTTTGAATAAAAGTAAAGCGACACCGGACGTCACGCCGTCTCGCGCGACCGCGACACGTTCTGACGTCCAACCATTTTGGCGCTTCACATCTCCCCAACTCGATAGTTGCAACAAATCCCCACGGTCGTGTGTTTTGACGAAGTCGTCATGCTCTTTTTCTGTCAACGTAATTGGTTGTACTGCCATAAATCATGCTTCCTCCGTATTCAAAATTGTCGCTCGAACGATTGCCTCTTCATCGAGCGGCAATTTTTCATTTCCGATAATTTGATACTTCTCATGCCCTTTTCCTGCTAGCACGATGATGTTGTCCGGTTTCGCTAAACGGGCCGCATAACGGACCGCTTCTTCTCGATCCCCGATTTCAACAAAGTTGTCATGGGTCATCCCGGCCGCAATCCCTTTTGTAATGGACTCATACGCTTCGAATCGTGGATCATCTGTCGTGATGATGACGGTACCGGCATAGGACGAAGCCATCTCGCCCATTGCCGGACGTTTTGTGACGTCACGGTTTCCACCTGTCCCAATCAAAAAGATAATCTTTTCTTTTGGTACGCCGACGAGCGACTTCAGACACTGTTCGATGCCATCCGGCGTGTGGGCGTAGTCCGCATATACGTTGTAACCTGGGACGTCTAAACGTTGCATCCGTCCCTTGGCCGGATGAATCATCTCCAGTGCTTTTGCAATTCGCTCAAGCGAGTAACCGGCAGCGAGAAGACAACCCGTCGCCAACAATAGATTGTACACGTTGAAACGACCGATGAACTGGACCGTCACCGGAAGTTTTGCGCCTTGGTAATTCAATGTAAAGCTCGTCTGAGACAACGTCTGTTCAATGTCCGTTGCCATCAGGTCTGCTTGCGCATCAATCCCATATGTTATTACTTTCGCACCGGTCATCGTCTCATAAAGAGGCGTTTGTGCATCGTCCGCGTTCAAGACGGCTACTTTTCCACGTGAGGCCATTTGACCGAGTTGAGCGAACAATAACCCTTTTGCACGTGCATAGTTTTCGAACGTTCCATGAAAATCTAGGTGATCGTGCGTCAAGTTCGTGAAGCCCACGATGTCAAAATCAGTTCCGATGACACGTCCGAGCTCAAGACCGTGTGAGGACACTTCCATCATCACGTCCGTCACGCCTTCATTTCGCATTTGTGCCAACAACTGTTGAAGTTCTGAACTTTGAGGCGTCGTATTTTTACTTGGGACGATTTTGTCGTTGATGCGTACTTCAACGGTCCCAATCAAACCGGTCGAATGCCCGAGGACATCGAGGACGTCTCGTAAAATCGTCGTCGTCGTCGTTTTTCCATTCGTTCCCGTGATTCCGAACAGTCGCATCTGTTCAGATGGATACGCATAAAAGGCCGAAGCCAACAACCCGATCGAACGCGAGCTGTCACGTACAATCAGGTTTGGCACTGACAGGTCGAGCGGTCGTTCGCTAACGACTGCCACCGCGCCTCGCTCTACCGCTTGCGCCGCATATTCATGCCCATCCACCGTATAGCCTTTGATGGCGACAAACAGCGTTCCCGGCACAACTTCTCGCGAGTCCGTCGTCACATGCGTCACGACGATGCCTTCTAGATTTGGTTGATTAATTAATTGTATCGTCTTCACTAAATCCGTTAAGTTCAAGTCTTTCCCTTCTTTCACCTGTATCCTATCCAAACTAAAGAATACCTCTTAATCAGTGTAGAGAACTTACAATTCGGTTTCAAGTCACGCTTCGTTTGGGAGGACATATGACTTCGCTGGGCGATGGCTCAACACCTCACGAATCAATTCATTGACCTCATCGCGTTCAATCCGTTCTACTTTCGCAATCACTTGTTCTATCGGCTCGACTTCATCGAGAAGTAGCAAGTTCCGTCCGTTCCGGTTCATACGGGCACTCGAACTTTCATTCCCAAGAGCGATCGACCCTTTCAATTGTCGCTTGCCTTTGTCTACTTCCTCAGCAGTCAAACCGTCGGCGACAAGTCGCTTCATCTCTCTCTCTAGGATGACTTCGACTTGTTCCAACGTATCCGGCGACGTACCGACGTATATGGTAAACGTACCGTGATCGGAAAACGTCGTGTAATAGGAGTAAATGGAATAAGCCAAGCCCTCTTCTTCACGGATGGACTGGAACAAACGCGAAGACATCGTCGCGCCGATTGCGTTGTTCATCAATGCCAAATGAGGCAATCGATCGTCCGTCGCCGGAATCGCTTCGTAGTTCCAACAGAGGTGGGCTTGCTCCGTTTCCTTATGTTTCGTCAATGTGTCATGGAACAGTTCCGGTTGATTGATTTCTTTCGACGATTCCCTAGAAGAGATGTGGGCAAACCTACGTTTTACCGCCTCGATCAATTCTTCAGAAACATGACCTGCGATCGAGACGACAATCTGCTCGGCCGTATACTGTTCCTGTAAGTATTCGACGAGCTGGTCCCGCGTCAATCGATTGACACTCTCCTCCGTCCCTAAAATCGGTTGGGCGAGTATATCGTCTCGATACGCCGCAATGGCCAATAGTTCGTGAACGAGATCTTCCGGCGTGTCCTCATACATTTTAATCTCTTCCACAACGACACGCTTTTCTTTCTCCAACTCCTGCATATCGATTACTGACTCAAACAGCATGTCTGTCAGGACGTCGAGCGCCATGACCGCGTGTTCATCGAGCGTCTTCACATAAAAGCATGTATGGTCTTTCGAGGTGAAGGCGTTGACGCTTCCACCGAGCTCATCGAAAAAGGAAGCAATCTCTTTCGCGCTTTTCGATGCTGTCCCTTTGAACAGCATATGTTCAATCAAATGACTGATGCCGATGTTCTCAAACGTCTCTGTACGTGTCCCTGCTTTAATGAATACCCCGGTCGAGGTGCTAAGCGAACCTTCGATTGGTTCGATGATGATTCGGACACCGTTCTCTAATGTCATCCAGTCCATATTCTCACTCCTATGAAAAAGGCCATCGCACCAAGACGATGGCCAGAATAATTAATTTGTCGAGCGCGGTGGACGACGGTCCCCGTCACGACGTGGCGGACGGCTATCGCGAGGTGGGCGGCTTTCACGTGCTGCCTTCCGTTTCGCTTCGTATGCCTCACGCTCTTCAGGAGACAATCCTTCTAAGATGAGCGCTTTTCGTGATGCGTTGACACGACCTTTGTCATCGATTTCAGTGACTTTGACTTGAATCGAATCGCCAAGCTTCACAACATCCTCGACGTTCGCGACACGCTCAAGGCTGAATTCGGATACGTGTACGAGCGCATCTTTCCCTTTGAACAACTCGACGAACGCGCCGAATTTTTCGATGCGACGTACGGTAGCATCGTATACTTCACCGACGACGACTTCACGGACGATGTCACCAATCATTGACATGGCAAGATCGATTCCTTCTTGGTCCGTCGAGGCGATGAAGACCGTACCGTCTTGTTCGATGTCGATTTTGACGCCCGTTTGGTCGATGATGCTGTTGATCATCTTACCGCCTGGTCCGATGACGTCGCGGATCTTATCCGGATTGATTGTCATCGTCACAATCTTCGGTGCATATTTCGACAATTGTGTACGTGGAGTATCCAACGTCTCAAGCATGTGATCAAGGATGTGTAAACGACCGACACGTGCCTGTTCAAGCGCTTCTTCTAGAATTTCACGCGTGATTCCGGCAATCTTGATATCCATTTGAAGGGCGGTGATCCCGTCTTTCGTTCCAGCTACTTTAAAGTCCATATCCCCAAGGTGGTCTTCAAGTCCTTGAATATCTGTCAAGACCGTGTAGTGTTCACCTTCCATGATAAGACCCATGGCAATCCCGGCGACTGGCGCTTTGATTGGCACACCTGCATCCATCAATGCGAGTGTCGACCCACAAATCGAAGCTTGTGAACTTGAACCGTTCGATTCGAGTACTTCCGAAACGAGACGAATTGTGTATGGGAAGTCTGCTTCTTTCGGAATGATTGGAAGAAGCGCACGCTCACCGAGTGCTCCGTGACCGATCTCACGACGACCTGGCGCACGGACCGGACGAGCTTCACCGACTGAGAACGGCGGGAAGTTATAGTGGTGCATAAAGCGCTTGTTCTCTTCAAGACCGATTCCATCGATGATTTGTGCGTCTCCGATGACACCGAGTGTCGCAACAGACATGACTTGTGTTTGACCTCGTGTGAAGAGACCGACACCGTGTGCACGTGGGAGTAATCCGACTTCTGACGCGAGCGGGCGAATCACGTCTGGACGACGTCCGTCTGGGCGGACTTTTTCGACCGTGATCAAGCGACGGACTTCATCTTTGACGAACTTGTTCAAGATGCCTGAAACTTCGCCGAGTTTTGAAGGCTCATCCGCAAGACGCGCTTCATACATCGCGACATACTTCGCAATCACTTCGTTGATGGCTTCGTCACGAGCGTGTTTCTCTTCCACTTGAACCGCTTCTACGATTTCAGGACGGGCTGCTTCGAGTTCAGCATTAAGTGCCTCATCGTATTTCGAGACCGTGTATTCGAATTTAGGTTTTCCGACAGCTTCTACGATTTCTTGTTGGAATGCAATCAAACGCTTGATTTCTTCATGTCCAAACAAGATTGACTCGAGCATGACGTCCTCAGGTACTTCGTTCGCACCTGCTTCAACCATGTTGATGGCTGTCGATGTCCCTGCAACTTGAAGTTCAAGGTCCGTTTTCTCCAACTGAGCCGTCGTCGGGTTGATGACGAATTCGCCGTCCACACGGCCGACTGTCACGCCAGCGATTGGACCGTCAAACGGTACGTCAGAAATCGAGAGCGCGATCGACGTCCCGAGCATACCTGCCATTTCAGCCGAGCAATCTGGGTCGTTTGACATGACGTAAATCATGACTTGAATATCATGACGGAATCCGTCTGGGAAGAGTGGACGAATCGGGCGGTCGATGAGACGTGATGTCAAAATCGCGTTTTCACCCGGGCGACCTTCACGACGAAGGAAACCACCTGGAATTTTACCGACCGAGTAAAGTTTCTCCTCATAGTTGACCGTCAACGGGAAGAAGTCTAAATCTTTTGGTGCTTTTGAAGCCGTCACTGTCGCAAGGACAACCGTATCTCCATAACGCACGAGTGCCGAACCGTTTGCTTGCTTCGCAAGTTGGCCGACCTCTACAGACAATGGGCGTCCGCCCCACTCTGTAGAGAATACTTGTTTCGTACCTAACATGTACATTCTCCTCTCAAACCTTATCTAGTTTATTATGTAACTCATTCCAACGAATGTCTAATCATTTTCCTTAAAAAAGAAGAAACGGACTAGGACGTTGTCCCAGCCCGTTAAACAGTCTCGATCGATTAACGACGGAGACCGAGGCGTTGAATCAATTCACGGTAACGTGTAACGTCCTTGTTACGAAGGTACGTAAGCAAGTTACGACGACGTCCAACCATTTTCAAGAGACCGCGACGTGAGTGGTGGTCTTTCTTGTGTGTACGAAGGTGGTCGTTCAATGTGTTGATTTGTTCAGTCAACACAGCCACTTGTACTTCTGGTGAACCTGTGTCACCTTGTTTTGTCGCGTATTCCGCGATAATTTCGTTTTTACGTTCTTTTGAGAGTGCCATTGCCTCTCCACCTCCATTTAATGAAAAATTGCCGCGTTGCCGAGCCGGCGTTGGTGAATCGACCAGCCAAGCGAAGCGGTGTACTTTGCGTACTTGACAAGGATAGCGTACCCGCTCTTGAAAGTCAAGATAGGATTGAACGAGCTGCCACCTCATCTTCTTTCAGTTGAGCGACCAATGCATCCAACCCATCGAACGCGCGTTCATTCCGAATATATTGGATCCACTCGATTTCGATGACTTGTCCATATAAATCCTCGGAGAAGTCGAAGAGATGGCTCTCAACAGAGACCGATCCCGTCTCATAAAAAGTCGGACGACGTCCAACATTCGTCATCGCGTGGAACATCCGTCCGTCCGGTAGCGTGACTCGAGTCGCGTATACGCCCAATCGTGGCATGACGTACGAAGCGTCCATCAACACGTTCGCAGTCGGGAAACCGATGGTACGCCCTCTCGCATCACCGTGAATGACTTCGCCACAGATCACGTATGGCGTACCGAGGAGTTCATGTGCGGCATCGACCTGTCCCTCTGCCAAGAGTTTACGGATGCGGGTAGATGACACTTTTTCCCCATCCATCGTCTGCTCTGTGACGACAGACGTCGTGAATTGGTCACGCGCATGGTATGGAAGTGTCTCCATCGTCCCTTCTCCAAACTTTCCATAAGAGTAATCAAAACCAGCTGTCACGTGCACGGCTCCGGCACCGATCAAATAATCATCGACAAACTGTTGCGGGGACAAATTGGCCAATTCTTTTGTGAATGTCAAGACGAGGCAACGCTCTACCCCGAGCGCTTCGATGCGCTTCAGTTTCCGGGACAGCGGTGTAATATAGCGGACCGCATCCGGTTTATTGGAGAGTACTTGTTTCGGATGAGGATCGAACGTGACGACCGTCACCGGCAGGTTGTGCTCCGCTGCCACCCGTTTGGCATGATTGATTACAGCTTGATGCCCTTTATGAACACCGTCGAAGAAACCGAGTACCATAATGGACGGATACACGTCGGGTGTTTCTGGATAAGTGAGATGTCTTGTTTCCATACTGTCAAATTCCCCCTTAGTCGATAGCCAACATGACCTCGACTGTAGCGTCTGTCGTTCCTTCTTGTCTTCGATATAAAGCAAGAGGGATTCCTTCTTCATTATAGACAGTAAATAACTCAAATTCGAGCGAAACGCCGTTCAGCTTTCCGCCATTGCGAATATAATGCTCCCGATTCTTTCGAATCGTGATTGCCGGCCAGCGTTTGATGACATCCTCAAGTGGGATCACATGCGCCAATCGTTCTTCGACCGTTTCAAGAGACTGTAACGTTTCGAGCGATACCGCGTTCTCTTCCTCAAACGTTCCTGAGCTCGTCCGTCTGAGTTCGCTCATATGGGCAGGGTAACCGAGCTTCTCCCCGATCTGAACGGCGAGCGTTCGAATATATGTCCCTTTCCCACAGTCGATTTCCATTCGGAAGCGACAGGCGTCCGCTTCGAATGTCAATTCACTCGTCCGCTCCAGACGATGAATCTCGACCGTCCGCCGAGGTCGTTCGACGGTCTGCCCTTTCCGAGCATACTCGTACAACTTTTTCCCGTTTACTTTGACCGCTGAGTAGTACGGCGGGATTTGTTCAATCATTCCTGTCAATTGACGCATCGCCTCGTCAATCTGAGATTCGTCCAAATCGTTCGGTGTGACTGATTTCTGTGCGACCACCTCGCCATGCGCATCCTCGGTCATCGTGGCGGTACCAATCGTCACCTCGGCCACGTAACGCTTCCCTTCATCCGTGATAAAACGCGACAGCTTCGTGGCACGCCCTAAACAGATGGGCAATACGCCTGTCACTTCCGGGTCAAGTGTACCCGTGTGTCCGACCTTTTTCGTTTGGAACAATTTTCGTAATTTAAATACGCAGTCATGACTCGTCATGCCAGCATCTTTATCGAGTACGAGCACTCCGTTCGGTTCCAATTTCATCCCTCCATATAAAAAAAGGGAGAACGACGTCTCCCCTTTCAAATTATTGATCTTTGTTCAAATCACGAATCAACGAATCGATATGGCTACCATATGCGACTGAAGAATCGTATTCAAACGAGATCTCTGGTGTTTTCCGAAGACGGATGCGGTTCCCGATTTCGCGACGGATAAATCCTTTCGCCTTATCGAGACCAGCTTGCGTTTCTGCTTTCACATCTTCCTCATCACCAAGCACCGTATAATAGACTGTTGCTTGTTGTAAGTCACCTGTCACATCAACGCTCGTAATCGTAGCGTTTTTTGTACGCGGGTCACTGACTTCCCGTAACAAGACATCTGTTATTTCTTTACGCATTTGCTCGGCAACACGTTGGGCACGAATTTTCATACGTGATCCCTCCTCACATTATTTACGTTCGACTTCTTTCATGACGAACGCTTCAATGACATCGTCTACTTTGATGTCATCAAATTTCTCTACTTTAATCCCACACTCATAACCAGTCGCCACTTCTTTCACGTCATCTTTGAAACGACGAAGCGTATCGAGTTTACCTTCGTAAATCACGATTCCGTTACGAATGACACGGACACCGGCGTCACGTGTGATTTTACCTTCTGTCACATAACAACCTGCAATCGCACCGACTTTCGAAACTTTGAAGACGTCACGGACTTCGACTTGACCTGTGATTTCTTCCACGAACTCTGGGTCAAGCATCCCTTTCATCGCGCTCTCGATTTCTTCGATTGCGTTGTAGATGATGCGGTGGAGACGCATTTCAACGTTCTCTTGTTCCGCCATCGAACGTGCGTTTCCATCAGGACGGACGTTGAATCCGATGATGACAGCATTCGCAGCTGAAGCGAGGATGACATCACCTTCCGTGATTGCACCGACACCTTGGTGAACGATGTTAACTTTGACGCCTTCGACATCAATCTTGCGGAGTGAACCAGCCAATGCTTCGGCTGACCCTTGAACGTCTGCTTTGATGATGACGTTCAAGTCTTTCACTTCACCTTCTTGAATGCGGCTGAACAAATCATCAAGACTTACTTTCGCCGACTCACGACGCTGTGACTCAAGGTAACGTTGGTAACGTTTTTCCCCGATTGCACGTGCTTTCTTCTCATCTTCGAAGACGATGAACTGGTCACCCGCTTGTGGAACGTCGTTCAAACCAGTGATTTCAATCGGTGTAGATGGTCCGACTTGTTTCACACGGCGACCGATATCGTTGACCATCGCACGGACACGACCGAATGTGCTACCGACGACGATTGAGTCTCCGATTCGAAGTGTACCGTGTTGAACGAGAAGTGTCGCGACCGGTCCACGTCCTTTGTCGAGTTTCGCCTCGATGACTGAACCACGAGCTGGCATGTCTGGTGTCGATTTATATTCTTCGACTTCAGATACGAGGAGAATCATCTCGAGCAATTCATCGATCCCTTCGCCTTTAATAGCAGAAATCGGAACGAAGATTGTTTCGCCGCCCCACTCTTCAGGGATGAGACCGAACTCTGTCAACTCTTGTTTGACACGGTCAGGGTTTGCCCCTTCTTTGTCCATTTTGTTGACTGCCACGATGATTGGAACGTTCGCTGCCTTGGCGTGCGAGATTGCTTCCTCTGTTTGTGGCATGACGCCATCGTCAGCCGCAACGACGATGATTGCGATATCTGTCACTTCGGCACCGCGGGCGCGCATCGTTGTGAAGGCTGCGTGACCTGGTGTATCGAGGAATGTGATTTTCTTATCATTGACTTCAACTTGGTAAGCACCGATGTGCTGCGTGATTCCGCCCGCTTCTCCTGCGACGACTTTCGTGTTACGAATCGAGTCAAGAAGTGTCGTTTTCCCGTGGTCGACGTGACCCATGATGGTAACGACAGCTGGACGTTCTTCAAGGTCATATTGTGAGAAGTCGATCTCAACTGTTTCAAAGTCTGTCTCATCGACAACAACTTCTTTTTCAACCTCAAAGCCGAATTCTGCAGCGAGTAATTCAACCGTTTCATCATCAAGCGTTTGGTTGATGGTTGCCATGACACCGAGACCCATCAACTTCATGATGATTTCATTTGGCTTTTTATTCATTTTTGAAGCAAGGTCAGACACGCTGAGTACATCGTCATACTTGATGACGTTGCCCATCTCTGCCTCTTGCGCGAGACGTGCTGCTTTACGCTGACTTGTCTTCGAGTTTGGATCGGCTTCTTGTGGCACAGCTGCTTTTACCGGCTTGCCTTTGCCTTTCCCTTTTCCACGTTTTTTATTGCGTGGGTCGTTGTTTCGGTTATCGTTACGATTTTGTCCACCGCGATTGTTTTGTCCACCGCGATTGTTTTGACCGCCACGGTTTTGTTGTCCCGCTTGTGGACGTGACGCTTGTGCTTCTTTTTTCTCTTGCTTCGGCTCATTCGATGTTGACGTCGCTTTCGCTTCCGCTTGTTTTTCAGCACGATATTTTTCAGGATTGAACACACGGTCCAATTGTTTTACCGTTTCCTCATCGAGGACGGCCATATGGTTTTTCACCGGTTTGTTCAATTTTTCTAATTGAGTAATGACTTGTTTACTCGTTACATTCTGTTCTTTTGCAAATTCATAGACGCGTTTTCCCAAAGCATCCACCTCCGTTAATAGTTAAGAGAGAAGTTGCTTAAGCTTGTTCGCAAATCCGGATTCTGTCACCGATACGACGACACGCATGTCTTTACCGAGTGCGGCACCGATTGTATAGCGATCGCTCACTTCAATCAATGGCACTTGATAAGACGCACATTTGTCAGTGACTCGTTTTTTCGTCGAGGCACCTGCATCTCCGGCTAGAATGACGAGCTTGGCACGACCTGCTCGTACATCCTTTAATACAAACTCTTCTCCCATCGTTACTTTCCTCGCTCGAGCAGCAAGGCCTAACAATGATTCCCACTGGCTCATGATTCGCCACCTGCGACAGCTTTCAACTGTTCATACAAGTCGTCGCTCGTCTTTACTTTCAAGTGATGGTCGAGCGTCCGTTTTTTCTCTGCTTGACGAACGACTTCGATATCTTTTGATAAGTAAGCACCACGACCGTTCACTTTACCCGTCTGATCGATGACCACGTCACCTTCAGGCGTCCGAACGACACGAATCAATTCTTTTTTCGGGAGCATTTCCTGTGTGACCACACACTTACGCAAAGGAAGTTTCTTTTGCTTCATGGTCATTCCTCTTCTTTCACCGCAGTCGTTTCAACTGTAGCATCTGATAAGTCTTGTTCTACTTCATTTTGAACAATTTCTGGTTCTGATTCAACTTTTTCAGCGAACGTATCGAACAAATCAAGTGCTTCGGCATCCGTTTCACTCTTGATGTCGATTTTCCATCCTGTCAATTTCGCAGCGAGACGGGCGTTTTGACCACGTTTCCCGATTGCGAGTGACAATTGATAGTCCGGTACGACGACTGTCGTCGATTTTGCTGGCTCGTTGACATATACCGCAACGACCTGAGCCGGGCTGAGTGCGTTACGAACGAACTCTTTCGGGTCTTCAGACCAGCGGACGATATCAATTTTCTCGCCGTTCAATTCGTCGACAATCGTTTGAACACGTTGTCCTTTCGGTCCGACGCATGCGCCGACCGGGTCGACGATATCCGAGTGTACAGCGATTTTCGAACGGTCACCCGCTTCACGCGATACTGACATCACGTCGACTGTCCCGTTTGAAATCTCAGGAACTTCGAGTTCGAACAAGCGGCGCAAAAGTCCCGGATGCGTACGCGAAACTTGAATCGCTGCACCTGAACCTTTCGTCGTTGAATCTACTTTTGTCACGTATACTTTGATACGGTCATGGATTTGGTATGACTCGTTCGGCATCTGTTCATTCGGTGTCAATACAGCTTCAATGTTGTTTTCGAGACCGATATAAAGGTTGCGTGGGTCAAAACGCTCCACGATTCCTGTCATGATTTCATCTTCTTTGTCAGCGAAGTGGTTGTAGATGCGTTCGCGTTCCGCTTCACGCATCTTCTGTGTGACGACTTGTTTTGCCGTCATCGCCGCGACACGTCCGAAATCACTCGGTGTGACTTCTTCTTTATGGAAATCGCCGAGCTCATAGTTCGGATCGATTTCATGTGCTTCTTCGAGTGAGAGCTGTTGGTCCGGTTGCGTGAGGCGCTCTACGACTTCTAACAAAGCGTAGACACGGATATCCCCCGTCACCTGATCAAACTCGACTTTCACGTGCTCGTTCGGGTTCGCCACGTTGCGACGATACGCAGAAATGAGCGCTTGTTCGAGTGCATCGATAATGATATTTTTGTCGATTCCTTTTTCTTTGGCAATCTGATCGATTGTAGTGAGTAATTGTGGACCCATCTTCTTCCCTCTCCTTAACTAAACGTGACCGCTAAGCGGGCTTGTGCAATTTTGTCAACCGGTAGCGATACTGCTTTTTTTCTTGTCTTGATGCGTGTCTCGATCACGACCGTTTCCCCATCATATGCCGTCAAAATTCCTTCAAACTCTTTGGCACCATCGATCGGAGCGAACGTTTTCATGTAGACATTTTTGCCTACCGCACGTTCAAAATCGCTCGGCTTTTTCAGCGGACGCTCCGCACCAGGACTCGAGACATCAAGATAATAAGCCTGTTCAATCGGATCGGTTTCGTTTAGTTTTTCCGAGAGCTGTTCATTGATATTGACGCAATCGTCCAAATCGACGCCCCCCGGCTTATCGATATAGACGCGCAAGAACCAGTCTGGACCTTCCTTAACGAATTCCACATCGACCAATTCCATGTTTTCCCGTTCTACGATCGGCAACGCAATCGATTCAACGACTTCTGTTATTTTGGACACTCTCATCCCTCCTTCTGGCTTTTACATACAAGAAAGGAGTAGGGTTCCCTACTCCTTTCCGTCGTAGTATCCAACTTTGTTCGATACCAATATATCATATTTTCCCGATAAATCGCAACTTACACCCCAAAATCAAAGAATGAGAGTTGGTTCTCATCAGGCAGACCTTCGAGACATTTCATCGTATCAAGTGTCTCGATGACCGTTTTCGAAAGTTTCGCACGTTTCCGCAAATCTTCTTTCGAAAGGAACTGTCCTTCTTCCCTTGCTTCGACAATCGCTTTTGCCGCATTCGTTCCAAGGCCATCGACCGCGTTGAACGGTGGAATCAGCGTATTGTCTTCAATCAAGAACTCTGTCGCACTCGACCGATACAAGTCGATGTTTTGGAACTTCATACCCCGCTCGAGCATTTCGAGTGCCAGTTCAAGGACCGTGTGCAGTCCTTTATCCTTCGCCGTCGCATCGAACCCTTTTTCTCGGATATCCGACATCGCCTTCCGTACGGCCTGAGGACCTTTAATCATTGCGGACAAGTCAAAATCTCCCGCCCGAACGGTAAAGTACGTCGCGTAGTACAGAATCGGATGATGCACTTTGAAGTATGCAATCCGAACCGCCATCAAGACGTAGGCAGTCGCGTGCGCTTTCGGGAACATGTACTTGATTTTCTTACAAGACGAGATATACCATTCCGGCACGTCATTCTCCCGCATCTCGGACTCCATCTCTTCCGTGAGTCCTTTCCCTTTCCGGACGGACTCCATGATTTTAAAGGCGAATGATGGTTCGAGGCCTGCATAAATCAGATAGACCATGATGTCGTCTCGACAACCGATGACATCTTTCAGTTCGCACGTCCCGTTATAAATCAATTCGTTCGCGTTCCCGAGCCAGACGTCTGTTCCGTGAGATAGACCAGAGATTTGAACGAGTTCCGAGAACGTTGACGGTTTTGTCTCTTCAAGCATCTGACGGACGAACTTCGTCCCGAATTCTGGAATCCCGAGTGTCCCGGTTTTCGATTCAATCTGTTCCGGTGTCACCCCAAGCACTTCTGGTGAAGAAAAAATCTTCATGACAGTCGGATCATCCGTCGGAATCGTCTTCGGATCGATACCAGACAAATCCTGTAACATCCGGATGACGGTCGGGTCATCATGCCCGAGAATATCGAGTTTCAATAAGTTGTCATGGATGGAGTGGAAGTCGAAGTGAGTCGTCTTCCATTCAGACGAATTGTCATCCGCCGGATATTGAATCGGGGAGATATCCGCGATGTCCATATAGTCCGGTACGACTATGATACCCCCTGGATGTTGCCCCGTCGTCCTTTTTACACCGGTGACCCCAGAAACGAGACGGTCGACTTCGGCGTTCCGGTAAATCTTATCATTCTCGGTCGCATAGCCTTTCACGTATCCATAAGCCGTTTTGTCGGCAATCGTTCCGATTGTCCCGGCACGATAGACGTATTCTTCTCCGAACAGTACTTTTGTATAGGCGTGGGCATGCGGTTGATATTCACCTGAGAAGTTCAAGTCGATATCCGGTACTTTGTCCCCTTTGAAACCAAGGAATGTCTCGAACGGAATATCATGACCGTCTTTTTTGTACCACGTGCCGCACTCCGGACACTCCTTGTCTGGCAAGTCATACCCCGAACCGACCGATCCATCATTAAAGAAATGTGAGTGCTGACAGTTCGGACAGACGTAGTGAGGCGGTAGCGGGTTGACTTCGGTGATTTCCGTCATCGTTGCGACGAGACTCGACCCGACCGACCCCCGCGAACCGACCAGATATCCATCATCGAGTGATTTTTTAACGAGTTTATGCGAAATCAAATAAATGACGGCGAACCCGTGACCGATAATCGACTTGAGCTCTTTCTCAAGACGCGCCTCCACGATCTCAGGCAGCTCGTCCCCGTAGATGGAGCGAGCCATGTCGTAGCTCATATTCCGAACCTCATCATCCGCACCTTCAATTTTCGGCGTATACAAATCATCCGGGATGATTTGAATCGACTCAATCTGGTCGGCAATCGCATTCGGATTCGTGATGACGATTTCACGCGCTAAATCGTCACCTAAAAACTTGAACTCTTCCATCATTTCTTTCGTCGTCCGAAAGTGCGCATGCGGTAATTCTTTACGCGTATTGATAAAGTTCGCCCCACCTTGGGTACGAATCAAAATTTCGCGATAAGACCGGTCGGACCGATCTAGATAGTGCACATTCCCTGTCGCACAAACCGGTAACTCGGCCTTCTCGGCGACGCGAATGATACGCTTAATGATTTCGCGGAGTTCTAACTCATTCGCCACAATCTCTTTATCAATTAAATGATGGTAGAGTGCCGGCGGATGAATCTCGATAAAGTCATAAAATGACATCATCTTCTCGAGTTCATCATCCGACTTGTTCAAGGCGGCGTCAAAAATCTCCCCGTTATCGCAAGCCGAACCAATCAACAGTCCTTCCCGTCGCTTCACGAGCTCGGAACGTGGCATGCGTGCCATCCGATACAAGTAATCGATGTGAGATAAGGAGATGAGCTCATATAAATGACGAAGTCCTGGCTTTTTATTTTTAGCGTAGATAGTCGCATGAAACGGACGAATCTTCGATACGTCACTCCCGACTTTCGCGTTCAACGAGCGATGTGTCGTCATCTCGAACATTTGCTTAGCGAGATCGAGTAGCTTCATGAGCAAATATGCTGTTGCTTCCGCATCATAAATGGCACGGTGATGTTGTGTCAGTTCGATATCGAATCGCTTCGCAAGTGTATTGAGTCGATGATTCTTC
Source organism: Exiguobacterium sp. HVEsp1 (assembly GCF_002009685.1). Lineage (GTDB taxonomy): Bacteria > Bacillota > Bacilli > Exiguobacteriales > Exiguobacteriaceae > Exiguobacterium > Exiguobacterium profundum. The sequence goes on along the minus strand of NZ_KV917367.1, from coordinate 1,244,865 downwards.
AACGTCGGCATCAACGTTCGAGCAAGTTCGAGCGTATCGATGACCGGATAATCATCTGGTTCATGTCCTCCGCTACGGAGAGTCGCCTCAAGGAAGCCCATATCGAATGACGCGTTATGGGCGACGAGAATGCTGTCGCCACACCAATCGACGAACTGTTTCGTGATCACTTCCGGGTCCGGTTGACCTTGGACCATGTCATCCGTGATCCCAGTCAATTCAATCGTGGTCGCTGACAAGGCATGTTTCGGGTCGGCGAACGCCTCAAACCGGTCAATGATTTCCCCGTCCTTGATTTTAACCCCAGCGAGTTCGATGATTTTATTGTAGACGGCAGAAAGTCCCGTCGTCTCGACGTCGAAGACGACGTATGTCGCATCGTCCAATGCCACATCGGTCGCATGATAGGCGACAGGGACACCATCGTTGACAACGTTCGCCTCGACTCCGTATAACACTTTAATGTCGTTCTTCTTCCCGGCATAATACGCTTCTGGGAACGCCTGGACTCCCGCATGGTCGGTGATGGCAATGGCACGATGTCCCCATTTCGCAGCACGGGCGACGAGCGACGAAACGTTTGTAACGGCATCCATTTGGCTCATCTGTGTGTGCGCGTGAAGTTCGACACGCTTCTCGCCTTCCCATTCGTCACGTGGCGGTTCGACCTTCACTTCTTGAAGTTGAGATGCCATCATACATAGTTCGCGCATGAACGAATCATCTTCGACCCGCCCAGCTGTTTGAATCCACATGCCTTTTTTGACGGCACTGAGCATACGGTCGTCATCGTCATCGCGGGCAAATACTTTCACAATCAATGAGTCGGTGTAATCCGTCATCTTGAACGTGAACAGTTTCTTCCCACTCTTCAATTCTTTCCGTTCTGCCGAGAAGACGAGTCCACGAATCGCGACACGTCGTTCTTCCTCGATAATCGTCTTGATTGGGACGATCTCATCTTTAATGAGCGCACCCATCCGGATTTCTGTGATCGGTTCGTCATTCGTTTCTGTTGCCTTGGCGAATTGAGCAGCCAGTGCCATTTTCGCTTGTTCGATGTCTTCTTGAACAACCTGTTCGCGAAGGGCCTGATTCGCCTCAGCGTCTTCCGAAAATTGAGCCTGACACGGCTTTTTCGTGAACCCATAGGCACTATAGAGCGCCTGCACTTCTTGACAGAGCTCTTTGTCCACATAACTCGCCTCAGGTGCGGAACGCACCGGGATCATGAGTTTGTTCTGCTCGAATCGTGGCGAAACGGAACCGAAATAACTGCGCATCGCACCAGAAACTTGGCTCAACTCGCTGACGATTCGCGGCCAATAGTCGATATAGTCTTGCTCACTTCCACCAGCTGTTGTCGAGAACCGAGCGTACACCTCATCCGCGAACGTCGCATAACGGCTTTCTAATCGACTCATGAACAATTGATGCACGTCGTATGGCAATACTTTTGGAAATGAAAAATAAAACGTCCACGTCCGTCGCTTCTTGTTGACGACGAGCCGTGAGAGTTCGGCCTGATCAAACAGGTCCGTCTCGGTCGTGATCCCAAGGTCACTTAATAATAATTGCATCTTTTGATTTGCTTCCACGGGTCCGTCTTTCCCCCTTTATGCCAATTCGACAAATGAAGGTGACCGCTTCCGCTGTCACCTTCATCCATTAATGAACTTCGCTAAATTTTGAAGCGATGACTTCTTTCAATTCATCGATTGACGTTTCAATCACTTCACCTGTTGCACGTACTTTCACTTCAACGATGCCTTCGTCGGCTTTTTTCCCGACGTTCACGCGAATCGGAAGTCCAATCAAATCTGCATCTGCAAACTTGACGCCCGCGCGTTCTTTTCGGTCGTCGAACAAGACATCGTATGTTTGACCAAGCTCTTCATAAAGACGGTTCGCCAACTCGACTTGCGTCTCATCTTTTGCATTGATTGCGATCAAATGGAGATCGAACGGCGCCACGTTACGTGGCCAAACGATTCCACGGTCGTCGTGATGTTGTTCGACGATGGCTGAAAGTGTGCGTGACACCCCAATGCCGTAGCAACCCATGATGAGTGGTTCGGCACGACCCTCTTCGTTGAGGAACGTCGCACCCATCGCTTCTGAATATCGTTTCCCGAGTTTAAATACTTGTCCCACTTCAATCCCACGAGCAAAACGAACCGGACCGGACTCATCCGGTGCCAAATCGCCTTCGACAACGAAACGTAAATCGTGGTATGTCATCTCGGCAAGGTCGCGCGCAGCGTTTACACCCGTGTAGTGTGTGTTCGCCTCGTTGGCACCACAGACTGCATCCACTAAGTACTTGACCGCATAGTCGGCAACGACTTTGACCGGAGCGTTAATCGGTCCGAGTGTACCTGGCGCACAGTTGAACAACTCAACGATTTTCGCTTCTTCTTCAAGTTGAATGTCGAGTCCACCGAGTGCGTTCTTCACTTTGACTTCATTCGCTTCGTGGTCGCCACGAACGATTGCCATGACGGTTTCGCCATCCACGTTGAACAAGACAGATTTGATTGTCGTCTTCGGATCCACGTTCAAGAATGCCGCCACATCTTCAATCGTACGATTCTCTTCCGTGTCCACTTTTTCGAGTGGACGAACGTCAGCTTGCTGCATCTCATAACGGTCGAGCGTTTCGGCCATCTCGATGTTCGCCGCATAGTTCGACGTGTCGGTGTAGACAATCGTGTCTTCCCCGATATCCGCAAGCGCTTGGAATTCATGCGTATCTTTCCCGCCGATTGCCCCAGAGTCCGCGACGACCGGACGATACTTCAGTCCTGTGCGGTCGAAGATGCGTGAGTACGCATTATACATGTTTGTATATTCTTCATCTAAGTCTTCTTGTGTCGCGTGAAATGAGTAGGCGTCTTTCATCAAGAACTCACGTCCGCGGAGCAACCCGAAACGTGGACGACGCTCATCACGATACTTCGTTTGAATCTGGTACAAGTTCATCGGAAGTTTTTTATACGAGTTGAGCTCGTCTCGGACGATTGATGTGATCAATTCTTCGTGTGTCGCACCGAGTGCGAAACGACGGTCATGACGGTCCGTCAAGCGCATCAACTCAGGACCGTAAATGCCCCAACGTCCTGTCTCTTCCCAAAGTTCTGCCGGTTGAATGGCAGGCATCAATAACTCTTGTGCACCGGCACGATTCATCTCTTCACGGATGATTGTTTGGATGTTGTGTAACACCTTATGTCCGAGTGGAAGATAAGAATAAATTCCTGCCGCATTTTGACGGATGAATCCTCCACGGACGAGGAGTTGATGGCTGACCGCTTCCGCGTCAGCCGGAACTTCTCTCAATGTAGGCATGAGCAATCTAGATTGTTTCATACAGTTCAACGTTTCCCTTCTCTACAAACAGCTTATTTAAAGAATGATTGAATGTCGTTCCAAGTGACAATCAACATTAAAATCATCAAGAGTGCGAATCCGATAAAGTGGACGAATCCTTCTTTTTTCGGATCGATTGGACGTCCGCGTACCGCTTCGAACAAGAGGAAAATCAAACGTCCTCCGTCTAACGCTGGCAATGGGAGCAAGTTGAAGATCGCAAGGTTGACGGAGAGAAGCGCTGTCCAGTTCAACAGCATGATCAAACCGCTCGCCGCTACTTCATCTGTCATCCGTACAATCCCGACCGGACCTGCTAGTTGATCGACACCGACTTGTCCTGTCACCAAATCACCGACCGCAGAGAAGATGAGCGTCGACATCGTCCATGTCGTTTCCGCTCCCGTCGTCACGGCTTTGACCGGTGATCGCTCGAGTGCGTTCGTGACACCAAGGATTCCGACCGTCTCTCCGTTTTGTTCGACTGCTTGTGGTGTGAGGGTGACAGTTGCTTCCTCCCCATCACGGACATACGTGACTTCCGTAGGGGTGTCCGCCCGGTCTTCTAAAGCAGATCGTAAGTCGAGCCAATCGGTAATCGGCTCACCTTCAATCGATACGATTTCATCCCCGCTCATCAAACCAGCCTCATCAGCGGCTGAATCCGGTTGAACCGTACCGATTTGACCATCGTTCGTTGGGGTTCCTTGAACGAGCCCCACAATAATGAGCAAGATGAACGCCAAGACGAAGTTCATCGCCGGACCGGCTGCGATGGCCAAGACACGTTTCCAAACCGACTGGGCTCCAAATGTTCGATCATACGGTGCGATTTGAATTTCCATCCCTTGGTCGACAAGGAGTGTATCTCGCTCTAATGAATAGACACGCACTTCCTCATCGATGAGAAGTTGTACTTTCAACTCATGTGTCGAATCGAACTTATCGACGGTTCCGACGACATGGACATCTGTAGCCGTGTCCGGTTGGAAGTAGACGCGATCGACCGTCCCCTTTTCGGTGAGCCGGAGTCCGACATGCTGACCCGCACGGACTTCAATCGGTTCAAAATCTTCTCCGGCCATTTTGACGTAGCCACCGATTGGTAAAAGACGAATGGTATAGAGCGTTTCATTTTTACGGAATGAAACAATTTTTGGACCGAATCCGATTGCAAACTCGTGACAGAGAATGCCTGCCCGTTTCGCCATGACGAGGTGTCCCCATTCGTGTACCGAAATGAGAACGCCAAACATCAAAACGATGGCGATAAAAGTCGTCATGATTTATTCCCCACCTTCAATTCCTTGCTGAATCTGTTGACGTACTGCTCGGTCAACTTCTAGAATTTGCGCGAGCGTCGGCTCGGCGATGACCTCATGTCGAGCCATCGCATCTTCGACGAGTCGTTCAATCTCTAAAAACGTGATCTGACCGTTCAAGAATAGGTCTACTGCCACTTCATTGGCTGCATTCAGGACGGTCGGCATGGAACCACCGGCTCTTCCTGCTTCGAACGCTAATCGGAGTGCCGGGTAGCGATTGAAATCAGTCTCTTCAAAATGCAGCTTTCCGATTTCCTTCAAGTTTAACCGCTTATTCCCCTCGATTTCAAGCCGCTTCGGTCCCGATAGCGCATAAAGGATCGGACCACGCATATCCGGGTTTCCGAGCTGGGCCATCACGGCAGCATCTTTAAATTCGACCATCGAATGAATAATCGATTCACGATGTAAGATGACTTCAATATCATTATAATCGATATCGAACAGCCAGTGTGCCTCGATGACTTCCAAGCCTTTGTTGAACATCGTCGCCGAATCGATGGTGATTTTTGCTCCCATTGACCAGTTCGGATGATTCAGTGCGTCTTCAACAGTCACATCAGCCAGCTCATCGCGTGAACGATCACGGAAACTACCGCCTGAAGCCGTTAGAATAATCTTGGATACATCTTCTCTTCGTTCCCCGTTCAAACATTGATAGATCGCGGAGTGTTCACTGTCGACAGGCAACAGGTTGACCCCATGTTCTTTCACGGCCGCTTTGACAAGATGTCCTGCGGTAACGAGTGTTTCCTTGTTGGCGAGTGCAATATCTTTCCCTGCTTGAATCGCCGCAAGCGTCGGTTCAAGTCCAACTGCTCCAACGACTGCCGTCACGACGATGTCAGCCCGTTCTGCCGTCGCACACTCCTTCAGCCCCTCCGGTCCAATAAAGTAGAGAGGTTCATATGTAAGACGCGGCTTCAACTGTTCGAGTACTTCGATACTCGTTGCCGACACATATTTTGGTCTAAGTCGATTGATCCATTCCGTGGCGACCTCGACGTTCGTTCCGAACGCATACGCCTCAAGTTCAAACAGGTCAGGGTGCTGTTCGATGACGTCACAAGTTTGAACGCCAATCGAACCAGTCCCCCCAATTAAGCTAATTCGCTTCATCTCGACACTCCTTTTTAAAGCAGATTAAACACCCAAATGACGGTAAAGACCGCAATCATACTATCAAACCGGTCTAAAATGCCACCATGTCCCGGTAACAGATGACCTGAATCTTTGACTCCGTACTGACGCTTATAAGCAGACTGCACCAAATCCCCGAGCTGTCCGACTACCGCTACGACAATCGCTAAAATGGCGACCTCGATCATCGGCAAGATCGGATCAATCCAGACAAAGATGATACCGAGTACAATCGCAGACACAATGCCCCCAATCGCCCCTTCAATCGTCTTATTCGGACTAATCGATGGCCATAACTTGGCTTTCCCGAATGCTTTTCCGGTAAAATACGCTCCCGAGTCTGTCGCCCAAATCATAAACAAGATTAGCAGCACTTTCGATAGACCGTCCTCAGAGAGCCGGACTAACGCAAAACTAGAGAAACCGACGACTAAATAGACCGCTGAGACGAAGTAAAAACTAGCGTCTTCATACGTGAACCGATTTTTCGTGACCACTGTCCAAAACAGCAACAACACGAGCCCTAAGACGAGCCATTGTTCAATCGAGAACGGAAGTTCATCCGTGACAACTTGAGTCTCGAGCAATAATAAGAGGAACGGGAACGCCACGAGGAGCGCTGTCACCAAGAACGGAAACGCCAACAGCTTATGCTGTCGCATCAGCGTGAATTCACTCAATCCGATGAGTGCCAGAATCCCCATCAATGAAACGAAGGCATTGCCTCCAAGCGCAATCACCGTGATGAAGATGGCTCCTGCCCATAGTCCTGTAATAATACGTGTCTTCATGTTACACCCCACCAAAACGTCGCGTGCGCGCGTTGTATGATTCAATCGCTTCTACAAAATGCTCACGCTTAAATTCCGGCCACAATACTTCTGTGAAATGAAGTTCAGCATACGCGCTTTGCCATAATAAAAAGTTAGAGAGTCGTTGCTCACCGCTCGTCCGAATAACGAGATCGACATCTTGAACGTGTGTCATGAGTCGTTCACCAATCATACGATCATCGATGTCGTCTGTTTGAACCAAACCGGACTGAACGTCTGCTGCAATGCTACGCATCGCTTGAACGAGCTCATCTCGTCCCCCGTAGTTGAGTGCGAAGACAAGGTTCAACCCTGTGTTCGCAACGGTCCGTTCTCTCGCTTCATCAACGGCTTCTCGTGTCTCTCGTGGGAGTTTCGACGTATCTCCCGCAACGAGCACCCGTACATTCTGTTCGTGGAGTTCTTTCAAATCGGTCTCCAAAAACTGTTTCGGCAGTTTCATCAAGAATGAGACTTCCTCTTCCGGACGAGTCCAATTCTCTGTAGAGAACGCATAAAGCGTCAGAGACCGAATCCCGAGTTCTTGTGCTGTTCGTACCGCTTCCCGGATGGACTTCATCCCTTCCCGGTGACCCATGATGCGAGGGAGACCACGTTTTTTGGCCCAGCGTCCATTTCCATCCATAATGATGGCTACGTGCTCAGGAACACTTAACTCCGCCTCGATTTTCGTTTTAGGATTCACCCATTTAAACATTCTGTTATCCTCCTGATTGTATGAAAGAAGGACCCTCTCAGAAAAAGGGTCCCCACACAGCTTTTTGGTATACCACTTCCGTGATTACACTTCCATGATTTCTTTTTCTTTAATTGCTGCAGATTCATCAATCTTCTTGATATACGAATCCGTCAACGTTTGAACGTCATCTGCATATCCGCGGAGATCGTCTTCTGTTAACTCGCCATCTTTCTCGAGTTTCTTCAAGTTTTCATTTGCGTCACGACGTACGTTACGGACAGCGACTTTCGCTTCTTCTGCGTATTTTTTCGTGACTTTAACTAATTCTTTACGACGTTCTTCCGTCAATGCAGGAATCGCCAAACGAATGACCGTACCGTCAGATGATGGAGACAAGCCGAGGTCTGCCTTTTGAATCGCTTTCTCTACTTCAGAAACCATTGACTTATCCCATGGTTGAATCAAAAGTAGGCGCGCTTCTGGTGTATTGATGTTTGCCACTTGATTGAGTGGTGTTGGGACACCATAGTAATCAACTTGGACAGGATCCAAAATCGATGCGCTGGCACGGCCAGTGCGAAGCGTTCCAAAATCACGTTTAAGTGAAGAATGCGCTTTTTCCATTTTTTCTTCAGCTGTTTTCAATACTTCTTTGACACTCATGAATTGACTCCTCCTACTACCGTCCCGATATGTTCCCCGAGAACGACACGTTTAATGTTACCTTCTTCAAGCAATGAGAATACAATCAATGGAATGTGGTTGTCCATACAAAGTGACGTTGCTGTCGAGTCCATGACTTGAAGTCCATCCTTTAAGACGTCAAGATAAGACAACGTATCGTACTTCACTGCCGTCGCGTCCAATTTCGGATCAGCTGAATAGACGCCGTCCACATTGTTTTTACCCATTAAGATGACATCAGCTTCGATTTCAGCCGCACGGAGGGCAGCTGTCGTGTCCGTTGAGAAATATGGGTTTCCTGTGCCGGCCGCAAAGATAACGACGCGTCCTTTTTCAAGATGACGCATTGCGCGACGACGAATGTATGGTTCAGCAACTTGTCGCATTTCAATTGATGTTTGGACGCGCGTTTGGACACCGTACGTTTCAAGGCTATCTTGAAGAGCAAGTGAGTTCAATACAGTTGCGAGCATACCCATGTAATCTGCGTTTGCCCGATCCATCCCGAGTTCACTACCCGTCTTTCCACGCCAAATGTTTCCGGCACCTACAACAACGGCGACTTCTACACCCATCTCGATCAATTCTTTAATTTGACTTGAGATTGAGTTTACAATGTTAGGGTCGATCCCGTAACCTTGATCTCCAGCGAGCGCTTCTCCACTCAATTTTAACACAATTCGTTTATATTTCGGTTCCATAACTTTGCCTCCTCTTGCTTGAAAAAAGGGAACACGCTCCCTTAACGAACTAACTCAAGGTTATACAGACGTGTTCCCATTTTTAGTTGCATCACTGATTGTGACACAGATTATTTTTTAAGTTGGTTCATAACTTCTTCAGCAAAGTTCTCTTCACGTTTCTCCATACCTTCTCCTACTTCGAAGCGTACGAACGAGTTGATTTTTCCGCCTTTTGATTCTACGTACTTACCAACTTTGAAGTCGCTGTCTTTTACGAACGTTTGGTCAACGAGGCAGATTTCCTCGAAGTACTTGTTCATACGACCAGCAATCATCTTCTCAACGATGTTAGCAGGCTTGCCTTCGTTAAGTGCTTGCTCAGTCAAGACTTTCTTCTCGCGGTCGATTTCTTCAGCTGATACTTCATCGCGCGTCGCGTAAAGTGGACGTGCTGCAGCAACGTGCATTGCAACGTCTTTAGCAACTGTTTCGTCAGATGTGCCGTCGATTACAACGACTGACCCGATGCGACCACCCATGTGGAGGTACGTACCGAATACTGCATCGTCAGCTTTTTCAAGAACAGCTACACGACGGAGTGAGATTTTCTCTCCGATTGTCGAAGCTTCTTCTTGAATGTACGTTTCAAGTGTTTTACCTGCTTCGTACTCAGCCGCGAGTGCAGCTTCTGCAGTTGTTGCGCCTGATGCGAGTACTGCTTTTGCTACGTTGTTTACGAGTGTTTGGAACTTCTCATTCTTCGCAACGAAGTCTGTTTCTGAGTTGATTTCGACGAGCACAGCTTTGTTGCCTTCAACTGCTACTGCTGTCAAACCTTCAGCGGCGATACGATCACCTTTTGCTGCTGCTTTAGCGATTCCTTTTTCGCGAAGGAAGTCGATTGCTGCTTGCATGTCACCGTCTGTTTCAACGAGTGCTTTTTTGCAATCAAGCATTCCTGCTCCTGTTTTTTCACGAAGTTCTTTTACCATTGCTGCTGTAACTGCCATCGGAAATTCCTCCTTGTAAAACTAACGAATTTTAAGAAAAAGCACAGGGCTTTTTGATTACATGTCCTAAAAAAAGGTGATAAAAGGCTTTCCCTTTATCACCTATTGTCTCACTGATTACTCAGCTTCTGTAGCTTCAGCTTCTGTCGCTACAGCTTCTTCAGCAACTTCTTCTTCACCTTGCTTCGCTTCGATGATTGCATCTGCCATCTTAGAAGTGAGCAATTTAACTGCACGAATTGCATCATCGTTCGCTGGGATTACGTAGTCGATTTCGTCTGGGTCACAGTTTGTGTCGACAATCGCAACGATTGGGATGTTCAATTTGTGAGCTTCCGCGATTGCGATACGCTCTTTACGTGGGTCAACGATGAAGAGGGCGTCAGGCACACCAGGCATATCCTTGATTCCGCCGAGGAACTTCTCAAGACGAGTCATTTCTTTCTTCAAGATGATGACTTCTTTCTTAGGAAGTACTTCGAACGTGCCGTCTTCTTCCATTTTTTCGAGTTGCTTCAAGCGGTTGATACGCTTTTTGATTGTTGAGAAGTTAGTGAGTGTTCCACCCAACCAACGCTCGTTAATGAAGAACATTCCAGAACGGATTGCTTCCTCTTTGATTGTATCTTGAGCTTGTTTCTTCGTACCAACGAAGAGGACGTTTCCGCCTTCTGCCGCGAGTTCACGAACAAAGTTGTAAGCTTCGTCTACTTTTTTGACCGTCTTTTGAAGGTCGATGATGTAGATCCCGTTACGCTCTGTGAAGATGTATTTCGCCATTTTTGGGTTCCAACGGCGTGTTTGGTGACCGAAGTGTACACCAGCTTCAAGCAATTGCTTCATTGAAATTACTGCCATGATAAATTTCCTCCTTGTGGTTTAAAAAAGTCCTCCGCCTCGTTCATTGTTGTATTCCGACCTTTAGGCACCGAGGAATATCATCCCGAGACGTGTGTGATGTGTTTAACACCGAGAATTACTATAGCATATGTCACGAAATCCGGCAACTCTCACTTTTTACGAAGTTTCGCATAAAGCGCAAGCTCGCCCTCGCCTTTTCCGAGGATACGGGCAGCGTCCCGCACGGAATGTCGCAACAAGACATCGTCCACGTCGATTGACGCGGACGGGGTCGTCTCTTCTGTTGCCTCTACGACCGTTTGAACGGACTCATTGACAGGGAGCGATGAAGCTTCTTCCTGTTGAACCACGTTCGAACGTTCAACGGGTTCTTGAACAACGAGGTCGTTCATCGACTCCATGAATGAAAGAAGCAACGTTTCGGTCTCTTGCTTCTCTCGTTCGAGCCGTTCGACTCGTTCCTGAAGCGCTTGGACTTGTCGGTAGCCGAATAAAAAAACGTAAGCAACCAAACAAGCTGTGATCACATATACAATATACACTTGTTCATCTCCTTACGATGTCTTTTCTTCTAAATAGGACCGACCGAGCGCGTGTTTTAATGTCTTCAACGCTTTGGAATGAATTTGCGAAATCCGTGATGTTGACAGTTCGAGCACTTCCCCAATCTCCGTCAACGTCAGTTCGTCAAAGTAAAACAAAGAGACGACGAGTCGTTCTTTTTCGGATAAATGGTCGACTTCTGCTGCCAGCACATCAATCAATTCGCGTTGCAACAACGTATCTTCTGGCTTTTCAGAATCCGGGTCGAAATACGTGACAGACATCACTTTTCCTTCTTCTTGCAACGTCACGGCCTCATCAATCGACAACATATTGGCAAAGTACCCTTCCGCCATCGTTCGTTCGATTTCTGCAATCGGTAAGTCGCATGCCGAAGCTAACTCGCTCTTCGTTGGAGCACGATGTAACGACTGTTCAAGCTGTTCTGCCACGTGATCGATTTTTTTCACTTTTTCTCGAACCGACCGAGGTAACCAATCCACTTTTCGTAAACCGTCGATAATGGCTCCACGAATCCGAAACGCAGCATACGTATCAAATTTATTATTGTGCTCTGGATCATATTTCATAAGGGCATCGTACAATCCCATGTAACCCAAACTTTTCAATTCGTCGCGTTCGACGCTCTTTGGAAGCGTCACGATCATCCGTTGTACGTGGTAGTGGATGAGAAACTCGTAATGTGCTAGTAATTCGTTTGCTGTATCCATATCACGGTCCATATTCCAGCGATCCCACAACTGTGTAAGATGAGTCGTCATGTCGATCCCCCCTTATAGTTCTTTCGTACCAACGCTCACCGTCCGAATCGATAAGACAGATGTTGCGACATCAAACTCGATTGTCCGCCCGTTATGTCCGCCACAATCTTCTGCCACGAGCGGAATACGATGGACTTTTAATGCTTGGCGGATGGCCTCGGCGTTTCGCTCACCGATTCGCATCGCCTCGTTCTCATATTTAAACTGAAACATCTGAGCGCCGCCTGCCATCTTTGCTTGAAGCCGCGTGGCCCCTTCTCGTTTCAATGAATGCACGAGTGTATCAATGGCTGTATCTGCGTATTTTCCTACTTCAATCGTCTGGTTCTTACGAGCAATCGTCGAGTCCGGCAACATGACATGTGCCATCGCTGCCAATTGGAGGCGGGTGTCATATAAAATGACACCCACACATGACCCGAGTCCGGCTGTACGTAACCGATTTGGTGCGGTCGTCTGCTTCCATTCGGCAATGCCGATTTTTAATACATCAGCCATTGCCAAGCAACCGTTCTTGAATCCGTTTGAGCGACCCATGTGTTGGTAGGAACAACACATGTCCTGCACTTACTTTTTGATCAATCATAAATGTCGTGTCGATATAGAGCGCCGCGTCTTCCTCGGGTTGTACAGACGTGACGACAAATTCAACAATCGAACCTGCCATATCGATGGCCGTTGCCGGCACTTGAATCATAATCGGTGTCTGTAACCAGTCACCTAGCGCTCGCGCATAAGCACCGCTCATAATATTCCCGACCTCTTCCCAAGCCGATTGACCGAGCTCATCAAAAGAATCAAATGAATATGGCATCCCAATCAAGGTCGAAACCATTTGCTCGGCATCTTCCACGGCGAACAAAATGAGGATCATTCCACGAATATCACCATCTAATTCCAACAAGACCGAGGCAACATGTCGTTCCGGACCGCCGACTCGCTCTGGTAAATAAGTGATCGGTTCCATTTCGGCAGAAGACACGGTAATGTTCACCGGTTTCGAAAGCATTGCCGACAAGGCAGTCGCCGCATGTCCAGACCCTATATTCCCCAGTTCCTTTAACAGGTCTTGTTCAAACTCACTCAGCATACTGTTCCTCAAACAACGCATTCGCATCGAGTAAGGAGAAGAGTTTATCTTCTCCTTTTGCGATGGCTGTCAGATGTGCCGAGAGCATATCGCGGCTCGATTCCGGAATCGGTTCGATTCGTACTTCGTCGCTTTCCACGACCTCATTCGCACGGTCGACGATAAATCCGGCATCTCCTTGATTCAACGAGGCGATCAGGATGCGCGTTTCATCCGTTGGTTCGATTTCTTCGTAGCCGAGTCGCAAGCGAAGGTCGATGACCGGCGTGACGACACCACGAAGGTTGATAACCCCTTTCACATGTGACGGTGCGTTCGGCACTCGTGTGATCGGCTGAAGTCGCTCGATTGAACGGACCGACTGTACGTCGATCCCATACGTATTTTCTTCAAGTGAAAAGACTACCCATTTCTGTTCCATCAATATTCCTCCTTAAAAGAGATCGTTACTATCTACGATAAGGGCGACGCGACCGTCACCAAGAATGGTCGCACCAGAGATAGCTGGAATCCCTTCAAGATACGTACCGAGCGGTTTCATGACAATTTCTTGTTGACCGATCAAATCGTTGACGACGACGCCGACGAGTTTGTTGCCTTTTCGAACGACGACGACCGGGAATTGCGACTTCGTTTCTGATTCGATGCCAAACATTTCTTTCATGTAGACGAGTGGGACCAGTTGACCACGGAAGTCGAAGACTCGCTCACGGTGTGCTGTCAAAATGTCCGCTTCATCAAGTAATGTCGTCTCAAGGATCGATGTCAATGGAATCGCATACGATTCCTCTCCCACTTGAACGAGCATCGCCGAGATGATAGAGAGAGTGAGCGGTAAGCTGACCTGGAACTTCGTGCCTTGTCCCCCAACCGTCTCTAGAGAAACGACCCCACCGAGTGACTCGATTTTATTTTTGACGACATCCAGTCCGACACCGCGTCCTGACAAGTCAGTGACCACGTCTGCCGTCGAGAAGCCCGGAGCAAAGATCAGCATCGCCAATTCGTTCTCAGACATCGTCGTCGCTTCTTCATCTGTGATCACGCCGCGCTCCAACGCTTTCGAGCGAACCTTGTCGACGTTGATGCCGGCACCGTCGTCCTCGATTTCAATGAAGACTCGGTTTCCGCCGTGATATGCACGGAGTGCAAGCATGCCCTGCTCCGGTTTTCCGGCTTGAAGACGTACTTCCGGACGTTCGATGCCGTGATCGATGGCGTTACGGATCAAGTGGACGAGCGGATCGCCAATTTCATCGATGACCGTGCGATCGAGTTCTGTTTCAGCACCTGAAATGTCCAACTGGACTTTTTTATGAATCTCTTTTGCGACCGAACGCACCATTCGTGGGAAGCGATTGAACACTTGTTCGATTGGCATCATCCGGAGGGTCAAGACGAGTGATTGTAACTCGTTCGTTCCCCGCTTGATTTTTTCGACCGTTTCATTCAATTCTGGTTGACCGACTTCGTCCGCCAGGCGCTCAAGTCGTCCACGGTCGATAATGAACTCTTCAAATAAGTTCATCAGACGATCAATTCGTTCTAAGTTGACGCGAATCGTTTTTGCTTGTGCTTGAGCGGCTACTTGCTCTTTCGTATCTTTCGTATCTTTCGCTTCTTCCTTGTCCGAGGTAGCTTGAACGACAGGTTCAGGTGCAATCGTCTCCGCTGTCACAGCGACTTCTGGCTCACTGACCGCTGTTTCTGTAAACGTATTGACTTCGACGCGCTCCACTTCCGAGACTTGAGCGATGGCATGTTCAATCACTTCTGCCGTATCTTGTGACAAGAATAAGACGTCGAACGACAAGTCAAATTGCTCTTGTTCGATTTCTTCTGTCTCCGGATGTGTGCTGACGACCTCACCTAGTTCTTGAAGGCGATCGAATACCATATACGCACGGGCCGCTTTCAAGACGACCGCGTCAGACAGTTTGACTGTGATTTGATACGCCTCAAAGCCTGTCTGTTTGGCTTGCTCGATGACCGAGTTCGTATATAAATCAATCTCAAACGTGCTCGTCTCTGAAGTTTTTTCGACTGCGACTTCTTTCCCACCGATGAAGGATTGGAATGCGGCGACCGTTTCTGATACATCCACGTTCGCGCCTTGTCCTCCGCTTTCGATGTCCGCAATCATGTCTTCCATTTGTTCCATGGCGATGAACATCGTATCCAACAAGAGTTGGTTACTTTCCTTTTTGCCGCCACGGACGAGGTCGAGCGCGCTCTCCATCTCATGTGTCAAGTTGGCAACGCGTTCGTACCCCATCGTCGAAGACATCCCTTTTAGCGTGTGTGCCGATCGGAAGATCTCCTGTACAACATCCGCCCCACCCGATTGTTCTAATTTAAGTAACTGTGTGTTGATCGATTGGATATGTTCTTGGGATTCATCTAAAAACAACCCTAAGTATTCATTCACGTCCATCTCATTTGCCTCCCTGTCGTTATACTCGGTTCCACTGTTTTCGTAAGTTCCCCATCAAACGGTCCATCAAGTGACGTGGTTTCGGAGGCGTACCCGTAAGCGTTGTCAAAATTCGTTCGAGGCGCCAGCTAATATCACTCTTTCGGTTGTATTGATAAAACGGGACTTGGGCGATGACTGCCTTTCTGACAGATGAGTCGTCTGGTAGAAAGCCGAGGAATCGAATCGTCTTATTTAAAAACTGTTTACATGCGACTTCCATCCGTTCGAAACATTGAAGGGCTTCCTCACCGGACTGGGCGCGGTTGACGATGACGCCAAGCGGTAAGTCCGGGTACTGATGGTGCACCAGTTTCGTATATGCATAACCGTCCATTAGCGAGGTAGGTTCTGGAGTCAAAATCAAGAACATCTCATCGCAACCCGCGATGAATTGGAGTGAAGTGTCCGTCGCTCCAGCCCCCATATCGAACAGGACATAATCATATTCGGTCAATACTTCGAGTTCTCGCATGAGAAATTGCATGTCATCATCTGAGAGATGGACGAGTTGGTCCTGCCCACTCCCTCCATGTAATATATCGACACCATATACATTTTTCTGAACAGCTGCAGCCAATGGAATACGAGCTTTGACGGTCTCGATCATCGTTCTGGATTTCATGGCATTCATCAAGATGTGCACATTGGCCATTCCGATGTCAAAGTCGACAATCAACACTCGTTTTCCGAGTTCAGCTAGGGCGATGGCCGTGTTTACACAGACGTTCGTCTTTCCGACCCCACCTTTCCCACTCGCAAAGGCGATTGTCGTCGGATGGGCATCATTGATTGCTCTTAAACGCCTTGCTTGGTCCATCTTGCCCACCCTTCTTTCTCAAACAGTCGTTTCGTCAGTGCGTCCGCATTCCCCCGAATCAGATCGTCCGGCACTTCTTGGCCGTCTGTCATCCAGGCGACCGGAAGACCGCTCTTTTTCACCATGCGGTACATCGCGTGGATATCACTTGTCTCGTCCGCCTTCGTAAAAATGAGTGAGCTAAGAGGCAATGACTCGAATTGCGAATAGATCATATCCATGTCCTTCATTTTGGATGTCAAACTCAAAACGAGCGAAAGGCTTGTTTCAGTGAAGTCGTGATGTTCATGAAACTGTTCGACGTAAGCCGGATCGCGGAAATTTCGTCCCGCCGTGTCGATTAGCACGATGTCTTTACGAGCAAACAATTGCTTGGCACGCTTGAAGTCATGAAAGTCATATGCCACTTCCACCGGAATACTCATGATTTCAGCATACGTCTTCAACTGTTCGATGGCAGCGATTCGGTACGTGTCGGTCGTGATCAATCCGACCGTTTTGCCTTCCGTCAGTTTAAAGTGCGCCGCAAGTTTGGCGAGCGTGGTCGTCTTGCCGACCCCCGTCGGTCCAACGACCATAAAATATCGTTTAGCTTCAGGCGGTTCAATGAACGACGATTTGACTTGTTCGTAAACGAAACGTTCAGCTTCTTCTACAGATTTTGTCGTGTAGTATAGTTCGTTCAGCGTTTCCTCCCACGACTCATCCGCGAAGGATTCAGTTGAGAGCAGCGATTCGATATGTTGCAACGAGGCGTGTAGTCTCGGTCCCGCTCCTCCGATCACACGTGGTGGCGTCTGCGTCACGACAGGTGGTGTTGGTGCTGTCCGAACAGGGACAGGCTGTCGTGGCTTTGTGACGACTTGCTCTTTTTCGAGGGCTGCGATGACCTCCACTTGCTTTGACGCAAAGAGACCGAACCATCCTGTCTTCACTTGTCGTGAGTTGAGGATGACCGCTTCGTCTCCGAGCTCTTGTTTCACTTTCGCCATCGCATCAGCCATGGTCTTCGCCGTAAACTTTTTAATCTGCATGTTAAATCACCCCAATACTTTTCACTTCGACGGAACTGAGTAATTCGTTATAAGCCAATACCGGCACATCTGGATAATACCGTTCGAGTAATTGACGAACGAACAGACGAATCGTTGGGGAACATAAAATCACAGCCGATGCCCCATATCGTTCAAACATCGACAGTTGCTCGCCAGTGCGCTCGATAATCTCTCGAGCTTGCTCTGGGTCGAGCGCCAAATAGTTCCCGAACTCCGTTTTCTGAACCGCATCTTGCACCGTCTGTTCCGTCTGTCCGCCGAGTGTCACGACGTAAAGGGGACCTTCAGGTGGTTTGACTTGATCGGTCAATTGACGGGACAAACCTTGACGGCAATACTCTCCTAAGATTTCCGCATCTTTCGTCACTTTTCCGTAGTCTGCCATCGTCTCAAACAGAAGCGGCAAGTTTCGAATGGAAACACTTTCTTGGAGTAAGTGGCGCAACACTTTCTGAATTTCGCCAATCGAAAGGACTGACGGCGTCACGTCCTCTACGAGAACCGGATGCGTCTCTTTCAGGTGCTCGACGAGTTGTTTCGTCTCTTCCCGACCGAGTAAATCTGCCGCATGTTTCTTCAACGTCTCGGTCAAGTGAGTCGCGACAACAGAAGGCGGATCAACGACGGTATACCCGCTCATTTCTGCCCGAGTTCGTGTTTCTTCATCAATCCAAAGGGCAGGAAGACCGAATGCTGGTTCCGTTGTTTCAATTCCATATACCTCAGGGTCTTCGATGCCCGGGCTCATCGCCAAGTAATGATCCAGCAATAGCTCTCCCTCTGCAACGACGTTCCCTTTGATTTTGATTCGGTATGCGTTCGGTGATAACTGCAAGTGATCGCGAATCCGGACCGTCGGTAAGATGAAGCCAAGCTCGAGTGCGAGTTGACGACGAATCATGACAACGCGGTCTAACAAGTCACCGCCTTGAGACTCATCTGCAAGCGGAATCAAGCCATACCCGAATTCAAATTCAATCGAGTCAATCTGCAACAGCGAGACGACTGATTCTGTCGGCGCTGTCGATGGTTCCTCTTCGAGCATCGGCTCTTCCGTTGCCTGACGGATATTTCGACGCATCGTGTAAGCGCCGAAGAATGCCGTTCCGGCAATGATCATCGTCACAGGAAGTAGTGGCGGTGATACAAAACCAAGCATGAAGACAATCGACCCGGCGATATAAAGGAGTGATGGGTTTTGACCGAGCTGGTCGATTACGTCTTCCCCTAAGTTTCCATCCGAGACGGCACGGGTCACGATGATCCCGGTCGCGGTCGAAATCAAAAGTGCTGGGATTTGACTGACCAAGCCATCCCCGATTGTCATGAGTGAGAACGTTTGGAACGCTTCTCCAACTGGTAATCCCATTTGAACGACACCGATGATAATCCCGAAGATCAAGTTGATCGTAACGATGATAATACCAGCGATGGCATCTCCTTTAACGAACTTCGATGCCCCGTCCATTGATCCATAGAAGTCCGCCTCGCTTTGAATTTTACGGCGACGCATCTGGGCTTCTTTGTCGTCAATTAAACCAGAGTTCAAATCGGCATCGATGGCCATCTGTTTCCCCGGCATCGCATCGAGTGTGAAGCGAGCAGATACTTCCGATACACGCTCTGCTCCTTTCGTAATGACGACGAATTGAATGATGACAAGAATCAGAAAGACGACAAATCCGACAAGGACATTTCCACCGATGACGAAATCACCGAACGTCTCGATGACTTCCCCACCATAACCTTTAGATAGAATCGAACGGGTCGTCGATACGTTCAAACCAAGACGAAACAACGTCACAATCAATAAGAGAGAAGGGAATACGGAGAAGTCAAGTGCTTCCCGGGCATTCATCGCCACAAGTAGAATCATGATGGCGATCAAAATATTTACGATGATTAAAAAGTCTAATAAAAACCCCGGTAGCGGGATGATCAGCATGATAACAATCATCAACACACCAATCAAAATTGCAAAGTCTTTCGCTTTTACTGCCAACACATACTCCTCCTCAAGACGGTTGCTTCATTTGATAGACGAATGCCAGTACTTCCGCAATGGCTTGATAAAACGATTCGTCTACCACTTCACCGATGTCGATTTGCGCATAGAGCGCTCGCGCGAGTGGTTTATTTTCAACAATGGCCACGTCATGTTCTTTTGCGACATCTCGAATATGAAAGGCGACCCGGTCGACCCCTTTGGCGACCACGAGCGGCGCAAAATCTTTCGTGTCATCATATCGAATGACGACCGCGTAATGGGTCGGGTTCGTGATGACGACATCGGCATTCGGTATCTCTTGCATCATCCGTCGCATCGCCATTTCCCGTTGTTGCTGTTTGATTTTAGATTTGATGAGTGGGTCACCTTCCGTGTTTTTGTACTCATCTTTTATATCTTGCTTAGACATTCGGATCGATTTCTCAAAATCAAATCGTTGGTAGAATAAATCGAGTAGTGCAAGTGCGAGCAAGGCGACACTTACCCAAAGACCAAGTTCGATTGTGATACTCGCGAGTGCGACAATCGATTCACGAACTTGTTCGACGGCCATCCGAGACAGTTCTTTCTGATTTTTCCAAAGGACAGCGACAGCGGTTGTCAAGATGATTAACAATTTGAATAAGGACTTTAAAAATTCGACGACCGCTTTCATACTGACGATGCGTTTGACCCCCTTGATCGGGTCGATCCGCTCAAGCTTTGGTTGAATGGCTTCTAAAGAAAATAACGTTCCGATTTGTAGGTAATTGATGAGAATCCCAAACACGACGGCGACGATAAAGAACGGAGCCAAAATCAAACCGACACGGAGCATTAGGTCGACGATCATATCCGACATGCCGCCCGTCACGTTAAACAATAAATACTCTGGGCCGAGTAAATCGCTGATTAAAGAAAGCAATTGCTGCCCAATCACGGGACCGAAAAAAGATAACATGAGAAACATCGCAAAAAGTGCGAACGCTCCAGTCAAATCGGCTGACTTGGCGACCTGCCCCTTCTTTCGGGAGTCTTCCCGTTTACGTGGCGTCGCTTTTTCTGTCTTTTCACCTGCAAAAAACTGTAGATTGACCGATAAAGGATATAGAGGCTTCTTCATGAGGCGTCTCCTAATATGAGCATAAAGTCGTGCATCACTTCTTGTAATAGCGGGATGAACTGGCTGATTCCTGTCAATGTCAGTCCCATCAATAAAACCATGACGGCAAAACCAGCGATAAGTTTAAATGAAAATCCGATGGCAAAGATATTGAATTGCGGTGCTGACTTCGCCAAAAAACCGAGAGCTAAGTCCACAAGCAGTAAGGAAGCCATCATCGGCAACGCTAATTGCAACGCGACCATCATTGTCATCGTGACGACTTTTACAGCCATCATCAATGAAGCTTCAGTAAAGTTGATCATCGGTTGGCCAGGCGGATAGATTTGAAAGCTATAATAAATGCCATCAATCAACAGAAGATGCAGGTTGCTCGTCAACAAAATGAATAGCGTAAAAATATAATAAAATCGTCCAATCAATGGTGATTGACCGCCAAACATCGGATCATATGCGGATGCCATCGCTAATCCGAGCTGTAAATCGATGACCCCACCGGCAATTTGCGGTGCAAAAAATAGGATGTTGATCAACAGTCCGAGTAAAAGTCCGATCATGACTTCATAGATGACTTGCAGGACAAACGCATTGGTCATTTGAATTGGCTCGGTCAATGTGAACATTGCATAGTATGCTAAAAACGCACTGAACGCGACGCGGTGCATGACCGGTAATTGTCTCGTCGAGAACAACGGGACACTGACAAAAAAGCCAGACAGTCGCGCGAACGTTAATCCATACATACTGATGAAGTCGACTGCATTCATTTCGAAGCAACCTCGACCATCAACTCAAAAATCAAACGCGTGAACCCTTCAATCTGTTGAAGCATCCACGGTCCAAAAATGACGAGACCGATGAAGACCGAGATAATTTTCGGAACGAACGATAACGTTTGTTCTTGAATTTGAGTCGTGGCCTGTAAAATCGAGATCACGAGACCGACGATCAGTGAGATGAGTAGAAGTGGCATTGATATTTTTAATAAGGTCCACACACTCTCTGTCGCCAAATAGATGACCATTTCTTGTGTCATGTCCGTTCCCCCTACATACTTCTAAGCAATGATTCCACAATCAAGTGCCAGCCATCGACCAATACAAACAATAATAATTTAAACGGCAGTGCAATCATGACTGGAGGAAGCATCATCATCCCCATCGACATGAGGACACTCGCGACTACCATATCAATGATTAAAAACGGTAAGAAAATCATGAAGCCGATTTGGAAAGCGGTCTTCAACTCACTGATCGCATAAGCAGGAACCAAAGCGAGGAGAGGTACATCATCTAGTGTCTCCGGCTGCTCATAATTCCCATACTTTAAGAACAGTTGTAAATCTTCTTGTCTTGTATATTTCGACATGAACTCTTTCATCGTCCCACTTGCCTCATCGAACGCCTCATTTTGTGAGATCTTGTCATCGAGGTATGGTTTTAATGCGTTCTCATTTAAGTCAGAGAGAACTGGAGACATGACGAACAGTGTGATGAACAGTGCCAATCCGACAATCAATTGGTTCGGTGGCGTTTGCTGTGTACCGAGCGCCGGTCGAATGAATGACAAGACGACCACGACACGGGTAAAGCAAGTCATCAAGATTAAAAAGGATGGTGCGAGCGTCAGCAATGTCAACAAAATCAATAGCTTGATGGATGTCGATGTACTGTCCGGTGTTTCTAAATTGATCAATTGCTCAAACGTTGTCATGATTTCTTCCTCACTTCTTCTAGCTGAGCGAGTTGTTTCTTAAAGGTGTCTAAAAATGCATTCGAATTTGACGTTCGGAGTGACAAGGTTTCCGTTTGCTCTTCCTCCATCGTGTCCGTATCAAGTCGATCGATCAGTTGAATCGAATCGCCGACACCGAGTACATATACCTGGTCACCGAGCTTCACGAGCTGAACAGAGCGGTCTTTCCCAAGAGGGACGCCTCCGAGATGTTTCATATGTTGAGTCGTTTTCACGCCTTGTGTTTTGGAACCGAGCCAACGCATCAAAACGATAAATCCGCCGACCACGACCACGAGACTTAACACGACTTTCACGCCATCGCCAATGGTTGACGCTGTCGTTGGAACGTTACTTTCCTGTTCATCTGTCTGTTGTTGCTCGAATTGTTGGTCTACGGTGGCGGCCTCAACCGTGGTTGGACCGAAGAGCCCAACCACGAGAAGAATAATCAACCACCATTTCTTCATTGTGCGACCGTTTTAGAAACTGCTTCGATGACACGCTCTGCATTGAAAGGCTTGACGATAAAGTCTTTTGCACCAGCTTGAATGGCATCGATGACCATCGCTTGTTGTCCCATCGCTGAACACATGATGATTTTCGCATTCGAGTCGAAACTACGAATTTCTTTCAATGCTGCGAGTCCATCCATCTCAGGCATCGTGATGTCAAGTGTGACGAGATCCGGTGTGAGTTCACGATATTTCGCGACAGCGTCCGCTCCATTTTCCGCCTCACCTACTACGTCATACCCGTTCTTTGTCAAAATGTCTTTAATCATCATACGCATGAACGCTGCGTCATCCACTACTAATACTTTTGCACTCATTCTAAATTCCTCCTTAAACGATTCCGATCCGCTCATGCGGTTGAATAATTTCTGTTACACGTACCCCAAAGTTTTCTTCAATGACAACGACTTCTCCTCTAGCGATTCGCTGTTGGTTGACATAAATGTCTACCGGCTCACCCGCTAGTTTGTCGAGTTCGATGATGGAGCCCTGTGATAACTCAAGTACTTCCCGAACGGATTTTTTCGTTCTTCCTAACTCTACTGTCACGTTTAACGGGACATCGTATAACAACCCAAGATTCGCCGGGGCCGCTTCTTGCGATGCCGGTGATTGGAGCGGCATGAATTCCGCTTGGCTAACTGCCACTTCCGGCATCGATTTTTGTTTACTTGGTTGCGGGGTGACTGGTTGCGCCTGTTGTTGGGCTTGCGGTTGTGGTTTTGGCGCTTCCGCTTGCGGCTGCGCTTTCACCGGTTCCGGTGCTGCCTGGGCTTCCCCTGTAGCTTTCATCAACTCATCGACCAATTGCTTTCCAAATTGAATCGGTGCGATCTGAACGATTGTTGAATCAATCAACGTACCTACTTTGAGATTGAACTCGATGAGTACCATCGTCTCCCAAAGTTCAAGGCGATCGATGATGGTTTGGTTCTTCGTCGCATCGAACACTTCGACAAGCGGTGGCGAGATGTCAATCTTCTTCGAAAATACCGTCGATAAAGACGTTGCGGCCGCCCCCATCATTTGGTTCATTGCTTCTTGAACTGCCGACAACCGAATCTCATCAAGGCTCTCCGGATCAACATTCTCTCCGGTCCCGCCTAACATGAGGTCAGAGATGATGGCCGCATCTTCGCGAGTCAAGACGAGGACGTTCTCCCCTTGGATTCCTTCTGTGTAGCCTACTCGAAGCGCCACATGAGGAGTGGGATAGCGTTCGCGTAACGCTTCAATTCTCACTTCACTGACAACCGGTGTAGTGATTTCAACTTTTTGTTGTAGTAATGTTGACAAGGCCGTTGCCGAGTTCCCGAATGAAATATTCCCAATTTCTCCGAGTGCATCGCTCTCCATCGAATCTAAATGTTCTTCTTTCGCATCGACTTCTGGCGTCGGCGTATTGTCGCTTGTCCCGCGTAATAACGCATCAATTTCATCTTGTGACAGCATCTCACTCATTGCTCTTCCTCCTTCACACGGTGAAGCACTTGAACCGCCATTCGCTTCCCGCTCACACCGACTTGCCCTTTAAATACTTTATTTTCCCCCACCATGACGGACAGGGGTTCTTTTGCTAATTGATTGAGTGCCAAACAATCTCCGACTTCTAGATGCAACAAATCTCCAAATGTGATCGTTGTCTCACCGAGTAAGGATACGACCTCGACCGTCGAGTTCATCAATTGGGCTTTAAGCGGTTCCTTACTCGATTGACTCGCATTTCGTCGATTCGCTTCTTGCATCCAGTAATGACTCGATAGCTTGGACAATACCGGTTCGATTGTGACGAATGGCAGACAGACGTTGATCGTTCCGCTCACTTCACCGATTGTCACACCGATTGAAATCAAGACGACCGTTTCGTTTGGTGAGACGAGTTGCAGGAACTGCGGATTCACTTCCACGGCTGACATTTCTGCTTTAATCTCAGCAATCGATTCCCAAGCATCCCCATATGTCGAAAACGCCCGTTTGTACAATTGCGTCAAGATCCGCATCTCGATTTCGGTGAACGATTCGATTTTGTCCATCTCGACACCGGGACCACCGAGTAATCGGTCTAACATCGCGTACGAGATGTTCGGATTGACCTCGATGATGAATCGCCCGTTTAACGGTGGCGCCTCAATCAAGTTGATCATCGTCATGCTCGGAATGGAATGAATGAATTCATCGTACGGTAATTGTTCGACCGAGTTGACCGAAAACTGAACGTACGTGCGAAGTTGGGCCGAGAAAAATGTCGTGAGCATCCGTGTGAAATGCTCGTGAATCCGAGTTAAGCTACGAATTTGGTCTTTAGAAAATCGAACGGCTCGCTTGAAGTCGTATTGTCGAACTTTCTTCTCTTCCTCTTGCGCGAGAAAGGAGTCTGCTTCGACATCCCCACTGCTTAATGCAGATAGTAAGGCATCAATTTCTTGTTGAGACAGTACTTCTCCCATGATGCCACCTCACTGAATAATTTTCTTCGTCATATAGACGCGTTGGACTTCACCTTCTTCAAGCAGTCCGTTAAGTTGTTCTCGTAATGTTTGTTCGAACTTTTGCATATCCTCTTTTGTTGCCAATTGGGCTTTCGTCATCCCGGATAAGTCACCTAAAATGACATTGTGCACTTGGAATTTACGTAGTTCTAAATTCTCTTTCGTTTCAGCCGAATCTGTGACGATCGTAAATTGAACGTTGATGAAACGCTCGTCTTGAATGTTCGTCGTCATATCATCGGTCATGAAACTCCGTTCTGCCAACTCTTCAGCTGTGACCGGTTTCGTTTTAGCAGTGACGTTATCACCGAAGACATATTTGTACGTCATGAATCCGGCACCGCCCATGACGAGCAGGACGACAAGCAGGATGATTACGACCTTTAGGCCGCCACCTTTTTTATTTTCTTCTTCACTCATCTTCTTCACCTCTTGTGAACATCGTTCCGACTAAACCGATTGAGCGGTAAAAGGCTTCAGTTCGTTCAATGATTTGATCTTTCGTTTCTTTTACGAGATACGTTTTGCCATTAAACAATTGGATGATCGTGTCGGGCTCTGCCTTCACCGTTTCGATGAGCAAAGCGTTCAGCACGAACTCCTCACCGCGAAATGCCGTGACGCGAATCATCAGCGTTTCAAGTTGACGAGTTCTTGAAGAATCTCGTCCGATGTTGTGATAATTCGTGTGTTCGCCTGGAATCCACGCTGTGCCACGATCATTTCTGTGAACTCTTCTGATAGGTCAACGTTTGACATTTCAAGTGCACCTGAGACAAGTTCACCGCGACCGCCCGCACCAGGTACGCCAAACTGTGGAGCACCGGAGTTTTGTGATTGTACGAAGTTGTTGGCTCCGACTTTTGATAACCCGGCATTGTTCGAGAAGTTCGACGTGACGATATAACCAGCGATACGAAGTTCACCATTAGCAGCTACGAAACTAACTTGTCCGTCTTTACCAATTGAAAGCGATTTTGCATCTGTTGGGATTTTAATTCGTCCGTAACGATTTGTTTTCGCTGACGTATCAGTTGCCGCATAATGATCTAAATTTGCTGTTGGACCTGTGAAATCTGTTTCAGCTGGGGTCGCTGTTACTCCTGCAGCAACTGGCAACGTACTAGTGAGTGACCCAACAAGATACGTCCCGTCGCCCGTCACCAAGTTACCTTGGTTGTCCGTATAAAAGTTCCCAGCGCGCGTGTATTGGAGTTGACCATTGACCATCGTCGCATAAAAACCTTCCCCTGAAATCCCAACATCGAGGGCGCGTCCTGTGTTTTGCATGGCACCCTGGTTATAGACGTTATCGACCGTCGCCATCGTACCCCCGAGACCGACTTCCTTCGGGTTAATACCACCCGTTGTCGCATTCCCAGCGGACGCACTCCCGACTTGTTGACTGACGAGGTCTTTGAACGTGACGCGACCTTTTTTATAACCGAACGTGTTGACGTTGGCGATGTTGTTCCCGACGACGTCTAGCTTTGATTGGAAGTTCTTCAATCCACTGATTCCTGAGTACATTGCTCTTAACATAATGTATTCCTCCTATGCTTATTTGATGGATGTGATATCGTACACGCTGACAGATGTGCCGTCTTCAAGATCAGCCATATATCCGGTTAAGTCGTTACGAGAAATGGAAACGACCCGACCCGACCCTTTCGTCGTCTCTTCACTCGTTTCCGATGTGAAGTCGATCGTTTTCCCAATCATGCTACTGTATTCAGAAATCGACGACATGTGACGGTCGACGAGAACTGAGTCAAGTTGTTTTGAGATGGCTTGCATTTGTTCGAGCGATGAGAACTGTGCCATCTGTGCGATGAATTCTTTATCTTCCATAGGTGACATCGGATCCTGGTTCGCGATTTGAGCGAGAAGCAACTTCATAAACATGTCTTTATCGTATTGATTTGTCGCTTTTGGGAGCGACTGATCTGGCAATGTATAATCATTCGTCTTCGGTTGAATGCTCGTCATCTTCAGACCCTCCTTTAGGCTGTTCTTGTGGTTGTTCTTGTTCCGATTGCTCGGAACCGTCTGACAAGGCTGCTTTAGAATCGAGTGCCTGTTGTGTCAAGTTGACCTCGACCCGAACGTTTTGCGAATGGGGTGTCAACGTTTGTTGCAACTGTTGAACTTGCGATTGAATCAGTTGTTTCGCCTCTTGATTGCTGGCAAACATCTTGACGACAAGTTCTCCATTCTTCCGCTCTAGCTTAACGACGAGTTCCCCTAACTGCTCCGGATATAATCGTACGGTGAATACTTTTGAACCGTCCGCCCCACTTTTGAACGGTGCCTTTTGAAGAGCCGCTTCAATCCGAGCTTGTAAATTTTCAGGAAGGGATCCTTTTGAGGCATACATGACCGTGTCCACGTCAATCTGTGGTCTTGACCAGTTCATCCCTTTCGGCATCCAGTCTACGTTATTTGGCTGTAGCGCAGGTTTTGCGATTTTTAAGGTTTCAACATTTGGCAAGACGGGAACTTCTTTCAATGTACCTTCGATTGGTCCTTTATACTGTGTGATGATCCGTTGCATCGTTTGAACCTGTTTGGCAAGTTCTTGGTTTGGAACTTGTTGAGTCAGTGCAATGTTGGTCGTCTGAGTATTTCCCTCTGTTTGCTTCGTAGTATGGACTTTCGGCGTAGTCGTCGTCTGTACAATCGCCGGTAAAACCGAAGACGGGATTTCAGTCTCAGGCGAAGGATTAGACAATTGACCGAGTAAACTTACATATGCATCCATAAACGTCCGATACGCATCTTGTGGCAGTGATTTTAGCCACTTCAATGTATCAGGCTTTTGAAACCATGTTTCGAGTTCCTGTGCCACTTTTTCCAAATCGACTGATCCTTCAGGAAGCACACCTTCTTCAAGTTGAGGAAGTTCTGCCTGCTCCCCTGAGCCTTGCATTGGGGCAAGCATCGCAGAAAGGAGGCTTAAAAATCCACCTGCTCCCTGTGATTCTCCCTCCACTGTTCCAGTACGAGCCATCGATCCTTGAATGGCTTGCGTCAATAAAGCGATATTCAATGTTGGCCCTCCCTTCTTGTGTTCATTGGAGAAGCTGCGTCACAACCGCAGCCTGTTGTGCATTCATTCGTCCTAAGATGTCTGCCTGTTGCTTAGGTGATAGTTCCTTCAACAGTTCAGCAACTTGAGGGCTTTCGAGTTCACCCATAATGGCTGCCGCCTGTTTGGCTGACATTTCTTCATAGACGCTAGCGACGTCAGATGATGATTCCTCTTCTTTTGACGCTGCCTCTAGTTCCGAGACGAGTCGATCTCGTTCACGAATCAAATCGGTGATTTCTTCTTGTCTAGCCTTTACTTCGTTCGTCAATTCCACATTTTCGTTGCGAAGTTTTTCAATCTCACTGTTCGCCGCTTTTAATCGGTTCGCTGCGTCCGAATCGATTCCCGTCACATTCACCTGCGTCTCCGTTTTTTTTGATTCTTCCGTTTTCTCGTTCTCGTTCACTTCTAATAAGGGAACGGATAAGAGCGGACGGTCCATCGCATAGTTCATGACGACGATCCCACCGACTAGGATGAAGATTGCTGGAATGAGGACTAACGCCACGATCATTTGCTTGCCTCGTTTATTGTTCTCTTTTGCCATGCTACTTCCCTTTCCCACGATGAATCACAGCAAGTTCATCCATCATTTGTTGCTCTGTAAGTTTAGCTACCGTCATCTCTTGCATGCTGACCTTTTCATGTAGCGTCACGTATTTCTTTTCTTCCACCACTTTACCGAGCAATCGTTCTTGCGACGCATGATAGCGATTGCGGGCCTGTTGTACGACGAGCTGTTGCGTTTCGATTTGACGTTTCACTTGTTCTCGCGTCTTTTCTCGATACTGCGACATGAGAAGGTCGATGTTTCCAGATTGTTCGTCTTGGTGTTTGATGAGCGACTCATACATGAGAAGAAGGTCATATAGCTTCTCCATCTCTGTCTCAAGTCTTGCCTTAAATCCTCTGACTTCTATGGCGGCATCTTCTTTTTCATGTTCCGCAATCGGCATGATTCGTTCTAATATGAGTCTGTTCATGATTCACCTCGTGCGATATGTGACAAGTGGGTCATCGTCTGTTCGAAAGCAGCATCTTCTTCAATCGATTGTTTTAAAAACGTCAACAAGTATGGATATTTATCCACGGCAGTATCAATCGCAGGATTGGTGCCTTTTTTATACGCTCCGATATTGATTAAATCTTCCGCATCGATATAGGTCGCAAGCCAGCTGCGGAACGTTTGGGCCGCCTCCTTATGTGCCGGAGAAGCGATTTGGTTCATGACCCGGCTGATTGATTTCAGTACATGGATTGCCGGGAATTGCCCACGGTTTGCGAGCGCCCGGTCCATGACAAAGTGTCCGTCTAAAATCCCACGCACCGCATCGGCAATCGGTTCATTCATATCATCTCCGTCGACGAGGACCGTATAGAACGCAGTGATCGACCCTGATGCCGCTGTCCCGCTTCGCTCTAGTAGTTGAGGCAACATGGCGAATACGGACGGGGTGTACCCTTTCGATGTCGGAGGTTCGCCCGTCGCGAGACCAATTTCACGCTGCGCCATCGCAAATCGTGTCACCGAGTCCATCATCAAGACCACTTCTTTCCCTTGGTCCCGGAAGTACTCGGCAATCGCGGTCGCCGTGTAAGCTCCCTTCAACCGAACAAGCGGGGGTTGGTCGCTTGTCGCTACAATCACGACGGAACGAGCCATGCCTTCTGGTCCGAGCTCCTTTTCGATGAACTCTTTTACTTCCCGGCCCCGTTCTCCAATCAAGGCGATGACGTTAATGTCGGCTGAAGAACGTTTGGCAATCATTCCGAGCAAGGTCGACTTCCCGACACCGGAGCCGGCGAACAAACCGACCCGTTGCCCTTTACCTACAGTCAACAGCCCATCGATCATCCGGACACCGGTCGACAGTGCATCCAAAATCCTCGGTCGATTCAACGGGTTAGGGGGTTTGCGTTGAACATCATAACGCTTACCGGTCACAAGTCGTTCACCTGACAGGGGACGCCCTAAACCATCGAGCACTTGACCAATCAACTCTTCCCCTACAGGAACTTGAAGCATTTTCCCCGTTCCTTTGACTAGACAGCCAGGCGCGATTTGTGTGGTTTCACCGTATGGCATGAGAAGGACGCGCTCTTCATTGAATCCGACGACCTCAGCTTCGACTGTTTCATTCGAAGGAAGGACAATCAAACAGCGCTCTCCGACAAACGCACTCGGTCCGTTCGACTCAATCATCAAGCCGATGACTCGACAAACTCGACCGATTTTTCGTGTGAACTCGCCGTCTGTAGACTGTTTAATCGAGCCGAGAACCTGCTCAATAAGCGCCATCCGCTAGAACCTCCTCGATTTTGGCTTGGATCCGTTCGAAACTATATGTCAAATCGACTTCATTGCCACGATGTGGCGACTCGATTCGAACTGCTGTCTCATCCAATGATCCGTCCCCTCGATATTTCAGAGGAGGTGTCTCTACTGTCCGCCACATCGCTTCGAATCGCTGAATCGAGGCAAGACGTGTCGGATGAACAAAGATTGTAAGTGCTTCGGCATCGATCATGTGTGACATCTGATCACGAATCATCGTCGCAAACAGTTCTTCATCTTTTCGGACAAGGTCTGTCGTCACGTGTGCACTGACTGTAACGGCCAATTCAATGAGTTGTTCTTCCGCTCGCCTCCACTTTTCTTCAAATAAGAGTTCGAGTTCGGTCGAAATGGAATTCAAACGCGTCGTGATCTCTTCAAATTCAGCCAATCCATCCTGCCTACCTTGAAGGAGACCTTCTTGGTATCCTTCTGAACGCGCTTCTTCAAACACTTGTTGCTTCAACCGCTCCAACTGTTCGACTTCCGTCTGCTGAAACTGTTGGAACGCTTCTTCGTCCTGCTTCAACTTCTCATAGCGTGATTGGATGACATCCCCATGATCGATTCCGTCATTCGGTTCTATAACGGGTGTCTCTAATCGCTTCGATTCAATTCGTTGCGGGGTATTCGATGTTGCACGTTGGCGTTTAATTACATTAGACAACGATGTCATCTCCTCCACCTCGACTGATTACAATCTCACCGACGTCCTCTAGACGACGAATGATTCCGACGATTCGACTCTGTGCCTCTTCGACGTCACGCAACCGCACCGGCCCCATGAATTCCATATCTTCTTTGAACGTTTCGACCATACGTTGAGACATGTTCTTGAAGATGATTTGTTTGACTTCTTCTGAAGAGACCTTGAGTGCAAGCAACAAGTCGTCGTTCGCCACTTCGCGAATGATTCGTTGAATCGCACGAGAGTCGAGCGTGACGATATCTTCGAAGACGAACATTCGCTTCTTGATTTCTTCTGCGAGTTCTGGATCTTCGATTTCGAGCGCATCGAGGATGGTGCGTTCCGTCGTCCGGTCGACACCGTTCAAGACTTCGACGACCGCCTCGATTCCACCCGACTGGGCATAATCTTGCATATCTGTCTGTGACAAGTTCTTTTCTAGAATCTGCTCCACCTCATGGATGACGTCTGGATTGAGTCGATCCATCGTCGCAATCCGTTTCGCGACTTCCGATTGAATCTCAGGTGGAAGTTCCGACAGGATCTGCCCTGACTTGACCGGTTCTAAATGCGCTAAGATTAACGCAATCGTCTGAGGATGCTCGTTTTGAATAAAGTTCAATAACTGTTTCGGGTCTGCTTTTCGTGCAAACTCGAACGGTCTGACCTGTAAGGTGGAAGTCAGACGATGAATCAATGCCATCGCCTTGTCTTCACCAACTGCTTTTTCAAGGACAGTTTTCGCAAACCCGATTCCACCCTGAGTGATATAACTTTGTGCCATGGCGAGTTCATGGAACTCACCGAGAATACTATCCTTTTCTTCCGGGGACACTTTTTTTAACGCTGAAATTTGAAGCGTCAGTTGTTCCATCTCTTCTTCTGAAAGATGTTTGTAGACGTTCGCTGCCACTTCAGGTCCCAGGGAAATCATGAGCATCGCTGCTTTTTCGCGATTCGATTGTTTTGCATAGTTCACGTTACTCACTCCTCAGACATCCAAGTACGAAGCAGTTTAGCAAACTCTTCTGGATTACTTTCAGCTAATTTTTCTAACTGTTTCTTCTTCACTGCACCTTCGCCTCGCTCTTCGAGGTCTAGGTCAGGTACTTCATCTTCATATGGAACTTCCCATTCGTTCGTCTCTTCCACAACCTCTTGCTTCCGTCTACGCATCGCGAAGAAGATCAAGGCAAGAATTACGACTGCACCCGCCGCTGCCGCATACATCCACCAAGGTGTCGGTTGCTCTGTTGCTGCAACCTCTTCCACTTCAGCGAACGGTCTCGACACGACGACAACTTTCTGTTCGAGTTCAGCATCCGTGATGGCTTCATCCGTCTTCGCTAACGACGTCCGAATAATGGAATACATCATCGTCTCGAGGTCGCCTTCTAACTGCGGATCGATACTTGTTGCGCCATCTGGTGGTTCAACGATGAGTTGGACTCCGAGGTCACGAATCGTATATGGTGCGTTTTGAATCTGCTTCGTGATGCGGTTGACCTCGTAATTGATGATTTCATGATTCTTTTCACTTTCTTCTGTGCCATCGCCAGTCGCTGCCGGGAAGTTGATTGTGTCGTTCTCACCAGTTCCCGTCGCTTCTGTCGCCGTACCTGTTCCGCCAGTGTATGCTTCAGCAATCCGCTCGGCAGACGTGACGATGCCTTCCATGTTTTCTTCATCGACCGGCGTGACAAGATTCTGTTCTTCAGCCGTTTGTGTCGTGTCGATGTCTGCTGTGACGGAAACGAGTACGCTCCGTTCGCCGAGTAGAACCGAGAGCATCTGTTGGATTTGTTGACGTACGTCTTTTTCGACTTGTCGCTTCAACGCCAATGGATCTGACGAGGAACCTCCAGCAACAACAGTCTGGTCGAGATCATAATACGTGAAGTATTGGTCCATAATTGAAATGTTTTCCGGTTTCAAGTTCGGGACACTCTTACTAATCAAATGATAGAGACCTTTTACTGTGTTTGGTTCTAAATTCGTCCCCGCTCCGATGTTCAAGACGATGGACGCGGTAGGCTCACCTTGATCTTCTGCCAAGAAGACAGACTTCTCAGGAAGTGAGATGATGACTTTCGCTTGATTGATTCCTTCAATCTGTGTGATGAGTCGCTCTAGCTCCGTCTGCATCGCACTACGTTCGATGACAGCCATCTCACGGTCTGTCGTTCCGAACCCTGCGTTTTCGCTGAAGAAACTATAATCAATCGAGCCGGACTTTGGAATCCCGGCAGCAGCCAAACTCACTTTCAACTGATCGACCATTTCAGTCGGCACATACACGCTCACACCGTTCGAAGTCGCCTTGATTTCCGACTGTACCCCGTCTGCTGTCAACTTCTCTGTCACTTCGCCCGCTTCTTGAGCAGACAAGTTTGTATAGAGAGGTGCCATGTTTGGCCTTGAAAGGAAGAATGTGAGTACGAGGGCCGCGATTAGTATGACCGCGATCGAGATGCCCCATACGAGTTTACGTTTCGCTGGCATCGCCTTTAATGCACCGGTCATGGATTTGAATCGTTCTTTTAATTGTTCATTCATCGCAACTTGTCATCCTCTACAATTAAACTTGCATTCGCATCATTTCTTGATAGGCCTCAACAGCCTTGTTCCTCACCTCGATGGCAAGTTGCATCGCAATCGACGACTCTTCACTTTGAATCATCACCTGATGAAGGTCAGCTTTCCCGACCGCCAAATCTTTACGGGCTTGACTAGTCGCTTGTTGTGTCTCATTCAATGCGTTCATCGCTTCATTCAAGTATGACCCAAATTGAGATGGGTTCGTTTTATTCAGTGATGGCGTGAGTTCTGGGCTCATCAATTGAATTGGATTAATTTGCATCCGTTAACACTCCTTATCCTTTACCAATCTCCATCGCTTTTACGAGCATCGCCTTCGAGGCGTTCATCGCTGCAATGTTTGCTTCGTACGAACGAGTCGCACCCATCAAATCGACCATTTCTTTCAAGAGATCGACGTTCGGCATTTGTACGTACCCTCGCTCATCCGCATCGGGATGATTCGGGTTATAAGCCAATTTATACGGTGCATCGTCTTCGATGATTTGAGATACCTGCACCCCTCCATTAACGGCATCCATTTGCTTCCGGAATGGCGCTTCTTGCAACACGGTCATCTTTCGTGTGTATGGTTGCCACTCTCCGTCCACGAGTCTCCCGCGAGTCGTCTGAGCGTTGGCGATGTTCGCCGACACGGTATCCATTCGTAGCCGTTGTGACGTCAACGCTGAAGCTGAAATATGAAAACTATCAAACATTCCCATTGATTAACGACCTCCCCGAATAACAGATTTTAATCCCCCGAGCCTACGATTCAATTGCTCCATCATCGCCTCATACTGGAGTTGGTTTCGTGCCAGCTCACTCATTTCATAATCCAAGTCGACGTTGTTGCCATCACTCCTCATGGCGCCACCAGCTCGATCGATGACCTTCGACTGGGTCGAGTCACTCGGACGACCACCTTGCAGCTTGAGTCGCATCTCACTCTGAAGCGTCTGCTCAAACACAGCCTGTTTGGCTTTGAAATTCGGCGTATCAATGTTTGAAAGGTTATGACTGATGACCTTTTGGTTAAGGACTGAATGGTTGATGGCTTGCTTTAGTAATTGATAGTCACTACCAATCCAATTCACGGCGTTCACTCACTTTCATATAATGACTACTAAATATACCTCATTTGGAAAATCTACTATTTCATTGAAACAAATCTGTAACAGTTCTGAAAGATATTTTTTAAAACATAGGTAAATGGCTTAATATCTTTTTGTCGAAATCACGTCAAAAGGTGAAAATAATTACTTTTGTACTAAAAAAAACCGCCTCCTTATCAAGGAAAGCGGTTTTTTAGGAATAAAGTCCCTTTTAAAAGTGTTTTCAATGGAAATTACACATCGAAAGTTGTATTTCAGTTTGATTTCAGTTTTTGCAATTCAAACAAGAAGTTGTCATTTAATATCTTGATATACGTTCCTTTCATTCCTAAAGAACGTGATTCAATGACCCCTGCACTTTCTAATTTCCGAAGTGCGTTGACGATGACCGAACGCGTGATTCCCACTCTGTCGGCAATTTTGGAAGCAACTAGCAATCCTTCGTTTCCACCAAGCTCTTCGAAGATATGTTCGATTGCCTCAAGCTCTGAATACGATAACGAGTTAATCGCCATCTGGACGACTGCTTTCTTACGTGCCGACGTTTCTGCTTCCGCAGCCTTCTCACGAAGGATCTCCATTCCAACTACAGTTGCAGAGTACTCCGCGAGAACGAGGTCATCTTCTGTGAATTCATTCGCCAATCGACCGAGTACGAGCGTACCTAAACGTTCTCCTCCACCGATGATTGGAACAATCGTCGTCATGGAGTTGAGGAATAGATCGTGGTTCTCGACTGGGAATGCTGTATATTCACTATCGATATCGATGTTCGCTGTCGTTTCTTTCACATTGAACAAGTTCGAAGCATATGGCTCCGGGAACTGTCGATCGACTAAGAATGCTTTCATCCGGTCATTCTCAATCTGTTGTTTGATTGCAAAACCGAGAAGTCGTCCCCGACGACTCACGATAAACGTGTTGGACTCAAGGACTTCACGCATTTTGTCCGCCATTTCTTTAAAGTCAACGTGCGCACTTGCCTCTTGTTGAAGCATTGTGTTTAATTGGCGTGTTTTTTCTAGTAAGTTCATATTCTCTATTTCCTCCCTGTATGTGCATACAGAATCTTATAATATATATTGGCTCAAATCACGATCGTCGGCGATGGAACCGACTTTTGCTTGTACGTAAGCTGGTGTGATTTCTACGGTTGTTTGTGGCATATCTGCCGCTTCAAATGATAAATCTTCTAAAACGCGCTCCATTATAGTATAGAGGCGACGTGCACCGATGTCATCGGTCTCCCGATTGACATGTGTCGCAATTTTCGCAATTTCTTCAATGGCCTCATGCGTGAAACGGACCGTGATTTCTTCAGATTCTAACAAGGCCGTATATTGTTTAATGAGTGCCTGTGACGGTTCCGTCAAAATCTTGACGAAGTCTTCTTCCGTCAAGCTGCTCAATTCAACACGAATTGGGAAGCGTCCTTGTAGCTCTGGAATCAGGTCAGACGGCTTAGCCATATGGAATGCACCGGCCGCGATGAAAAGAACATGATCCGTTTTAACCGGTCCATACTTCGTGACGACCGTAGATCCTTCTACAATCGGAAGAATGTCACGCTGCACCCCTTCACGGGATACTCCGGCGTGATCTTGTGATTTTGTGGCGATCTTATCGATTTCATCCACGAAGATGATACCCATCTGTTCACTGCGCCGCACGGCTTCATCGTGGACTTCGTTCAAGTCCAGCAAGTTCTCTGCTTCTTCAGCAATGAGAAGCGGTCTTGCTTCACGAACCGTCAACTTACGTTGTTTCCGTTTCTTTGGAACGATTTGACCGAGCATATCCTGAAGATTCGACAAACCTTCCATCCCTTGACCTTGAAACAAATCCATCGTCTGCTTTTCTTCTAATTCCACTTCAATCACGCGTTCTTCGAGTTCACCGAGTTCGAGCAAGCGTCGAAGTTGCGAACGGTCATTATTGGATGTGTCCGACGTGGTTTCTGGCTGTTGTGTCTGTCCGCCGAACAACGCTTCGAACGGATTCGATGCAGTAGGTGTCGCTTTTGCTTTTCCTTGTAGTGCATCTAAAAGGCGTTCCGTCGCCGCACGTTCCGCTGGCTCCTTCACATCTTCTTTTTTCTCTTCTTTGACAAGACGAACCGATGCCTCAACGAGATCACGTACCATCGATTCAACGTCACGACCGACGTAACCAACTTCCGTAAATTTCGTTGCTTCTACCTTCACAAACGGTGCACCGACAAGCTTAGCTAACCGTCGAGCAATTTCGGTCTTTCCGACCCCGGTCGGTCCGATCATCAAAATATTTTTTGGTGTAACCTCATCGCGAAGGTCTGCACTTAACTTTTGACGTCGATAGCGATTTCGTAGAGCAATCGAAACTGCTCGCTTGGCATCCTTTTGTCCGATTACAAAACGGTCTAACTCCGTTACGATTTGTCTAGGTGTCAACTCTCGGTTCATTCAGCAGCGCCTCCAATCGTTTCTACAATGACTTGATCATTTGTATACACGCAAAGCTCACCAGCGATTTCAAGAGCGGCACGCGCGATTTCTTCAGCAGACTTTTCAGCAGAATGGCGTACGAGTGCGCGACCTGCCGCTAAGGCATAGTTCCCACCGGATCCGATTGCAAGAATTCCATCGTCCGGCTCAATCACTTCTCCATTCCCAGAGACGAGCAAAAGATGATCGGCATCCATCACAATCAATAGTGCCTCGAGTTGACGCAACATCTTATCCCCACGCCATTCTTTCGCAAGTTCTACCGCTGCTCGCGGCAAGTTACCGTTATACATTTCAAGTTTCGATTCAAACTTTTCAAACAATGTGAAAGCATCGGCTACGCTACCTGCAAAACCGGCAACGACTTTCCCGCCATAAAGGCGTCTGACTTTCTTCGCCTTGTTTTTCATGATGACGGCATTCCCGAATGTGACTTGGCCATCTCCACTCATCGCACATTGGCCATTGTGTCGAACTGCAAAAATCGTTGTTGCATGAAACATATCGTAACCTCCTACTTTCTTGGATGTGTCGCTTGATAAATCGACCGAAGTCGTTCGGTCGATACATGGGTATACCGCCCGGTCGTCGACAAGGACTCATGCCCAAGCAACTCTTGGACGGCACGCAAGTCCGCTCCCCGTTCTAACAAATCCGTCGCAAAGCTGTGTCGCAACGAGTGCGGGGTAAGTGGTTTATGTACCCCACTGTCTTTTCTCAAACGTTTCATGACATAGCGGATTTGGTCTGTTGTCATCCGATTCCCTTTTTGACTCAAAAATAATGCGGTTTCTGTCGGGAGCCCGACACCTTTGCGTAATTCGATATAACGCTGCAAAGCATGTACGGCATATTGCCCGATCGGGACATATCGTTCTTTCTTCCCTTTTCCCATCACATGGACAAAGGATAAAACCTCATCGAACGAGGAAAGGTTCATCCCACACAGTTCAGCGACGCGGATTCCCGTCCCATAGAGCACTTCTACGATGGCGACGTCCCTCGCCTGTAAAAAAGGATCTTCCTGCCTCGAGGCAGCCTCCAACAGTTGCTCGACTTCCGTCGGGACGGCAAAGGTCGGCAAGGACTGTCTCTTTTTCGGTGAGGTCAGGTCGTGGAACAACGGTTCTCCACCTTGTTCTCTTGCCATAAACTTCCCGAATTGCTTGAAACAAGATACTTTTTGGGACACCGTGGACGCGGCCAATTGTTTCTCATAAAGGACATATAAATAACGCCGCGCCGTCTGAGCATCGTAGGGATCTTGATGCGTCGATTGGCAATATGCGGCGTACTGGTCGAGCGTTTGCTCGTAGGAGCGTTTCGT
This sequence comes from Exiguobacterium sp. HVEsp1, assembly GCF_002009685.1. GTDB lineage: Bacteria > Bacillota > Bacilli > Exiguobacteriales > Exiguobacteriaceae > Exiguobacterium > Exiguobacterium profundum. The sequence goes on along the minus strand of NZ_KV917367.1, from coordinate 1,206,054 downwards.
ATGAGGAGACAGTCGACGTTCAATTTGGCAGTAGCGCAAAAAGGATTGTCGATCCTCTAAAAATCCCATTTTATCGCCTCCTCGATGACTCGTAAAAACGCATGTTCTCGTCAAATCGAAATTAGCATAGCATACAGAATGTAAGGTGACAATAGATAGCCGTTCAATAATCTGAAAATTTTCAAAGTATGAAACAAAATACACAATTGAAATTTTACTTCAAAACAAAAGAGCCAAAAAATGGCTCTCCTGTTCAAAGATCTTTATACTGTTGGATCGTTTCTAACGCACGGTTCGCGTAACGCTCGTACCGTTCTTGTTTCTTCACCTTTTTCGGAGCGTCTTCTAGTGATGGCACCAATCCGAAGTTTGCATTCATCGGTTGGAAGTGCTTCCCGTCGGCTGTCGTGATATAATGCGCCATCGAACCAAGCATCGTCTCACGCGGGAGAACGACGAGTTCTTCACCTGCGATCATCTTCGCCGCATTGATCCCAGCTAGAAGCCCGGACGCTGCCGACTCCACATATCCTTCTACCCCTGTCATCTGACCGGCGAAGAAGAGCGTGTCACGTGTACGCGCCTGATACGTCGGCTTGAGTAAGCTCGGTGAGTTGATGAACGTGTTACGGTGCATGACACCGTATCGGACGATGTCCGCATTCTCGAGTCCCGGGATGAGACGGATGATGCGCTTCTGTTCGCCCCACTTCAAATGTGTTTGGAAGCCTACCAAGTTATACAGTGTGCCCGCCGAGTTGTCTTGACGAAGCTGAACGACGGCATATGGACGTTTTCCTGTCTTCGGGTCTTCTAATCCGACCGGCTTCATCGGTCCGAAAAGAAGCGTCTTTTTCCCACGCTCGGCCATGACTTCAAACGGCATGCATCCTTCAAAGTAAATCTCTTTTTCAAACTCTTTTAGCGGAACGACTTCTGCCTTGATCAACTCTTCGTAAAACACATCAAACTCTTCTTCTGTCATCGGACAGTTCAAGTAAGCGGCTTCACCTTTGTCGTAACGCGACTTCAAATAGACTTTATCCCGATCAATCGTATCACCATCTAGAATTGGTGCTGCCGCGTCATAGAAGTAGAGATAATCTTCTCCTGTGAACGCCTTGAGTGATGCAGAGAGGTCAGGGGAGGTCAACGGGCCAGTCGCCACGATGACGATCCCTTCAGGAATCTCTTTGAGCTCTTCGTTGTGCACTGTGACATTCTCGTGGTTCTTTAGCTTCTCGGTGATGAATCCGGCAAACTCATGACGATCGACGGCAAGGGCACCCCCAGCAGGTACACTTGCCGTGTCCGCCGCCTTTAAGATGAGCGAGTCAAGCGTACGCATTTCTTCTTTCAAGACACCTACGGCATTTTGAAGACCGTTCGCACGTAGCGAGTTCGAACAAACGAGCTCCGCAAATTGATCCGTGTGGTGCGCCGGTGTTTGACGAACCGGTCTCATTTCATACAAATCTACTTGAATACCGCGCTTAGCGAGTTGCCAAGCCGCTTCGGAGCCGGCCAATCCAGCTCCGATTACAGTTACACGTTGTTGCAACATTAATCCTCCTCTTGCTGATGTACCTCGGTGTGGGTACAGTTCGTACATTGATATTTCACGCCGTCTTTAATTTTTTTCTCGACCATCAAACTGTCGCATACTGGACACGGTTTCGCAACCGGTTTATCCCATGAGACGAATTCACATTCCGGATAGTTCGAGCAACCATAGAAGAGACGACCTTTTTTACTACGACGTTCTACGATTTGTCCATCCTTACAGTTCGGACACGGGACACCGATTTCGACTTGTACCGGTTTCGTGTTCGTACAGTTCGGGAAGTTCGAGCACGCCATGAACTTGCCGTAGCGTCCCATCTTGATGACCATTGGTGACCCACAGACTTCACAATCAATTCCGGCAGGTTCATCTTTCACTTCGATTTTCTCGATTTCTTCTTCAGCACGCTTCAATCGTTTCTCGAAAGAACGATAAATCGGAGCGACGACTTCCGTCCACTCGACTTCCTTATGCTCGATCGAATCAAGAAGGGTCTCCATGTCGGCCGTGAACTGGACCGTGATGAAGTCGTTGAAATACTCATCAATCATCTCGATGACGAGTTCTCCAAGTTCAGTCGGTAAAAACTTTTTCTCTTCGAGAACGACATAACCGCGTCGTTGGATCGTGTCGAGTGTCGGCGCGTACGTCGACGGACGACCAATCCCGAGTTCTTCCATCGCTCGAACGAGTCGCGCCTCTGTATAACGAGGTGGCGGTTGTGTGAAGTGTTGTTTCGGCTCAATCGTTTCAAACGTCACGGTATCATCCACTTCGAGAGGTGGCAATAATCCTTCTTTCTCTTGGTTCGTGTCCTCAATGTCATCGTCTTTCGACTCGATATACACTTTCATGAAACCAGGGAATTTGACTGTCGACCCGTTCGCACGGAAAATCATCCCGTTCGACTCGACGTCGATTTTGACCGTATCGAGCACGGCTGGCGCCATTTGGCTCGCAATCAATCGTTCCCAAATCAACTTATACAGTCGCAACTGGTCACGTGACAGATATGGCTTCAAGGAAGCTGGGTCGCGCAATGCTGAAGTCGGACGAATCGCTTCGTGCGCGTCTTGGGCATTCGCTGATTTCTTTTCTTTTTGTTTCTGTGAGGCGACATACTCTTCACCGAATGTCGATTCGATATATTCCTTCGCCTCCGTCTTCGCCAAATCAGAGATACGTGTCGAGTCGGTACGCATATACGTAATCAAACCGACTGTACCCTCTTTTTTACCGAGATCGATTCCTTCATATAATTGCTGCGCGAGCATCATGGTCTTCTTCGCACGGAAATTCAATTTACGGGCAGCATCCTGCTGCAATGAACTGGTCGTGAACGGTAGCGAAGCGTTCCGCTTCCGTTCTTTCTTCGTTACATCAATGACTTTAAACGTATCATCGATGGTATCGAGGACAGATTGCGCATCTTCTTCAGACTTCAATTCCATCTTCTTCCCATCTTTTCCGTAAAATGAAGTCTCGAACGTTTCCCCATCATGATTTAAATCAAGTTTAATCGTCCAATACTCTTCCGGGTCGAACGCGTTAATTTCGCGCTCACGGTCGATAATCATCTTCACGGCTACCGATTGAACTCGCCCTGCAGACAATCCTTTTTTGACTTTCTTCCATAATAATGGACTCATCCCGTATCCGACAAGACGATCTAAAATGCGTCGGGCTTGTTGTGCATCGACGAGATCGTGATTGATCTTACGTGGATGTTTAAACGATTCTTTAATCGCATCTTTCGTGATTTCGTTAAAGACGACACGACATTCTGTCGTTTCATCGACACCGAGTGCGCGTGCTAAATGCCAAGCAATCGCTTCCCCTTCTCTATCGGGGTCGGCCGCGAGAAAGATTTTTGTCGCTTTTTTCGCTGCTGTCTTCAATTCTTTCAATACCGGTCCTTTACCACGGATGGTAATATACTTCGGTTCAAAGTCGTGTTCGACGTCTACACCGAGTTGACTTTTAGGCAAGTCAATCACGTGCCCCATCGAAGCTTTGACCATATAATTCGGACCTAAATAACGTTTAATTGTTTTTGCTTTCGCAGGTGATTCGACGATCACCAGATATTTTGCCATACATCTGCTCCCCTTTTAGAGGTCATTTAAATCCCTACCATAATATTCATGTTCTCACCGGTTTGTCAACGTACAATCTTGAGATCTCGAATAATTTGATCGGAATTCGTCAATGGAATCGCACCTTCTTCAATCAATCGGTTCGGTCCCTCTGCGAGTGGATCAAGGGGTGAACCAGGCACCGCAAATACCGTTTTTCCTTGCTCTAGGGCATGTCCGACCGTATTCATCGTCCCGCTCTTTCGTCTCGCCTGTATAACGACCAACGCATCACCAAGACCACTGACCAAACGATTTCTTTCCAAAAATTGAAATTTTTGAATCGGCGTGTTTGGTACATATTCACTTAGCAAGACTCCCTCTTGCGGAATCTGTAAAAGCATGTCTCGGTTCGCCGCCGGATAGAGCCGGTCCAGTCCAGCTCCGAGTACCGCCACGGTCGGGCGATGCGTGCGGAGGGCATGGGCGTGGACGAGCCCATCGATTCCGAGGGCGCCACCTGAAACAGATACAGTTTCTTCTATTAAAGAGTGATAGTGATTCACGAGCGATTGACTGATACGATTCAACTCACGACTTCCGACCATCGCAGTCGTTCTTTCTTGTAGTACCTCTAAATCTCCATGATAAAACAAGCAATATGGTGGGTTAGGGATGTCGAGTAACCGTTTCGGAAACAAGTCATCTTCCCATGTGACGAAATGTTTATACGATTCCGGTGCTTGGAAGGCTCGTTCGGCCCGTCTCCAGACATATTCAGAAAATTGTGTGCGATGTGCCCCGAGTGTTCCGTTCAAATAATGATGCACAAACTCAACTGGCATTCGCGCTGCAGCAAACCGAGCTATTGTTTGATTCATCACAAACTCTCCTTTAAAAAAATGAGGGATGCAAGCATCCCTCAAGATTCTTATGTCGTCGGTTGACCCGTGACACACGCTTCGTATAATCCTTGCTGTTTCAAGACACGAATCAATGTTTCACCGATGACCGCCGGTGTTTCAGCGACTTCGATTCCATTCGCGTTCAATGTCTTGATCTTCTCAGCAGCCGTCCCTTTACCACCTGAGATGATTGCGCCCGCATGTCCCATGCGCTTGCCTGCAGGAGCCGTCTGGCCGCCGATGAAACCGATGACTGGTTTCGTCATGTTGGCTTTTACCCATTCAGCTGCCTCTTCTTCAGCCGTTCCACCGATTTCCCCGATCATGATGACCGCTTTCGTGTCCTCATCTTCGTTGAACGCTTTAAGCGTATCGATGAAGTTCGTTCCGTTGACCGGGTCTCCCCCGATTCCAACAGCTGTCGATTGTCCGATACCTGCTGTCGTCAACTGATGAACCGCCTCATACGTGAGCGTCCCAGAACGTGATACGATTCCGACGTGCCCTTTCGTATGAATGTAGCCAGGCATGATGCCAAGTTTCGCTTCTCCAGGTGTGATGATACCAGGACAGTTCGGTCCGATTAAACGAGCCGGTTTGTCCTCGAGATAGCGTTTCACTTGAATCATGTCCACAACTGGGATTCCTTCTGTGATACAGATGATGAGCTCGATGCCGCTATCAGCCGCTTCCATGATCGAATCTGCTGCGAAAGCAGGTGGAACATAGATGATCGATGCATTGGCACCAGTCGCTTCGACCGCTTCAGACACGGTGTTGAAGACTGGAACGTTGTCGAGGACCGTCGTGCCACCTTTACCAGGTGTGACACCACCGACTAATTTCGTGTTATATGCGAGCATCTGTTCACCGTGGAACAGACCTTGCTTCCCTGTAATCCCTTGAATGATTACTTTCGTATCTTTATCCGCCCAAATACTCATGTCGTTTCCCCCTTATCGAACAAGTGCTGCGATTTTTTCTGCACCGTCAGCCATCGAGTTGGCCGTCGTGATCGCAAGTCCAGATTCATCGAGAATGCGCTTCCCGGCATCAACGTTCGTTCCTTCTAAGCGAACGACGAGTGGTAAGTCGAGTCCGATTTCTTTCGTCGCAGCGACAATCCCCTCTGCGATGATGTCACACTTCATGATTCCACCGAAAATGTTAACGAAGATCCCTTTGACCTGGTCATCAGACAAGATCAACTTGAATGCTTCTGTTACTTTTTCTTTCGTCGCACCGCCACCTACGTCGAGGAAGTTAGCGGGTTCAGCGCCGTAATGCTTGATGATATCCATCGTAGCCATCGCAAGACCGGCACCGTTGACGAGACAACCGATGTTTCCGTCGAGTGCGATGTAGCTGAGGTCGTGTTTCGACGCTTCCACTTCACGTGGGTCTTCTTCCGTCGTATCACGAAGCGCAAGGATGTCCGAGTGACGATAGAGCGCGTTGCTATCGAAGTTCAACTTCGCATCGAGCGCGATGACGTTACCGTCTTTCGTCGTGACGAGCGGGTTGATTTCCGCGATTGTGCAATCTGTCTCGACGTACACTTTGTACAACTTCATGACCATGTCACTGAACTTGTTGACGAGTTTCGTCGGGACTTCCATTTTGAATGCGAGACGACGCGCCTGGAATGGACGTAAGCCCACGACCGGGTCGACGATCTCTTTATGAATCTTCTCTGGTGTATGTTCAGCGACTTCTTCGATGTCCATTCCACCTTCAGATGAACCCATGATGACAATTCGGCCGATCGAACGGTCAAGCACGAGTCCTAAGTAAAATTCTTGGTCAATCGCGGAACCTTCTTCGATATAGAGACGCTGGACAACTTTTCCTTCCGGACCTGTTTGGTGTGTCACGAGCGTTTTCCCGAGAATCTCTGAAGCATATTGCTTCACTTCTTCATCTGTCTTCGCAAGTTTAACGCCACCCGCTTTACCGCGGCCACCTGCGTGGATTTGAGCTTTTACTACCTTCACTTCACCTTCAAGCTTCGCAGCAGCTGCCACAGCTTCTTCAACAGTAAAGGCCGGATAACCCGTCGGAACGGCTACCCCAAACTCTCTTAACAATTCTTTCGCCTGATACTCATGGATATTCATATGTTTTCCCCCTTAGTCCCCTTTAATATCGGCACGTCTATTGTAACGAAAAACTGAAAGCGCTGTCTATCGTTCTTGCTTTAAGTTTTCATCTTTTTTTCACATATATCCCTAGACAAATCAAATTTTATCCTGTTCCATCTGATAAAGAAACACAAAAAGTTCGGCAATGACCTGATAAACGTCCTCCGGGATTTGCTCTTCGATGTTCAACGCCGACAGTAACGAGAGGAGCGCTGGGTCTTCATGAACAGGAACTCCGTTCGCTAAAGCAATCTCAAGCATCCGCTCGGCGACGATTCCCGTTCCCTTCGCTACGACGTGCGGCGCATCCATCGACTGCTCATAGGAGAGCGCAATCGCTTTCTTCTGGTCTTTCATATTTGGAGGTCCACCTTTCCGAGTGGCGCGAACGTAGCCGGAACATGTTCACGCTTCGCTTCATACGAAAATGAAGACAGTTCGAACGACACCTTTTTTAGGCCTTCTTTCAAAAGTGGTTCGTATGTACGGACGTATGGAGCCAAATCGTGTTGCTCATTGAATACACGTACGGACACGTAACGCTTTTGAATCAACACATCAATCCCGGTCTCACCATATCGCGGCGTTTCAAGAAACAAGACGATCCGCGCATGATCCGAGTCCATCGTCTCTCGTTTCGGGGCCTCTAGACGAAGTTGAACGTTTTCAAACGGACCCAATTGCGGTATGTGAAATGCTTGGGCGACGAACGGCGGGCTTTGGCTCGCGTTGAACGCTTCCTGCGCACGCACGAACTGCTCGAACTTCGGCTCACCTTTCGCTTTGAACAGTTCCCCGACGAGCGCCTTTACATCCTGACCTGCGCCGCTTTCTAACGCGTTTTTCCCGGCCGCCTTCACGGATTCTGGCGTCAGCATCGGCTCCCGCATCAAGCGTCCGAGCTGTTCTCCTAACGCTTGCAGCGGCGACTTGGCAGCCATGAGCGATTCCGTCGCTTGCGTGACGACTTTCAAGACGAGCTTCGGTTCGACGTCCGTGACGACCAGCTTATACGTGACGTTCTCTTTCACGTTCGCATTGACGCCGACCCGGAAAATCCCTTGGGGCAGTTGCATGACCGCCTCGTTGCCAGGTAAGAGCTGCAACACCTTTCCGACGACTGTGTTCCCTAGTAATAGCGGGCGTGACGTCTGTTCCGTCACTTTGAACGGCATCACCCCTTGATGATCGATCCGCAACGTGACCACTCCTTTCACATATGCTTGATGGGGGCGAACGTACGGCGATGAATCGGAGTCACCCCAAGGCGTCTTAACCCTTCTAAATGAGTCTCTGTTCCATATCCTGCGTTTTTCGCAAATCCGTATCCAGGATACGTCAAATCATATTCTTCCATCATCCGGTCCCTTACCACCTTAGCGACGACACTTGCCGCGGCTATCGACACACTGAGCGTGTCCCCTTTAACCAATGACTGTTGAGGGATGTCGAGCTCGAGTTTCATGGCGTCAATCAATAGGGCGTCTACTTCTCCGACTTGATGAATCGCCTCTGTCATCGCAAGCTTCGTCGCCTCATAGATGTTAATCTCATCGATTACCGCGGGCTCGACGATCCCGACACCGACCTCTGCGACCTCGATGATGTGTGCGTATGCCGCGTCCCTCGCCGCTTTGGTCATTTTTTTTGAATCATTCAATCCCGGGAGGTAGAACCCATCCGGCAACAAGACCGCCGCTGCCACGACCGGTCCCGCAAGCGGCCCCCGTCCGACCTCATCGACTCCGACAATTCGAGTGAAGCCTTCCGCCTTCCATTCACGTTCATACGTCATGCGACGTTCGAAATCGTCCTGTAACGCCCGTTCTCGCTCGAATTGGCGCTGTTTTTGCCGTAGCAACGTTTGCACGCCCGCTCGAGGGTCTCGTGACAAGGTCGGGAAGATGTATACCCATTCTTCATATCGGATGTCCTCTAGTTGTTGTTTAATCTGTTGAATCGTCACGGTCTTCCTCCTATTCAAAAAAGCCCTGTGTGCACAGGGCTTTACGCCATTTCGTGATCAGCCGGTGTCTCAAGGGAGATCCGTCCGATTTTTTCATGTCGTAGTTCATTTAAAAGTAGTTCGCTCGCCTTTTCGAAATCGACGTAACCACCACTGATGAGACCACGCTTTTTCCCGATCAACTCAAGGAGCTCCACGCCGTCCTCGGGTAACGTTTCAAGTTTGAATCGTTCCTTTAATTGTTCCGGATAACGAGCATGCAACTCGCGAACCGTATACAAGGCGATATCATCCAAGTTGAGAATCTCGTCTTTGATGGCGCCGGTCGCGGCTAGACGATATCCGACAAGTTGATCCTCGAACTTCGGCCAGAGAATCCCCGGCGTGTCCAACAGTTCCATCTCGCCGCCTTTCATCTTGATCCACTGTTGACGCTTCGTCACACCAGGACGGTCGCCCGTGATAGCAATGTTTCGTCCAGCGAGACGGTTGATGAGCGTCGACTTCCCGACGTTCGGGATTCCGATGATGAGCGCACGGATCGGTCCGGGGTTACGCCCCTTCTCACGCATCCGGTCATGCTTTTCTTTCATCAACTTCTGAGCACCCGTGATGAGCTGTTTTAAGCCTTTGCTATGCTTCGCGTCGACAGCGACAACCTCGACTTCTTCGCGTTTCAAGGCACGTAACCACGCCTCCGTCACGACGGGGTCGGCCATGTCTGCTTTGTTCAAGACGATGAGACGGGGTTTTCCCGCTGTAATCTCATCGACCATCGGGTTGCGACTCGACTGAGGCACGCGTGCATCCACGAGTTCGATGACGACATCGATTAGTTTTAATTTTTCAGTTACTTGTCTTCTTGCTTTGGCCATGTGGCCAGGAAACCATTGAATTGCCAAAAAAGCACCACCTTAATCTTCTACCGTGCCAACATCATCGAGTGGCCAGAAGATGAAGTTCGTCTTGCCGACAATCTCCTCTTTCGACACAAATCCGATCTCACGGCTGTCTTTCGAGTTTTGACGATTGTCTCCCATGACGAAGTATGATTCCTCTGGAACGACCGACTCACCCGTCACTTGTTCGAGTGTAAAGTTCTCCGTCAACGGGAACCCGTTCATCTGGGCACGAAACTCGTCTAAATACGGCTCTTCGACCGCTTCACCGTTAATATAAAGTACATCATCTCGATATTCGAGCGTGTCGCCTGGGATGGCGATGACACGTTTAATATAGTCTTTTGATTCAGTCGCATGGAATACGACGATATTACCTCGGTCTAGCTCCCCAACATAGTTCGAAATTTTACTGACGATCATTCGATCCGCATTGTGGAGTGTCGGCATCATCGACTCTCCTTCAACGATGACAGGAACGAAGATGAACGTCCGGATGACGAACGCGATGACAAGAGCGACCACGATGGCTTTTAGCCAACTAAACACTTCTTTCAACTTCACTCACTCCTCTATCCATTTGAACTTATTGTACTAGAAAAAAAGAAGCTTGTCGCAAGCGACAAGCTTAATTCCCATCTTAACGACGGATTTCTTTAATACGTGCTGCTTTACCGCGAAGGTTACGGAGGTAGTAAAGTTTCGCACGGCGAACTTTACCGTAGCGTACGACTTCGATTTGTGCAACGCGTGGTGAGTGAAGCGGGAATGCACGCTCAACACCTACGCCGTAAGAAATCTTACGGACTGTGAATGTTTCGCTGATGCCGCCACCTTTACGCTTGATTACAACACCTTCGAAGATCTGGATACGCTCACGCGTTCCCTCTACAACTTTAACGTGGACACGTACTGTGTCACCAGGACGGAAAGCAGGTACGTCCGATTTGAATTGTTCTTCTGTGATTTCACGGAACAGTTTTTGTGTGTTCATGAATCATATCTCCTTTTTCTTCAATGTTCATATCTTCATATGCCCAAGCATCCAATAGCGGAACATCGGTAATCGATGGGTTTAACCCACATGCTCAAACATAGCATATATTTCTCAATCGCGCAACGATTGCAGAAACTTTTTATCGACATCCGTCAACTCGACATGTTCGAGCAAATCCGGACGTCGTCGATACGTGCGTTCGAGCGATTGCTCTCGGCGCCATGCCTCGATCCGGGCGTGATTTCCCGACAAGAGCACTTCCGGCACGGTCAATCCACGAAAATCAGCCGGTCGTGTATAGTGAGGGTATTCCAAGAGACCAGTCGAGAACGAGTCGTCTTCATGGCTCGCCTGATCGCCAAGTACATCCGGAATGAGCCTTACGGTCGCATCAATCATGACCATCGTCGCGAGCTCTCCACCTGTCAAAACGAAATCACCGATCGACACCTCGTCGGTCGCCAGTTCATCATGGATCCGTTGGTCGAACCCTTCATAATGTCCACATAGAAAGACCAGATGTTCCTCCTTGGCCCATTCTTCGGCCATTCGTTGATTGAACGGTTTTCCGGTAGGCGTCGTGAGAATGACCCTTGGGCTCTTCGCCTCAAGGGAATGAAATGCATCAAAGATCGGCTGCGGCGTGAGCAACATGCCCGCTCCACCGCCGTACGGATAATCATCGACTTTATGATGCTTGTTCGTTGAAAAGTCCCGAAAATTGAGGAACGACATCTCCACTTGCCCGAGCGTCTTCGCCCGACCGACGATGGAGTGATCGAGCGCATGAAACATCTCGGGGAACAACGTCAATACATCAATCTTCATCGTCAATCATTCCAGGGATCGGCGTGATGACGACACGCTTCGCATCGACATCAATCTCTTGGACGACCGATTCGATATAAGGGATGAGCGCGTCCGACTTTCCTGGTCGTTTGATGACCCATACGTCGTTCGCTCCATTCGTTTCAAAGATGTCGTCGACGACACCAATGACTTCCCCATCCACGACAGCCTCACAGCCGATGATTTCATGATAATAATATTCGTGTTCGTCCAAGTCGTGGACGTGTTCGGCGTGGACATATAGTTTCAGCCCTTTATATTTTTCAATGAGATTGATATTGTCAAACCCTTTGAATGTGACGAGGTGAAACTGCTTATGAGGACGATACGTCGTGATCGTCATTTCCTGTTTCGTTCCGTCGACATCAAGAAACAACGTGTTTCCTTTTTTAAATCGCTCTTCTGGAAAGTCTGTCGCCGCCAAAATCTTCACTTCCCCTTTTAGGCCGTGCGTATTGGCGATTTTCCCTACATATAACCAGTCCATCTTTTTCCCTCCTCAACAAAATAGGCCGACCTCAGAAAAGGTCGGCCACATCATTACTTCGCGTTTTTCGCGTTGTGGAATTTCTCCATGATCCCTGCTTTAGAGAACAAGTTGCGTACTGTGTCAGATGGCTTCGCGCCGTCTGCCAACCATTTGAGAGCGAGTTCTTCGTTGATGCGAACTTCTGCTTCTGGTTTTGCAACCGGGTTGTAGTGACCAACTTGCTCGATGAAGCGACCGTCACGTGGTGAACGTGAGTCTGCTACAACGATACGGTAGAAAGGTGATTTTTTTGCGCCCATGCGCTTAAGACGAATTTTAACTGCCATGGTAATATACCTCCATCATGTGTTTAAGAATTGACAACTTTTATAGTATACAGCTTTTTCGTTCGACTGACAAAAGATTTTGTTAGAAGAATGGAAGGCCGAGACCTTTTTTCTTCCCTTTCATTTGTCCTGACATTTGTTTCATCATCTTCTTCATGTCATCGAACTGTTTGATGAGACGGTTCACTTCTTGAATCGAGCGACCGCTCCCTTTTGCGATCCGCTTACGACGACTCGCGTTGAGCACTTCCGGATTGGCGCGCTCATGTTTCGTCATCGAGCGAATGATCGCTTCGACGTGATCGAGTTGTTTCTCGTCGATTTGGACGTTCTTCAACCCTTTCATCTTACCTGCACCAGGTAACATCGAAAGTAATTCATCAATTGGTCCCATGTTTTTCACTTGGGCCAACTGTTCAATGAAATCATCGAACGTGAATGACGCGTCACGAATTTTGCTTTCAAGCTCCTTCGCTGCGTCTTGGTCCATCTGTGTCTCGGCTTTTTCAATGAGCGAGAGCACGTCCCCCATTCCAAGGATCCGTGACGCCATGCGTTCCGGGTGGAATGGTTCGAGGGCATCCAACTTTTCTCCGAGACCGACGAATTTAATCGGCGCTCCCGTGACTGCCTTGATCGAAAGGGCTGCCCCGCCTCGTGTATCTCCGTCGAGCTTTGTGAGCACGACCCCGGTGATTCCGAGTTTCTCATTGAAACTGTCGGCCACATTGACCGCATCTTGACCCGTCATCGAATCGACGACGAGGAAGATCTCATTTGGTTTGGCAATCGTCTTCACATTTTCGAGCTCGCCCATAAGCGTCTCATCGATATGAAGGCGACCGGCCGTATCGATCAACACGAAATCGTGATGATTTGTTTTTGCGTACTCGAGTGCCTTCGTCACAATCTCTTCCGGCTTCACTTGATCACCAAGTGAGAAGACCGGTAAATCGAGTTGTTTTCCGAGTGTCTCGAGCTGCTTGATTGCCGCCGGACGGTAAATGTCCGCCGCGACGAGAAGAGGACTTCGGTTATGCTTTTTACGAATCAAGTTCGCTAGCTTCCCGGTCGTTGTCGTTTTCCCTGCCCCTTGCAGACCGACCATCATGACGACTGTCGGTGGTTTCTGACTGAATGTGATCGGGACGACATCGCTTCCCATCAAGTTCGACAACTCTTCGTGAACGATTTTGACGACTTGTTGACCTGGCGTCAATGATTTCATGACATCCTGACCAACGGCGCGCTCCTTCACGTCATTGACGAATTGCTTGACGACTTTAAAGTTGACGTCGGCTTCGAGGAGGGCGAGGCGTACCTCACGCATCATCTCTTTGACATCGGCCTCCGAGATTTTCCCTTTACCGCGCATTTTTGAAAGTGTCGATTGCAATCGTTCTGATAATCCTTCAAATGCCATGCTTCAGCCCCCTACTCTAAATTCTCAAGCGCAGAAATCGTGGCGCTCACGTCATCGGTGAGCTCGACTTGACGTTTGAGGGTCTGAAGAAGTTGCTGGCGCTGTTCGAACTTTTCGAATAGGGCTAGCTTTTCCTCGTACTGTTCAAGCATCGTTTCTGTACGCTTTATGTTATCGTAGACCGCTTGACGGCTGACTTCAAACTCTTCCGCAATCTCTCCGAGCGAGTAGTCATCTAGGTAATAAAGAGACATATAGTTGCGCTGTTTCGGTGTGAGGAGCGCTTGATAGAAATCGATGAGATAGTTCATGCGATTCGTTTTTTCGAGCGTCAAACCTTTCACCTCCACATGTTAAGTGAAATCCCTTTACAACTACCTATAGTACAGCCGTGCCTAGTACTTGTCAAGTTTTTTTCTTAACAGCAAAACTTAGGCGAGGTCCTCGTTTGTGTCCTCTTTTTCTGTCAAAGCTTCCTCGTTCTTGTCTTCAAAAACGTCACCGAACAATCCAAGGACGAACTGTTCTGGATCAAACTCCTGTAAATCGTCAATCTTCTCTCCAAGGCCGACATACTTGACCGGGATATCGAGTTCGTTCCGAATCGCTAGGACAATTCCGCCTTTGGCCGTCCCATCGAGCTTCGTGAGGACGATTCCGCTCACGTTCGTCGCTTCTTTGAACGCTTTCGCTTGAACCATGGCGTTTTGACCCGTCGTCGCGTCTAATGCGAGCAATACTTCGTGCGGTCCGTTCGGTACTTCCCGCTCAATGACTCGTTTGACTTTTTCAAGTTCTTTCATTAGATTGACCTTATTTTGAAGACGTCCCGCCGTATCACAAATCAAGACGTCCATGTTGCGTGACTTGGCAGCCTGAACGGCGTCAAAGACGACGGCAGCCGGGTCAGATCCTTCCGTTTGACGAATGACGGGTACCCCGACACGTTCTCCCCATACTTGAAGTTGCTCGATAGCGCCGGCACGGAACGTATCACCTGCCGCGAGCATGACGGAACGCCCTTCAGATTTCAACTGGTGCGCCAGCTTGCCGATGGTCGTTGTCTTTCCGACACCATTGACGCCGACAAACAAGATGACCGTGAGTCCGTCCTGCATATTGAGTTCACAGTCCGATTCATCCTCTTGGAGGCGGTTCGCCACCACTTCGACGAGTGCGTCACGCACCGCGACCGGGTCCTTCAGATTACGTCGCTTCACTTCTTCTTTCAAATCTTCGACGAGGTCCATCGTCGTCGTGACGCCGACGTCCGCTTGAATGAGTAAATCTTCGAGTTCATCGAAGAAATCTTCATCCACCTCGCGGAAGCGATAGACGAGGTCGTTGACGGCACTTGCAAAGCCGTCACGTGTCTTCGTCAACCCCTCTGTAAACTTCTGTGACACCTCTTGGGTAGATGTCGTCAACTTCTCTTTTAATTTCTTGAAAAAGCTCAACGTGATTCCTCCATCTCTTCATCCATTTCAACGACACGTTTTGCTTCAGACAGTTCGACCGATAATACCTCGGACACCCCGTTCTGTTGCATCGTGACGCCATATAGTGTGTCCGCCGCTTCCATCGTGCCTTTACGGTGCGTGATGATGACGAACTGCGTGTCGATCGACAACGTCCGAATGTATTCTCCGAAACGATGCACGTTCGCCTCGTCAAGGGCCGCCTCGACTTCATCGAGGACACAGAACGGTACGGGACGCGTCTTCAAAATCGCAAACAATAAGGCGATGGCCGTCAGCGCACGCTCCCCACCAGACAACAGACTGAGCGTCTGTAACTTTTTACCCGGTGGTTTGGCGACGATTTCGATTCCTGTGTTCAACAAATCCGATTCGTCGACCAATTTCAAATCCGCTTCCCCGCCACCGAAGAGCTCGGTGAACGTCTGTTTGAAGTGCGCCCGGACGCTCGTATAGGTCTCTTTGAAGAGGCGTGTCACTTCGCGGTCCATCTCGGCGATGATCTCATATAAATCCTCTTTTGCACTGACGAGGTCATCCCGTTGCTCGGATAAGAATGTGAACCGTTCATGGACACTATCAAACTCTTCGATCGCATTTAGATTGACCGGTCCGATCTCTTCGATTTGACGAACGAGCAACTTGAACTCCTCTTTCGCCTCTTCTAGTGGGATCTCGAGTGCCGGCAATAGTTCTGCAACGAGTCCATTCTCTTCTAATGCATCGAGCTTCCATTGTCGTTTCAGCTCGAACTCTTGTTTTGCCGTTTCGAGTTTTCGGACGACAGCTTCTGCTTGACGTCTTGCCTCCGTTGCCTGATCGACCCGTTGACGTATGATCCGATACGCCTCTTCGTTCGTCTTGAGTGTTGCCGTCACTTCTTGAAGCCGCTCTTGAATTTCTGTGAAATCCAGTTTGGCAGTAGCAAGCGTCGCCTCAAGTTCCATAGACGACACGACTTCTCCACTCTCGAGCCGCGTCAGTTCACGCTCCATCTGATCGCTTCGTTCCTGCAGACGATTTTGTTCGGTCGTCAAACGGTCCAATTCATATCGGACCCGTTCTTCTTCGAGCGTGTGCCGCTGAAGATCGAGCTCGTTTTGACGAAGCATCGATTCCAGTTGGCCCGTGCTCTCAGCACTTTTCGCCTGCTCGGCCCGAAGCGATTCGAGACGAGAACGAATGTCAGCTTGTGCGCGGTCCGTATCGGCCAATTCAATCGTCAGTCGCTCTAATTCGGCAGTCGCTGTCTCGATCGTCCGCTCGTAGCGCATCATTTCATGATCGAACAGTTCAAGTTGTGACTTGGCATCGAGCGAGGCACGTTCCGCAGTACGGTAGGCTGACTCGACTTCACGGAGGTTCGTTTCAACGGAACGTTTCTCATCCCGAAGTTCAGATAATTGATGCGTAATGTCCGTCAACTGTTCTGTATACTCTTGAAGACGTGTTTTTTGTTCATGCAACATGGCGAGCCCTTGGGTGAGACCTTGTTTCAAGTCATCCAATTCGCGCGACTGCGTGAACAGGGCCACGCCCTGCTTGCGACTACCACCCGTCATCGAACCACCGACGTTGACGATGTCCCCTTCTAACGTGACGACACGGAAACGATAACCCGTCGATTGGGCGATGCGGTTCGCGACTTCAAGTGTCTCCGCCACGAGCACTGAACCGAGCAACGACTTTTTCAACGTCTCGTATGATGCATCTGTTTCAACGAGTTCCGACGCCACCCCGACAAATCCGTTCATCGAGTCGAGTCGATCGAACACGTCACTCGGCACGAATCTCGGTTTGATCGTCGTCATCGGCAAGAATGTCGCCCGTCCTGCGTTGGCTTTTCGTAATTTGTCAATTTCACGGCGCCCCACTGATTCATCTTGTACGACCACATGCTGCTGTGTCTGCCCAAGTGCCGTTTCGATTGCCGCTTCATACGAAGGACGGACACGAATCAATTCGGCGACAGCACCAAGGACACCTGGTGAGCGGTCTTTTAAGACGAACTTGACCGCATGGAAATAGCCTTCATACGATTGCTTCATCCGTTCGAGCATCTCGATTCGGTCTTCCGTCTTCTGACGGCGGCGTTCGAGATCGTAATAAGACGATTCGGCTCGGGTACGTTTTTCACGAATTGACGTCTCTTCGTCCCGAAGTTCCGTTTCTTTTTTACTCAGTTGTTCAAAGCGACTTTGCACCACTTCATACTGTTCTCGAGTCGTCAAAAGCGTCGCTTCCTGCGAGGAACGATCCTCGAGACGATGTTTGTTCTCGCGAAGAAGGCGTTCTTTCGACTCGACGGCGACATCGATATCTCGTTGTTCCCGCTTTTGTTGGTTACCGATTGTCGCTTTCGTTGTCGCGAGTTCAAACGCCTCACTTTGTAACGCTTCAATTTCAGCATTGAAATCACGAGAGGCGGCTGTCAACTGTTGTTGAAGCGTCTCTCTCGTCGCAGTCGTTTGTTTCAACGTGTTTCCTTTTTGGTCAAGTTCTTCACGAACGACCTTCAACCGCGCTTCAAGCTCGGTCATCTCCGCACGTACTTCTTCGCGTTGACGGATGAGTCGTTCTTTCATCTCGGCACCATGTTCTTCTTGTGCTTTTGCGAGCTTGATGTCACCCGTCAAGCGCTCGACATAGGTCGAGTGCTCCCGTTCGTTCTGGTTGAGCTCTGTCAATTCTTCACGCAGCTCAGCAAGCGTTGCTTCGAGCCCGCTACGTTCCTCCGTGAGGTCACGTACCGAACGGTCACAGTCAGATAACTGTTGAACCGATTCCACGTGACGTGCCGACACTTGTTCAATCTCCTGTTGGAGCAATTGAATTTCTGCGCCCATGATTCCCGTTTCGAGTTCATCATGCCTCGCTTTGGCGACTTTGTACTCCCGCGCGAGTGCAGCCTGTTCACGGAGCGGTTCGACCCGGTCCGCCAACTCGAACAGAATGTCGTCGACTCGGGACAAGTTTAATTCGGTGTCCTGTAACTTGCGTTCAGCCTGTTTTTTCCGCTGACGATATTTCAATACACCGGCTGCCTCTTCGATGACGGCACGGCGATCTTCCGGTTTCCCAGAAATGACTTGTTCGACCCGCCCTTGACCGATGATGGCGAACGCATCTCGTGAAAGACCTGTATCCATAAATAAATCAATCACATCTTTTAACCGACATGGTTTTTTATTCATAAAATAGTCGCTGTCCCCACTTCGGGTCACGCGACGGGTCACACTCACTTCTTCATATGGGAGACGCAACTGTTCGTCTCGATTATCGAGGACGAGCGTGACTTCGGCGACATTTCGGTGATTCTCTCCTTCACTTCCGGCAAAGATGACATCTTCCATCTTGGCACCACGAAGTGATTTGGCCGACTGTTCTCCGAGTACCCAGCGAACAGCGTCCGATATATTGGATTTCCCGCTCCCGTTCGGCCCTACTACAGCCGTGACGCCGGGACGGAAATCTAATTCAATTCGCTTGGCAAATGATTTAAAGCCAGCGAGTTCGATTCGTTTTAAGTGCATCGTGACCATCCTATCCGCAGTAAGCATTCATCTGTATATTTTACCACAGTTAACAGTTCGTCAAAATGCCCGAATCATGCTATTCTAAAAAGAACTGTAGAAAGGGGAATACAGATGACGAATGAACAGATGATTGAAGCCATTTTGGATAAAATGAACATTATTAACCGCGGTGCAATCAAAGCGGAAGAATATAATGCGGCTGATCCGTCAGCGGTGAAAGAGATTTACGAGTACGTGATGACACGCTCTTCGCTCTCTTTGTCGGAAGTCGATGGTATCGTCGAAGAACTCGGTCAATTGACATGAAAAAGGAGTGGACCCCCAAGCGGTCCACTCCTTTCGTTTATAAATCTGCGTAGCGCCGATTAAAGGCAATAAGCGCTTCTTTAGCAGCCAATTGCTCGGCTTCTTTTTTCGAACGTCCGACCCCTTCACCGACGATGTCGTCGCTGAGGCGTGCATGTGCGACGAATTCCCGGCTATGCGCCGGTCCGCGTTCCTCGATGATTTCATACGAAACAGGTCCGAGTCCTTCCCGTTGAACGCTCTCCTGTAACTGGCTCTTGAAATCGGTCTGTTCTTCAAATACTCCCGCTAAGACTTTCGGAAAAACCGCTTCGGCGAGGAATCGTTCGACGGCCTCAATTCCCTGGTCTAAATAAAGAGCACCGATATAGGATTCGAACACGTCGGCAAGCAGTGCCGGACGTTTTCGTCCACCGGTCAACTCTTCACCTTTCCCAAGCAAGATGAAGTCAGAGAAAGCATAAGCTTCCGCAAAATTCACGAGTGACGGTTCACATACGATCGCCGCTCGTAATTTCGTCAATTCCCCCTCGGAGCGCTCCGGATAAGTCTCATAGAGAAAGCGAGATACGGTCAGTTCTAAAACAGCATCCCCTAAAAATTCTAAACGTTCATTGTCTTTTCGTAACCCGCGTTGCTCATTCACATAAGATGAGTGTGTGAACGCCTGCATCAACAAGTCGTGATTCGAAAATTGAACGTCTAACCGTTCTTCCAATGATTTAAATAGTTCCAAGATGCGTGCTCGTTCCATCTCCTGACGCCGACGTCGCTGCGCCGACCCTTGACGGTCAAACCGTCGTTTGTCTTTTGTCATAGTTCCCTCCATGAATAAGCACAAGCCCACCGCCCGGAACCGAGCGGTGGGATGGCTTGATTACAATTTTGTTTCGATGTAAGCCACTACGTCGCCAACAGTCGCGAGCTTCTCAGCGTCTTCGTCTTCAATCGTGATGTCGAATTTGTCTTCGAGGTCCATCACCATTTCCATTACTTCAAGTGAATCCGCACCAAGGTCATCCTTGAACGATTTCTCTGCTGTGATTTCAGATACGTCTTTCCCGAGCTTCTCAGCAACTGCTTCTTGTACGTCTACTAAAATTTGTTCTTTTGTCATGATAAAATCCCTCCAAAGGTAAGTATATTAAATGTCAGTCTGTTGGTAAAGTTCTCTTTTACGCCATCGTCATGCCGCCATCGACGGCAATCGTCTGCCCGGTCACATAAGCTGCTTGTTCCGATGCGAGGAAGGAGACAAGGTTCGCCACATCCTCCACCTGTCCGAAACGGTTGAAAGGAATTTGCTCGAGTGTAGCCTCTCGTTGCGCATCTGTCAAGGCATCGGTCATATCCGTTTGAATGAACCCTGGACAGACGGCATTGACCGTCACGTGACGTCCCGCTAGTTCGCGCGCCACCGATTTTGTCAATCCGATCAACCCTGCTTTTGCAGCCGCATAGTTCGCTTGTCCTGCATTACCGGTAATCCCAACAACCGAGGCGATGTTGATGATTCGACCTGCTTTCGACTTGAGCAAAGGTCTCGTGACGGCTTGCGATGTCAAAAAGGCGCCTTTTAAGTTCGTCGACAGCACATCTTCGAAATCGGCTTCTTTCATTCGCATGAGTAACCCGTCACGCGTGATCCCTGCATTGTTGACGAGACAATCGACGCGTCCGAACGTATCGACTGTCGTCTTGACGAGCGCTTTGACATCGTCAGCATTCGATACATCTGCTTTCACGGCGATGGCTTCGCCGCCTGCCTCCGTGATCATGGCCACGACATCATTCGCTTTTTGTTCACTACCCGAGTAGTTCACGACGACCCGAAAGCCATCTTCCCCTAAACGTTTCGCGATGGCCGCCCCGATTCCCCGGGACGCTCCCGTCACGATCGCCACTTGATCATGCACGTACTTCTCCTCCTAACGAGGCGACTTCTTCGAGCGTAGTCGCCTTTTGAATCGAAACGTTCGAGTCGATTCGTTTAATCAATCCTGAAAGCGGTGAAGATGGACCGAACTCGATGAACGTGTCTACGCCGTCTGCAATCGCCTTCCGTACACAATCTTCAAAGCGGACAGACGAATACAGTTGTTTCGTCAATAACGCCTTCAACTGTTCAGGGTCACGATGCACCGCTGCGTCCACGTTCGAAATCATGTCGACGGAAGCCGCTTCAAATGGCGACGAGGCGAGGACATCTTGGAAACGCGTTGCCGCCGGCATCATGTAGGAACTATGGAACGCTCCAGATACGTTTAACGGCAATACCCGCTTCGCACCGGCAGCCTTCAATTCCACGCCCGCTTGTTCGACCGCGTCGACATGCCCTGAAATCACGAATTGACCAGGACAATTCAAGTTGGCGATTTGAACTAAATTCCCGCTCGCACTGATCTTTTCAGTGATATGGAGCGCCTCTTGAAGATCGGTCATCCCGACGACTGCCGCCATCGTTCCATCCTTCACTTCAGACATCAACTGCCCACGTGCTCGGACGAGGACGGTCGCCTCTTCAAGATCGATGACACCCGCACTGACGAGCGCCGCATATTCACCGACACTATGCCCGATGACGACATCTGGTGCCGCACCGCTCTTCGCATAGGCTTGCGCGAGGAGCGAAGCGTGCGCCACGATGGCCGGCTGTGCAATTTCCGTTTCTTGTAGGTCTTCCTTCGACCCGGATGACATGACTTCAAGAAGGTCAAATCCGAGTCGACGTCCGATTGCTTGAAGCGTTTCAGGGTGATTTAAAAAGGTTTGTCCCATCCCAACGGCTTGGGAACCTTGCCCCGGAAACACCCATGCTACTTTCCCCATATCTTCACCTGCTTTCGCTTAGTCTATGGCTTTGGCACGCTTGATTTTTTCCACGACATCGTGATCTACCATGATTTTCGCCTGTTTCAACGCACTCATGATGGCGAGTGCATCGCTCGACCCATGCGCCTTGATGACCGGCGCATTGATCCCGAATAATCCGGCTCCCCCGTGTTCGCGATAATCCAGCGTTTCTTTTAATCGTCTCAATTTCGGTTTTAAGATGAGAGCGGCGAGTTTAGATACAAGGTCACTCGTGAATTGTTCTTTCATCATCTTCATGAGCATCGAAGAGGAGCCCTCCACACCCTTTAACAAGATGTTTCCCGCAAATCCTTCGGTCACGATGACGTCCACGTCACCTGACATCGCTTCACGCGCTTCGACATTCCCAACAAAATGGACAGGTGCCTGTTCAAGGAGGGGGAACGCTTCTTTTGTCAGCGCATTTCCTTTACCAGCTTCTGTCCCGATATTGAGAAGGGCGACACGCGGTGTTTTGATGCCACGCACATGTTCCGCATACAGTGAACCCATAATCGCATAGTCGACGAGGTGTTCAGCTTTTGCATCCGGATTCGCTCCGACATCCAGGACGACGACACCACTACCAGTATATGTAGGGAACGTCGGAGATAATGCCGGACGCTCGATTCCTGGGATCCGTCCGATGATGAAAAGAGACGCCGCCATCAATGCGCCGGTATTCCCGGCAGACACGAGAGCATCCGCTTTTCCTTCTTTGACGAGCTGAGCTGCCACGACGAGCGAGCTGTCCTTCTTACGGCGCACCGCCCGTACCGGTTCGTCTTCGCCTGTAATGATCTCACTGGCTGGAACGACCGTTACTCGAGGGTCATCAAGACCGTATGAGGCAATTTTCACCTCATCACCGACTAAAAAGAGTTCCATCGACTCGTTCGGATATTGCGCGACGAACCGTTTCACACCTTCTACAATCGCCTTCGGTGCGTGATCGCCACCCATTGCATCAATCGCTAACTTCATGCTTGCTCCTCCTCACCACGTCGGTAAATCGTGAAGTCGCCATCAAAGACGCACTCCTCACCGACATAACTTTCAACTGTGACGTCCGTTCTCCCGTCCCCTCGTAGTTTCATCACACGAGCCTTGGCAACGACTCGCTCTCCAAGATGGACTTGGCGACTGAAGCGAATATCCGCTTTAGTGGTCAACGCCAATTCATCATTGATGAGCGCCACCGCTAACGAGTTGGCTTGCGCGAACAAGACATGTCCACGGGCAATCTCGTTGCGGCTAAAGACGTGTTCTTTTTCTATATCGAGGACTGAGATCGCAGAGTCATCTAGCTTCAAGTCAATCATATCACCGATGACCTCGCTCATTGAAAGCGATTTGACTTCATCGAGATGTTCGGAAGCCACATGTTTGATCCGTTCCCTCACTTCCGGAATTTTTAATTCCATCCGGTCGAGTCGAATCGTCTGGATGCTGACAGAAAACTGTTTTGACAGTTCTTCGTCTTTGATGAACGGGTTATGCTCAATCGTTTCTTGTAACAAGCGTTGCCGCTCTTTCTTAGGTACCCGCATTCAGTTCCCTCCTAAACTAATCGCTAAAGAACTTAATACCTGGTACTAATAGCAGTATATATTCTTTAGTCGTCATTTTCAAGTACTATTCTAACCTTTCCCCAACGAGAAGGTCGAGTTGTTTCAAATAACCACGTAACCCTTCATATTGAGCGTCATGCCAAAAGGCGTCGCTCCCAAGAAGTTTCACGGCATCTTGCATGGCCACTTCCATCACTTTCAAATCGAGAACGGGATCGGCGACCCGGAAACTTGGGAGACCACTCTGTGCGGTCCCGAAGAAATCACCAGCCCCACGTAACTCTAAATCTTTCTCCGCCAATACGAACCCATCGTTCGTCTCCGTCATCGTTTTCAGTCGAACTTTCCCGACATCTGACTTTGGGTCCCCGACGAGGATACAGAACGATTGATGGGCACCACGACCGACACGGCCACGCAACTGGTGTAATTGCGCGAGACCGAAACGCTCAGCGTCATGGATGATGATGAGTGAAGCGTTTGGAACGTTCACCCCGACCTCGACGACCGTTGTGGAGACGAGAATCTGTGTCGCGTTGTCGGCGAATGATTTCATGACCTCGTCTTTTTCTGTACTCGATAGCTTCCCATGCATCAGACCAACACCATAGTTCGAGAAGCGTTCTTTCAACAGCTCATACAGTGCCGTCGCACTCTCCACTTCTAGTGTATCCGACTCCTCGATGAGAGGTGCAATCACATACGCTTGACGGCCGAGTGCAAGTTCCCGATCGACCATTGCATGCACACGATCGATCTGGTCGTGTTTCGCCCAATACGTTTCAATCGGCTTTCGTCCTTTTGGCATCTCATCGATCGTGGAAACATCCATCTCTCCGAACGCACTGATGGCAAGCGTCCTCGGAATCGGCGTCGCGGTCATATATAAGACGTCCGCGAATTCAGCTTTATCGCGAAGTTTCTTCCGTTGTTCGACACCGAATCGATGTTGTTCATCTGTGATCGCCAAATGTAAATTCGAAAATTCGACCGGTCCTTGGATGAGCGCGTGCGTCCCGACGATGATGTCGACGTCACCCAATCGGATTTCCGTCAGTAGGGCTTCGCGCGCCTTCCCTTTCACCGAGCTCGTCAGGAGGGCGATCGTGATGCCAAACGGTTCAAATAATTCCTGTAACGATGTCGCATGTTGTTCGGCAAGGATTTCTGTTGGCACCATCAAAGCCCCTTGATACCCGGCCGTCACAGTCGCATACAAGGCAATCGCGGCAACGACGGTCTTCCCGCTCCCGACATCCCCTTGTAACAATCGGTTCATCCGTTCTGGTTTTTCAAGGTCAGATACGATTTCACGGATGACCCGTGTTTGGGCTCCTGTTAACGGGAATGCGAGCCGTTTGACGAATTCATTCAATTGATGCTTATCGAGGTGAAGGGCCCGACCGTTTCCTGACCGCTCCATTTTACGAAACGCCTGTAATTTTAACTGATACATGAGACACTCTTCATAAACATAGCTTCGTCTCGCCAGTTTATAGGTCTCAACCGTATCCGGGAAATGCATCCCACGAAGCATCGTCATCCGGTCAACTAATCGATATCGGTCGCGAATAGTATGCGGGACCTTTTCGGGCAGATCGTTCACCTGTTCAAAAGCGAGTTTAACGATTCGACTGAAATTCTTTTGTGTCAGTCCGGCACGCAATGAATAAATCGGTTGCAGTCCGCCTGACGGGGTACCAAATTCAAGGTCGGTCGCGCTGATCGTCATCCGGTTCATGTCCCATTTCCCTTTGACCGTCACCGTCTCCCCAATCACCAATTTTTCTTTATAGAAGGCACGGTTGAACATCGTCACTTGGACGGCGTATCGGTCTTCGAGTAACAACCGGAACTGGAGACGATTTTTCCCTTTACTATAGTAACGAACGAGCGGTTCGCCTTGGACTGTCCCGCTCCATTTGACGAGGTCGCCGTGCACAGCCGTCGTCACCGTCCCACTATTATAATTCTCATAACGAAACGGGACGTGCTCAAGCACGTCCTCGATTCGAACAAGTCCCATCACTTCTAACTTTTTGGCCATCTCTGGCCCGACCCCTTTCAGCGTCGTCAGTTGATCATTGTTTTGCATCTTCTTTCGCTCCAAATATATTTCGTTCGAGGCGACGAGCCGTCGGTGTATTGGCAAGTCCACCTTTAGCGGTTTCTTTTAAGGCCGTCGGCATCATTTGGCCCACTTCATGCATCGCCGAGATGACTTCGTCACAAGGAATACGTGAGGTAATCCCCGCGAGCGCCATATCTGCTGCGACAATAGCGTTGGCACCGCCCATGGCGTTTCGCTTGACGCATGGAACTTCCACCAGCCCCGCCACAGGATCACAGACGAGACCGAGCATATTTTTTAGGGCTATCGCAAATGCCGTAGCCGACTGGTCCGGTGTCCCGCCAGCTGCTTCAACGATGGCCGCGGCTGCCATGCCTGTCGCCGACCCGACCTCGGCCTGACATCCACCAGCCGCCCCTGAAATCGAGGCGTTGTTCGCCACGACGAATCCGAACGCACCTGACGTGAACAAGTAACGGATCATCGCGTCGCGGTCCATTTCTAGACGATCTTTTACCGCAAACAACGTTCCTGGTACGACGCCCGCGCTTCCCGCCGTCGGTGTCGCACAGATTCGTCCCATCGCCGCGTTCACTTCGTTCGTCCCAATTGCTTTCGAGACGGCATCTAAAATGAGGTCTCCCGCGAGCGACTTGCCTGAACGAATATACTCTTGCATGAGTACGGCATCATTCCCCGTCAATCCCGTAACCGACGTGACACCTTGGAGTGCGCGTTCGACCGCTTCTTCCATCACCTCAAGATTTCGGTCCATCATCCCGATGATGTCCTCTCGACTGGCACGTCTGACATGCATCTCCTGCTCGATCATCACTTCAGAAATCGGGATGCTCCGTTCTGTTGCAATCGTCACTAATTCCTCTACTGATTTAAACATCACACATTCTCCTCATTCCCCAAAAATAGCTATCCGTTCGATTTGCGGTAACCGTTCCAGCTCTGCTAACACTTCCGCAGGAATGGTCTCATCAATCTCAATCGCCATCAACGCCTGCATCCCTTTTTCATGGCGGCTCACTTCCATATGACCAATGTTTAATTGGTGATTCGCCAACACACCGGTCACAGCCGCGATGGCCCCGAATCGATCATGGTGCAAGACGACGAGTGCAGGCCCCCCACCTGTCAGTTTCAACGGGAATCCGTTCAGTTCGGTAATTTCAATCGTTCCCCCGCCGATTGAGATCCCGACAATCTCAAATGTGCCCAATTCATCTTCGAGTAAGACCCGGGCCGTATTCGGGTGATCCGTCAACAGATCACTCGTCTCAAAAATGACCTCGATCCCTTTTTCACGGGCGATGTCTAACGCTTGTGGGATTCTCAGATCGAATGTATCGAATCCCATGATTCCACCGACGATGGCCACATCCGTACCGTGTCCCCGATACGTGTCAGCAAACGACCCATAAAATGTGATGTGCGCGGTACGCGGCGTTCTCCCGAACAACTTACCAGCCATCAAGCCGATGCGGGCAGCACCTGCTGTATGCGAACTCGACGGTCCGACCATGACCGGGCCAATAATGTCAAACACACTACGATATTTCATCAATTTTTCCCCCTTTCAAAAATCCCTACCTTCATTATACAGAAGGTAGGGATTCGAAACAGCTTATTCCACACTAAAAATATAAGAGTAAAGCGGTTGTTTACCGTCGTGAACTTCAATTTCAATCTCGTCGTTCACCGATTCGATATATGACGTCAACGCTTCTACGTCCGATGCAGAAGAGCCTTCTCCTGTTAAGATCGTGACGATTTCGTCGTCTGCGTCGATGAGCGCATCGACTAATCGTTTAGCCGCTTCTAAACTCGATGGAGACGAAGAAACGATTTTCTTCTCAGCAATCGCCATGTGCTCATCTTTTTTGATTTCAACGCCATCGATGCTCGTATCACGAACAGCGTACGTCACTTGACCGGACTTCACTGTCGCCGCTGCCGCTTTCATCGCTTGTTCATTCATCTCGACATCCGCTTCAGGATTGAATGCGATGGCTGCCGCAAGACCTTGTGGGACGGTCTTCGTCGGAATGACCGACACGCCACACGGTGCGACAGACGCCGCTTGTTCAGCCGCCATGATGATGTTGGAGTTGTTCGGGAAGATGAAGACGTGTTCCGCATGTGCCGATTCAATCGCCTTGACGATATCTTCCGTCGACGGGTTCATCGTCTGACCACCTTCGATGACGTGGGCCGCCCCGAGTGAACGGAACAGTTCGCTGACGCCTTCACCCATTGCGACCGTTACGATGGCAAATGGTGCTTTCGGCTTCTCCGCTTGTTGAACACCGTGTTGGTTGGCACCGTGTTCTTCTTCAAGAATCGTCGAGTGTTGTTGACGCATGTTCTCAATTTTGACTGCGACAAGTTCACCGAAGCGCTGACCTTTCGTGATGACCTCACCTGGCGTCTCGACGTGAACGTGAACTTTCAAGAGCTCCTCGTCCGCGACGACAAGAAGAGAGTCCCCGAGTTCAGACAACTCGTTTCGGAATGCATCTTCGTTGAACGGTGCATCTTTCAACTTGTCCTCTTGGAAACGGACCATGATTTCCGTACAGTAACCGAATTCGATATCTTCTGTTGACATGAATCCTTGCGCTGCATGCGCATGGTGTTCTGCTTCAATCAATGCATCCATCACCGGAGTATGTGGTTTTTCGAGTTCCTTTCCTTCAAGACTCGCAAGGAATCCTTCGTAAATGACGAGAAGTCCTTGACCACCTGAGTCGACGACCCCGACTTCTTTTAACACCGGTAACAAGTCCGGTGTACGGTCTAACGAAGCTTTTGCTTCGACGATGACACGTTTCATGAACTCTGTGAAATCACTTGTCGACTCAGACGCAAGGAGCGCTTCATCAGCCGCTTCACGAGCAACCGTTAAAATCGTTCCTTCAACCGGTTTCATAACCGCCTTGTATGCCGTGTCGACACCGCGTTTGAGCGCTTCTGCAAAATCAACTGTCGTGAGTTCCGTCTTACCTTCAACGGCTTTCCCGAAGCCGCGGAACAATTGGCTTAAAATAACGCCTGAGTTTCCACGTGCTCCCATCAGGAGTCCACGAGCGAACTTTGATGATACCTCTGCGATATCAGATGAGTTCATGGCTGCTACTTCTTTCGCACCTGACGTCATCGTCAAGTTCATGTTCGTTCCCGTGTCTCCGTCTGGAACCGGGAAGACGTTAAGCGAATCTACATAATCTGCGTTTTGGCTCAAGTTGGCCGCTCCGTTTGCGATCATGTTTGAGAGCGCCACGCCATCTAAACGATTTAAACCCACACCAAATCCTCCTCCGTTTTCGTCAGTCATTCGTCAGACGAACGCCTTGAACGAATATATTTACCGACGAAACGTTTAATCCTAAAGTTTCTCCGAGCGTATATTTCACTCGGCTTTGCACGTTGTATGCGACTTCAGATACTTTCGTCCCGTAGCTTACAATGATGTGCATGTCGATATGTACGTCCTCATCCTCTTGACGTACGACGACACCACGCGCGTAATTTTCACGTTTTAACAATTCAGCAATGCCGTCTTTCAATTGTGCCTGTGAAGCCATGCCGACCACACCGAAGCATTCCATCGCCGCACCACCTGCGAGTGTCGCGATGACGTCACTTGTGATGTCAATATTGCCATATGTTGTCTTCATTTCAATTGCCATATGGAGTAGCCTCCTTTATTCGGAATGATTCCTAATGTACATTCTACAATAAGTACCTAGTTATTAAAAGAACCTGCTCCAGAATCTCGGTCAATTAACGCGATAACCTCATTCATTATTCAAATCCTTGAGAGTAATGTCAAGTTTTTTTCTTGTCATGGTATGATTTTCTAGTTGCATCGGGAAAAAAGCCGTGCTAATATAAACGAGTGTCTATTAGGACGAACCCACATAAAAAAGGAGGGGAAACGCATGGCACGTAAATGCTACGTAACAGGTAAATCACCTAAATCAGGTAACAACCGTTCGCACGCACTCAACAAGACAAAACGTACTTGGGGTGTAAACGTACAAAAAGTTCGTATTCTCGTTGACGGTAAACCGAAACGCGTTTGGGTTTCAGCTCGCGCACTTAAATCAGGTCTCGTTGAACGCGTATAATACTTATACACGAACGAATAAATCCCAGCGGCATTCGCCGATGGGATTTTTTTTGCTTATTTTTTGACGAGCATGACGAGGACCATTCCTTCATGGACCGTCAACAAGGCACGCTCTTCGCTCCACTCATTTGAAACGGTCAACGCTTGCGCGCTATGGACCGGATGACGGTCGAGTGGATATTTGACCCCCTCAATTGAAATCGTGGCGGTTTTCCAAGGCATGAAAGACAAGTAATGTTCATCTAGTTTTTTAATCTCATAACTTCCTGGCCGAGCGAGAAAAATCGTTTGACCCGTCCCATGAAGAACCATTCCCGGATACGATTCGAGTAGACCGACGTTCGCGAACGTCATATCAACTCGTCCCCCGAGTGCCCCGTACACATCCATCTGGGTCGCCCCCCGATCGATCGCCAATTGAAGCGCAATCTCGAGGTCGGTCACATCCTTTTCAGAAGGGTAACGTAGCGCCTCCTCAGGAGGTGGTCCGACAAACGAATCAAAGTCTCCGACGACGACGTCGACATCGATTCCTTCATCTAATAATCTTTGATATCCACCATCGACGCCGATGATAAAATCGGCATCACGCGGTAAGTCCGGAATAGGTTCCGGACTCGCCGCGACGATTAAGATGTTCATTGACGAATGTCCCGTGTCGCAACACGCGTGAATCGCGGAGCTGTCGTGAAGAGTAAGACTAATACGATGGCTGAGATGACAAACGACGGAACCATATACGTTGCGTTATAGCCAAGTGAATAAGCCACGACCGGACCCTTCGCATACTCAGCGAAAAAGACAATCCCTGAGATGACGTGAGCCGCATAACGCAACGCCGACCCGATCAATGCTCCGAGCACTAAATAGGTAGCGAGGGTCTTCGTCGCGCCTTGACCAGCGGCCTGTTTCACACGTCCGGCAAAGACGCCGGCCACGCCGACAAGTCCGTACGCGACCGTATAATCGAGCAAGAACTGAACTGGCGTAAAGATATAGGCTCCGAACAAGAGTTGAAGCGTCCCGACGAGCGCACCAGTCGCAAGTCCCCCTTTCAATCCGTGACGAAACGCCATCACAAAGATCGGGAGCATCGCCAGACTGATTGATCCCCCTTCTGGCAATCGGTATGGGATGAGTAAATCAAAAACTAGCCCAAGCGCTGCGAACAATGAAATTTCGATGAGTGCTTGTAATTTAAAACGTGATTTCATCTTTCTTCCTCCTTTATTGTGTGAACGACAAAAAGCAGCATGACGTAAACGCCATGCTGCTTGGATTCGCAACGTGCATTTTCGCCACATCCCTACGTCCGTGTGAACGGAACAGGTTCAAAGGGTTAGCGTATGCCTCTCAGCCACATCATGTGACACCCCTTGCGACTCTATCTTGTTGTTCTACCGTCGATTATACACGAGATGCGCCACGAATGCTATCGATGGCTGCTTTATAATCCGGTTGATTGTAAATGGCTGAACCGGCAACTAGGACATCTGCCCCTGCATCAATGCAACGTTTCGCCGTCTCTTCGTTGACACCACCATCAATCTCAATTTCAAAATCGAGCTGACGGTCTTTGCGAAGCTGACTGAGCGCCGAGATTTTCGGTACGACGGATTCAATGAACGCTTGTCCACCAAACCCTGGATTGACGGTCATGAGCAATACCATATCGACATCTTGAAGGATATGTTCAATCGTAGAGAGCGGTGTGTGCGGGTTCAAGACGACCCCACATTTCGCCCCTGCCGCTTTGATTTGCTGCAAGACTCGATGTAAATGGTTCGTTGCTTCCACGTGAACAGTCACAATGTCTGCCCCCGCCTTGACGAAATCTTCGACATAGCGTTCCGGTTGATCAATCATCAAATGCACATCGAGAACCATGTCTGATTTTTTGCGCAAGCTTGCGAGGACTGGTAGCCCAATCGAGATGTTCGGCACGAACTGCCCATCCATCACGTCAAAATGGATATAATCCGCCCCCGCATCTTGAACGGCTTTCACTTCAGTCTCCAAATTGGCAAAGTCGGCTGCTAAAATTGATGGTGCGATTTTAATCATCTGTCAATACCTCCGTTTACGATCGTTTAACTCCTCCATAAAGGTAACATAATTCTCATAACGAGTTGAAGCAATTTTGCCATCTTCTACGGCTTGTTTAATGGCACAGCCCGGTTCATTGATATGGACGCATCCCCGGAACTTGCAATCGTCGTGACGTTCCACAAATTCTGGGAAGCACCATCTTAGTTCATCCGCCTCGAGTTCTTGTGGGAACTCAAGACTTGAAAATCCTGGCGTATCCGCCACAAGCCCGTCGGCCAATTGAATGAGCGTGACGTGACGCGTCGTATGTTTCCCACGACCGAGTGATTTGGAAATTTTCCCTGTGGCCAATTCGAGTTCAGGCGCGACTGCGTTTAAAAGCGAACTCTTCCCTACACCTGTTTGACCGGCAAACACGCTCGTCTTCTCTTTGAAGAGTCCCCGTACTTGATCGACCCCATCCGAAAGCTCCGTCGACGTTTCAATCACGTCATATCCGATGGCACGATAGCGGGCGACCGCTTCTTGAATCGGTCCGGTCTCTTCTTCACTGAGTAGGTCCATCTTCGTTAACACGATGATTGGATGAATCTGTTTGGATTCGATCAATACGAGGAATCGGTCAAGCAAATGATAAGAAAACGCCGGTTCTTTCACAGAAAAAAGTAGAAATGCCTGATCGATGTTGGCGATTGGTGGGCGGACGAGATGGTTTTGACGTTCCTCCACCTCTAAAATATAGCCTGTCCCATCTTCTTGATCTTGAATGACAACGTCATCGCCGACGACAGGTGAGATGTTTCGTTTCCGAAAATTTCCTCTCGCCCGACACCGAATCTCTTGATTCGACTCGGTCATCACATCATAAAACCCGCCTTGTAAACGAATAATCGTTCCTTTCAATATGACTACCTCCCTTAAAAAAGAGGTGACGACACCGTCACCTCTTTATTGTGCCTCTTTGGCCTGTGCATATGTGACTGAATCCGTTCGGACGATCTCACCATCGACTTCAATCGTTGCGGTCCCGACTTCGTCCGGAGCAATGACGAGCGTATACGAGTATGTTGTCGTCTCTGTGATTTTATCCCGTAACACTTCAATTTCACCACGCGCATCGACCGTACGAATCACGACCTCCACGGCTTTCGGTTTCTTGTCTTTTTCCGGTTGCTCGACTTCGACGCTCACTTCACGTTCGATGGAGACGTCCGTCGGTTCAACCCCTTCCGATACGATGACCGTAAGTTCTGTTCCCGGATCGACTGCCGTACCCGCCGTTGGAAGTTGACGGATGATTTGACCTTTAGGTACACTTGTCGAAAACTCATCCCGTCTCACGATTTTTAACTTGTTTTGATCGGCATAAGTCGATGCCTCGTCAAACGTATATCCCGCGAGATTCGACAGCTCGACTTTGTTGCTTCCTGTCGACACGACGAGCGTCACCGTCACTTCTGAAGGAACGACCTCCTCACCTGGGTCGAGCGATTGCGAAATCACATCTCCGCTAGCGACTGTTTCCGAAGCTTCTGTTTTGATTTCAAGGTCACTGAATGCCAGATCTTTTAACATGCGTTCAGCTGCTGTTTGGGACAATCCCTCCACATTCGGCATTTCGACGGTTTCTTTCCCGGCCGAAACGACGATGGTCACCGTCGTGCCTCGTTTGGGTTTACGCCCTTCTTGTGGGTTTTGCGAAATGACCTCACCTTCTTCGACGTCATCGCTCGCCCGCTCCGTCACTTCGACGACGAAATCGGCATTCTCAAGTTCAGAAGTGGCATCTCCGATACTCATTCCAACGACATCCGGAACGACGGCTCGTGACATTTCATCGGCGACCACGTATGCCGCAATGCTCCCTCCAATCAGGATCAACACGAGTAAAATCCAAATCCACCATTTGCGTTTCTTCTTTTTTACTGGAGTCACCGCTTCAGGTTCTTGCTCACTAGACGCTGTGACCGGAGTCGGTGTTACTGGCGTCTCTGGTTTTTCTTCAGGTATGACCGGTGTCATGACGAGCGTTTGATCGAACTCATCCTGACTGGCCGGAACACGTCTCGGCTCA
Source organism: Exiguobacterium sp. HVEsp1 (assembly GCF_002009685.1). Lineage (GTDB taxonomy): Bacteria > Bacillota > Bacilli > Exiguobacteriales > Exiguobacteriaceae > Exiguobacterium > Exiguobacterium profundum. The sequence continues at coordinate 1,172,337 of NZ_KV917367.1, read as the reverse complement.
TTGGCGCGTTCACGGCTTAATGCAGTCATGCAGTCTTTCTTAAAGGCTGCGACCGAAACATGACGGGCACCTGGTGACTTCGACAATGCTTGCATGACGCAGTTTTCGAGTGCCTGTGGAATATTCGGATTCAAGTCCATCGGTCGAATCGGGTCATCTTGCAAATGTTGAAGGGCGACGGCGACGGGTGTCTCGCCAATAAACGGGACACGAGCTGTCAACAATTCGTACAGTACGGCACCGAGCGAATAAATATCTGACTTTTCATCAGCAAATTTACCGCGCGCTTGCTCAGGTGAGAAATAATGGACCGAGCCGAGTACGGACATCGTATGCGTCAACGTCGCATTCGACATCGCCACGGCAATCCCAAAATCGGTCACCTTCACGTTACCGTGCTGATCGATCATCATGTTCTGCGGCTTGATATCACGGTGAATGATTCGATTCGCATGGGCATGGTCAATCGCATCACAAATCTGTCCCATGATGCGTAGCGCTTCATCGACAGATATGTATTCCTCTTGCAAATATTGTTTTAACGTCACCCCATCGACATGCTCCATGACGATATAGTACAAATCTTCTTCATCGCCGACGTCATAAATCGCCACGATGTTTGGATGGTTCAGACTCGTAGCCGCATGGGCTTCTCGCTCGAACCGACGTATAAATTGTTCGTTATGTGAGAATTCAGATCGCAACACCTTGATGGCGACGGTTCGGTTTAAGATCTCGTCATGAGCCCGGTAGACATTTGCCATGCCTCCGCTGCCGATTTGTTGTTCGATCCGATAACGATCGTTGATTCGTTCTCCGCTTCGCATCGGATTCATCCTCTCTTTCTATCTGTGAATTGAACGAGGGCGACCGTGATATTGTCGCTTCCTCCCAATTGATTGGCTTCTGCAATGAGTTGCTCCGCTTTTTGTTCGGCGGATGCCGTTTGTTGTAATACGTGTTGAATCGCCACATCGGTCATGTGTGTCGTCAATCCATCCGTACAAATTAAAATCACATCAAACTCAGGGTCAGCGAGCACTTGCACGTCAGGTTCGACTTGTTCGCTTGAACCGATTGCCCGGGTGATGACATTTCGTTTCGGATGAACCCGCATCTCTTCTTCCGTCAATTCACCGAGTTGTTTGAGCACATTGACGTAAGAATGGTCCTCCGTAAGACGTCTTAACTCATTCGCCTGGAGCGCATAGACGCGACTATCTCCGATATGGACGATGACCACCGTTTCTTCATTCCAACAAACAGCTGCCACAGTCGTTCCCATCATGACAAGATTCGACTGCTTCGCAAATTGCAACACTTGATCGTTCGCCAAATCGATGTGGTGGCGGAACCATCGTTCGATTTCGACAGGGGTTGACGGGAGAGACGGGAACGCCCGTCTAAACTCTTCAATCACGATTTGACTCGCGACCTCTCCCGCTGCATGCCCACCCATTCCGTCTGCAACCAGGGCAATCCCGGTTATGGCATCACCTAAGATTAAAACTGCATCCTCATTTTGTGTGCGTACTTGTCCACGATCTGTTCGAAATGCTAATTCCATCTTTCTGATTACCTCGTTTCTTGTTCGCGCTCCTTCGCTCGAAGCTGTCCACAAGCGGCATCGATGTCCGACCCTTGCTCGCGACGGATTGTCACGTTCACATTGCGGTCTTTGAGCACTTTTTCGAAGGCAAAGATTTGAGCTCGCGGTGTCCGTACATAGTCACGTTCGAGTACATGGTTGACGGGAATCAAGTTGACGTGACATTTGATTCCTTTTAACAGGTCTGCCAAGAGATGGGCATATTCTTCCGTATCGTTGACACCACCAAAGAGTCCATATTCAAACGTGATGCGACGTCCGCTCTTCTCCGTGTAATAACGGACCGCATCCATCAACTTGTCCAAGTCAAAGGCACGGTTGATCGGCATGAGCTTAGTACGCAATTCCGTCGTCGGTGCGTGAAGTGAAATGGCGAAGTTGATTCGCATACCTTCATCGGCAAACTTGTAAATCTTTGGAACAATCCCACTCGTCGATACCGTGATGTGTCGTGCTCCGATGTTGAGTCCATTGTCATGGTTGACAGTACGTAAGAAACGCATTAACTCATCGTAGTTATCGAACGGTTCGCCGATTCCCATGACGACGATAGAGTCGACGCGCTCTCCTGTCGCGTCTAATGCACGTTGTACGTCGAGCACTTGGGCTGTGATTTCCCCGGCTTCTAAGTTTCGTTTCAAGCCGCCGAGTGTCGAGGCACAGAACGTACATCCGATCCGGCAACCGACTTGTGTCGTGACACAAATCGAGTTTCCGTATTCGTGACGCATGAGTACCGTTTCAATTGAGTACCCGTCCTGAAGTTCAAACAAGAACTTGATTGTGCCGTCTTGGGATTCCTGCTTGACCAATTCTTTTAACGTCGTCAATTGGAACGATGCCTCTAATTTGTCGCGAAGCGCTTTCGGAACGTTGGTCATATCATCAAAAGTCGTGACCCGTTTGACGTACATCCAATCATATAATTGTTTCGCACGGAATGCCTTTTCTCCTGCCTCGATCACCCATGCCTCAAGTTCGGGGAACGTCAACGAATAAAGTGACGGTTTTGCGCCTACGAGTGGATTCTTTTCTACTGCTTTTGGATTCATCTTTTATACCTCTTTCTTAAATGCGGCGATATAGAAGCCGTCGGTCCCGAATGTCGTCGGTAATAATTTTAGTTCAGCACGGTCCGATTCCATCATCGGACGAACAGATTGTGGGAGACGACCTTTGAGCGTTTCGTCCCACATCAACCCTTTCGACAGAATATAGTCAGCCTGCGTCTCATTTTCAGACGGGTCGATTGTACATGTCGAGTAAACTAGCGTACCACCTGGTTTGAGCAGTGGCAATACGGCATCAATGATTTGTCTTTGTATCTTTGGTAAGTTTTCGAGTTGAGCTTTGTCCTTCGTCCATTTAATATCCGGCTTTCGACGAATGACGCCAAGGCCCGAACAAGGGACATCTAAAAGAATCCGGTCAAAACTCTCTTCTTCAAACCGTTCACCTGCTAAACGAGCATCAAGGGCAAGTGCGGTCACTCCATTGATGTGTAGACGTTTCGCTTGTTGGTCAATCAATTTTGCTTTGTGCGGATGAAGGTCAAGCGCGGTGAGCGACCCACCTTGCATCCGCTCTGCCGTATGCATCGCCTTGCCGCCTGGTGCGGCACATGCGTCTAGGATGACATCGTCTTTCGACACGCCGAGTGCATCCGCGACAATCATAGAGCTTTCATCTTGAATCGATAGGAAACCTTCCTCGATAAATGGGGTCGCATGGACATTCCCAGACTCTACGACGAGTCCATCTGCCGACAGTTCCGAACGTGACGTCATGACGCCAGCATCAGCCAACCGGTTCATCATCTCATCCACTGAAATGCGCTTTCGGTTGACCCGAATCGTAACAGGAGCAGGTTCATTGTTTAATCGGCAAATCGCTTCTGCCGTTTCCACACCATATAACTCAATCCAATCTGATACGAGCCATTCCGGATGACTGTGCTCGATGGCGATTCGTTCTGCATCGGTCAAGCCACTAAAGTCCGGAAACCCTTCCCGAAGCACATTTCGTAACACCCCGTTTACGAATTTGCTCGTTCCGAGGTGATGACCTCGTTTTTTCGCGATTTCGACCGCCTCGTGTAGGACGGCCCGGTCGGGTACTTTATCAAGATAGAAGAGTTGATAAACGCTCATCCGAAGAAGCGGGAGGACAAACTTGTCTAGCTTCTTCGGCGAACGGATGCGGTCTTTCAAAATATAATCGAGCGTCCCTTTGCGACTGAGCGTCCCATATACGAGTTCGGTATAGAGACCGACATCTTTTGGGGCAACTTTTTTTTGTTTCAATGTATCATTGACGGCAATCGTCGAATACGCGCCGCCTTGTTCAATTTTCATTAGCGTATCAAGCGCTGCTTCACGTACGTTCATGAGTTCCTCCTAATCGGTCGCCAATCCGTAGCTTTTGTCCGGTACCACGCATGAAGGTTGCACCATCCATCCGTTTCTTACCTGCAGGTTGCAAATCGGTCACTTTGATGGCGACGTCGTTCCCTGTCGCCACGACAAATCCGTCTTCTTCCAGACGAACGACTTCTCCCGGCTGTCCCGAACCTGTCGTTTTCTCTCCCATGAACAATTTCACACGTTCACCGTCAAACGTTGAATAGGCCGTCGGGAATGGGTTCATTCCTCGAATATGGTTGTAGATGGACTCGCCGTTCATTGTCCAATCGATCTGTTCACGCTCACGGCTGATGTTCGGGGCAAACGTCACGTCTCGCTCGTCTTGAGGCACCGCCTCAATCCACCCTTCCAAGAAGGCCGGAAGCGTACGGATCAGAAGATCGCTTCCTGCTACAGCCAGTTTATCAAATAAAGACCCGACTGTATCCGTCTCTTCAATAGGTACGATGGTATTGGCAATCATGTCCCCTGCATCTAACTTGTCGACCATGTACATGATCGTCACACCTGTCTCAGACTCCCCATCAAGAATGGCTTGATGGATCGGGGCACCTCCGCGATATTTCGGAAGGAGGGAGGCATGTACGTTGATGGCTCCGTGAGGCGGGGCTTCTAGTAAGGCGGTCGGCACGATTTGTCCGTACGCCGCCGTCACAATCAAATCAGGCTTCAGCTCTAAAATTTCTGCATAGTCTGTGCGCACTTTTTCAGGCTGCAACACGGGAATACCGTGACGAAGCGCACACTCTTTTACTGGAGTCGGCTTAAGTTCACGTTTTCGCCCGACCGGTTTATCCGGTTGCGATACGACACCTACGACATTGTATCCTTCTTCAAGCAGTCGCTCAAGTACCGATACGGCGAACGTCGGCGTCCCCATGAAGACGATGCGTTTGTCTTTTCCAGGGTTCGGGACGGCGAGCTTGTTTGTGAACAAGACGCCATCCAAATGATCCATCTCATGTTGAATCGCACGAGCGAAAAAGCCGCTCGCTTGAATCGTATGTGTCCGCCCTTTCAAATCTTGATTCTTGACGACGATCGACTCATGTCGTTCCACGAATCCGAATTCGCCTGGGATGCTCAAACATCCCTCTAGTCCAACTTCTCGACCGGATGTTTCAATGATTTCCGGGTTGATCAAGACGAGCGGTCCCGTCTCATCATCGGTATGGACGACCGCGAGCCGCTGGTTCAAATTGACTTGCGGTGCCGCGACACCAACTCCGTCATACTCATACATCGTATCAAACAATCGGTCGACAGTCTGACGCAATTTTTTATCAAACTTTGTCACCGGTTCGCACGTTACGCGCAAAATGTCATTCGGTACTTCTACTACTTTATACATGTCTCTCCACCTCACATGAATACGTATGGGTTCACATCGATACTCATTTGATATTCTTTCTTGCTGATTGCTTTGGCTCTCGCTTGCTGTAATCGTGCCAGCTCGGCGTAAAGCGTATCGGGTTGTTTCGTTTTAATGAATACTTGATAACGATAGGCGTTCTTCAATTTCGATAACGGTGCCGGCATCGGTCCATTCAAGCGACTATTCTCCACGTGTGCTTGTAAAAAGTCTGATGCGAACAATTCTGCCTCGGCCTTGGCGACAAGGGGATTTTCCGCCGAAAACGTGACGAGCGTTAAAAACCAGTAAGGAGGATGATTTCCGACTTGTCTGAGTCCCATCTCTTTGGCGAAAAATGTCTCATAATCATGTTCACTCGCAGTCTCGATCACATAATGGTCCGGGTTATACGTTTGGACGAACGCCTCACCCGGAAGTTTTCCGCGCCCGGCTCTTCCTGCCACTTGCGTGACAAGTTGGAAGGTGCGTTCGGTCGCCCGAAAGTCAGGCATCCCGAGTGTCGCATCCGCCGCGAGTACCCCGACGAGGGTGACGTTTGGGAAGTCGAGCCCCTTGGCAATCATCTGCGTGCCAAGTAAGATGTCGGCCTCCCCTTCTTCGAAACGACGCAACAACTGCTCATGTGAACCTTTTCGAGACGTCGTATCCTGGTCCATTCGGATGATGCGCGCTTCTGGAATCCGGTTCAACAGTTCCGTCTCGATTTTTTGTGTGCCCGACCCGAACTGTTTGATTTTCTTACTATTGCAGGATGGACACGTCGAAGGCATACCGACCTCGTAACCGCAGTAGTGACACTTCAACCGATCTCCATATTGATGATATGTCAAATTGACGGCACAATGCGGACATGTCATGCCTTCCCCGCAGTCCCGGCACATGACGAACGTCGTGAATCCACGACGGTTCAATAAAATGACGCACTGCTCTTTTTTCTCGATCCGGTCGAGAATCCCTTGGAACAATTCTTCCGAGAACATCGTCGTATTGCCCTTCGCCAACTCTCGGCGCATGTCAATGATATGGACCGGTGGCATCTCACCGCCATACCGTTCTTTCAAATGCAAATAGCGATAGACGCCTTTTTGTGCCCGGGCATACGATTCAAGTGACGGGGTCGCACTGCCTAACACGACAGGACAACCGTGATAACGAGCCCGCCAGATGGCAACATCGCGCGCATGATAGCGCGGGTTCTCTTCTTGCTTGTACGTCGTCTCGTGCTCTTCATCTAAGATGATCAGACCGAGTCGGTCGAGCGGGGCAAAGATGGCAGAACGGGCACCGACGACGACGTCGACTTCATTCCGTTTAATCTTACGCCACTCGTCGTACTTCTCACCTTTAGACAGAGCACTGTGCAACACGGCGACCCGATCGCCGAAACGACGCTTGAAGCGTTTGACCATCATCGGGGTCAAACTGATTTCAGGAACGAGTAAGATGGCCTGCTTGCCTTCATCGATGACTTGTCCGATTGATTCTAAATAGACTTCGGTCTTCCCACTCCCCGTCACACCGTGGACGAGTAACGTCTCACCTGCTTCAGCCTCCTGTATGGCCAAGACGGCACTTGCCTGACTGTCGTTCAATTGAACCGATTCCTCGACTTGCTCGATCGTCGCGTACGGGTCACGGTTCAACTCGACCTCGGTCAATCGAACCGCTCCGAGGTCGGCAAGTTTTTGCAGTTGTGGGCGAGTCAGACCAATTTGACGTAGTGCCGACCAATACATGCGTGGGGTCTCCTTTAGTAGGTTGACCGCTTCAAGTTGCTTTTTCGCACGTTTTGGCACGACCGTTGCATCGAGGAGCTCGACGACGACGTCGGTCTTAACAGTCTTCTTTTCTTTTAAGACGGGCGCTAAGATCAGCTCCCCTTTTTTAGCGAGTCCAAGAATGACCGATTGGACTTCTTTTGGATACTCCGATAAATGCGTTCCGAGGCGGACCCCATCAGGCACATACCCTTCTTTGATTTCTTTGTCATAACTCACCTTGAGCGCGGCCGGAAGCATCGCGAGCAGGGCGGATGAACGAAAGCAAAGTGTCGTCTCTTTCACATGAATGGATAAAGCGAGCAGTTCATCGGTGAGTGAAGATTCCTCATCTAACAGCGCTTCTAACGGTTTTAATCCATCTCTCGTCCCATCTGACGTACCGACGACAATCCCGAGCAGACGACGGGACCCGAATGGGACAGAGACGCGCATGCCCGGTTCAATCAAAGCCTCAAATTGTTCAGGTACTTCGTAATCAAACGGACGATCAATCGTGATCACCGGTGCATCGACATGTACATGTGCAATCATCGGACCGCTTCCTTAAAGTGTGTGAGCAACTCGAACGCTAACTGTTTCTTCGACTGTTTCGGAAGTCGATGTGTCGTCCCGTCTGCATGGAACAAGACGACCTCATTGTCGTCCGCCCCGAATCCAACGTCACTGCCAGACACATCGTTCGCCACGAGGTAATCGACGTTTTTCCGCTTCAGCTTAGCTGCCGCATGCTCCTCGAGTCGTTCCGTCTCAGCAGCAAATCCGACCAACACTTGATGGGTCTTCTTCTCACCGAGTGATTTTAAAATGTCTGTCGTTTCTTCAAGTTCGATCATGAGTGGACCGTGAACTTTTTTATGTTTTTCCGAATGCACCGTTTTCGGACGATAATCCGCAACTGCCGCCGATTTCACGACAAGGTCTGAAGCCTCAAAGCGGCTCGTCACTTCGCGCAGCATCTCCTCACATGACTTGACGGGAACCGCTGTCACGCCATCTGGGACAGGAACTTGAAGCGGGCCATGGACGAGCGTGACACGGGCGCCCATGTCTCGAGCCACCTCAGCGAGTGCGACGCCCATTTTTCCAGACGAATCATTGGATAAGTAACGGACGGGATCGATGCGTTCGACAGTCGGGCCAGCCGTGATCAAGACATCTTTTCCAAGATATAGTTTCGGAACGAATTGGCTTTCGATGATGCGAACCAAGTCTTCCGGTTCAGGCAGACGTCCCCCGCCAATCCATCCGCAAGCCAAGTTGCCGACACCGGGTTCAATCAACTGATAGCCGTATGATTTTAGCGTCTCGATGTTGCGCTGTGTGGCAGGATGTTCGAGCATGTTCACATTCATCGCTGGTGAGATGATGACCGGGCACTTCGCAGCCAAAATGGACGTCGTAATAAAGTCATCCGCAATCCCGTTCGCCAATTTTGCAATCGTATTTGCCGTCGCCGGGGCCACGACAATCAAATCGCTCGAGTCGACGACATCGATATGTGCAATCTTTGTCGGGTCATGCTCTTCGAACACGTCCGTATAGACCGGGTTGCGACTGAGCGCCTGGAAGGTCGCCTGACCCACGAATTGTTCTGCCGACTTCGTCATCGCGACGCGAACATTCGCTCCGGCTTGAACCAATTTCGATGTGAGCGCACACGCCTTATAGGCGGCGATGCCACCACTCACACATAACAAAATAGTACGATCCTTCACCATTCCCAAACTCCCCCTTATAGACAATGAGACCCAAGTCGCAAACGACTTGGGTCACACTTCATCCGTTGTTTTTTTCGTTCACGATGATTGTCGTATCACCCGAAAATAGTTCTTCTAACGCTTGACCGACCGGCTTATATGATTTTGGCTCGGCGACTTTCGGTGCTTTTCCATCTTGAATCTGACGCGCCCGTTTTGCAGCGACCGTAACGATCGTGTATTTTGACGGGATAGTACGTTGTAAGGCATCAATCGAAGGGTATAACATTAAATGACCTCCATCATGGCTTTTTTATAGAGTGACGCAACACGTTCACGTTTACAATGCTCGGCTGTCACGATCGCTTTAATTCGATCGATGGCTTTGTCGACCTCGTCGTTCGTGACGACATAGTCGTAGGCGTCCATCAACTCGATTTCTTCACGCGCGACGAGCAGGCGTTGCTTAATGACTTCTTCTGACTCCGTGCCTCGTCCGATGAGACGATTGCGAAGTTCTTGAAGGCTTGGTGGTGCCAAGAATAAAAAGACGGCTTCTGGGAGAAGTTCCTTCACTTGGAACGCCCCTTGCACCTCAATTTCAAGAATGACATCTTGGCCGCTTTCGAGCGTTTCACGCACCCACTCTACAGGCGTCCCGTAATAGTTACCGACAAATTCGGCATGTTCAAGCAGTTCTTTTTGTTCGATCATCCGTTCGAACTCTTCTCTCGATTTGAAGAAGTAATGCACCCCTTCAACTTCCCCTTCACGTGGTTTTCGGGTCGTCGCCGACACCGAATATTGAAGGTTGTTGTCCTCTTCCTCGCGAAGAGCACGGCAAACGGTCCCTTTTCCGACACCGCTCGGTCCAGACAAAACGATTAATAATCCTCGTTCTTTAAAATTCACTGCAAGCCCTCCATCTTCTAACATCACATTTAATTATAATAGCAGTCAATCAATTGTCCCGGCAAGAAGAAGTTCGGATTTCCTACTCCATCGTACCATATTTTCTGTTTTTCTGATAACGTAGAGACAGAAAATGAACAAAGGTGATGAGATCATTGGCTTATGATGGATTAATGACATATCGTGTCGTACAAGAATTACAATCGCTCGTCGGAGGGCGAATCAACAAGGTACATCAACCGTATTCGCTCGATTTGATGCTTCAAATTCGCTCGAATCGTCAGAACGCGCAACTCTTGATATCAGCAAACGCGATGTATGCCCGTCTTCAGTTGACGGATACACCGATTAAAAACCCACAAGAACCGCCGATGTTTTGCATGATGCTCCGCAAACATGTAGAAGGTGGATTCATCACGGCGGTCGAACAAATCGGACGAGACCGTGTCATCGTCATTTCGGTCCGCTCTCGTAACGAGCTCGGCGATGAAGAATTGAAGAAAGTATACATCGAATTGATGGGACGCCACTCGAACGTCGTCTTGACGACAGAAGAAGGCAAAATATTAGATGCCATCAAGCATCTCCCGCCTTCCCAAAACACGTATCGGACCATCATGCCGGGTAGTGACTATCTCCTTCCGCCGGAACAACACAAGTTCGACCCATTGACGGAGATGACAGAAGGATTGAAACGAATCGATTGGAACGCCGGCAAGCTTGATAAACAGATTGTCGCCACGTTCGCCGGCGTCAGTCCGCAAATCGCACAGGAAGTTGTTCATCTCGCAAAAACGCCGAATCGCGACTCCTTACAACAAGCGTTTGAGAACGTTCTTCGTCAACTCGATGGACCCTACGTTTTCCAACAACTTGCGAACGGCAAAGAACGGTTCGCTCCGATCGCGTTGACAGCCGGGGACATCGAATCCGAGGAAACGTATGAATCGAGTAAAGAAGTGCTCGACCGTTTCTACTATGAAAAAGCGAACCGTGACCGTGTGAGACAACAAGCACACGATGTGGAACGGCTCTTGAAATCAGAACTCGAAAAGAATCAATTAAAACGCCGCCGCCTTTTGGATGATTTGAAAGCGACAGAACGGGCAGATGAGTTACAAAAATACGGCGAGTTGTTGACGACGTATTTATTCCAACTCGAGAAAGGGATGCGCGTCGCCGAAGTCGTCGATTATTATGACGAAAACGGTGCAATCCTCTCCATTCCACTCGATCCACTCAAAACACCGAATGAGAATGCGCAGCAATATTATAAGAAATACAACAAATTAAAAGTCGCAAAAGTGGAAGTGAAGAAACAGATTGAGCTGAACGATGCAGAAATCGAATATTTAGAGACGCTTATCGCCCAACTTGACGTCGCGTCACCGTCCGACCTTCTTGAGATTCGCGAAGAACTCGCAGAAGAAGGCTACATCCGTCAAAAACGACAAAAGAAAAAAGCGAATCCGAAGATTTCGCTTGAAGCGTATACGTCCTCGACCGGAATAGAGTTCTTTGTCGGGAAGAACAATACGCAAAACGACCATCTGACGTTCAAATTCGCACGCCGTGACGAGATTTGGCTTCATGTTAAAGACATCCCAGGGTCTCACGTCATCATTCGTTCGACCGAACCGGATGAAACGACATTACTTGAAGCCGCATCAGTCGCCGCCTACTTCTCGAAGGCACGCGCATCGAGTGGCGTGCCTGTCGATTACACACGCGCCCGCTTCGTGAAAAAACCGAGCGGTGCGAAACCCGGGTTCGTCATCTACACGGATCAACAGACCGTCTACGTGACTCCGGATGAGCAATTGATGAAGTCATTGAAACAATCGTGAACATGAAGACCCGCCATCGTGATGGCGGGTCCAGACTATAGACAAAGTATAGGTCTAATGTCTTTTATATGCCCAACCCGGACACGGCTCGCTTTCCTAGGGGCAAGCAGGGAGCCGCATCGCGACTGCGTCACTGCTGGGTCTCCCTTTGCTTGCTATTCCCTCAGGAGTCTCGCCTGCCCGTTCTTGGTCACCTTTTGTCCTTCATCCCATATAATGGTGTGAGAAGAACACACAGGGGTGGATCTGATGATCAACAAGTCGACACAATCCATCCTTCACGGTCTGACGAACGGAACGGATGTTGAACGGCGGGCCGAGGCGGATGATCGCGGGATTGATGACGGGCGGGCTCGGCGTTTACCTTCCCTTTCCCCTGATACATCGATTCGAAGTAAGTATCGAGCTTTTCTTCGGTCGTCGAGGCCTTGGAAGAAGACAAACGGCCGCCAGATGACGACCGTTTGCGTTGCTCGCCCGACGGCGCCCCGACTCCGACAGGAAAGCAATCCGACGGAGACCCAACAGCGACTTGAGTCGCGATGCGGCTCCGGGATTGCCTGCGGAAAGCGTGGGCGCCGGAAGGACGAGTTCGAACATGTTATTTGTCAACAAGCTGGACCCGTCATGATCATGGCGGGTCTTCTACGTGTAGAGGGTTCACGTTTTCGGATCATGCTTGAACGCCTCGAGCTGTTCATGATAGTCGAGCAAATGCCCGTATAAAATTTCTGAAACGGATAAATCTTCATGTGGAAGTTTGAAGAGTGAATAGGGCTTGTCACATGTATAGAGAATGTCGTGATGGTGTGCCAGTAAGTATAAGAACTCAGACTCAAACGCCTGTCGCTCTTCCTCACTCATCAAAAGGAAAGCTTCTCGATGCTCGGCGAGACTCTCTAGCAACAAGACCAGCTTGTCTTCAAGGTGAATCAACAATCGGTACTGTTTGATTGTCATATGCTTCAATTTGACGTTCGTCACTTTCATATCCTCTTGGAGCATCATATGAAGCTCTTGATGGCCAAGGATGCGGGCTCGCGTCTCGAGCAGTTCTGTCGGGGAACCGACGAGCTCTCGCCAATGATGGAACAGATAAGAAGAAGTCTTACGTACCTCGTTCAACAATCGGTCCTCATAACGGGGTGGCATGAATGCGTAATTGACACCGAGTGAAACGAACACACCGACCGCTGTCAATAACGAACGGGTCCACGCATAATGGAAGAAGTCCGATGTAGGACTTTCGAGCATCATGACGATGGCAAACGCTGCATACGTCGACATATGGGTCTTATCGAACGTCGTGTTGAGTGTGAGCGAAACGATGACGGCTAATCCGATCGAGAGCGGATTGACACCGAACAAATAGACGATGAAAAGTCCACACATAAGACCGACGACCGTTCCGAATATACGACTGAACACGATTTTAGATGACCGCTTGACGGTCGGTTGCATCGCCACGACTGCTGCGATGGCCCCCATCCCTGAATAGATCCCGAAGATATACCACGAGATGGCGACGGTGATGGCGACGGCGATTCCGGTTTTTAACGTACGTAACCCGACTTTCGGGATGTATCGTTTTCCATTCATTTCAGTTCGACCTTCCCTGTCTCAGAAATCAGTTCCACCACCGGTCGATTCGATGTCGACAATTGATACACACCGGGTTCGACTTCTTCGTAACGGTCGCTACTCGAGACTTTTCCAGTCGTCGTCACGTTCACTTGTCCTGTCGCATGTTTCGGCGCGTAACTGAGCGTCCCGGCTTCCGTCTGGATGGTCATCGCTTGATTGACGACGACATCGCTGACAGTCGCATGACGATAGGACCGAATGTCACCGGTCACAAGTCGTGCCGATTCGATAGTCGTATCGCTTTTCGATTCAATCCGCAGTCGATCACTATCAATCTGTTTCAAATTGACGGCATTCACATCCATGACAATCGTCTTCGCATTCAATCCTTGTCCTGTCACCTGCTCCGCTCCTAGATGAACCGATGTCATCGAGCTCGGCAAAGCGACTTTAATCTTATAGCGCGACGGTTCATCGCTCGCCCGACTTCCGAAATAGCTGAACCAGCCATATCGCTCGACGACGTAGATCGTGTCCCCGACTGATTTGACTTTGATGCGCCGTTCTTTCGAATTGGTCTGCATCACTTCAATCTGTACCTTTTCATTTGGACTACGAACAAATTCCACGTTCCCATGGTCTGTTTCGAGTCGCAATTTCTTCATTTGATATCGGTCTTCATACTGGTCTCCTAGCGCTAATAGATGACTGAATACAAATAAATTCACAAAAAAGAGCGCTGGGATGATGGTCAAGACGAGACCGAAGGCGATTTTACGATGTTTTGGAATTGCACGAAATCGTGCGTTCCATGTCTTCTCTTTGCTTCTTGAATACGCCATATGCCTCTCCTTTTCGAATCACTTCCGTTATTTTACCATGAAGTATGACATATGCCGAATCGAAAAAGAATCCGCCCGAAGGTGGATTCTTAAGAGGTGACGAGGTCGCTCCAGGCACGAGGATCTTCTTGCCAGTCGCGAAGCGAATCGAGCTCCGAACGGTTTAGAACGCCCGTACTCTCTGCCACTTCAATCAATTCTGAGAACGTTGTCAACGATGTTGCCGTCAGATCTGCATCGGCTAGATTCTTCTGAAGAACCGGTAATCCGTACGAGAAGATGGCTTGAATCCCAATGACGTCACCACCCGCCTGACGAATCGCCTTCGCCGCATCGATACTCGACATCCCTGTCGACAATAAATCCTCGATGACGAGTACTCGAGCGCCTGCCTCGAGTCTTCCTTCAATTTGATTACCTTTCCCATGCCCTTTTGCACTCGACCGGACATAAATGAACGGGAGACCGAGTCGGTCAGCGAGCAACGCCCCGTGAGGGATACCTGCCGTGGCCGTCCCTGCAATCACATCGACTTCAGTCGGATTCACTGACTTCACCAATCCATCGACGATGACTTGACGCACATTCGGAAAACTGAGTGTAAGTCGATTGTCGCAGTAGATCGGACTCTTCAATCCGCTCGACCATGTATACGGCTCAGTCGGTGATAGTGTGACGGCTTCAATCTGTAAAAGTGCCTCAGCGATTTGTTTCATTCATTTGTCCCCATTCCTTCATAAATTGATCGTACATGGCCATCGGATCAGTCGCACGTGTAATCGGTCGACCGACGACGATTGAGTGAACACCCGCCAGTCTCGCTTCATGCGGCGTCGCGATACGGACTTGATCATCCTCGGTTGCACCGAGTCGGATGCCCGGTGTGACCGTCATGAACGTGTCCCCGAGTTTCTGATGAATCGCTTTCGCTTCCTGGACGGATGCGACCACTCCGTCAAGTCCCGCCTGTTTCGCGAGTGTCGCTTGTCTGAGAACGGCTTGATCGAGTCGTCCGGCAATCCCGAGCTCTGTCTGCATCATTCGTTCATCTGTCGACGTCAACTGTGTGACCCCGATCAATCGAGTCGTATCGTTTGCCTGACGTAACCCGTCTAACGCATAGCGCATCATCTTTTCGCCGCCTAATGTGTGGACATTCGTCACAGCCACCCCGAGCTTTCCGATTTGTCGCATCGTACGGCGTGCCGTCTCCGGGATATCGTGTACTTTCACATCTAGAAAGACCGGATAACCCTCGTCGACCAATTCTTCGACAAAGCATGCGCCTTCTCGATAAAAGAGTTCCATCCCGACTTTGACAGCCGGTCGGTTTGAAAATCGTTTTAACAAATGAAACGCTTCGTCCCGCGTTTCAACGTCAAGGGCGAGATACAAGTTGCGCATAGGCCTTCCCCCTCACATCCAAAATATGTTCGATTCCGAGTGAATCAAGTCGTGCCGGTAACGCTCCAATGATTTCCTGACAGACGTATGGATTTTCAAAGTTCGCCGTCCCGACGGCAACGGCAGACGCCCCGGCGTAAATGAACTCAAGCACATCGTCTACCGTCCGAACCCCGCCCATGGCGATGATCGGTATGTTGACCGCTTGCGCGACTTCATATACCATCCGGACCGCCACCGGTTTGATGGCCGGACCGGATAACCCACCGATTCGGTTCGCTAAAATCGGTCGTCCTGTCTCGATATCGATTCGCATCCCAACGAGTGTGTTGATCATCGTCAAGCCGTCCGCGCCGGCCGCCTCGACAGCTCGCGCCATGTCCGTGATCGACGTGACGTTCGGAGACAGTTTGACATAGACCGGCTTACTCGAAGCCGCTTTGACGAGTCGCGTGAGTTCTGCGGCCATTACCGGGTCCGTCCCGAACTGCATGCCCCCACATTTCACGTTCGGGCATGAGATGTTCAATTCGATGGCTTTAATCGTCGGGTCGGCGCTGATTCGACGGGCGACTTCCACGTATTCATCTGGCGTCGAACCGGCAACGTTGGCGATGATCTCCGTATCGAACGTTGAGAGGAATGGTAATTTTTCTTCGATGATCGCATCGACACCTGGATTTTGAAGTCCGATCGCGTTGAGCATGCCCTGTGCCGTCTCGGCGACACGTGGGGTCGGATTTCCGAATCTCGATTCCTCCGTCGCTGCTTTGATCATGATGCCTCCTAAGATGGAGAGGTCATACAGTTTCGCGAATTCCTCTCCAAATCCGAAACATCCGGAAGCCGGAATAATTGGGTTTTTTAAACGAAGACCTGGTAACTCGACATTCAATCTCATAACAGCACCTCTTCCGCATTGAATACCGGACCGTCACTACAGACTTTCACATAGCCCCCCGGTGCTTGACAGACACAGGCAAAACAAGCACCGATGCCACAACCCATCCGATTCTCGATTGAGAGATATCGTTCAGGAATGGGCGAAGTGGCAACTGCCTTTAACATCGCTTCCGGACCACAGCTGAACAACACATCCGCCTCGATGCGTGCGAGGGGGCCAGTGACGAAGCCAAGCTCCCCGTGAGTACCGTCTACTGTCGTGATGATCGTCTCACCAAGTTCACGAAAGGCTTCTTCATAAAAGACGCTTTCTTTTGAATCAAACCCGAGAATCGCAATCGTTTCAATCCCCATCTCATGGAGTCGGCGTCTGACGTAGTAAAGCGGTGGGACCCCAATTCCTCCTCCGACCAGGACGACTCGCTTTCCATGTTGCGCTAGGGGAAAACCGTTCCCGAGCGGACCAAGGACGTCTAGTGTGTCCCCGACGCGTTTCCCCGAAAGCTCAGTTGTCCCTTCCCCAATCACTTTGTATAAGAAGGTAATTTCGTCCCCCTCGACGTTCGCCACCGATAACGGTCGACGTAACAGACCGGACGTTTTGATGTGAAAGAATGTCCCAGGGGCGATCTCCACCCCAGGGCAACGGACTTTCATTTCCATCGTCGCTTTGGCGATTTGTCGATTGCTGACAATCGTCACGTCATGTCTCATACCATCACCCCGAACGTTGTGAATGCCGGGATGCTGACCGTTTGGAACGACAGGCTTTCAATGACTTGTAACAACGCTTCGACTGTATCGAGCGAGGTAAGGCAAAGCGTGCCCTGCTCGGCGGCCGTTCTTCGAATCAAGAACCCGTCTTTCGTGACGAGTGCATCGCGACTCGTTGTATTGATGATCAAGTCGACGTCTCCTCGCTCGATCACACTGAGCATCGTCTCACCGTCTTCTTGAATTTTCCCGACTCGACGAACACGCATCTGTTCCGCTTCGAGACAATCAGCCGTCCCACTCGTTGCCATGAGTCGGAAACCGAGGCGGTCGAAACGTTTCGCCAAGGCGATGGCCTCATCCTTGTCATGGTCGGCAATCGTCATGAGCACGTTCCCTTTCAAGGCGATGTTCATCCCTGCTGCGACGAGCCCTTTATAGAGCGCTTTTTCGAGCGTGCGATCTGTCGCCATGACCTCCCCTGTCGACTTCATCTCAGGTCCGAGCGATGGGTCTACTTCTTTCAATTTCGCGAACGAGAAGACCGGTACTTTGACCGAGATACTGTCCGACTCAGGATGAATGCCTGTCCCAAGACCGAGTTCTTTTAAACTCGTCCCAAGAATCGTTTGCGTAGCAATTCGTGCGACCGGTAACCCCGTCACTTTCGAGATGAATGGGACCGTCCGGCTCGCACGTGGGTTCACCTCGATGACATACAAGTCATCCGCATAGACGAACTGGATGTTGAGCAGACCTTTGATGCGGAACGCTTTCGCCAACTTAATCGTATAATCGACGACTTTTTGTTTCAGTTCTTCACTGAGTCGTTGCGGCGGATAGACGGCAATCGAATCACCCGAATGTACGCCGGCACGTTCGATATGCTCCATGATCCCCGGGATATAGACGTCCGTCCCGTCACAGATGGCATCGACTTCAATCTCAATCCCCGTCAAGTAGCGATCGATGAGAACCGGTCGATCTTTTGAGGCGATGACCGCATGTCGCATGTACCGCTCAAGCTCAGACTGTTCATATACGATTTCCATCGCTCGTCCCCCGAGCACGTACGATGGTCGGACGAGTACCGGATAGCCGAGTTCGTTCGCACAAGCGACGGCCTCTTCCACATTTGTCGCCGTCTTTCCTGGTGGTTGAGCCAATCGTTCCGCTGACAATGTGGCTTCGAACGCCTTCCGGTCTTCGGCACGGTCGATGTCTTCGAGGGTCGTCCCAAGAATTTTCACGCCGTTCGCTTCTAGCGATGCCGCTAAGTTGATGGCAGTCTGTCCACCGAATTGGACGATGACACCTAGCGGGTTCTCGTTCTCGATGACCTCCAACACGTCTTCTGTTGTCAACGGCTCGAAGTACAACCGATCGGAGATGGAGAAGTCCGTCGAGACCGTTTCCGGGTTGTTGTTGATGATGATGGCTTCGTAGCCTGCATCGCGAATCGTATCGATCGAGTGGACGGTCGCATAGTCGAACTCGACACCTTGTCCGATTCGAATCGGACCTGATCCGAGGACGAGGATGGACTCCCGGTCTGTCTTCACCGCTTCGTTCTCCACTTCATACGTCCCGTAGAAGTACGGTGTCTCCGATGCGAACTCGGCTGCGCACGTATCGACCATCTTATAGACGGGACGAATGTTCCATTCTTTCCGTTTCGTACGAACCGCTTCCGTATCCATCGACAGCATACGCGCGATTGCCACATCACTGAACCCTAGACGTTTCACATCCAGCAGACGTTCTGATGTCAACGGTTCCTTAATCAGTTGTTGCTCAGCTTGCCAGATCCGGTTTAATTTCTGTAAGTAGAATCGATCGATTTTTGTCAGTTGGTGTAGCGTTTCTACCGAGTATCCGCGACGAAGAGCCTCATAGACGATGAACAGACGCTCGTCTGTCGGATGAATGAGTCCATGCTCGAGCTGTTCTGTGTCTAATGCAGAAAGTTGTGGAAGGTGAAGTTCTTCCATCCCCAGCTCGAGCGAGCGAACGGCTTTTAGCAAAGCCTCTTCTAAATTCCGACCGATGGCCATGACCTCACCCGTCGCCTTCATTTGTGTGCCTAAGCGGCGATCCGCGGACTCAAACTTATCGAAGGCGAAGCGTGGGATTTTAGCGACGACGTAATCGAGCGCCGGTTCGAACGAGGCGTAGCTCGTCTCGGTGACCGGGTTTTTTAATTCTGACAACTTGTAACCGACAGCGACTTTCGCAGCAAGCTTGGCAATCGGATAGCCTGTCGCTTTTGATGCGAGCGCTGAACTCCGTGAAACACGTGGATTCACTTCGATGACGTAGTACGTGAAACTGTCTGGGTCGAGTGCGAATTGGATGTTACATCCACCCTCGATCCCGAGTGCCCGAATGATATCGAGAGAGACGCTACGAAGCATCTGATAATCCCGATCTGACAGCGTCTGCGTAGGGGCGAATACGATGGAGTCACCGGTGTGGACTCCGACCGGATCAAAGTTTTCCATCGCACAGACGATGATGGCTTGGTCACTCGAGTCACGCATGACCTCGAACTCGACTTCTTTCATCCCGGCAATCGATTTCTCGAGCAAGACTTGCGTCACAGGACTCGCCTTTAATCCAGATTCAACGATTTGCTCGAACGATTCCCGGTCATGGGCAATCCCGCCACCGGTTCCCCCGAGCGTGTACGCAGGTCGGATGATGATCGGGTACCCGATCCGTTCCGCAAATCCCCAAGCAGATTCGAGCGTATGGACGATCTCACTTTCAGGTACGCCGTGACCAAGTTCGAACATCAAGTTACGGAACTGTTCCCGGTCTTCCGCTTGAACGATCGCAGACAGTTTCGTCCCGAGTAGCTCCACACCACAATCTCGCAAGACGCCCCGCTTGTCGAGTTCAAAAGCCAAGTTCAAACCGGTCTGCCCGCCAAGCGTGGCAAGGAGTGCATCCGGACGTTCCTGCCGGATGATTCGCTCGACGAATTCTGGTTCGAGCGGTTCGATATAGACACGGTCCGCCGTCGTCGGATCCGTCATGATGGTAGCCGGATTCGAGTTGACGAGGATGACTTCGTAGCCTTCTTCTTTCAAGGCAAGACATGCCTGTGTACCAGCATAATCAAACTCCGCTGCTTGTCCGATTACAATCGGTCCTGATCCGATTACGAGGATTTTCTGAATATCTGGTCGTTTTGGCATGTCAAATTCCCACTTTCTGTTTGTTTTCTTGTACGAGTTGCATGAATCGGTCAAATAAGTCGTTGGCGTCGAACGGTCCTGGTGCTGCCTCCGGATGATACTGTACCGAGAAGGTCGGGTGATGGAGATGTCTTACCCCTTCGATCGTTCCGTCATTGACCGCACGGTGTGTGACGATGAGCGGTGTATCGAGCAGTGACGTTTCCTCAACCGCATATCCATGGTTTTGAGAAGTGATGGTCACGGCACCAGTCTCAAGCTCGAGCACCGGATGATTCGCGCCACGATGTCCGAACGGAAGCTTGAAGGTGTTTGCACCGTTTGCGAGAGCAATCAGCTGGTGACCGAGACAAATTCCGAACATCGGTGTCGTCGGCATCAGTTGCTCGATGAGCGGCAGTGCGGTCGGAACGTCTTTCGGATCTCCTGGTCCATTTGACAACATGATACCGTCCGGCTCATACCGTAATACGTCCTCTGCCGTCACATCGTGCGGAAAGACGACGACCTCACAATCTCGTTTCATCAACTCGCGCATGATTCCAAGTTTCGCCCCGAAGTCGATCAAAGCGATGCGAGGGCCGGTTCCCGTACTCACATAAGTCCGCTTCGTCGATACGCGTGCGACTTGATCGTTCGGCGATTCTTCATCAAAGCGGATCCGTACCTCGTCCCACGTCAACTCTCCATCGATGAGGACACCGCGCATGACCCCTTTCGCTCGTAAATGACGTGTCAACATCCGTGTATCGATATCCGAGAGCCCCGGAATGCCGAAGCGGGTGAGTGTCGCATCGAGTGTCGCCGTTGAACGGAAGTTCGAAGGCGTATCGCATGCTTCTTTTACAATCAACGCTTTTGCCATCGGAATCGTCGTTTCAAAATCCTCACGATTGACGCCATAGTTCCCAATCAATGGGTTCGTCAGTACAATCATTTGGTCGCAGTATGATGGATCTGATAAGATTTCTTGGTATCCTGTCATCCCTGTCTGGAAGACGACTTCCCCCATCGTATCAGCCGGTGCCCCGAATCCTTTACCGACAAATTTCATTCCATCTTCAAGCCATAATGTTCGTTTCATCAAATCGCCCCTTATATACAATTTCGCCACCGACCATCGTCATGACCGGCCATCCGACAAGCTTTTCCCCTGCGAACGGTGTATTCTTTCCTTTTGAATAAAATGTCGTAGGATCGACCGTCCGAGACGTTTCCGTATCGATGAGAATCAGGTCCGCATCCGCCCCAACTTTCAGTTCCCCTCTTGATAAACCGAATACGTCGCTCGGACGTTTCGTCATCCAGTCGAGCAACTGACGCTCTTCCATGATGCCCGTCTTCACGAATGTCGTGTAGAGAAGTGGAAGGGCCGTCTCGAAACCGGTAATCCCAAACGGAGCCCGCTCTATCCCTTGTGCCTTTTCTTCTGCTGTGTGGGGAGCATGATCCGTTGCGATCATGTCAATCGTTCCGTCAAACAATCCCTCAAGGAGGGCCTGTCGATCATCCTCGCTTCGTAGCGGTGGATTCATCTTGAAGTTTGCATCGAGTCCTGGAATATCATCCTCACTCAAGACGAGATGATGCGGCGTCACTTCTGCAGTCACGTGAATGCCGGCTCGTTTCGCATCCCGAATGACACGAACCGATTGGCGGGATGAGACGTGACAGACATGATAATGACACCCTGTCTCTTCAGCAATCAAAACGTCGCGAGCGATATGGATGCTCTCTGCAAGGCTCGGAATTCCTTGAATGCCATGCGCCTCACTGAATTTGCCCTCGTGGACCGATCCGGCCTTCAACGTATTGTCCTCACAGTGGGCGACGACTGCTTTGTTCAATCGTTTCGCTTCACGCATGGCTTGTCGCATCATCGCCGCCGATTGGACACCAACACCGTCATCCGTAAAGGCGAAGGCATCTGCGAGCGATTCCATGTCGACCTGTTCTTCACCGAGCTGTCGTTTCGTGATAGCGGCGTAAGGTAACACACGTACGACCGCATCTTGTTCGATTTTTTGAAGGAGGACGTCCATTGTTTCGCGATTGTCTGGAACCGGTCTCGTGTTCGGCATCGAGCAGATGGTCGTGAACCCGCCCGCCGCGGCAGCCATCGTTCCCGTCCGAATCGTCTCTTTCGCCTCGCCACCTGGTTCACGCAAGTGGACGTGGACATCGACGAGTCCTGGTGCGAGCAGATAACCTGTCGCATCGAGCATTTCTTGTCCCGTGGTCTTCCCTTTATAGTCGAGTGATTCGATCTTTCCGTCTTTCACGTGAATGTTTGTCGTGCGTTTCGTTCCCTTGTCATACCATGTCGCGTTTTGAAGTATCATTGTTGTCCTCCTAATGCTCGATTTAAGATGCTCATCCGGGCGTACACCCCATTCTTCATTTGTGGGAAGATGCGTGACCGTTCATGTTCGATCAGACTTCCAGCAATCTCTACATCCCGATTGACCGGAGCCGGGTGCATGATGATGGCGCCTGCTTTCATTCGCTCGACGCGTTCGACCGTCAAACCGAACTGTGTGTGATACGCTTCTTTCGAGAAGACGTCTCCCATGATATGGCGCTCGTGTTGTACACGGAGCAACATGATGACGTCACATTCGCCTAGGATGTCATCGAGTTCTTTTCGCTCTAGCCCCATCGAGTCATCCCACCAAGAGGCAGGACTACAACCGACCACGTTTGCTCCGAGGCGCTTCAAGACGCTTGCGTTCGAGCGGGCGACCCGACTATGGACGAGGTCACCACAGATGGCGACGTTCAATCCTTGGAACGTTCCGAACTCTTCAAAGATGGTGACGAGATCGAGCAATGATTGGGATGGATGTTCCCCGCTCCCGTCCCCTCCGTTCAACACCGGGATATTCAACTTCTCCACAAGTTCGTGATAATAGCCCGCTTCCGGATGTCGAATGACGAGCGCGTCCACGCCGATGGCTTCGAGCGTTTTACACGTATCGTAGAGCGTCTCCCCTTTCGTGACCGATGACGTCGTCACATCGAACGGAATCTCTTGCATGTTCAAGTGGCGCTCGGCCATTTGAAACGAATTTTTCGTACGCGTCGAGTTTTCAAAGAACAGGTTTGCGACCGTTTTCCCATCAAATAGTGGGGGGAGGTCACCTTGCTTGTAGCGCAATGATTCTTCAATCATGCCCATGATCTCCTCAAGGGAAAGTGTGCCCAAACTGACGAAGTGTTTGACCGGTTTCACGTTTGTTTGCATCGTATTCATGTTCGTCTCCTCCTTTTATTAGAGGCAAAGAGAAAAGGCGCCTCTTCACCGATGTGAAGGGACGCCTTTATCTGGGCAGGGTACACCCAAATAAACGAGCCTTCACTTTGCCGACCTCACGGGATCGAATTAAAAGTTACTTGCTTGTTTCGTTTCTTCAGTTGTGTTGACTTCGACTGCTGTATCGTCTTCTTCATGCGGTAAGATGGCGTTTAACAAAATACCGACGACCGTCGCAAGCGCCATGCCTTGTACCGGGAAGCTCCCGATTTGAACCATCGCACCACCGAGTCCGATGACGAGGATGACCGATGAGATGATCAAGTTGCGCTTTTCTGCCAAGTCGACTTTGCTCTCCACCATCGTCCGTAATCCGTTCGACGCGATGACACCGAACAAGAGGATCGAGATTCCACCTTTGACCGGGTTCGGGATGGTCGTGATGAACGCTTCAATGTGACCGAGGAATCCGAAGCTGATGGCCATGAGTGCTGCGCCGGCGATGACGTAGACACTGTAGACTCGTGTGATTGCCATGACGCCGTTGTTCTCACCGTAAGTCGTACATGGTGGTCCACCGAGTGCAGAGGCAACGGCTTTTCCTACTCCGTCTCCGAGTAGCGTGCGATGGAGACCTGGGTCTTTCATCGTCTCTCGTCCGATGATTTTCGACGTGACCATTTGATCTCCGATGTGCTCCGTCATTGTGACGAGCGCGACCGGAACGATGGCGAGAAGGGCCCCGACTTGCCACATCGGCATGTAGTCGACGAACACCATCGTGAAGTCAGGAAGTTGGAACAGGCTGGCTTGTTGAATCGGTGAGTAATCGATGATGCCGAATGCGGCTGCGACTGCGTATCCTCCAACGATTCCAAAGAGGATCGGGACGGCACCCCAGACACCTTTCAGCTTCGTCATGGCGAGCATCGTGATTCCAAGTGTAAGCAGGGCAGTCGTCATGAACGTTCCGTTATAGGCACCGTCTTGATTCATCGACATGTCGATGGCGACCGGTGCGAGCGAGAGTCCGATGACCATGATGACCGGTCCGACGACGACGGGTGGGAGCAATCGGAGCAACCAGTTGACGCCCGTTTTATAGATGATCAAGGAAACGACCCCGTATACAGACCCGGCGACGATTCCGCCGAAGAGTGCGGCTTCGACACCCCATTGCTGGCTGACCGCTATAATCGGGGCGATGTAGGCAAAACTTGAACCTAAGTATGTTGGGACTTTGAAGCGTGTAATCGCTAAGAATGAGAGCGTGGCCACGCCGGAAGCGACGAGGGCGACCGATGTATTTAATCCTGTCAAAATCGGGACTAAAATCGTCGCTCCGAACATGGCGAAGACGTGTTGAAGACTGAATAATAGCCATTGTGGAAAGTGAGCTGGACGCTCGTGGATGTGTAGAACAGGTTGTTTCATTTTGAATTCTCCTTCCTGGCCTCTCTGGACCACCTTAAAGGTATGCGTTTATTGCTGATGGATCGTGACTTCATCCGCCGTGTCGACTTCACTGAGTCGGACAACGACTTGCTCGGACTTGGACGTCGGAACGTTCTTACCGATAAAATCTGGTCGAATCGGGAGTTCCCGATGGCCTCGGTCAATCAAGACAGCGAGTTGGATATAATCCGGACGACCATGGTCGACAAGCGCGTCCATTGCGGCACGAACTGTTCGACCGGTATAGAGGACGTCGTCGACGAGGACGACCGTCTTTCCATTGATATCATGGGGTAGCTCTGTCGCTTTGACTTCAGGGTCTAACGACTTCTTCGATAAGTCATCCCGGTAAAGCGTGATATCGAGATTGCCGAGTGCGACCGGCTTGCCTTCAATCTCCTCGATTCGGCGAGCGAGTCGGTCAGCGAGCGTCTCGCCTCTCGTCTTGATTCCGACGAGGACGACGTCATCGATTCCTTTGTTTCGCTCGATAATCTCGTGTGCGATTCGGGTCAAGGCACGACGGATGGCTGACTCATCTAAAATGACTGATTGTTTCACGTGATTCCTCCTTCCAAACTTCAGTAAAAAAGAAGACTCCCTCATCCGGCTGGAAAGGGAGTCTTCATCAAAAACGGCATACGACTGCCGGGGTTGAATTGACGTACATGTGACCGCGGTCACAATCCTTTCACAGCCTCTCTGGACTGGGTTTAAAGGTGTTATGCTTCCTAGACTATAAATCGGAATGTGACAGAAGTCAACGAGTTTTCTCGATTTTATCCAATTTTGCGAGTTCCGCATTGAAGTCTTCTGGTAATGGGGCCTCAAACTCCATCCATTCTTTCGTACGTGGATGGTGGAACCCGAGCGTTGCCGCATGGAGCGCTTGACCGCCTAAATCAATCGTGCGGCGTGGACCATATTTCGGGTCACCGGCGAGCGGATGACCGATATAACGCATGTGTACACGGATCTGGTGCGTGCGTCCCGTTTCTAATTTACACTCCACGAGCGTGAAGTCTTTATAACGTTCGAGTAAACGGAAGTGTGTCACGGCTTCTTTTGCGTTCCGGTCCGTCACGGTCATACGCTGACGATCATTCGTATCACGACCGATCGGAGCTTCAATCGTTCCGAGTTCGTGAACGAGTTCACCATGGACGAGCGCGATATACTCCCGTTTGATGGTCTTGTCTTTCAACTGGCTCGCGAGCGACTCATGAGCCAAGTCATTTTTAGCGACCATGAGAAGACCCGTCGTGTCCTTATCAATCCGATGGACGATTCCGGGACGTTTGACTCCGTTGATGCCCGAGAGGTCATCGCAATGATAAAGTAGCGCATTGACGAGCGTCCCTGACGTGTGACCGGCTGCAGGGTGAACGACCATCCCGCGTGCCTTGTTGACGACGATGACGTCTTCATCTTCAAAGACGATCTCGAGCGGAATGTCTTCAGGCAACACTTCGAGTTCGACCGCTTCCGGCACATTCACTTCTACTTCATCCCCCACTTGAAGCTTGTAGTTCGCTTTCACGGCACTACCGTTGACGAGGAGGGCCCCCGTCTTGATCCATTCCTGTACTTGCGAGCGTGACCATTCACCACGGTCACTGACCCACTTATCAATCCTTGCCTTTTCATCGGCGACAAAAGTATACGATTCCATTACGATTGTCCCCTTTCTTTGTGTAATTTTTCTTCAAATAAAATCCCGATGACCATCAAGATGACACCGAATGTGAGTGCCATATCAGCCACGTTAAAGATTGGGAAGTTGTATCCGAACGGATACGTATCGACAAAGTCGACGACTTCGCTCCGGAACAAGCGATCGATAAAGTTACCGATGGCACCGGCTAACAGTAATCCGACACTATATCCGAGGAGCTGATAGCCGTTCACTTCTTTGTGCAAGAAGTAAACGAGTCCGGCAACGACGAGGATGGTGATGATAAAGAAGAACGCCATCTGTCCTTCTAACATCCCCCAAGCCGCTCCTTTGTTGCGGTAGGACGTCCAATATAACAAGTTCGGGATGACTTCAATCGATTGACCAATTGTCATCGTCTGAACGACCACCCATTTTGTGAGTTGATCGATCAAAATCAAGATGAGCGCCAATCCATAATATCGTTTCATATGCGTCTCCTTTCAAGCCGTTAAGAAACCGGAGTGGGGACGCCACTCCGGTTCGTCTTAACCGATTACTGATGCACAGCGCGGGCAAAGCTCTGGATGCTCTTCGTTTTGTCCAAGCTCTGTCGAGTATGTCCAACAACGTGCACAAGCGGCTCCATCTGCTTTCATGACTGTGATTTTCGTAGTCGCATAATCGACGTCTGCCGTCTCAGCCCACTCCACTTGCGATACTTGAAGCAGTTGGCTGACGTTGTCGATCGTGTTCAACAAGTCGGCAGTCTCTGCTTTTGGTGCGAGAATCAACTTCGCCTCGAGCGGTTTCCCGATCAACTTCTCGCCACGTGCGATTTCGATCGCTTTGAGGACATCGTCACGGAAGACGAGGAATTTCGACCATTTCTCAAGCAACGCTTGTTCGTCAGCAGTCAATGCATCTACTTCTTCTAAATCCGTCAAGAAGATGCTTGCTTCCGACTTACCAGGCACTTCTTTCCATGCCTCATCGGCAGTGTGTGGAAGGATTGGAGCCAACAGTTTCGTCAAGAGGACGACGGCATCGTACATGACCGTCTGAACAGCACGACGACGGAGATCGTCTTCACGTTCGATATACAGGATATCTTTTGTGAAGTCGAGGTAGAACGAAGACAACTCGTTGACACAGAAGTTATGAACGAGGTGGTACACGGCCATAAAGTCAAACTCATCATATGCTTTGACAACTTTTGTCTGCAGTTGTTTGAGCTTCGTCGCCATGAAACGGTCCGCTTCCGGCATATCGTCGAATGCGACACGCATCGACGGCTCGAACCCGTTCAAGTTCCCGAGTAAGAAGCGGATCGTGTTACGCATCTTCCGGTAAACTTCTGACACTTGTTTGAAGTTATCGTGTGACGCGCGTACGTCAGACTGATAGTCGACGGATGCGACCCAGAGGCGTACGATTTCGGCGCCGTACTGCTTCACGAGATCGTTCGGTGCAATCGTGTTACCGAGCGATTTCGACATTTTGCGTCCGTCCCCATCGAGGACGAATCCGTGACTCAAGACGTTCCGGTACGGTGCTTTCCCAGTCGTCGCAACGGCCGTCGAGAGTGATGAGTTGAACCAACCACGATATTGGTCCGATCCTTCAAGATAAAGGTCTGCCGGACGACGAAGGTTTTCGCGTTCTTCTAATACACCAGCGTGTGAAGAACCTGAATCGAACCAGACGTCCATGATGTCGAGTTCTTTACGGAACTCACCGTTCGGGCTGTTCGGGTGAGTGAACCCTGCAGGGAGAAGGTCTTTCGCTTCACGCTCATACCAAACGTTCGACCCGTGCTCACGGAACAAGTTCGCGATGTGGTCAATCGTCTCGTTCGTGATGATTTCCGTTCCATCTTCCGCATAGAAGATTGGGATTGGAACACCCCAAGCACGCTGACGGCTGATGACCCAGTCTCCACGGTCACGGACCATGTTGTAAAGACGTGTCATTCCCCATTCAGGGACCCAATTCACTTCCTCGATTTCACGGAGCATGTCTTCACGGAAATCTTTGATCGATGCGAACCATTGTGGCGTCGCACGGAAGATGACTGGTTTCTTCGTACGCCAGTCATGCGGGTACGAGTGTTTGATGAACTTCAAGTTGAGCAAGTAGCCATTCTCTTCAAGTTTCATACCGATTTGTTTGTTCGCATCTTCGTAGAAGAGACCTTCGAAACCAGGGGCTTCGTCTGTCATGTAACCACGGTCATCCACCGGGCAAAGGACATCTAATCCGTAAGCCTGTCCGACACGATAGTCGTCTTCCCCGTGTCCAGGTGCTGTATGAACGAGTCCAGTCGCATCCGCAGTGACGTGGTCGCCGAGGATGACGAGTGACGTCCGGTCATACAATGGATGTTGAGCCGTCATGTACTCGAAGTCACGTCCGTTCCATGACCCGCTCACCGTGTAATCCGTCCATCCGAGCGCTGCCGTCACTTCTTCGACGAGCGTTTCCGCGACGATATAGCCTTTTCCTTCATGTTCGATACGCGTGTAAGTCAACTCGTCACTCACCGCAATCCCAAGGTTCGCCGGGATTGTCCAAGGCGTTGTTGTCCAGATGACGAAGTGATCATCTGACGTCAACGTATCTTTACCGTCCACGACACGGAACGCCACGTAGATGGCTGGTGATTTTTTATCGTAATATTCAATCTCTGCTTCCGCGAGTGCCGATTCAGAAGACGGCGACCAGTAGACTGGTTTTTTTCCTTTGTAGATGTAACCCTTCTCAGCCATCGAACCGAACAAGCGAATCTGCGCCGCCTCGTACTCAGGAAGGAGCGTGATGTATGGATTCTCAAAGTCTGCGAGAAGACCGAGACGTTTGAATTGCTCGCGTTGCGAGTTCACTTGCTCCATCGCATACTCTGCACACTTTTCGCGGAATTCCGCGACCGTCATTTCCTTACGATTGACGCCTGCTTTTTGAAGAGCGTTCTCGATTGGAAGACCGTGCGTGTCCCATCCTGGAATCATTGGAGACTGGTAGCCGTTCATCCCTTTGAAACGAACGATGATGTCTTTCAATACTTTGTTCATCGCGTGTCCCATGTGGATGTCGCCGTTCGCATATGGAGGTCCATCATGTAAGATATATTGTGGTTTCCCAGCATTTTTTTCTTGTACCTTGTTGTAAAGGTCCATATCTTCCCATTCCGTTTGCATCGCCGGTTCGCGTTTTGGTAAATTCCCACGCATCGCGAATTCTGTGTTTGGCATTAATAGCGTGTCTTTGTAGTTCATCGAAACTCCTCCATCAACATTTTTTAGAAAACAAAAAAAACCAACCCATCCCTGATAGGGACGAGTTGGTTGACTCGCGGTACCACCCTACTAGTCTCATCATCATGAGACCGCTCTCGGTAACCGATAACGAGGTCAGGCGGTCACGCTTACTTCAGTTCAGCGTGACGACTCATAGGGGATACCGATTCAAGTCTTTCTCCTAGGCTCTCACCGTCCC
Source organism: Exiguobacterium sp. HVEsp1 (assembly GCF_002009685.1). GTDB lineage: Bacteria > Bacillota > Bacilli > Exiguobacteriales > Exiguobacteriaceae > Exiguobacterium > Exiguobacterium profundum. The sequence continues at coordinate 1,142,189 of NZ_KV917367.1, read as the reverse complement.
TAAGTCGCTTCGTAGGTATGACTCGATCGACGCGTCCTACTCAACGTGTTGATCATTTATCCGTGTTGTTCTTCATTACGTGTGACTTCGTCGTCATTATACGCAAGTTCTGTTCTATCGTCAAGAACCGTCTGCACAGGCGGTTCCCCGACAATCGTTTCCCATTCCGTACTGTTGAGAAGTTCCATTTGCGCATCGACGAGGACGCGGAAGCGTGTCCGATACAACTCGACTTTCTTGAGCATTTGAACGACTTCTCGTTCAGCAAGTTGCTCTTTGCGCGCCGCTTCCTCTTCACGAGCGAACGCTTCACGTTCCGCTTGTTTCAAGATGAGACTCGCTTCTTTTTGAGCATTGTTCTTCACTTCTTCCGCCGCTTCCTGCGCGACGATAATCGATTTGTTCAACGTATCTTCCATCGAGGAGAAGTAGTCAATGCGGGCTTGCATATCGTTGACAAGTTCTTCATACCGTCGATTCTCACGAATCAATAGTTCAAACTCTTTAATGATTTGATCTAAAAATTCATTGACCTCATCGATGTCGTACCCACGAAAACGGGAAGAGAATTCTTTATTATGAATATCAATCGGTGTCAACGCCATTCGACTTTCCTCCTAATTTCAACGTATGGTGCCATACTGGATTTTAATTTTTTCACGTTTGGTCGATCCGAGAATCTCCATCAATTTGATGCGACCATATCCACGGACGGATAAAAGATCATCCGGTTCAAGGATGAAGCTCGCGTCTTCAATGACTTTATGATTCACTTTACAGTCGCCATGTTTGACGAGAGCCTGCGCTTTTTGCCGAGAGATGTTAAGCACCTCGCTTGCGACCGTATCAAATCGTAAGGAAGAGACGATGCCGAACCCTTCGATCCATTCGGTCGCAGGGACGACAAGAACCTCGTCTTTTGGCACGGAAGAAATGCGAACTCTCGCTTTTCCGACACGTTCAAGATTCATTTCAATGAACCCGACCGCTTCACGCGTCGTCGCAAATTGTACAATCTCATCGTCAAGAACGACATCTCCGAACTTTTGACGTTTCAGTCCAGCGTTCAGCAATGTCCCTGTCACTTGTCGATGCGTCAAGTCCACGAATTTTGTTGGGTACTCGATTCGACGGATCTCAATCTCAAAATCATCTGGATTGAGTTCATAGTAATCCGGCGCTAAAATCAGACGACGTCGTTCCGCGCCTTCAAATCCGCCATCATCATGAATGACAAGTTGTTTCCCGACGAGTTGTTTGACGATTTGCTGTTCACGTGGATCTAGAAAATCCGTCAATTTCAACACATAGCTATTCTCCACTTGTTGTACCCAGTCGAGCACTTGTTCAACGAACGCGCGTTCACTTGGTCGATAATGGTCATAGACGCTCATACGTCACCCAAAGATCGCAGCGATTCCGGCTTGGGCCATACGAAGTACGAACAGCGCAACGATTGGGGAGATATCAAGCATCCCACCAATCGGTGGGATGATCCGGCGAAACGGCGCCAAGAACGGTTCACACAAAAACGATAAGATTTGACCAAATTTAGATTCGCGTGCGTTCGGGAACCATGATAATAAAATATAGCCGATGAGGACCCAACTATAGATACCAAGTAGATCGCTCAACGTGTTGCCTAAGGCAGGGATTACGTTTTCCATTCAGTTACCACCCTTTACTGTGAAGTTCATCCTCCGATATCAAGTTTGAGATTGAACCAGTCAATTCGACGTTGTTCGGAGTACACAGAATCGTGTTATGTCCAATCGAAGTCATCGATCCCTCAAGGGCGTATACGACACCTGAGAGGAAGTTGACGACTTGACGCGATTGCTCTTTTGACATGCGCTGAAGGTTGACGATGACAGCACGGTTTTCTTTCAAATGATCACTAATGTCTTGCGCCTCAGCGAACACACGCGGCTCAGCCAATACGACTTTTGAACGGTCTTTCTTTTTCGTATTTAATGCCACGAGATTATTCGCTGATTTTGGACGATCATCCTGTCTGACGACAGATGTTTCGGTTGTAGAAGGAGCTGCTGCATTTGCGACAGTATACTCTTCTTCTTCATATGTGCTGTTCGGATCTTCTTCGAGTCCAAAGAAATCTTTCATTTTGTTTTTGATTGACATAACGGATTCCTCCTTAAGATATATTATTGCACAAGTACGGTACCAATACGAACAAACGATGCGCCTTCTTCAATCGCGATTGGATAATCGTTTGACATCCCCATCGACAGCTCCGTGCATGGTGCGTGTTCATACGCATTTGCCTTCACTTCATCACGTAGATGACGGAGACGGCGGAACGTTTCACGAAGTGTTGACTCTTCTTCAGTGAATGGTGCCATCGTCATCAACCCGATGATTCGAATATGAGGATACTGTTTACAGTTCTCGATGAAGGGCACGACTTCCTCTATTTCGAGACCATGTTTTGAATCTTCTCCTGACGTGTTCACTTGAACGAAACAATCGATGGTTCGGCTCGCGCGCTTGTCAATCTCTGCTGCGAGAGACAACCGGTCAAGAGAGTGGATGGCCGCGACGTAATCAATGATTTGTCTCACTTTTCGTGTTTGTAACGTACCGATAAAATGAAATCTGACATCCTTCGGCATCCCTTCAACTTTCTCGAGCAGTGAATCCGGACGGTTTTCTCCGAAATCACGAATTCCTTCTGCGTAAAGAGCGTTGGCCACATCTACGCCTACGGATTTCGTGACGGCGATGAGTGTCGGCTCAACTTCTTGAACGTGTGATGAAATGATGGATTGAACTTGTTTTACATTATCTGAAATACTCACGATTTTCGCTCCTTGACGATGACTGCCGCAAACCGACGTTTCGTCTCTCCGTCTCGATAGGAGAAAAACGGGCTGTCCGCGCCAGTCGTTAAATTCGATTGCATGACCGCAGTGTCATGTTCTTTTGCCAATACTTCATTGACGGTTTGAAGGGACAAGAGGGCGTGCTCTCTCGACTCGTTTCGCACTGCCCGTTCATATGCAATCGGCGAAACGTCCCTGACGGCCTGCAGGACACGACCATCGACCTCGTAGTCATCTCCTGAGATGGACGGACCGACGAGCATGTCCACATCGGTCGCCTCGATTCCTTTCTCAGCAAACGTCTGCATCATAGTCTTGACGATGTTTCCGACCGTCCCCTTCCACCCGGCATGAGCGATGCCGATGACCCCATGATTTTTCGCACAGAAGAAGAGCGGTACACAGTCAGCAAAGACGAGGGCTAACGGTAACGCGTCTTCGGTCGTGAGAAGACCGTCTGTTTTCGGGATCGCCTCTTCATATCGGAACGCACCCTTACCTTTGTCCGACGAATCGACGACCTGGACCGCTGTGCCGTGCACTTGATCCGCCCACACGGAGTCCTCTAACGCGAGCCCGGCTTGTTGAAAGAACTGTTGCCGATTTTCGACGACGCGGTCGATTTCATCGCCCACGTGCAGTCCGATGTTTCCCGCATTGTGTCCATCTATTCGTGTCGTCACGTAAGCATGATAACGGGTTGTTTCGGTTTCCCAAGTATGTAGCAGTTGCATCGGTCTCTCCTTTTAGAAAAAGGGATGCCGAGTACCGGCACCCCTAGTTGTTTAGTTACGGCGTTGTCTCACAAACGCAGGGATGTTGATCGTCTCGTCTGGGACGTCTCCTCCATACACTGGGCGATGGAAGTTCCCTTCGTCTTGTTGAGCCGCTTCATTTGCTTTTGGTTGGGGTTCCTTGTTCTCAACCTCAGGCTGTTTTTTCGGCTGCTGAAGGAACGGGTTCGTCCCTTGTGCTTCTTCAGCGAATTCAGTTGCAATCACGGTGACGATGATCTCATCGTTCAAGTTTTCGTTGATGACCGAACCGAAGATCAAGTTCACTTCTTCATCGGCCGCACTTTGAACGATTTGAGCCGCCTCTGTCACTTCGAACAAGCTGAGGCTAAGTCCACCAGTGATGTTCATCAAGACACCTTTCGCACCTTCGATTGAAGATTCGAGAAGTGGTGACGAAATGGCTTTCTTCGCTGCTTCAACGGCACGGTTTTCACCTGTCGCGACACCGACACCCATGAGGGCAGACCCTTTCTCCGTCATGATCGTTTTCACGTCCGCGAAGTCGAGGTTAATGAGACCCGGGATGGCAATCAAGTCCGTGATCCCCTGTACACCTTGACGGAGGACGTTATCCGCTTCACGGAACGCTTCGATCATCGGTGTGTTGCGTTCCACGATTTCAAGGAGCTTATCGTTCGGAATCACAATGAGGGTATCTACTTTTTCTTTGAACGCTTGAATGCCGTGCTGTGCGTGTTGCATACGCTTCCGTCCTTCGAACATGAACGGTTTCGTCACGACACCGACCGTGAGTGCGCCGATTTCTTTTGAAATCTCGGCGATGACTGGAGCGGCACCTGTTCCGGTTCCGCCACCCATCCCAGCCGTGACGAACACCATGTCCGCACCGTCAAGTGCTTCAATCAACTGTTCGCGGCTTTCTTCAGCCGCTTTTTTACCGATATCCGGGTTCGCACCTGCACCGAGACCACGTGTCAATTTTGCACCAAGCTGAAGCTTCACGTCGGCTTTCGACATGTTCAACGCTTGTGCATCCGTGTTGACTGCGATGAACTCGACTCCTTGTACCCCATGTTCAATCATGCGGTTAACGGCGTTTGACCCGCCGCCACCGACTCCAATTACTTTAATTTTCGCTACGGCGTCAATCGCCTCATCAAAGTACATCATTCAGGTATCCCCCTACGTATTTTCCAAGTTGTATTACATCGTCAGCTTAAACGCCAAATAATTTTTCCATCAAACGACTAAACCCTTTTTTCGACTCTTGATCGCTCTCGTATTCGTTCTCTCCTACATGAATATCGGTCGCTTCCGGCTTCTTGTGAAGTGTTTCCTGGCGAACTTCCGGTTTTTCAAGCTGAGATTTCGAAACGTGATGATCACTCATCAAGACATATTTCAACACGCCGACGGCTGTCGCGTATTTTGGATGTCTGACACCAATCGACGATGGTTGATACAATCTCGTCTTTTGGCCCATAATACGAGTCGCCAACTCCTGAATACCAGGTAGAGCAGCTGCCCCACCGCAAAGTAAGTATCCGCCATTCAGCATCGGAACACCTACTTTTTGAACCTTATTCAACATAAGGGTAAACATTTCCTCTATTCTCGCTTCTAAAACGTAGCTAATTTCTGACTGTGGTTCGAACGCCACTTCCCCATTGATGTTCGTGTAGGAGAAACCTTCTGTCTCATCAGCCATTTCTTCAAGAGCGAGACCATATTCTTCTTTCGCCACTTTGGCGTCTTGATATTTACAATTGAGTTTATAGACCAAGTCTCTCGTCATATGATCTCCACCGACCGGGAGGATATACGAGTAGACGAGATCTCCCCGATAAAATACGGAGACCGTCGTCTTTTCATGTCCGACATCGACAAGCCCGATTCCTAAATCGATTTCATCTACAGAAGCTGCGCTCATACCGAGGGCAAGATTTCCTAGAATAAAACCTTCGAGTTGTAATCCTGCCCGTTCAATCGAACGACGAATACTATGTAAAATGGTCTTCGACCCGGTCACCATTTTCCCGTGCATCTCAAGTCGATAGCCTAACATGCCCCGTGGATCGACAACGCCGGTTTGCTGATCAACCGTGAATGAAGATGGGATCACATCGATGACACTCATCTCGTCCGGTAATCGCATCACTTGTGCCGAGTTGATGACTTCCATCACGTCTGCGTCGGTAATTTCTTGATCTTCTCGCTTCACGGATGCAATTCCATGACATGGGGCAATTTGGATATGTTCCCCTTCGATGGCAACGTATACAGATCGAATTTGATCTCCTAGCGATGTCTCAGCGTGCTCAACGGCCTGTTTGATCGCTTGGACTGTTTTATCGATGTCTACGACAGCGCCACGTTTTACACCCGCAGACGGTGCACACCCTTCTGCCAAAATATTAAGCGTTCCGCCGAGCAATTCACCGACGACGAGCTTAATCTCTGACGTTCCAATATCTAATGCGGCCACATAACCATTCGCTTCCAAAAGGGAAACACCTCCGCTCTATAATTTTTCTGTTCCAATTGCTTGACACATATACAGATATCCAAAAAAATTGTTGGTTTCGACAAGATATCTCACGTCTAAGTTTACAACAAATAAGATAGTGAGAAAAGGTAGAATCCTACAATTTAAGCGGTTTCGCGTTATCAATTCGTTTACAAACGACAAAAAAACAGCCCTTATGTGTCTAAGGACTGTAATATAACTGATTATTCATTCGTTTTCTTGTATGGAACAAAATAAAAACCACCATCCATGACGACGGTCCCACGCTCACCTTTCGGGATGTTTTCATAAATTTCTCCATACTTTGATACGGTCTTGCTTAACTTCAATGTCGGTGTGAGTAACGTGTTGCCATCGTTCATAAAAATCTCGTATCGCGTCGGCTCATCTTTTCGTTTCGATAAAATCACTTCTGACATACGAGCCCGTGTCGCATCATCGACCCGCTCGAGTTCACTTGCGATCTTTTCGAGTTCTGCTTCCGTGTTGAACTCTCGTAAGAGTGGTCCGTCCTTTAGCTTTTGCGGATCGGTGATGGCTCCGGTCGGATGGAGTGAACCGTCGGCTAACACGACGACATCTCCTTTTTCCGCTTTCGCATAAGCGATCATTTTCTCTTCTGTCACGGTGATTTGAACCTTGTTATACCAAGAACGATCGATTTCTACCCGTTTGACACCAGGCAACTTTTCCATCTGTTCACTCATCTTGTTTGGGGACAGACTGACAAACTTCGTCGATGAATCGAGCTTCATGTCCTGAAACACGTACGTTTCTTCTAACCAGTAAAGACCCGATACCTTCACTTCTTTCACGTTCGACATCGAAGTCTGCATGTAGACCACGAGTAGGATGAGAATTCCAAACAGTGAGAGTACAGAGAACATCCGACGGTTCGCTTTTTTACGCCGTTGTTTTTTCATGTATGGAATACGGTCTTCGAGACTACGTACCGTTTGTTGGCTTGGTTCCATCGGGTTCTACTCCTTTATTGAATGACTTCTTCTACCAGGTCGGCCAATGCATCTGACGCGTCCGGGAAACCGAGTGCACGCGATGCGTTCGCCATCTCATCACGCTGTTCGAGTGCTTGACGAATCGCTTCTACGAGCGTAACACCCGTCAACGCCTCTTCTTTCAAAAGGATGGCCGCCCCGTTCTCGACGAGGGCCGAAGCATTTTTCGTTTGATGGTCAGCTGTCACGTACGGACTAGGTACCAAAATGCTCGGTAAACCAATGGCGGTCAATTCTGAAATCGTCGAAGCGCCAGCTCGTGAGATGACGAGTGACGTACAGGCGAGTAAAGATGGCATATCGTACACGTATGGATGGATGTGTACATTATCAGAAGATGGCGCCTGTTTCGACACCGCATCGAAATGCACTTTCCCCGTGACGTAAAGGACGTTGATTGGCAATTCTGAGAGCGACGGGATCGCTTCCACGACCGCTCGGTTGATTGCCTCGGCTCCGCGGCTCCCACCATACACCAAGACGATCGGACGGTCATCTAAACGATACTGTTCGCGGACGGACGCCTCATCGACTTCCGTTTGCAAGACTTCGCTACCACGCGGGTTTCCAATCAAGCGAACGTTCGCACCCGGGAAATGGACATCTGAGCCTTTGAACGAGAGGGCAACCCGATTGGCTTTCTTCGATAAGAATTTGTTAGTTAATCCCGGGATACTGTTTTGTTCATGCAGAATCGTGGGGATCCCAAGCTGTTGTGCCGTATAGACGACGGGGCCGGATACGAAACCACCCGTCCCAATCACGACGTCCGGCTTAAACGCCGCCATGTCTTTTTTCAATGCCCGAACGGCTTTCAAAAACCAGTAGGCTGTCTTCACGTTCTCGAGTGAAAGGGAACGCTTCAGACCTGCGATTTGAATCGACTTGAACGGGACACCGGCTCGCGGTACGAGATCAGCTTCTAACCCATTCTCCGTCCCGATGTATTGTACCTGTAAATCCGGGTGACGTTTTTTTAGCGTTTCAATCAATGCGAGTGCCGGATAAATATGACCACCGGTACCACCACCAGAAATCATGATTTTCATCGGTTCGCCTCCTCATATGAACGGACGAGTTGAACGAACTGCTCGCCTCGTTCTTCAAACGTTTTAAATTGATCCCAGCTAGCACAAGCGGGTGAGAGTAAGATGACGTCTCCCGTCTCGGATTGCTCAAACGCGAGCGGAACGGCGTCTGCCAACGTCTCGACGGTGAAAGATGGAATCTGTCGGGACTCGCCGAGCTCTTTAAAACGCTCTTTCGTCTCACCATACGCGATGACAGCTTTTACGTTTGAGAGAGCCGGGGCGAGCGAAGATAAGTCCGCACCACGCTCGAGACCACCACAAAGCCAGACGATTGGGGCGTCAAATCCACGTAACGCAGCTTCCGCCGCCACGTTGTTCGTCGCTTTCGAATCATTGTAGACGGCACGTCCGAGCACATCACCGAGACTCTCGGTCCGATGCGCGACGCCACCGAAGTTTCGTAACACACGTTCGATATGCGTACGTGGAATAGCGAATGGTTCCACTAAGAGTAGTGCAGCCAATACATTTTCCACGTTGTGCGCCCCGCCTAATGCCAACTCATTTACCGGCATGATTTTTTCACCACGAACCGTGACCCATCCATCGACGACAGAAGCGTCACCCCGGTCAAAGCTGAACGTAGTCGGTTCAATCTCTCCCGGGACACGTTTCATAACTTCCGGATCTGTCACTTTCACGACGATTTGATCTGCATTCGTCATTCGACGGAACAAGTTTCCTTTTGCATCCGCATACGCATCAAAATCCCCATGATAGTCCAAATGAGCTTCCGATAGATTGAGTAGTGCCGCCGAGCGAGGATGAAACGACTCAATCCCCATCAATTGAAAACTCGACAATTCAATCACAATCAAATCGCCCGCCTTCGCCTGAGACGCCACTTCAATCGCAGGGAATCCGATGTTTCCCGCAAGATGCACCGGACGCTCCCCACCTTTGAGCAATTCATAGACGAGTGTCGTGGTTGTCGTTTTCCCATTTGAGCCAGTGATGGCAACAAATTCCGCCTCCGTTGCTAAATAAGCAAGTTCCACTTCAGTATAGATCGGGATATGACGAGACATCGCTTCCTGAAGCAATGGAATCTGATACGGGATGCCTGGGTTTTTGACAATCACCTCTGTCTCATTCAACAGAGCGAGGGGATGCTCGTTAAACACCGATTGAATCCCGAGAGCCTGAATTTTTTCCTGTTCGTCTTCCGGAGGGATATTCCCCGTATTGATCGTCACATCTGCTCCCGCATGATGCAGATATGTCGCCGCCGCAATACCGCTCTTCGCAGCACCGAGGACAAGAACTTTTTTACCGTGCCATTGCTTTTCCATCTGTCTCACCCTTTTACATGAGTAGTAATGATAAACCTGCTGTAATTAAACTGATGCCTCCGAACGTGAGTACGATGCGCCATTCTGACCACCCGACCATTTCGAAGTGGTGATGGATCGGACTCATCTTGAAGAGTCGTTTCCCCGTCGTTTTAAACGAGATGACTTGCAAGATGACGCTCAACGTCTCGATGACGAAGATGATGCCGACGAAGACGAGAAGTAATTCGAGCTTCAACATCAAAGCGAGTCCAGCGACGGCTCCGCCTAGTGCGAGCGAACCGGTGTCCCCCATGAAGATTTTAGCCGGATACTTATTGAAGACTAGGAACCCGATCAAGGCACCGACGACCCCAAACGCGAACCAAGCAATCCCAAGTTCATCTTGTGTAAGGGCGTAAATCCCAAAGAATGTGAACGTCGGGATGGCCGAGAACGAGACGAGTCCGTCTAATCCATCCGTCAAGTTGACAGCGTTCGAGAACCCGACGAGCCAGAAGATGACGATGGCGATATAGAACCATCCAGTATCGAACGAAATCGACGTGAACGGGATCGAGATTGATGTATCGAGGTCTCCTCCGAGTGACAAGAACCATGCAAACAATACCGATACCACGATTTGACCGATCAACTTCTGAAGGGACGTCAATCCGAGGTTTCGTTTATTGACGACTTTGATGTAGTCATCCAAGAAACCGATGACACCGAATGCCATCGTAACGAATAGAAGGGTACCGAATCCTGCGACCGCTTCGCCGAAGATGACGGATACGATGAATCCGACGAGGATGGCGAGCAGGATGACAATCCCACCCATCGTCGGTGTACCCGACTTCTTCTGGTGCCAACCTGGACCTTCATCACGAATCTCTTGTCCGAACTTTAATTGACGCAATGCTGGGATGGCTCGCGGCATCACGATCAAGACAGTTAATAATGAACTGATTAATACGATTAAACTAATTAACATGTTGCTACCTCACTACTCTATTTATTGAACAAGACGCTCAAGCGCCAGTCCTCGAGATGCCTTTAACAATACCACAGTATCCGGTCGTTGATAATGATGAAGGAGCGCCTTCGCTTCCTCAACTGTCGGGACCATTTTAACGTTCACTCGTGAATCTTGAATTCCGTCGGCAATCCATTTTGCTTTGTCGCCGACGAGAATACAATCGGTCACGGGAGACGCCACCGCGCCACCGACTTGTTCGTGTTGCAGTTGTTCATCCATTCCTAACTCGTACATATCTCCAAGGACGAGCACACGCTTCGAGAACCCTTCAAGCGACTTGACCGTCTCAATCGCTGCAATCATCGACGTCGGACTCGCGTTGTAGGCGTCGTTAATGAGGTGTGCTTCCCCGAACATCTGTTTTTCCATTCGCATCGACGTCAACTTGATTCGGTCTAGTCCACGTTGAATCATCGCATGATCGAGACCGAACGCAAGTCCACACGCAATCGCATAGGCTGCGTTTCGAATCTGATGGGCACCGAGCACCTTCAGTTCATACAAGTCCCCGTTATATTTAAAGATCGATGCGTCAAACGTCGTTTCGATCACTTCAATTTTCCCGTCTGCCGTCTCATCATATCCGACGCGATAGCCTTGACCAGAAAGAAGTGGCTCATCCGCATCGACGATCAAGCGACCGTTCGCTTTGAGACCTGCCTTGATCTCAAGTTTCGCCTTGGCGATACCTGTCCGCCCGCCGACTTGTTCACCGTGAGACTCCCCGATATTCGTCACAAACGCCACATCCGGCTTAGCAAGTTTTGACAACGTCTCGATTTGACCGAATCCGTTCATCCCCATCTCGAGGACGGCTACTTCCGTATCCAGTGGCATTCTGAGAACGGTAAGTGGTAAGCCGACGTCCGAGTTGAAATTTCCGGCTGTCTTATGCGTCTTGAACTTCTCCTCGAGCACGACAGCGACCATGTCTTTTGTCGACGTCTTCCCATTCGAGCCCGTAATGGCGACGACGAGCGGATTAATCTCTTCTAAATATCGGGCTGCTGCTGTTTGCAATGCCTCGACCGTCGATTTCACAGGGATGACAACCAGGTTGTCTGGTTGAGGGCGACCCTCTTCCCAGAACGTGACAATCGCACCCTTTTCAACGGCCGCCTCGATGTAGTCATGGCCGTCGACTCGCGCCCCGACGATTGGGACGAAGAGACCCGCCTCGTTTGCATCTCTCGAATCTGTGGCGACCCGTTCGACGAGACGCTCGTCATGTAGATCCATCCCAAACCATGATGCCAATTTTTGAACTGTCAGTTGTTCCATACAAACTTCCTCCTCTTACATAGGAAAAGAGAGCCGCAGCCCTCTTCATCTCGTGCGTTAATTCGACGGTGTCTCCAACTTCACTTTCAAGGAGGCACCTGTTTTGACCGGTTTCCCTTTGCCAATCGATTGCGATGTGACAAATCCGGTACCGTCGATTTCTAAATTTAATTGATAAAGGGTCGCTAAACGTTTGACGTCACGTAACGACCAACCTTTTAATGTAGGCATCGTAAACGACTCGCTCGTTTTTAGCAACAATCGTTCACCGACGACATACGATTGTCCTTTCACAGGACTCTGCGCGATCACTTCGTCTCCATCACCTAACACGATCGGATTGAAGGAATTCTCCGTCGATGCGTTCACTGCCTCTTCACGGTTTTGACCGATATAAGAAGACGTTGTCTTCGTCGAGGCTTCGACCGCTTTTTCTTGTTTTTCAGGCTCGACACTCCGGTAACGTAATGCGACATCCATCACGTCTTTGAAAAGTGGCGCCATGATTCGTGGCCCGGTCGTAGACGAGTCACTGTTCGGTCTGTCCACCGCGATATACATGACAAGTTCCGGATCGTCTTCCGGAGCCATCCCGACGAATGAGTGAATATACTGTCCACTCAAATATTTTCCGTTCTCGGCGATTTGAGCGGTACCGGTCTTTCCGACGACACGATAGTTGTCTAACGCATACAGTTGCCCGGTTCCCACATCGCTATTGACGACACCGTCGAGCGCTTCACGTGTCTTTTTGGCTGTCTCCGCCGTGATCGGTTGACCGACTTCTTTCGGATTGGTCGTCCGAATCGTTTCGCCGGTCTCGCTGTTGACGATTTTCTTGATGAGGTGCGGTTGCTTCATCGTCCCATCCGTTGCGATGGCCGATGTCGCTTGCAAAATTTGCATCGGTGTCACCGCTGTCGATTGTCCCCATGCCGTAATCAAGACGTTCATCGGACTTTCGAAATCGAATTGACTATTGACCTCTCCAGGCAAATCGATTCCTGTCCGCTGATCAAACTTGAACGCTTTAAAGTAATCTTCATATCGACTGAGACCAAGTCGTTCGTTCGCTAAAATCGAGAATGCGACGTTCGACGAATGCCAGACGCCTTCTACCATAGGAATGGTACCCCATCCCGTAATGTTGTAATCATTGAAGACCGTCTTGCCATATTTGTATGAACCGGATTTGTACAGCTCATTCGGATTGTACACGCCTTCGTTGATGGCTGCCGCGAGCGTAAAGATCTTCATCGTCGATCCAGGTTCGAATCGAGACGAAACAGAGAAGTTACTGTACGAAGAAATCTCGCGTGTGTTCGGATCAAACGATGGTCGGTCCGATAGTGCGATGATCTCTCCCGTTTTCGGGTCCATGATGATGGCCGTCGCATGTTTCGGCTCATACTCCTCATACAACTCATTCATCTTCGTTTCGAGCAACTGTTGGATTCTGTGGTCGATTGTCAATTGGACGTCCGCCCCGTCTTCCGGTTCAATCTTCAACTGCTCGTCACTCGATATGAGTTCACGACCTGCCAAATCTTTCTCAAATCGATACAGACCGTACGATTCACTTAAAATATCATTCAGAGACTTTTCAATCCCTAATTCACCGACGAGTTCGATACGACCGTTCTGGTCAATTTTCTGGGCATATCCGATTACCGAGGAAGCAAATACTTTGTTCGGGTAATAGCGCTTCGGTTCCTCGACAAACGTGATGCCGTTTAGGTCGAATGCTTCGATCTCTTCTTTTTGTTCTACGGTCAAGTCACGACCGGGAACACCGAACTCGATTTGTCCAAGGTCGGCATTTTGTTCAAGCCGTTTCAATAAATCGGCTTCTGTCATAGGAAGCACGGTCGACAATTGCTTCGCCGCTTCGGCGAACTCATCGGGCATAAGCGTCTTCCCTTTGACCCGCTCACCACCGAGTTTCAAAACGGCAACGAGCCGGTATGATGGAATGTTGATGGCAATCGGTTGACCGAACCGATCATATACCTCGCCCCGTTCCGCTTCTAACGTACTGACCGCTTTCCACCGTTGCTCTTCCGCGAATGCGAGCATGTTCTCCCCTTTGTACGTATGGGTGACGGATAAATAAAGGAACCATCCAACAAAAAATAAAAAGAGCGGGGTGAAGCAGACAATCGCTACCCACGCCACTCTTTTTTTACTCTGTTTTAAAGAATTCATCAATCAATCACCTTGACATTCTTTTCATTGAATTTCATTCCGAGCTTCTCGGCAATCGCATAAATTCTTTCGGGCGAGCTTAATTGGGCGATTTCATACTTTAGTTCTTCGTTTTCTTTTGCAACCCCGTCGACCTGCTGATTGACGGCTGCTGTATCACGCATAATATTATACGCTTCATTGTGCTTCGACACCGTGATGCCACCGAACATGACCACTGAACCAATCATCACTGGATACAGGATCGATTCAAACAAGGTCAACGTGCGTCGTTTTGGAGCAGGTATTGGTCGTTCTTGCGGAATCGGATTTCGATTCGGTGTTACTTGAGGCTGCAACGCCTTACGGGCAGCTTCTGGCATCAGGTATCCCTCCTACACTCTCGGTTATTTTTGTTTTTCGGCCACTCTCAACTTAGCAGAGCGTGAACGACGGTTATCTTCAAGTTCTCCCTCACTCGCCACAATCGGCTTACGCGTGATGAGTTTGAGTTCCGGTTCAAATTCTTTCGGAATGACCGGCAACCCCGGTGGTAATGGTGGATGCTGGCTTCGCTCTTTGAACACTTGTTTACAAATGCGGTCTTCTAACGAATGGAACGTGATGACACAGATGCGTCCATTCAATGCAAGTAAATCAATCGCATCTTGAACGGCGCGGTCGAATACGTTCAACTCATCATTGACGGCGATTCGAATCGCTTGGAACGTCCGCTTCGCCGGGTGTCCGCCTTTTCGTCTAGCTGGTGCAGGAATCGCTTCTTTAATCAAGTCGACAAGCTCGAATGTCGTCTCAATCGGTTTATCGGCACGGGCTTGCTCAATCTTTCGTGCGATTTGCTTTGAAAACTTTTCCTCCCCGTATGTAAAGAAAATACGAGCAAGTTCTCCGAACGACCATTCGTTCACAACATGATAGGCTGAAAAGTCCCGTGACCGGTCCATTCTCATATCGAGCGGTGCGTCATAGTTGTAACTGAACCCGCGCTCCGCCTCATCTAGCTGTGGCGAAGAAACGCCTAGGTCGAATAGTACACCGTCCACTTTTGTCACACCACGTTGGGCGAGTTCTTCCTTCAAGTGAACGAAATTGCTCTTTATAAACGTCACACGGCCTTCATAAGGAGCCAATCGCTCTTTCGCATGTGCGAGCGCGACGTCATCTTGGTCGAACGCATATAGTTGACCCGTCGTTAGACGCTTTGCGATTTCTTCACTATGACCCGCTCCACCTAACGTACAATCGACATATACCCCATCTGGTTTGATGTTCAATCCCTCAATGGACTCCATTTTTAAAACCGTTTCATGCTCAAACATTCAAAAAACCCTCTCAACCTACATATTTCAACTGTTTTATTACACTTACTTTATCATAAAAATGTCAAGGTCCGTACAGGTTTTTAGTGAAAAGAGGAAACAAAAAGGTAACAACGAAAAAAAGCTCCTGACAAATGTCAAGAGCTCTCCAAAAAATGATTATACATAGAACAAACATCGCTCCGAATCGGATTGTTCATATGCCTGTTTCAATCGTTGAAACACATCTAGTCCGTGACGATTTAATATCGGAACCATCGAGAGGATACGTTCTTGAGGGGCATCCATCGGGAACAGTCGGGTCGATAGATGAATCCGTCGTGCATTCAAGCGATATTGTTCTCGCTTCGATTCGGCACGCATCTCATCTGCCAATCGCTCGAGCACATGTCTCGACTTCGCCTCAAATCGTCTTCCTTGTTTCCCTGCCTCATGACTGACGGCCTCCGTGAGCGTCCGGTACGCATATAGCTCTTCTTCAAACGCTTCGTCGTCAAAGGCATGGTCCGGAAGCGGTTGCTTCATATACTGCTCCAATGTCACGCTTTCTTGACGAAGCTTCTTCTCATCATTTCTTGACACGATCAACCCACCAAGACGTGGCAAGAGAAGCGGCATCATCCAGCCCATCTCGTGGAAGAGCGGTCGAAGCTGGAGCCAGTAGGCAATTTCACCGGGACCTGCCACATACCCAAGAGTCGGGAACAAGAAATCCTGCATGAGCGGACGGGAGACCACGTTATTTGAGAAACGCTCCGGATGCGCCTCTATCTCTGTGAGCAGTTCGCTTTCAGTGAAGCGATGCCCTCGCTTTGTCGTGAACACGCCATCGACCTTTGTGAGCAGCTCTCGCGTTCCATCGTGATAAAACAGATGGGCCGCATCCTTGTTCAATTCGACCGACGGCATCCCTTCTTCATACGCATGACCGAGCGCTTCATGAAGCGCGTCATGATGCTCGATGAGACGTCGGAACATCGGTCGTTCGAGAGCCCGTACGTCTTTCGCGTGCGGGTCAAACAATAAAAAGTCAGATCCGACGAATCGCCGCATCATTCCACCGAAAAAGTGAGCGAACGAACGACTCACTTGAATGAGGTCAATCAGCTCATGATACAAATGTGAAGTATACGGTGTCTCTGTTTCATTCAGTAGAAGACGTTGCGCCATTTGAACAAGTTCGAGCTTTACCCGTTCGAACTCTAAGTCCCCTATCGATGCTTTTCCTGCAAGCGGTAACGATGACAAGGCATCTTTTTTCAACGTCCTCGAAAACGCCTGTGTTGTGAAGACATGGTTGATTTCAGCAAAGTCATGATCTTCCGTAGCCATCCAGAAGACAGGAAGGACCGGTTTCCCTAATTTCGCTTCAGCCTGTTTTGCCCGTTTGATGACCGCTAACAGTTTGTATACGGCAAACAAAGGTCCTCCATATACGCCGACCTGTTGCCCCGTCACCATCACGTACGCTTTTCGCTGAGCGAGTAACTCCAGCTTCGCTTCCAACTCTTCCGAAAGTTCCCCGAACTGTTCTTGTTGTCCCTTTATTATCTCGACGAGCTCCGACAGATGCTCATAGGTGCGCCCTGAGACCTCCTCGGCACGTTTTTCGATTTCATCCATCCCTCGATAATCGAGCCAGCGACCATATTCATGATCGATTTGAATCATCGGTGATGTGGATGCATATAGAGCATCAAATGCTTCTACCTTCACGTATAACAACTTCCTTTCAATCAATCAACGAATCATGCCTTGGGCTACACCGATCGCGAATAAAATGGCGTGGGTCGGAACAAGTAGCAAGAAGAGTAACCGCCAACCATGGACGAACATCTTCGTGAACAACACTTCCTCATAACGAATCCGCTGCCAAATCGCATTGATTGGGAAAATCGCACAGCAGGCTGCGAGCAATAACAGCAACATATCCGTCCCGACGATGGCCTCAAGTAAAATACTGCATGCATAAAACCAAAGGATGACTCCGGCATCGCATGCGAGCTTGAATGAGTTGATTGATTTCGGCATAATTTTTCTAAGTATCATATACACCATAAACCATAAGATGAGTGGAAATGAAACGATATACACTAACACGATGCGCTCGCTCCTAGAATCAGTTTATGTAATAGCGGAATGACAGTGAGAGAAATCTGCATTTGTTCGGCTTTTTCAATCACCGGTTTCAAAATTGCATCCACCTCGGTCGGCCGACCTTCTTCAAGGTCGCGCAGCATCGAGGAGTGATTCTCTGCGGTACGTTCGACAATCGTCTCGATGTAGGAATACGAGACGTGCTGCGCAAACAACGGTATCAACTCATCGTAAATCGATTGTGCGATTTCACGATATGGTGAGCCGGCGAGTGCGCCGTTCGGGACCCGGCATAACGCTGTAATGGGATTGATGATGGCATTAGCAAACAATTTTTCAATGACGACTTGCTCAATCTCTTCTTCCCACACAATGTGAAGTGGGCTCTCTTGAAATGATAGAGGGTGTAGTACCGATGTGCTTCCGATCCGAATCCGTCCGAGTCCACGATGCTCAACCTCATGACCACGCTTCGTCACCCCATGCTCGACGACACCTAAATGAAACCCTCGACGTTTCGCATATTCCAGATGGGCAATCCCATTCGAACAAATAAAGACGGGCACCTTACCCGAGAGGCGAGCCGTCGCTTCCTCGACTTGATGGGCTTTTGTCGTGACAAAAAAGAGATCCTCGTCCGTTTCTTGAAGCGTCTGACTGGAACGGAACGACACACGTGCCGTCCCTTCCGTCACGCCGGTCCGTGTGATGACAAGTGGATCAGATGACCCGCTTCTTCCGTAGAGCGTCACGTCGTAATCATCTGCGAGCAAAGATGCCATCAATAATCCGACCGCTCCGTTTCCGATGATACCAATTCGTTTGATGGAGTTCATCATGGTCCTCCTCCTATTCGAACTATTTTCGCACAAAAAGTTTACCACATCTTTTCGCCATGACCCAAAAATGACAAACAAAAAAGGAGCGACCTGAGAACAGGTCACTCCTTCAAGCATTATTTGCTTGTTACTTCTTTACCGTTGTAATGTCCGCAAGATTTGCAAACACGGTGTGAAAGTTTCATTTCGCCACAGTTCGGGCACTCGTTCATACCAGGTACGTTGAGTTTGAAGTGAGTACGACGAAGACGTTTGCGAGTTTTCGACGTTCTACGGAATGGTACTGCCATCGTTGTCCACCTCCTTGATAAGTTAACCTTCCTCGTTCTCTTTTTTCGAGAACAGGTCGGCCAGTCCCGCGAAACGCGGGTCAATTTTTGGTTGGGCTTCGGGCTGTTCGTCAGTAAGCGTCCAGCCTTCTCCTTCAACCTGAGTTTTGTCTGTTTCGTTCCCGTAAACTTGCATCGGGACGTCTAACATGATGAGCTCTTTTACAATCGGTACAAGACTGATCGTATTTCCTTCTGGCAAATTCACGTCATCGAATTGCTCCGTATAACGCCCATTCTCCAAAAAGAAAGGCTCGAGCGATTCAATATCGAATTCATAAGTGACATCTTCTAACGTTCGCGCATCTGGCAACGTCAGGTCACCTTGAATCTTCAGATTGAATGTAACTTGATTAGATGTGAACGATGCATCCCCGTGCACATGCACCGGGCGAATCGAACGGATATCCGGATGGAGCTGAGTCAGCTCTGGTAGTTCTACCATCTCATCGATTGTAAAACCGTCACCCTGGTTTCGGAGCTTAAGTAGCTGTGCAATAGACCATTTCATCCGAATCACCTCAATTGCAACAATATGAATTATAGATAGGCCAACTTGTTTTGTCAATGTTTTTTCTTTACACTAAAATCAGTTGACGACGGCGCTTTGCCAAAGCGTACTTACTCATCTTACACCAATCCATACGACAATGCAAAGGAGTAAATCATGCAAAAGACGGCCATTATTGCAGAGTACAACCCGTTTCACAACGGGCACTATTATCAAGCGCAAACTGCACGTCACGAAACCGGGGCGGATGTCATGATTGCCATCATGAGTGCCCAGTTCACTCAACGGGGCGAACCCGCCTCGTTCGACAAGTGGAAACGGGCTAAGGCTGCCGTCGAGAGCGGTGCAATCGATCTAGTCATCGAGTTACCGACCCAGTACGGGGTCCAACGCGCCGACCGTTTCGCTAGCGCCTCCGTCTCGATTGCTGAACAGCTCCGTTGCCAGACGCTATCGTTCGGGAGTGAGAGCGGGGATATAGATGCAATCCTACATGCAGCCCGTTCACATGTCGAAGAGGCGCCACGTTATAAAGAGGCGCTTAAAGAAGCGCTACAAGAAGGGCACTCGTCCGCGCAAGCTTCGAGTCGAGCTTTTCGGACCGTCTATCCCTCGTTTGATTTGACGCGACCAAACAACATTTTGGGCTACCATTACGCCAAAGCAGCAAAATCGATTCAGTTACATACAGTCAAACGGCTCGGGGCTGATTATCATGACCCTTCATTAATGGATGTCATGTCGGCGACAGGCATTCGGACTCATTATTTAGGCACCGGTGAAGTTCGTGCCGTCCCGGCATCAACTGAAGCGATGTTTCGGACACGACCGATGACACATTGGGAACACTATTGGCCCGTCTTACAATTCAAACTGAGAACCTTGCCACTCCACACAATGACGGAGCTCGTAGGAATTGATGCTTCTCTCGCACCTCGTCTTAAGCAGGCGGGAGTCGAGCCTTCATTCGAACGTGCACTTGCTGTCGTGTCGACACGTCGCTACACGCGTACCGCCATTCAGCGGGCGTTCGTCGCCGTACTGCTTCACTGGTTAAAAGTCGAGGCACCGACACGCTTTGATGAAGTCCCTTACGTGAGACCGCTCGCCTTCAACGATCTCGGACGACATGCGCTACGAGATGTGAAGGAAGACGTGCAACTCGTCAGTAAGTTCGATGCCCGGCTCGATTTTGAAGCTCGTGTCACCGAAGCATATCGACTCCCGCTTCAAGATGATGCATTGATCGAGCACCGGCAACGCCCTCAGTTCATCTCTTCTAAATAACGAATCGCATCCTCGACCGTCTTGACAGAGACGACTTCAATGACACTGTTTAGGCGGTCTCGTGATTCCAGCGCCTCTTCATAATTTGAACCGGCAGGCACAAAGAAGACTTCCGCTCTTTCCTCGTCGGCGGCGACAATTTTCTGCCATGCACCTCCGATAGGTCCGACATTCCCTTCCTCATCGACCGTTCCGGTTCCGGCAATCCGTTTTCCATTTGCCAAGTCACCTGGCGTCAATTGATCATAAATTTCTAACGTGAACATCAATCCTGCAGATGGACCGCCGACATTCGTCAAAGCGACATCGACTTCAGGATCAGCCGTGATTTCTTGAACGGGAAGTGGCTCATAGATTCCAATTCCGACACGATCTCCGCTTTGATCGATCGGCTGAATGAGCGTTTGCACGACACGTTCTTCGCCGTCTCGTTCAATCGTCAACTCCACTTCATCGCCCGCCTCAAATTCCGATATGCGATTCAAAAAGTCGACGCGAGTGGCAAAGGACATCCCATCGATGGCCGTGATGACATCACCCGGCTTCAACACATTTGCCGCAAGGGACCCAGGAATCGGAGCAGATACATAAATCCCCTCGAAATCGACCGTCACGTCTTGATCTGCTAATTGATAGGCGTATTGGATTGCTGCTTGTTGAGAGGAGTCCATCAATAATTGTTGGCGACGTTCATAGTCTGCCTCACTCTCTCCATCATATAAATAGCGACTGGATAAATTCGCTTCCGTGAACGGGGTCACCCAACTTTCCACTAACCAAAACGGAGTCGCACGGCGTTGTGAGATCGTCACCATCATCAGTTCCCCATCCTCTTTTTCGCCACCTTGGACGGTCAGGAACTCTTCAATTGAGGTCGCCGCTCCGGGTGAAGAGATGTAGTAAGGAAGTGGGACGAACAGGAAGAGAAGAACTGTGACGAGTAAACCGAGACCGATCTTTAACGATTTCATTGTCCCGAACTCACTTGATACTTTTTACGTAAGGCAATTTCAACCTGTTCCGGTACGAGCTCACTGACCGATGCCCCATATTTCGCCACTTCTTTGACAATCGACGAGCTGAGGAACGAATATTGACTATTCGTCATCATGAACAACGTCTCGACGTTCTCATTCAATTTTTTGTTAATTGATGCGATTTGAAGCTCGTATTCGAAATCTGAGACTGCACGGAGCCCACGGACGATCGTCGCCGCTTCCCGCTCTGCGGCGTACTCGACAAGCAATCCACCGAACGCGTCGGCCGACACGTTTGGCAGATGTGTCGTCACGTCTCGGATCAGTCCCAGTCGTTCTTCCACATCAAACAATGGGGCCTTGCTTGAATTTTCAAGGACGGCGACAATGACCTCGTCAAAAATGGCCGCCGCTCGTTCAATAATATCTAGATGTCCGTTCGTGATGGGGTCAAAGCTACCCGGACAAATCGCAATCCGTTTCATCGTGTCACTCCTCTGATGCGTACTCATAGAAACTGATGGTGATGACATCTGAGTATCGCTGTTCTTTAATTCGTTCAAATCGTCCTACTCGTTCCGGTAACGTCACGTCGCTGCCGTGTTCACAGACGACTACGCCGATATCCATCAAGAGATTCGACTCATCGATCATTTGTAAGAACGCCACATGTTCTTCCGCATGATATGGAGGATCCATAAAAATGAGCTTAAATTGTTCCTGTTGAACCTTGAGCTGTTCGAGTACCGCCTTGGCGTCTTGACGATATACTTTCCCTTTCACTTCATAATGGGTCGCTCGTAAATTCTCTTGAATCGTTTGGACGGCTTTCGGTTGACGATCGACAAAAATAGCTTCGTCACAACCTCGTGATAACGCCTCGATTCCGAGCCCACCACTGCCCGCGTACAGGTCTAGTGCTTTCCCGCCTGAAAAATAAGGTCCGATGATGTTGAATAACGATTCCTTCACTTTATCGGTCGTCGGCCGTGTCGCCGTTCCTGGGACCGCTTTTAAACGGGTCCCTTTTCGTTCTCCAGATATGACACGCATGTCTTTCCCTCCAGCAGAAAAGATGAAGGTGATGCCACCTTCATCTTTTTGTTTATTTCGATTTTGTCTCGTACGTTTCGGAAATGAATGGACGCTCACTTCGTACGACCGCTTCCACGAACGGCAATGCTTTCACTTGTTCGAGTACGGCTTCATGACCTTCGAGGTCAGTATAAAGAAACGCATACTTCTCTCGTTTTGAGACAAAGTAAAGATTCGCATAACGTCTTAACGCTTTCACTTGTTTCAAGGAATTCACGTATACGACGAAGCCAATCCGTTCATTCAACTTAGACGGCGCATCCACAACTTCCGCCTCCTCCGCAGCTACCTCCACCAGAACATCCACCTTCATCAAAGAATGGATTACCGGTCGGGACCTTGATTTTAGGAGAGACTGAATGAGCGAGTAGTTCACTCACTTCCCCTAACAACTTATCCAAGCTTCGTTCCGCTTTTTTGAACGCAGCGATTTCCGGCTGAACATCGAGACGACGTTTGATGAGATGCATCTCTTTTTTGATGCGGTCGTGGTCCGGATGATGCTTTCCGAATCGCTGGACATACTCATAGTCCTCTTTCATCTTCAAGAACTCACGCTCGATTTCCTTTGCTTCTTGTGATGCGAGACGTGCCGCTTTCGTTTGAATATATGTTTGAAACGATTCGCTTGCTTCAATCAAATCGGTCAATTCTTCTGTTTGATCGAGCAGGGCAATCGTCTGTTCAGTGATTATCATACCCCTCACCCTTTCTGCCATGATTTTACCACAATTGTTTCCCTATGTAAGCAATCCACACTATAATTGAAGTTGACCGCAAGGCGTTCCATGTAGAAAGGAAGTGAACAGACGCAACCGATGCGTCTACGTATGAAAAAAGTTTCTTTTAATATGATCCGATCGGCCGGTATCAAGACGGATTATGCGAAACCCGAATATTATTTCGATCAGCTCGATAAGGTTCGCGCTGCCGACCTCGTCCTGTTCCCTGAATATTGGATGGTCAATTCCATCATCTACGGGATGAATAAAGCAATCTTCCCATCACCTGCGACTTATCACCTCGGGCACGACAAGATCGAGATGACGCGCGCCTTTAAAGCGACATATCCGCATCGGATTCCGAAGACATTGATTTATGGAAAGAACCCATACACGATTGAACGCGTGTTGGAAGAATTCCACTACCCGTTCGTCGCCAAAAAAGCCAAATCCTCAATGGGTCAAGGGGTATGGTTAATCAAAAATGACCAAGACTGGTTAGAATACGTCGAGAATCATGATACGTTCTATGTCCAAGAGTTCATCCCGAATGATCGCGACTTACGCATCATCGTGATTGGAGAAGAGGTAGTCGGTGCCTATTGGCGTGTCAGTGAGGCTTTTTTAAACAATGTCGCTCAAGGGGCTAACTTCTCGTACGAAGACATCCCGGAAGACGTCGTCCAAGAAGTTCAATCGATTGCCAACACGTTATCTATCAATCACGCAGCGTTTGACGTCATCGTGACGGAAGAAGGATTTTACATTTTGGAATTCAACGTCTTTTTCGGATCAGAAGGACTGCTACCTCTTGGCGTGAAACTCCCTCAAAAAATCGAGGAATACTTAAATTCACTCGGCTGATTAATCGTTCATCTTTTTTTCACAATTTGAACACACGTTATTCCAAGAACGTTTTTGAATATGGTATGATGACATATGAGGTTTATTCGAAAAGGGGGATTATGATGAAATTTGAGCAGTTCCACATCGAGGGAAAAGAAATCCGTTTTGGTTTGCTCGAGACGATCATGGATCATCATCATTTCATCCGTGAAGGTGCTTGGGATTACGAGCGTGCCACGTATGACATGAAATATGAGAAACAATCGACTGGCGAAACATTCTATCTTCGCTTACCTGTATACGCGATCGAAGGTCAAATCGAAGATCGTCACGCTGTTGTCAAAATGCTTACACCGATTTTAGGAAAGCATTATTATCCACACGGTGTTGAATACGATGAAGTCTTCCCAGAAGAAATCGTCCGCGACTGTGAGCGCCGTCTAAAAGCACTCGCAGAAACATTAGAAGTCAAACCCCTTGCATAAGCGAAGGGGTTTTTCTTATAGGCTCACATAAGTCGAGTCAAACGTTGTTTGGCAATTTACGCCGACAAGTCCTTTGATTCGATGATCACGCACCCTTTACTTTTATAATATATAATCATATCTTCTATTTTTTTCAAATCGTAGCTCGTGATGCAATCCGAGAAGACGCTAACGGCATAGTCAGATTTCCGCAGATTGTAGCAAGTCGACTTCACACAGGCGGTCGCATCAGCCCCAGTGATATAAAACGTATCGATGTGATGCTGTTCAATGAACGTCACAAACGCTTCGCTCGTCAAAGCGTTGCCCTTGTATTTTGTAAACACGTGATCGGACACGAGCTTCAAATCTGGTGCTAATTCCGCTCCTCGCGTTCCTGTTTTGAACGTTCTCGTCCCCGCCGATAAATTTTCATGCCGGATATAGACGATATGTAATTTCTTTTTGACCGCCCAATCGATTGCTTTATTGATGTTGTCGATGATTGCTTTGTAATTTTTCGTGATGTCATTTTGAATGTCAATAACGACTAAAGCCTGGTTCTGCATATTTCACCCTCCTCCATTTCTAAAAACGAACATTTGTTCGATTTAGTATTTAGTATAGCAAAGTTCGCCTCTGGAAGATATAGTCATGAGAAACACAGCGTCGAGCATATAAAAAAAGAGGCCCTTTGCGGGTCCTCCTTTATGTCATGTCGCAATGACGGTCAACGTCACATCGACTTGACCGAGCAATAAATCGAATTGGTCTCGAACATAGCGATACAATCGCTCTGCCTCGACGAGTGATAATGGTGCAATGATTTGATAATCATAGTGGTCTTTCGAGCGAGAGACGACTTTCACTTCTTTCAAGCCGAATTCAATCGCGCTACACGCGATCAAATCTTCAATCGCCCGTTCTGCAATCGTCACGTCTCCGTATGAATAGTCATTCCCAATCACAGCCATCGTATCGTTCATGGTGATCACTCCTTTTCATTCGCGAGCACTTTAACGTCCTCCATGATAGATTCGATATCGACCGGTTCATCCCCTGCCGTTGCCATCTGCGCGACAGCCCGGACATCATGATGGCGGTCGATGACGTACATCGTCGTCGCATGCGTCACGAGTCCGCTGTTCGCCTTCGAATAATAGAACTGTAGCTGGCGCGTGATCCGATCGATGTCTACCTGGTCTCCCGTCAACATCTTCCATCCAGTCGGCTCCGCTTGGAATGCTTCCCCGTAATTTTTCAGAACGGGCACGGTATCCACCTCCGGGTCAACCGTGATCGCAACGAGTTCTACGTCCGATCCGTATAAGTTCTCTTTTTTCAATTCTTTTTCGAGCTTCATGAAATCACGTAACGTGAGCGGACAAATATCTGGACAGTTCGTATAGAAGAACGTCACAATCTTCACTTTTCCGTTGTCGGAATCATAGGTCTCTTCATTTAATGCGTTCGTTAATGTGAACGGGGTTGGCTCTTGAATGACGGGTAGGTCGTCTTGATTGAAGAAAACAAAATACACGGCTACTCCGATGACGACAAGCGTCAAGACGGTCAAACCGACCGTCAAATAGCTATTCCGTTTCATACAGCTCTCCCTCTCTATGGATCATCCTCCGATTATCGCGCGGAATACGTTCGTCGTTTCACCTGGGTCATATGCCACATAGAGAAGAATGTAAACCGTCACACCCGTAATGGCCGTGAAGAACCAGACGACTGACGCTTTCGGTCCGATTTTCCGGTGTTTCTCGATCTTGTTTTTATAACCGAGATAGAGCGTAATCAATCCGAGGATACCACCTGTTGTCGCGAGAAGAATATGGAAAATCATAAAACCGAGATAGAACGGCTTCACTGAATCCGGTCCTCCGAATGCCGTGTTGCCGACAAAAATGGTACGTGAGACGTAAAGGATGAAGAACGTCGTCGCTGCAATCGCGGCGGCCGTCATCACCTTTTTATGTTTTTCGATGTTGCTGCGGTCTTTTGCGATAATCACCCACCCGATGGCGACAAGAATCGCACTGATGACGATGAATGACACACTAATTAAGGCAAGATAGTTCATCAATGTTTCCCCTTTATGTTCTGTTTAATTTTTTTCATTTGTTTCTTGCGGAGTGAATGACATGCCTTCATCAAGAGCAAGCGATTTCGTCCGACGCACCCAGCCGAAGAACGTCCAGCCGAAGAAGAAGCCGTACACGATCTCTTGACCGAGCTTCATGAGAACCCCACCGAATCGTTGATCTTCGAGCGCGCTGTTCGTCGCTCCCATCAACGCCTCTAAATCGATTCCAGAAACGTCACCGTTCGGGAGACAGTAGCCAAGGACTGTCGCAAACGTCTGCGGGTCCGTATACGCATTATAGAGCGTCGTTTGACTGAAGATGATGAGCGCACAGGCAGGTGTCAATAAGACCCCGTTGGCGATAATGTACACCATTCGTTTCAAATCGGACATGCCTTCCTCTTCGTCTGAGACGAGTGGAACGATGACCGGATACCACATCGTCAAACTAAAGACGAGAAGGGCACCGTGGAAAATCCGGTGAACGCCATAGTTCGTCAAGACGTAGTCAAATACGACCGGCATATGGTAAATCGAGAACAATGCGTTGAATAAAATAAGCGCAATCAGTGGCTTCGTCAAAAACTTGAACGTCGGCCCAATCCATTTGAAGCTAAGTACTTTTTCAAACACCCAGTACGGTAGACCGTAAACGACGAGTGCCGGTGCCAAAATATAGACGAGCACCATTTGGAACATATGCACCGATAAAATGATATGTGCCATGACATCGATTGGACTTCCAAAACCGATGTAATACAAAACAATCGCAAACAACATACTAAACTTTTGTAATAACGTGGTCGAGGCATATCCTCGCTTCGCCATTCTCTCTGTCACGACGGCGTATAACACATAAATCCCGACCATGAGCAATCCGAACAGCGGACTCCATAACGTGAGCCAATCAAATTGATTGAGCAGCTCCGACGTATTCCAGAGCATCCGTTCACCCCTTTTCTTTCTCTCCCTAACCTTTGAAACCGTTCACTTCAAGATTACTATTCATTCATTTTTGAAGTAAAGGAAAAAGGACCAAATCATCCGTGTTTCCACAGATGTTCAATCCTTTGTCACAATTACCAAATGAGTAAGCGGAGTGCAGCGACCGTGATGATGGCGACAAAGATGCCTAGCCACATCATGACAACGATCCATGTGTTCCCACGGTTATTCATATGCATGAAGATATATAACTGTAGGAAGACTTGGATGACCGCCAAGATGATTAAGAAACCACCTGCTGCCCACACTGGCATCAATTCCGCATAGACGGCGCCGAATGCCACGAATGTGAGTAAAATCATCATCGCGAAACTGATCAATTGAAGCTGATACTCTCGTTTCGACTCTGCTTTTACTTCAAGCTCTAACTGCTTGTGAGATTCGTTCATTACTCGTTTTTCCATATTAGTTCACCATCCCTAAGAGGTAGACGATTGAGAAGATGAAGACCCAAACAACGTCGATAAAGTGCCAATATAGACTCGATACATAGAACTTTGGTGCATTGTATACATCGATTGGACGGTTCCAGTTACGAATCAAGAGCGTCGTGATCCAAAGAAGACCGAACGTTACGTGCGCGCCGTGGAAACCAACCAACGTATAGAAGGCTGAACCGAATGCGCTCGACGTGAACGTGTGACCGATGTGGTAGTAGTGAATGAACTCGTAAATCTCAGCACCAAGGAAGCCGGCACCAAGAAGGAGCGTCACAATCAACCAAAGCTTCATACGCCCTGGATTGTTTGCCTTCATGTTCATCATCGCAAGGACACTTGTAAGTGAACTTGTGAGGAGGAGCATCGTCATGATGAAGACGAGCTCCATTTCGAAAATGTTATACGAACGTAATTCCTCTGGCGCACCAGAGTTCAAGAGACCAACGTATGTTCCAAAGAGCGAGGCGAAGAGGACTGTCTCTCCACCAAGGAAGAACCAGAAGGCCACATATTTATTTTTCCCTTCCAGTGTTGCTTTCTCTGGATTGGCCGGGATACCGGTCACTGGGTGTTTTTCAACTGCATGTGCCATTTATTGTTCTCCTTTCTCACGAATCGCTTTCAAGTCTGCTTCGACTTGTGACTTCGGAATGTAGTAGCCGTGATCGTCAATCCAAGAACGTAGGAACATCGAGACGAACGTCATCGCTAATCCAAATCCGATCAATGACCAACCGACGACCGTGTTATCCATCTGGAAGATGGCACCGAGTCCTGCGATAAAGAGGCCGAGTGACATGAAGAACGGAATGAGCGAGTTGTTCGGCATGTGAATGTCCGAAACTTCCTCGGCGACTGACACGCGTTTGTTGCCTGCCATTTTCTCGAGCCAGAACGTATCAAGTCCTTTGACGAGTGGTGTTTGTGCAAAGTTGTACTCCGGAGTCGGAACAGGAAGTGTCCACTCAAGCGTACGTCCGTCTCCCCAGTGGTCTGGTTTGACGCGTTCTTTTGACAAGAAGGCTTTCACAACAGCGACGAGCAAGACAATCGTTGACACACCCATGAAGAATGCACCGATTGTCGAGAGCATGTTGAGTGTATCCCAACCTTGACCATCGAGGTATGTGAAGACTCGACGTGGCATACCGAACAATCCGAGGAAGTGTTGCGGGAAGAACGTCAAGTGGAACCCGATAAAGAACAACCAGAACTGCCAGTATCCAAGCTTTTCAGAAAGGGCTTTTCCAAACATGAGTGGGAACCAGTAGTAAAGTCCTGCGAAGAGACCGTATACAACCCCACCTACGATAACGTAGTGGAAGTGAGCGACAACGAAGTAGCTGTCGTGGTACTGATAGTCAGCCGGTGCGACTGAAAGCATAACCCCTGTCATCCCACCAACGAGGAATGAAGGAATGAACGCGACTGAGTAAAGCATGGCGACGTTGAATTTAATTTGACCGCCCCACAGTGTGAAGAGCCAGTTAAAGATTTTAACACCCGTTGGTACGGCGATCGCCATCGTTGCAACAGCGAAAATCGAGTTGGCAACTGGACCAAGACCGACTGTGAACATGTGGTGAACCCAAACCATGAATCCAAGGAAACCGATAAGCATTGTCGCGAAGACCATCGTCGTGTAACCGAAGAGACGTTTACGTGAAAATGTCGGAATGATTTCCGAGAAAATACCGAATGCCGGTAAGATCAAGATGTATACTTCCGGGTGACCGAAGATCCAGAAAAGGTGTTCCCAGATGACAACGTTCCCGCCAAGTGCCGGGTCAAAATAAGCAGCTCCGAAGAGTCGCTCGAACATCAACATGAACAATCCGACCGTAAGTGGTGGGAATGCGAAGACGATCAATGCCGATGCAACGAAAGTCGTCCATGTGAAGAGTGGCATACGCATGAGTTTCATTCCTGGCGCACGCATGTTCAAGATGGTGACGAGGAAGTTAATCCCGGCCATCAATGAACCGAAACCTGAAATCTGAAGACCGAGAGCGTAGAAGTCTACCCCTGTCGCTTCCGGTTGTGTTGAAAGTGGCGCGTAAGCCGTCCACCCTGCGTTTGGTGCTGCTCCGAAGAACCAGCTCAAGTTAAGCATGACTCCACCGAAGAAGAACAACCAAAAACCTAATGAGTTAATGAATGGGAACGCAACGTCGCGTGCCCCGATTTGAAGTGGTACGACAGCGTTCATGAAACCGAATAACATCGGCATGGCCGCAAGGAAGATCATCGTCGTTCCGTGCATCGTAATCAACTGGTTAAACGTCTCACCGCTGACGAAGTCGTTCATTGGTTTGACGAGTTGCCAACGAATCAGTAATGCTTCAATTCCACCGAGAAGGAGGAAGAAGATTCCTGAGAACAAATACAAAATACCGATTTTTTTGTGGTCAACCGTCGTAATCCAATCCATGATGCCATTGTATTTACGCGATTGCTGCATTGCAGTGGTCTGTGCCACGTGAAATCCCCCTTTTCCCGTTAGTCAATCTTCTGCTCATACAAGAAGTCAACGAGTGCATCTAATTCTTCGTTGCTGATTTGACCTTCATTGAATCCTGGCATTAGAGCCCCTTGTTTCTTCTCTTGCGGGTCACGGATCCACTCTTTCAAGTTGTCCTCGTTGTTTTCGAGGTAACCTGCGAGCCATTCACGATCACCGAAGTTCGTTAAACTTGGTGCCACTTTACCGCCGCCGTGACAGCTCAAGCAGCTTTGGACATACACTTCTTCACCTGTCGTCAAGTTCGTGTTGTCTGCGACGAGTTTCTCACCGTTCTCGTCTTGCTTGGCTTTCATGTCAGCGAGCCATTGATCATATTCTTCTTGCTCGAGCGCGATGACTTTAAAGTCCATAAGGGCATGTGACGGACCGCAAAGCTCAGCACATTTCCCGTAGTAAGTACCTGGTTCATTTGCATGTAACCACATTTCGTTATCAAGTCCTGGGTTCGTATCTGTCTTACCAGATAAAGCTGGTACCCAGAATGAGTGAATGACATCTTTAGACGTCAAGTTGATGCCGACTCGTTTTCCGACTGGAATGACGAGCTCTTGCCCTGTCACAACACCTGCTTCTGGATATTCAAATTCCCACCAGTACAAGTTAGCTGTAACGTTGATTTCTTCTTCTTTTTTCGCTTCTTTCGCTTTCGCGAGTTCGACAGTCGTCGTGATTGTCGGAACAGCGAGAATGATGAGAAGGATAATCGGAACGACTGTCCAAATCATCTCGAGTGTACTGCTACCTTCAACTTGCTTCGGAATCGATTCATCTTTCCGACGGAACTTCATGAGCACGTACACGTAAATGACCGAGACGATGATGAGTACGAAGAGCATGATTGCCAAACTGATGAGAATGATGCGGAGCTGAAGCTCAGCCCCTTCTCCCATCGGCTTCAATGCAGACAATCCCTCTTGACCGCAACCTGATAACAGGACTGCGAACATCATCATCGGGACGATGCCAAACAGAAGCTTCTTAAATGATTTCACAACAATCCCCACTTTCTCCCAAAATGATGTGTAATGGTTTTCTATATAGTGAGTGCGATCACCAGAGTGCTGTCAAAATCAGCGCGATAATCCACACGACTAAATAAATTAATGAATAGAAGAACATTTTGTTTGCCCACTTGATTTCATCCTCGGCGTTGAATCCTTTCAACCCGAGATACAACCAGTAGCCCCCTAAACCGGCTGCGACTGTCAAGTAAACAAGACCATAGTGCATAAATAAGAGCGATGCCGGAATCAGCGTCGCAATCCACCAGATGATTTGCCGTTTCGTGATGGCAAATCCGTTCACGACCGGAAGCATCGGAATGCCTGCCGCTCGATACTCTTCCGTCCGTCGCATGGCGAGCGCCAGGAAGTGTGGTGGTTGCCATAAGAACATGACAAGGAACATGAGCCACGCATCGATATGAAGTGTCGGATCGAGTGCTGCCCAACCGATGAGCGGTGGAACGGCTCCTGAAATACTACCGACGACCGTATTGAGCGTACTCGTACGCTTCAGCCACATCGTATAAATCACGACATAAAAAAATGCCCCGATTAAACCGAATACTGCGGCGACGTACGATACAAGGAGCAAAAGAAGTGTTCCGATTGCAAGTTGTGTCAATCCAAGGAGTAGAATCTTCTCTCCTGAAATCTTGCCGGTTACACTCGGTCGATTGTCCGTACGATCCATTAAGTAATCGATATCTCGGTCCACAAAGTTGTTTAGGTAACAACTCCCCGAAATCACGAGTGCGCTTCCTAACATCGTTAATAAGAGCTGTGGCCAAACTTCAAACAAGTAAAGGACTGGCGTATCGCTCTGGTACGTCGCTGCCACGAAGAATCCTGCAAACACCAACAACAGGTTGGCGCGAACGATTCCCATTTTCGCTAAGGCGACGTAATCTCGGAATGACGTTGATTCTGTATACTCTACATCTACCATCATCCCTGGGTTGACTTTTGTCATACTGACCCCCCCACATAATCACGAAATCCTCGCATTCTCTTCACAGAAAAAACACAACATGAACAAAATACACTTAACTCTCTACAAAGATACCATATTTTTTTATAAAATACGCCCTTTATGCTTGTAAAATAGCGAGTTTTTTGTGTCAATAGTGTGATATTTGTCACACCTTATGTGCTTTACTAATATTAGAATAACGTTTTTGATAACGATTGCAAGCTTTTCCATTTCGTTTTTTGAACAGAAAGCCGTATAATAAGTATGGCGAAAAAAATATAAATAAACAAGGTACATTTTTAACGGATTTTGATTAGAAGCAGGTGGTATTGCATGCATAAAAAACTCGCGTTTTTCTCAGGGTTTGTCACCCTCGGGATGATGCTTGTCCTCATCATGGGTGGAACCGTGACGAAGACGGATTCAGGAGATGGTTGTGGGACGGACTGGCCACTCTGTCATGGAAAATTAATCCCAACCAACCCAAGCGTTGAAACGATGATCGAATACAGTCACCGGGTAGTCTCCGGAATCGAAGGTCTTCTCATCATTGCGCTCGCCATTTGGACGTTCATCGCGGTCAAACATCGGGTCGATGTGAAAATCTTCGCGTTTCTCGCATTTATCTTTATGCTCATCCAATCGATCATTGGAGCGGGCGCGGTCATTTGGCAACAGTCGGACGCCATCCTGGCCCTTCATTTCGGCATTTCTCTCGTGTCGTTCGCATCGTTACTCATTTTGACGATTCTGTTATTCGAAGGTGACCGAGAGCATCAAGTCGTATCGAGACGGTTGAGATCTCATCTTTACGGTCTCTCGATCTATACGATGATTGTCGTCTACACCGGAGCTTATGTCCGTCACCTCGGTGCTACATATGCTTGTGTCGGTTGGCCGATTTGTGAACAAGAAGTGTGGACGTTTGAGTCGTATGTGCAGATGGGACACCGTGTGATGGCCGGGCTACTCGTCTTGTACACGTTGTATGTTCTTTACTTGGCACGTAAAGAAATGAATCGATTGATTGAGCGCGGCATGATGGCGTCTCTCTTCTTCATCCTGCTTCAAGTCGGTACAGGTGCATGGATCGTTCTTGGGGGACACGCGACTTACGTTCCGCTCCTTCACGCATTCTTGATCACGTGCTACTTCGGTATCCTGTCATACCTCTCTTATCACGCGTATCGGTCGACAGCGCGAC
Organism: Exiguobacterium sp. HVEsp1; assembly: GCF_002009685.1. Classification (GTDB taxonomy): domain Bacteria; phylum Bacillota; class Bacilli; order Exiguobacteriales; family Exiguobacteriaceae; genus Exiguobacterium; species Exiguobacterium profundum. The sequence continues at coordinate 1,108,433 of NZ_KV917367.1, read as the reverse complement.
AAGACGGGGCACAATTGAAAAACATGAACGGATAACCAAACTAAAAAGCGCCACGGCGCTTTTTAGTTTACAATGCTTTAAATCGTTCGAGGGCACGCTCTCTCGCTTCTTTATGATCGACGATTGGCATGGCATAGTTGTCTCGCTCTGACGGGTCCGGAAAGTGAATCGATTTATCTGTTATATGTTTCAGCTCCGGCACATACTTCCGGATGAACGTCCCATCAGGGTCAAATCGCTCGGATTGCGTCGTCGGATTGAAAATACGGAAATACGGAACAGCGTCCGTCCCGACTGAGGCCGCCCATTGCCATCCCCCGATATTCGACGCTGCCTCATAATCGATCAGCTTTTGCTCGAAATACCGTTCCCCTTTTCGCCAATCGAGAAGGAGATGTTTCGATAGGAAAGATGCAACAATCATGCGTAGGCGGTTGTGCATCCACCCTGTCTCGTTCAACTGACGCATCGCCGCGTCGACGATTGGATACCCGGTTTCCCCGTTACACCACTTTTCGAACTGCTCTTCATTGTCCTCCCATTCAATCGACTTGTATTTATCATTGAACGGTTGATCTTTCAATCCGTGGAACTTTACCATGACCATGTAATAAAATTCGCGCCACAACAGCTCATCATAATACGTGTCGCGCCCTTTTGATTGTCTCGCCGACAACACTTGTTCGGCGATCGTGCGAATCGACAACACACCTGTCCGTAAATAAGGAGATAGTCGACTCGTCCCGGCGATGCTCGGAATGTCACGCTTCTCGTCATAATCGACCATGCGATCATTGACAAAGCGGGTCAATCGCTTCTTCGCTTCCGTTTCCCCTAGCCCTTTCCATTCACGTTTACATCGCTTGAAGAGCTCTTTCAGTTCACTCGGTTGTTCATTCTTTGAACGGATGTACTGAGATAAACGATCGACATCAACCTCATATGGTGCGGGTGGCTGTTCGGCATACGCCGCTTTTTTGAACGGGGTGAACACCTTATAGGGATCGCCACTTTTTGTACGGAACGCATCGGGATGAAACAGATGACGATCTAAAAGTCGCACTACCTTTACATCTTCACTAAGTGCTTCAATCACACGGTCATCCCGCTGTTTGAACGGTTCCACATACTCCGCATTAAAATAGAGCACATCCATCTCGCCGAGCTGTTTCACGAACGCATCCTCCGTCTCCGCGACGAGGACACGAAGCCCTAACCCTTTCGCTTCTAAATCATCCATGAACGTTCGCATCGTCGAGAAGAAATAGTCATGCCGCACTTCGAATGGGTGACAGTATTTCGGATTCAACCAAAAGACGAAGTCTAGGTCATCGCCTTCCCCCATATCTTTCAATACACGGTGTAACATATGATTATCGGTCAGTCTAAAATCTGAACGAAACCAACATACTCGTCTCATGATTTCCACTCCCATCTACAAAAAAGAAGCATAGCGCGCTATGCTTCTTTTGATTATACAAATTCAATCAACAAGTCGTCACTTTGTATTGTGTCGCCTTCTTTAATATGGATGGCCTTAATCTCACCATCTTGTGCCGCTTGAATTGTCGTTTCCATCTTCATCGCTTCTGTGACGAGCAACTGCTCCCCACGGTGAACGCGACTTCCTGGTTCGACCAATACTTTCAAGACAGACCCCGGCATCGATGCACCGACTTGTTTGGCGTTCGAACGATCGACTTTCGGACGGCTTGTCGTTGCCGATTTGACATTGACATCTTTAATCTCGATTTCACGTGGTACCCCGTTCATCTCATACGAGACGAGACGGATGCCATCTTCATTCGCCGCACTCACTTGTACGAGCTTGATGATTAATGTTTTTCCTGTCTCGATTTCAACTTGGATTGTCTCCCCGACGTTTAATCCGTAGAAGAACGTCAACGTGTCGAGCACCGATACATCCCCGTAGGTCGTTGTATGTTTGATATAGTCTTCGTACACTTTCGGATAAAGCGCATGGGCAAGAAGTTCAAAGTCCGTCACCGGTCGCTCGAATTTTTCGAATAGTTCTTGGCGTGCCGATTCAAAGTCATATGGCTTGATCAATTTACCAGGACGAACGTTTAATGGCTCTTCCCCTTTCAAGATGACTTGTTGTACATCTTTCGGGAATCCACCTGGAGGCGTCCCCAATTCACCACGCATCATTTCGACGACCGAGTCCGGGAAGTCCAACTGGTGTCCGCGCGTCATCACATCTTCTTCCGTCAAGTTATGCTGGACCATGAAGAGCGCCATATCACCGACAACTTTAGATGACGGCGTCACCTTGACAATGTCCCCGAACAACATGTTCACTCGGGCATACATCGCCTTGACTTCGCCCCAACGGTCTCCAAGGCCGACCGCTTTCGCCTGCTGTTGGAGGTTTGAATATTGTCCACCCGGCATCTCGTGCTCATACACGGATGGATGCGGGGCACGCATATCACTTTCAAACGGTTCATAGTTATGACGCACGTCTTGCCAGTAGTCACTGATGATCTCATATTGTTTCGGGTCGACCTTCGGCTGACGTTCGTGGTGGTTGAGCGCGTAGACCAAACTTCCACCTGAAGGCTGTGACGTCATCCCTGACATCGAGCTCGCTGCAACGTCAACGATATCGACACCGGCATCTGTCGCACGAGCATAGGTGAAGATCCCGTTACCGGAAGCATCGTGTGTATGCAAGTGGATTGGTAAGTCTACGGCGTCTTTCAATGCCGATACGAGTGCATAGGCCGATTCCGGCTTCAATAGACCGGCCATATCTTTGATTGCCAAGATATGCGCACCACTCGCCTCAAGTTTCTTCGCGAGGTCGATATAATACGGAAGGTGGTACTTCGGACGGTTGCCATCGTACAAGTCTCCCGTATAACAGATGGCCGCCTCCGCCACTTTCCCAGTCGGAAGTGTCGCATCGATTGCCAATTGAATCGATTCTAAGTTGTTGAGACTGTCAAAGATTCGGAACACGTCGACTCCGGCATATGCCGCTTCGTGTACGAATTTCTCAATGACGTTGTCTGCATAGTTTTTGTATCCGACCGCATTCGCACCGCGTAGCAACATTTGAATCAAGACGTTCGGCATCTTCTCACGAAGCTTCATGAGACGTACCCATGGGTCTTCGGATAAGAAGCGGTAGGCGACGTCGAACGTCGCTCCACCCCACGCCTCGACCGAGAACAATTCTGGCATGAGTTTGCTTGTCGGTTCGGCAATGTTCAAAATGTCCTGTGTCCGCATGCGCGTCGCGAGCAACGATTGATGGGCATCTCGCATCGTCGTATCCGTCAGCAACAATTCCGGTTGACGTTTGATCCAATCGGCGAGGCCGTCCGGTCCAAGCTCTGTAAGAATTTGTTTCGTCCCTGGCTTCGCTTCTGCTGGGAGGTCATGTGGGATTCGCACCGAACGGCTGATCGGCTTGTCTTTCAGACCGACACCCGGGAATCCATTCACCGTCACGTCCCCGATATAGTTCAACAGTTTCGTCCCACGGTCTTTTCGTTTCGGGAAGACGAACAGTTCTGGCGTCTCATCGATGAATGACGTGTTGTAATCTCCATTGATAAAGTTCGGGTGCTTCATGACGTTAATCAAGAACGGAATGTTCGTCTTGATTCCGCGAATCCGGAACTCGTTCAAGTTTCGAACCATCTTCGAGGCCGCTTGTTCGAATGTCATGCCATGTGTGGACAATTTCACGAGAAGTGAATCGTAGTACGGTGAAATCTCTGCACCGACATACGCATTTCCACCGTCAAGACGGACACCAAAGCCGCCTGGAGAACGGTAAGCCATGATTTTCCCAGTATCCGGCATGAAGTTGTTGCCTGGGTCTTCAGACGTAACACGTGATTGAATCGCATAACCGAGAAGTTTAATGTCTTCTTGCTTCGGCATTTGAATCATATCGCCGTGGAGCGACTCACCTTGCGCGATCATCAATTGTGTTTGAACGATATCAAAGCCTGTGACCATCTCTGTGATCGTATGTTCCACTTGAATACGTGGGTTGACCTCGATGAAGTAGAACGACTCGTCCTCGGTCACCAAGAATTCGACCGTACCGGCGTTGACGTAACCGACGTGACGCATGAGTTGGACCGCCGCATCACAAATCGCTTGGCGTGATGCATCAGACAAGGTCACACACGGCGCCACTTCGACGACTTTTTGGTGACGGCGCTGAACCGAACAGTCACGCTCGAACAAGTGGATGATGTGACCGTGCTCATCTCCAAGAATCTGCACCTCGATGTGTTTCGGACGTTCGACGAGTTTTTCTATGTACACTTCGTCAGAACCGAACGCCTGCTTCGCTTCTGATTTTGCACGTTCAATCAAATCTTTCATTTCTGCTTCTGTACGAATGACACGCATTCCGCGGCCTCCGCCACCCATCGACGCTTTGACCATGAGCGGGAATCCGTGCTCGTTCGCAAATGTTTCCGCGTCTTCATATGATGTGAGCGGTCCATCCGAACCCGGAATGACAGGAAGACCCGCAGCAATCGCACTCTGACGTGCTCGTACCTTATCCCCGAACGCATGTAAATGTGACTCATGCGGTCCGACAAAGATGATGCCCTCTTCACGGCAACGACGTGCGAGTTCAATGTTCTCCGAAAGGAAACCATATCCCGGGTGAATCGCATCACTGCCTGACTCCTTAGCGATGCGAATGACGTCTTCAATATCGAGATACGCATCGATCGGTTTTTTGTCTACACCGATCAAGTAGGCCTCATCGGCTTTAAAGCGATGTAATGAGCCGCTATCTTCTTGTGAATAGACGGCTACCGTTCGAATGTCTAACTCTGTCGCCGCGCGAAATACGCGAATGGCAATTTCCCCACGGTTTGCAACAAGTAACTTTTTAATTGGTTTCAAATGAAATCCCCCCGTTAATGAAGTTTATTTGTTTCCTTATCTGACGACGTGAAGCGATGAGCGTTGAACGTTTTCTTCTGACTTCACCCGAATTTCTTCTCGTCGTGTCGCCTCTCGATGACGGTTACGCATCGAGATACTGCTGAGCACCCCGAGAACACCCATCATCATGATGAGCGATGTTCCTCCATAACTGACCAGTGGCAAGGTTACACCTGTCCCTGGGAACCAACCGGACATCGCACCGATATTGATGGCCGTCTGGATCATAATTTGTGAGGCAATCCCAAACGATACGAACATCGCAAAGTGACTATCCGCATGATTAGCGATATGAATCGCGCGAAAGGCGATGAAGAAGAGTAGGACCAAAACCGTCAATACACCGAAGAACCCTAACTCCTCCGCAATGATCGACATGATATAGTCGGTTTCTGGTTCTGGCAAATACCCATACTTTTGAAAACTGTTCCCGAGTCCGACTCCGGTCAATCCACCATGTACGATCGAGATGATCGACATGAGCAATTGGTGTCCATATCCTTCCGGGTCCATGAACGGGTTGAACACGACTTCAATCCGACTTCGTTGATTCTCCGAAAAGATGGTCGTGAACAATACGAATACAGTACCAACCCCAGCTAAAATCCCTGGAATCAAAATTCGAAGCGGCGCCCCGACACCGAACCACATGAGCAACATGATGGAACCGAGAACGAATAACCCACCCATATCCGGCTGTCCATTGATTGCGATGGCGTAGAACGAAAAGTAAAAGAGGACAGGCACTAAAAAGAAGGCGCCGATTTGTGCACGCAACCCTTTTTTCGTGATAGCGGCCCGCGCCAATCGACCAGGGAGTCCTTTCAACTCATTATTCCATAGTGCATGGTAGTAGTTCGCAAGCAGTATGATGAGAACGAACTTCGCAATCTCGACCGGTTGAATGGTCATTCCTCCGATGATGAGCCAAGCTCGCGCCCCATTCAAGGGAGGCATCGCCCACGTGACAAACAGCAAGATGACAGAGAGCGCATAAAGACCGAGGCGAATGCCTTTATTCCGAAACATCTCATATCGGAACAATGTCGCAATCAAATAGACAAAGATTCCAATGCCAACGTAGACGAGCTGGCGATAGAATAAACTACTATTCGCGTAATCCCCACGATTCCAAACACTCGCACTATAAATCATGATGGAGCTTAGCCCGACGAGCAAGAGCACTGACAAAAACAACGCAAAATCAAAATACCGAAACCGTGTTTTCATGTATTCACTTCCTTATGTAAAACAATCCGACAACCCTTATAAAAAAATACTCAAACAGCGCCACTTGCACAGTTTGAGTATAAGGTTCATAATTCTGAAGCTTCTGCCAAAGCAGATAACTTTTGTTCCAATGAATCGAGCAGTCCTTTACCTTCAATGTCTGAAATGAGTCCAAGACGAACCGCAAAATCAATTTGGCGCGATAGTCCAAACATATGTGTATCAAGCACCTCTTCATAAAGCGGGCACTTCGGCATTTTTAGGTTTTCTAACTGTACTTCAATCAGACAACGGATTTTTTCAGCATCCGCCTCGAGTAATTGAAGCGCTTGCTCCCGTTGGATTGCAGCCAAATTTGTCGCCACTACGACCCCTCCTCCGTACGATGACAGACTGTTTGTCATAACTCAACTGTACATTATCTTTCGTCATAATTCAATGTACAGTATGAATGAACGCGACATTCTTCCTCTTTTCCATTTTACGAGAAAGAGCGCTATAATGAAACGTGTAATGTGTATGAAGGGGGATATAAGCATGATTTTTCCACTTGATGGAGCGGTTCGCCACAGTCTGACGATCGACCCGACCGTATGGATTTTTGACGAACGAAAACGAAAGATTGAAGATTTGGACTCGGTGACGGAGAATGACCGTGAGGCATACTATGCGAAAATGGGGAAAGCATGGGATGACGGATTGTCACAAGGAACTCGAATCGACCACAACAAACCGATGTCGCGACAAGACAAGGATGCAGCATTACGCGACTCGTTCGCCATGCCGCTCGCGCCTTTTTTAAACAATGCCGAACCGATTGAGCTCGCGACACATGTCCGTTTTTACGGTGAGACCATATTGACTCTATCGCTCAGCGAGGCATCGCGCGTATATTTACAATTTTCAAAAGACGGAAAAGTACTTACTGACGGACCTGTCTATGTATTATATGAGGATCAGGTCATTCGCCAAGTCAATCATATCACCGTATTAAGCAATCAATGAGAAGGGTCACACCTTCTCTTTTTTTGGACTTTTTAGTTCACAAAGTGTAGTATATAGAGTGTTGACTACAAATTGAATAAGAAAGGTCGTGACGCTTACGATACCTCTATGGAAACGAAATTTAATGGTTGTTTGGATCGGTAGCTTCTTGACCGCCGCGTCGATGAGCCTCGTCCTTCCATTCCTCCCATTGTTCATCGAACAACTCGGGGTAAAGGATCCGGACCACGTCGTCACTTGGTCTGCGATTGCGTTCGGCGCGACGTTCCTCGTAGCCGCCATCGTCTCTCCGATGTGGGGACGCTTGGCTGACCGAAAAGGAAGAAAGCTGATGCTCATCCGAGCCAGTCTCGGGATGGCCATCGTCATGTTCCTCATCAGCTTCGTCCAAGACGTATATCAACTCGTCGGGTTGCGTTTACTCATGGGGGCCGTGTCTGGATTTATTTCAGCCGGCATCACGTTAGTCGCATCTCAGACACCAAAAGAGAAAAGTGGCTGGGCGCTCGGTACCCTGTCAACCGGTGGAATCACTGGTGGTCTACTCGGTCCCCTCATCGGCGGACTGCTCGCAGACTGGATTGGGCTTCGATCCGTTTTTCTCTTTACCGGAAGTGCACTCTTCCTGACGTTCCTCATCACGCTTTGGTTCGTAAAAGAAGATTTTGTCCCAGTGAAACGCGAAGAACTCGCGTCGATGAAATCGATTTTCGCCTCACTGCGACATCCACAGTTGATTGTCGGTCTGTTTGTGACAACGTTCCTCATTCAGTTCTCGACACAATCCATCGGACCACTCTTGACATTATACGTACGTGAATTGAATCCGAACACTACCGCGCTCGCCTTCATGGCAGGGATTGTCGCCTCCGCTCCGGGACTGGCCGCTCTCGTTTCGGCGCAGCGTCTCGGACGGTTATCGGACAGACACGGAGCGGAGCGTATCTTGTTTTGGGCACTGCTCCTCTATAGCCTCTTCTTGATTCCGCAAGCATTCGTTACCTCAACGACTCAACTCATCTTGTTGCGTTTCGGAATCGGGTTCGCAACGGCCGCCTTGATGCCGTCCGTTCAATCGCTACTGCGCCAGCATACGCCGGTCTCTGCGACGGGGCGCATCTTTTCATACAATCAGTCCGCTCAGTTCATGGGGAATCTACTCGGACCGCTATTTGGATCCCAAATCGTGGCACACTTCGGATTTTCTGCCCTGTTCATCATCACGGGATTGATTATGATCTCGAATGCCTTCTTAGAACGGACGAACGTCCAGTCGTTACAACTCGATACAAAATAACGCCGAGCACGAAGCTCGGCGTTATTTTGTATCTTTCTTATAGTAGGTCAGCCGCCAATCGTGCAAGTGACGAACGTTCCCCTTTTACGAGTTGCACGTGTCCGAAGACGTTTTGTCCTTTGAAGCGTTCCACCGCGTACGTCAAGCCGTTCGAGTATTCATCCAAATACGGATGGTCGATTTGATACGGGTCGCCGACGAGTACGATTTTCGAGTTTTCACCGACTCGGGTGAGAATGGTTTTGATTTCATGCTTCGTTAAGTTCTGCGCCTCATCGATGATGATGAACTGGTCCGGCATACTTCTACCTCGAATATAAGTGAGCGCCTCGAGCTGAATCGATTTCATACCGGCTAGAATATTGCCGAGCTCGTCTTTTGAATTCGCATTGAATAAAAATTCCAAGTTATCATAAATCGGTTGCATCCATGGACGAAGCTTCTCTTCCATTTCCCCTGGCAAGTAACCGATATCGTTCCCCATCGGCACGACCGGGCGAGCGACGACGAGCTTATTGTAACGCTGTTCATCCTCGACGAGCGAGAGCCCTGCTGCTAGGGCAAGGAGCGTCTTCCCGGTACCGGCTTTCCCAAGTAAGGTGACAAACGGAATGTCATCTCGAAGCAACAGGTCGAGTGCCATCCGCTGTTGAACGTTTCGTGGATGAATTCCCCAAATATGATCTGCATCGAGTGCCAGTGGTCGTAAAATCGGTTGAAGCGAATCGACCACAGCAAGCGCACTCGCTTTCGACACATTACTTTTCAAGACGACGAATGAATTCGGATATAGCACTTGTTTCGTCAAGGCCGTCGTCGGCAATTGACGAACTTTATAAAATTCATCGATGAGCGACTGATCGACTTCAATCTCTCGATAGCCGGCGTATAAGTCCGTCGTATCAACGATATGATCTGTCAAATAGTCTTCTGCATCAATTCCAATGGCGTCTGCTTTGACACGGACCAATATATCTTTTGAGACGACGACGACCTTTCGACCTGCGTCATGCTCGTATTGTTTCATTAACTTTAAGGCAACGAGTAGGATACGGTTATCGTTTGTCATGACATCGAACGGAATATCGACCTGGTGTTCATGACCGATTTCGACAAACAGACGTCCTCCGTTTTCAAGCGGGACCCCGTCATGGAGTTTTCCCGATGTCCGGAGCTGGTCGAGGACACGTGACGTTTCACGGGCATTCCGCCCGACCTCATCCATGTTTCGTTTCTTTCCATCTAACTCTTCTAGGACGATGGCTGGAATGACCACGTCGTGTTCTTCAAATTGAAATAAGGATAGCGGATCATGTAGGAGTACGTTCGTATCGAGTACATACGTTTTTTTCATAGACTTTGCCGCCCCTCGAATATAGGATGGTATTCAAGAATGAAGACTTTCTTTCACTTCACGGTCAAGCTTTTCCGCCGCTCGAATATCATACGTTTTCGTGATTTCGGGCTGTGCGTAAGCTGCTCCATAAAACGAGATGTTCCTCACTTCTTCGACATGTCCTTCAAAAAAACGAAGATGAAGGCTTGGTTTAACCGCCGGATCGAACTCTCGAATCGCTGAGAGTAAAACATGATAGGACTGACCATCTTCGATAAAAATGAGGCCAGCCGTCTTTTCTGTCGTCAAGATGGTCACGATATGTGAATTTCTTGTCAATGCGAACCGGACCGTGACAGCATCTAACGCTTGCACCCAACTGATCGCATGGCTGATCGGCCAACGCTTCGCCTCGTCGAAACCGACGAGAAATGTTAACGGCATGTCGTTCAATAGGCGCTCTTGCGCAGCTGTCAGTTCAAACGTTGCCTTACTCGCCATTCAACTCCCCTCCTTTTAACCGGGTATGGTTGTACCATTCTCCCTTACCGGTTCAATTCCCTGCTTTTAACGGTTGAAATCATGCTATACTCATCGTATAGAGGAAGGTGAAAAGATGCGTGTAAAATGTTCTCTTTGCGATAAAGTCGAGACCATCGACTCATGGTCGTTTGAAGCAAAACGCTTGCGTAACAAACCGGCTAAAACGTATATGTGTCAAGAGTGTCAGGAGCGAATCAGCGAACGAACGGCTGAACGCGCCGCATCTGGACAGTTCAAGTTATATCCTACATTTCGACAAAAACGAAATTGGTAATGCAAACGGGCGCCTCCGAAGAGACGCCCGTATTTTTTATGATTCTACCGCATCTTGACGACGGTTCCACCAAAGGCGACCACGATAAATGGCTAACACGATTGCCATGACGGCAAGCACTTCCGGGATTGGCCATGTGAAAAAGACGAGTGCCATCGTACCTGCTCCAAGTGAAAGCAGAATATAGACGATGAGCGACTTCCACCATGCCAATTGTTTCGCAAAACCAAGTTTAAAGACAAGGATTGTCAGTAAGATGACCGTGACAACGAGTGCATTGAACCCGACGGAAAAGTCATTCGGGTCACTGCCGACACCTAGCATCGAAGCGATCCACGGAACGTCAATCTGTGTGATATCGATTGTTTGAGAAGCTTTCAAGACAAAGAGTCCCCCTTTATTTCATACACATCCATTCTACACTATTCCATGCAAAAGGGAACGCCGAAGCGTCCCCTTTCTGCTAACTTATTCTTTACCAAGTTTACGACGCTTGTCTGCTTTCTCGCGTTCGTTCTTGTTCAAGATTTTCTTACGGAGACGGATCGACTCCGGTGTAATTTCACAGTACTCGTCATCGTTCAAGAACGTGAGTGACTCTTCAAGTGAGAAGACGCGCGGACGTTTCAAGACTTGTGTCGAGTCTTTTGCAGAAGCACGCATGTTCGTCAATTGCTTCCCTTTAACAGCGTTAATGGCAAGGTCAACATCACGGTTACATTCCCCGATGATCATTCCTTCATACACATCTGTACCTGGCTCGATAAAGATTGTCCCACGGTCTTCAAGGGCACCGATTGAGTAGGCCGTCGACTTCCCGTTTTCGATACAAACCATAACACCGCTACGACGACCACCGATATCAGCAGCGATATATGGACGGTACTCTTCGAACGTATGGTTCAAGATTCCGTATCCACGTGTCGCTGACAAGAATTCGTTACGGTAACCGATAAGACCACGTGATGGCACGAGGAATTCCATACGTGTCTGACCGTTGTCATTCGTGTTCATGTTCGCAAGCTCACCTTTACGGAGACCAATCGATTCCATGACTGAACCTGTATACTCTTCAGGTACGTCGATGATAACGCGCTCGAACGGCTCAACTTTCGTGCCGCTCTCGTCTTCACGGATGATAACTTGTGGTTTCGACACTTGGAGCTCGTAACCTTCACGACGCATGTTCTCGATCAAGATCCCGAGGTGAAGCTCACCGCGTCCTGATACGATCCATTGGTCTGGTGAATCTGTATTTTCGACACGGAGTGAAACGTCCGTCTCGAGTTGTTTCATCAAACGTTCTTCGATTTTACGTGCTGTCACGAAATCGCCTTCACGTCCTGCGAACGGAGAGTTGTTTGTCATGAAACGCATTTGAAGCGTTGGCTCATCGATGCGAAGGAGCGGAAGTGGCTCTTCTTTACCGACTGGCGTTACCGTTTCACCGACGTTGATATCTTCCATCCCGGCGATAGCGATCAAGTCACCTGCTTTTGCTTCTTCGATTTCGACGCGCTTGAGGCCGAAGTAACCGAACAATTTCGTGACACGAAGTTGCTTCACCGTACCGTCTGTCTTACAAAGCGATACTTGCTCACCGACTTTGATTTTCCCACGGAAGACGCGACCTACGCCGATACGGCCGAGGTAGTTGTCATAGTCGAGCATCGTCACTTGGAATTGAAGTGGCTCGTCTGAGTTGTCCACTGGAGCCGGCGTGTTTTCAAGAATCGTGTCGAGCACGTGCGTGATTGTATCTTCTTGTTTTTCTGGGTCAGGATCGAACGAACTTGAACCGCTGACTGCTGATGTGTAGACGACAGGGAATTCAAGTTGATCTTCATCTGCGCCAAGGTCGATCAAGAGATCAACAACTTCATCGACAACGTCGAGTGGACGAACCATCGGCTTATCGATTTTGTTGACGACGACAATCGGACGAAGTCCTTGGTCGAGAGCTTTTTTCAATACGAAACGTGTTTGTGGCATACAGCCTTCACGCGCATCGACAACAAGGATAACGCCGTCTACCATACGCATGATTCGCTCAACTTCTCCACCGAAGTCTGCGTGACCTGGTGTATCTACGATGTTGATGCGCGTCTCTTTATAATCGATTGCTGTGTTTTTTGCGAGAATCGTGATTCCGCGCTCACGCTCGATATCGTTCGAGTCCATCGCGCGTTCTGCGACTGCCTCGTTCGTCCGGAAAGTACCAGACTGTTTCAATAATTCATCGACTAACGTTGTTTTACCGTGGTCAACGTGCGCGATGATGGCTACGTTACGAAGGTTTGTTCTTACGTTCATGTAGTTATTCCTCTCTTATTTAAAAAATTTCAACTTTTCTTCAACTTTAAGAGTATAGCACACGTCACAGTACCTTTGTCGAGTGGAATCGACTGTGAACGTTTTCATCCCGTGTTTTTTATCATACAATAGGGAGGATAAGAGAAAATAAGGAGGAACCTCCATGCAGCTAATGTTTGTATTGATCGCAACGGCCGTTGTCGCAGGATTCGTCGGCATTGGAATCGGGGTGGCCGAGGGGAGCGCCGCCATTATCTTGGGCAGCCTCGTGTTAAGTGGCGTAGCGACATACTTTGGTATTCAATTGCGTCGCCGCATTCTTTCAGACCATCAATCATAAAAAAAGGGTTACTCCGGTATCATGTCGGAGTAACCCTTTTAACTTGCCTTTATAGCGGACGAGTCAAGCAGATGCGGTCGCGTAAAACGAGTCCATCTTCTTCGATGTCATCGTACCCGTGATTACGAAAATAATCGCGTTCCACCGAATCGAATCGGAATCCAGCTTGTTGGTAAAAGCGCAGTTGCATGATGCTTGAATTCCCTGTACAGACGAGCAGTTCTTTTCCACCAATCAAGGCGGCCCGCTTCACTGCGTCTTGTAACAAGCGTTGACCAATCGTTTGGTTTTGACGTTCGGGTTTCACTGCGATATTGACGAGTTCAACCCGATCGCCTTCGTGTGAAACGAGCATATACGCACCGACAATCTCACTACCGAGTAACGCTTTGTACGTACGACCTTCCTCGAATTGTTCCCGGACCATCGCTTCATTCGGATTCGCCAAGACGAGTAAGTCGCGGATTTCTTCATACGAATCATGTTCCACGATGTGTAAGTCCGGTTTTACTTCAGCCGTGACCCCTTTTGCGATGACGTAATGTTTGATGACGTCATTTACAAATGAATCGCTCCCAGCCAGGACAGATGTTTTTCCGTCATAGCGAATCGGCTCACCATATAAGGAAACGACACGCCCGCCTACCTCTTCAACGAGTAACTTTCCAGCAGCATAATCCCATGGCATATTGCGCATGGTGATGTAGCCGTCCACGCGACCGGCAGCAAGCCAGGCTAATTCAAGCGATGCAGCACCATGAGCTCGCGTCCCAATCGAGTCCCGTACAATCGGAGCGAGTATTTCCGGGGCAATCTGGTGGTTCGGCGTGACCCACGTCGCATTCATACTTAAAAACGCGTCTCGGACATGATGTTCATGAAGGGTCGTCAACGTCCGACCATTCAACGTCGCCCCGTATCCTTTCCGCGCCATGAACATCTCATCCGCCATGACGTCATAGACGAATCCATATTCCACGACTCCATCTATCATGATCGCGATAGAGATGGCAAACATACGTTTTTGATGAATAAAATTTAACGTCCCATCAATCGGGTCGACAAACCAGACGGTACCGGTCAATTGTTCTGGCTGATCTGTCGTCCCCTCTTCCCCCATAATCTGATGTTCCGGAAATGTTTGTTGGATTCGACGGACAATCAGTTGTTCCACCGCGCGGTCGATTTCAGTGACCAAGTCCCCTTTTCCCGTCTTTCGTTCCACTTCATAACTTTGATCAATCTCGCGACGAATCAGTTCTCCCGCTTGTTTGATTAAGTCGACTGCAAACCATTCTATCATCTGTGATCACCTCAACTGTATTGTACCAAACAAAAACCAGTATCCGCTCGGAATACTGGTTGAATGTGTGTGTAATGGTTAGGCTTCGAGACGCAATAATTCTTGGCGGTACTTCTCTAACCGATGCTTGCTAGCCTGAACTGTAGCATCATCTTGTGACGCCATCGCATCGAAGAGGGTTGCCAATTCATAATCAATCTCTAAGCGCAGCACCGGGATCCGTTTTTCTGCGTCTTTTCTTTTGAATGCCTCAATCACTTGTTTCATAAGATGCCACACTCCTTTTGTTGAGCTACAAGTTACGGTTTAGTGAGTTGAATTGAGTATATCAGATAAAATTCGAAAAAGAAAGATAATTGTCTGACTATTTTGAATTTTTTATCTTAATGGATATATTCCCAATTCCGAGGTCCCTAAACCTGATTTGGTGTTAATGAACTGTACCCGATTTAAAGGAGAAATAACAAAAAAGCATGCCTGAATTTGCTCGGGCATGCTCGGTCTTACAGTTTGATCATTTTACTCGAGGACTTCATTGCCGCCTGAACCGTACGATACGTGGAATAACCTGTCTGTTCGTCGTGAACCGCGTTCAGTTGTTTCTCCTCCGACTTAGATGTTACGATCTGCTTGAAGGCACGATAGGAGTCGAGAAAAACCTCTCGTTCCACCCCACCTTCATTGGCTTGTGCGACGACGTTATAAAACTCGACGACTTCAATCAATTCGTCAGTCGTCCAATCCGGATTGATCGGATAGTTGATTTGCATATTGTTTCACCTCGACACCCATTGTAACAACAAAAAAAACTATTGCAAGTTGAGCCAGAAATCTCTATAGTTTTTTTGTTGCTTCTTTTTTAAAAACAACATATATCATAACGATACTATTCATCTTATAAATAAACTGATTCAAGGGGGATTTACGATTGAAATTAAAAGGTGCTACTCAGCTCGAAACGCCACTATTTGACACGTTGCTTGAACATGTCGACTCAAACCCGATTGCGTTCCACATTCCTGGTCATAAAAGCGGAAAAGGGATGGACCCGGAGTTTCGTGACTTTATTGGTGAAAACGCCCTAAAAATTGATTTGATTAACATTGCCCCACTCGATGACCTCCATCATCCAAAAGCGGCAATCGCTGAAGCGGAGCGCTTGGCGGCAGAGGCGTTCCGTGCTGACGAGACCTTTTTCTCCGTTCAAGGGACATCGAGTGCCATCATGGCGATGATCATGGGTGTCGTTGGCCCGAACGAAAAAATCATCGTGCCACGGAACGTCCATAAATCCGTCATGTCCGCGCTCGTCTTAACGGGTGCCCACCCGGTCTTCATCCACCCGGAATTTGACGAAACATACGGCATCGCCCACGGAATTACGGCTAGTGCCGTTGAACGCGCGCTTGAACTTCATCCGGACACGAAAGCCGTACTCGTCATCAACCCGACTTATTTCGGGGTCGCAGGTGATTTAGAGCGTATCGTATCCGTCGCGCATGCACAAGACGTTCCTGTACTTGTCGATGAGGCACACGGCGTTCATCTCCCGTTTCACGATGAACTTCCGCTCTCGGCGATGCAAGCGGGAGCAGATGTGGCGGCGACGAGTGTGCACAAGCTTGGCGGTTCAATGACAGGCAGTTCGATTTTGAACGTACGCCGCGGACTCGTCTCGCCAGAACGAATTCACGCGATGCTCTCTATGATTACAACTACGTCAACATCCTATTTGCTCCTCGCTTCTCTCGACGCGGCACGTCGACAGTTAGCGACAAAGGGTCACATGATGAATGAGCGTGCACTCGAGCTTGCTAGAACGGCCCGTACGGCAATCAATCTCATGCCGAACTTATCGGTATACGGTCATGCCGAGTTGCATTCTGAATCGACTTACGCGCTTGACGAAACGAAAGTACTCGTATCCGTGCGTGAACTTGGGGTAACTGGATTTGAAGTCGAGAAATATCTTCGCGACAAACACCGCATCGAAGTCGAGATGTCCGATTTATTGAATGTGCTCTTCATCGTCACATCAGCGGACGACGAGTCAACGATTCAAGCGTTGATTGAAGCGATGCGAGATGTCGTTTCTGTTTACCAAAAGTCTGGGAACGACTCATTATCCATCATGCTCCCAGAGATTCCACCACTTGCGCTCAGTCCTCGTGATGCGTTTTATGAAGAGACGGAGACGATCCCTCTCGAAAACGCAGTCGGGCGTATTTCAGCGGAATTCATCATGGTGTATCCACCTGGAATTCCAATCATCATTCCAGGTGAATTGATTACGACGTCGACACTCGAATACATTATGGCCAACATTGAAGCGGGTCTTCCCGTACAAGGTCTTGAAGATGAGTCGCTGCAAATGATTAAAGTCATCCAACAAACAAAAGCGATTCGCTAAATAAAAAATGAGCCGGTCATGATGACCGGCTCATTTTTTATGTCATCTCAGAAAAGGTGGCTGTAGATGATCGAATTGCTTCCCCTAGTGCCTATTATAAGAAAACGCTTACATTTTTTCAAGTGTCAATTTCTTCAGATGCTTGTGTTTTTTCGACGAAGCAAAGTCGTAAAAATTCAGCGACGTGCTCTGTGTCGTTCAAGTTGATGCCAAGCATCGGATACAATTGACGCGGCTCTTCTAGCGCATGCAAATCAAGAAGGGCCGATTGACCCGTTTGCATACAGACGACTAACACCTTGCCCATGAATTGCTGTGTATAGACGAAACCAAAATCATAACGGGCGGCTTCTGTTTCAATCCCCGTAAATCGGACCCGACTCGTCTCGGACACGGTATACAATAACTCCTCATCGAATGCCATCAGGATTCCCTCCCTTTTCTCTTCACAAGTATTTTCCTTTATACTACAAGTATGAAACCTAAGGAGAGAATGACAATGAAGATTGATTATGCAACAGAGGTAAACGTAGAAACTCTTGTCCAGTTCATGCACGATTTATGGCCAGACGCCCCCACCGAAGAATTACGAATGGAAGTCAAACTCGGTCTCGCCTCAAAAAAGATGCATTATTTCATCGCATCAAATGAACATGGGAAGGCGGTTGGTTTTTGTCAACTCAGTTTCCGGCATGACTATGTGCCAGGTTCTAGTACGTCCCCGACCGCCTATGTGGAAGGAATCTATGTCAGTGAATCAGAGCGCCACCGAGGTGTCGCCTCTCGTTTGGTCGATACTGCATCAACCTTTGCGGCCCGTCACGGTTGTATCGAACTGGCATCGGATACCGAGCTTGAAAACGAGGACAGTCAATGCTTTCACGAGAAGGTCGGATTCAAGGAAGTCGAGCGTGTCGTCACCTACATTAAAAACCTCTCCCACGAATCGTGAGAGAGGTTTTATTGACGTTCTTATTTTACAACGTGGATTGGCATACCCATTGCGATTTCAGCAGCTTCCATAGCCATCTCACCGAGTGATGGGTGAGCGTGGATTGTAAGTGCGATATCTTCAGCAGTCATACCAGCCTCGATTGCAAGGCCAAGCTCAGCAATCATATCTGAAGCGCCCGTACCCGCGATTTGAGCACCGATCAAGAGACCGTCCTCTTTGCGTGTGATGAGCTTCATGAAGCCGTCTGGCTCGTCAAGTGCAAGTGCACGACCGTTCGCTGCGAATGGGAATTTCGAAACTGTGATTTCGAGTCCTTCTTCTTTTGCGAGTGGCTCTGTATAACCAACCGTTGCGAGTTCAGGATCTGTGAAGACGACTGCAGGGATTGCAGAGTAGTCGAGGTAAGCTGGCTTACCTGCTGCTGCTTCCGCTGCGATTTTCGCTTCGTAAGATGCTTTGTGTGCAAGTGGTGGTCCAGGAACGATATCACCGATTGCATAGATGTTTTCGTTCGATGTTTTACACTGGTCATCGATTTCGATGATTCCACGGTCGCTGATTTTAACGTCCGCGTTCTCAAGACCGATGTCGCCTGTGTTTGGACGACGACCAACTGTGACGAGGACATAGTCCGCTTCAACAGATTGCTCTTCACCGTTTACTTCAAACTTAACAGTTACGCCGTCTTCCGTTTCTTCAACACCTTTAGCAAGTGCATTCGTGTGAATTGTGACGTTCCCTTTTTGCTTGAGTTTCTTCTTAACGATTTGCGTCATTTGTGGTTCGAAACCAGACAAGATGTCGCTAGCGCCCTCTACAACGACAACTTCTGTATCGAAGTTAGCGTATGCAGTACCGAGCTCCATACCGATGTATCCACCGCCGATGACGACGAGTTTCTTCGGTACTTCAGGAAGTGCCAATGCGCCAGTTGAAGAAAGGACGCGTTTAGACCATTTGAACGATGGGATCTCGATTGGTGTAGAACCAGTCGCGACAATCGCTTTTTTGAATTTGTAAGGAGTTGAGCTATCTTCAGTGATGACACGAACTGTGTCTTCAGAAGCGAAGAACGCTTCACCTTGAACGATCTCAATTTTGTTTCCTTTGAGGAGACCTTTGACACCGCCAGTCAATTTGTTAACGACTGACTGTTTCCAGTCTTGAACTTTTGTGAAGTCCACTGACACGTTGTCAGACGTGATTCCCATTGAATCATGTCCTTTAGCGTGTTGGAAGTTGTGTCCTGCTGTGATCAACGCTTTCGATGGGATACATCCGACGTTCAAGCAGACACCACCGAAGTTGCCTTTCTCAACGATAGTTACTTTCATTCCGAGCTGTGCGCCACGGATTGCGGCAACGTATCCACCAGGACCGGCACCGATGACAAGCAAATCAGTTTCTTGTGCGAATTCTCCTACTACCATGTTCTTATCCCTCCATCATTAGAAGTGCTGGGTCTTCGAGCAAGCGTTTCACCATGTTAAGAGCGTTTTGTGCAGTCGCACCGTCGATGAGGCGGTGGTCAAAGCTGAATGAAAGTGCAAGTACTGGCGCAGCAACGATTTCACCGTTCTTCACGACAGCTTTCTCAGCGATACGGCCGATACCGAGAATCGCAACTTCTGGGTGGTTGATGACAGGTGTGAACCATTGTCCACCAGCTGAACCGATGTTTGTGATTGTGATCGATCCGCCTTTCATGTCTTCCCCAGCGAGCTTACCTTCACGAGCTTTACCTGCAAGTTCGTTAATGTTTGTAGCAAGTGCATAGATTGATTTACGGTCTGCATCTTTTACGACTGGTACAACGAGTCCGTTGTCCGTGTCAGCTGCAATCCCGATGTTGTAGTAGTTTTTGTAGACGATTTCTTCGTTCACGTCATCGATTGAAGCGTTGATTGTTGGGAATGCTTTCGCTGCAGCAGTCAATGCTTTCACGACGAATGGCAAGTACGTGAGTTTCACGCCTTGGTCAGCCGCGACTTGTTTGAAATCTTTACGGAGTGCAACGAGTTTTGTAACGTCGACTTCGTCCATGAGTGTAACGTGTGGTGCAGTGTGTTTCGAGTTAACCATAGCTTTCGAGATGGCTTTACGGATTCCACGGATTTTCTCACGTGTTTCAAGTTCAGGAGTCGCTGACTCATAAGGCTTGATTTCCGTTTTCGCAGCTGCTGCTGGTGCTACAGATTCTGTTTTCTCTGTTGTAGCTTCTGCAGACGGTGCTTCGCCGTTCGCGAATGCATCGATGTCTTCTTTCAATACACGGCCGTTGTCGCCAGAACCGTTTACTTCACGGATGTCGACACCTTTTTCACGTGCATATTTACGGACAGATGGCATAGCGATAACACGCTCAGATTTGTGAAGTTGAACGTCGCGTGGCGCGTCTTCTTTCACATCTTCTTTTACGTCTTCTGTCTTCTCTTCTGCTTTCGGTTGTTCAGGTGTTTCTTCTTCACCTGCTGGTGCGTCGCCTTCGATGTCAAACGTAATGAGGACGTCGCCGACTACAGCAACTGTACCTTCAGAAACTTTAACTTCTTTGACTGTACCGTCGACTGGAGCTGGGATTTCAACGACTGCTTTGTCGTTTTGTACTTCTAAAAGAACATCGTCCTCTTTGACCGTATCCCCTGCTTTTACGAACCACTTGACGATTTCACCTTCGTGAATACCTTCACCGATATCTGGTAATTTAAATTCAAATACTGCCACTGGTTTTTCCTCCCATCAATTCATCATGTAAACACGACAAGGGAGACAATTCTCCCTCATCGTTTATTCGACACGATCTTAGAAGTTCACAACTTCCTTAACTTTTGCAACGACATCTTTATGGTCAGGTAACCACATGTCTTCACCTTGTGCGAATGCGAAGACTGTGTCTGGTGCAGTTACTCGAAGAACTGGTGCTTCGAGGTGAAGAATTGCGCGCTCTTGAATTTCAGTTACAACGTTCGCTGCGATACCTGCTTGACGTTGTGCTTCTTGAACGACGATCGCACGACCTGTTTTCTTAACAGACTCTACGATTGTGTCGATATCAAGCGGGCTCACTGTCATGAGGTCGATGACTTCAACGTTGATGTTTTCTTTTTCAAGTTCTTCCGCTGCTTTGAGTGACGTGTGCACCATCGCACCGTAAGTGATGATTGAAACGTCTGTACCTTCACGTTTCACATCCGCTTTACCGAGTTCGATTGTGTACTCACCTTCAGGTACTTCGCCACGGAATGAACGATACAATTTCATGTGCTCGAGGAACACGACTGGGTCGTTGTCACGGATAGACGCGATCAACAAACCTTTTGCATCGTACGGAGTCGATGGAATAACGACTTTAAGACCAGGTGTCTGAGCCATCAAACCTTCAAGGCTGTCCGCGTGAAGCTCAGGTGTCTTAACTCCACCACCGAATGGTGAACGGATTGTGATTGGTTGGCTGTAAGCGCCGCCTGAACGGTAACGCATACGTGCCATTTGAGCTGCGATTGAGTCGAAAACTTCGAATACGAATCCGAAGAATTGAACTTCCATGATTGGACGGAATCCAGTAAGACCTAGACCGATCGCAAGACCACCAATCCCTGATTCAGCGAGTGGCGTGTCGAAGACACGGTCTTCGCCGAGCTCGTCTTGGAGACCTTCCGTCGCACGGAATACCCCACCGTTTTTACCAACGTCTTCTCCGAAAAGAAGTACTTTCTCGTCGCGTTTCATTTCAACGCGCATCGCATCAGTAATCGCTTGGATCATTGTCATTTGAGCCATAACTTACTTCGACTCCTTTGCAGTATATTCTTCAAGCTGTTCTTTCAAGTTTGAAGGAAGTTCTTCGAACATGTTGTTGATGAAGTCCGAAACTTTTTGTTTTGGTTCTTTGTCTGCTTGGCTGATTGCTTCTTTCACGTCAGCTTTCGCTTGCTCGATCACTTCGTTCTCCATGTCTTCGTTCCAGAGTTTCTTGTTCTCAAGGAAGAGACGGAAACGTACGAGTGGATCTTTTTCTTGATATTCTGTGTCGAGTTCTTTTGTACGGTAACGTGTTGGGTCATCCCCAGCGAGCGTATGTGGTCCGTAACGGTAAGTGAGTGACTCGATGAGTGTCGGTGTTCCTTCGAGTGCGTCGACGCGAGCTTGTTGAGTCGCTGCGAGCACTGCAAGAACGTCCATTCCATCTACTTGAATTCCGTTGATTCCAGCTGCAACAGCTTTTTGCGCGATCGTTTTAGCTGCAGTTTGCTTTTCAACAGGAGTTGAGATAGCGAAACGGTTGTTTTGAACGACGAAGATTGCTGGTGATTTGAATGCACCTGCAAAGTTCAATCCTTCGTAGAAGTCACCTTGTGATGAGCCACCGTCACCTGTGTAAGTAATGGCGACATTTTTGTTGCCGTTGCGTTTGAGGCCCATTGCCACACCCGCAGTTTGAATGATTTGTGCACCGATGATGATTTGTGGCATCAATACGTTGACACCTTCAGGGATGCGGTTTCCTGCCACGTGTCCACGTGAGAACAAGAACGCTTGATAAAGCGGAAGTCCGTGGAATACGAGTTGCGGGATATCACGGTATCCTGGAAGAATCCAGTCCTCTTTGTCGAGCGCGTATTGCGTCCCGATCATCGTCGCCTCTTGACCTGCCACTGGCGCGTAGAATCCTAAGCGACCTTGACGGTTAAGTGAGATGGCGCGTTGGTCCCAGATTCGAGTATAGACCATGCGGCGCATGAGCTCCTGAAGTTGCTCGTCCGTTAGGTCAGGCATTGCGTCTTGGTTGACGACCTCACCCTTCTCGTCGAGAATACGGAACGTTTGGAAGTTTTCTTCCACGTTTTGAAGTACCTGAACGTTGTTCATTCGTTTCACCTCATCCTTTCAACTATGAGACAATTGTCTTTTTTGTGATCAAACACTATCTCAAATCTTACGTGTATCTGTCCAAAAAAGCAATCTGTATTAACGTGATTCAGAAAAGTTATCCTCTCCTGACGTTTCCTTGTTAGTATAAAACGGGTTGTTTCAATAACGCAAAAAATATGCTTACCTAAATAAAACGCTTACATTCAAGGGATATGACATCCTTTTCACCACTGTATTATTTTCATTTCACCTTCTGTACCATCCACATTCCTTCCTGTTTAAATATGATATAATCAATCATATAAGTTCGATAGAAAGGAAGTTGTGTATGTTAACCATGAAAGATGTCATCCGCGAAGGAGACGAGCGACTTCGCGCGCGTTCAGCCGAAGTTTCGATTCCGCCAACAACAGAAGATTTGGCGTTACTCGACGAGATGGAGAAGTTTCTTGTCAATAGTCAAGACCCAGAGATGAGCGAGAAATACGAGTTACGAGGTGGTGTCGGAATCGCCGCACCTCAACTCGGTGTAAATCGCCGTTTCTTCACAGTATTGCTACAAGAAGAGGAAGAGACGTTTAAACTCTCCATCTTCAATCCTAAAATTACAAGTCATTCCGTCGAACAGACATTTTTGAATGGCGGCGAAGGCTGTCTATCGGTCGATCGCGTGGTCAAAGGAAATGTACCTCGTTTTCGTCGAATCACGTTAGAAGGGTTCGACCGCGACGGGAAGCCGATTAAGCTTCGTCTGCGCGGAATGCGCGCTGTCGTATGTCAGCACGAGCTCGATCATTTAGACGGGATCATGTTCTATGACCGGATCAATATGTCGAACCCGTTAGAAACATACGGCGAACCGATTTAACATGTTTAGTTCGAGAAAAAGGGCACTGTTGTTACTATTCCCATTTTTATTTCTTTTAATCGGTGGATGTGTGCGAATCAATTATGATGCGACCGTCCACTATGACCAATCTGTTTCGCTTGAAACGACTTACGCGTTCCGTGATCATCCAGTCATGAAATTGCTCAATCTCAGACTCGACTGGGATACTTGGAAAGAGCAGGCGGAAGAAAACGGATATGAAACAGAAGATTATTCAAGTCCTGATGACTACGAAGGCATGGTCTTAAAGAAGACATTTAAAAATGTGGACGAGTTGCAACAGATTAAAGAGGAATGGAAAACGGGACCAGCCGGTATTTTAGTCCCTCCGGATATTCAGTTCGACATCGAGCAACAGGAAGGCATTTGGTTTGATTCATATACACTCCAAACCAATCTCGACCTCCGACTCGATCGGGTCGACTTACCCGGTGTTGAACTAACCGGCTCCCCCAAAAAATTGGCTGAACGATATATCCGCCAAGCCGACATTCGCTTTAACTTGACTGTTCCGACCGGCGTATTCGTTGAGGATGGAACTGGCCTAGACCTCCGTTCTATGAAACATGTCGAGTGGCAAGTCTACGGCGGTCGGCAAAATAACGTGAAGCTAGTTGCCCATGTACCGAACGTCAAAGCTTGGATCGTGACGGGAATCGTTCTGATTGCAGCGGCCGTATTGACTTACTTCATTTGGCGCAAATATCGTCGGAATGTTGGCAACCCAAAAGAGACATCCATTCGTTCACGTCTCCTCGGACTGTTGATCGTCTCACTTTCACTCGCTCTCATCATCGTCACCTTCCGACAAGAGTTGGCAAACGAGCGTCAATCCGAGGCGATTCGCCAAGCTTCTCAAACGAATGAGTTTATCCCTACGTTTGCAGTTCATGGATTACTCGGGACAGACCGGACGTTCCTCCGTTTCTCTCAAGCGATGGAACAAAGTGGGCAAGCGACTGACGGAGCACTTTGTACCGTGACTATCAAAGGCAAGGCCGACTGTGAAATATATGATTTTAGTTCAACTCGTCCGATTGTCCGAATCGAGTTCGAAGATGCAGAGGCTTCTTTGAACAATCAGACAAAGTGGTTGAATGCAGCCATTGAAACGTATAAGAAAACGAGAAATCGTTCGTTCGACCGGATGTATATCATTGGCCATAGTATGGGTGGCGTAGCCGCTGCCAACTATATCTTGAATCAAGAGACGTACATCGTCGATAAGTTTGTAACGTTCGATAGCCCGTTCGGCGGGACACGCCTTGCGAACTTCGGATTATCTGCCAGTAACTTCGGCATTAACACCGGAAGCCCTGCCATCCGTGATTTGTCCCCTAACTCAGACGGACTACAAGCATTCCAGTCTAAGCTTGAGACATGGCCAAGGTCCGTTCAGGTACTCTCCTTCTCTGGACGAGGCGGTGAATTCAATTTGATTGAGCCGGCGAGTTCTCTGTTACTGGAAGAGTATACGAATAACATTCAGACAGAAACGGTACCGTACGACCATTTCTCGCTTCACCGTAAAAGTGACGTCTTGAAAGAGACTGGGAAATTCTTGTACGAATACACGAATGAGTTTAATCCAATCGAGACGAACTAACGTCAAAACAGCTATCCCCAAATTTTGAGGATAGCTGTTTTTTTAATACGTCATCGTCCATGTGACTTTTTGGAGCCAATACATCATATACTTTCCGATTGGGAGATCGGTTTGAATCTCATCATACGCTACCGTATACGTGCCATTCTCATTGTTCCATAGACGATTAAAATACTCGTCCACTTCATCAAAGAAAGCTGTATCCACTTCTCCTGTCACTTCGACGTCTGCCTCTAGGTTATAATCGTTCATGTTCCGGGTCGTATAGTTCCCCGAACCTAAGACAACTGTCTTTTCTTCACCATCCACATACAGGATTTTTGGATGATATTGTTCCTTGGCGACATCATACCAGCGAATCTCGATTTGCTCCGGGTTGACGGTGTTCAGTTCTGCCGTCACCGGTAAGTTCGGTAACCCTGATTTCGATCGACCGAAGGCATTCGTGTTCGGATCGAGGATCAAGTTCACCTTCACCCCGCGCCCGGCGGCATCCTCGATTGCTTGGATAATATTCCGATCTGCCAAATAGAACATTCCGATCCAGATGATGTCCCCATCGTCCGCCCCATTCATTGCATCGAGCACCGACTCTTGAATCTTCCCTTCCGTGACATAACGAATCTCCATCGGTGCCTCGCTCGGCGCATTTTCAATCTTCGACAGCGCTTCATCATCTGGGAAGCGCCGTGCATCCCCTTTAGAGAACGTCGCGACCGCTTGCTCACCTTCAACGATTTCTTTTAAAATCGGTCCTTTTAAATGGACACCGACATTCGAGTGATATCCGCTGGCATCATGTGGATTAGCGGAAAGTACAAAGCCTTCATTCTCGGTGACCATCACTTTTCGATGGTTCGCTTTGATATTGAGCAACCTTAAATATGCACGTACCGTAATGTCCGGTGCCGAAGAGGCCATCGGGTTCGGTAGCCATCCGTCTTGACTATTGCCGAACCACTGAATCGCCATCCGGTAAAACGTGGAGTATAAAATATTCGGGTCACGAAGAGCATCGAGATTTGTGTACACGACTTCTACCCCTGCCTCCTCCAGTACATCGAAGTGGTCAGAAACATGACCGTTATAGCTGGTATTGATGTCATCCGTGATGAAGACGACTTTCAAGTCCGGATATCGTTTCATTTGCTCAAGCAATGCTGAAGATAGGCGCGATGTAATGTCCGGATATTGTCGGTCTTCATTCGAATAAGGATTGAATAAGAAAAAGTCCATGACGATATATTCTTTTGCCTCACGTATCGCTCGTTCAACTTCACTAAATATCTCCTGTTCGACAATCTCTGTATCTTCCCCTTGATAGGTCAAATCATGAAGAAAATCGATTTGGTCATCTGTGATGAGGTACGGTTCAGATTGTCTCGACACGCCTTCCGGTAATGGTTTGACTTGATGATAAACGAGCGTGATGAGAAAAATGACCGCAATGATTGCGGCTCCCCATTTCAGCCACCCTTTCTTCCCCTTTTTCTTCGCCATAAGCTCCCCCTCCTCTTTTGCGGTGAAAAAAACGAGCTGTAGTCTCCTACAGCCCGTCAAATCATACTTCCATAATAATCGGCAGGACCATTGGGTGTCTCCGCGTCTTTTGTGCCAAGTAAGGTGTGAGGGTGTCTGAGACGAGTTGCTTCATCTCCGACCACTTCATCTGCTTATTGGACAATCCTTGTTCGACGGTTTTCTTCAACAATCGTTCGCCATCACGAATCAGACTACCTGATTCACGCATGTAGACGAATCCACGTGAGATGATATCTGGTCCTGAGACGAGTTTGCGCGTCTTGCCATCGATGCTGATGACGACAACAACAAGTCCATCTTCAGACAGAATGCGGCGATCCCTTAATACGATATTCCCAATATCACCAATTCCATTCCCATCAATATACACAGCGTTCGCAGAAATTTTACCAGTGACCGCAGCCGACTCCGAGTCGACAGCAAGCACTTCGCCATTATCCATAACGAAACTGTTCTCTTTCGGGATTCCAACCGATTCAGCAAGCTCAGCATGCTTTTTCAACATACGGTACTCGCCGTGAATCGGCATGAAGAATTTCGGATTCAGAAGACGAATCATCAACAACTGTTCTTGTTGCGAACCGTGACCTGACGTATGAATGTTCGTCAACTTACCGTAGACAACATCCGCTCCCGCTTTATACAACTGGTCAATCGTCTTCCCGACCGAGATGGCGTTACCTGGGATTGGAGAAGAAGAGAAGATGACCGTATCCCCAGGAATGATCGACACTTGACGGTGCGTCCCATTTGCAATACGGCTGAGCGCTGCCATCGGTTCCCCTTGCGATCCGGTACAAAGAATCGCGATTTCATTCGGGTCGTAGTGACGCATCTGATTCGCCTCAATAATCATACCCTTTGGCACGTTGATGAAACCGAGTTCTTGTCCGATCGTCATGACTTTCTCCATCGAACGACCGAAAATCATGAGATGACGACCTGTCTCGGCACACGCATCGACCACTTGTTGCAAGCGATAGATGTTCGATGCGAACGTCGCAAAGATGATTCGACCGTCCGCTTTCCGGAACGTCTCACTAATCGTCCCACCGACCACGCTCTCACTCATCGTGAAGCCTTCCACTTCTGCATTTGTTGAATCGGACAAGAGACAAAGTACGCCTTCTTTTCCGATTTCCGCCATCTTGGCAAGGTCTGCCGGCTCGCCTACCGGAGTGAAGTCGAACTTGAAGTCACCCGTATGGACGATGTTCCCTTGTGGCGTCTTGACGACGACACCGAGTGAGTTCGGAATCGAGTGCGTCGTGCGGAAGAACGAGATGCTCGTCTTACGGAACTTGATGAGTGAATCCTCATCAATCTCATGGAGCTCCGCCTCACGAAGCAACCCATGCTCCTCAAGTTTAACTTTGATCAATCCGAGCGCGAGTTTCGTCGCATAAATCGGCAATTGTACTTGCTTCAATAAGAATGGAATTCCCCCGATATGGTCTTCGTGACCGTGAGTGATGAATACCCCTTTTACTTTGTCCTTGTTTTTAATCAAGTACGAGTAATCAGGAATCACATAGTCGATTCCAAGCAAGTCATCCTCTGGGAACATGATTCCCGCATCGATGACGATGATTTCATCTTGGAATTGAACAACATATGTGTTCTTCCCGATTTCTCCGAGTCCGCCCAATGCGAACACGGCTGTTTGGTGGTTCTTAACAAACTTCATTTAATCTCTCCTTACTTCAATTATTAATACATCTATGTGAAACATAAGTGATTCTCGAATATGCCCGTAAGATTCTTTTTTCATTATAGCTCATATCATGACAATATTTCACTAACGATGTGATATTCGTGGTAGTTTCCCTATTTCGTGTTATCCTTTTAGTGGGTTCAGAAAACATATTTTTTAGATAAAGAGAAAGAATGGTGAATCAAATGGAAGATCAAAAGGTTGTTTTCTTCGACATTGACGGCACGCTTTTACATGAAGGTAGTTATATCCCGCCTTCCACGATTTCAGCGATTCAAGCACTTCAGGCAAACGGCGTCGAGACGTTCATCGCGACGGGACGAGGACCGGCCATGCTATCCGACATCCCAGAACGTGTCGGGATTGATAGTCTCGTTTGTTACAACGGTCAGATTGTCGTGCACAAAGGTGAAATCGTCTATCGTAACACGCTCTCGAAAGATGCACTCGGTCGCTTGACGACGCACGCTTCTTCAAATGACCATACTCTCGTCTATTTGGGACAGGACCGTGGTGGTGCTTCAAAACCGAACGACGCCATCGTTGAACAATCGCTCGGCGAACTCGACATGCCGATCCCTTCATTCGAACCGAACTTCCACGCAGAAGAGGATGTGTATCAGACGTTACTGTACTGCACGCCTGAAGACGAGCATCGTTATATCAATGCTTATCGTGAGTTCGATTTTATCCGTTGGCATCCTCATGCGATGGACGTGATCAATAAGGGAGCCAGTAAAGCAGACGGCATCCGTCACTTTATTGAGACCAACGGCTACCGTCTGGAGAATACGTATGCTTTCGGAGATGCATTGAACGACTTGGCCATGCTTCAGTATGTAGGGACAGGAATCGCCATGGGCAATGGTCGCACTGAAGCGAAAGACGTGGCGGATTTCGTCACGAAATCCATCCTTGAAGATGGAATCGAGTACGGCCTAAAGGCGATGAAGCTCATCTAAAAAAGACCCTTGGAGTCAAACCGTCGAGTTGGATCAATCGATTCAACGATCGCGGCATCGCTCCAAAGGTCTTTTCTTTTATCTCGAACGAAGTGTGCGCTCTAGTCGATCCAAATCGGTATCCTTCCCGATGATGATCAAAATATCTTCCGATAAAATCATCTCATCCGCTTGAGGAGAAATCAGGACATCGTCATCGCGACGAATCGCGACGATGTTCACCCCGTACTTCGCTCGCAAGTCCAAATCGATGAGGGATTTGTTCGATAACTTGTCCGATGCTTTAATTTCGACAATCGAATGTTCATTCGATAATTCGAGGTAGTCGAGGATACTCTGGCTCATCAACCCATTGGCAATTCGTACGCCCATATCTCGCTCAGGGTGGACGATGTTATCCGCCCCGATTCGACGGAGTACTTTTTCATGGTAATCGTTCGTCGCCTTGACCGTGATGATTTGGACACCGAGTTCCTTTAAAATCAACGTCGTCAAAATGGAAGCTTGAATATTCTCCCCGATGGCGACGATCACATGTTCAAAGTTACGAATCCCTAAACTCTTTAACACATTCTCATCTGTTGTATCGGCAATCACGGCATGGGTTGCCAATCCCATAAACTCATTGACACGTTCCTCATCTGAATCGATGGCGAGGACGTCATATCCATTTGAAGACAATTCTCGGACGATCGACCCTCCAAATCGTCCTAACCCGATGACTGCAAATTCACCTGTCATGATGCTACATCCCTTTCCTACACATGTTCTCTTCTTGATTCTTCGTTCAGTGTAACTGATTCCACTTCAAAACTCTATATAAAAAACAAAACGGGATTCCCTTCAAATAAAGGAAATCCCGTTCTTGCCATTATGCTTTTCCACTCGAGCGTTTCCCTCGTACGTAGTCGTTGTCGAACAAGAACAAACGGAGCAAGAGATAGAGCGCCGGAACGAGTAGGAGCAACCCTAAGATGAATACGATGACAAGTGCCACCGCCATCGACTCGTTGACGACACTTCCATTAATATCGATATACGGATACAGGATGTATGGCAAGTGAGAGTATCCGTAGCCGAACCATGCCATGAAGAACTGACCCATGACCATCAAGAAGGCAATCCCGTAATTTCGTTTCATATAAACGAAGGAGACGGCGATGACGAAGAACAAGAAGCTCATCGCAAACCACCACCAGTTCCCTCCTAGGATGCTTTCGTAATGCCACGCAGCTTGCGACTTCAACCCGAAGAAGACGAGACCCGATGCGATAATCGTCGGGACGCTCCAAAATAGAGCCCATTTTCGAACAAGTTCGACGGCATTTTGGTCACGTGCCTTGTCCGCATAGAACAAGAGGAACATGGCACTAATATAGAGGACAGAGACAATCGCCAAGATGACGACCGTCCACGAGTAGAAGTTGGTGAACAACTTCGCCCCGTCAAAGAAGACGCCGTTCTCTGTCTCTGTGATGAAACCACCTTGGCTGACAGTTAAGACCGTCGACATCGAAGCTGGGATGAGTAATCCCGTCGCCCCATAGAGGAACATATAGAGCGTGCTCTCCTTTGACCCATAGTTAGCGAACGCATAGAAGCTACCACGAATCGCAAGCAAGATTAACACGACAGACGCTGGAACGAGCAAGGCCGTACCATAGTAATAAGCAGTGTCCGGAAAGAATCCGACAATCCCGACAAAGAAGAACACGAAGAATACGTTCGTGACTTCCCATGTCGGTGACAAATACCGTTTGACGAGACGGTTCACTAAGTGATCACGTTTCGTATAGCGGCTATAGAAAGCGAAGAAGCCTGCACCGAAGTCAATCGATGCGACGATGAGGTAGCCGTATAGAAACGTCCATAAGACGGCAATCCCTAATTCTTGAATTTGCATGTCATATCCTCCGATCACACTTCATCCGCAAACATCGCTTCACCACGATGCTCGGATTGTTTTAGTTCTTTTCCTACCGGATTCTCTTTGAACAGGCGTGATAGGACAACCACAGTCACTGTTCCGAGTACCGCGTAGAGGATCGCGAAAGCGACAAGCATCCAACCGACGTTCGCTGATGTCGTAGCTGCCTCACTCGTACGCATCAACTCATATAACGCCCAAGGTTGACGACCAAACTCAGCGAAGAACCAACCAAACTCAATCGCCGCCATGGCAAGAGGTCCACCGGCTGCAATCGCAAAGAGCATCGGCTTGCTGAACTGGTTCAAACGTTTAATATATCGTCCGAGTACGAACAGGAAGGAGATGAGCGCGAGAAGCATCCCAATTCCGACCATCGCATCAAATAGATAGTGAACGAAGAGCGGCGGTTGATCTTCTTTCGCAAATTCATTGAGACCCGTCACTTCATAGTTCGGGACACCACCTGCAAGAATAGAGAGGGCGTAAGGAATCTTCAAGGCGCCTCGAACTTCATAGCCACCTTGCCCATCATCTTCTAACCATCCGCCCAAAATCAATTCGGCCTCGGAGGAGGTTTCGAAATGCCATTCTGCAGCTGCTAATTTATCTGGTTGATACTGAGCCAAATATTTACCTGAGAAGTCACCGACAAGCGCTGTCGCGATCGCAAAGATCAAAGCGACCGTCATCGTCAGACGAAGACCTTTCTTATGATACTCGATTGACATCTTGTCGAGTTGATTTCGACGTTGACGTAACAACTGAACGGCTGCGATCGCAGCTAGAATGAACGCGGATGTTAAAATAGCCGAAGTCAACACGTGTGCCATTTTCGTCGGCATGGCCGGACTGAACATCGCTTCGAGCGGGCTGACATTTGCCAATCGACCATCGACAATATCAAACCCTACAGGCTGGTTCATAAAACTGTTTACCGTTGTGATAAAGAACCCTGAGAACAATGCACCGACGGCAACCGGAATCCCGAGGAGCATGTGGTGCCACGGATTTTTAAATCGATCCCACGTGTACAAGTAAATACCAAGGAAAATCGCTTCAAAGAAGAAGGCGAACGTTTCCATGAAAAGCGGGAGCGCAATCGTTTGACCCGCAACGCGCATCAAGTTCGGCCATAGGAGTGAAAGCTGCAGACCGATGGCCGTACCCGTCACAACCCCAACCGCTACCGTCACGACATAGCCGCGGGACCAGCGTCGAGCCATGAGCGTGTATTTCGGGTCTTTTTTACGAATCCCTAAAAATTCTGCCAATAAAATTAAAAGTGGAACCCCGACGCCGAGTGTGGCAAAAATCACATGAAAACCTAATGTGAGTGCCGTCAATGCTCGACTCATCAGGACAGGATCTTGAAACATCTATTGATTACCTCCTATCTCTCTCTATCGCTTCGAACCCATGTATGAAACGACAATCACAGATGAATACCCTTCGATACTTACATCATAATGATTTTATATTGCGCTGTAATGTCTCAATGCTCGAGTTCGCAAAATGTTCACATTTGAGCAATCGCCACAAAATCGTCGCTTTACATGAATAAATCTTTCCCTTTTTCTCACTCGTTCACTCCTTTTTGGGCACACTAAAAGCGGGCTCAATCGAGACCGCTTCGTGTTATTGAATCATGACAGTTCGGAAGTAATGGTCGAATAGATCGATGGCCACTTCGATCGAACGTTCATCCGGGTTGAGTGTCGATTGATGGAGTCCTGACCCCATATCGTTCACTCCTAACCAAACCATAAATCCGGGGACCTGTTTCAACATATATCCAAAATCCTCACCCGTCATGGCAGGGACACATGTTTTATAAGAATAGCCGACTTCTTCAACCGCTTCCTCGAATTGATAAAGATAACGTTCGTCATTGACGACTTCGTGATACCGATTGCCGAATTCAAGGTCGATTTGCACGTTATACGTCATCTCGACTCCGGCGATGATTTGACGAATCCGGCTTTCCAGCACGACCATTTCTTTGTCAGACAAGGCGCGGACCGTCCCATCCAGTTTGGCCGTATCGGCGATAATATTTTCTTTCGTTCCTGCTGCGACTTTTCCGATACTGACGACCGCACTTCCCATCGGGTCAATGTTACGAGACACAATCGTTTGCAGTTGCATGATGAGAGCGGCCTGAACGATGACAGCGTCAATTCCCGCGTGAGGGAAAGCACCATGCCCCCCTTTTCCATGAATGGTGATATGGAGCTCTCGCGCACTCGCGAACAACACGCCCGGTCGTGACGCGACCATGCCGACAGGATATTCAGGTGCGACATGTAAGCCGAACAATGCATCCGGGCGGAAGTGATAGAACAATTCTGATTTCGCCATCGGTTCGGCACCACCCGGTCCCTCTTCGGCCGGTTGGAAAAAGACGACAAGGTGATGGTTAAGCGGTTCCTCGACCGCTCGTTTAATTAATCCAAGTGCGATTGACATGTGCACATCATGTCCGCATGCATGCATCATGCCTTCGTGAATCGATGCGAACTCTAGCCCCGTCTCTTCCGTGATGGGCAGTCCATCCATATCGGCTCGATATCCAATCGTCTTCTCACCGACGAGACCATCTACACGGACGAAAAGACCTGTTCGCCAGTGCGTGATATGAACACGTGACGAATCGAGCGATCGAATCAATTGCTCAAGCGTCGCTTGTGTTTTGAACTCTTCATATCCGGCTTCCGGAATTAAATGCAGCTGTCTTCTCGCTTCAATTGCCCAATTCATAACTCAGTCTCCTTCGTAATTTCTTCGACGATCTTCCAAAACGCCTGGACTTGCGCCAGCTCCAACATCGATTCTGTTGAAAGCATCCATGTGTCCCGGACGAGCGGCACGCCACCCGACGACGTCAATGGAATCTTATTCATCTCATTCACATCTTTGATGGTCGATTCCGGAAGAATCGCGAACCCGATTCCGTGTAACGCCATCTGTTTGCATGTTTCGATTTGGTCGACGACAAGCGTCGTCAGAGGCGGGCTCGAAAATCGTTCCTGCCACCACTCTAATATTTCCTGGTAATACGTCGAGTCGCTCTTGAATTGAATAAACGAGCGCTCGTTGTTTTTTAGTTGAGAGAGGTCGGTCATTTTCAGATCGACCAAATGCAAGGAATCAGAGAACAACTTCATCCGTTCCCCTCGCCAATCCGGATTTCCTCGGATGATTCCGATATGGAAATTCTCTTCGAGCATGTAACGCATCATTTCGCTCGACCATCCGGTGACCAATTTGACACGGACGGACGGATAGCGTTCGACGAACGTCTTCAATACCTTGGGTAGCCAATACTGTCCCATGATGGAGGCGACGGCTATTTTCAACGTTCCGTACACTTCTCCTTGGTTGGCCGTCAGTTCGCCCCTTAGTTCTTGTTCTTCACTGTACATCTTTTTGGCGAACTCGATGATTTTCTCTCCATCTGGCGTCAATGCGAGCCCTCTTGTGGAGCGAACGAAAATCTTCTTCCCCCACTGATGTTCGATGGTCACGAGCCGTTGACTGAGCGCTGGTTGTGAGACAAACAATCGCTCGGCTGCTTTACGCATATTCAATTCTTCCGCAAGAATAATTAACACTTCTACTTCCGAAACTTGCATCACGTCACCTGTTTCTCTATCGTTTGAAAGATTGTATACTGAATAAGTATTTGTTTCAATGTATCATATCATGTTTAATCATCAATTTGATTGTTAGGAGGAAATCTGATGCAACGTCATCATTTCGCCTTTATCGTCGCGACCGTCGCGACGCTCGGCAGCCTTTATTTTTCAGAGGTCATGCTCTTTTTACCTTGTAAGCTGTGTTGGTTCCAACGCATCTTTATGTATCCACTAGCCATCTACTACTTGACTATCATGTTGACTGCACGAGACGTCAACCGCTTGTTCGTAGGGATTATGGCCGGTGCCGGATGGTGTATCAGTCTGTATCATGTCATTTTAGAACGGATCCCGAACGGCGAAGCCTTCTGTACGAACGACTGCCTGATTCGTTGGGTCAACTATTTTGGATTCGTCACCATCCCACTCCTCAGTTTCATCGCCTTCACCTGCATCCTGATCATTCAGTTCGTCCCACTTAAAAAAGCGTGAAACAACAAAGGAGAAGCTGTCTCGAGACAGCTCCTCCTTTTTTTATTGCCACCATTCGTCGTACAACGAGGCAGGCATGTGATGCTTGTGGCGTGAACGTTTGAAAATTGTCTCGATTCGCTCGGCGATTGTCGGGTCGATTGTCTTTCCTTCCAAATAGTCGTCCAGCTGATCATACGTCATACCGAGTGCGACTTCGTCAGGAAGTCCAGGGCGACCATCTTCAAGGTCGGCCGTCGGCACCTTATAAATCACACGCTCATGCGCTCCAAGTTCATGGAGAAGTGCTTTTCCTTGACGTTTGTTCAAACCGGTCAACGGTGTGAGGTCACAAGCTCCGTCACCGTGTTTTGTATAAAATCCTGTCACATATTCCGCAGCATGGTCTGTTCCGACCACAAGGGCACCGAATGTTGCCGCAATGTCGTATTGTGCCTTCATCCGCTCACGTGCCTTCGTGTTCCCTTTATGGAAGTCACTCAATTCGAGGCCCGTTGCACGGTGAAACGCTTCAACCGATGCGTCAACAGCAGGCTTGATGTTGACAGTGAACGATTTGTCCGGACGAATGAACTCAAGCGCAAGTTGTGCGTCATGCTCATCGTGTTGCTCACCATACGGCAATCTAATTGCATAAAATGTATACTCGTCACTCGTTTCTTCTCGAAGCTCTTCCATGGCGAGTTGACATAGCTTTCCGGCAAGGCTCGAGTCTTGCCCGCCTGAGATCCCTAGGACGAGTCCTTTCGCACCAGCCCGTTTCACATATGCTTTCAAGAAGTCGATACGTTGACGAATTTCTTCTTTCGGGTTGATGGTCGGTTTGACATGTGTTGATTCAATGATCTGTTGTTGCATGGATTACCCTCCCACTATGCTCTCATTTTGCTTTATTGTCTGATAATCCTTATACCCCGTCAACTAGCGTCTCAAAAAGAAAGACGGAAACAACAGTTTCCGCCATGGTTTTATTGAACTTTAAATGATGTGACCTCTCCACCGATTGGTGTCATCTCTAAGAACAATGGTTGATCTTTCGCCGGTGCTTCATCGAGCAATACCCCAAACGAGAAACCACCGCCGGTCACTTCGGCTGCACCTTGAGCGTAAACATTATGTCCGTCTGATACAGACCACTCAAACTCGACCTCATCCGTATACCCGCTCACTTGAATCATCGTGTCATTCAAGTCAATTTGTACATCACGGAACGCGCCGTCCGACTGCGGCTCTGTAGCAGGCGTTTCTTCCGGTGTTTCTGACGTACCTTCATCCGGAGTTTCTGTTGCAGTAGATTCAACGGTGAACGTCGTCTCATCTGTCACAGCAATTTCAGGTGCTCCGTCAACTTGACCGAGCCCAATCACTTCGACCGAATATTCGCCTGGTTCTAATGTCAATGGAAAGACTTCGTCGAATACTTTTTTATCATTCGCTTCCCATTTTTCCTCAATTACAGATTCTGTGAACATATAATCACTTCCGTAATCAAATACGGTTTGATCCCCTTTTTTGACAACTAACTGAAAACGTTGCGACGAATTAAACGTTACATCGACTGCTTCCTCATTTGGGTTTGTCATCGAAATCGTAGCTGATAACGTTTTTGCCGAAGCATCGTATGCCATTTCCGTGTCGAGCGTCAATGGAGCCGGTGGTTCAGACGAATCACTGTTTACTTGACTCGGTTTCGCCTCTTCTTTCCCACATCCCGCTACGACTAATAAGATTGCCGTCACTACGGCGAGCAACCAAGTTTTCTTCATGAATCCCACTCTCCTCAACAAAATAAAAAACGTCTATAGCACTAGTGTATACAATGTGCAGACGTTTGTAATGATTTTCCTTATATTATTTACCTTTTTTACGAAACTTTAGCTTGTTCCATGTATTGTTGCCAACCGGTCATGAACAATGAATCTGCGATATCGAGATCAGACCGGACTTGAGCCGTGATAGAGAACGTCTCACTGTGCATCGACTCAAACGTGACGACCATCGTTTCTCCTACTACTTCCTTATAAGCTACAAGTTCAGGCGTTTCTGCAAACAATATCATAAGTATGGCTCCTTTGTTCATCTGTGATAAACCTAGTGTACCAATCTGAAACCAAGATATATGTCCTATCGTTCGACAGCACAACAATGACATTTTACCTATTGTCGAAACGTTTACATCAAATGTTAGTCAATTGGGGAAATGTGCATATGATTTCATGAAAAAAAGGAGCAATCCGTACTACAGACGCTCCTCTTTACCTTAAATTGTAAATCAATTTGATTCAATACATGTCGAACGAAATCTCATTTCGACCGGTTCGAAATTTGTTGCCATACTGTCCCGAGTGCTGTCTCGCCGCTCGTGATCCGCTCTTTCGCAAGTCGCGCTTGTAAAGAGACCTCGAACTCGCGGTCTTCCTCCGCAATCGACAAGGCAGATACAGCCCGCTCATCTCCACAATCGAATAAGAAACGAGCCGCTCGCCAACGTACGAGTTTGTTTTTATCCTTTAACGCCTCAATCATGGAAGGTTGGGACTGAGGTAATGCCCAGTCGGAGACCGTATCCCCAGCCGTCCGCCGCACAATAGGAGAAGCGTCCACTAAGGCTTGTTCGATATATGTGACATATTCCTCACGTCGCTCTTCAAACATCCCGATCATGACGACCGCCTGTCGACGGATCGCCATCACGGAATCTTCCAAGGCACGACGGAAATAAGGCATGTTTTCATGCTGGATTTCGAGTTCATCCAAGAATGCCATCCGATCTTTCCAATTATCCGACTGCAGATGGTTCGCGTTCGCCTCAAAATCCGCTTCTCGACCAAACGCTCGGGCCACGATCCGCTCGATGCGCTCTTCAGGATACGCCGCTTCCAATTCTTCTTGTGCGACGACACTGACTTCATCCAATTCACCATAACGTGGGGCTTGTTCTACCCAACGACGGTCTTGAATGACATTCTT
The DNA here is from genome assembly GCF_002009685.1 of Exiguobacterium sp. HVEsp1. Taxonomy (GTDB): domain Bacteria; phylum Bacillota; class Bacilli; order Exiguobacteriales; family Exiguobacteriaceae; genus Exiguobacterium; species Exiguobacterium profundum. The sequence continues at coordinate 1,069,865 of NZ_KV917367.1, read as the reverse complement.
CACTTGTGCTTGAACTTCCATCGCTGCATCGACGAATCGTTTCGACAATCCGATTCGTTTTTCCTCGTCCCCTTTGACGAGTTTTAATTGCATCGGTACATCGAGCACGAATTGAACGGATACATGGACCGGTTCATAGTCCGTATCCATCTTTGTGGATTCGACTTCCTCAACTTGTTCCCCGAACGCCCGTCGGATCTCATTCATGACGTCATGCCAATCATGTTTCGGATGTCGCTCGACAGCGAGAAAATCAGACACGGCGTAAACGGATTTGACGCCTCGAAGCCCGATGATTTCTTGAATGATGGCTGGGGCATCCGTACTCGCTTTGTCGTACGTTGTGCCTCTCCCTTCAAACGGAGGGTCCACAATGATTTTCAAGTTATTCGGACTTGGTGTCGGTTCGATTGCTACTAGTTTCATCCTCATCACCTCACTCTTCATCGTGACGAAAATGACAAAAAAACGCAAGCGAGTCGCTTGCGTTCGATCAACCATCTATTTACTTAAAACAACGCGATAAACTGTTGGAGTGAATACGTCGTCCCATCCACAGTAAACGTGTCGTCCTCTGAAATCGGTTCAAGGAAGAAACGTTTTTCACCATCTTCTTTCACGTAACCAAAAATATGATTGGATTGATAGAACAATTCAATAATCGTCATCCGTCCAAATGTCATCCCATCGTTCATTACCGCCCGATCACCCAATTCGCCGCCATTGTACAGTTCGATGTAAGTTTCCATTTTGGTGTCGCTCCTCTTGTGTTTGTTTTCACAATTCCTTTCTATCAAACAACATGAGCGACTTCAAGTTAATTTTTTGCGTTACGCTTCCAAAATTCAATCCATTTACGATATTCCAATAATGTTTTTTTGATTTGATTAATCGAATTCTCATCATGTAACCCTCTATCATCAATCTTTTCTTTACAATGCGTGATGAAAATTTCATTTCCCGGTAAAACATTTGCACGATTTGTGGCAAATACTTGTCGGAGATGGATTTGGCATCTGGCGGTTCCAAGTATGCCCGGCGAGGCCCCGGCGATCATGACCGGTTTATCCCGGAGTGGCGTTCCTGGCTCGAGCGAAAGCCAGTCGATTGCATTCTTCAGGACGCCCGGGATGCTATGGTTATATTCTGGAGTGACAATCAATAACCCATCAGCTTCCCGAACAGCTTGCTTCAATGCGGCCACAACTTTCGGTTCATCCGGATCAATCAAATCGTCATTGAACAGTGGAAGTTCGATGGAGACGACCTCAATGTCGAAATCCTCTTGAGCCAGTTCAATGATCGAATGCAAAAGAGCAGTATTGAAAGATTTCTTGCGAAGACTTCCTGACATAGCGATTAATTTATACGTTTCCATGTTCTACCTCCCGCATCCATTCGTTCACGATTTTCGCTTCTTCTTCAGGGGCTTCCATCATCCCCATATGACTGAACGGAACGATTGCTTTCGTATGTCGTGACGCACCTAAAAACGCCCGCTCCTCATTCATATTCGGGTCTTTTGAGCCGTAAATGAATAGGCCGGGGAGGTCAGTCGTTTCGACGGTGTCCACTTCGTCTTCACGATCGCGGATTGCCTGTTGCGCGTTCACGATTCCCTCGACCGTCATTTCATATCCGATTGCGATCGCTTGTTGGATGAGCGCCGGGTCGGAATCGCTTGAGAAGACATTTGGAATCATTCCGTCAATAAACGGCTCGATTCCTTCTTCGATGACTTGATGGATGGCACCATTTCGCTTTTCCCGCGCCGCTTCTGTATCAGCGGCCGCCGTGGAGTGAATTAATCCAAATCCCGATATTTCTGTTCCATAGCGACGCACGAGGTTAGTCGTCACATAGCCTCCGAAAGAATGCCCACATACGAGCGGACGGTCAAGACCCCGAAGACGAATTTCTCCGATGACCCAGTCCGCAAATTGATCCATCGTTTCTGGCCCCACGTCCGTCCCGGCATGACCAGGTAATGTGAGCGCGTGAACTTCGGCATTCAATAACGGTTCCAACTGTTCAAAGTACTTTGGAGAACCGCACAGCCCATGTAGCAATACGAGTGCTTTCATATCATCGAGTGCTCCTTTTCTTCCCATTCTGTTTTGAGTAGCCGATACATCGTCAAATCCATGAATCGGCCATGGCTATATGCATAATCTTGTAGAAGTCCTTCTTCAATAAATCCCAATTTTTGAACGAGTCGATTCGACCCTTCATTCCCTGGTGCGACCAACGCAGAGATTCGATGAAACTTGAATTCTTCAAAACCATATTGGATGACAGCTGAAGCAGCTTCGAAAGCCACCCCTTGTCTCCAATAATGAGGGGAAACCTCAAACCCGATTTCGGCGCGATAATATTGGGGCGTCCAATTATGAAATCCAATCGTTCCGACCAATTCGTTCGTCATCCGATCGCATATCGCCCAACGAATGGCCTTCCCTTGCTGAAATTGATCCTTAAAGTAAGCGATCACGTTCTTCGCCTCATAGACGGCAAGCAACGGGTCCGACCCATAATATCGCATCACTTCCTCAGTGGATAGAATGGTATATAGTGCTCTAGCATCACGCGGTTCTAGCTCTCGCAGGATAAACCGGGGCGTAGCGAGCTCAGGAAAACTCCGTTTTAATCCCCACATGTGGAACCCGCCTTTCCTATTCGTTTCCTCAATTATACTTCTATTTTCCCAAATGTATCGAACTCAACCCTCTCGTACCGTCTCAAGATGGCAGAAAACACGTGTTTTTGCTACTATAATCGTAGTATGTCAAACTGAGGGGATACCATATGTCAAAACAACTCTTTTATTTGAAGCAAGACCGGGACGTCCAACGCTTCACACTGCATGGTGTGACGTTGGCGGATGTAACAGAAGCGCTTTCCGTGACGAGACCGATGATTATTTGTCGAACGGACATCAAAGGGATGAGACAATCCTCGAGGTCGCGTTTCCGTTATATTGAAGCGCACGAACTATCTTCGTTCTCGTCTAAGTATTTGAATAACCAAACAACGTTTACGGCGATCGATTTTCCGGACTACAATACGCTCGAAACTCTGTCCGATCATGAAATTGCAGAAATCTTGTTTTTAAGTCATATGGAACGCGGAATCAAGAAGCCGTTCTTGGATTCGCTCGATAATGAGATTGTGTTCTTCAATGAAGCAAACGATCGACATAGCAGTCTTTATATTCGCGATTGGTCGACAATCAATCATTTCGTCCAAAACATGTTGCAAAGTAAACTCGATCGTGACATTCGTAACATCAGTTTTGTTCCGATTCCACTTCCCGTCATCGATGAATTACTCGATTTGGCACCTCAAGGTCTGATCATCGATTTCGATCATACGAAACGCAGTTTGTTCAATCGACAAATCGTCATCTCATTCTATGTAGCGGGCCGTTATGAAGACATGTCTGTTCTTGAAGAAGACTTCGATGCGAAGAAAGAATCCATCGCCTTAAAAGGGCAATTGTTGTACCGTCGTCGTACATGGCAGATTGAACGATTATAAGGTCATACATGTAATGAATAGTTGTGAACCTCTGGAAATGAGGTTCTTTTTTGTTATTTTCAGACCGATTGTTTCAACCTTATGCCTATACTGGACAGGGTTGAACGCTATTCTTAAAAATTGATAACAAATTGTCTTAATTTTTTGTTAAATTAACACTTTTCTTTTTCGAACGAGGCGTTATACTAGGAATAACCTTCTGGAGGAATGGAAGGCAATATAGAGAAAGCGAGGTGAAAATCTATTCATCACGCGATGGATAGATACACGAAATGGAACAACTGAAAGTACAAGGAGTCTCATCGTTCACCAAGTTTGCGACGAATGGAAAAATGCTGAAACTTAAAGATGCTCACGCAGGGGAACAACGCATTTCACTACAGGATGCGACGGATATTCAAGTCTCTCTGCTCGACGAAGACCATTCGCGCTTCACTATATTTGGTCACGCTCACCCTTTGGTGGAGCTGATCCTTCCTCACAATTCTTGTGAAGTCCTCTATGCTTGGTTACTACACAAGATGAAACGACAAAAAATCAAACTCGCTTCAAACGCTTAAACAAAACAAGGTCTGCTCTCCATGTGGGAGGCAGACCTTGTTGTTTTGACTGAAGTCATTTCATTCCTTCGTTTCTTCCAATGATGAATTCGCAGTGACCGGGTTTCTGCGATAAATCGTCACGCCACCATGCTTGGCCTCTCCTACTACTTGAAAGAGCCAGCCTTTCTCAATCAAAATGGTTCGAACGGATAAAAAGTCTTCGCGTGGTACGTTCACTTCATCCACTTGTCCGTCCAACAATTGCTGAAATGTCGTTTCCCAATCAGTCATGTTGATTCTCCTTACGTAAGTCTTCATCATGCATCCATTCGAACAGGCGTCGTCCGGATTCTAAGCGATCCGTCTTGTCTAACAATGTTGCCGGGACGACCCGCGTCGCATCAATCGACTCATCTCCGGCAAAAGCGACAGGTTCATTCGTCATCTGTTCAATATATTGAAGTGCAAACAATAAAATCGATTTTTCTGTATCCAATCCACTTTCCCGTAGCACAACATCAAACGACTCATCTCGTTTATTGTCCACTAGTAACGTCCGTCCCCCGTCGAGGAGAGCCAATGATGGCACAGCATCGACATGAAATACTTCATATGCGCGATAGGTCTGCTCATCACACAGTAAAAGGGGAACAAAACGACGTCGGCTCGTCCATTTCTTTAACTGAAACAAAATTTTCATCGAGGTGAACCACGTCGCCCCATCTCGATCTTTTTCCACTAAAATTGTGGGAACTGATGCTTCATCCGCTTCTTTTTTTTGAACGAATAACCATTTTTCTACATCTACCACGACGATCAAATCGTTTTCCTCCTTATGATCCATTCAGACAATGCAATCATCGTCAACGCAACGAGCCAACCGCCGAGCACGTCACTGAAGTAATGAACGTTCAAGATGACACGGCTGAGCGAAACCGCGAGGACGAGGCACAAGAGAATGAAGATGACGACTTTCGACTGTTTCTTTCGATACAGTACATAAGCTGTCAATCCATATAGGGCCAGCGACCCTGAGGCGTGTCCACTCGGAAAACTGTATGTCGTTGCATCGAGGGATGCATCAATGAGCGGTCGATCGATTCCGTAGACGAGCTTTAGCACCTGGGTAAACAGAAGTGTCCCGATTCCGACGAGCGCTAGTCGCCACGCTTCGATACGGTCCCCGCGCCAATACCAAAACAACAACCCTAATATGGAGAGCCCCACAATGACCTGTGCACTCCCGAGTTCTGTCACGTAGGCAAACACTCGATCCGGTAACGGTTGTAACCATTCATATACGAATGTGTTCATTGGATCGACCGCCCCTAAAACGACAAACACCGACACGATCACATAAGCGACCGTCCCGGTGATGACCACCATTTGCGGTGTCCACTTCATCAATACAACCCTTTTCTTTCACGCATCTCTTCTTCTCCGAAATCGACCATATCTCGCAATCGGTGCGCTAATCGTCCTGAAGCGTTGGCAGCGATGGCACCGACGAGATCGTCCATGAACGTATGCACTTGCCCATCATCCATCTTCGTGTCGAGTTGTTTGATGATACCGATTTTTGCCTTGTCTAAGTATCCGAAAGTCGTAACGGCAATCGAACCATATGTGTTGACGGCACCGATCGCAATCGTCTCGTCCACTCCAAATAAACCTTCGTCTGAGGCGATAATCGACAGAAGCGGTTCAGATAATTGGCCTTTTTCAGCCAACATGTCGAGCTCTGAACCAACAAGAATCGCATGTTGTAGTTCACGTTTGTCAAGAACCGCCTCGACAGAATCCATACAATCTTTTAAAGAAAGATGCGGCGAGTAAGGTGCCTGCATCTGGTATACGATTTCAGCAATCGATTCAATCGTGACCCCGCGTTCGAGCAAACGAGCACGAGCCGCTTCTCGGACGTCACGTGAGTGTGGTACGTGTTTCATAATAGGCGCAGGATCGAAATCCCGCTTCACATCCCTTCGTTCAGAGAGTCATCGTCTCTCTATATGATATAACCATTATACTGAAAAATTGAAAAAAGACGAACCCTGCTTTGACTTCCCACATTAAATCGGTCATCATTAACATGTAGGTTAAACGATCAAAGGGGGAAGAGGAATGAAGATTGGGGTAGTCTTATTTCCGTCTAAACAAGTGCAAGATTTTGCGAACTCTTATCGAAAACGCTATGACACAAAATACGCGTTGATTTCACCTCACGTGACCATTAAAGAACGGACAGAGGTGTCAGAAGAAGACTTACCGAAAGTACTCGAGTACTTGCAACAAGTTGCGGATTCGACTAAACCGATTCAGTTAAAAGTCGATGGCGTTCGGTCTTTCGCACCAACGAACAATGTCTTGTATTTAAAAGTGTTGCCGACACGTGAACTGTCTGCTCTGCAACAGCGACTTCACGAAGACGTGCTCAGCCAAGCACCGAAATATGAATTCTTGCCGCACATCACGATTGGTCAAGATTTGACCGATGCAGAGCTGTTCGACGTCCTCGAACGTATGCGTATGGAGCAGGTTCATTTCGAAGAGACGATCACTCGGATGGCCGTCATGTATGAACTCGAAAATGAAACATGGAACGTCTATGAGACGTTCCGTTTCCGAGGCTAACCTTATATGCTCCGGTCGACATAGCGACCGGGGTTTTTTTCTTGCTCTTCTTCAAGCCATTCTTCACGTCGAGGTCGGATTCGTTGGACACGCTTGATTCGTGTCACCGGTTCGATGCTCGCTCGACCTGATGGCTGGACTTGTCGGTTGACGTATTGCACGACAGTAAAATCAATCTGATAAGGACCCATGATCTGACCTCCTTCATAGGTCCTTACCCTATTTATTCACGAGGTAATACAAAAATGGCGCATCACTGCGCCATTCCCCAAACTTATAAAATATGGTATCCGCTATCTACGTGAATAACTTCGCCGGTCACGCCGCTTCCCATTCCCGAGAGGAGGAAGAGACCTGTCGAAGCCACTTCTTCTGCCGAAACGTTTCGACGTAACGGCGCCTTCTGTTCAAGTTCAGAAAGGATACTGTTGAAATCGCCGACCCCTTTGGCTGACAATGTACGAATCGGACCAGCTGAAATGGCGTTGACACGCACACCGTGGGGACCGTATTCGTTCGCCAAATACTTGACGCTCGAATCAAGGGCCGCTTTAGCGACACCCATCAAGTTGTAGTTCGGAACGACACGCTCGCCGCCGAGGTACGTGAGTGTGATCACCGAGGCGTCTTGTGCGAAGTAAGGCTTCGCCGCTTTCACAACTGCCGTCAAACTATATGCTGAGATGTCTAACGCCTGTGCGAACTGACCACGTGTCATTTCTGAGAACTCACCGCGCAATGCTTCTTTGTCAGCAAATGCGATCGAATGCGCGATTCCTTGAATCTCGCCCGCTTGTTCGTGAATCGAACGGAATGTTGAATCAATCGCTTCGTCATTCGTCACATCACACTCAAGTAGGATCGCTTCTTGCTTCAACTCACTTGCGAGTGACTCGAGACCCGATTTGAATCGTTCTGCCGCATACGTTAACACGAGCTTCGCCCCTGCCTCATCAAGCGTTTTGGCAATGGCCCATGCAATCGAGCGCTTGTTGGCAATCCCCATGACGACGTACGTTTTATTCGTTAATGTTGGAAAAATTGACATCATAAACTCCCCTTTTTAGTACCTGGTGATAATATCTGTTCTCAGATTACAGAAAGGTTTCTGTTTTGTCAACCGACTCGTTACGTATTGCGATTTTTTTAAGTTGCGGTAAGATAAAATACGTATAGAAAGGGTGATTCGACTCCATTATGAACCGTATACAATCATATTTTAAAAGTTTAGATACGACACTGTTGACCATCGTCTTCCTATTGATGATCATCAGTCTCGGTGCAATCTATACCGCTCAACCGATGTTGCCAACGCGACTTCAACATATCAACTTCGCTCTTGAACAAGGCATTCGTTATGTCATCGGCTTTTTTGCGATGTTCGCGATCATGACGATCGAATATGAGCAACTCCGGAAAATCCATTGGTACTTATACGCATTCGGCCTACTTCTGCTCGTCGGTCTGATTCCGCTTCGTGACACGTCGCTCGTGCCGAACATCAATGGGGCATATGGATGGTATAACGTGCCTGGCTTCAGTTTCCAGCCGGCCGAATTCATGAAGCTCTTTTTATTGATTTCCATGTCGACTATCGTCTATGAGCACAATAAACGTTATGGCTCGTCACAACTCGATATGTGGCTCCTCGTGAAATTGGTATTAGTGGCCATCCCGCCACTCGGTCTGATTGTGACACAACCGGACTTAGGGACCGGGCTCGTCTTGATGACGATGCTCGGCGCCATCATCATCGTCTCGGGAATCGGTTGGAAGTGGCTTCTCGGTCTCTTCAGCGCCGCGGCTTTGACCATCGGCACGTTCATGTATCTGTTCTTTGCCCATTTCGAAGTCTTGCAAGCGTTCGTACCTGGACACGCGCTCAACCGCTTCCAGGCCTGGATATATCCATACGAATATTCAGATGACTTGGCATTCCAATTGATCAAATCACTACAGGCGATTGGTTCTGGACAGATGTTCGGGGCGGGATACGGTCAAGGACTCGTCTATTTACCGGAATCTCAAACGGACTTCATATTTGCCGTTATCGCAGAACACTATGGGTTCATCGGCGCAGCTCTCGTGATCATCGTCTTCTTCCTATTCCTCTATCGGATGATTCACATTGCATTAGAGTCTAGTAGCGCGTTCGGAAGTTATATCGTCACCGGCGTCATCGCCATGTTCACGTTCCAGGTGTTCCAAAACATCGGTATGACGATCGGTGTCTTGCCAATCACCGGACTCACCCTTCCGTTCGTCAGTTACGGGGGGACAGGGATCATCATGAACATGATCGCCATCGGTCTCGTCATGAACGTGGCCTCTAAATCAAAAACCTATATGTTTGATGATGATTGACAAAATCCCTCAAGGTCTAACCTTGAGGGATTTCTTTATATAGTTCGAAAATCTTCCGGAATCGGCGCCTCAATCTGAATCGTATCTCCTGTCATCGGGTGAATGAATCGCGCAGACGCGCTGTGAAGGGCGTGACGGGGCATACGAGCTGTCCCCCCATACATGGAGTCCCCAATGAGCGGATGACCGATATGGCGCAAATGCACGCGAATCTGATGGGTCCGTCCCGTCTCGAGTCGAATCGTCAATAACGAGCCGCTCCCAAACGGCTGACATGCGAGGATGTGCGTGATTGCGCGTTGTCCCTCAGTTGTCACGACTCGCTCCATAATCGAGTTCTCGGCACGCCCAATCGGTACATCAATCGTTTGTGGCGTCACTTCTTTTTCGACCAATGCCTTATACGTACGCATCAATCCATTCGCTTTCTGAAGTTCACTAAATCGATGATGGATAAATCCATACTTTGCAAATAAGACGACACCGCTCGTATCGCGATCGAGTCGATTGATCACATGAATCGCAGATGACAAACCGATGCGTTGATAATAGCTAAGTACAGCGTTCGCAAGTGTATCGGTCGGATGTAGTCGTGATGGGATCGTGGCAATCCCTGCCGGTTTATCGACCGCCAATAGCGTATCGTCTTCATACAGAATTCGAATCGGTCTTTCCGAAGCGACCATGTCGAGTGATGGGGATTCGGGCGGGAATCGCACGATCACTTCATCTCCTGGTTCGAGTTCATGCCTTACGGTGCGGTGCATACCATTCACTTCAATATCGCCTTCATGCTTCACGAGCGTGAGCATCTTTCGAGAAATGCCCATATCTTGCATTAAAAAGTCGCGAAGTGGGATGGCTTTCTCCACAACGCGACGAATCGTAAACCCTTGCATTCGTTACTTTCCTTCCTCGATGAACGATTCGCGAACTCGGCGCCAGAATGGGAAGGGCCGGAAGCGAGCGAACGTCACTTTTTCTTTTGCGACCGCGCATCGAATCGAGACGACATCCGACCAGGACAACGCTTCCTGATGGTCAAACGCCAATTCAAATTCGGTTTTCGTGTGCGGCTTGATTTTCACTTGATGGTGTTTTGGTAAAAGAAGCGGTGCGCCGATCGTTCGATACACTAAGTTGTTGATCGAAGCCATCTCGGTCACTTGAATGGCTTCAATCGATGGGTGAACGATCGCTCCACCGAGTGCCTTGTTGTAGGCGGTCGAACCCGATGGTGTCGAAATACATAATCCGTCTCCACGGAACGTTTCAAAGTAATCGTCTCGAATCGATAAATCACAGACGAGCGTTCGCTTGTAGTTCTTAATCGTGCAATCATTCATCGCTAGTCGACGATCGGTCTCCCCGTTCTCATAGTCAATGAGCACTTCAACGAGCGGATACGAGACCGGCTCGAACGATTCGCTCGTAATCATCTCCGTCAGTTCATCCAACTCATCCGGCTGCCAATCAGCATAAAAGCCGAGGTGCCCGGTGTGAATCCCGACAAGGAGCGTTTCATCGAGTCGGTCGATGTATTTATGAAACGCCTGTAACATCGTCCCGTCCCCTCCGACCGATACTACGATTCGGGGCTGTTCCGATAATGTATGCCCGGCGGCTTGAAGTTTTTCAGTCAGTTCCTGGGCGATTTCCGCTGATCGCGTATCTCCCCTCGATACAATCGCAAACTGCATATCGGTTCCCCCCTAGTCTTCATCCGTTTTCACGTTCATCTCTTTATCCCGAAACACTTGTTGGGCGTCCTGAATTTCAACGCGGAGTTGGCTCATCTCGGCATCGAGTAAAAAGGCCGCCTCGGCTGCGCGTCTCAATCGTTCCTGCACTTCAAGAGGCATGTCGCCATCATATTTATAATTCAATGAATGCTCGATTGTGGCCCAGAAATTCATCGCAAGCGTGCGGATTTGCACTTCCACGAGCGTCGGGATTTCACCGTGAATCGTTTGGACCGGGTACTCGATGATGACATGATACGATCGATAACCCGAATCTTTCTGATGGGTAATATAATTCCGTTCTTCCACTATTTTAAAATCTGTTCGACGATGTAGCAAATCCAAGACGTGAACGATATCATCGACAAATTGGCACATGATTCGTAATCCCGCTATATCTTGCATATCCGTCGCCAATTCATGGTCAGCGATATTCTTTCGTTTCGCTTTCTCAAGAATGCTCCCGACCGGCTTCACTCGACCTGTGACAAATTCAATCGGAGAATGGTCATTTTGGGATTTGAACTGCTTACGAACGGCTTTCAATTTGACTTTCAACTCGTCTACCGCAATTTGATACGGCACTAAAAACTGATCCCAGTTCACTGATTGCATACGCTGTCACCACTTTCGTTCTTTTCCGGAAAAAACGCGTCCTTTCCGTATGTATCCGTTTGTATGGTATCATAAACGAACAATTGTTCATAGAATGGAGCGATGATTCATGACCCAAGAAGTGGAAATTGAATTTAAATCAATGTTGACGAAAGACGAATATGAGACACTCCTACGTGCCTATCAGCTTGATGACCAGGTTCGTTGGCAAGCGAATGACTATTTCGATACCCCTTCCTTTCAGCTAAAAGCGTACGGGGCGGCACTTCGGATTCGCGAGAAGAAACAAGGTCAAGTGCTGACGTTGAAGCAACCAAACGAGGTCGGATTGCTTGAGACACATGCCACTATTACAGAAGATGAGGCTGAAGATCTGTTTAAGTACGGTATCATTCATGACGAGCAAATGAAGCAGGCACTGGCCCCGTTCCAGCTGAATGCACCGCTCGAACATCTGGGTCGACTCGAGACGAATCGGGCAGAGTTACAGATAGAAGACGGTCTACTCGTTTTGGACGAAAGCCATTATTTGGAGACGAGCGACTATGAAATAGAATTTGAAGTGACGAATGAAGAAGAGGGAAAACGTGCGTTCGAAGGACTTCTTGCAAAACACGGTCTCCCCTATCGTCCCGCCAAAAATAAAATCGTCCGATTCATGGAATTGAAAATGAGTCGGTTGGAAGGTTGAGCAGATACATTGCCAACCTTTTTTTTTCGTTGCTACAATGAGTTTACAAAGTTAAATGAGTTTTTTGACGAGAGGAGGCGACACAAATGGAACTTGAACAATGTAATGGGTCATCCTGTTCACTGGAAGAAACTCCTATTCAAGTAACGTATAAGCCATTGGAGTTATTCTATTTCATGGACATCTCAAGTCCTGAGAACTTTCATGTGATGACACTGATCAAAAAGTTAGAGATTGAATACGGACATGTGATTCGTTTTCGAATGGTCTCTACCGTTCCTAGCTGTGTTGGCGGATGTCAGGAAGAAGTTCGCCTTCTCACCATGATCAAAGCGCTGGAATTGCAAGGGAAACGTCATGCGATGCGCTTTTTGCGTCATTTGCATGTGAATGATCTATTCTCTGGTGAACAACTTGGTTCAATCGATTTATGGGAAATCGCACGTTCTTTCGAAGAGTATGGCCTTGATTTAAGTGAACTTGAAGCCGATCTTCAATCGAACCAGCTCTTGAATGCATTAGCTGTCGACCATCAAGTGTTGAAAGATTGGGAGATTGAGTCATTGCCCGCACTCACATTCGTGACGCGCGATGAAGCATTGAAGATTGAAGGGGTGTATCCGTACGATGTCTATCAATCGGTCATGACTGAATTGTTAGGTTATGCACCGAGCCGTTCGACCGATTGGGATGTAGCCAAAGTGTTGGCACGCTATGATGCTTCGACCATCACAGAGCTATCGTACATTCTAGACATGGAGAAGACAGTGATTGAACGCGAATTGAAGAAGCTCTCCCTGCAACAGCGTTGCCGTCCTGTGCCAGGATGTAGCGGTGAAGCGTGGGCTCAAACGAAATAAAAAAGAACCCCATGGCCGGGGAGCCATGGGGTTTTTGACGTCTCAAGCGGGGACAAGAGACATCGAACCTTGAGGCCCGGGGAAGGCCTACAAGATGGGAGAAAGTTTACGGTCAATAAAGGGGTTTGTGATTGATTTCACACTTATAATATACCTAGTACAGAATCACCTGACAACCTCTTTGTGCATATTGTCACATATTGTTCACGAGAACAATAATGATTCCATTTCATCAAGAACTGCCTCGAACTGATCGAGCGCCTTCAATACCGGCTCCTTCGTCGTCATATCGACACCAGCCGCCTTCAGCACCTCAATCGGATAGTCACTAGAACCCGCCTTCAAGAAGTTATCGATGTAACGACGTACGGCTGGCTCCCCTTCTTCCATGATCTGTTGTGACAGTGCAGCAGATGCCGAAATCCCTGTCGCATATTGATAGACGTAGTAGTTGTAATAGAAGTGTGGGATGCGCGCCCACTCATATGAAATCTCTTCATCGATGACAATCTCGTCTCCGAAATAGCGTTTGTTCAACTCGAGGTACGTTTCATTTAAGTACTCCGGAGTGAGCGATACGCCTTCTTGAGCAGCTTGATGAATCATGTGTTCGAATTCAGCGAACATCGTTTGACGGAACAATGTTCCACGGAACGTTTCAAGCTGATTGTTCAGCAAGTAGAGACGCTCCTCTTTCGCTGTTCTCGTTTTCAACAAATGGTCGTTTAACAAAGCTTCGTTCGTCGTCGACGCCACTTCTGCAACGAAGATTGAGTAATCGCCATACGGATATGGTTGCGATGTGCGTGTGTAATGACTATGCACAGAGTGTCCGAACTCGTGTGCGAGCGTGAACAAGTTATTGACGTTATCTTGCCAGTTCATGAGGATGAACGGTTGCGTATCGTACGCTCCCGAGGAGTAAGCACCGCTACGCTTACCACGCGTCTCTCGCACATCGACCCAACGCGACTCGAGACCGTCTTTGACAATTTGGACGTACTCTTCTCCGAGTGGTGCCAAACCATCTACCATCCATTGTTTCGCTTCCTCATATGACACTTTCATCTCGACATCTTTGACGAGCGGTGTGTAGAGGTCATACATATGCAACTCATCTAAGCCGAGCGCTCGCTTACGTAACGCGACATAACGATGTAACAAGTCGAGTCGTTCGTTCACTGCTTCTACGAGGCCGTCGTATACAGACTCTGGAATCGCATTATGGTGGAGTGCGGACTGTCTTGCACTTTCAAATTTACGCACAGTCGCATAGAAGTTATCTTTCTTCACACTTCCTGACAATGTCGAGGCGAACGTATTCAAATATTGCGCGTACGTCCCGTACATCGCTTTAAATGCCCCTTCGCGGACGCTTCGGTCAGCCGATTCAAGGAACGTGATATATCGACCGTGCGTCAACTCGACTTCTTCCCCTTTTTCATTTTTCACTTTCGGGAATTTCAAGTCCGCGTTGTTGAGCATACCGAACGTCGAGCTCGATTGACCGAGCACATCTCCCGCTTGTGCCAAAATGGCTTCTTCTGCCTCTGTCAATACGTGCGGACGCTCAAGTGCCAACTCATCGAATGCATGACGATAAACGCGAAGTGACTCATTCTGCTCCATGAAGGCTTCAATCTGATTCTCATCAATCGAAAGCAACTCAGGTGTCATAAATGCGAGTTGCGCTGAAACTTGAGAAGCAAGTGAGCCGGCACGATCATTCAATGCTTGATAATGGCTATTCGCCGTATCTTCGTCATAGCGCATATGCGCATACGTATATAGCTTATGTAACTGACGTGAGAGATCGTCCCGAAGTTGCAACGCTTCGTATAACGTCTCCGCCGACTCCCCAAGGCGTCCTTTAAATCCAATCAATTCCGGTACTTTCTCTTTTAACGCTTGAAAATCCGATTCCCAAGCCTCGTCATTGCTGTAGATGGTCTCTAAGTTCCACGTTTCTTCCACTGGAACTTGTTGTCTAGTCAATACCTCTGACATACGTCCACTTCCTTTTCGATGATTTAGTCGATTGTAAGATCAATCGCTGAAGTCCTTGAAACAAACGTGTATCGTGATGTCTGGCCTCCTCGTAATGCTTCGGATGCGGCCATGACCTGACATCACAGGATAGACGACTCGCATTCAAGAGTTGTTTCCATTGTACATGAAATGACTGGGAAAAGTCGCTTGTCGGTGTCACCCCAAATTGTCGACACGTTTTTTGAATACTCCATTCCACGGAATCGTGAGGTGACTCGTAGCGATTCAAATAAAGAACGGTTTGAAAATCAATCGGATGCACACGAATTCCCCAAAGCGATGATAGCGGAAGGTAACAGGCGGTCGGTAATAATGCGGGTAACAGACCAAGTGGATAGAGCCGATTCAATATGAGCCGTCGATTTAACGGAGATGGGTAAAGAGGCGACATCCGTTTACGACGAATCATCTCTGTCCATTCAAAAGCATCGAACCGGTAGTAAGCTTCGTACGGTGACGTGTTCACGGATGATGAGATTTCCCAGCTTCCGATTCCGTACTTAATCGAAATCGGAAATCCATTGAAGCGTAACAATCTCCCATTTCTCACCGTCAACAACCGATGTCTCTGAAACATTTCTAGACGCATCCATGGTTGAAACGATTGATTGCTTCTCAAATCGAGACCGCTCGCAATCCAAATGACATCAAGCCCCGCTCGTCGATAATCAATCGTTCGCTCGGCGTATTCTTCCGGTCGCAAGGGAGATGCCTGAATTTCGAACACGGTGTGCTGCCCGTCCATGTTCGTGAGGATGTCAGCCCGACGATTCTTAATCGTCACTTCTTGCTCGACTGGATACCCTTTCTCTTGAAGCCACTGGCACACCGCCCATTTATCCTGATGGTGCGTGACCGATTCAGCCCTCCCACAGGTGTGGATATGCGCAAAATGTAGCCGTCGCTTCACACCTTGCTTCACAATCAACATTTCTTGACAAGTCGGGCATCGAAAAGGAGCAAGTTGCTCTGCTTGCATCCGATTTAATGTAAAGGAATCAACGATATCCCCTTCCCGATCGATTGCAAACCGCATCTTGCTCCCTCCTCATAGCAATGGTGAAAACATTCTGGCTAATGATTCAACGAGTTTGATAAAGAATGACCGTTTCGCGAACTCTTCTAATACGAGTTCGTGAGACCCTTCGAAATCATCATATAAGTCTTGTTTCAGTTGATGGACTGAGTTCGTGTTATAGAGGAGCGCATTGACCTCGAAGTTCAAATGAAAGCTCCGAAAATCCATGTTCGCCGTCCCAATCGTGGCTAATCCATCATCCACCACGATGACTTTCGAATGCATGAATCCCTTCTCATATAGATAGATCTTTACCCCGGCGAGTAACAGTTCTTCGTAATAGGACCGACTCGCGTAGAACACGATTTTATGGTCGGGATAACTCGGTAAGACGATGCGGACATCAATTCCTGATAATGATGCCGTCTTTAAGGCACTCATAATGTCCTCATCCGGAATCAAGTAAGGTGACGAAATGTAGACAGATTTTTTCGCAGCATTGATGAGTGAAAAGTAAATGGACTTCATCGTCTCATACGGTTCATCCGGTCCACTCGCAACGATTTGAACCCCTCCGCTCGCACTTCTTACCGTTTCAAGCGGCTCTAGATAGAACGGTGTGAACAGGCGTTCCCCAGTCATGTAATACCAATCTTGCAAGAAAATCAATTGTAGTTCAGATACCCCTTCTCCTCTGACATACAGATGGGTGTCGCGCCAAAACCCGAACTTAGAGTGCTCACCCAAGTACTCATCCCCTACATTCAAGCCACCTGTGAATGCCTCCGTACCATCGATGACCACGATTTTTCGGTGGTTTCGATAGTTCGTCTTACTTGAAACGAGTGGCAATACAACTGGAAAGAACGCCTGGACTTGGACACCGGCTTGCTTCATCTCTTCAAAGAACGTGCCGCTCGTATGAATGGACCCGACGGCATCATACAAAAATCGGACTTCGACCCCCGCCTTCGCTTTTTCGATCAAGATCCGCTGTATTTCCCGAGAAATGCGATCTTCCCGGAAAATATAATACTCTAGATGGATGTGTCGGGACGCTCCTTTCAGAGCCGGCAATAACTTCGAAAATTTTTCACGGCCGTTCGTCAAGATTTGCGTATACGTATTCGATGAGACCGGTAACTGGTTCAACGAAGAAGTCAAATGCATCAGCTTCTCGTAATCGTCGTGGGCGAACATGAGGGACGGCGACAACGTCATCGCTTTCTGACGATAGGCCAAGTACGTCTCTTCATCAAGCATCGCTTTTTCTTTAAACATACGTTTACGGCGATAGTTCTGACCGAATACAAAGTATGCGAATAATCCGATGACCGGAAAACCAATCATGACAATTGCCCAAATGAGCGTACGTTGTGGATTTCGATTTTCAAGTAAGATGACGAGCAATATGCTGAACGTTGTCAAAAAGACGAGAATCGAGAACAATCCAATTACTTGTGAGCTCCAGTAATACGATAATATCGCAATGAGTCCTGCGAGCAAAATGAGGGAAAAGAGTACTTGTATGCGTCGCAACATATTATAAGCTGACCTCGTTTCTGTCATGTATTATCATTAATTATACATCGTAACGTCATCTTTTTGAGGGGAGCGAATGAATTATGGGGACTTTTCTGATCACAGGTGCGACAAGCGGGATTGGTCGCGCCGTCGCTTTACAGTTGACTGCTAAGGGGCACCGAGTCATCGGGATCGGTCGGGATGAAACAAGAGGCGCCACTCTCGAGTCTGATTCAAATGAACAAGCCACATTCATTCGATGTGACCTTGCTTCGATAGAGGACATCGACCATCTTTTCTCTCAATTGAAAGAACAAGGTGTGACCTTGAACGGATTATTCAATAACGCTGCTACTTTTGGTAGACCGGGCACACCTGAACGTTTGACACATGAGTCGTATAACGAGGTATTCGATGTCAACTTGTATGCGCTGAACACCGTCACACAACGTGCCATTCCCCTATTTGACCAAGGAGCGAGTGTCGTCAACAATGCTGCCATCGTTGGGCACGTCAAGTTTCCACCGATGCTCGCGCACTATGCCGCTTCA
This sequence comes from Exiguobacterium sp. HVEsp1, assembly GCF_002009685.1. GTDB lineage: Bacteria > Bacillota > Bacilli > Exiguobacteriales > Exiguobacteriaceae > Exiguobacterium > Exiguobacterium profundum. The sequence continues at coordinate 1,051,738 of NZ_KV917367.1, read as the reverse complement.
AAGGCGGCCGTAATAGCCTTAACTAAAACGTTCGCACACCGAATGAAAGGAAAAGTAAGATTCAATGCCGTTTGTTTTGGACCGATTGACACACCGCTCAGTCACAAGCTATATGGGGGTGAAGCAAAGTTCAAAGAGGCGATGACCCACCATTTCCGGGGACATGCCGCACATCCTGAGGAAGTGGCGCCGGTCGTAGAATTTTTATTGACTGATGCTTCAACTTACATTAACGGCCAAGCCATCACAGTCGATGGCGGATATACATTGTCTTGAACAGAGACCACCTCTTCTTTAGAACAGGTGGTCTCTACTCATGTCGTCATCTTTTTAGCCCGATTCATTTTATTGCGCAAATAGTTCTGTTCTTTCGCATGAAGACGATCCCAATCAATCACATCTGCAAAATATTGAATCATGTCCTCAAATGTCGAATCGAGTGTTTCATGTGCTTGGAGGCGCGCCATTCGAATCGCCTCGAACACGGACCCCATCACAAAGATATCTCGGCTCGCATAAGTCTGCATCGGCGATAGCGATTCAAATAGAATCGTCTCAAGCGTTTTTCGTTTCACATGCCAGTCAGACTTCCCGTTCGAATACAAAAAATCACCATCTGGTAATTCACAAAGTTCTCTTAAAATATCCCCGATGTAATGAATCGCATGAATTGCGGTGTTCGGATCATTGATTCCTGGAGAGATTCCTCTTAGCGCAATCTCACTCAATTTTTCAATCGCAAATGACGGGTCTTGCATCGAAGAACGCACTTCCCCAATCTCAAATAACTCGATATCCGGTGCGTCCTCGCCTTTCCAAAACCCGAGTAAATCACCTTTGGCAACGAAATCCCCGACGGCTACGACGGACTCAAAGTCCGTTTCATGATCTCCTTGTTTCTCTCTTAAAAACAATCGGATGTACCCCGTTTGCGGAGCTCGTACCGCTTGACCTTCCAATGAATGGACAGATCGAGGCAAGACGAGATGAACCTCATCCGACTCAATCGCATCTTTTTGCTCGCTGATGACGGAGAGCGCTTCTTTATGTAACGCGGATAATAGACGTTCCGCCTGAATCGAAACACTGATCGTCTGGATGAACTTGACGAATGCCCAAATCGAACCAATAACTAAGAGCACACTGATCCCGGACGACAACACGACGCCTTCATCTGCCGTACGGACGAGGAATAGGTTCGAAATTCCATAAACCGTCGTCATGATGAAAAGACCGAGCGTATGCTTGGCCGACGTGTTCGTCAAAAAGTTATTGATTGTCCGGGGAGAGAACTGAGAGGAATACGTTGTCAATACGACCAGAATCGTGGAAAAACTGAACGTCATCATCGTCATCAGGCTCGTAAATGTCGAAGACAACACAGACGCCGCTGAGTCCAGGTCTAAATAAATAAAGCCTGGTAATAAATCACGAAAGAAATCCCCAAACACTTGGGTTAATGCCGTTAATACGATGCCACCCGTTCCGTATAAAAATGGGACAAACCATGCACTGTCATCAAGTAGTAATCGAATTCGTCTCACCATACCAACACCTCTTTACCGTCGATTTGAAAAAATCGCCTGTCCAACTGAACAGGCGATGTGTCATTAGAAATAGTGACGCACTTTCGCAAAGACGTCGCCATCGAGAATGAGTTTTCCATACTCTTCAAGCATCGGTTGCGTCTGTGTGCTGAATGTTAAATATTCTGCTAAAAGACTGAGTGCATTCTCTTCGTCTTCCGGTTCCATTTCATCCGGGAAATCAATCCACAAGTAGTAACGGTCTTGATAATGGTATAGTTTCAAATCAAGATCGCTGAACATGTCTCCTGTACGTTTACTCAGCGAAATGATTGCCTCGAAATCATTTGTTTCCATCGCGAGTGGCGCCCAAGCATCTGCCTCGGCTTCAAGTTCATCCAACTCACTCAATTGGTCGAGTACCGATTGTTGATCCCGTGCCTCATCGATTGCTGATCGAAGAAGCGAACCGAGTTCAGAATCGTCTTCCGTGTCCATTACATTTTTCGCGATTGTCACAGTCACTTCTAGACCTTTTTCAAAAGCTTGTACTTGAATCCATAGTGGACCATCAAACGAGATGTCTTCACGTTCGTGAGCCTCGTCCATCATTTGCCAGAACAGCTGCTCGCCACGTTCTCGGTTGTACCAAATTTCATCACGAGCAAAACCACGTTTTTCGATATCCACGTATGTGATGAAAAATTTGACGGTATTATCATTGATGCGCTCAATTTTCACGATTGTCCACTCCCTTCTCACCTCACTCCCAATTCACATAAGGAGGAGAGGGGAAATTGTCTTGTTATCTTTGTACCCTTTTTAACATCGTTCAATCTAGATGAAGGGTTATAACTTTATTTTATAGGAAATAATCGATAATAAAAAGCACACTGCTTAAACAGTATGCTCTCATTCATTCACAAGTCGCTGGGCTTCCTGTAATTGGAACGTCCGAACTTTACGTGGCAAGAATCGACGAATCTCATCTTCGTTATATCCGACCTGTAAACGTTTCTCATCAATCAGAATCGGACGACGTAAAAGACCTGGATATTCTTGAATCAAATCGTAAAGCTGTTGAAGAGATAACGCATCAACAGACACATCGATTTTAGAAAAGACTTTCGAGCGAGTCGAAATGATTTCATCCGTCCCGTCTTCTGTCATACGTAAAATTTGTTTAATCTCATTCAATGAGAGCGGTTCTGAAAATATGTTTCGTTCTGTAAACGGGATATCATGTTCTTCGAGCCAAGCCCGTGCCTTTCGGCAAGATGTACAGCTTGGAGACGTATAAAGTGTGACCATTTTTCTTCCTCCCTGATCGAGTATGCGTCCATCTTTTTAAGTGACTCTATTTGTATACCCAAATTCGCATCCACTTAATTATAGTAATTCTTATTTATCAAAACTTCAATGATATTCTTTATCAATCAGATATGAAAAGAGGGCGCATTCGTTGAATGCGACCTTGAACGACCTAACTTAAGACGCAGGGATTCGAGAAACCGGTTGAGACACCGTCTCTTTCCCTGGCTTGACTTGTAAGTCTTTCAACTTTTTCTTCAATACTTCTTTCAAAAGTCTCTTTTTCTCTCGCAGAACTTTGTCACGTTCTTTCATGGCCTCTCACCCCCATACAGCGTAAGGAACCAACCGAGCATTACCGATTCTGAAAATCTTGAAGTTGCACTATATCTACATTTAAATTATAGCACACTCGTTTGTGAAATGTGAATCATTCTTATACATTCATCTCAAATTTAAACGGATATCGTTTGCAATGACTTGAAGAAACCTGTATAGTTTATAGAAATAACCTTTTTATTTTTAAGGAGGAGAGCGATTATGAGAATCCCTTTAGAAACGATTATGAAACATCCGGTTACCCAAAAATATTTAACTCGATCTGGCTTAAAACATGCGGTCGACGTCTGTGAACGCGCTCTCGAAATGGCAACGAAACGTGGTCTTGATACAGATTTGGCGACGAAAGCTGCGCTTCTTCATGATATCGGACACTATGAATGGTATACAGAAGGTAAATGGAATTATGATTTGTATCGTCAGAACGATATCCATGCGATCAAGGGGGCCGAACGCGCCCACAAATTATTGATTCGTTTAGGGGAAGATCCAGCCCGAGCAAAAGAGATTTCTGTCATGATTCTCTTGCACACGGATTCCTACCTACCACCGAGTCGTATTCAACGAACTCCACTTCAACAGCTCGTCCATGACGCGGACACGTATGTGGAGCAGCCAGGCGGTCTTCATCATTACGAGACAATGGAAATTGAAGATGCGTTAGCTCGCGTCCGTCAAATCGACGCCATCGTGGAACGTCTTTCTAATTTACCACGCATCTCGAACGGATAATCAGTCACCTACTTTAATAGGTGATTTTTTTGTGCAAAAAAAATCCTGACTCAATAAATGAGTCAGGATTGATTTCGTTATACGAGTTGCGCTTTATACGCTTCGTACTCTTCGTCTGTGAGCGAGACATAGTGCCCCGGCTCAACTTCGCGAAGTGGCGGGATACTTGAATCTTCATCTGAACGTCCGACTGGACCTTTTGATGTTGACTCGTATACGATCCGCTTACGTGTACGTTCATGCTCCGGGTCCGGAAGCGGAATCGCTGAAAGGAGCGATTTCGTGTATGCATGAATTGGGTTCTCGTAAAGGCGATCTGCTGTCGCAAGCTCTACGAGGTGACCTTGATACATAACACCGATACGGTCAGAGATGTATTTAACCATCGACAAGTCGTGGGCGATGAACAAATACGTCAAATCGCGATCGCGTTGCAATTCTTTCATCAAGTTGACGACCTGCGCTTGAATTGAAACGTCAAGTGCTGAGATCGGCTCATCGGCGATGATGAAGTCCGGTTCAACCGCAAGAGCACGGGCAATCCCGATACGCTGACGCTGACCACCTGAGAATTCATGTGGATAACGGCTTGCGTGCTCTTTTGTCAAACCAACTGTTTCAAGAAGGTCATATACGCGATTCATGCGGTCTTCTTTCGTTTTCGCAAGACCATGAATATCGATTCCTTCTGCGATGATATCAGCGACCGTCATACGCGGATTGAGCGAGGCGTATGGATCTTGGAAAATCATCTGCATCGCACGGTTGAATTTCAACTTGTCTGCCTTCGATTTTTTATCGTGGACGTTTTCGCCTTTGAACACGACATCACCATCCGTCGCGTCGTAGAGACCGATAATCGTACGTCCTGTCGTTGACTTCCCACAACCAGACTCACCTACGAGCCCAAGCACTTCACCTTTGTAAATATCGAATGAGATCCCGTCGACCGCTTTGACAACACGGCCACGACCAATTTTAAAGTGCTGCTTCAGGTTTTTTACCTCGAGTAATTTCTCGCGTTCCATTATTCAGCACCACCTTTCGTAAACGATTTTGCGAACGCACTGTCTGGACGATATTTGAGAGCGAGTTCACGAATCGCACGTGGCGGATTAACCGCTGGTGCTTGTGGGTGTAACAACCAACTTGAAGCAAAGTGTGTATCACTTACTTGGAACATCGGTGGCTCTTTCTCAAAATCAATCTTCATCGCGTATGGATTACGCGGTGCGAACGCATCCCCTTTTGGAGGATCGAGCAAGTTCGGAGGCGTACCCGGGATTGCCGGTAACGCTTCATTGCGGTCATCCGTCGGACGCGGCATCGAACCGAGAAGCCCCCATGTGTATGGGTGACGTGGTTCGTAGAAAATTTCATCAACCGTTCCTTTTTCAACGAGACGTCCCGCATACATAACAGCAACACGGTCAGCCATGTTCGCAACAACGCCAAGGTCGTGCGTGATGAAGATAATCGCTGTGCCAGTCTTTTGCTGAATGTCTTTTAACAGTTCAAGAATCTGCGCTTGAATCGTTACGTCGAGTGCTGTTGTCGGTTCATCGGCAATCAACACTTTTGGGTTACAAGCGAGTGCGATCGCAATAACGATCCGTTGGCGCATCCCACCAGAAAGTTGGTGTGGATACTGTTTCAAGCGTGCTTCAGGGTTTGGAATCCCTACAAGTGTCAACAGTTCGAGCGTACGTTTCTTCGCATCCTCACCCGTTAACCCTTGGTGCTGTTTCAACCCTTCTGCGATTTGCTTGTAAATCGTCATCGTCGGGTTGAGCGATGTCATCGGGTCTTGGAAAATCATTGCGATGTCGCGACCACGAATTTTAAGCATTTCTTTTTCCGAAAGTTTCGCCAAGTCTTTTCCTTCGAACATGATTTCTCCGTTCGTGATTTCACCTGGAGGGTTCGGAATGAGACGCATAATTGCCTTAGAAGTAACGGATTTACCTGAACCCGATTCTCCTACGATGGCGAGCGTCTCGCCTTTTTTCAAATCAAACGAAACACCACGAACAGCCTGAACTGTTCCTGCATATGTGTGGAACGAGACCTCTAAGTCTCGGACTGATAAAATCGTTTCCATGCACGAGTCCCCCTCTTTCTTTTTTATTTACGCATTTTCGGATCGAACGCATCACGCAAACCGTCAGCAAGCAAGTTGAAGCTGACCATAAGCAAGACGATGATGACAGACGGGATAATAAGAAGGAACGGGAATGTCCGTAGTTCTTTGTATCCATCGTTGATCAACGTACCAAGTGATGCCTGTGGTGGTTGAAGCCCGATTCCGATAAAGCTGAGGAATGCCTCGAAGAAAATAGCAGATGGAATCGTGAACATGAGTGTGATGATAATAGCACCCAATGTGTTCGGAATTAAATGTTTGAAAATCAAGCGTCCACTTGAAGCACCGAGTGTACGAGCTGCCAAGACGAACTCTTGGTTTTTGAGTTTAAGAATCTGCCCTCGAACGAGTCGACTCATCCCAATCCAACCGGTGATGGCCATGGCAAGGATGATGGTGAAGACACCTGGGTCAAAGATCAAGATGAACAAGATGATCAAAATCAAGTTAGGTACACCTGTCAAGATTTCAACAATACGTTGCATGATGTTATCCGTACGTCCACCGAAGTAAGCTGAAATACCACCGTACGCGACTCCAATGATTGTATCGATGATGGCTGCGACTAAACCGATGAAGAGGGAGATTCGTGTCCCTTCCCAAATCCGCGACCAAAGATCACGACCGAGATAATCGGTACCAAACCAGAAGTTTTCTTCTACATTCTTCTGTTCGTAGAAGTCGATTTCACGACCTCCAAGTGTTGCCAACCCATCAAATCCAGCCCATTCAAGTCCAGTGACTTTAGGCGGTAGTTTTGCTTGCGAGATGTTCTGTTCGTATGCATCTCGGCTTGAGAGCATCGGTCCAAACAAAGCGAGTGCGACGAGAATTAAAATAATCGAGAGCGAGATGATAGCCGCCTTGTTTTTCTTTAGGCGCATCCATGCATCTTGCCAAAAGTTCAAACTTTTTCCGGCAATCCGCTCACCAAGCTGTTCATTCATTTCAACTGGTGTGAACATGTCTTGGTCGAACTGTTCGTAATTCTTTTTGTTTTCAATCATCAGTTATTCCCCCCAAGACGAATACGTGGGTCCACAACCCCATAGAGCAAGTCGACAAGTAAAATGATAATAATGAAGAGGGCCGAGAAGAAGAGTGTCGTGCCCATGATGACAGAGTAATCATTCAACGTGATTGACGTAACGAACAATTCTCCAAGACCAGGTACTGCGAAAATTTTCTCGATAACGAATGTACCCGTTAAAAGTCCAGCTGTCATCGGTCCAAGAATCGTGATCGCTGGGATCATCGCGTTGCGTACCATGTGTTTCCATACGATGGCGTTACCCGTCAACCCTTTCGCTTTCGCGAGCGTGACATAGTCTTGTCCGGTTACTTCTAACATCTCGGTTCGGACGAAACGGGCAATTGATGCCGTAACCCCGAGCGATAACGAGATGGTTGGTAAAATCGTATGAGCTGGTGATTCCCAGAATGCTACCGGGAGCAACTGTAATTTAACTCCAACATAGTACTGAAGGAGGGCTGCAAAGACGAACGATGGGACGGAAATCCCGATTACCGATACGAACATTGCACCATAGTCAATTGCCGTATTGTGACGAATCGCCGCAACAACACCCAACAATACACCTAATAGAGTTCCAAGTACTAATGCCTGAACCCCTAATTGTGCCGATGGACCGATACGTTCCATAATCAACTCAGTTACTGGACGGTTAGCCGTACGGAACGATACGCCAAGGTCACCTTGTAGCATGTTTCCAATGTACGTCGCATAGCGGACCGGAAGCGGATCATTGAGTCCGTAGCGGTCATTCAACAATTGAATTTGTGATTCTGTCAGTTTTTCCTGGTTCTGATAAGGCGAACCTGGGAGCAGGTCCATCAGGAAGAACGTGAACGTGGCAATCAAGAAGAACGTGATGAGGCCGTAAGTCAGCCGTTGTAGGATATAACGTCCCATGAATAAAAACCCCCTGTTTTGTCTAATTCTTTCTACTACTTGCACCAACAGCATCACTATGACATATGACCTATTTTTCAAATTCACAAAATGAAAGGAATTTTCTGAAAGAATAGCTTATACGTCATCTCAAGGCTCTTAGTACAGCGACTGAAAATAAAGAAAATTCTTTTCAGAGATTATTCTGAATTTTCACTGTTACTACATTATACTTTACCAACAAAACATTTGAACAGTATTTTCTCATACTTCGCTAGAATTTTTTAGAAAATTGGGGACATGCGGTTAGCATGCCCCCTCCTTCCATTACTTAATATCAACGTATTTGTACTGGTAATCAGCACCAAATAATTGACGGTTGAAGTTCTCGACGTTTGGACGGATCAAGTATGCCACACCAGCTTGGTAGATAGGCATGATTGCTTGATCTTGTTCAATCAAGAGAGCTTCAGCTTCTTTGAACAAGTCGTAACGTGCATCGATGCTTGTTTCAGCAGATGCTTCATCAATCAACTTGTCATACTCAGATGACGAGTAGTTGATGTCGTTTTGTCCATTGTCTGAAGTGAAGATACCAAGGTTCGTAAGCGGATCTTGGTAGTCAGGTCCCCAAAGTGCGAATGACATTTGGTAGTCCCCTTTTGCTTCACGCTCAAGTTTGTTGTTGAAAGGTTGTTGAGCGATCTCAACCGTTACGTTCGGCAAGTTCGACTCGATTTGACCTTTCATGTACTCAGAGATTTGTTTCGATACTTCACTGTCGAACGAGAGGAGTTCGATTGTTGTTGCTTCTCCACCGGTTACTTCTTCCCAAAGTGAAGCAGCTTCTTCAGTGTTTGTTTTGAAGTATTCCACGCCTTCTGTATAATCCGTTCCGTCTTCATACTTGATGAAGTCTTTCGGGATGAATGACGTCGTTGCTACTGAACCGTTGTTCAAGAGCTGATCGATAATTCCTGATGGGTCGACTGCACGTGCGATTGCTTTACGTGCATTTACATCAGAGAAAAGTTCATCTTCATGGTTAAACTTGAAGTAACCAACTGCAGAACGAAGACCTGTGTTGTAATCTTCATCCTCTTGGAATGCTGCGACTTGTTCTGATGCGAGACCAGCATAGTCGACATCGCCCGCTTCATACAAGTTCACGACTGTAGATGTTTCTTTAACAACTTTCACATCAACTGAGTCGAGAGCAACATTTTCTGCATCCCAATATGATTCGTTTTTCGTTAAGACATAGCCTTGTTCACGATCCCATTTAGTCCATGTGAACGGTCCGTTATAAAGAAGGTTTTCAGGACCAGTCGTGAAGTCTTCACCTTTTTCTGTAGCGAATGCTTCGTTGATCGGAGTGAATGTACCGAACGAAGTAAGTGAAAGGAATGATGGGTCTGGACGCTCGAGTGTAACTTCGAGTGTCTTCTCATCGATTGCTTTTACGCCAAGCTCTTCTTTTGGTGTGTCACCAGTGTTGATTGCTTCAGCGTTTTTAACTGTGTTCATGATGTAAGCGTACTGTGAGCCTGTTGCAGGATCAACAGCTCGTTGCCAAGCGTAAACAAAGTCGTTTGCTGTGACCGGTTCCCCGTTTGACCATTCAGCATCACGAAGTTTGAACGTGTAAACCGTTTCGTCTTCGTTTACTTCTGGTTCGCCTTCAGCAAGTGCCGGGACGGCATTTCCATCTTTATCAAGACGGTAAAGACCTTCCATTGTGTTGGCGATCAAGTTGAATGCGACCGCGTCTGTAGCAAGAGCCGGATCGGCTGTTGTGATATCTGACGTATCCGTCAAACGAAGAACTTTTTCTCCGTTTGAAGAAGAACTGCCGCCATCAGAGTCTCCGCCTGTCGAACAAGCCGCGAGAACTGAACCGAGTGCCAAGATGATCGTCATCATGAGCAAAATCGATTTTTTCTTCATTGCGATTTCCCCTTTCATTTTGAAAAGCTAGCCGATCGTCGAATAAACATCTTACTTTTTCTTTAATTTTCTGAATATTTCATAAAGTATTCGACGAAAGAACGTTAGGGCTATTGTAAGAAATTTTTAATGAAACTGTCAACTATTGAATGAACCGCTATCATTCGACATCATTTTCTTACTCGCTTTATGCCCTACGTTCCTAGTATCATAGAAGAAACACGGAATGTTGACACATTTCTTTTATCGATTGAAAGGAGATTACATCGTTGAAAAAGTTTCGAAGTATATTTTTTGTTTGGGGAATTGTCACACTTCTCTATACCGTTTGGTCGATTTTTTCCTATTTCCTAAGTGAATCTTTCACGTTTCACTTAAGTGGTGGCTTATTTGTATCAGGTATACTCATCTTTGCCATCGGGATGTTCTCCCATATGAGTGCATCCGGTCTATTTGACGGAATCATGTACGGATTTAAACGCAATCGACGCGCAAGGTTGAAGGAAATTGATGCCGATTACGAAGAGGATGAGGAAGAAGATCCGGAAGATCGACAACTCCGTAAACAATCGGCTTGGAACTGGGTGTATGTCGGAGTTGGAAGTATCGCTCTCTCATTTCTCGTCGCTTTGATTTAATCTTTTCGTCACTTGAATCCTGTGCTAAACTAAATGCAGAATAAGAACACTTGGATGAAGACAAGTAATTCAATTCCCCTTTTCCTCAGAGAGTCTACGGTGCTGTGAGTAGATGAAAAGTTATTGAATGAATGGACTTCGGAGTGGCTCGCCTGAACAAAAAGTATGGCGAGACGGTTCACGCCCGTTAACGCGTTCAAGTGGCATAGTATATGCAAATTTGGGTGGCACCGCGGTTATTCGTCCCGATTTATTCGGGAGGACGACTGCGGTTTTTTATATTTTTCGGAGGTGTATTCACATGGCAACGATTTTTTCAGGAATCAAACCGACCGGCGTCGTGACGCTCGGGAACTACCTTGGCGCGATGAAACAATTCGTCGACCTACAAGACGACAACAATGCCTATTATTGTATCGTCGATTTACATTCAATTACTGTTCAACTCGACCGTGTCGAGCTCATGAACAACACTCGAAAGTTAGCGGCACTCTACTTGGCTTCTGGTCTCGACCCAGAAAAAGCGACGATTTTTGTTCAGTCTGAAGTGAAAGCACACGCTCAGCTCGGTTGGATGTTAACTTGTATCGCCGGCATGGGCGAGCTCGGTCGTATGACGCAGTATAAAGACAAGTCGCAAGGCAGCGAGAATGTAGGCGCAGGGCTGTTCGTTTACCCGACGCTCATGGCATCTGACATCTTGTTATACAATACGGAACTCGTTCCAGTCGGAGACGATCAAAAGCAACACATCGAGTTGACGCGTGATTTGGCGGAACGCTTTAACAAACGTTATTACGAGACATTCACGATGCCGGAACCACTCATTCAAAAAGAAGGCGCACGGATCATGTCTCTCACGAATCCCGTGAAGAAGATGTCGAAATCGGATTCGAATGCCAAAGGATATATCTCGATGCTCGACGAGCCGAATGTCATCCGCAAGAAAATCAAGAGTGCCGTCACAGATTCGAGTGGTGTCATCTCATTTGATCGGGAGAATAAACCGGGGATTTCGAACTTGTTAGAAATTTACTCGCTTTCGACAGGGACCCCAATCGATGATCTCGTCAAACAATATGAGAACTCGAACTATGGGACGTTCAAACAAGATGTGGCGGAAGCGGTTGTTGCTCTACTTGAACCAATTCAAACGCGTTATCACGAGTTGATTGATTCATCAGAACTTGATGAAATTCTTGATGCCGGTCGTGCGAAAGCTGAAGCCGTCGCGAACAAGAATCTCGCAAAAATCGAGAAAGCGATGGGTCTCAGTCGCAAGCGTGCCAAAGTGAAAAAATAAATGATGTTAAAAAGAACGCTCAGCTGAGCGTTCTTTTTAACATCAAATATCTACATAAAAAAGAGAGACAGGCGTCCCTGTCTCTCTTCGTAAGATGATTTGATTATTCTTTGCCTTCGATTGAAGCCCACTTGTAAGAGTAGTCCGCACCGAATGCGTGCTCAACGATTCCTTTAACATAAGGCTTCGTGAGGCGAGCTGAACCACGTTGGTAAACTGGTGAGATTGCGTTCTCATCAAGAACGATCTTCTCTGCATCTTGCAATTGCTTCCAACGCTCAGCTGGGTCTGTGCTTGCTTTCGCATCAGCAATGAGTTTATCGAACTCTTCGTTCGACCATTTACCACGGTTGTATGGTCCGTCTGTGACGAAGAGATCAACGAATGTCATTGGATCTTGATAGTCAGGGCCCCAACCAGCGAACGTAAACTCGAAGTCCCCTTTGTTTTCAAGGTCAAGTTTGTTGTTGAATGGTTGTTGCTTGATTGAAACGCTCATACCTGGAAGGTTCTTCTCAAGTTCACCTTTGATGAACTCACCGATTTGCTTCGCAGACTCTGAGTCGTAGTTGAGAAGTTCAAGTTCAACTTTGTCTGTTCCGAGCTCTTTGAGCCCTTCTTCCCAAAGTTTTTGTGCTTCTTCTACGTTGTAGCCACCGATGTCGCCATTGCCTTCACGGAAGTCTTTTCCGTCTGGACCTGTTACGAAGTCTTTTGGTACGAAGAAGTTTGCAGGGATTGAACCGTTCGCAAGAAGTGTTTCTGAAATCGCTGTTTTGTCATAAGCGCGGTCAATCGCGTTACGGATTTTTTGGTTGTCGAGTTCTTTCACTTTCGTGTTGAACTGGAGGTAGAAGATTGTTGGTTCAACGACAGTTGAGAAGTCTTCGTTGTCTTGGTATTGAGCAACGAGTTCAGAAGTCAAGCCTGTACGGTCCACGTCACCGTTTTCATACAAGTTAACACCTGTTGATACTTCTTTAACGACTTTGACGTTGATTTCTTCAAGTTTAACTGTGTCAGCATCCCAATAGTCTTCGTTCTTGACCATCTTCCAGCCTTGCTCGCGCTCCCAGCTGTCGAGTTTGAACGGTCCGTTGTAGAGAGTCGTCTCTGCAGACGTACCGAAGTTCTCGCCTTGCTCTTTATCGAATGACTCGAGTTTTGGCATGAATACGCCGAAGCTAGTCAATCCGAGGAAGTAGTCAGCTGGTGCTGTCAATTTAACTTCAAGTGTTTGATCGTCGATTGCTTTAACGCCTACAGCATCGCGCTCGCCTTCACCTGTGTTGTACGCTTCTGCGCCTTCGATGATTGACATAACGTATGCATATTGTGATGCGTTATCTGGGTTGAGTACTTCTTTCCAAGCGTATTCGAAGTCGTTCGCTGTGACAGGCTCCCCGTTTGACCAAGTCGCGCCTTCACGGATTTTGAACGTGTACGTTTTCCCGTCCTCTGAAACTTTGTGGTCTTCAGCCATACCCGGAGTCGGGTTGTCTTCTTTGTCCATACGGTAGAGACCTTCGTTAACGTTGTTTAAGACGTTGAACGATACAGCATCTGTTGCGAGTGTCGGGTTAAGTGAAGGAATATCTGAACTGTCGAGCAAGTTGAGGACTTGCGCTTCGTCTGCAGAACCTTCCGAACCTGATCCATTTGAAGACCCTGTTTCTTCTTCCCCTGTCGAACATGCAGCTAGGAATGCACTAGATAGAAGTGTAACCGATGATGCTAAAGCAAAACCTTTTTTCTTATTCATTGCGATGACCCCCTGATTTTTTCGTTTTAACGAAGTGAATGATGGTAGAAAATTCAGACATTTCTTCTGACAGTATTTGTTACCAAAATCCCGTTGATGCAATAATACAATATTCTGATAATTTTGCAAAGTGTTTATTTTGATTTTTCTAAAAAATTTTATCTATAGTCAAAAAGCCCGCCTACAGTGGCGGGCTTTTAGCTCAATTTTCGTATTTTTTCGCAAAGGTTAGGACATATGAAGGACCGATGACCGGAAAACCGATATGGTCATAACCTTTCTCGATCACATAAGAACGTCCAGCTTGATAGATTGGCATAACAACAGCCTCTTCTAACAGCTGTGCCTCCGCTTCTCGGAAAATCTCATTTCGCTCTTCCAATCGGTCCGTCGCGCGAGCCTGATCCATTAATTGATCATATGGTTCGCTGGCATATCGACTTGAATTCAACACGTCGTTTGTTTCAAATTGAGTCAAATAGGCGGATAACATCGGATCGTCCGGTTGCCAGCCTGATAGAGAAAACGCATAATCCCCTGAGACTTCTTTCCTAACTTTTTCTCCTAAGGGGAGCTCGATGACGTTAACGGTCAAACCATCCAACTGTTCCAAATTCTTCTTTAATTGTGCGGAGATTTGACGCGCTTCGTCATCGACAAAGCTGAGCAGCTCGATTTCGAGTTCATCTTTCTTCAGCCGTTTCTTCACGGTGTCAAACAATTGGTCGGCGTTTCCTTCCAATTGTGCGATCGCATCCTCTTGGTCGATGACGAGTAATCGTTCTGTCGTCTGTTCCGCTCGCGCGAGTGAATCCTCGATTTCCGACCGCTCAAGCGTCAATGCGATGGCTTGTCGGAACGCTACATCATTAAACGGGGCTTTTTTAACATTCGGCTTTAAATAAAAGACTCCACTTCGTGGAACGTCCTGTACGTTCAAAATTTCCTTATCAATCGTGGAAACGTCAAAATCGTATGGGACGGGTTGCATCCCTGTCGCTTCCGTCAAGTTCGCTACACTATTAATGGTAATCGTTTCAAGCGTGACCTGTTCAGCTTCTCGGTACGTTTCATTTTTATGTAACGAGATGGTCGTATCTTCGATTTCCTTGATTTTAAATGGACCGTTCGTCTCTAGCTCTTCCCATGCTTTCACCTTTGGTTGAGGTAAAAATGCGGGCATCGCCAAAATCTGTTCGAACCCTTCCATCGGACGGACAAGAGTCAACTCGAGCGTCCGGTCATCGATTGCCTTGACCCCTAGCTTATCTGGTTCTTGTTGACCTAGTCCGATTTCTTTTGCGGATTGAACATCTGCTAGTAAGAAGCTGAACGGTGAATTCGTATCAACGTCAACGAGTTTTTGGAAGTGGTCGACGAATGTTTGCGCGTCAATCGCATTCC
Organism: Exiguobacterium sp. HVEsp1; assembly: GCF_002009685.1. GTDB lineage: Bacteria > Bacillota > Bacilli > Exiguobacteriales > Exiguobacteriaceae > Exiguobacterium > Exiguobacterium profundum. Next base: position 1,036,721 of record NZ_KV917367.1, on the reverse strand, counting down.
CCTCTGTCGTCACACTCTCTTTTAATGTGAATGTATAGACCGTCCCATCTTCGGATCGCTCTAACTTCTCGACGAGCGCCGGTTCGATGGACCCGTCTGCTCCGAATCGATACAGTCCTTCATATAGATGGGATAGGATCGTTTGAGATGATGGATCAATTGCTAGCATGACATCCGGCTGAGTCGGAAGCGACTCTCCGTAAATCGTCAATTGTTGTTCTTCGACTGGCACTAGTTCGCGTGACTGCTCTCGTTGTTCATTCCAAACAAATAAAAAAAGAATAAGGACTGAACCTAACAAGGCGGCCACGATGAATGATTTCTTTTTCATTCGTTGCACTCCTTTCTGTTAGACCAACCCTTATACCCTAACCTTTTTTGAATGATTTTTCTACCGTCAGTTCGTCACTTTTGCAAATGCGAGTGTCGCATTGTGGCCCCCGAAGCCGAGTGAGTTACTGAGCGCATAACGAATGTCAAGTTCCCGATTTCCTTCACGTACATAATCCAAATCACAGTCTGCTGCTGGTGATTCGCAGTTAATCGTTGGATGAATCTTGCCTTCGTGAATCGATAATGCTGTGATGACGGCCTCGACGCCACCTGCACCACCAAGAAGGTGACCAATCATCGATTTTGACGAGTTGACGGCGAGCTTATCAGCGTGTTCCCCGAACACACGACGAATCGCTTTCGTCTCGAGCATATCGTTGAGTGGTGTACTCGTTCCGTGCGCGTTAATATATTGAACATCTTCTGGCGTGATTCCAGCGTCTCGAATCGCCTCACTCATCGCTTTTGATCCGCCCTCAGCTTCAGGGGATGGTGCTGTGATATGGTAAGCATCCGAACTCATCCCATATCCAACAACTTCAGCGTACATTTTCGCACCACGTGCTTTTGCATGTTCATACTCCTCTAAGACGAGCACCCCGGCTCCTTCACCCATGACGAATCCGTCACGGTTTTCATCGAACGGACGGCACGCCGTGTTCGGGTCTGGATTCGTTGAAAGGGCTTTGTTTGAACAAAAACCTGCGAACGAGAGTGGTGTGATTGGCGCTTCCGCTCCACCTGCGAACATGGCGATCGCATCTCCACGTTGAATGACACGGAACGCTTCCCCAATGGAGTTCGTCCCTGACGCACAAGCCGTCACGGAACAGTTGCTCGGTCCTTTTGCTCCAAGATAGATGGATACTTGTCCGCTCGCCATGTTCGGAATCATCATCGGAATGAAGAACGGGCTGACGCGACGTGGTCCACGGTCATGCAAGATGGCAGACTGTTTGTCAATCGTCTCGACGCCACCAATTCCGCTCCCGATCCAAATCCCGACATCGTCCGCGATCGCTTTCACATCGAGTCCGCTGTCTTTATGGGCAGCGTCTGCCGCAAGTAAAGAATATTGGATGAAGGAATCCATCTTACGCGCTTCCTTCGGTTCGACTAAATGATCGATGTTCCATTCCTTCACTTCCGCCCCGACCTTGGCCGGGTATTGACTGATGTCGATCTTCGTCAACGTATCAATCGCGTTATCCCCTTTTAACAGGCGATCCCACATTGTTGAGACATCGTTTCCTAATGGTGATACGACTCCTAATCCTGTCACTACTACTCGTTTCATAAATGATTCCCCTCCGTAATGGTTGCGTGATTCCATGTCAGGCAGCTAGCCCCCCACGTGAGCCCAGCACCAAATCCTGCGATGACGACCGTTTGTCCATCTTGGATTTTGCCAGACTTGACCGCCTCGGCCAATGCGAGTGGAATGGAAGCTGCTGATGTATTCGCATGGTCTTGAATGGTCATGACCACTTTCTCTTCTTCTAAGTGTAACCGTTCCATCGCAGCGTCGATGATTCGACGGTTCGCCTGGTGTGGAACGAGGACGTCAAGATCTTCCAACGTCTTGTCTGCTTTGTCTAGCGCTTCAAGCACGATTTCGGGCATCTTCCGAACGGCAAACTTGAAGACTTCGCGACCGTTCATGACGATTTTACCTTCTTCATTCTCATACAGATGTTTTCCACCTGTCCCGTCACTTCCGAGCACAAGTGAGTCAATTGAAGCGATCTCGTCTTCCCCGAGCACGACAGCCCCTGCTCCGTCCCCGAAGAGGACAGCCGTCGATCGGTCATCCCAATCAATTAGACTTCCCATCTTCTCTGCGCCAATGACGAGCGTCTTTTTAAATCCTTTCGAATCCATGAGACTCTTCGCCGTGTCCATCGCGAAGATGAAGCCGCTACATGCCGCGCTCACGTCGAACGCCACGGCGGCTTTCGCTCCGAGATTCGCCTGCACCACACATGCGGTTGCCGGGAAGGCTGGTGCTGTAGCCGTCGCACAGACGATCGCTTCAATCTCATCGATTGCGACGCCCGCGCTCTGTAACGCCCGTTCAGCGGCACGTGTCGCCATATCCGCGACCGTCACATCACCCTCAGCCAAATGACGTGCCTCGATGCCTGTACGTGTACGAATCCACTCATCGCTCGTATCCATTCGTTTTTCTAAATCGATATTTGTCACCCGATTGTCCGGTAAGAACGACCCGATGCCGATGATTCCAATATTCATATCGTCGACCCCTATTCTTAGTATCTGGTACTAATATAAGGGAATAAAAAGAGGATGTCAATGCATCCTCCTCGTGTAGACTGGATTAAGCTTGTTCTAAACGCTTCGTGACAGCCATGACCATCTTCGCAGAATTGATCGATGCTGTCTCCAAGAACTCATCAAACGACAGATTCGCTTCTTCGTCCGCACTGTCTGAAATCGAGCGTGTGACGACGAACGGGACACCAAACTGATAGCACGTTTGGGCGATCGGAGCAGCCTCCATTTCGACGGCTGCGACGCCATCGAAATGACCGAGGATGTCCGCCACGCGTTTCGAATCGTTGATGAACGAATCTCCTGTCACGATCAATCCCTGGTGCACGTTCACGTCCGGCAAGTTTTCAATGACATCTTTACAGACGCTGACGAGCTTGGCATCCGCCTCATACGCCGGCGGCATGCCTGGTACTTGTCCATATTCATATCCGAATGCCGTCACGTCGACATCGTGATGACGAACTTCCGTCGAGACGACGACGTCTCCGACTTTCATTCCCTTTTTAAAACCGCCGGCAGAACCCGTATTGATGACGACGTCCGGTTTGAACTTATCAATCAAAAGTGTCGTGCCGATGGCTGCATTGACCTTCCCGATGCCTGACTTCAAGATGACAACTTGCATGTTTCCAAGATAGCCCTCATAAAAATGATAGTTCGCGATTTCAGTGTCTACTCGTTCTGTCAACTCGTTCCGAAGTAAATTCACTTCTTCTTCCATCGCGCCGATGATGCCTACTTTCATTCCGTTTCCTCCTCAGAAAGAGAGCGACTTCCAAATAGGAAATCGCTCAACAATTTATTTGATTTCTTTAATTTCGACGACCATGTCGCCACCTGGTGTTTGCACCGTGACCACATCACCAATCGTACGACCAAGAAGTGCCTTGGCGATCGGTGATTCGTTCGAGATTTTCCCTGTGAACGGGTCTGCCTCAGCTCCACCAACGATTGTATACGTCTCGTCTTCATTATCTTCTTGTATGAAGAACGTTACCGTCTTCCCGATTGAGACAACCGAGTTATCGCCTGCATCATCTTGAATGATGACCGCGTTACGGAGCATCTCTTCTAATTGTGCGATGCGTCCTTCGACCATCGCTTGTTCTTCTTTCGCCGCGTCATATTCCGCGTTCTCTGACAAGTCACCGAAGTCACGAGCAATCTTAATATTTTCAACGACTTCTTTACGGCGGACCGTCTTCAGTTCGTTTAATTCATGTTCGATTTTCGCTTTTCCGTCTAACGTCATATAGTGTTGTTTTTCAGCCATTTCTGTCACTCCTTCATTGTCTCCTAGTATATTACAGCTAGGGTTGAATTGAAAACGATTTATTTCCTCAAGCGCGATTGCGCTCAGTGAGCACCCAACGGATTTTTGTCACGAGTAAATCGATTGCAACAAAGTTTTCTCCGCCTTCAGGAACGATGATGTCTGCATAACGCTTCGTCGGTTCACAGAACTGCAAATGCATCGGGCGGACGACATTCGTGTACTGCGCCACGACCGAGTCGATTGAACGTCCACGTTCATTGATATCACGCTGCATGCGACGCAAGATTCGAACGTCCGCATCTGTATCCACGAACACTTTAATATCCATCAATTCACGCAAACGTGCATCCTCGAGTGCCAAGATTCCTTCGACGATGACGACATCGACGGGCTCGATCAAGATGGTTTCACTTGAACGCGTGTGAGCCGCATAGTCATAGACCGGCTTCTCAATCGCCTGATGTTGTTGTAACTGTTGGATATGTTCAATCAACAAATCGTTATCAAAGGCGAAGGGGTGGTCGTAGTTCGTCTTGTACCGCTCCTCCATGGTCATCTCTGATTGATCCTTATAGTACGCGTCTTGCTCGATCATGACGACCGATTGACCTTGAAACGCATCGACGAGCGCGCGGGCCACGGTCGTTTTTCCTGATCCGGTACCCCCGGCCACGCCAATAATGACGGGTTTATGTTGCATCAAAGTTAAGTCCTCCTCATCGTAATTTACGACTGATTGCTAGGCCATCACCAAGGGGCAAAATTGCAGTATGATAATCGGTCCGTGCCATCAATTGCTCAGTAAACTGCTTCACGAGACGAACAAGCCGACGTCGGCGTCGGTCTAAAACCGACACGTCCTCTAGCAAGACGTCCCCTCGTAAAAACAAATTATCGCTGTAAATCGTACCACCAATTGGTACTAAAGCGCCATACCCATCAAAAAATTTTTGATATTGTCCTTTTGCCGCATCAATAAACACGGCATCGAATTCACCTTCAATCGATCCAATCAATTCGACGGCATCACCGTGAATGAGCGTAATCCGATCGCGCACGTCCGATCGATTGATGAATCCCGTCGCTTCTTCAAAACGACGAGCATTTCGCTCGATTGTGACGATTTCTGCATCGGGTAACAACTCCGCCATGCGAATGGCACTATAGCCGATGGCCGTCCCCACTTCGAGAATTCGGGTCGGCCGTTGCATCGCCAATAAGGAGAGCAATACTTCCGAACCCGTCAAATCCATGATTGGGACGTGATGGACACGCGCGAACGCCTCCATCTCCGTCAATAGCGGGGAGCGGTCATTGATCAGTTTTTCTACATATCCCTCATAGGATGCATGGTCCACTCGTTCCACCTCTTAACTCTCTTCATTCAAACGACCGGAAGCATCCGCTTCCGGTCGTCCCATCAATTACTGTTTGCTTCTTCAAACGCTTCCCATTCGGAACGGTACTTATTGACGTTTTGTTGGTGATCCTCATAGTCGACCTCGAACAAGACTTCCCCGTTCGGGAACCCTTCACGTGGAGGGCGCGCGTAGAAGTAAATGTTCTCCGTATCGTTCGGGTTGAGCACCGCCTCAAATGCGTCACGGCTCACGGCCGCAATCGGTCCGATCGGAATGCCTTCATAACGATACGTGTTATATAGAGAGTCGTTCTCTAAGTCCGCGAATGAAGTGAAAATCGATGTTTCCCCCGTTCCGTACCAGACGGTCGGGTCAGATTGTAACTTCATTCCGTCATTTAAGCGATTCTCAAACACACCGGCAATCTCTTTGCGGTCTTCCGTTGACACCGCCTCTTTCTCGACAACGGATGCGAGCGCGAGCGTCTCATGGAACGTACGTCCTGAATCGGCTAAACGATCTTTGTATTCTTGATACATACTTTCGGTTGGCAGTAACATCTCATCGATGATTTCATTGAGCGTTACGCCTTTATTGAATTCATATGTGGCTGGGAACAGGTATCCTTCAAGCGGATGATAGATGCCTTCCTGCAAGACTTCCTCCGTCAACATTTCATGCTCGTTTACGAGAGATTGAATGTATTCACGGTCGCTCAACTGCTCAGAAATCTCTTCTTTCGGGATTTCGGCCACTTTCGCAAGTCGCGCAATCACCTGGTCAATCGTGAATCCTTCTGGAATGACGAGCTTAATATCAGGGACCACAATGACTTTACCTGTTTGCAACGTTTCAATCAATTCATCGATTGATTGTGACGGAGATAACGTATACGTCCCCGCCTGGAACGACGATTCGTTCTTAAAGCGTGTATAGAAACGGAAAATCGTGCTACTCCTTACAAGCCCATTCTCTTCTAGTAATTCACCAATGTATCCCGAACCGGCACCGAGCGGGACTTCAATCTCGACCGTTTCAGTCGAAGTTGGGTCAATCGGTTCGATGGAACGCTTCACAAAGACATATGCGAGCGCCGACCCTGTGGCAATGACGAGAAGGAAGATGGCCAGGATGACAACCGTGATACGACGGACGATCCGGTTGCGGGCACGTTTCTCATCTGACATAGATGGATGATTCATGCATTTCTCCCCTGTTCTTTTTATAAAGAGAGGCGACGAGGGACATTCCCTAGCCGCCCGTCCTCTATTTAGTCTAGACCGACTTCGTCATTGACGATGTCGAATGCTTCCATGACCTCTTCGAAGTCTTCATCGTCTTCGACGAGCTTCAAGATGAATTCGCCATCTTCAAGTTCTTCAATTTCAAATGCGTATACTTCAATCGTATCTTCGTCTTCTGTCTCTGGTGCGCCTACCGGTTCAAGTACGACAAATGTCTTTTTCGAACGGTCGCTCGTCATACGGAAAATTTCTGCAAATAAATGTTCGTCTCCATTTTCATCTGGAATACGGTACATTTCTTCTTCACGACGGATTTCTGCCATGAGAGATTCCTCCTTATTTCCCGGAACGATCCAGGTAGTTTTGTAAAATCATCACGGCCGCCATTTTGTCGATGACCGCTTTTCTCTTTTTGCGGCTGACATCTGCTGAAATGAGCATCCGTTCCGCTTGCATCGTCGTTAATCGTTCATCCACCAACACGCAAGGTAAACCCGTCTGTTCTGTGAACGCCTCGGCAAATGCCTCGGACGACTCACCGCGCGGGCCGACTGTCCCATTCATGTTTTTCGGGTGACCGACGACGACTTCTTTCACATCGTACTGCTCGATGAACGGACGAAGGAGACGGACGGCTTCGTCAAAGTCAGGTTCGGTCCAGTAGACCGTCTCCACACCTTGCGCCGTCCATCCCATCAGGTCACTCACCGCGACACCAATCGTCTTCGATCCGACATCGAGTCCCATGACTCGCTTCATATTAATCCTCTCTACGATCGTTCAAATACGATTTGACCAACTCTTCGAGAAGTTCATCCCGTTCAATTTTGCGAATCAAGTTTCGCGCATCATTATGACGTGGAATGTAGGCAGGGTCACCTGACAGTAAGTATCCCACGATTTGATTGATCGGTTGATAACCTTTTTCCTCGAGTGCTTGATATACCGTAATCAGCGTCTCACGTGTGTTAGCACGTTGATCATCTTCTGGAAAATTGAATTGCATCGTGCGATCCATTTGGCTCACAAGAATCCACCTCTTTCCGTTTGCACTTCACACTCTATTATGCCAGTGATTCGACGTAATGTGAAGCAAACTTCAATGCTTCGTCCAGTTTTGTTGCATCTCGGCCACCTGCTTGTGCCATGTCTGGACGACCGCCACCGCCACCACCGCAGCGTGTCGCGACTTCTTTAATCAGTTTTCCGGCATGGAAGCCACGGTCGTTCAGGTCTTTCGTCACACCTGCGACGAGGTTGACCTTCTCCCCATTTGCCGACCCAAGGATAATCACGGCAGAGCCGAGTTTCCCTTTCAAGTCGTCGACCATGCTGCGAAGGGCATCCATGTCTTGTCCATCGACGCGTTTCGCAATCAACTGGACGCCGCCAATCGTTTCAATCGCATCCGTTAATGAAGATGCCTCGATGTTGGCAAGCTTCGCTTTAAGCGACTCTGAAGCACGCTCGACTTCTTTGATTTCAGCTTGAAGTGCTTGTACGCGTGCAGGAACTTCAAGTGGTTTCGTCTTCAACAACTTCGCTGTCGCTTCGAGCGTTTCGATTTGCTGGTTCATCACTTCATATGCGCCAGCTCCTGTGACCGCTTCAATTCGACGCGTCCCAGCGCCAATCCCTGATTCAGACAAGATTTTAAAGAGTCCGATTTCAGCCGTGTTGGAGACGTGAATCCCACCACAAAGCTCAACCGAGTAATCCCCTGCTGATACGACCCGAACGACATCACCATACTTCTCGCCGAAGAGTGCCATCGCGCCTTTTGCTTTCGCATCCGCAATGTTCATTTCTTCGATATCGACACCGATCGATGCCCAAATTTTCTCGTTCACTTGACGCTCAATGGATTGAAGCTCTTCTGATGTCACTTGACCGAAGTGAGAGAAGTCAAAACGAAGACGGTCTGGTGTCACGAGTGAACCGGCCTGGTTGACGTGCTCCCCGAGCGTATCTTTGAGTGCGCGGTGCAAGAGGTGCGTCGCCGTGTGGTTCTTGACGATGGCTTGACGCGATGCTTGGTCGACAGAAGCCGTGACGGCTACTTCCGCTTTCGCCACACCTGACTCGACCGTGACTGTATGCAAGTTCTGTCCGTTCGGCGCTTTCGACACATCTTTTACGCGAAGAAGGAAGTCTTCTCCGACGATTTGTCCTTTATCACCGATTTGACCGCCACTCTCGGCATAAAATGGTGTCTGATCGAGGATGACTTGTGCTTCTTCTCCGGCAGCGACGACGTCAGCGAGTTCGCCGTTGTGAATCAAGCTGATGATTTTTGCGTTCGTCTCAAGGCTGTTGTATCCGAGGAAGGTCGATGGCATCGTGATATCTGCAAGCACACCCGACTGAATCTGCATCGATTCTACGTCAGCACGCGCTTGACGTGCACGTTCACGTTGCTCGTTCATCGCTTCTTTGAATCCATCTTCGTCGACCGTCATCTGATGGTCTTCTGCATATTCGATTGTCAATTCGAGCGGGAAGCCGTACGTGTCATAAAGACGGAATGCGTCTTGACCGCTGATGATGTTTGACCCAGCTGCTTTTTGTGCTTTTGCGACTTCGTTCAAAATCGCGAGTCCGTCGTTCAACGTTTCGTGGAAACGCTCTTCCTCGTTTTTAATGACTTTCTTGATAAAGTCTTTCTTCTCGTTCACTTGCGGGTAGAAGTCGACCATGATGTCACCGACGACGTCGACGAGCTCATACATGAACGGACGCTCGATACCAAGCATCTTCGCATAGCGGACCGCACGGCGGAGAAGACGACGGAGGACATAGCCACGTCCTTCGTTCGATGGGAGTGCCCCGTCACCGATTGCGAACGATACCGTACGGATGTGGTCCGCGATGACTTTGAACGCAACATCCTTGCTACTGTCTTGACGGTATACGTCGCCACTGATTTTTTCAGTTTCACGAATGATCGGCATGAAGAGGTCGGTATCGAAGTTTGTCGGTACGTCTTGAAGGACGCTCGCCATCCGTTCGAGTCCCATCCCTGTATCAATGTTTTTACGCGGAAGCTCTGTGTAGTTTCCATGTCCGTCATGGTTATATTGGCTGAACACGATGTTCCAGATTTCAAGGTAACGCTCGTTCTCCCCACCCGGATAAAGTTCAGGGTCTGTCGGGTCGTCCCCGAATGCTGGACCACGGTCAAAGAAGATTTCCGTGTTTGGACCAGATGGACCTTCACCGATTTCCCAGAAGTTATCTTCTAGCGGGATGATGCGGTCAGCTGGCATGCCAAGGTTCATCCAGATTTGTTTTGACTCTTCATCGTCTGGGTGAATCGTGACGGAGAGACGGTCCGGATCGAGTCCGTACCATTCGTCGCTCGTCAACAGTTCCCATCCCCATGTGATTGCTTCTTCACGGAAGTATTCACCGACTGAGAAGTTCCCGAGCATTTCGAAGAACGTATGGTGACGTGCTGTCTTCCCGACGTTTTCGATATCGTTCGTACGAATCGATTTTTGAGCGTTGACGATCCGTGGGTTCGCTGGGATGACACGTCCATCAAAATATTTTTTCAATGTTGCAACACCAGAGTTGATCCACAACAAAGTTGGGTCTTCGACCGGTACGAGCGAAGCACTCGGCTCCACGCTGTGCCCTTTTGATTTGAAGAAATCTAAGTACATTTGGCGAATTTGTGCGCCAGTCAATGATTTGAGCGGTTTCATGAACAATTCCTCCTTATTTCTGAACGAAACGAAAAAAAGCGATGCCTGCCCCTGTGGAAAGGGACGAAAGCATCGCTTCGTGGTACCACCCTCGTTCGCACGGTAGAATACCGTGCCTCGAACATCCGTTAACGTGGATGAGGCGCCCAGGTTGAGTGGGGACTCCAGAATAGCTTCGGTCGGCCGACCCCCATCTTCTCGCAGCCTAGGAAGATGTCTCTGTAGAGGCGGTGACGACGTACTCATTTCCTTCATCGTCTGTATCGTTTCAGTTGTCTATTCGTCATTATCACACGCGTTCGGAAAGACGTCAAGACTTCCCGCCTAAGCGCTCGACCAATTTTGTCCGTCGCACCGGTTCCTCTTCTCGCGTCGCCGCCTCGAGCGCACGCACGTCACCGAACAAAAGTAAACTCTTCTTCGCCCGAGTCACAGCTGTATAAATCAAGTTGCGTGACGACCGGAATCCTCCGTTGAAGAAGACCGGCATGAGCACGATTGGGAACTCGGAACCTTGTGACTTATGGATCGTGATAGCGTAGGCATGGGTGAACTGATCCCATTCACTACGGTTGTACTCGACTTCTGTCTGATCGAATCGAATATAAATCTTGTCGACCTTATCGACGTTTTCCTTCGCGTAGAAGATGTTCGTGATTTCTCCGATGTCCCCGTTATAGACGTTTTCCTCGGCGTTGTTGACGAGTTGAAGCACTTTATCGCCATTGCGGTAAATACGCGTCCCGTGTTTCACTTCACGGGCACTCGATTTTGGATTGAATACGTTCTGAAGAGCTTCATTCAGCCCATCAATTCCACAGACACCCCGATATGTCGGTGCGAGCACTTGAATATCAAACGGTGAATATCCTTTTCGGAGAGCCGCTCCTGCCATCTGACAAATCGCTTGAAGCGCCGTCTCTTGGTTCGCCGTATAGAAACGCCGGTCTGGCAGTGACGCCAACAAATCGTCTGGCATTTTCTTCGCATTCAACGAATGGGCGAGACGGAGGATACTTGACTCCGACGCTTGACGATGGACGACGTCAAGGCGGACGACTGGAATCCCTTCTGTCGCCATCAAATCGGCAAGTACTTGCCCCGGTCCGACAGATGGGAGCTGATCACGGTCTCCGACGAACAAGATTTTCATGCCGTTCGGTACCGCTTTGAGCAAACTTCGGAACAAAAAGATGTCAATCATCGACGCCTCATCGACGATGAGCACTTTCCCGACAAGTGGATTCGTCTCATCGACTTGGAACGAGCTACCGTCGAACTTTAACAGACGGTGGATCGTCGAGGCCGGTAGCCCGGTCGACTCACTGAGGCGTTTCGCCGCTCGACCCGTCGGTGCGGCCAAGACGAACGGGAACGGTTGGTTCGGAACGGGTTCTAACTTCCAATCGAAGACATCGCTGAGTGCATGAATGATTCCTCGAACGACCGTCGTCTTCCCGGTACCTGGACCACCTGTAAGAACCATGAGCGGTGACTTGAGCGCAAGTTCGATGGCTTCTCGCTGTTGGGTCGCATATTCGATTGAAAACATTTCCTCAACACGTCCGACCGCATCAAAGATGGTCGTCATATCCACATCCTCTGTTGTCGATGTCGCCATGATGCGCGCCAACTCTTCTGCCGCTTTTCGCTCAGCACGGAACACGTGAGGGTGATAGACGACCCCGTCATCGATGACGACCCGTTCTTCTTTGGCCAGTGACTCTAATGCCGTGACGAGCGCTTCACCCGGGTCCGCCCCGATAATTCGAGGCATCTCGGCTTCAAGTTGTTCTGCTGTCACGTAGAGATGACCGTTCCCTTGCTCGAGTTCTAATACGTACAGCACGGCTGCCGCGATGCGTTCAGGATGAATGCCTTGAATCCCAAAATGTGCCGCGATGGCATCCGCCGTCTTGAATCCAATCCCCTGTACGTCGTACATGAGCGCATACGGATTCTTCTCAATCGTCTCCATCGCCCGTCCTTCATACTCTTTATGAATTTTCGAGGCGAGACGTGGCGTCACGTCGAATGGAGCGAGAAACAAAAGCAACTGATCGACCCCATATAAAACGTTCAGGCGCTCGGTGATCACACGTGCCTGCTTTTCTTTCAATCCGTCTACCTCGGACAAGATGCTCGGATGTTTCACAATCTGGTCGATACAATCGTCCCCGAGAGAATCCGCAATCTTCTGCGCCGTTTTTTGACCGATTCCAGGGAAAGACCCGTTCGTTAAAAATCGCACGGCAGCCCGTTTCGTCATCGGGACGACACGGCGAATCCAATCCGCCTTCATCTGTTTTCCGAATCGAGGGTGTTCGACGAGACGACCGTGCGCTTTATACGTCTCGCCCTTCTCAATGCCGACTCCGACGCCAGCGATGACCATCTCGGTCTCATCCGTCTCAAAATTCTTTTCTTTTATACGTACGAGCGCAATTGTATGCGCCTCTTCTTCTGATTGAAACAGGACTCGAATGACTTTTCCAGTCAACTCATAAGGTGCTGCCATCATATCCGACACCTCCAGCTATTTTTCCATCATCCATTATAGCCCGAGTTTGAACGGTAGGACAAATCGCCTAACTGAACAGGTTGAGGATGCGCTCGAGCTGGTCGAGGTCGACACGTTCAAGAATCCGAATCAGCTGATCGACATCGATTCGGTTCAAGATGCGCTCAAGTTGCTCCAAGTCCACGGTTTCAAGCAGTCGTTCGAACCGTTCCAGCTCCCCCGAATTAACATAACCTTCGAGCCGCTCGAACAGCTCGGTCCGCTCGACACGAAACAGTTGCTCAAGCGATGGTCGCTGAATCAACAGCACAAGTCCCGCGGCGATGACGTGGACGCCCCAGTTCAACACGACGTGACCGAGCCGTACCGTCTGTCCGACGAACGGGACGAGCGGGATGAACGACAGCTGCAACACGATAATCCCTAGCTGGACGTACGGGTTCGGGATGAACCAAGCCACGAGGGCAAGCAAGGCCGGGACGACCCACGCCACCCCGACCGCACCAAACGTCACGGACCAGGACTTGTTCGCCGACAATATCCAATGCATGACGACACCGATTACAAAAAATGTCGCAAACAGGAGTAACAGCACGGTCGTCGCCCGTTCCGACTCGACGACGACCCGGAACAAGAGATTATTCGTCCACTCGCCCGTCGCGAGACGATTATCGACTTCGATGAACAGACGACCGAGCATGAACCATTCGATGATGAAAAAAATAACGACGCTGACCAAACTAAACATCCGCATATGCTTTCTCCCCTCTCACATTGCTAATCCATTTCCCGAACAATCGGACGGCTATGCACGTTTTTCGTCGAATCAAAGCGGGAACTGTTCGAGTGAACCTATGAAGGAGGGACTATGTATGACGAAACGTATTCCAATCAGTGGCCTGTGTGAACTCGTGTTAGAAGTGACCGACATGACCGAGGCCGTCGATTTTTGGCACGGCAAGCTCGGACTTCCCGTCGTCGAACAATGGGTCGGTGACGATGCCGAGCCGAGCGAAGCACAGGAACAGGCGGACGAACCTTGGGCGACGTGGCTCTATGTCGGGGGGAACACCCGTCTCGGCCTCTGGCTGAAACGAGAGTTCACATCGGAAGAAGAATCGAACCGCCAAGAGGACGTGACCGAGTGGGACACGCTCTATGATGAAGGCGGCGCCCACGTCCACTGCGCATTTTTCGTTCCGATGGAGTCGTTCGACCAAGCGCTCGAAGTGTTAGAGGCATCAAACATCCCGACGAAACTCCGGACGTGGGACGAGGACGAGACGGTCAACGGTAAAGAGCGCTCGGCCTACTTCAAAGACCCGAGCAAGAACGTGATCGAGCTATACACGAAAAACATGGACGAGGCCTACGGTGAGTTCGGCGGCGAGCCCGTAAAAATCACGACGAAACAGCTCTGATTCACATTTACGCTCGACAACCCACATGATACGATGAGAGAAAATGGAAAAGGTCGTGCTATATGCGTTTCTTCCCGCTTTTCTTCTTGGCTTGTTTAGGCTTGCTCACCTTTGGGCTGTATTTTGTGATCGATGCGTTTCCCACGCTCGACCGACCCACTTCGTTTGCAGCGTTGGCGTTCGTCTCACTCGGGACGAGTTTCCTGATTTTGATGGATGGTGTACGACGAGCCAAGTCCGGAAAGCGTGTCTTGTGGAGCTACCTCGCGCTCTCCGGCACGCTTGTATTGATGACTTTTAATCTTTTGATTTGGGTCATCGGGGAGGTGTCCGCATGACGCTCACCCTCCCTGAATGTATCACCGGCTTTTCATACGGCGACTGTTCCGCCCCAGGGTCAGATTGGAAGACGTTCAAATCGATTTGTTTTGAGTTCACCCGGATTAAACGAGGAATATGTTCCTTTACCATTGGGGACGAAATCACTCCGAATTATCACCAAGCGAGTATCACATGGAGTGAGCAAACCATCTATGTCCTGCTCAGCAGAAACTATCCTGTCATCGGCATCTCCAAACTCGAACCGTTTCAATATGAATTCATCGATGTACCCGAACTGACCGACATGTTTCCTGACACCTATCAGATTCCGTCAGCGGCTGAGTTGAATGAGCGGTTCGATTTGTCGCTACAGCCGTTTCTGAACAAGGCGGAACGCGGAGAAATCAAATATTGGGAACCAGAGACGGTCGGTAACGTCATTTTCCATTATTGGGACTAACAAAAAGCGCCTCTCGCAAAAACTGCGAGAAGCGCTATATTAATTTAGTTACCGAGCAGTGCATCCATCTTCGCGATGGCGTCACGTGCGAGTTCGTGATCGGGTTGCATCTCAAGGACGCGTTGCAACTCAGCATACGTCCGTTCCTGGTCACCCAAGAACGCATACGCAATTGCTAAGTTGTAACGGGCATCCGTATGGCTCGCATCGAGGTCGAGCGTCTCTTCTAACGCGACGACCGCCTCTTCGAGCT
Source organism: Exiguobacterium sp. HVEsp1 (assembly GCF_002009685.1). Taxonomy (GTDB): domain Bacteria; phylum Bacillota; class Bacilli; order Exiguobacteriales; family Exiguobacteriaceae; genus Exiguobacterium; species Exiguobacterium profundum. The sequence continues at coordinate 1,021,529 of NZ_KV917367.1, read as the reverse complement.
GTTCACTTTGCGCGAGGGCAAGTCCGTATTGGAACGTGATTTCCACGTCTTCCGGCGATTGCTTCTTCGCTTCACGCAGGCGTGGCATCGCACGAACGAAGTCACCCATCGCTTTGTACGTCAAGCCGAGCATGAAGTGAAGATCGGCATCGTCCATCCCCGAAAGGAGCGCTTGGCGAAGCGACGCCTCCGCTGACTCCAATTGCTCAAGTTCATAGGCAAGGGCGCCTTTCGCATAGTGCGCGGCACCGAACGAGCCATCGAGTTCAATCGCTTTGTCATAGAAGATGACGGCACGATCGTAATCATTGATTGCCTGAAGCAACGTCCCCATGTTGACGAAACCAGTCGGGTCTGTCGGGTTCGCTTCAATGGCCTCATTGAAATGTTTGGCTGCCCGTTCGAATTCACCTTGCTGCATCGCTTGGATGCCTTGTTCGTTTGCGTTCATATCAATCACCTCATCCGATATAGTCGAGTCGTTTTCCGTTTCGATACGCTTCGTCAATCGTTGCCCCACCGAGACAGATGTCGCCATCATAGAAGACGACCGCTTGTCCTGGCGTGATGGCACGTTGTGGCTCATCGAACTTGACGAGGACCTCGCCATTTTCGAGCGGAGCGATCGTGACCGGGACATCTTGTTGGCGATAACGGAACTTCGCCGTCGCCCGGAACTCTCCTGATGAAGCAGCTCCCGTCCATGATAGTTTCGAAGCGAGCAGCGCATCTGAGTAGAGCGCGTCGTGATGGAACCCTTGTCCGACGAACAAGACGTTGTTCTCAACATCTTTCCCGACGACAAACCAAGGGTCCCCGTCGCCACCGATTCCGAGACCGTGACGTTGTCCGAGCGTATAATACATCAACCCGTCATGACGTCCTTTGACGACGCCATCGAGCGTCCGCATTTCACCAGGCTGTGATGGAAGGTATTCCGACAAGAATTCTTTAAAGTTCCGTTCACCGATAAAGCAGATTCCCGTCGAATCTTTCTTCTTCGCCGTCGCGAGTCCTGCCTCTTCGGCAATCGCACGTACATCTTTCTTGTCCATATGACCAATCGGGAACATCGTCCGCGCGAGCTGGTCTTGTGACAATTGGTTCAAGAAATACGTTTGGTCTTTGTTATCGTCTTTTCCTCGTAACAGACGGTGCTCACCATCAACATATTTCACTTGCGCATAGTGTCCGGTCGCTACAAAATCGGCACCGATTCGAAGCGCATGGTCGAGGAATGCTTTGAATTTGATTTCTTTGTTACACATGACGTCCGGGTTCGGCGTCCGACCGAGACGATATTCCGCTAAGAAATATTCAAAGACGCGGTCCCAATATTCTTTTTCAAAGTTGACCGCATAGTAAGGAATCCCGATTTGGTTCGCCACGGCGATGACGTCCTCATAGTCCTCTGTCGCCGTACACACACCGTTCTCGTCCGTGTCATCCCAGTTTTTCATAAAAATTCCGATGACGTTATACCCTTGTTCTTTTAACACATGGGCCGTCACCGATGAATCGACGCCACCTGACATCCCGACGACGACCGTCGTCTCTTCAGGGGCTTTTGTGCGTAAATTCATCTATCTCACTCCGTTCATAAATGTCGAGACGACTTCTTGTAGTCGCTCCGCGAGCCGTTTCGCGTCCTCGACCGAGTTACCGTGGCCAAAACTGATTCGAACAGACTGACGCGTCCGCTCTGAATCCCCGTACATCGCCGACAATACATGGGACGGTTCGACCGACCCCGCCGTGCAGGCGCTCCCGCTCGAAATCGCCATGCCCCGCATATCCATCATGATGAGGAAAGGTTCAAGGTCAATTCCAGGGAGGTATAGGTTCACGATGTGAGGTAAACGATTCGACCCGTTCACCTCATAAGTTACGCCTAGTTCGTCAAGACGTTGACGCAGTGCCAAATCGAGCGAAGCATAGAGAGTCACTCGGTCCTCACGCTCTGCCATGACGAGTTCAGCTGCTTTTTGGAATCCAACGGCACCCGGAACATTTTCCGTGCCGGCTCGACGTTTACGTTCTTGTTGTCCACCAAAAGAACGTGACGCTAATTTTACACCTGTTTTCATGAAAAGAAAACCGATACCTTTTGGTCCATTCACCTTATGTGCGGACGCCGACAATAAATCGACATGAATACGTTTCACATCAATTTCTTCTGTACCGAGCGCTTGTACCGCATCCGAATGGAAGAGAGCCTGATGGTCTTGTAACAACTCCCCGATTTCTTGAATCGGTTGGCGCGTTCCGACCTCGTTGTTGCCGTACATAACCGATACGAGAATCGTATCCTCACGTAACGCTGATCGGAACGTTTCTACATCTACAGCTCCCGACTCATCAACATCGAGATACGTGACGTCGAAGCCCTCGCGCTCAAGTTGCTCCATCGCATGAAGCACGGCGTGGTGCTCGACTTTTGTCGTAATGATATGTTTGCCTTTTTCCTGATGGGCATATGCCGCACCGAACAAAGCATAATTATCCGACTCCGTCCCACCTGACGTGAATACAATCTCGTTCGGTGAAGCACCGATCCACTTCGCGAGGACGCGACGTGACGAATCGAGCGCCGCCCGGGCGTTACGCCCGATTCCGTGGATGCTCGACGCGTTCCCATACGTCTCTAAAAAGTAGGGTGTCATCGCTTCGAGGACTTCCGGTCGCATCGGTGTCGTCGCAGCGTGATCAAAATAGTTCATCTAAGGTCACCTCGTTCTTAAATATAAAACATGTAGCCGTCTGACTCTTCTTCAGCGAGGTCCGCGAGTGTCGTTTCGTCAAGGACGGTATCGATGGCTTCTTTGATTTTATCCCAAAGCTTGCGTTTCACCGCATCATCTGCTTCAGAATCTTCAACGATGGCTAAAGGTCCCTCGAGCAAGCGAATGATTTCACCTGCTGTCACTTCTTCTGGCGGTTTGACGAGCTGATAGCCGCCATAAGCACCACGCACGCTCTTGACGAGTCCACCGTTACGGAGTGGGCCGATTAATTGCTCTAAGTAATGCTCTGGCAATTCATGTCGTGCCGCAATCTTTTTTAAACTGAGCGGTTTGTTATCAGTCTCGCGTGCCAACGCAATCATGATCGTCAAGCCATAACGGCCTTTAGTAGATATTTTCATCTTCAAGTCTCCTTCTGTTATACTAATCGAACAAACGTTTGTCGAAAGGAATGGTTACGTATGCCTGATTTATTTCATCAATCGAATGGCGGACCGCTCGCCAATCGGATGCGCCCCGAAACATTAGATGACGTGATCGGACAGCGCCATATCATCGGCGAGGGCAAGCTACTTCGTCGTGCCATCGAAGCCGATCGACTCGGTACGATTATCCTATATGGTCCACCTGGCACCGGTAAGACGACACTTGCCCGTGTTATTTCGAATTACACGAAAGCGACATTCGTCCAATTGAACGCCGTCACAGCAAAACTCGATGAATTGCGGAACGTCATTCGTGAAGCGGAGTCCCGCTTCGACTATGAAGACGAACGGACGATTCTCTTTTTAGATGAGATCCACCGGTTCAATAAGCTCCAACAAGACGCGCTCCTTCCTGCCCTTGAGTCTGGAAAGCTCGTCCTCATCGGAGCGACGACCGAAAACCCGAGTTTTGAAGTAAACGCCGCACTCCTGTCACGCGCGACCGTATTTCGACTCGAGCCACCTGGTGCCGAAGAGTTACGTGCCGTCCTTGAGCGGGCGCTACACGATTCACGTGGTCTCGGAAATTATCCGGTCAAAATGGATGAAGCTGCTGCAGACCATTATATCAAAATGGCGGATGGTGACTACCGTGTCCTATTGAACGCACTCGAACTCGCCGTCTTGACAACGCCTGAGGTGGACGGAGAGATTCATATCACACTTGAGGTCGCGGAAGAGTCGATTCAACAGAAGTCGATCAAATACGATAAGACGGGCGACCGACATTACGATGTCATTTCGGCGTTCATCAAATCGATTCGGGGGTCTGACCCGGATGCGGCGCTATACTGGTTAGCCGTCATGATTGAGGCTGGCGAATCTCCGCGATTCATCATGCGTCGTTTATACGTCCATGCCGCCGAAGATATCGGAATGAGCGACCCGAACGCACTTCTCATCGTCGATGCAGCAGCACGAGCGAGCGAGTACATCGGTTTTCCGGAAGCTCGCATCCCAATCGCAGAAGCCGTTCTCTATTTGGCGACCGCTCCAAAATCAAATGCGGTCATCACCGCCATCGACAAGGCGCTTCACCACGTCCGCACAGTCGAGGGAGGCCCTGTGCCCGTACATCTCCGCGACGCCCATAGTCCAGGAGCACGTGAACTCGGAAACGGGGTCGGATACAAGTATCCACATGACGAAAAAGACGGGTTCGTCCCTCAAAACTATTGGCCAGAGAATTTGGCTAGAAAACGACCAAATTACTATAAACCGACGCCACGTGGATTCGAGCAACAAATTCAAAAACGGCTCGATTATTGGGAAAAACGACGCGACTCGAAATGAGCCAGCGTCGTTTTATTTTTGGATGCGGTTGATTTCGACGCCCGCTTGTTCGAGCAAGTCATTGATGACGTATCCTGCAGCGACAAGTCCTGCAACCGATGGGACGAACGCGTTCGAGCTCGGTGGCATCTTCGCTTTACGGATCGGGGCATCTTTCTTCCCGACGACCTCGTTCACGTCTTCGCGTGTCACGATTGGAGATTCGTCCGAGAAGACGACCGGGACGCCTTTGTAGATTTTCTCTTTACGTAGACGAGTACGGACCATCTTCGCGATTGGATCATATGACGTATCTTTAATGTCGACGACCTTGATGCGTGTCGGGTCCATCTTATTCGCCATCCCCATGCTTGAGATGACCGGGATGCCGCGACGCTTACATTCTACGATTAAATGAATCTTATAAATGATCGTGTCTGACCCATCGATGACGTAGTCGATCTTTTGAGCAAAGAACTCTTCGTATGTCTCTTCTGTATAAAACATTTTCAATTGGACGAGGTCTAAGTCCGGGTTGATGTCGAGGAGACGCTTGCCCATCGCTTCGACTTTCGGTTGACCGACCGTCGACAATAGTGCATGGATTTGTCGGTTGACGTTTGTGATATCGATGTCGTCTTTATCGACAAGGACGATGCGTCCGACGCCACTGCGCGCAAGTGCCTCTGCCGCGAATGAGCCGACACCGCCGACGCCTAAAATCGCGACCGTTTTATTCTTTAAAGCATCAAGGCCTTCAGAGCCGATGGCCAATTCATTACGTGAAAACTGGTGTAACATATTTCTTCCTCCAACTAATCCTATTTTCTCATACTATTTTACTCGGAATTATATTCAAAAAAAAGACGTCTCGCGACGTATTTACAAAAAAAATCGATGGGGCCCGGAGTGCCGTGACGATGCCTTGCTTTTGAACCTGCGTATGCAGGTGGGTGACCTAGCGTTTCCTTCACAAGTCCTCCTGCACGTGATGAGGCAGTTGATCCGGTTAGCAGTTCGGTCTCCCGTATTCAAAGTGTTGGCTCAAAATAACGAAGGCGGCTCTCGTACACCTCAGGTATCCCATCTGTTGATTTAACTATAGCGCTTCTGTAAAAAGAAGTCAATGAGAAACGCCGACTTCTCGTGACAGTTTGGTCACAACCATTTGTTACGAAACTCACGGTCCAGATCATACGTGAACTGTTGACGCTCGATGTTGAAACGGCGGTCCCTTGAGTCGTTTCCGACACCCGCTTGGTACGCCCAATTCCCCCAATTGCTCGCCACGTCGTAATCGATTAGTTTCGATTCAAAGTAGGAAGCCCCGTAGCGCCAGTCTTGTTTCAACTCCTTTGCGAAATAGTTAGCCACGATTTGTCGTCCCCGATTGGACATCCACCCCGTCGCATTCAGTTCGCGCATAAACGCATCGACGAAATCGACGCCCGTCTCTCCTCGTCGCCATGTTTCAACGACATCTTCATCGACTCGCCAATCTTTTCGTTTCGACCGAATGCCTTGTGACCGAAACAATTTTTTTCCTTGTTCGAGTGCGACCCATTGGAAAAATTCACGCCATAATAGTTCAAAGTACAACCAGTACGTCGATTCATTTACCCCATGTGTTCGTTCATGCGCTTCGAGTTCAAAAAACACCCGTCGTGGGGATAACGACCCGTTCGCTAAATACGCTGACAGCTTCGTTGAGTCATCAACCCCAAATCCATTTCTCGTTTCCTTATACGTTCGAATTGGTACGGACAAATAGTCGTTCAGCCGACGCTTCGCTGCCAATTCGCCACCTTTGAACGGAAACGCCGTCCTCGGGTCTTGCTTTACTTCTTGAATCGAAAATGGGAACGTCACCTCGCGTGTGGCAGCCGTTGCCTTCCGAGAGATCAGTTCGCGAGGCCGTACATCATATTCGACCGCTTTTCGAAACTCCGTGAAGAGAAACGGCATTTTCTCAAACGGGATATCTTCTTTTTCAAATAAAGTAAATCCTTCGAACGTCTCGTACGTCCCTTTCCATCTTTTCATCACTTCATTTTCACGTCGGCGCTCATTGTACCCGACGGCCCGTTGAAACAAGAGACGGTCGGATGGATCGAGCGTTTCGAGCGGATGACCGACGTGCACGTAAAATGGGATTCCAAGCGCATCGAGTGAGCCGGCCACATCCTCTAATGACTCCTTCAAGAAATGAAGTCGCTCCTTCCCGAGTGGAATGACGCCATAACGGTTTTCAATGAACTGATTCGGACTGATGAAAAAATGACCTTCAATCGGATCGTCATGGCGAAGTGCTTCTTCGAGCGGCAAATGATCATCAACACGTAAATCGTTTTGGTACCAAATGATTGTTTTCATCAATAGACCTCCTCCACTCTATAGTATGATGGGTTATGATCTCCGTCATGAGGATGAAATGTGCTCGAGATATGTTTTCAAAATCAAATTCTGTGGAATATATTCTTCTAGAAGAGAAAGGGGTGTAGCATAATGGCTAAGAAAGGCAAAATGGGAACATTGATTAAAATCGCGACGGCGGTCGCACCGTTCGTCTACGATTACTATAAAAAGAACAAAGCAAAGAAATCACCGAAGAAATGAACACAGCGTCTCAGCCAATAAGCTGAGGCGTTTTTTTCATGTTTTTCAATCGCCTATGCTAAGATAAATCAATCATTCTATTGAAACGAGGCGATGTTCGTGCACGTTCGATCCATCCACTTTTTACGTATTCTCTTCAAATGGGGTCTCTTCATGACCGGGTTGTTCTTACTCGCGCTTGGTTCATCCATCATGATCACGGCAAATCTCGGGGTTTCCACGTGGGACGTCCTTCATATCGGTATCGCTCACCATCTTCCGATTTCAATCGGGACGGTGATTTTATGTGTCGGTCTTTTACTCGTTCTATTTAAATACATACTCGACCGAATCCGGCCTCAATTTGGCACGCTCGTCAACGCGGTCTTTGTCGGGGTATTTATGAACCTGATTTTGAACGAGCAATGGCTCCCGACATTCGATGGCTTATTTGTAAATGTCGTTTGGCTCACGTTCGGGATATTTGTCATGGGAATGGGAGCTGGTCTCTATGTCGCCGTCGGGTACGGTGCCGGTCCACGCGATGGATTGACGCTTGCCTTAGCAGACCGTTTCCAAACGTCCGTCCGTGCCATGAGGACTTGGATGGAACTGACCGCTTGTCTCATCGGTTGGGCACTCGGCGGGCCACTTTTCTTCGGGACCGTCTTATCGATTTTCCTCATCGGTCCATTCTTCCAGTTTTGGCTAGAACGGTTCCGCCTGTTCATCGCCTATGTCGATCGTCTCAAAGTAAAGTTCGCATGAAAAAGAGAGGAGATCTCCTCTCTTTTTATGTGTTCGGAATGAGCACAATCTTTCCGAACTTACCCGATTGTTTAAAATACGCCTGTGCCTCACGTGCCTCTTCAAGCGGGAACGTCCGGTCAATGACCGGTTTTAGCTTCCCTTCGGCGATCGAGCGCAACATCTCCGCGAATTCATATCGTGTCCCGAGAACAGACCCATACATCGCGATATGTTTCAAGTACAGCGTCCGGAAGTCGAGATGGGTCGTCTGTCCTCCCGCTGAACCAGAGATACAGAACTTCCCTCCCTTTTTCAAGATGTTTAGAGATACATCAAATAGCGCATCTCCCACGACATCAAGGACCGCGTCGACCGGGCCACCGTTCGCAGCGATGATATCATCGGCGAGCGTCTCAGAACGGTAGGAAAACACTTCGGTCGCCCCAAGCGCTTTTAACTCTTGCTCGTTTTTCAAATCACCGACGATAGCGAACACATTCGCCCCGAATACGTTCGCCGCAATTTGGATGTTGAGTGAGCCGACCCCGCCACTTGCCCCAGTGACGACAATCGTCTCACCGGAACGGATGTGTAACTGCTCGTTCATATGCCAAGCCGTGAGACCACTTACGGAAAAGACTGCACTCTCGACGAAATCATCAATCGGCATGTCAAAACAAAGGTCAGCCGGCCATGATACATACTCCGCGTAGCCCCCGTCATACTCTGATCCAATAAAGGACATATCGTCCGACAAGTGTTCCTTCCGCTCAGGTCCGCTCGAGGTGAACGGGAATAAGACGACGTGTCGACCCATCATCCCTTGGTCGACCCCATCTCCGAGCTCGACGACTTCACCAGTGATGTCTGAACCGGGAATGCGTGGGAACTGGACGCCTTCCGGGCGCCATCCTGACTTCTCCCGAGCTCCATAAGCCCCTTCTCGCATCCATATTTCCGTATTGTTAATCGCGCAGGCGCGTACCTTGATCAGCACTTCTCCTGCTTTCGGAGACGGTTTCGGGATATCAACCCCTTGGAGTTGGTCAACGTCCCCATATCCTACGACTTGTACAGCTTTCATGGTATTTTGCCTCCTCCGCTTTCGTTCATCCATAAGTATTCACCCACGAAATGCTGTTATCACGCCAAAAAGGGCCGCCCTTTATCAGGTAGCCCTCGATTTATAGTTGTTGACGTTGTAACAGGTTCGTGAAGACGCCACCTTTTTGACTGAGTTCTTCGTGCGTTCCATCTTCTACGATTCCTTCTGCCGTCACGACAAGAATCCGATCGGCATTTTTCACCGTCGCTAGGCGGTGAGCGATGATGAGCGTCGTCCGATTCGCCGCCAGTTCATTAAGTGAATCTTGAATGATGGCTTCCGTCTCCGTGTCGAGCGCCGAGGTCGCCTCATCCAAAATTAAGATTGGCGGATTTTTCAAGAACATGCGCGCAATGGCGATGCGTTGTTTCTGACCACCCGAGAGCTTCAGTCCCCGTTCCCCGATCTGTGTGTCGAGACCGTGTTCGAGCTCTTCGACGAGCGTACCGAGATGTGCTTTTTCCACCGCATGCATGATGTCCGTATCGGTTGCATCGAGTTTCCCGTACGCGATATTCTCACGTAGCGTACCCGCAAACAAGAAGACATCCTGTTGCACGATTCCGATTTGACGACGTAAACTCTCTTTCGTCATGTCACGGATATCCATGCCATCGATCGAGATCGCACCTTTTGTGACGTCATAAAAGCGTGGGATGAGTGAACAGATGGTTGTCTTTCCAGCCCCGCTCGTCCCGACCAAGGCCACAGTCGTCCCTGCCTCAATCGACAAGTCAATATCCGTCAACACTTGTCGGTAGTCCGAGTAGCCAAACGAGACGTCGTCAAAGACGATATCGCCTGTCAACGTTTCGACCTCGATGGCATCTTCACGGTTCTCGATGTCCGGTTCCTCATCGAGCAACTGCGTGAATCGTTTGAACCCGGCCATCCCTTTCGGATACATTTCTAAAAGCGCCGTGATCTTTTCAATCGGCTTGATGAGTAAGTTCATGTATAAGATGAACCCGACGAGCTGTCCGTATGATAACTGACCCTCGTACGTCAAATACGCCCCGTAGACGAGGACGAGCAACGTCATCAGACGCGTAGTGATATAAATACCTGCGAGTGATGTACTCATGACGCGATACGCTTCAATTTTCGAGCCGCGATAGAAGTTGTTGTCTTTTTGGAAACGCCCGATTTCGAACGCCTCGTTCGTAAACGATTGGACGACGCGTGCCCCGGACACACTGTCCTCGACGCGCGCGTTCACTTCCCCGATATTCGTGTACATCTTTTGCCACGCCTTGTTCATGTTCTTATTCGCATACGTGATCATGATGATAAGGAACGGTACCGCGACAACGGTGACGAGTGCGAGTTCAGGGTCGATCGAGAACATGATCCCGAACGCACCAAGTAACGTCATGATGGCGATAAAGAAGTCTTCCGGCCCATGGTGCGCCACTTCCCCGATATCGAACAAGTCGTTCGTGACCCGGCTCATCAAATGGCCGGTCTTATGATTGTCAAAGAAGCGGAACGACTGTTTATGGATATGCGTGAACAACTCTTCTCGCATGTCCGTCTCGATGTTGATGCCGAGCTTATGTCCCCAGTAGTTGACGACGTACTGCATCATCATGGCCAATATGTATAGAATCAACAGGCCGATGCTGACGATGATAATCCAGTTCCATTCCCCACCCGGCAACAAGTCGTCGATGAACCATTGAACGGCAAGCGGAAATCCAAGTTCAAGCAGTCCGACGAGAATTGCGAATGAAAAATCGAGTAGGAATAACTTTTTATGTGGTCGATAATAACTAAAAAAACGTGAAATCATTCTCTCTTCCCCCTTCTCATCATTAAGTGTACGCTTTTTTCCGAAAGGTGGAAAACAGGATGCATCCCTTTTTCATTCTTTTTTCAAACGGCGTATAATAAAAGTAAGGAGTGATACACATGCATGTACACATTACAAATCGTGCCCTCGAACGAATCGAGTCATTGAAAGGCGAACGCGAAGGACAGATGCACCTCTTTTACGAGACAGAAGGTTGTGGATGTGGGAACAGCGGAATCTTTGAGATTCGATACGTAACCGAGACGACTCCGGAAGACGTTGAAATCGAATCAAACATCGGACCAATCTTAATCAAAAACTGGACAAAAGTGTTTTTAGATGAACAGATGAAAATCGATTTCCTCGAAGACCGTCGTACGCTCGTCTTGAAGAGTGACGGCCAAGTGTTCAATTCGAATCTTCTTGTCACAGACGGCACAGGTTGTCAGTTGAACGTTCCGAGCCGATGAAACAGACGCTGAAACAACATCCGAGACTGCTCATTCTCTTCTTCTTGAGTTTCGGTCTTGGACTGTTCGGAATCTATCTGGCATTCATCGATTCGGTATACACGATGTCCGCCGTCATCGCTTCGCTGTTTGCGTTTGGTTTCGCGTTGCAACGAACAGCGAAATATATGCAGCGAGAAGAGGATAACCGTTAACAAGAGGAAGTGTCCCATTAAATTTCTACCATCGTGTTAAATCCAAAACCCGTTTCACCCATACAAAAACGAGGATTGCCATGGCAACCCTCGTTTTTTGTGCTTACTTCTTCTCTTTTACTGCCGTACGAATCGATAACTCTTCGAGTTGCGCGTCCGAGACCGGGCTCGGTGCTTGCGTGAGCAAGTCGCTTGCCGAAGCCGTTTTCGGGAAGGCGATTGTGTCACGAAGGTTCGAACGACCTGCAAGAATCATGACGAGACGGTCGAGACCGAGTGCGATTCCCGCGTGTGGTGGTGTACCGTATTCGAACGCTTCGAGTAAGAAGCCGAACTGTTCAATCGCTTCTTCTTGCGTAAAGCCGAGCAATTTAAACATACGTTCCTGGATGTCACGCTCGTAAATACGCTGTGAACCGCCACCGAGCTCGTAACCGTTCAAGACGAGGTCATAGGCGATGGCGCGTACGCTTGCCGGGTCTGTCTCAAGAAGGTGAAGGTCTTCACGGTTTGGCATCGTGAACGGATGGTGATTCGCATAGAAACGACCGTCTTCTTCTTCAAACGTCACGAGTGGGAAGTCTGTCACCCATAGGAAGTTGAATTTCGACTCGTCGATGAGACCGAGGTCGTGTCCGAGTTTGACGCGGAGTGCGCCAAGGCTGTCAGCGACGACAGTTGGTTTCGATGCGACGAAGAGGAGAAGGTCACCTGCTTCTGCATTCGTTGCCTCGATCAACTTCTGTGCGTACGTTTCGTCGAAGAACTTCGCGATCGGACCGTTCAAGCCTTCCGCTGTCACTTTGAGCCATGCGAGACCTTTCGCACCGTAGACCGCTGTGAACTCTTGAAGCTTGTCGATGTCTTTACGTGAGAAGTTGTCCGCCTCACCTTTGACGTTGATCGCTTTGACTTGTCCGTTTGATTCGAGTGCGGCGTCAAACACTTTGAATCCGGCACCTTTCACAGCATCAGCCACGTCGATGAGTTCGAGACCGAAGCGCGTGTCCGGCTTATCTGAACCGAAACGGCGCATCGCTTCCGCGTATGTCATACGCTCGAACTTAGTCGGTGTATCCGTGCGACCGAGTGATGACTCCATGACTTCACCCATCATTGATTCCATCATCGCCATCAAGTCTTCGATATCCATGAAGCTCGTCTCGATGTCGACTTGCGTGAACTCAGGTTGACGGTCTGCACGAAGGTCTTCGTCACGGAAGCAGCGTGCGATTTGGAAGTAACGGTCAAATCCTGCGACCATGAGCAACTGTTTGAATAGCTGTGGTGATTGCGGGAGCGCGTAGAACTCACCACCGTGGACACGGCTCGGTACGAGATAGTCACGTGCGCCTTCTGGTGTCGACTTCGTCAAAATTGGTGTTTCGACTTCAAGGAACTCTTGCTCTGTCAAGAAGTTACGGATCGTGTTCGACGTCTTCGAGCGGAGACGGAACGTCTCTTGAAGCGCTGGACGACGAAGGTCGAGGTAACGGTATTTGAGGCGAAGGTCTTCTGAGACGTTTTCTGCCTCGTCACCGATTGGGATTGGTGTCATCTTCGCCGCGTTCAAGATGTTGATCTCAGACGCGATGACTTCGATGTTTCCTGTCGGCATGTTCGGGTTCTTGTTCTCACGCTCGAGAACCGTTCCTTTTACGTCGAGGACATACTCACTACGGATTGTTTCCGCGAGTTGGTGGACTGCTTCGTTTTCCGGGCGTACGACGACTTGGACGATTCCTGTGCGGTCACGAAGGTCGATGAAGATGAGGCCCCCGAGGTCACGACGTTTTTGTACCCATCCTTTTAATTGTACTTCTTGGCCGATGAGTGACTCTGTCACGCGGCCGTTCATATGTGTGCGTCCGATCATTGTTCTGCTCCTTCCGATAGTTCACGAATTTTGTCTGCGACGGCCGAGAGTGGCACGTCGACTTGTTCACCAGTCGTCATATCTTTCAAGGCGGCTGCCCCGCGCTCGACTTCGTCATCCCCTAAGATGACTGTGAACTTGGCTTTCAGGCGGTCCGCCTGTTTGAATTGTCCTTTGAACTTGCGCCCTTGGTAATCACGGTCTGCCTTGAATCCTTCCATGCGGAGGAGTTGTAGGAGACGTGTCGCCGTCAATTCGACTTCTTTTTCACCTTGCGCGACGATGAAGACATCAAGTCCTGTCTCGAGTTTAGGTAAGACTCCTTCATTCTCCAATGCAAGGATGAGGCGCTCCAATCCGATTCCAAAACCGACTCCCGGCATATCCGGTCCACCGATATCTTGTACGAGACCGTTGTAACGTCCGCCGCCACAAAGTGTCGTGATGGCTCCGAACCCTTCTGCCTCGGACATGATTTCAAACGCCGTGTGCGTATAGTAATCGAGTCCACGAACGAGTGTCGGGTCGACTTCGTAGGCGACACCGAGTGCATCGAGTTGTGCGAGCACTTGATCGAAGTAGGCTTTCGACTCTTCGTTCGAATATTCAAGGATTGACGGTGCCGTCTTCATCGACGGATGATCACGGTCGACCTTGCAATCCAAGATGCGAAGCGGGTTCTTGTAAAGACGTGACTGGCAGTCTTGGCAAAGTTCGCCTGCCACCGGCTCGAAGTGACGGATGAGCGCATCGCGGTGGGCGTTGCGGCTTTCCGCGTCCCCAAGCGAGTTGACGACGACTTTGATTTTCTGAAGTCCAAACGACTTGTAGATTGAGTAGGCGAGGCTGATGACCTCAGCGTCAACGGCCGGGTCACTACTACCGATTGCTTCGACACCGTATTGGTGAAGCTGACGGAAGCGGCCTTTTTGTGGGCGCTCGTAGCGGAACATCGGTCCCATGTAGTAGAGCTTCGTCGGTTGGTCCGGATTTCCGAATAGTTTGTTCGTCACGAACGCACGAATGACTGATGCCGTCCCTTCTGGGCGAAGCGTGTACTCGTCTTTCCCTTTCTTCACGAGCGTGAACATCTCTTTTTGGACGATGTCCGTCGTTTCCCCGACACTGCGTGTGAACAGGTTCGTCGTTTCAAAGATTGGTGTGCGGATTTCTTTATAGTTATAACGGGCGCTCATGTCGCGAAGTTTTTCCTCGACATATTGCCACGTCTCGACCGTGCCCGGAAGCAGGTCTTGTGTACCGCGTGGTGCTTTCATCATCACAATTCCCTCCTTAAAATACAAAAAGGCCCTCGTCCGCAAAGGGACGAGAGCCTGTGTCAGTTTCCCGTGGTACCACCCTCGTTGCAGAGCCATCACTTGAAACTCTGCCACTCGAAATCGGTTAACGCCCGATGAAACGGCTCCCCCTACTCGCTTTCAAGGGAGCACCTCCAAAGTGTCGTTCGGGTCATCATCCAGTCGATGCTTTCAGCCAAGGCATCGCTCTCTTTACTGGTGGGTTGACCGTACTCTTCTTTATCGTAGGTGTTTGACTATATGCTTCATGATGCCGAATCAAGCCGGCATCTGTCAAGCGTTTTTTTCGAGCATGAGTGTGACCGGTCCGTCATTGACAAGTGCGACGTCCATCATCGCCCCGAAGCGTCCCGTCTCGACGATGAGCCCGTTCGACCGGAGTCGCTCATTGAATTTTTCATAGAGCGTTTCAGCGATATCCGGTTTGGCGGCCTTTGTGAAAGCAGGTCGCCGTCCTTTCATCGTATCTCCATATAATGTGAATTGCGAGACCGACAAAATTTGACCGGCCACATCTTGAATCGATAAGTTCATCTTTTCTTGATCGTCCTCGAAGACGCGAAGCCCGGTCACCTTGTCGGCGAGCCAGTTCACTTCCTCTTCTGTATCTTCATGTGTCACACCGACGAGAAGCAAGTATCCGGCGTTGATTGCCCCGACGACTTCTTCCTCCACTGTGACCGATGCTTCTTTCACTCGTTGCAATAATACACGCACGTTCCTCTTCCTTTCGTCACGTCATCATGACTCGGCTGACCGAATACACGTCTGAGATTTGTTTAATGCGCTCGACAACTTTCTGCAAGTGATTCACGTTCGGAATCGAGATCGTCATCGAGATGCGAGCTTGTTTATTTTGGTCGCCCCGACCACTGACGGCCACGATATTCGTATTCGTCGCCGATACCGCCTGAAGGACATCGTTCAAGAGACCTGAACGATCATATCCCGTGATTTCGATATCGACGTTATAGTTCTTCTCTTTCGCCTGTCCGACTTCCCATTCGACGTCAAGGAGACGCTCCGGATGTTGTTCGTTGACGATGTTCAAGCAGTCTTTCCGGTGAATCGAGACCCCGCGTCCACGGGTGATGTATCCGACGATTTCATCGCCCGGGACCGGGTTACAGCAACGGCTCATACGCACGAGCATGTTGTCGATTCCTTTGACCGTCACGCCCGCCTCTGCCGTTTTCTTCTTCGGCGCCTGACTGACTTTCAATTCGCTGATTGCTTCAGAGAGCTCGAGTTTCGGCTCTTTCCGCTGTTTCTCCGTCAACTTATGCGCGACTTGTGCGGCAGTGATGCCTTGATAACCGACTGCGGCATACATCTCTTCCTCGTTCCCGAAGTTGAACTTCTCGACGACGATACTGAGTGCGGGCTCATCGATCACTTCTTTCGGTTCAAAACCGAGTTTCTTGATTTCTGCCTCGACGAGATCTTTCCCTTTCTCGACGTTTTCTTCACGCTGTTGACGTTTGAACCATTGGCGAATCTTGTTCTTCGCCTGGCTCGAAACAGCGAGCTTCAACCAATCCTTACTCGGTCCGTAACTATGCTTCGACGTGATGATTTCGATGATGTCACCCGTCTCGAGTTTGTAGTCGAGCGGTACCATCCGGCCGTTCACTTTCGCACCCGTCATCCGGTGCCCGATCTCCGTATGAATCCGGTACGCATAGTCGATTGGGACTGAGCCCTTCGGCAACTCGAATACGTCTCCTTTTGGTGTGAAGACGTACAGCATGTCGCTAAAGAAATCAACTTTGAGGGACTCCATGAATTCCTCGGCATCCGTCGTATCCTTTTGCAGCTCGAGGATTTCACGAAGGTGGGCGATCTTCTCGTCGAATCCGTTCGTCGAGACGTTTTTCCCTTCTTTATACGCCCAGTGTGCCGCAATCCCGAACTCAGCGATGAAATGCATGTCTTTCGTCCGAATTTGGACTTCGAGCGGCTCACCTTTCGGACCGATCACGGTCGTATGGAGCGACTGATACATGTTCGGCTTCGGCATGGCGATATAATCTTTGAAACGTCCCGGCATCGGCTTGTATTGCGTATGGATGATTCCGAGCACGGCATAACAATCACGAATCGAATCGACGATAATGCGGACCGCCATCAAATCGTAAATTTCATTGAACTCTTTTTTATGCTTCACCATCTTGTTATAGATAGAATAGATGTGCTTCGGTCGACCGTTCACGTCGGCATCGATATGCACTTCCTCAAGAACCCTGTTCACTTCCGTGATGACAGAGGTGACGAGTGCTTCCCGTTCCGTCCGTTTCTGTTTCATCATCGAGACGATCTTATAGTATTGCTGCGGGTTGATATAACGTAACGAAATATCTTCGAGCTCCCACTTGATTGTCGAGATCCCCATCCGGTGCGCGAGCGGAGCAAAGATTTCGAGCGTCTCTTCTGCCTTTTGAACTTGCTTTTCTTTCGGCATATGCTGAAGCGTCCGCATATTGTGGAGCCGGTCCGCAAGTTTGATCAGGATCACGCGCACGTCTTCTGCCATGGCGATAATCATCTTCCGGTGGTTTTCAGCAAGTTCTTCTTTTTTCGATTTATATTTAATCTTACCAAGTTTCGTGACGCCATCGACGAGCATGGCCACGTCTGGACCAAAATCGTCCGTCAATTGCTGTAACGAAATATCCGTATCTTCAACAACATCATGCAAGAGCGCTCCAACAATCGTTGTGGCGTCTAAGCCGATATCAACGAGAATGCCGGCCACTTGAACCGGATGGAGGATATAGGGCTCGCCCGAACGTCGGAACTGACCGGTATGATGAAGTTTTGCGTATTCGTAAGCGCGTTTCACTTCGGCTATATCGTCGTCACCCATATACTCCCCGAGCGCGTCGAGAAGATCCTCAATACTTACGATTTGTTTTTTGGTCATAACATTCGACACCCTTTTTCTAACCGCTCCAATCGCCTCGGATTCGTCGCAGCATGGTAGTAGTTTGTATTCAAGATTCTATGATTTTTATAACCATTATCGAAAAAATCTGACGACCTGTCAAAGGTTGTAGGTTATTTTCCTTAAAAACTATTCAAAAACGGGAAGCATATCGCTTCCCGTTCAAATTAGTCTTCGTAGCGGATGAGTGAGAACACGTCGTATCCTTCGAGACGCTCACGTCCACCAAGTCCGTCGAGTTCGATTAAGAACCCGATTCCCGCCACAACTCCACCGAGTTGTTCAATCATTTTAATCGTCGCTTCAATCGTACCACCTGTTGCGAGCAAGTCATCCAAGATGACGACTTGTTGTCCAGGTTGGATTGAATCTTTGTGCATCGTTAAAATGTCCGTCCCATACTCAAGACCGTATGAAACTCGTACTGTCTCACGTGGTAACTTTCCTTCTTTACGTACTGGTACGAACCCGAGTTCGAGCGCATACGCTGCCGGGCAACCGACGACGAATCCGCGTGCTTCCGGACCAGCGATCAACTCCGCTCCACGTTCACGTGCATAAACGACGAGCTCATCTACCGCTTTCTTGTAGACTTCGCCATCTTGCATGAGTGACGTGATATCTTTGAAGCTGATTCCTTCCTTCGGATAATCTGCTACTTCTTTAATATGCTGTTTGAAATCCATTTTATGTGTATGCCTCCTGCATCTTGTTCGATCGCAACGATTGTAACCGCTCTTTGAGCTCCGCCAATGACGCGTATACGAAACGCTCTTCGAGTTGTTGGCGCCCAATCCGGCGTTGATAGCACGGCGCCTCGGTCAAATCGCGTTTCGGTGCTTCTGGATTGACTCCAGGCAGTCCGTCTTCCATTGTAACAAGAAATTCGAGTTCAGAGAATACTTGATGCATAAATTGAATCGTATTTTTTGACCATTTTCGCTCTTTTGACAGACGAATCAGGTTTTCACGTAGATTTTTCCGTTCGCACGTTGCCATATGGACATAATACGTTCGGAAATCCTCACGGGACGGAAGACGTTCAAAGAACGAGTCTCCTTGACCGAAGGCACAATAAATGCGTTCAATCCCCTCATGAAGTTTTTCTGCGAGCACCTCTTCATCGTCCGGAAGATCGAGCAGAACGACGAAACGGTTGAGCGGTTCATCTCCTTCATGGAGTGGAAAATCTTCGTTCGTCCCTTGGAAAGATAAAAATGACGTCTGTTCTTTCGGCAAATCTTTCAACTCTTGCATTGATTTTTTCTTCCCACGATAGTCAAACACTTGGAAGTCATCGACCCGTAAATCTTGAATCATGAGCTGCGGTTTACGCATTCCGTTCCATTCGTTGACTTGAAGACTTCCCATCACCGAGATATGAGCCATCTTTGAAATCTCTGAAACAACGTGGCCGAATCCAAATCCGATGCCATCGAGCTCACGCTTGTCTCCGGCGAGCTGTACTTTCAAATGGGTGGCGTCACGTCCGATTTGGCGAATATCACGCAGTTTCGCATCTGCGACGACGACACGAGGGGATGGATTCCCCATACCAAATGGCGCGAGCTTTCCTATTTCTGAGATCAAGTCGAGCGAGACGTCGTTGACGGAGAGTTTCAAGTCGACGTTCACCCGTGGCACAAACACGTCATCCGGGATGGACTCCGCCTGACGGTTCAGTCGCTCTCGTAGTTCGGCGACGTGTTCCGACTGAAGGGTCATCCCGGCCGCGGCTGGATGTCCGCCAAAGTGTGGCAAAATATCTTCATTCTTCGAAAGTTCCTTGAAGAGATCAAACCCTTCAATCGAGCGCCCCGATCCTTTCGCCTTACCCGTCTCAGGGTCGTGGCAAAGGAGGATGACTGGACGATAATACGCCTCGACGAGACGAGATGCGACAATCCCGACGACGCCAGGATTCCACTTCTCACTCGCCACGACGAGTACACGGTCCTCGGTCATCGACGCTTCAACGAGTTCTTTCGCTTCAGCAGCGATTGTCTTGACGATGTCTTGACGTTCTTTGTTTTGCTTATCGAGCTGTTTCGCTAGCTCGAGCGCTTCCTCCACATGTTCGGCTAAGAGCATTTGAAGTGCCGGCATCGCCGAATCGAGTCGACCCGCGGCATTGATGCGTGGACCGAACGCGAAACCGACCGACTCTTCGTTCAATACGCTGTCAGCGAGACCACATACTTCACGTAATGCTAAAATACCTGGACGTTTTGAAGCCTCGAGCGCAGCAATCCCCTTCTTCGCGAGCAACCGGTTTTCACCGTCTAACGGGACGAGGTCGGCAATCGTTCCGAGGACGGCCAAATCAAGAAGTTCTTCCGGCATTCTCCCTAAAACGGCGTGCGCCACTTTGAGGGCGACTCCCGCACCGGCGAGTTTATCGTATGGATATCCCGGGTCGATATGCGGATGAATGATTGCATAGGCGTCCGGCAATGTCTCTTTTGGCTCGTGGTGGTCCGTGATGATCAAATCGACGCCAAGGTCTTTTAAGAGTGTCGCTTCTTCAATCCCTGAAATTCCGCAATCCACCGTGATGACCAAAGTGAATCCCTCGTTCGCCGCCCATTGGAACGCTTCTTTGTTCGGTCCATATCCTTCTGTGAAACGGTTCGGGATATAACACTCGGCCATGACACCGATTTCGGTCAACGCGTGCCACATGACGGATGAGGCACTAACCCCGTCGACATCGTAGTCACCATAGATGAGCACCATCTCCCCATCGTCTGCTGCCTGTTTGATGCGGGTGACGACTTTCTCCATCTGTTCAAACAAGTACGGGTCATGAAAGACGAGTTCATCCTCGGCATACAAGAATGCCTTGGCCGCTTCTACGTCTTGATGACCACGCTGAACGAGCAACGTCGCCAGTTGTGCTGATATATTTAATTCGTTTTGTAAACGCGTGACGTCGTCCGGATTCGTTTCCGGATAGAGCCACTGTTTCTTCGAATGGTACATGTCCTTCACTCCAATCAATTGTAGATTATAGCAGACCGCGTGAAAGATGTGCCGTCTTGACATTTGAAAAGGTCTCCCGATTGAAGGGAGACCCACTTGTTACGCCTCTGTGACCGGCGTATCTTTTTTCTTGTTGATTGTCGTCCGTTTGATGAGGAGCCATAAATACGATGCAATGAAGATCGAAGAATACATCCCCATGAAAAGTCCGACGATGAGCGCGAGCGAGAAGCTGCGAATCGACTCAGCACCGAACGCATACAAGGCGATGGCTGTGACGAGTACCGTAACGACCGTATTCACGGACCGTACGATTGTCTCTTGAATCGACTTGTTGATGATCGACTCATAGACGTCCATCGACTTGATTTTTCGTTCCTTTTCATACGACGTAATGTTCTCGCGGACCCGGTCGAACGTTACGATCGTATCGTTGACCGAGTAACCGATGATGGTCAAGATCGCGGCGATAAAGTACAAGTTGACCTCGATCCCAAAGAGCGAGAACGCGACGATCATGAAGAAGGCATCGTGTAACATCGCGATAACAGTTGCAAGTGCATATGAGAATTGGAAACGCACCGTGATGTAGAGAATAATCCCGATCGAAGCGACGGCTACCGCATACAAAGCATTTTTCGCCAAGTCACGACCGACTTGAGCCGAGACGGTGCTGATGTTCGGGTCGTTCCCGAATTGTTCAGTGAACGCCGACTTGACGTTCGCGACTTCCTCTTGGCCCAATTGCCCAACGAACGTCACGTATGCCAAGCGACCTTCATTTGCATATTGGACGCTTGAAATCTCTTGGTCGACACCGGCATCGTTGAACGCTTGCGTGAATTCTTCTTGCGATACACGTTCTTCCGTTAGTACTTCGACCCGCGTCCCTGAAGAAAAATCGATTCCGAGGTTCAACCCACGGAAGAACAAGAGACCGATTCCGAGAACGACGACTGCCGTCGAAATCAAGAACATCGTGCGCATATGTTTCATGTAATTCCATTCAGTAAGCTTAAAGTTCACGGATTTCACTCTCCTTCACACCAAACCATCCTTTGCGTTTGTCGAACAGACGACTTGAGACAAGGAGGTGCATCAAATAACGTGAGATGAATACGTTCGAGATGAACGTCATCCCGATTGAGATCATGAGCATGACAGCAAATCCTTTGACCGAGCTTTGTCCGAAATAGAACAAGACCGCAGCCGAGATGAGCGTCGTCAAGTTGGCATCGATGATCGTACTGAGGGAACGACGGTTACCTGCACGGAATGCCGATAAGACCGATTTTCCAGAGCGGAGTTCGTCTTTGATTCGTTCCGCGGTAATGATGTTCGCATCGACTGCCATACCGACCCCGAGGACGAGTGCTGCAATCCCTGGAAGCGTCAATACCGCATTGATTCCGTTGAAGAACAACATAATCAAGTTGATGTACAGAACAAGCGTGATGATCGATACGAGTCCTGGGAGACGATAGAAGAACAACATGAACAGGAATACGGCGATGATTCCGATTGTTGCGGCAAATACCGTTTCTTCTAAAGCATCTTGACCGAACTGGGCCGACACGGATGTCGAGTAAATCTCATCTAGTTTGACCGGGAGCGCCCCTGCGTTCAAGATGTCCGCAAGGCGTTGACCGCTTTCCGCGTCAATTCCACCACCTGAGATGATGGCTTTATCCGATAAGATTGGACTCGTTACCGAAGCATCTGACACAATTTTCGAGTTCTCTTTTTGAACTTCTTCCTCATATGTGTCGCCCTCTTCATAGTCGAGCCAGATGACCAGACGGTTCTCAGGAGCTGGACGTTGTGCAATCTCAGATGTCACTTCGCCAAACTTGTCGGCCGATTGGAGTGTCAGCTCAACGACCGGTTGTCCTTGTTGGTTGTAGCTGAGCGCTGCCCCACGCGGCGCCAAGTCTTTCCCATCGAGCAAGACGTTGTCGTTCACGTCACGGAATGTCAATTGTGCCGTTGACGAGAGAACCTCGCGCGCTTCGTTTTGGTTCGATACGCCCGCGAGCTGGACACGGATGCGATTGTTTTCTTCGATTCGAACGTCCGGTTCGGAAACTCCGAGGACGTTGATTCGGTTATTGATGGCGCGAACGGTTGCATTCATCGCCGACTCGTCGATGACGTCGCCATCTTCGAGCGGTTGTACTTCATACAAAACTTCGAATCCACCTTTTAAGTCGAGTCCGAGGTTCGTGTTCTTGACGACCCATGGTGTCGTGAACACTGCGAGCAGGATTGTCGCAATCATGATGATCGCAAAAATCGCAATGTTGCCTTTTTTGTACATACGACTATTTCCTTTCTAAACCACTGTTCTTGATAAAAACTTCTCTCGTTAACATTACAAATTTTCTAAACATTTATCAATCATTTTCCTAAAATTGTAACGACCTTAACGGATTGTTCGACTGAGTTTGCATATAAGACTAAATGTTGCGCATGGGCAAAACTTCATGTATGATGTAGCTAACATCAAAACATCAAAGGAGTCTTTCCATATGGACAGCACAGTTATTTATGCCTTTCTCCTTACTCTATTCGCCGGTCTAGCTACCGGAATCGGGAGTATGATCGCATTCTTTGCGAAACGGACGAACACGGCATTCCTCTCCATCTCGCTTGGATTTTCCGGAGGCGTCATGATTTACGTGTCGTTCATCGAGATTTTTCCGAAAGCGCTCGAGGAACTCGTCGGCGCTCACGGAGAATATACGGGTACAATCTACACCGTTCTCGCATTCTTCGGTGGGATGTTCTTGATTGGCATGATCGATAAGTTCATTCCGAAAATGGAGAATCCACACGAAGTCAAGTTTGTCGAGTCGATGCAGAATGACCCGACAACACATGAACTCGCAACGACGACGACAAATGAAGCGGCTCCAATCAATCATCCAGAGGTACAAAATCGACTTAAAAAAATGGGGATTTTCATGGCACTCGCCATCGGGATTCACAACTTCCCAGAAGGACTTGCGACGTTCGTCTCGGCACTAGATGACCCGGCCGTCGGCTTAGCTATCGCCATCGCCATCGCCCTACACAACATTCCGGAAGGGATTGCCGTCTCCGTCCCGATTTATTATGCGACGGGCTCACGGAAGAAGGCGTTCAAGCTTTCGATGTTGTCAGGGCTTGCCGAGCCAGCTGGAGCGGCCATCGGATTCTTGTTACTCATGCCGTTCTTGAGCGACACCGTCTTCGGACTCTTGTTCGCGGCGGTCGGTGGCATCATGGTCTTCATCTCGCTTGACGAATTGCTCCCTGCCGCCCGTGAATACGGACACGCCCATCATTCAATGTATGGAATGGTTGCTGGTATGATCGTCATGGCGACAAGTCTAATCCTATTAATGTAACGAACAATGCCCTGACGCGCGCGTCAGGGCATTTGTTATGTCGTTTTAAACACATGGACGACATCTTTTAATTCAGACGACATGTGACTCATCGTTTCAGCGATGCCGTTGATTTCTTGAATGGCGGCAAGCTGTTCTTCGACGTTCGCACCGGCTTCTTCGACGCTTCGCTGTGTCGAGACGGCGTTTGTCGACATATCTTCAACAGAGACGGCAACTTCAGTCGTATTGGCGCTCACTTCTTCTGTTGCTGCCGCAATCTCACTCATTTGACGGGACGTCTCTTCGATGACCGATACGATCTCACGGAACGCCTCGGCCACTTCTCCCATTTGCGATACCCCATTCTCCACATGTACGCTCGATTCTTCGAACGCCGATTCGACTTGCTCCGTGTCACGTTGAATGTCGCGGACGACGGTCTGGATTTGAATGGCGGATTGTTTCGATTCCTCGGCGAGTTTCCGGACTTCAGCCGCGACGACGGCAAACCCTTTTCCGTGCTCACCCGCACGTGCTGCTTCAATCGCCGCGTTTAAGGCAAGTAAGTTCGTCTGTTCCGTGATCGCCGTGATCGAACGGGTGATTTTCTCGATTTCAAGCGATTGGTTCGATAGACGGTTTACCATCTGTTGAGTGAGCTCGTTGGCACGGCGAATTTCTTGCATCCGTTTCTCTGCCAATTGAACGGTCTCAAGTCCACCGTTCGCCGCCTCAAGTGTATGTATCGTCTGCTCATTCACACCTTGTGAGGCCGCAGCGATTTGATTCAATCCATCCACCGCTTGATTGACGCCAATCGTTCCTTCTTCTGCTCGCTTCGAGGATCCTTGCGCAGCCACGTTCATCTCTTCGAACAACCGGGACACGCCTTGGGTCGTTGTCGCGACATGGTCTGTGCTTGCGTAAAGTTCTTCAGAATATGCAGTCACTTTGTCCGACGCTTCACCAACCCGACGAATCAAGCCGACCAGATTATGCTTCATTTCATTGAACGCCGTAACCAGGTCTCCTAGTTCATCGTTTGAGGCGACTTCGATATCTTCTCCAGTCAAATCCCCTTCTGCCATGATGCGTGCTTGACGACCGAGTCGATTGATCGGTTTTAGGAAAAGCCGTTGTAGCGCAAGTAAGGAAAGAATCCCGATCACGACACCACCAACACTGATGAGGAGCATCCAAAGGATTGAACTTTCTGCATCTGCTTGTACCGCTTTCGTCTCAGACTCGAGGAGCTCTCCTTTGTATTCGACAAGGTCGGTCACGGTCATGCGTACCCGATCCGTCGTCGGTGTCACACTCGTGTTGAGAACGGTTTTGAAGCCGATTTCGTCTTGTTGTTGACGAAGTTCGACGGCACGATTCATCTCACGGTCTAATAGCTCGTTAAATTTCTCCAAATCTCCCAACCAAGACAAGATCTTCTCATCTGAAGAAGATGCCTTGAGTGAAGCCATCAATTCGTCTCGTTGTTCTTGAACTCCCTGGAGACTGATGAGCGTCTTCGGATTGGCTACAAGCATATAGTAGTTCAAGTAGCGTTCGGCATCCGTCACCGCTAATGATAGATTCTCTGCAAGCAGCATCTCTTGCGTGCCTTCACTGAGGACCCGGTCATAGGCGGCAGTCGATTGTCTCAATTGATAAGATCCGAGCGCGCCGACAATGACGAGCGCAATGATCGTCGGAATGAGTGCGATGGACATCCGTCGTCTCAGGGACGAGCGTCCTTTCTGTTTCGTACCACTTCGTTTTATGGTCCAGCCTTTCCACTTCTTCATCGAGTTAATCAATCGTTTCACGTCCATGTCATTCGTTCTCCTTCATCTCGGATTTCTTCTCAACTTGACATTAATGCAAACGTTTTCACGAATCAAATCGATTTTTCGAAATGAGGTGGATAAATTTTGAATCCGATTCGTTTTGACAAAAAGAAGTCATCTTTATATGCTTTAAATCGTAATTATTACTTTTTTGAGAGGATTCTCTATGATTGTGGAACATACAAAGTTATTAATCATTGGTGCTGGTGTACACGGAATGACCCTCACCTTCACATAAACAAGGCGGGTATTTGGAGGATTTGATCATTGGCGATCGACTCACTGACCCGTTAGCGAACTGGAAACAACAAACGGTATCCATCTCCATGTTGCATCTGCGTTCGACCCGAGTGCATCACGATTCTTGGTCCGTTCTCAAGAGCCATCTATGGTGGACAAGAGGCCGCTCGAAGAATCCTCCCCCAACTTCTAGCCACACAAAAAAGCGTCTGACCATGATGGTCAGACGCTTACTTGCTTATTCCTCAAATGAGGCATTCGCTTTTTTCACGACTTCCGAAACTGCGCTTCGGTTGAAACGGAGAAGCGATTGATCGCATTTCAAAACGACATGTGTGTCTTCGATTTGATGAACGACGCCGTGTAAACCGCCGATTGTGACAACGCTGTCGCCACGCTCGAGGGCGTTTTGCATCGCTTGTACTTCTTTTTGGCGTTTCGTCTGTGGACGAATCAAAAGGAAGTAAAATACGACGAAAATCAAGATCATTGGTAATAACGCAACGAGTGTTTCCATGAGTAACATTCACCCTTTCCTTCAATATCAGGTTCATTATACCGTGAAACTGAAGCATTGTCACACAATGTCCGACATGATTGCTTAGAAATTCTTCGCGTTCGGCTTGTTGTAGCCGTATTCTTCGAAGAACTCTTCTTTGAAATCGAGCAAGCGGTCTTCACGAATCGCTTGACGAACCTGCTCCATCAACTTCACGAGGAAGTGAAGATTGTGTGTCGTACACAAGTGAAGACCAAACATCTCATCCGCACGAATCAAGTGGTGGACGTACGCACGCGAGTAGTTCTTACACGTATTACAGTCACACTTCTCGTCGATTGGACCAAAGTCCGTCTTATATTTCGCTTGTTTGATCGTGACGCGACCTTTCGACGTCATGAGCGTTCCGTTTCGTGCAATACGTGTCGGAAGGACACAGTCGAACATGTCGATTCCGCGAATCGATCCTTCAATCAACGCATCCGGTGAGCCGACGCCCATCAAATAACGCGGTTTGTTCTCTGGCATGAGCGGCGTCGTGAATTCGAGGGCACGATACATGACATCTTTCGGTTCACCGACCGAGAGACCACCGACCGCATATCCTGGAAAATCAAGTGAGACGAGGTCTTGGGCGCTTTGACGACGAAGGTCCTCATATTCTCCACCTTGGATGATGCCAAAGAGCGCCTGGTCTTCTGGACGTTCATGTGCCTCGAGGCAACGTTCCGCCCAGCGGCTCGTCCGCTCGACCGACTTCTTCATGTATTCATGCGTCGCCGGATAAGGCGGACACTCATCGAATGCCATCATGATGTCCGATCCGAGCGCGTTTTGAATCTCCATCGCCTTTTCTGGTGACAAGAACAACTTGTCTCCGTTCAAATGGTTACGGAAATGTACGCCTTCCTCTTGGATGTTTCGGAGGTCGGCCAGTGAGAACACTTGGAATCCACCCGAGTCCGTGAGGATTGCCCCGTCCCAGTTCATGAACTTATGAAGTCCACCGGCTTGTTTGATGACCTCATGTCCTGGACGAACCCAAAGGTGATACGTGTTCGACAAGATGATGTTCGCACCCATCGCCTTGACCTGTTCAGGTGCCATCGTTTTGACGCTCGCTTGCGTCCCGACCGGCATGAAGACCGGTGTCTCGAACGACCCGTGCGGCGTATGGACGATTCCGTGCCGCGCTCCGGTCTGTTTGCATGTGTGGATGTGTTCGTATGTGACTGCATGTTTTGTCATTTTGTTACTTCCTTCCTCGTGATGAGCATCGCGTCTCCAAAGCTGAAGAAGCGGTATCGTTCTGCGACCGCAGTCCGATAAGCGTGTAAGATGATGTCGCGCGTCGCGAATGCCGAGACGAGCATGACGAGCGTTGATTTAGGGAGATGGAAGTTCGTGATCAATCCATCGATTGCCTTTAACTCAACACCAGGGTAAATAAAGATATCCGTCCAGCCCGATGACTCGACGAAGTCCCCGTGATCTCGCATGATCGTCTCAAGCGTGCGCGTCGATGTCGTCCCGACCGCAAAGATGCGACCGCCATTCGCTCGAATCTCTCGAAGCGCAGCTGCCGATTCAGCCGACAACTCGAAATATTCACTATGCATCGTATGTTCCTCGATAGAATCAGCCGTCACCGGACGGAACGTCCCGAGGCCGACGTGAAGTGTGAGCGGGATCAACCGGACACCTTTCGCTTTGGCCGCTTCAAGCAGTTCCTCAGTGAAATGAAGACCGGCTGTCGGAGCGGCCGCACTGCCTCGTTCACGGGCATAGACCGTCTGATAACGGTCTTGGTCATCGAGTTGTTCGCGAATATACGGCGGGAGCGGCATCGTTCCAAGCTCGTCTAAAATCTCATAGAAGATGCCGTCGTAGTCAAACTTGAAACGACGTCCACCTTCTGGGAGCTCCTCGACGCATTCTGCGCGGAGAAGACCGTCCCCGAACTCAACGATGGAGCCGACACGAACTTTTTTCGCCGGTTTGACGAGTGCTTCCCATACATCATCTTCCGTCTGCTTCAACAAGAGCAGTTCGACTTTCCCGCCTGTTTCTTGCTTTGCCCCAAAAAGGCGTGCCGGTAAGACGCGCGAATCGTTGACGACGAGCGCATCCCCCTCGTTCAAATAATCGAGCACGTCACGGAAGTGGCGATGCTCGATGTCCCCTGTCTCGCGGTCTAATACGAGCAAGCGTGAGCTTGTCCGATCAAGCAATGGGACTTGCGCAATCAACTCTTCTGGCAATTCAAAATCATAATCGTTTACGTTCAATTGAATGTCTTGCATACCTTACTCCTCTTCCTCTTCATAACCAAAATGCGACTTGGCAAACTGTGTGATCATCCGTCCTCGCGGCGTGCGCTGCAAGAATCCTTGTTGCAATAAATAGGGCTCGTAGACATCCTCAATCGTCTGAGCGTCCTCACCGATGGTCGCAGCGAGCGTCTCAAGCCCGACCGGTCCACCTCCGAACCGCTCCACCATGGCTCTTAGTAACCGATGATCGACTTCATCGAGTCCGAGCGCATCGACGTGTAGCCGGTCGAGCGCATCAGATGCGAGCACTGGATCGATTTCTTTCGTACCAGCCACTTGTGCGAAATCACGGACACGACGCAAGAGACGGTTTGCAACTCGTGGCGTCCCTCGTGAGCGTTTCGCAATCGCACCGCTCGCCTCAGGTGAAATCGAGAGACGGAACAACTGGGCCGTCCGGCTGACGATGGCCGCTAACTCATGTGTTTCGTAATATTCGAGCTTCAACGTGACGCCGAAACGGTCACGTAAAGGCGCCGACAACATCCCGGCCCGTGTCGTCGCCCCGACAAGCGTAAACGGTGGTAGGTCGATGCGGACGCTACGAGCCATCTCCCCTTGCCCATAGACGATGTCGAGACAGTAGTCTTCCATCGCCGGATAGAGGATCTCTTCAATCGTCCGGCTCAAACGATGGATCTCGTCGATGAACAAGACGTCTCCCGGCTCGAGTGTCGAAAGGATTGCGGCCAAATCACCCGGTCGTTCAATTGCCGGTCCGGCGGTCGTCTTAATTCCGACGCCCATTTCGTTGGCGATGATTTGGGCGAGCGTCGTCTTCCCGAGTCCCGGGGGACCGTATAAGAGCACGTGGTCGAGCGTCTCACTACGAAGTTTAGCGGCCTGAATGAAGACCGACAAATTGCCTTTCGCCTTTTCTTGCCCGATATATTGCTCGAAGCGCTGCGGACGTAAGCTCCACTCTTCAGAGTCTTCATATTGCTGATGAGATTGTGACAACAATCGTTCGTCCATAGCTTCCTCCTTATTTCAGTAACAGCTGTAGCGCGCGTTTTATGTACGCGTCGGTCGTCAATATTTCTCCGCTCAATGCTTTGCGGACTTTTAGGATTTCCCGTTCAGAGTAGCCGAGCGCGACGAGCGCCTCACACGCCTCATCGAGTTCAGATGCACCTTGGGCAAACAACCCTTCGTTCGGCACATAATCCGGTGCGAGCTCGGATAACTTCCCTTTCAAGTCGAGCGCCATCTGTTTGGCCGTCTTCTTGCCGACTCCCGGGAATTTCGTCAAATACTTCTCGTTCTCGGTTTCAATCGCATCGATCAAAGCGTCGATATCGCCGGACGCGACGATGGCAAGCGCACCTTTTGGTCCGATCCCGTTCACGCTGAGGAGTTTATTGAACAGCTCACGCTCACGACGTGACCGGAAACCGTATAACGTCTGTTGGTCTTCACGCACATAATGATGCGTAAACACGATTACATGTTCGTCTTGTTCACGATAAAAAAACGGGTTAGGCACATGTACTTTGTAGCCGACGCCCGAGACATCTAACGTTATATATTCCGCACACACATAGGCGACGGGTCCTTTTACGAATTCAATCACGATGTACTCTCCTTTTTGGTCGGAAAAACTGCATTTATTGTACCATAATGGGCGACACGAAAAAAGGACAGGCGTTTACCTGTCCTGAAGCGATTACCGTGCAAGCATTCGTTCAAGTGCGCGTTTCGACCACTCTGTCGTCTCATGATCGACGCGAATGACGTTCACAGGGTCCGTCTCGAGTGACTCGAGCGCCCAGAGAAGATGTGGCAAGTCGATTCGATTCATCGTGAGGCACGGACACATGAATGGGTTCAACGAGACGATATCAAGATGTGGGTACGTTGCCGCCAACCGGTTGACGAGGTTCATCTCCGTTCCGACCGCCCACTTCGTCCCAGGTGCACTCGCATCAATCTTGTCGATGATATATGACGTCGATCCCGCCTCGTCTGCCAATTGGACGACGTCAAACGTACACTCCGGATGGACGATGATGCGACGATCCGGCTCACGGTCACGGAACGTCTGAATTTGCGATACCGTGAACTTCTCATGGACAGAACAGTGTCCCTTCCATAAGATGACTTTCACTTGATCGTCTTCGCCTTCTGAGACCAATTCTTCACGGAGCGGATCCCAAACAGCCATCGCCTCGAGCGGAATGCCGAGGTCGAACGCCGTGTTCCGCCCGAGATGCTGATCGGGAAGGAATAAGATGCGTTCACCTGCCTCAAGCGCCCACCGGACGATTTCATGGGCGTTCGACGATGTGACGGTCGCCCCACCGTGACGACCAACGAACGCTTTGATGGCCGCTGTTGAATTGACGTATGTAATCGGGATGATGTCCTCTCCAAATCGTTCCGTCAGTTCTTCCCAAGCAATCTCCGTCTGATCGATATCGGCCATGTCTGCCATCGAACAGCCGGCACGCATATCAGGTAAGACGACAATCTGGTCGTCCCGTGTCAACATGTCTGCCGTCTCTGCCATGAAGTGGACACCACAAAAGACGATGAATTCGGCTTCGCTCATCTGTTCTGCGAGTCGTGCGAGCTGGAGCGAATCCCCTGTCGCGTCCGCGAATTGAACGACCTCGTCTTTTTGATAATGATGGGCCGGTAAAAAGAGACGAGTCCCGAGTCGGTCTTTGACCGCCTGAATCCGAGTCTCCATCTCCTCCACTGACAGGTTAGCGTACGTCGGTGGGAGTGTTCCGAGTAGTTGCATCTTTCATTCCTCCTTGTAAATTCAAACTGCAATCGAACGCGCGGACCGAATGAGTCAATTGACCGAGCGAGATGACATCGATGCGAATGCCTCGATAATCGTCAATCGTGTCGAGTGTGATCCCACCAGACACTTCAATTTTGATGTGTGTCGGTATATGACGGACCCATTCCCTCAATTCATCTGGCGTCCGATTATCAAGCATCACGATGTCCGGATCGGCTTGAACCGCCTCCATCAGATGTTCGAACGACTCGATTTCGACTTCAATCGGGGTCGTATGACCGACACGCTCACGCGCGACTTGAATCGCGTTCGTTACACCACCCAGTGCGACGATATGATTGTCTTTGATCATGACGGCGTCATCGAGTCTTAAACGGTGATTGTATCCCCCACCGACACGTACGGCGTACTTCTCAATCATCCGAAGTCCCGGAGTCGTCTTCCGTGTATCGGTCACGTGTATCGAGTCATCATCTAGCGCATCGATGCACTGCTTTGTCATCGTCGCAATCCCACTCATATGTTGGATGACATTCAACAGCACACGCTCCGTCTCTAAAATTGCGCGTGTCTTTCCTCTCAAGACGACGAGCTCGTCTCCAAGGACAACCGCTCTCCCGTCTTCTTGGCAAAAGACCAATTCAAGCCGCTGCATAGTTGCCAGCTCTTCTACGATTGGCTTCCCACAGAAAATGCCCTGTTCTTTGGCAACAATCGTTGCGATCGACTCGTCCTGTGCATCAATCAGCGCACTCGATAAGTCCCCATAACCGATATCTTCAATCAAGAACTGACGTAGCTGTTCGCGTAGGTATATCGTGTTCATCATACCGCTCCATTTCGAGGATGCTTTGCGCGAGAAGACGCGCCGCATCGAGTTGTAAAGTTTGTTCACTTAATTGTCTTGTCACGTGTTTCGTCATGGTCAACGTTTGGGTATTTTGTAAGAAACCTTT
The DNA here is from genome assembly GCF_002009685.1 of Exiguobacterium sp. HVEsp1. GTDB lineage: Bacteria > Bacillota > Bacilli > Exiguobacteriales > Exiguobacteriaceae > Exiguobacterium > Exiguobacterium profundum. Next base: position 989,009 of record NZ_KV917367.1, on the reverse strand, counting down.
CAATTCATCAAGACTTGGTGAAATCGTCAACCATCTTCCAATTTGAGCACGGAACGCTTGAAACGCCAAAGGTGAGATGTCGTACACCAGCGTCTCCTTCGTCACCATAGCCGTCCTATTCAAACGCACCGCCCGCGCGACTCGTTTTCCAAATACCCAACATTCCAAAAGTGAGTTCGAGGCTAAACGATTCGTCCCATGTATACCCGCATCCGCTACTTCACCGACGGCATATAATCCGTCAACGCCTGTCCGTCCCATATCATCCACTTCGATTCCACCCATATGAAAATGGAGACCTGGACGTACCGGAATGCGGCGAGGATCAATCCTAAGTTTGTCACATGTCAAAGCAAGTTTTGGAAACCGTTCACGAAGCCGTGTCACGTTTGTCGTATCGAGATAGACCGTTCCCATCCGTTCTGTCAGTACCCGTGCCACGTCATCTCGAGGCGCGAGACTCCCGAGCGGATGATGCGCCATCACGTGATTCCCTTCGTCATCAACGAGCGTCGCTCCAGCTCCCCGGAGCGCTTCGGTCACGAGGTGAGGCGTTTCGGTCGCCAGTAAGGTGGGGTGAAATTGGATCCGCTGTAAATGTGTCAGCTTGGCCCCACATCGATTTGCCAGAACGAGACCATCACCGGTCACGGTACGCGCGTTTGAAGTCCAATCGATCAGCCCACCGATGCCACCTGTCGCCAATACGACAGCGCCGGCTTCAATTCGAATGGGCACTTCATCACGAAACGCCATCGCGCCGACGACTTTCCCGTCTCTCGTGATGAGATCGTGCACGAGCACCCGTTCCAATACGTTCACGTTATCAGGCATCGACTGACGCAATTGCCTCATGACATGACGTCCCGTCTCGTCGCCACCGACATGAAAGATCCGATTCAATCGGTGTGCGCCTTCTCGTCCGAGGGCATAGCCGCCCTCTTCACGGTCGAACCGGACACCGAATCGTTCCATTTCTTCAATCGCTTGACGCCCTTCTTCTACGAGAATGTCGACGCGCTCAGCGCACGATGTGTTTTTAGAAGCGAGCATCGTGTCTTCTTTATGGGCCGTACTCGATTTCTCAAGATACGCGCTCGCAATCCCGCCTTGTGCCAAATCGGAGTTGCTGTCTGTCATCTCACCTTTTGAGACGAGAAGAATGGAGAATGATTTTGATAGATGCAAAGCCGTTGCGACGGCGGCAAGTCCCGTTCCGATAATCAAAATGTCAGTTTTCTCTATGTGTAAAGACACTTGTACATCACCTGTTTTTCATATGTAATGTTGACTTGTAAACTAGTTTCGCATAATTTTGTGTAGAAGACAACATGAGAAAAGGGGAGTCCATGATGAACCGCTACTTCGACTACGCCGCTACACACCCGATGACGCATGCAGCATTAGACCATTACGTGGCGATGGCCAAAAACGTTTATGGGAACCCATCATCACTCCATACCCAAGGTTATATGGCAGAAGATTATTTGACAGAGGCAAGACGCTTGATCAAACAGGCGCTCGGGCTTGATATGTTACGAGGAAAATTATTATTCACCGGAAGTGGATCGGAGAGCAATTACATCGCACTGACAAGTTTACGTAAACGGATGAAGGGCAAAGAGGTGATCACGTCTTGGCATGAACATGATTCGGTCGCCCTCTTACTTGAAGAGTGGGAACGGGAAGGAATAATCGTTCATCGGTTGAAACTGAAGGATGGGAAGTTTGATTTAGATGCATTCACACACCTACTCGACCGTGACATCGGGCTCGTCACGCTCCAGCATGTCAATTCCGACACAGGCTGGGTGTTACCGCTCCACCACATCCAATGCCTCTTGAAATATAAGAAAATCCTCTTCCATGTGGACGGGGTCCAGGCACTCGGGAAAATCCCGATTTCTGTCGAAGGCATTGATGCCTATTCGTTCAGTGCTCACAAAGTAGGTGGACCGAAAGGAGTCGGCGCCCTCTACATGGAACGTCTGATTCCTCCCCCATACTATCCGGGGCATCATCAATACGGGATTCGTCCCGGAACGATTGACGTTCCTGGAATCAGTGCCTTTGCAAAAGCACTCGGAGAACGTCAGGAACAATTGACACGTTTTCAGAGAAATTTCATGGCGTTTCGTGCTATCTTGAAAGAGAAGACGTCAGCGCATGTCCATTGGCTCGAGTTTGATGAACAAAGTCCCGCCATTTTCTCCTTCGTCTCCCATCAACGCGACGGACAATGGTGGATGACCGAGCTCGACGATCTCGGGTTCCAAGTATCGGCTGGGTCGGCATGTCGAGCAGGTCAAAATGGACCAAATCGCATGCTCGAAGCACTCGGATATGAGACGAGCGCCTGTCATGGACTCGTCCGCATTTCCTTCGGCGCGCAAACGACCGCCGAAGACACATCGGCCCTCGCCGATGCCATCGTCATTTTAGCAAGGGGAGTCGAACATCATGAACAAACGTTTAGCCGGTGAAGAACGCCGTCGCACACTATTACAATTGATTGAATCGAGCAATGAGCCAATCACAGGATCTGAACTGGCAAGACATGTATCCGTCAGTCGTCAGGTCATCGTCCAAGACCTATCGTTGCTAAAAGCGAAAGGCCATCAAATCGTCGCGACCGCTCGTGGGTATGTCTACTTGCATGGAGACCTCACCCCCTCCACCTATTCGAAAAAGGTAGCCTGTCGTCATACAGCAGAAGAGATGGAGACGGAGATGAACGCCATCGTCGATGAAGGGGTCACCATAAAAGACGTCATCATCGACCATCCTGTATACGGGTCTATCACGGGACAACTCATGGTGAAGAGTCGCCGCGACGTCCGCGCCTTCCTCGAACGAGTGAAGACGCATGGGGCTTCCCCGCTCTCCCAGTTGACGGGTGGCTTCCATATCCATACGCTCGAATCAGACCATAAAGAGGCAATCGATGCTGCGGTGAAAGAATTGGACCGCCTCGGGATTCTCGTATCCGAATTAGATTGAAGAGACGTCACGAATATGTGACATCTCTTCTTTTTCTTTTCAGTCATGTCCGTTATACTGATGGATGGAACATCTTTCCTGAAATCATTTGAAAGGAGGGCTACGTCTTGAACGTCCTCGAGCATCTACTCGCCATCTGTGGGGTCTTCAGCATTCCCATCGGTATCTTGGTTCAATTCATCCCGAACGAACTCGTTCTCGCATACGGAGGCTTCCTCGTCGACTCGCATGACGCGCCCTTCTTCCTGACGTTCCTACTGGCGTGGGTCTCCTTCACGCTCAGCCAAATCGGTCTGTACTGGATCGGTCGATATGGTGGGCGTCCCGTCGCGCTCAAACTGTATCGGTATTTTCGAATTCGGCAAGACAAGCAACTCCGGGCCGAGCGCTGGTTTGAGAAATACGGTGCATGGATCGTCTGTCTCAGCCTGTTTTGGCGTCAATTATTCGCAGTGAGCGCCGGGGTGATGCGTCTATCGTTCCGTAAGTTTTTGTCGGTGACGACCTTGATTTTCGCCGTCTGGTCATTCATCTTCATCCATGTCGGGATGATGCTTGGTAGCAACTGGCGCATGATCGGCCACTTCATGGACGATGTCATCCCCTTCTTGGCTCTTGCTGTCGGGATTATCCTCGTCGTTCGACATGTTCGTCAGCAACCAAAACGTGTGAAAGAATCCGCTTAACTGGAGCGGATTCTTTTTTTGTTGGAAAGGGAAACGCTAATATCTGTCGAATAAGAACCATGTAAGCGAATCGCGGTCACACATATAGGACACCGCACAACGAAAAAGGAGGAATCATCATGTTCCATCGCCGTAAAACGTATACGATTCGACCTGAACGCCTGCAAGAATTCACCGACTTTTTCCATACATACATTTACCCGATCCAGGCGTCGCATGGCGCCCGCCTCGTCGGACGCTGGGTGACCGAAGACAAATCCGAGGTCATGGCACTATGGGAATACCGGGACCGTGAACACTATGAGCAAGTCGAGCGGGATTATCGTGGCAGTACGTTGCGACGAGACGCCATGAAACAACGGGCTCGCCTCGGAAAAGAGCTGTATATCAAGTCAAGCGAAGAGTTCATGATGCCGACCGGTCACTATACGCCGCCGCGTGCGATTGTCTGTGTGACAGCGTATATCACGAATGAGGCAGGTGAAGTTCTCCTCGTCAAAAACATGCATCGGAACGACTCGTTCGAGATGCCTGGCGGACAGGTGGAAGAACATGAGTCACTCGTTGATGCCATCCATCGTGAAGTGGACGAGGAAACGGGCGTTAAAATCGAGGTGGAAGGCATCACGGGGATCTATCAAAACGTGTCGTCCCGCGTTCTCTGTGTCACGTTCCGCGCGAAATATGTATCCGGTGACCTCAGACCGCAGGCTGGCGAGACACAGGAAGTTGGCTTCTATAAAGTCGACGCAATTAACGTCGGTGACTACATCAAACGGGAGCACTTCCAAATGCGCTTCCTCGATGCGATCGACCCGACATACATGCCTTACGCCATTTATAAAGTCCGACCATATGAATTGATTGAGCGAATTGAGCGCCAATCCGTATGACGCAAAAAGGGATGACTCGCATATAGCGAATCATCCCTTTTGTTTATGCTTCTTGCATGTCTTCTTGCTGAGATTGTCCAGTCTCCACTAACAGTTTCCGGACACGGCGTTTCTCCACATGGAGAACGGTGAACGTCATGTCTTGATACGTGACTTGTGCACCTTTCTCCGGGATGTCGCCGAGCAATTCAACGAACCAACCGCCCATCGTGTTGGAATCGACGTCTGGTTCTGCAATCCCCATCTCTTCCGCGAATTCATCAACGTTCATGTCAGCCATACACTCATAGACTCCTTCACGGAGACGTCTGAGATAGACGACGGATTCGTCGTGCTCATCCCAGATGTCGCCGACGAGTTCTTCAAGCATGTCTTCTAACGTGATGAGACCCGCCGTGCCCCCGAATTCATCGAGGACGACAGCCATGTGAGATTGTTTCTGCTGGAGAATCGGAAGTAGTTCAATCAATTTCGTCTGCGGTGACACGTACGTGAGCGGGCGGATGAGCGAACGGACATCCGTCACTTCATCCTTCATCATCGAACGCAAGAAGTCACGTTCCGACAAGACACCGATGACGTTGTCAATCGAGTCTTTGTAGACCGGCAAACGCGAATGTCCACCACTGAAAATCGTGTCCTTGATTTCATCGAGCGAATCGTCGATGTCGACGGCCAGAATATCAATTCGTGGCGTCAGCACATCGTCGACCGTAATATCGTTGAAGGCAAAGGCGCTATGGACGAGCTCAGCTTCCGTCTCTCCGAGCACACCTTCCTCTTCTCCCATATCCACGAGCACTTTCAACTCTTCTTCCGTCACTGACGGTTCTTTCGTACTCATCCCGAACAGACGGAGCACTAATTTTTTCAAACCGCCAAAAATCATCGTCACCGGTTTGAGGACTTTGACGAGGAATACAAGGATTCCACTAATCAGAAGCGAGTAATTCTCCGCAAACTCTTTGGCGAGCGACTTCGGCAAAATCTCACCGAAGATCAAAATGATGACTGTTGTCGCAAACGTCGAGATGACGAGACCTGTCCCGCCTGAGAAGATGCTCGTGGCGATGGCGGTCGAGACGGTCGCGGCACCGATGTTGACGATGTTGTTCCCGACGAGAATCGTCGAGAGGGTATCATCAAAACGATCGACGAGACTGAGGACACGTTTTGCGGCATTGTCGCCATCCTCTGCCATCCGAATCATCCGGACCCGGTTCACACTCGAGAGCGCCGTTTCTGCTGATGAGAAAAACGCTGACAACATGACGAGAACTACATATAGAATTAAACTTGACGAGGGCACAGGGTCCACGTTAGCTTCACACTCCGTTTCTTCTTAACAAGTAATTTTTTTTATTCCACAAACTCGAATTCGAAGTCGAGGATTGCCACGACACTACCGTCCTCGGCACCCAACTTACGAAGATCGTCATCGACGCCCATTTGACGCATTTGACGAGCAAATCGTTTGATCGACTCATCATGATCAAAGTTCGTCATCTTGAAGAGCTTCTCGATACGAGGGCCCGTGATCACGAAGCGATCGTATTCATCGATGTGGATTTGATAGCCTTTCTCTTCCTTCTCATAACGATACACGACACGAGGCGTCGCTGTCTTCTCTTCGAGCTCATCGAGTGGGAATTCTGGTGTCGTATCGACAAAGTTAGCCACTTCGATCAACAAGTTGCGAAGACCGTCTTGAGCGAGTGCTGAGATCGGGAAGACTTTGACATCGTCTCCTACCTTCTTCTTGAACTCTTCAAGATGTTCCGCTGCGTCCGGCATATCCATTTTGTTCGCCACGACGACTTGTGGACGCTCAAGGAGACGTAAGTTGTACGACTCGAGCTCACGGTTGATCGTCGTGTAGTCTTCAAACGGATCGCGTCCTTCCATACCACTCATATCGATCATGTGAACGATAACTTTTGTCCGTTCGATATGGCGAAGGAACTGGTGACCGAGACCGACGCCTTGGCTCGCCCCTTCGATGAGACCTGGAAGGTCGGCCATGACGAAACTACGGTCGTCCGCTGTCTTGACGACACCGAGGTTCGGTGTGATCGTCGTGAAGTGGTACGCACCGATTTTCGGGCGTGCCGACGAGACGACCGAGAGAAGCGTTGACTTCCCGACAGACGGGAATCCGACGAGACCGACGTCTGCGAGGAGTTTCAACTCGAGACGCAACTCACGTTCTTGACCTGGTTCCCCGTTCTCCGCGATTTCTGGAGCCGGGTTGGCAGGCGTCGCAAAACGACAGTTCCCGCGACCACCACGACCACCTTTCGCGATCGTCGCTTGTTGACCGTGCTCGGTCAAGTCCGCAATGACGGTATCCGTCTCGGCATCGAACACGATCGTGCCAGGTGGGACTTTGACGATGAGCGGTTTCGCTTTACGTCCGTGCATCCCTTTGGACATCCCTTTTTCGCCATCATGGGCGATAAATTTCTTCGAATAGCGGAAATCAACGAGCGTCCGCAATCCTTCCTCTACTTCAAAGATGACGTCCCCACCGTGACCACCGTCACCACCTGCAGGACCACCGTCTGGAACGTATTTCTCGCGACGGAAAGCGACCATCCCTTTTCCGCCGTCTCCAGCTTTTACAAAAATATTAACCTGATCGACAAACATTTATTTCCCCTCCTTTATGTGAAACGTAGTGGTATCTACGTTCTGTTCGTACACATAGGCTGATGCCTTCACATCGTCCGGGACAGCGCCCGTGACGCGAACCATCAGTCCGTCCGTGAACGTCACATGAATCGGCCCATCCGTGTTGTCTAACAAGCGGACAAGCATCTCTGCCACTCGCGCGTCATCGATGGCGAGTTGGTCGGTTGAAATCGTATACGTCATCCGTCCCTCCCAATTCGCTTGAATCACGACTAGGCTCGTCTGTGGCACGTTCAAACGAACGAGCGCACTCTCTTCGTCGGCCTGTTTCCGATAGCGTTCGTAAAGTTCCTCGAGCTTAGTCGGATCGAGAGCCACATAGAGTGAGATCAATTGAAGCCGATTCATCCATTCGTGACGGACGGTCGATAAGAGCTCGAGTGTCTGTTCTGAATCCATTTGATCCTCTCCTAGAAAAAAAGACTCTAACCAAATAAGTGGCTAGAGTCTTCTGCGTCGTTCAACTTACGCGACTGGGTAAACGCTCACTTGTTTCTTGTCGCGACCAAGACGCTCATAGCGTACTACGCCGTCAACTTTCGCAAACAAAGTGTCGTCGCCACCACGGCCAACGTTTTCACCTGGGTGAATCTTTGTACCGCGTTGGCGGTAAAGGATTGATCCAGCTGAAACTGTTTGTCCGTCAGCGCGTTTTGCACCGAGACGTTTCGAAATTGAGTCACGACCGTTTTTAGTCGAACCAACTCCCTTTTTCGAAGCGAAGAACTGAAGGTTCAATTGTAACATGAGGTCCACCTCCTATTGTTCAATTTGGATATATTCACCGTAGCTTTGGGCGATCGTGTCTAACTGCACGAGCATCCCTTCTAATAACAGTTGGGTGCGTTCCATATCCTGCGGTGATAAGTCAGGATACGTCTCGACATAAAAGTAACCACCCTCTGTTTGATCTGCCATTTCTACAAGAAGCGATTGACCCGCAAGCGTTTCGACGGCGTTATAGGCACCAAAGATGATGGCTGAAACACCGGCGCACACCAAGTCAGAACCAGGTTCTGCAAAATTGGCATGACCAGTCACTTCGACGGAGCGAATCGAATTCGCCTCGTCTCGTCTTACCTTGACCCGAATCATAGCTTACGCTTCGATTTTCTCGATGCGAACTTTCGTGTAAGGCTGACGGTGACCTTGCTTACGACGGTAGTTTTTCTTAGCTTTCATTTTGAAGACAGTGATTTTCTTAGCGCGGCCGTGTTTTACCACAGTACCGACAACTTTAGCGCCTTCTACGAGTGGAGCGCCGACTTTAACATCGTCACCACCAACGAAAAGAACCTCACCGAATTCTACAGTACCTTCGACATCAGCATCGAGTTTTTCGATGTAGATCTCTTGACCTGCTTCAACTTTGATTTGCTTACCACCTGTTTTGATGATTGCGTACATATACGTGCACCTCCTTGTTAAACTCAGACTCGCCATCCTGGGCAGGGCAAAAACCTTTAAAAACCCGTTCTGTGCGGTTGTAGCCATTTGGGTGCTTCCAAACGAACTAACGTTATAGATAATACCATTCTCAATTAATCATTGTCAACGACGAGATAAGAAATTCTGACATTCTTCGGACGTCCCATAAAAGACGAACTCCGGCTCCCCTTCGACGAGGTGCACCTCGATGTCAAATCCGTACCAAGAAGCGTCATGCCACTTCTTAGGGAGTGCGAGCACGACCGCTTCGTATTGATCATTCAAATCAAGGAGCGACCGTTCAAACTGTGAGAAGATGGCCAATTTTGAAGGCTTGCCGGCATGAAACATCCGGTCTTGAATCGAGCGACCGGTCCGTTCTCGCGACATCTCGAACAGCCCCATCCGTGTGAAACCGTACAGTTCGACACGTCGTGGGTCACGCGCCCCGAGTTCTTTCGTCTTTTTAAGGAGACGGGTCTGTCCTTCTTTTGAACCTCGTAAGAAATCGATGACGATCATGCCGCCGATGTTTCGCAGGCGCAACTGCTCCATGATTGAATAGAGCGCGGCTTCATTGATGGTATCGGCCGCACGCCCCTTATCTTTGACGGCGACATTTTTGCCACTGTTCACGTCGATGACGGTCATCGTCTCGACTTGTTCGATCAAGACGAACGCCCCACCATCCAACCAGACGGCACGACTCTCCAGTTTCTCGATGGCTCCATCGAGACGTTTCGCTTCAGGCATCCGCCCTTTTCCGATATGACGTTTCACCGGGACATCCAATCGTTCGAGTCGCGTTTGCCCTTCTTTGTCATTCAACAGCACGGACTCGACTGCATGACGTCTCACGAATTGTTCGCATAGTAGCTCGTCTTGCCCGAACCGTTGCTCGATCACTATGGTCGAACGGTTACGCAATCGATTCAGTTCTTCCTGTAACGCTTCCGGGGCCACTTGTCCGGCTTCCGTCCGAAATAAGACTCCTTCCTCTTCCTTTAAGTCGAGCGCCTTTGAGAGGCGGTCCTGCGTGACGAGGTCGAGTTTCCGGCTGAACAGTTGCCGACGTCCAAATGGGAAATACACAAGATATCGCCCACCGAATCGAATGTTCTCTGTCACTTTATGATGCTTGCCGTTGATTCCTTCTTTTGTCACTTGGACGAGTCGCTTTTCTCCGACGACTGCCGCTTGCCCGATGGCGGGCACTTCCGGATACGAGGCGAGCGCACGGAGCGTCTCTGCGATCGGGAGAAAGTATGTCGTCTCCCCATCCGTCAAAAAGGCTGCCCCGAGTGACGGGTGGATCCTTTCAATTGCGGCTTCGACGATGGTCCCGACAGACAGTTGGTCGACAAACCGTTCCTCGACTTCGAGTAATCGTTCGCCGTCCACGAGCATCGCCCGTTCGATGGAAGGTGTTCGTTCGTAGATTAGCTTCATCTGCATCACTCCTTTCGACAGAAAAAGGCAACTTCCGTTGCCTTTACGCTTTTTTCATTCCAAATTTCATCATGAGTCGTGCCCAGAAGCCGACCGGTGCCGTCTCCGTCTGAATCGACATGAGCGGGACCGATTCGCCAAGAATACGGCGCGTGATGTTCCGGTAAGCCTGCCCGGCATAGTTGTCCGGATTCATCGTGACCGGGACACCGCGGTTCGCGGCTGCGATGACTTCCTCATCGTCGATGACGACACCGAGTAAGTCAATCGACAGGATGCGCATGATGTCATCGATGTCGAGCATGTCGCCCGATTCGACGAGATGATTCTTGACTCGGTTGACAATCAGTTTAGGCGCATCGATATGTTCCGCTTGCTCGAGCATCCCGATGATTCGGTCTGCATCTTGAACCGCCGCCTTTTCAGGTGTCGTGACGACGATCGCCTCATCCGCACCGGCAATCGCGTTCATGAACCCTTGCTCGATTCCAGCAGGACAGTCAATCAAGACGAAATCATATTCCGTCTTCAACTGGTCAACGATTTCTTTCACTTGTTCAGGATTCACTGACGTCTTGTCTTTCGACTGTGCGGCCGGGAGTAAATACATCTCCTCGAAGCGTTTGTCGCGGACGAGCGCCTGATTCAACTTACATTGACCCGTGATGACATCGACAAGGTTATAAATGCTCCGGTTGTCGAGACCGAGAATGATATCGAGGTTACGCAATCCGATATCTGTATCGACGAGACAGACCGAGTGTCCAGACAAGGCGAGCCCCGTCCCGATGTTGGCGGTCGTCGTTGTCTTGCCGACGCCCCCTTTTCCTGATGTCACGACGATGGCTCTGCCGTTTTTAACTTCTTTTTCTGTATGTACAGGCTCCACTACTTGCTCCATTCCACTCACCCTCTCTGTAATTCCATTGCATATGCGTCTTTCAGACCTGTCATGACGTGGCGGAGACGTGTCATCTCAATCCCATCACTCGTCTGATACGCACAACCCATCTCAATCTCAGGAAGTTCTTCCCCGTCATCGGCTGTGAGTACATGTTCGCCGATTGCTAAAAACTTCGGATGGAGCAGGCTCGCGGTGATGACCGCTTCTTCCCATCCTTCGACACCGGCGCGTACATTTCCTCGTATCGTCCCTAAACAATAAATACTTCCTGTCGCCCGGACCTCTGACCCAGGATTGATATCCCCGATCACGAGCACAGAACCGTCAAACGTCAAGACTTGCCCACTCCGAATCGTCCCGCTGTGATAGTGGAATGTCTTTCTGCCGTACGTCGCTTTCGCTTCTTCTGTCAACATGACATCGCTCGACAAGTCTTCAATATAAAAAACGCCATGACGAGCGACGACCTCACGAATTTGACGTGACAGCTCCTCGTCAATATAACGAGTACCCGCGTGCAACTTCAGGGCAATCTTTCCGGACGGCGGCTCCATTTCTTGTAATGTCGCTTCTAAGTCCGTAAGCACCTCGTCGATGCCACTCTTCGGATTGAAGTGAATGGCAATGCCGTTGCGATGTCCTTTAATCGTAATGTGTCGTTTACGCTCCATCATGGCTACCCTCTTTTCGCAACAGGGCGTGTCGTCACATAACGCGTCATCGGATAATAAAGAATCACGATGGCGATGGCATTGACGAGCATCGTCCCTGGAATCTGTTCAACCAATAGTGTTTGAATCGTCATCAACGTCCCACCAATCGCCGCCATGATCCCGTAAATCGCAAAGGTGAAAACGAGAATCATAAACGTGAACGTAATGGTGACGGAGAAGAAGTTCTCACCTATATATTTTAACACGAAGCTGGCTAAGAGAGGAATGAGTGAAAAAGTAAATACATAGATTCCAATCAGGTCGGTGTAGACGATATCATACAGCAGTCCGAAGACAAGCCCAAACCCGAGTGCCGTCTCCCATCGACCGTACAGACTGACAAACATCAACCCGATCAGCGTCAACAAAAGAAACGGCGTGGCGTAGTGCCAAGAAAAAATCGATGCCCATGTTCCTTCAATAAGAAAAAGGAGGAACAGGGCGATGAACACTTTCATGTTACTCACCCGCTGCTCCTCCTTCCTCGGGACCCGTTAAAAACGGTTCGTCTAGTGTCCGATCAATCACGTACATTTGTGAGAACTCATTGAAGTCGGCCTCCGGTTTAATCCGGGCGACTTGTGAGACGCCATATTCATCCGTCTCGATCGATTCGATCGTACCGATGACGAGTCCAGCCGGATAACGTCCACCGAGTCCGGACGTCGATACGATTTCTCCTTCTTTCAGCTTGACGCTATTCGATACTTTTGTGAAGAACAATTCATTCGTCTCCGTGTCGAATCCGTCTACCGTCCCATACGTCGGTTTGCCGTCCGCATCTTTGACCACAGCCGAGACGTTGTTCGTCCGGTTGTTGTCGCTGAGCAGTTGAACTTGCGACGTATAAGCACTCGTCTGAATGACACGACCGACCATCCCGCTCGCCGCGGTCACGGCCATGCCCTTTTCAACGCCGCGTTCTGAACCGACGTTGATGGTGACGTAGCGTTGCCAATCGTTCGGTGTCCGACCGATGACCTCCGCCGGAATGAGGTCGAAGTCACGTAACGACTCGTCTCTTGCTTCGACCATCTTTCGAAGCTCCTCATTCTCACGGCGCAAATCATCCGCTTCAACCGATACCTCGGCGTACTTCGCCAAATGTTCTTTCAGCTGGCGGTTCTCTTCGTAGATATCGCGGACATCTGAGATGGACGAGACCGTTGAGTCCATCCACCCGATTGGTACCGCGAACACTCGCTGGAACGTGCCGACCACATCACGCGTGACATCTTGGTACCAGGCTGATTCCGATCGTCCTCGAATCGAAACACCTAAAATGACGAAAAACAAGATCAGTACAATTAGCGTGATGATGAGCTTTTTATTACGTACGAATCGGCTCATCGTGTCTCACCTCTCATCGACGTGACGAGATGCCTGATTTCGAACGGAGGACGTCCATCATTTCAAGAGATTTTCCAGTCCCGACCGCTACGCAGTCGAGTGGCTCATCCGCAACGAGTGTCGGGATGTGTGTCTCGTCTGAGATCACGTCGTCCAAGTTTTTGAGGAGGGCGCCGCCGCCAGTCAAGACGATTCCGCGGTCCATAACGTCAGCCGCAAGTTCTGGAGGAGTTTGCTCAAGCGTTTGTTTGACCCCTGCTAAAATCGCTTCGACTGTATCAGAAAGAGCTTCACATACTTCTGCAGACGTGACTTCGATTTGTTTTGGAAGTCCTGTTACGAGATCGCGACCACGGATTTCCATCTTCTCCGCTTCGTTCGATGCATCGATGCGCGCCGAACCGACTTCCATTTTGAGCGTCTCAGATGTACGTTCCCCGATCATGAGGTTGTACTTGTTCTTGATGTAACGAATAATGGCATCATCCATTTCGTCACCACCGACACGAATCGATTGGCTTGTCACGATGCCGCCGAGTGAGATCACTGCGACTTCGGTCGTACCGCCACCGATATCGACGACCATCGAGCCAGTCGGTTCCCAAACTGGGAGACCTGCACCGATTGCTGCCGCGAACGGTTCTTCGATTGTGTATGCTTCACGAGCGCCTGCTTGTTTCGCAGCGTCTTCCACGGCACGTTTTTCAACAGACGTGATACCGCTTGGGACACAAATCATGACGTTCGTCTTCGATGAGAACAAACCGCCTTTTGATTTTTGAGCTTGCTCCATGAAGTATTTGATCATCGTCGCTGTCGTTTCGAAGTCAGCGATGACGCCGTCTTTCATCGGACGACGTGCAGAGACGTTCCCCGGAGTACGTCCAATCATATCTTTGGCCTGGTTCCCAACGGCCTCAATTCTACCTGTATCTGTGCGGAACGCCACGACGGACGGTTCACGAACAACAATTCCTTGACCCTTTACATAAACGAGCGTGTTAGCCGTTCCAAGGTCGATTCCGATTTCTCGGTTAAAACTACGAAACATAGGTGTTGCTCCTCTCTTCATTACACTATTTTTTATTATAACGGAAAAATCATGTTTGAAAACGTTCATTCGATTACAGGTTATTTACAATAACCGCATCTCAGTCCTGTCTCACCGTCTATTAGTTTGCCTTCTTTTCGGCAAAAAGGCAAATCAAAAAAGCAGACGCAAGTGAGCGTCTGCCTAAGGAGAGAACGGTTACAATCCCGGTTGGAGCGGAAGCAGTAACATCGCTCCGTAAAAGAATACCGAGAAAATCAACACCGGCCGAAAGAAGCGGGATGGCTTGAGTCGGGTCGCTCCTGCCAAAAAGCTCGATGTCGTCACGACGAAAATGTAAATTCCGATGTACATGAGCAGGAGGCGGACGAGTACCGTCCAGATGCCGAGTTGATTGAGTTCATTGAAAGAGAGCACGATCATACCGAGATAAGCGATGAGCGATAGAATCCCTACGCCGACACCGACGAGCGGTGAGACGCGGTCGAGCCAGTGGTCCTGATCGAACCGCATAAATAGCGCTGTGCTCACAAATAAAAACAGGATGAACACAACGATAGAGAAGATGGTTGGTTCTAGATGTATATAACTCACAAAAAGCGATAATACGACCATCAGTATCCAAATTATTTTTTCCATAAAAACACCTCATTTGTTTTCTAATCAACATCCAGATTCGATTAGAGAAACTATCTTCATTCAGACAATTCATTCGAATGTTGTGATTTCTCTTCTCGTTCGTGAAAAATCATGCAAAGAGCTAAAATCAAACAAATCAATCCGCCTAACCCAGTCGTGATCAAGGACAATTGCTCATCAAAAAAAGCTTTACTAACTCCTAAGAAAATGAGAAACACCCAACCAATCACATTCCATATTGTAATACGCGACATTCGGTAACCTCCTATGTACAAACTTACGCACCATTATTTCTACGCTTTTCAAATTCTACACTTCCATTCATCGTTTTCCAAGTATATCCAAAATTTAATGGGGTTAGAGTGTCAAATTAATGAATGTCCCCAACGCCTATTACTACTACCGAGTATCGAACGGCTCCATAGCTCTAGAATCTTACACGGACGAGAACAAAGAAGAACATGTATCACCTTAGTCCATCAGTTTTTTCTATTCATTGTATTCTAGACTTCTATGAAAATGTGAATGAAATCCAAAAAAGCAGACATCACGATGCCTGCTCTCTACTCCTTACCCATTCATATATCCCCGCTGCTTCATGCTGACGTAGTGGTCCTCCCCGATGATGACGTGGTCGAGACAGGCGATGCCGACGATATTGCCTGCTTCGACCAATCGTTCAGACACCTCGATGTCTTCCCGACTTGGGGTCGGGTCTTATCAAGAGTAAACTATTAAAAATCCATTAAAATCAATACTTTCACTTTGAGAACATGTATTTAAAGTAAATAACAATTAAAGCCTGTATCTTAGTTATCACTTGAGATACAGGCTTTTTATTTATTCGTTCATATAATTAAACAGTTTGCCTAAAAAATCATCGCTAATGGTTAATTGATACTGTTTTTCAACGAGATTTCGAAGTTCCATAACGAGAAGCAAAGAGTTCTTATAGGCTTCATATAGTTCTAATTCATTTAATCGGGCAGTAGTCTTTTTAAACTTTTCATAGTTTTCAGGACTAATTTCTTTTTCAAGATTCTTTGTCATATTAAACCAATTATCGGCATTTTCTTCCGCAATTCGAATGAGTTGTAGTATATTTTTTTGTAATTGAGATAAAAGTTCCAGTGAACGTGCATTTTCCCCTCTTTTAAGAACATTAATCCCCATTAACCATAGGTTGGAAAAATTATTCAATAAAAAATTTACGTTTTCTTCTGTAAGTCTATTTGGTCCCGGACCTTCCAACTCTGATAAATACAATTCTAGTTGTCCTGTTTCATCATAAATAAACATTGCTTTTGTGTCAGGAATGTAGCCTGATTCTTTGAATGAAGGAATAATATTCATTTCGTTTTCGGAAAGGAAATGAAATTCACCACGTATTAGATTTTCAAAAATTACTACTTCCGTACCGTACTCATTTTGATAGAGTAAAGTGTAGGAAGCGACTTCATTTAGCCATTTTGCTGAATCAAAGGTGGAAATTGTATCATCTTTTAGAAAAACGTAATATTCTATATCAGAGTATTGATCTCCCTCTCCTTTTGTAAAAGAGCCATACATCATACAAGCAGATATTCGTTCATCTGACTGGACAAGTTCCTTAACCCTTGCCATTAGTTCCTTTTGTTTTAACAATTCGATTCCTTCTTTCTTTATTTTGATTCAGGGAGAAATAAAAAATCCTCCCAAATAATGTTGGAAGGATTAGTCATGTCACTTTTTAAGGACTCAAATAAAACTATTTAGCCTTTTTAGCTATTCAGTCTTACATTTATTTAGGATATGGAAAAATGGGCAGACTAATCCTAAGTTTTTAAACTGAAATATACTATTTCATTTGTTAAAAATTAGATTAGTTCTTCATTGTCCACCCATCTCTCCTTTCGATTAATAGTATATTAATTTTAACACTTCAAAGTTCAAAGCACAAGTTGGTGAAACTCATAGATTAACTATTCTCTAATGTACAAATCTCCGTATAATTTTTGGATCTGGTTCCTTAATCTTATATTTTCCTCTTCTAATTCCTTTACTCTTGTTTTTAAGGTTTTAATAAGGACTTCTTCAGAACGGGAGCTTTTCTTGGGTTTTGATATTACATTTTCTGTTTTTTGCTGTTTTCGGAGAGATTCAATCCTTTGCCTAATATCATGTTCCTTATAAAGCCATGATTTAGAAACATTAGCTTCCTTTGCAACTGTGTTAAAATTAATAGTCTTACCTTCAAGCGATAGTTTAGAGATAACCTTGTCTACATTTTCTCTAGTCCGCCTGGACTTTTGCTTTGCCAAACGCACAATTTCCTCTGTATTTCGTACCTGTTTAACCATCTAACTAATCCCCTTCAGGCTGCCAATTATTTGCTCTAGTCGCTCTTTAACACGGTTATTAGTCTCTATTTGCCTTTGCCATTGCTTTTCCTTAGCGACTGCCAATAACTCCTCAGTACGATTTAACTGTTCCTCATGCTGCGATAAAAACTGCTTACTTGTACAAAAATGAGTACAATCTAAACAAGCATTGGCGTGTGGACAAGAACCTGCTATTACTGGTAATCGGCAATAACCATTTGGAAGAACTTGTGCATTAATATTTTTCTTGAACCATTGAAGATCAACATCATCGACTTCATTGTCATTATCTAACTCAATTATATCTCCATTATTAGTTACCAGTTTTTCTTTGAATTTTGTAAATTCAGCTTTAAGGGTTTCATCAAAAATATGAGCATATCTGCTTGTCATTTCAGGACTTTCATGACCCAAAAACTTTTGTACAATATGCTGCGGTACTCCGTTATTAATCATTCTTGTTCCTACTGTATGGCGAAAGGCATGGGCATGGAATCTATAAATCTCGCCTGATTTATCGACTATTTTTTGCTCATAAGCTAATTTGTTTAACTCGTCTCTAAATGTTTCTTGTTTTAATGGCGATCCATCTTTTCTTGGAAAGAGGTATTCACTATCTGGAAACTCCCATGAAACTTTATCTTCCCGAACTTTAATCAATAAAGCTACCTCTTTTGATATTGGAACTATATGCTCCTTTTTCATTTTCCATTGATAATACTTTAAAAAGTAATCTCCATCTTTGTCCTCTAATAGACAACCTTTTTTCAAGGTGCACAATTCGCTTATCCTCATCCCACATTCTTGGACTATCATAGTCATCGTAGCTATATATTCGGGTAATTTATCAAGATGACTGTTCAATTGCTCCAGAACGTATTCATCTATAAAACGAGGTTTTGCTCTCGGTATTTTGGGATAGTCTTCTGGATAGATTAACACCTTGGAAGGAATATCATTCCATTCTAGCCTTAGAAGGGTACTAAATAGTCCTTCCAATATAGAGATCCTCCCATTTATTGTGCTAGGCTTTATCCCCATCATATTTAATTCGCTTAAATATGCTTCAATTTCCATTCTCGTTAATTGGTTTATTCTCTGAACGTGTTTAAAATTCATGTCCAAGAAATTAAAGAACTCTTTAAGTTTTTGGGCGATATCACATACATAGGAAAAGCTATCCGTATTTAATCTCAATTTACAATATCTTTTTACGAGTTGTTTAAAATACGTATTGCGAACCCCTTTAAAGTTAATTACATATTCATATTGTGTCGGATTAACCTTATCATCTGGCAAAGGTAACTTACGTCTATCCCAAATGTCTTTATCCCACTCCTCCCCATCAAAATAAAAGTCCTCATAAAACTCCATAAATTGTTTTAGATTAGTAACATAGTAAGAATTAGCTTTTACAGGTGTTTTTTCTTGATTAGCAGTAATCTTATAATTAGTAGTAGTAATTCTAACACCCTGTTTTGTCAAATATGTTCTATACTCCGTCATTGCTTTTTCAATAGGAACTTCAGTAATTGAAGTAATGCTGGGATACTTTAAATCTAAAAAATCTAACATTTTATTAATTACTGTTCCTTTTCTAATCCAGACAGTTTTTGCATTCCATATTCCATTGTTTAAATGGTAAAAATAAAAATATTTCAATTCTGTTCTTAACCACAGATTTTTAACACGTTCAAAACGAACCCAACGATTTCTTAAAGCAGGATTCTTACTTAATTCTATGGCAGAAGGATGTGGACATTTTCTTATATCCCAACTATTATTAGCCCAAAACCCTTGCATTTCTTCATTCATTACAGCTATTTTTTTGCTGATCTCACTCTGACTGATAATTTTCCTTTTACTAGAAGCATTCATTTCTTATGCTCCTTTCTCTCAAGGTATTTATTAAACTCATTTTTCATATCCTGATCTGAAAGATGAACATAGGTATTTAACGTTGTCTGAACATGTGCGTGACCTAATCTCTTTTGAATGAACGCAACATCCCATCCTTCCCTAATTAGCTGCGTTGCGTGAGTGTGGCGAAGCATATGCGATGTAAATTCTATTCCAGTCCTTTTAACTATTCTTCTAACTAGATCAAGAACACTTTGGTACTTTAGTGGTTTCCCAAAATAGCCTTCTTTTAAGGAAATAAAAACATAATCATGCTCCAATTCCTCACTATACTCATATACCAAGTAATCTGTATAAAGTGACATCAGTTCTTTACTCACATGTATTGTTCTTTCCTTCCTTAATTTAATATAAGCTTCATTTACATTAACATCTCTAGGTGTTAAATGGATTTGATTGTCCCAAGTGGCAATATCTTCAAGCCTAAGCGATAACACTTCACCGATTCTTAAACCACCCTCATACATAAGCATTAAAATTAATTTATCTCTTTTCGTATGACAAGCATCAATAATTTGCTTAACTTCCTCTGATGTCAATGTTCTTATCTGTTTCTTTTTAACCCTTAACTTTAAGACATTCTTTTGGTATCTACCCTTATTAACGTGATGTAAAAATCCTTTGAAATTTCTTCCCTTTGCTTGTTTAAATACATCAATTGATTTAAATTCTCCTAATCTACTTAAATAATCAAGAAAACTCATAACGGCATTTAAAATTGTATTCACTGTCGTTTCTTCTCTTATGGCTTCTTTTGACTGAAGATCAATTACATTTGTTGCTGTTGGATATCTCAACCAACCTACGAAGTCTGCTAACAACTCAAAGTTAATATCATTAAGAATAACGCCTCTCTGTTCCATGAACTCATACAGCAACTTTAAATGATAGCAGTATGCTTTAATGGTATTTGGAGACTTACCAGTGTTATCTAAGTATTTAATAAATTTCATTACTGGTTCAATTAGCTGGTATTCTTTATCTAGTAATAAATACAATGGATACGGCTTATTCTCCACTTCTATCCTTTGAACCCTCACACGCTCCCCCCTCTTTAAACACTTTAAGTACTACAAATTATAAACCTTGTTAATTTGTATTTAAAGTAAAATCTCCCTTTAACATCTCCTCCTAAACTACTTTAACTACTATTATTTATTATACTATGGTTAACGCGTCCCCGCTCGGATGATTGTGCACAGCGATAAAGCATGCCGCCGACAACTTGAGCGCCTCACGAAACACATCACGCGGGTGGACGATTGACGAGTTGAGCCCTCCGACGAAGAGCGTCTTCCGCGCAATCAGTTGGTTCTTCGTATTCAAATACAAACAGACGAAATGCTCCTGATTCAACAGTCTCAATTCATCCCGCAACAACTCATAGGCGTCTTGCGGCGAACGAATCGTCGGCATACTTGCTTTCGGTTCCTCGACGTATCGAATCCCGATCGTGAATGCAGCGAGAAGTTGCTCCGCCTTCTTCTTCGTCATCCCTTCGATTTTGCATAAATCGTGGACGGACGCTTGTGACAGCGCCCGTAACGTCGGGTAGACGTCCGAGATACGACGAGCCGTCTCCATCGGGTCCGGTCCCCGTCCTCCGATTTGAAGCAATCTGGCGATGGCGGTCTCTACACTACGGTCAAGCACCATGGTCATTCCTTCACCTACTTTCAAGTTCACAGAAAGCGAGGCGTCACCCCATGCCGGTCGAGCGTCTTGACGAGCGGATGGATCGGCAATCCGACGACATTATAAAAATCCCCTTCGATTCCTTCGACGAAGAGACCACCCGATCCTTGAATCCCATACGCACCCGCCTTATCGTAGGGCTCTGTCGAATCCAAATAATCCGCTAGCCAGGTTTCAGGAATCTCAGCGAACGTCACACGCGTCGTCGTGACGAACAAATCTTGGGACTTACCGATGATGCTCACACCCGTCAGCACTTCATGGGTCGAACCGGATAATCGTTCAAGCATCCGTTTCGCATCCTCCCGGTCTGTCGGTTTCTCTAAAATGATGCCGTTCAAGACGACGACCGTGTCCGCGCCGATGACGATGGCATCACGGTGATGCCTTGCCACATCCATCGCTTTCTCCCGGGCCAGACGAGCGACATAATCACTCGGTGTCTCCCGACCGTCTGTCCCTTCCGTCACGGTCGATGGGATGACCTCATGCTTGATTCCGGCTTTCGTCAATAGCTCGGTACGTCGCGGTGACATCGAGGCGAGAATGACACGCTTCTGTGTTGAATTCATTGTATCGACTCCTTCTCTTCTTCCAAAACGGCGTTCCTTCCCGTTTCGGTCTTCACTGTTGATTGTAGGCAACGTGCCTCCTAAACACAATGACCCGCGACGAAAAACACGTCCCTTCAATTGCGAAGGGACGTGCCGACTTATGGTGTCGTATAGTCGTATACCGGGATATCCTTTTGCTCAAACGCCGGTTCCGGAATGTATCGGTCTGGAACGAGTTGGTCGAGGTCCGGACGATAGAAGGCATCGAGCTCGACTGTAAACTCGAGCGACTGCACTTCTTCGACCGTATTCGGTCCCGTCTCGGCAGGTCCCGTGAATTGAACCGTCCGTAACACGTGAATCCGATTCATCGCCTCAATCGACTCCAAGAACGAGACGAGCGCTTCATACGTCTCTGCTTGAAGATTGACCGTCGAACGGACCGTAGAAGCGTTGACAGGTGCAACGTCCGTCGGTTCAGCCGGTTCGTTCGTCGCACTCACGTCAGCCGGATTGAACGGCTCGACCGTTTCTGGCACTTCCGACTCGGCCACGACGCCATCCGCAAATGCGATACTTGTCACATTGACACCCGCAAGAAGACTTGCCTGTGACAACGCCTCAACGACCGTGTCGAGGGCAGGAACTGTCGGAACGCGTGTCTGAAGCGTCTGAGAGTCCGCTACATCAACGGCTTTCCCTTCTTGACGCAACAACTCCAGTTTTGTTTGTTCGAGCAAGAGGTCTCGCTCAAGCGCTTCGACTTCTCCTTGTTTGACGTAGTACGTATAGCCAAAGTAAGCCGGTGCGATGATTGCGGCAAGGAGGCAAATCGCAAATAACGCATAGATTGTCGAACGTTTCATTGACTCACCACCTCCTCATCCGTGTCCTCTTCCTCTGTCAACTCGTCCTCAACGTCTTGGAACATGAACGTGAACTCTCCGATATAGCGTGGGAGCGGCTCTTCTTCAAATGAGTTCTCCTCTTCCTCTGAATCCACATCCGCTTTCAACTCCGTCGTCACACCGAGGAGTTTGACGTCGAGGAATCGCTCATCGGTCATGAGCGAGCGCTGGAATGCGTTCAAGTCCTCTAACGTCTCGAATTGAGTTCGGACGCTCATGATGGAGCCATCCGCGTAGTTATACGTCAAGACGTAGCCAGTAGGAGGCAACTGCTCAGTCAACGCGCGCAGTGCCGGCACCGCATCCTTTTCCATGTCGGTCAACGCCGTCACGGTCTGGTCGAGCGAAAGCACTTGTTGCGCTTTCGAATTCACTTGTTCCGTTTGATAAATTTGGACGAGCTGTAACTCTTCTTCGATTCGCGTCTGTTCTGCTTCAAGTTGGCCGACCTCATAGTACAAGTATCCGGCCGCCCCTCCTCCGAGAAGAAGGGCGACGAGACCTGTCACGATCGGCCAACGGAGTGTCACGTCCGTCGAATTGATGAAGTTCGTGTCCCGATCGCGCTGAAGCGTCGCCATCCCAAGGAGTGGCAACATTTGATGCGATAGCGGTGTCCCGTGAGCGATGGCGAGCGGTTGCTCGACACGCGTCACCGAGACGAGGGACTCAGCCTGAATCATACGGACGAGATCATCGACTTCCGGGACAGTTCCCGAAACGTATAGCTCATCGATGGCTCGACCATCCGTCCGCAGAGAATACCGATAGAAATCGAGGAAGCGAGCGAGTTCGTTCAACCAGTCATCCAACTGATTGGCCTTCATCTCGCCTGTCCCATCATATGTATAGGTCACGACACCATCTTTCGTCCCGACTTGATACGGGAGGTCTAGTTCGATCGAGCGGATGAAACGGATCTGCCCTTCCTCAAGGACGAGCAATTGATGCGAAAACGGCGTGATATGCCAGAGTAATGTCGATTGAAGCGGATCAATCTCCGATAAACGCATGATCCCATTGGCGACCGCGACAGAACGTGGCGTGATTTTCTTCAACGCTAAACCGCGTTTTTTCATGTACGCGCGGAGCGATTTCGTCAATTCGATCGAAACGGCATGCAACATGACGTCCGTCTTGACTCCGTCTTCTCCTAACACTTCATAATCGAACGACACATCATCGAACGGCAAGATGATTGAGCTCCCGATTTCCATGAAGAGATAGCCACGAATCTCGTCCTTCGGAATCGAAGAAGGAATCTCGACTTTTCGTGACAACACTTCGGTCTCGTCCAATGCGATTGCACACGTCATCCCGCGTCGCACTTTCAACTTGCGACAGAGCTCATCGAAAGCGAGACTGAACGCCGTCTCATCGAGAATCTTCCCTTCTCCGTATGCGTCTTTTGCTAACTGAACCGAGGCGCTTCGTTTGAACACCCCTTGTTTGATGACGGCCCCGTGGATGCTGAGCGCATCAAACGAAAAATACGCGACCGTCCCTTTCTCTATCCCACGACTCATGATCGTTTCCCCCTACATCAACTCAAAATACCAATCAAAAAAACTTTCACTAAACCAAAACGTCAACATCGTCCCGAGCGCAATGGACGGGACGAACGGAATCGGCTGTTTTCGCCCGATTTTCTTTGTGGCCATCAATCCAATCCCGACGACCGCCCCAATCAAGCTCGATAAAAATAAGGCGACGAGCACGTCACGTGGACCGAGCACAAGACCAATCATAGTAAACAATTTGACGTCCCCTGCCCCAAGTCCCCCTTTTGACACGAAAAAGACGGTCGCGAGGAGCGAAAATCCGAGCAACGCCCCTACAAGCGGGTTCCACCAAGATGCCCCTGTCAGATAGGTGAGGAGAAGTAATACCGGTGCCGTGAATTGCAAGATGACATTCGGCACGAGCATCGTCGATAAATCAGACATCGCCAAAGCGAGTAAGGTCGACAAGAAAGCGAACGCGAGTAGCGTCGTCACACTGAATCCGTAGAGTGAAAAGCTATAGCCATATCCAATGGCTCCAAGTAATTCAAAAATCGGATACGTCGGCGCGATCCGCTCGCCACACCCATGACATCTGCCTCTTAAGGCGAGATAGCCGAAAAGCGGGATGAGTTCCCACGGTGACAATTCGTGACCGCAAGACGGACAATGTGACCGCGGCGTCACAATCGATTGCTGACGTGGCACGCGGAGCCCGACGACGTTGGTGAACGACGTGATGACCGCCCCGAGGACGATGCTATATAGGAATCCAATCGATTCAATCAAGGAAGGATCCTCCTTTTGTCAGTATATGCCAAAAATAGAAAACCGGCTAGGCTGAGCGAGTGCCCAGCGCCAGCCGGCATAAACAAACATTAGTTAACTAAGTCTTTCTTCAATCCACTACTTGCAACCGTGCCTGCATCCGTAGCTGCAGTTCCGATATCTTTGGCTCCATCAAGCCATACTTTATATGAATACTTGTTGTTTGAATCTTTGATTACGTATACAACACCATTTGTATAATCCGATCCAAACGGGTCTTTCATCGTATCAATCATATTTTTAGCGTTGAGTTCACCCGTTCCTACGTCTCCAACGAATCGAATTACCGCTCCGTTACCGACTTCATTCGAAGCAACATACAACTTCGCCGCACTGACCATCTGCTTAGCATCAGAAACCATTGCATCCTTCTTCGAGTTCTCGATGATCCCACCAATCGCAACGACTGCGATGGCTGCGATAATCCCTAAAATAACGACGACGACGAGTAACTCGACGAGTGTAAGTCCACGCTCATCTTTTAACTGTTTGGCATCTTGCCAAATCATTTTCAACTTCTCTACCATGATTCATTCTCCCCTTTTGTGTAATGTGCTGTGATTAAACTAGATAAATTACTTAAGACCTAATATAAAAGTAGAACAATTTTACTATACCTTCTAAATATAGTATTGAAAAGGTATATTTTCAAAAGCTTGCATATTCCTTTACTGATTCTGAATATCACCATAGATTTGGAACATCGGGACGACAATCGAGATGACGATGACCCCGACGACGCTTGCCAATACGACGATGAGAAGCGGCTCAATAATCGACTTCAAGCGGTCGGTTGTCGTCTCGACCTCTGTCTCATAAAACTCAGCGACTTCGTTCAACATCGAATCCAAATCTCCACTCTCTTCCCCGACGGCGATCATCTGTGTCATGAGCGCCGGGAAATTCGCATTTCGCATGAGCGGTTCGTGAAGTGGTACACCTTGCGCCATCATTTCGCGCGCTTCAGTCAACCCTTTCCGGATGACACGGTTCGATACGATTCGCTCGGTGATTTCAATCGCCGTCAAAATCGGGACGGCTGCCTGTAGGAGGACTGCTAAACTTCGCGTCAACAAGGCAATCTGAGACTTCATCACAATCGTTCCGAAAATCGGCATCTTCAATAGCAAGCCATCAATGACGAACCGTTCCCGGTCCCGCTTCAACATCCAGGTGAAGGTGAGAACTCCGAGAATCGCGAGTCCAAGTAACAGCCACCAAAAGGCCGCGATGAAATCGGAGACTGCGACAACAATTCGTGTGATGAGCGGAAGCTCGCCACCGAGTTGACCAAAGATGCTCGCGAATGTCGGAACGACGTTCACCATCAAAAAGGCGACTACGCCGATGGCGACAATGGAGACGACCAACGGATACGTGAGGGCAGAAATGACCTTCCGCTTCACGTCATATTGTTTTTGGAGTTGGAGCCCGATTTGATCGAGCGCCTCCTCCAAATTCCCACTCGTCTCCCCGGCAAGTGCCATCGAACTAAAGAAGTTCGAAAAGACGCGTGGGTGTTTTTTAATCGCCTCAGAATAGGCAATCCCTTCCTTCAAATCATCCTCGACTTGACTCAATGCTTTCTTCAATACGTTCGACTCGGTCTGTACCCGTAAGATTGAAGTCGCACGAACAATCGGGACACCCGCCCGGATGAGCGTCGCGAACTGACGGACGTACATGATCAAGTGTTCGATTTTGACCCGTTCCGGTAGCAAGTTGACCTCTTTGTTCAGTCCGGTCGATTCGAGCTCGGCCAAGTCCGTTACGAGAATCGACTCTTGACGCAACTTTTCTTTCGCTTCCCGAAGCGAGACAGCCGTGATGCGACCTTTCTTACGCTTCCCGTTCAGGAGCTTTCCTTCATACTGAAATATCGCCATCACTCATCACCTCATCTCTTCTGTCGGGACGGCGTTCGGATTGATGATCCCTTGCCGAACAAGTTGTTCGATGGCAGCATCCATCGACTGCATCCCGTGCTGGCGACTCGTCTGGATGACGGTCGGCAACTGGAACTCTTTTTCATTTCGAATCAAGTTGGCAACTGCCGGATTCCCTAACATGATTTCCATGGCGGCGACGCGTCCTTTCGGCACATCAATCCGTGGAAATAACCGTTGACTCACGACGCCAAGCAGGACGTTGGCGAGTTGTGTCCGGATTTGGTCCTGTTGCTCGGCTGGGAATGCGTCGATGATTCGACTCACCGTCGACATCGCACTCGACGTATGGAGCGTTGCCATGACGAGGTGCCCTGTCTCTGCGGCGGTCATCGCCGTCGAGATGGTTTCTAAGTCTCGCATCTCCCCAAGCAAAATGACGTCCGGGTCTTGACGTAAGGCGGCCCTTAGACCACTCACAAATTTCATCACGTCAGAGCCGATTTCCCGTTGGTCGACGATACTTTGATCATGGGAATGCAAATACTCGATCGGATCTTCTAGCGTGATGATCCGCTTTCGCTGCGTGCGGTTAATCTCATGAATCATCGCGGCAAGCGTCGTCGATTTCCCTGACCCTGTCGGACCCGTGACCAAGATGAGACCATGCGGTTTTTCAATCAAACGCTTCAACACAGTCGGCAAATTGAGTTCATTCAACGTCGGGATTTCCCCGGAAATGGACCGGAATGCGATGGCAATCGTGCCTCGTTGATAGTAGGCGTTGACCCGAAAACGGGAAACACGTGGGACACCGAACGAGAAATCGAGATCCCGATCATGCTCGAGACGTTCGCGCATATCATCGGTCATAATTTCTTTTAAATATCCTTCAAGATGGTGCGGTAATACCTTCTCCTCGCCCATTGTAATGAGACTCCCATCTACTCGAATAATCGGTGGGGAACCGGCTGTCAGGTGAATGTCCGAGGCACGTTTCTCGACCGCATTCGTCAAGATGGTTTCAATCGATTGATTAATCATAAGCATTCTCCGTAATGACCGTTCGTAATATTTCTTCTGTCGTCGTCAGACCGGCGGCGACTTTTTCTAACCCGTCCGCAAGCAGGAATGTCGCTCCTTGCGACTTCGCATAATCGACCATCTCAGACTCGGTCGCCTGGTTCATGATCATCCGGCGCAAGCCTTCATCGATTGGGACGACTTCGTGAATGGCGAGGCGCCCACGATACCCTGTGAAGTTGCATGACGAGCATCCTTTTCCCCGAACGATGTGGTCGATGTGTACACCCTCTGCGTCGAACAGGCTACGTTCGCTCTTCGATACCGGTTCGACTTGACCACAGTCACGACAGACGCGACGGACGAGTCGTTGTGCCACAAGTCCCGTCGTCGAAGCGGCGACAAGGAACGGCTCGACCCCCATATCGACGAGACGGGTGATGGAGCTGATCGCTGAATTCGTATGTAGCGTTGACAAAACAAGGTGACCCGTGAGCGAGGCACGAATGGCAATCTCAGCCGTCTCCGTGTCCCGAATCTCTCCGACCATGACGATGTTCGGGTCTTGACGTAAAATTGAACGAAGCCCTGACGCGAACGTCAAGCCGACTTTCGAGTTGACCTGAACCTGGTTGATGCCGTCAAGTTGATACTCGACTGGGTCTTCTACCGTAATGATGTTTTTCGTCTCATCATTCAGTTCTTTCAACGAAGCGTACAATGTCGACGACTTCCCTGAACCGGTCGGACCGGTGATCAAGATAATTCCGTTCGGACGTTTCAGCATGTCACGGTACGCCTGTTCGTTTCGCTCGCCGAATCCGAGTTTCGTCAAATCGGTCAGTCCTTGAGATGAGTCGAGGACCCGAATAACGATTTTCTCTCCATACATCGTCGGGAGCGTCGAGACGCGGAAATCATAGGCGCGATTGCGCAATGTGTACTTGATTCGCCCATCTTGTGGTAGGCGACTTTCTGTGATGTCGAGGTTACTCATGACTTTGAGACGCGTCAGCATGACGCTTTGAATCTTCTTCGGATAGACCGTCTCGGTACGCAAGTCCCCATCAATCCGAAAACGGACGTGGAGCTGTTTCTCATGCGGATCGAAATGGATGTCCGAAGCGCGTTGGTCGATGGCACTTAAGAACAACTGGTTCACGAGTCGAATAATCGGTGCATCGTCTCGACTGATTGTTTCCTGTCGCTCGATCTCCGGGGCATCCTCTTTCAAAATTTCGACGAGCGAATGGTCCATCTCATAGTATCGACTGATCGTCTTTCGAATCTGTTCTCTCGTCGCGATGCCGATTTCGATGTTCATCCCGGTCTGAAGACGGACGTCATCGATGGCAATGAGATCGAGTGGGTCGGCTGTTGCGACATGAAGCGTATTCCCGTTCAATTCAAATGGCATGATATCGTGCTTTTGTGCCAATGCTTTCGGTACGAGCTTCGTGACCGTCACATTGATGTCATAGGAGTACAACTCAATGATCGGCACATGCAACTGTTCGTGAATCATTTGAATCAACTGTGTCTCGGTAATATGGTTTAGTCGAATTAAGGCGTCCCCTAGTTTTTCTCCGGGACGCTTCTGTTCAAGCGCTTCATCGAGCTGATTCGTCGTAATAAGCGCAGCCTCGATCAGCATCTCACCTAATCTTCGTTTCGTTCGTCTCACGTTACTTCACCATCCTTTGAGGAGCCTCCTCCTGCTCGGCCTTGTCATTCCGTTCTTCGACAAAGACGCTCGCAGCCACCCCTCCAATCAACAATACAACGAGAACCAACCATGCCCACCATGTTTGTACGAGTGATTCCTCTACCATCACGTAGACGCCGCTAGATAAGAGTGCCGTCCATAGACTGATGACAAGTTTCGTTTCACGTTTTCGCATCATCGGAACGGATAAGGCGAACAGCGTCAATGTGGCGAGTACCCAAAAGCCGAGTAAAATCAAATAGCCAATCATCCGACTGCCTCCTCTTCTGCAGGTTCTTCTTCTAATACTGGCGGTTCTGCCTCAAACGGGTCGTCGTTCGAATCATTCGGGAACGGGTCTTCTTCTTCCTCGTCCTCATCCGGGAATGTCGGAATGACCGGTTCGACCGGATCTGGTGGCGGAAGCGGCACGGAACTCTTCGTCACGATTTCCGGTGTTGGGGCATAAAAATCAAACCCGAGTAATTCCATCGTCTCTCCTTCTTCAGTCACTGTGACCCGGTAGAGCTTACCTGACTGTCCATCTTGACCTGACTGGGTGACCGATGAACTGCCAGATGGGAGCGATGATGAGAAACGGACGACTTTTTGATGCGGTACCGTCTTCACTTCTTCCACTCTCGCCTCGAAAGCGGCGTCAAACGGTTGCCCGAGCAATTGGACCGTCACAGAACCCCCTTCATTCAAGACGAGGATGGCGTACGATGTGTCTTCTCGGTTTTGAACAGCAAAGTTTGAACGCTCATCGACTTTCGTGTCATAGCCCAGTTCCACCCCGGAAGGAAGTGTTTCATGCGGCACACGTTCAAGAATGGCGAACGGTGTCGCCGCAAACATGCGGTAGAACGAAGACCCGAGTGTCGTGAGCGCCTCGTAATCTTCTCCGAACGATTTAAGACTGAAGATGTCGCCCGCCGCCATCTCGAATCCGTTCATTCGATCAAGTGCTGACTGCATGGCTGGTGTCGGGCTCACGGTGAACGAGGCGACGACCTCGCTTTCCGCCGCGACTTGCTCTAATGTCACAGATGACTCCAACATTGATGCGGCATCCATCAACGCCGGGGCAATCATCGTCAACGTCACAGGCTGACCTTCGAGATAAGGCTCGACTTTCGTTTCATCTACAGATGTCAATAGAGGATAGGCACCTGTATCTTTGATGGAGTCTAACGTATTCGATACATCGAACGTCACGACCTCTTTGCCAACCTCCATGACCGTCCCATCCATCAAATTGATTGAAAAGGGTGCCGTATTAAAGTCTTTAATCGCATTATCGAGACGAACGTTCGCTTCTTCTTTCGTCATCCCTGATACGTCGACACCCGCGACCGTCGTGTCTTTTTTATATGTAGCACTCGACTCAGCGGACGCGTCTAAATAATTGACGAGTCCGATCGTCGGTAATGTCACGAGTACGACGAGTCCAATCAAAATGAAAAGATGCATCCCATACCGCTTCATGTAAAATCCCCCCGTGTCTAATCCGACTTCTATTCTATATATCCGTTCAGCGTATAACTTTAGTATAATATGTATTGTACAAAAAATAACATTTAATTCAGTATTGCATACGTTATTTTCCGATTGTTTTACTTTTTTTGAATAGGAGGTCAATGTCTTGTCGCATGCCGAAAAAGGTTTTACGCTCGTCGAAGTGCTCGTCTCCATCGTTGTTCTTTCCATTGTCTCATTTTCTTTACTTTCGATTTTCAGCCAAAGTTTGAAGACGACACACGACAGCCTCAATCAAACGATTGCGAACCAAGTCGCGCAAAACACGTTACATACTTTAAATCGACGGGCCGCGTCCGTTGATGAACCGCTCGAACTGCGTCAATTGTTGAATCGGGACGGGATCAGCTCGACGTGCGACTTCTGCGAAGATACCCGAATCCATGGGGATACGTATATCGCAACCATTCAAATGCTGTCCACTGCACCCGGACATACCATTGAAGTTGAAATTTCGGTGACGACCGACCGTTTGCAAACGCCCGTCACCTTGAAAGGAGTCATATCGAATGCGACATTGCGCGAACCATTCCCTGAAACGGCTGTTCCGACAACTGACTGAAATGAAGAAACGTGCAGACGGCTTCACGCTCGTCGAGTTGCTCGTCACGGTCGTTGTCGCTTCGATTTTGAGCGGCGTCATCATCACGGCCTTTATCACTGGATCGCTCGGTTTTCAAATGACGAATGAAACGAGTGACCTTCGAAGCGAGGCCGACTATTTGATTGCCTCCGTGCTCTCTGACGTGAACCGGACCGAATTTGACGCCGTGACGGAAGTGGACGGCTTGTTTCAATTTTATCGTTTGTCCACTCCTGTCATCTCGGAGGCCGGAATGATTTACCGGGAGGCGGGATACGTCCCGACTGACTTGATTCTCTCAGAGGATTCATTTACGCCTTCTAATCCACAAATCACAGTCGAACGGATGACCATCCAGTTAAAAGATCCCGTGTTCGATCCGAGACGCCCGACTTACATGACCGGTGGACTCATCGAAATCGAGATGGATTTGACTCAGTCGAACGATCCCGATTCTGTTACGACATTTGAAAGCTCCATCCCATTCTAAGAAAGGAGGCATCCTGATGCGAAAACGTGAAGACGGATATGTTCTCGTGCTTGTTCTCGTGACGATGGCAGCCCTCGCTGTTCTGTCACTTGCGGCCATGCAAGTCAACTTGGCGACGAATAAATTGACCGTTATCCGTACAGAAGATACTCAACTGAATGAAGATGCGAAAAGCGCACTTCGCCTCATCGCCGATGAGGTTCGGACCCAGTTCCCGCTCCATGGAGAAGCGGAAGTCCCGACACATATGGAGTCGGAAGCGGCATTTCAAACCGCAGTACAATCGCTACTTGTCAGTGACGAGCCGTTTACGGATTTGACGACAGACAGCGAGGTCCGCTATTCCATCGACTTGAAGAAAGATGCGCTGGATACGACGATTCAAACGGCACCGTTCACGACGATTCTCCAAGTGAACGTTACGGCATCGCGACAAGTGAACCCGGAACAACCGGAACTCACCGTTGAATACACGCAAGATTTGTATTTGACGGCTCTCCCGTCCTTTTTGTATTACGTCCTCGGATCCGATCAACAGTTGAATGTGAACGGGATGCCGACGATTCAAGGAAATATCTATTCAGGTGGTCCCCTCGCTTTCATGCGTCAAGCGAACTTCCAATTGGATGGTGTGGCGAAGCAGATTGAAAATGTCGATTCCAGTCGTCTTCACTTGAATGGCCGAATCGATTTAGTCGAATTGAGCGATTGCTTGAGTTGCCAGCAAGAGAACTACTTCACGATAGGTACGGAACAAGCTGGCGAAAAGGCGGACGCCGGGGTGTCCCCGAGTCGCTTCTCTCCATTCCAATACGACTACTCGATCATCGAATTTTTAAATCGACGACTCGCAACACCGCTCGCCTACACCAACAATGTCGACTCAAAAATCTTTGGAGAAGGTCTGATTCGCTCGACCGATCAAGTATTCGAACTCGAAAGGGTTTTATCGGAAGATGGGACCTCGATTATCGAACGCCCGACTTCGTACTTACGGGCGGATGCTTATAACGCACTCACCGACCCGACCATCGTGACATTACCGGATGCCATTTCCAACCGTGCCATGTATGTCACGGAATCCATCACCGAGTCGAATGCCCCGCTCCTTTTTGACGGGGACGTCGTCATTGAATCCCTTGAGAAGCTGACGATTGCACGGCCACTGATCGTACGTGGTGACTTGACCATTAAAGGGAACGTCTCCTTCAGTTCGACGGTCTACACGCTCGGCGATACGTTCATCGACCGAGCCAATATTCTTCCGATTGATGCAGACAAAGGGAACTCGCTCATTCTGTTATCTAAAGGAAAGATCCTGTTAAACCGAATCAACGAGTTTGACGACACACCGACGACGCTCCAGGCATTCATGTATAGTGACTCGAACGAACCGACCTATGTGTATGCGGTCGGATCCATTCTCGAAGTCAACGGAGGTCTGTATAGTAAGGGACCACTCGAAGTGAACGTCTTTAGAGGGGAATTTACCGGGGGCAACGGCTTAAGTCCAGCTGAGAACTTCGACCGTCAAGTTCCAGCTCACGAGGCCGAAAAGTCTCGATTGAAACTGACGTATAACGATTCCGTGTTCAATCAATTGGAAACACTCCCTGTCACGAATCAACTTCAATTCTTCGTCAGTCACCCCGTTCAATTGAAATGAACTAAAAAAATCGGCTTCCTCTCTGATTGAGAAGAAGCCGATTTTTTTAGTTCCCCATCTTTAGAATGAGGTCCGAGTTGTAGTCTTTGGCCGTCTGTTCCATTGCTTTCGTCCATTGCGCGCCGTTATCAAGAAGCAGTTGCGTCAACTCGACCTGATTGTGACGGACCGGCTGCAATAACACCGATTCGGCATCTTGAATCGTATAGCCTTCATTGAGCAACAGTTCGGTTGCTTCGTAGTTCAACCCTTCCACCGCATACGTCAACAGTCGCTCGTCCTTTAATTGCGCTACGACGACTTTCCAATACGCGGGATCCTCATTTCCATTAAATAAAGAGGCGAGGACCGGTACATTGTCAATCGACTGGAATGGATCTATATCTGATTGCAGATATGCTTCTAGCACATCTGGCGTCCCTTCTGAAAGAGCAAAGTCCAATTGTTCAATCGTTGGTTCGACTAAATCATGCGTCAATGAATAGATGACGGCTTCCCATTCACCACGTTGTTGAAAATCGTTCAATTCTTCCGATGTCACTTCCGTACGGCTTGTCAACTCATCCACCAATGATGCACCAGACAACGTCGACAAGTCTTGGTCGGCTCGAAGTTGAAGGAAGAGCCAACCCATACTTGTCACAATCAATCCTACAATCAGTAGGAGAATGATTTGTTTTCGTTTCATATCAAAACCACACTCTCATCACTCAGTAACGATCATTGTCTTGCCCTGTTGAATTTGTTTGAATCACTCGAACATAGAAAGTATCTTTTACCGCATCAAACGTTTTACCTTGAGGCAATGTCGTATATACTTCAATTTTTGCGACACCCGGCTTAATTGCGACGATTTGCTGCCCGCCGGCGTCGATTCGGACAAATTCTCTACCCGACACGACTTCCATTCGATAGTCTCTCCACGTCGCTGTCGTCGGCCAAAAGCCGAGGTCTGGGATTAGGGCGCTGGAGTCATCAACTTGAATCGTCATATCTTTTGCCATGATTTGCGTTGGATACTCATTGACACGGATGACACTCGCATTTGAACGAACGCCATTCAATAGTGTATTCACAAATTCAGATTGAAGAGTGATTGGTGTTGCGACACCATCTTTTCCGTAACCTTCATTCGCTCGGAGGGAGAACCCTCCGTCCTGTTCAGTGACGGTCAATGCGGAAGGCACATCTCCAATCAATCGGAACGGTTCAGTAACACGCGGTTCGATGTCGACTTGGATGAATGCGGTCTCGTTGACTCGTTTCGCTACCCCATCTTCATCAACTTCGTCTGTATTCCATACCCATAAGTCCAGCTGGGTCGGAGATTGGACGAGTTTCGGTGACAACACGCTGACTTTGAAAGTAGTCGACGGTGACTGAACTTGGAGTCCACTGAAAATCGAACCGGGTACGACTGTTGCTTTTAGTGTCGTCTCCCCAGGTTGCAGCCCTTCAAGTTCAAGCCCTCGATCTGTCAAGTGATACCGCACACTACTCCCATTCAACTTTTCAATTTTAATCGATTCAAACTGAGCTGTGGTCGGTAATATTTTCGGGGAGACAACTGTTTTTTGTCCGACATATAGAGATTGATCTCCGATCTCGATTGACTCGGCCGGGCTGACGACCCGTAGTGTTGATTCGGCAATGATCAACGGTCGGTTGTTCCCTGGGTCGATCGTTAAGCGAATCTTTTTCTCACCAGGACTTAAGGCACGGATTGTGGCGTTTGTCCCGCTTGTTGTAATCGAGGCAACACCTCTTGGTTCAAGTATTTCCCATTGCAACGTGCTCCATTTCGGATTCGTAAAGGTTTCGCCTGATTGATCTTTGATAGTCGGAACAATCGTTTGTTGCGCGCCGACCTGCAACGTGACATTTGGAATCGATGCGCTCTTTGCAAATGGCGCGCCAATTCCAATCAACAAGTCCGAAAAACGGTTGGATAAGTCGCTGTGCCTTTCCCATTCTTGATTCGAAGACTTCTCAATTTTTGATACAAGTTCATTTTGTTCTTTCGCCCATTTGACCAATGAAGCCGATGGGGTGGTCGCTCGAACCGTCACATCAAATTGAAGACTGGTATTTCCACGTATAAGTTTGTTTTGTTCATCTTTGTACTCGTAGAACAGATTTGGATTTAAGACCAAATCAATCTTCTTCGAATCACTCGGACGCACCACGTCACCGTTCGGCAATGTGATCGATACCACTTCAAACTGGTCAGGCAGTGTTTCTTTGAACAACGTTTCGTTGATTCGGATATTCTCTCCGTCTTTTTGATTACTTAACGAATCAAACGACTGAGGATATTGGACGTTATATTTAATCGTCCCTGTCTCGTACAAGGCAATCGTAGAGGAGTCAATCGATCGAGTTACGTTGACCAACTTACTCGTATCCGCTGCTTTTTTTACATTAATGACGAATCGGTCTGTGACGCTCGCCCCTCGAGAATCCGTCGTCGTGATTGTGACGTCGATTGGTCGATTGGCAACGACTTGGTCTTTCGGAATCACAAGTTCCTGCACATTATAGTTTCGTACACCTTTATACGTTTTTGACACACCGTTATACGTCACGACAGATGTCAATTCCTTATCACGGAAGTCATAGTCGCCAGGTCGCCATAACACTTTCACGTCTTGTCCCGATGACACTTTTACTTTCCCGGCTGTGATGTCGTCTTTGTTAAACGATTCCGTCTCATCCGCAACAGACTCTAGAATGTTGTACGGCTTATGGTTTGAGCCGATGAATGCACGATACATCGTATTGACAAAGATTTTTTGCTCGTCTGGTTTGTCAAACTTATTTGTGTGCCCTGCACCAGAATAGGTGAAGTTATTTTTTGTATACGTGTAATAATGATTATTCGCATCCCCGTAAGAACGGTTTGGACTATTTTTATCAGAAGATAAGTTATACCAAGGTGTTACATCAGGGTCATTCAAATCAAGCGTGAAGTATTGGTTGTGCGTTGTGGCAATAGTTTTTGGCGCACCATCCAACACATATGGATAAGAAGTAAAAATTCCGTCCTGTACCTTTTCAATCACGCTCGTCGGTTGCGGTGCGGCATAACCTATGTTCGTGAAAATTCGTTGCCCTGAAATGTTTTTTAAATAATTCGCATTGACAAATTGACGTTCCCATTCAGAAGTGGCCGAGTTGCCTCCACCAGATCTAAAAATCGTGTCATGCGTCAGCATGACACCCTGACCCGTTTCTGCAAACTCCTTGACTTTTGACGTCGCGGCGACATTCATACTGCCTTGCCCGTTATACGAATCCTGGAAGCCAAAAATCAACATATCGTATTCGTTCGCATTCAATTTCGAATCAAATTTCCCTTGTTGAAATTCACTCGTCGTTCCGTTGTTCAAAGTGAATTTGTACTGTCCTTTATCGTCTTGCAACATGTGTGGTAAGTCTTTGATGATTTGTCCTTTTGTACCTGTCCCGGCGGTCAACTGTAGAATATTCGCCTCTACTTTTCGATCGATATAAAGGAAAGTTCCCTTTTTATAGTCAGCACGACCTGTGACGGTATCCTTGGCGACAATCATCCAGTTCTTCGGTCCTGTATACGTAGGCTGTGACAATAAGAATTCTAATTGTGTCGCAGATGAACCGATGACCTCCGTCACCTTATCTTCCGGATCAAAACGGTCGTTATGGTCGAAATCGATATACAATTCGACGATTGTACTCGCTGTCGGTGTGCCTACGAACTGATAGGTAAACTGGAACGGTTTACGGTCATTGTTTTTGACTTCTACCGTTCCGTTCTCAATTGGTTTTTGATTATACGTGACATTGACATTTGCCAACAATGGGCGAATACTCTGTTGTTTTACCAATTCAGAAATGAGCGCCTGATCAGTAGCAAATTGCTTCACGTTCGTGAACTCTTTCAGTGTAGATAATTGTTTCACGTTTTTACTACCAAGTGTCACATCTTTATGAAGATATACCGGTAATCCTGTTTTCACATAAAAATCAGTAATTTCACCTAACTTTAAATCCGTTAAATCATTTAAAATTTTTGTGGTATCATGCTCTGCACTTCGATTTGATGTCGATTTAATTGTATTCACGTAATCAAGTGCTTCTTGATACTTCTTTTCAAGCGGGCTACTTCCGAATACAATCGCATCGTAAGCTCCATCCATTGGGAAACGAGACGCGTTGAATTCTTTGACCGTCATAAAGTCAATCTCAAGCTTGTTCAAGCTGTTTAAATCACTTACGAGTGTCTTTTTATATGATTCAATCGCTTTATCTAAAGCCTTTTGAGTCAATACATTGCTTGCTGTATACGCATCTCTTAAATACAAAACTTTATATTTCGGTAATTCTTGTGCCTCTACAAACTTGCTTTGAGGGACGAACGAAAATAGTAAAATGAAGATTATGGCCACATGCATGAGTTTACGCAATGTATGGTCCTCCCTATTTTTAGTCTTCACTACTAATTATCCCACCCACTTGAAAAAATATACATCTATTTCTTTGACATCAGGTAAATGTTTTAGCTTAGGAAACGTCTCACTTCACTGATGAAATAAAGAGACCCGGTCACGATCAACGTCTCGCTTATCGGCGACTCGATCCAATTCTGTAGCCACGTTTTCCATTCGACAAAGCGCGCCCCATCTTTTTCTAGTTGGGCTTTCGTTCTCGCACGCGGAAAGTCAAATGTCGTCTCATATACATCTCCGACTTGTTGAAGTGAACGAACCATCGTATCGCGGTCTTTATCTTCTAAAATCGCCGTCAACACTATCACGTCTGTTTCATATTTGGCTTGTAAAACCAAGGCCTCGATGCCTTCCGGATTATGTGCCCCGTCTAAAATGATACGCGGTCGTTTGGAGACGAGCTCATACCGCCCCGGATGTTGTGCTCGCTCGAGCCCTTTTTGGATGGCGTCATCGCGCCAACCGAGGTGACGCGCCACCGCCACGGCACACGCCCCGTTATACGCTTGATGATGTCCTGTCAATCCGAGCACGACAGATGGCATATTCTCATACGTCACAACTGTGTCTGCCCCGTCCACAATTTTCTTCACGAGTGGACGAACATCATGAATGGAAGAACCTACATCGTCCCCTTTTTGATGCAACAACTCAATCAACGATTTCTTCTCGATACTATGGAACATCGGCACGCTGCGTTTCATGATGCCGTATTTCTCTTGTGCAATCTCTTCAAGCGTATCGCCGAGAATGCCTTGGTGGTCATGTCCGATTGACGTGACAATGGTCGCAAGTGGATGCGTCAACACATTGGTCGAATCAAGTCGTCCCCCGAGACCGACTTCCCAAATGATCAAGTCAGGACGTGTGTCATCAAAATAGCACCATGCCATCATCGTCAAGAGCTCAAACTCCGTCAGCGTCTCTGGCGTCTCGTCCGCACAGGATTTGACACGGTTCGCCACGTCGACGAGCGCGTCTTCCGGAATCGGTTCCTCGTTCAACATGATTCGCTCCTCGAACTGAATGATATAAGGGGAGGTAAATGTGCCGACGGATAAGCCGTTTTCCATCGCCATCGCCCGTAAAAACGCGACGGTCGACCCTTTTCCGTTCGTCCCGGCCACATGGATGGATGGGCGTTCTTCTAACCCTAACCGCTCAATCATCCAGTTCATCCGCTCAAGACCCGGTTTGATCCCGAAGCGAAGCTGTCCACTCAACCAATCGAATACATCTTGTCTCGTCTTCATCTTCCACACTCCTACTGTTTACACTTCTGTTTCATCTTATCAAAATTCACGACAGCCGTTATGGAAAACAGTCTGTGCTATACTCGAAGCGAAGAAGGAGGCATGCGCCATGACAACTGACTGGAACTTCGAGGCGACGTACCTCGAACTACGTGACATTTTTTACGACCGTGGACCGATCCATCCGGTCGACAATCCGACACTCGTCTTGTTCAACGATCCATTAGCCGCTTCGCTCGGCCTGGATGCGCAAACACTCAAACAAGACATCGCTTTGCTTGCCGGCAATCGTCAAACCGAGACATCTTTCTCTCAAGCATACGCTGGACACCAATTCGGCAACTTGACGATGCTCGGGGACGGACGCGCCCTCATGCTCGGGGAACATGTGACTCCGAACGGGAAACGTGTCGATGTGCAACTGAAGGGTTCTGGACCGACAGAGTATTCTAGAGGGGGAGACGGACGGGCCGCACTCGGGCCGATGGTACGCGAGTTCATTATTAGCGAGGCGATGCATGCTCTCGGCATCCCGACGAACCGGGCGCTCGCCGTCGTTCAGACAGGGGAAGCCATCATGCGTCAAGGTCCAAAGCATGGAGCCATCCTGACTCGGGTCGCCTCGAGTCATCTTCGTGTCGGAACATTCCAATTCGCGGCAGGCGCCGGCTCCATCGATGACGTCATCGCTCTTACTGAAGTAGCAATCAAACGACACGACCCAGACTTGATCGATGCACCGAATCGCTATGAACAGTTCCTCGGACGCGTCGTCGAAAGACAGGCGAGACTGATTGCCAACTGGCAACTCGTCGGGTTCATTCATGGGGTGATGAATACGGACAATATGTTCATCAGCGGTGAAGGTCTCGATTACGGACCATGCGCGTTCATGGACACGTATCATCCGGAGACGGTCTTCAGCTCGATCGACCGAGACGGACGTTACGCCTATGCGAATCAACCATATATCGGGTCTTGGAACCTCGCCCGACTGGCGGAGACGTTGCTGCCGCTCCTTGGCGAAACGAAAGAAGAAGCGGTTGATGTCGCGAACAAGCAACTCACCCGTTATACCGAGCTGTATAAAGAAGCGTACTTTACCGGACTCGCACATAAGATTGGCCTATTCGTTCGAAAAGATGGTGACGATGAGCTAGCGGATGAACTGCTCCGCTTGATGATGGAGACGGAGGCAGATTATACGAATACGTTCCGCTCGCTGACGCTCGGTGAGATTGAATCTCTCCCATTCGCAACTCGGGAAGACGGTAAGGCCTGGCTTGGTGCTTGGCGTAAACGCCTGAGTGAGCAAGGTCTCCCGGACGAGGACGTCAGTCGAATCATGCGCCAATATAATCCGGCCGTTATTCCTCGAAATCATCATGTCGAAAAAGCGATTCAAGCAGCAGAACGCGGTGACTTCGGACCGACCGAGGCGCTCCTCACCATTTTGCGTGACCCCTATAACTACGATGAGTCGTCTGAATATGTATCGGCAGGTCCACCACGAACGTATCCGTATCAAACGTTTTGTGGTACATGAACCATCTCGCTTTTGCGAGGTGGTTTTTTTGAAACTTCTTTCTCATTTATACGTAATAAGGAGTGTTCTGTTTTGAAAGGAAATGATGATGATGAATGAAATGACACTTGCTTATTGGAATCAATATTTGGAAAAAAGTAAAGTTCATCCGCTGACCGAAGTCGAAGCGTTTCAATTTGGTGATGACGCAAATGCGTTAGCAGAACTAGTCGTCTCTGGAAAAAAAACCGCAACATGTTCTGCATATATGCTTTATGAGATTGAGAATGAACCACTCCCTTACATCGGACAGTACGCGATCGTTCTCGATGCAGCAGATCAACCCATGGCCATCATTCAAACGACCGAAGTCACGATTCAGGCGATGAATGAGGTATCCGAAGCGTTTGCATTAGCTGAAGGTGAAGGAACTTACAGAGAATGGTGGGACATCCATGAGCGATTCTTTAGTGAGTTACTTTATTCGTATCAATTGTCGTTTGCACCAAATATGAACATTGTCTGTGAACGATTTACAGTAGTGGATCGATTCAATGCGAAAGAGTGATTGAACGGGAAGATGACATCGAGTGAAGAATAAATTTT
Source organism: Exiguobacterium sp. HVEsp1 (assembly GCF_002009685.1). Classification (GTDB taxonomy): domain Bacteria; phylum Bacillota; class Bacilli; order Exiguobacteriales; family Exiguobacteriaceae; genus Exiguobacterium; species Exiguobacterium profundum. The sequence continues at coordinate 947,675 of NZ_KV917367.1, read as the reverse complement.
TGATAAAGACCCGAGCGTCACTCTCGACGTTCGGGTTTCTCTGTTTCTGCAAATCGATTCATAATAGCTGGTTTAAGATGAAGAGTTGTTAAATACATAGTCTGACTACTAAGTTAGATGATTGGAATCTGATAACGGCCAGGTTACCAGATTTTTCATGCCGTTTTTCTTACTGTAAAGATCTTCATAATCCTATGTTTTTCATAAAAGAAACCGCTTTAACAACAGCTTTTTTCGGGTTTAAGCTCATAAGGAGCAATGTATACATGTAGATTTGTATACTTATGTACCGTTTTCAAAAAATTACTTAGTTAGATCAATGTGGCTCTGAACATTCAGCAAGGACGAAGCAAGAATAGGAACTGATCAACGAGAGGTTGTCGACAAGCAACACAATCTTGATCGCGATCCTTTGTGAGATTGCACAGGTGAACAGAACCTACGACTATCGACGAATTATCATGACAGTCAACCATAGGACGATACCAATATGGACTAACGCATTCAATAAGAAGCGTATCTATCGTTTCATATGGTTCCTTGAGATTTCTTCAGTCATCCATCAGAAGCGAAAGTGTTACAAAAAGTCGTTCCCGTAGCACTGACCAAGAACCTGATAAACCGAGAATTTAGCCTCTCACGACTGAATGAGAAATGGTGTATTTACGTCATGGAGTTCTAATATGGACCTGGTATCTTGGTGAGAGTATGACGATTCGATTGTCGCCTACGGCTTCTGAGAATCCAACACACTGGGTTCGTCTTCCGGACGATGACCCCAGCAATTGCTGGGCTATGTACAGGAGCTGGTTCGAGGACCTATAAAGATCGTCGGTTTTGAGGTACCCTGAAATTCGCAATATACTATGTGCTTTAGTTCCAGGTTTGTAACGAACCCACACCAGCCATCACGACTTACATATACAAACAGATCGTCTCTAGAAACAACTAAACGACTTAAGTTCTGTTAAATACAGGACTCAAGCCGTTTAGTCTAATTTTTATTTATTGCTCTATCTACTTAATGAGGAGAAATTCATGATGTGTCAGAATTTTTTAAAAGTTGATAAATAGTTTTTGGTGCACTTGATTCTAATTATTCCTCTTTTTTATTTTTGTCAAAAAGACTCCCAATCCAAACGATAATTCCTATAAAGATTGGGAGACCTAAAATAAAAGTAAGTAAGTTTTTCGGCACGATTTCATTATATATATATAACAACACTATTGATAAGACGATAATAACTAAATATTTAACAAACGTTTTCACTAACTACCATTCCTTTAATATTATTTCAATTCAATATAGTCATTTTTAGGCTTACTATCTCTAGCATCAATCCACTTAGCTAATCCAGTACCTAAATCCATATAGTTCATCGCCCATGCTGACCCTGCTCCTACCGCGACTGCTAATTTCGGTGCTCCCCAAGCTTTCAACCTACTTACCACTGTTTTAGTAAATATTCGTTGTGCTTCTTTTTTTCCCTTCTTGATAATAAATTGGGATACGCCTCCAGCTACCCCTCCCACAGCTATACCAAAGAGCGTATTAAAAGTAGCTGCTGCAAATTTAACACTAACTCTTGCTTGAAATGCGTTTGCTTCTTGAGTGCTAAATGCATCAATAATTGTATCTTTTATTACAAACTCTTTTTCCTCTTCATTCTGAATTTCCTCAATATTTTCTTCTAATTGTTCTTGGGCTACAGGTAAGTCATTGTAAATGCCAGAACTCTTATCAAAGAAGTCAGTTAATACTTCAGCAAAGGCCTTATCTTCCTCCATGTTATCAAATCCATATATAGTAATTTGTTCTTCTATTAAAGCATCAAACAACTGTCTTTGCTCTGGACTCATTTCATCAACAGATGGAATATTTTCTACAGCCTCTTCTAAATCAAAATCATCTGATAAAACTTCTTCACTCAGCTCTACTTCTTCGAATGAATGGAGTGCAGAAGTAGAAACCAAGACATTATCTAATGTAAATTGATTTTCTTGCTCTTGTGCTTTGCTATCCTGTGTTGGGATTGAGCTTAAAACGAATACTACAGCTGTAACCAATGATACTTTGCCTAGAAATGATTTTTTCAAAACGTTCTCCCTAAAGATATTTAATATTATCCAACAAAGGACAATGTACCAAAAAAAGGATTAATAGACAATATTATGGCTCATCACCATAAGGTGTGGTTGACGCATAAAATCCATCAGATTTTGAATTGAACATAGAAAAAAAGCGAAAACCCCGGTATCGTAATTGTTGCTTAGACAAACCACGATTGGAGTTTTCGCTTTGTCCCAACAGTTTATCAAATTACTTCTTCCACTTCCAGACCTTTTTCAGATTCAGATGTCTTCAGACGAAGAACCGAACGTTTTCCCGGTCATCTCGGATCGACACGACATCCCTTGCCCGCTTTGCCAGAGAAAGACAGTCCTGCATTCGAAAAGGCGACGTCGCTTCCGACACGGTCACGCATGGAACGTCGGTATACTCTGGATCGAGCTGGATGTCCCACGTCAAAGATGCCTCTCTTGTGATTTGACGTTCGTGTATGACTACGGTCTCGGGCTCGTCCGCACCTCCACCGAGGTGTTCCGGAAAGGCATCGCAGAACGTTGCCATGGTAGGACGATCTCAGATGTAGCGCGTGAATACGGATTACCTTACACGACGGTGGAACGATGGTTTTATCGGTACGCCTCAGTAGAGACAGAGAAGCATACGACAGACGTCCTCATCGACGAGTTCGCCACACGAAAAGGACATCACTATGCGACAATCGCCCTCGATGCCGAGAGTGGTCGGCTCCTGTCCATTGTCCCGGGAAGGGACGTCACGGCCATCACGGCTGCACTCCAAGGCATAGCCGGAGACATCCGTTCTGTCGTCAGTGACTTTGCACCGGCGATGGCGAAGGCCGTCGCACATGTCTTCCCGGATGCGAAACATGTGCTGGATCGTTTCCATCTCATCCAGTTCTTCACGGACGCCCTTCGCCGCCGGCGTCGTTTTTTGAACGAGGCGAGACGTCACCATCATGTCCGTGTGATTGACCGTGCTCTCGCCTGTCGTCCGGAGACGCTGTCCCCCGAAGACCGGGAGGTCGCCGATTCTTGCCTTCGGGAAGATCCGTTCACCCGGGACCTCTATCAAGGACTTCAACATATCCGATATGTGCTGAAGGCCACGTGCCATGGACAAGCGAAACGTCGACTGACCGATTGGTTGGATCGTTATCAGTCCCATCCTTGCGGGCCTCTGGCGAAGATCGCGAAATCGATCCAGAACCGAGAGGAAGCGATGCGTCGAACGATCGTGTCCAGTCTATCGAACGGAAAGATGGAAGGAACGAACAACAAGATCAAGCTCATCAAACGCCGTGGTTATGGCTATCGAAACCTTGAACGGTTCTTTTTAAGGTTGTATCTAGAAATCGGTCGTTAAAATAGCAACCACGAGTTATGGTGATGAGCCAATATTATTTCAACGTAAATTTACTTTTTTTTAAAAATAATAGAAAGAGTGAGCAATGTCAAAATACACATTGCTCACTCTTTCTATTTCTTTTGCTTCATCATCAAAACATCTCGAATCATCTCGTATTCTTTCCTTTCATTTGAAGAGAGTAATTCAAGATACTCGTCAATCATCGTTGAAATGATCGCATCTGCTGAATCTGCTTTGCCCATCGTCACTAACGCTGATAATTTATTTTTTGTAAGGTTTGAAACACGAACAGTGCTTGATCCTATATTGACCGAGTTCTTAGCTACCCGTTTATTTGAGGTTTACTTTCTGAGACGTGGTTTTCGATCCCACTGTTTGATATTCCGATACCTCAGCCTTATATTTTTATTGAGGCGCTTCACCTTTAGGGTATCTTTATCTAACTTTAGTCGGTCAACCAATTTAGCCACATTTGACCGGTGTGGCAATCAGTACGCTCTTCACGTCTTCTCACTATATGTCAACAGGTCGATTGCCGTTTTGGAGTGAGGAAGACGAGGTATGAAATTCTTCTATAACATACTTTCGTCAGTGGTTGGAGTTCTATATTTTACATATATCGTCCACCTGTTTCGAATCGGTTTTACGACCCCGCTCTACACTTAGATTTCAATGCTATTGACGATTGGAGTCATCGCCTTGTGGCTTTTCAACAAACGACCCGAACGTCGCTCTTGACGCTCGGGTCTTAATATTATTCTGAATCCCGAAAAGGAAACGATACAGACGAAGGCTCCGGTAACGAATCAGCGAGTGCCAACAACTCTTCTTCCGAGATATTTCCTGTCACGATAATCAGTTTGCCTTGGGTTAAATAGTATAAACCGTTCCCGTATGATTGCTCCAATACATACGGTTCTGGCTGTTCCGACATCTCCCCTTCTACTTCAGTGAAAGAATCCGTCGCAATGATACTGATGAGGCGTGTCTCATCATATAACGTCCAAAGCTTCACCGGCCAATCGCTACCTGAATAATCAGCGCTGATGGCCTCCATCTCTTTATTAGGAAGATCTAATCCGTGAGCGAACGCTGATGATGTCTCCGGAATCCCAAAACGTTGCATGCCACGCTGCGCCCATCCATTTCTTTCATCATGAATGAATACGCCAAACGGGTTCTCACGGTCAGGGACGGTCATCGCAACTAAACCGATCCCCCCGACCATCGTCTCCGTTATAATGTGATCCTTCGACAAGTGTCTTGTCGAGCCATCTTCATATTGAAGGGTGATTTGTTCCACGACCGCGTCTGAGACCCGTTCCGTGCCTGGTTGTACTTCGGCAATCGTCGTCCCCGTCACGTCTACGTCGGGGAATTGCGATTCATCGATCACTCCCTCCTGTTCTACCTCTTCCACACCCGCCTTCTCCACAGCCTTCGTCTCTTCTGACGGTGTACATCCAGCCAGTCCCAACATAAGAACACATACTATTCCGATTCGTCTCATCTCATATCCCCTTTTCTACGTCTATCTCTTCAAATTCTACCAAAACACAAAAAAACCTTCTTCAGAGAATCAATCTCCAAAGAAGGTGTGTCTTACTTACGCAACTCTTCCAAACGGGCGCGGACCGCGTCACGCTTGTCGAGGTAGTCTTTTTCTTTTGCTTTCTCTTCGTCGATGACGTGAGCCGGTGCCTTGGCGATGAAACCTTGGTTTCCGAGTTTCTTCTGCACGCGCTCGACTTCTTTTTCATACTTCGCCACTTCTTTTTCAAGACGGGCGATTTCTTCTTCGAAGTTGATGAGGTCTGCGAGCGGGATGAAGAGCTCCGCTCCCGTCATGATCGCGGACATCGACTTGTCCGGAGCCGTGAGGCCACGTCCGATTTCAAGCTCTGTCGCATTCGTGAACTTGCCGATCGTCATTTCATTCGCGCTCAAGTAACCTTGTGTCGCATCGTCGCTCGTCGAGATGAAGAGCTGAATCGGTTTAGACATCGGTGCGTTCACTTCGGCACGGATGTTACGAACCGAGCGGATGACGTTCATCACAGCTTCAAACGCTGGAACCGAATCGGCGAAGTGAAGGTCGTCACGACGCGTCGGGTAGCTTGCACGAACGATTGAATCGCCTTCGTGCGGCAAGTGTTGCCAAATTTCTTCTGTAAGGAACGGCATGAACGGATGCATGAGACGCATGATCGAATCGAGCGTATGTGCGAGGACCGAACGGGTCGTGTGCTTCGCTGCTTCGTCCTCACCGTACAACGTGAGTTTCGCCATCTCGATGTACCAGTTACAGAACTCTTCCCAAATGAAGTTGTACAAGTAACGACCGGCTTCACCGAACTCGTACTTGTCGACGAGGCGTGTCACTTGGTCGATTGTGTCGTTCAAGCGCGTCAAGATCCACTTGTCAGCAAGCGTCTTCTCACCTGTGAGGTCGATGTCTTCGACTTTAAGACCATCCATGTTCATGAGTGCGAAACGGCTTGCGTTCCAAATCTTGTTCGCGAAGTTCCATGTCGACTCGATCTTCTCCCAATAGAAACGAAGGTCGTTCCCTGGTGTCGAACCTGTGAGGAGGAACCAACGGAGTGAATCCGCTCCGTATTGGTCGATGACTTCCATCGGGTCAACACCATTACCGAGAGATTTCGACATCTTGCGTCCTTCCGAGTCACGGATGAGACCGTGGATGAGGACATCATTAAACGGTTGCTTCCCTGTGAACTCGAGTGATTGGAAGATCATCCGTGATACCCAGAAGAAGATGATGTCGTATCCTGTAACGAGCGCGCTCGTCGGGAAGTAACGGTTGAAGTCCGGTGCGTCCGCATCCGGCCAGCCCATTGTTGAGAACGGCCAAAGTGCTGACGAGAACCATGTGTCGAGGACGTCTTCGTCTTGTGTCCAGTTCTCACTGTCCGCTGGCGCTTCTTTCCCTACATACACTTCTCCTGTCTCGTTATGGTACCAAGCCGGGATGCGGTGGCCCCACCAAAGTTGACGACTGATACACCAGTCGCGGATGTTCTCCATCCAACGGAGGTACGTGCCTTCGAAGCGTTCTGGGACGAAGTTGACTTTCGTGTCGTCGTTTCCTTGTGCCTCGAGTGCCGCTTTCGCGAGTGGCTCCATGTCAACAAACCATTGTTTCGAAAGGTATGGCTCGATGACTGCGCCTGAACGCTCTGAGTGACCAACCGAGTGCGTGTGCGGCTCAATCTTCACGAGTGTGCCGTCCGCCTCAAGGTCTTTCACGAGTTGCTTGCGGCATTCGAAGCGGTCGAGCCCTTCGTACTTGCCTGCGTTCTCGTTCATCTTCCCGCCTTCATCCATGACGAGGATGCGTGGAAGCTCGTGGCGGTTTCCGATTTCAAAGTCGTTCGGGTCGTGTGCTGGCGTGATCTTCACGCAACCTGTACCGAACTCCATGTCGACATAGTTGTCGGCAACGATCGGGATTTCACGGTTCATGATTGGAAGCATGATCGTCTTGCCGATGAGGTGTGTGTAACGCTCATCTTTCGGGTTCACGGCAACCGCCGTATCACCAAGCATCGTTTCGGGACGTGTCGTCGCGATTTCGATATGACCTGAACCGTCAGCGAGGGGATACTTCATGTGATAGAACGCACCCTCGACTTCTTGATAGATGACCTCGATATCTGAAACGGCCGTCTTTTGAGCCGGGTCCCAGTTGACGATGTATTCGCCACGGTAAATCAAGCCATTTTCGTAAAGACGGACGAATACTTCTTGAACGGCTTTTGAGAGCCCTTCGTCGAGTGTGAAGCGTTCACGCGAGTAGTCGAGACCGAGACCAAGTTTTGACCATTGGTCGCGAATCGTCTTCGCATACTCGTCTTTCCATTCCCACGTCTTTTCGAGGAACTTCTCACGTCCGAGGTCGTAACGCATGACGCCTTCTTCACGGAGCTTTTGCTCGACTTTCGCTTGTGTCGCAATCCCGGCGTGGTCCATCCCTGGGAGCCAGAGCACGTCATAGCCTTGCATACGCTTGAGGCGTGTCAATAAATCTTGGAGCGTCGTATCCCAGGCGTGACCGAGGTGAAGTTTCCCGGTAACGTTCGGTGGTGGGATGACAATCGTGTACGGTTGTTTCGAATCGTCCTCGTCTGCTTTAAATACATCGTTCTCTAACCAGTAGTCGTACCATTTTGACTCCGTCGCACTTGGGTCGTACTTCGTCGGCATGGTGATTTCATTTGTCTCATGGGCCATGTGTAGCGCCTCCTCTATCTTATTGGTGAACACAAAAACGGCTTCTCTCGTCCTATACGCTAAGGACGAAAGAAGCCGTGATCTTCCGCGGTACCACCTTAGTTCGCCAAAAAATGGCGCCCTCAAAATCGAATAACGGTCGATGGACCGAACTTTCCTACTCCATTCAGAAAGTCAGCTCCGAGGCGACTTCCGCGTCCATCCCTCGCAACCTTTCACCAAGCGGTCGCGTCTCTAAAAGGAATGGAGGATGCGTACTACTCCTCATCAATGCAATTCATCATATCTGTTAAATAATTGTAGCGACAGAAACGTCAGCAGTCAAGATTAGAGTGAAAACTCTTCTTGAAGCTCCTTGAACGTCGCCTCGACCGCTGCGATCGTCTTCTCGATATCCTCGTCCGTATGAGCCGTCGAGAGGAACAATCCTTCGAACTGTGACGGTGGCAAGAAGACGCCGCGCGCCGCCATCTTCTGATAGTACGAGCGGAACATCTCGAGGTTTGCCGACTTCGCTTTCTCGAAGTTCGTCACTTTCTCGTTCGTGAAGAAGAAACCGAACATCGAGCCAGCGCGGTTCGTGTCGTGTGGGATGTTGTATTTCTCGCCTGCTTGCGTGAAGCCTTCCGCGAGACGGTCTGCTTTACGCTCGAACTCGGCGTAGTGCTCCGGTTTGAGTTGCGAGAGTGTCGTGTAACCGGCAATCATCGCAAGTGGGTTACCCGAGAGCGTCCCAGCTTGATAGATTGGACCTTGTGGTGCAATCTGTTCCATGATTTCACGTTTCCCACCGTAAGCGCCGACCGGAAGTCCGCCGCCGATGACTTTCCCGAGACATGTGAGGTCCGGTGTGACACCGAAGTACCCTTGTGCACAGTTGTACCCGACACGGAAGCCCGTCATGACCTCATCAAAGATGAGAAGCGCGCCGTTTTGTTCCGTGATCTCGCGGAGTCCTTCGAGGAATCCTGGTTGTGGTGGCACGAAGCCCATGTTTCCTGCGGCCGGTTCGACGATGACACCAGCGAGGTCGTCTCCGTATTTCTCAAAGGCGACGCGGACTGCGTCCAAGTCATTGTACGGAACCGTGAGCGTATGGCTTGCGAGTTCTTTCGGTACGCCTGGAGAGTCCGGGAGACCGAGCGTCGCGACACCAGACCCGGCTTTGATGAGAAGCGAGTCCCCGTGTCCGTGATAGCATCCTTCGAACTTCAAAATCTTCGTCTTCCCTGTGTAGCCGCGTGCGAGGCGAAGTGCCGCCATCGTCGCTTCCGTTCCTGAGTTGACCATACGGACCATCTCGATCGATGGGACACGATCGATGACGAGTTCTGCCATCTTCGTCTCAAGCTCGGTCGGTGTCCCGAACGTCCAGCCTTTTTCAGCTTGTTCTTGGATCGCTTTCGTGACGACCGGGTCGCGGTGACCGAGGATGAGTGGTCCCCATGAGAGGACGTAATCGATATATTCGTTGCCGTCGATGTCATAGACGCGTGAGCCTTCACCGCGTTCGGCGAAGATTGGCGTCATCCCGACCGATTTGTAGGCACGGACCGGGCTGTTGACACCGCCTGGCATGAGAGGACGGGCTTGTTCGAACGCTTCTTGTGAGCGCGTTTGATTGTATGTCATGCGTAGTCTCCTTCCAAATAGCGACAGACGTCTTTTGCGAAATACGTGACGATGAGATCGGCACCGGCACGTTTGAATCCGACCATTGTCTCCATGACGATGCGTTCTTCGTCGACCCAGTCGTTGAGTGACGCGGCTTTGATCATCGCATACTCTCCGCTCACGTTATATGCCACAATCGGCATATCGAGTGAGTCGCGCATGTCACGGATGATGTCCATGAACGCGAGAGCCGGTTTGATGATCATGAAGTCGGCACCTTGTTCCACGTCCGATTGTGACTCACGGAACGCCTCACGACGGTTCGCCGGGTCCATCTGATACCCTTTACGGTCGCCTTCTCCAGGAGCCGATTGGGCTGCGTCACGGAACGGTCCGTAATAGGCTGATGCATATTTGACACCGTAGCTCATGATTGGAATGTGGCTAAATCCGTTCTGGTCGAGACCTTCGCGGATAGCTGTGACGAATCCGTCCATCATCGAACTCGGTGCGATGATATCGGCACCCGCTTGTGCTTGCGTAATGGCTGTCTGGACGTGAAGTGGAAGTGATGCGTCGTTATCGACGTCCCCATCTTTCACGAGACCACAATGACCTGTCGACGTGTACTCACAAAGGCACGTATCGGCGATGACCGTGAGCTGTGGCGCCCACTCTTTCACTTTACGAATCGCTTCTTGGACGATGCCGTGGTCATGATACGCTTCACTGCCTTCTGGGTCTTTATGTTCCGGCACACCGAACAAGAGCACAGATTGGAGACCGAGGTCGACGATTTCTTTAATCTCTTCTTCGAGTCGGTCAAGTGAATAATTGAAGACGCCAGGCATCGAGCTGACTTCACGTTTAATGTTAGTCCCTTCAATGATGAAGAGCGGGTAAATCAAATCTTCTTTTCGAACATGATTTTCACGTACGAGGGCACGCATCGACTTCGATGAGCGAAGACGACGGTGACGGTCAAACTGGTTCATGAAAAATCCTCCCCTACACACTGTATTAATGCATCCATAGTATAACATTCTGGCACTCGTACCGGTAACGTCGACACTTGTCGGACAGCGCGTTCGGTCACTTCGCCAATGGCGTACCACGTCCCGTTGAAGTGGGACAAGTATGGTGTGAGCGCATCGACGGCCGACGGACTCAAGACGAGTAACGCCTTCACCGTCTCGAGTTGTTGTTGTTGGTCCGAGGTCAATCGGATTGGAATCGTCTCATAGACGACCCAGTCATACACGCAAGGCAGCATCGACATATGGGACGTGTTCGCCAAATTGCCACGTGCAAACAAGACGACATCATCGGTCGAAACAACGTCAGATAACTGCTCAAAAAGCGCCTCACCCGTATACGTCTCCGGCATGAGCGAGACGGTAAAGCCCTCCGCTTCAAGCGCCCGCTTCGTCTTCTCCCCGACAGCGGCGACCTTGACGTCACGCGTCAGATTCCGAAGGGCTTGCACCGCGTTTTGACTCGTGACGACGAGCCAATCGAATCGTTCCACGGGTGGCGGTGTATACGTCTCTCTCGTCTGAATGAGCGGGACATGATGAACGGAAAGACCGCTCGCCTCGAGCCGTGCCCGTTGCGAAGCGGTCATTCGTTTCGTTCCCGTGTACCAAACGTCACTCATTGACCGAGGCGAGGATTTCACGCCCGCCACGACCGAGCAATTCTTCTGCGACGTCCATTCCGAGTGCGATTCCGTCCGTTGACGTCTTCGTCACGCGAAGCACTTCTTTCCCGTCCACTGACGCGATGAGACCTGTCAGTGTCACGTCGTCACCGTCGACCGTCGCATAACCGCCGACCGGTACGTGACAACTTCCTTCGATCGCTTTTAAGAAGGTGCGCTCTGCTGTAGCCGCTTTCGCTGTCACTTCATCATGCAACAATTGAAGCACTGCCGTCACTTCTGCGTCGTCCTTGCGGCTCTCGATGGCGAGTACGCCTTGTCCGACAGCAGGTACCATGACGTCCGGGTCAAGCGCTTCGAAGTCGACACGATCTGTCCACCCCATCCGTTCAAGTCCGGCTTTCGCGAGCAAGATGGCATTGTAGTTCTCGGAGTCTAACTTCTTCAGACGCGTGTCGATGTTTCCACGAATCCATTGAATCTCAAGGTCAGGACGGGCTGCCAAAATTTGAGCACCACGACGGAGTGAGCTCGTTCCGACAATCGAACCTTTTGGAAGCGTCTCGAACGTGTAGCCGTTCTCACAGATGAGGACGTCACGCGCATCGACACGTTTCGGCATGCAGCTAATATAGAGTTCTTCTGGTAGTTCGGCCGGAACGTCTTTCATGCTGTGTACGGCGAAATCGATGTCCCCATCGAGCATCTGTTGTTGAATCTCTTTGACGAACAACCCTTTCCCACCGACTTTCGACAATTGCACGTCGACGATTTGGTCACCTTTCGTCACGATTTCTTTAATCTCGAACTCGTTCTTTGCTCCAGCTTGCTTCAACTGCTCGATGACCCATTTTGTTTGAGTCATGGCGAGTTGGGAACGGCGTGAGCCGACAATGATTTTCCGCATGTTCAATCTCTCCTTCATAGAAAAAGGCGACACGCGTCGCCTTTTTGTCTTGTTAGCGCATCAATGCGCGAAGTGGTGCTTTGGCAGAAGTGGCATCTGTTTCTTCCACTTCGTCTACAGGTTGTTCCGGCAACTCGACATCAAGTCCGAACGTCTCGATGAATTGAGCGATTCGAACGTTCGCGTCCGGTTGAGCCGCTGCATCTTTAATGTAGTCAATCGGGTCACGAAGCATTTGATTGATGATCGACTTCATGTGCTTCCCGATGACTTTCTTGTCTCGTGCTGACAAATGGTCGAGCTTACGCTCAAGACTCGTCATCGTATCTTCTTGAATATCAAGGGCACGAGCACGCAACTCGTTCATGATTGGCACGACACCAAGCGTGATGAGCCATGTTTGGAACTCTTGAATCGCTTCATCGATTTTCATTTCAATCTTTTCAGCCTCGACGAGACGCGCTTCAAGATTTTTGTTTACGATTCCATTCAAATCATCGACATCGAACAAATGCACACCCGGAAGTGTCGCGACCGCTGGATCGATATCTCGCGGCACAGCGATGTCAATGAGAAGAAGCGGACGTTCGCGGCGCAGCAACTGCGCAGCCGCTACATCGTCGTATCCAATGACGGCATCCTTCGCCCCGGTCGAACTAATCAAAATATCTGCATCAAGTAATCCACATGCGATCTCACGAATCGAATGGGCACGGCCTTTGAACTTATCCGCTACAGCTTTTGCTTTGCTCTCCGTCCGGTTGAAGACAGCGATTTGTTTCGCACCAGCTTCAAATAAGTTGAGTGTCGTCAATTCACCCGTCTCACCGGCTCCGACGACGACGACTTGTTTGTCTTCAAGCTGTTGATACATCTCTTGTGCGAGCGTCACGGCAGCCGAACTGACCGATACAGACATTTCCCCAATTTGCGTGTCCGTATGGGCGCGCTTGGCGAGTGTAACCGCTTCTTTGAATAATTTGTTGAAGACCGTTCCTGTCGTTCCATGCTCCTGGGCACGGAAGAAACTCGTCTTCACTTGACCTAAAATTTGTGTTTCCCCGATGATCATCGAGTCGAGGCCCGACGTGACACGGAACAAGTGGCGAATCGCCTCTTCCCCTTCTCGAATCGACAAGTATGGTGTGAACTGCTCCATCTCTAAGTTGAACCAGTTCGCCAAGAAACGTTTCGTGTAATAACGTCCAGTATGGAGTTGATCTGTCACGACGTACAGCTCTGTCCGGTTACACGTAGACAAAATAACCGACTCGAAAATGCTCTTCTCTTCGCGAAGTGCAATCATCGCATCCACGATTTCTTGCTCCCCAAACGAGAACTGCTCCCGAATCGCGACAGGGGCTGTCTTGTTATTTAGTCCAACGACGACAATATGCATGTATCTCTTCCCCTCATCTAAAATCCACCGACGGTTATCTCTTCTTTATTTCAATCTCTACCGTACATTATAACAGTTCTTATCTGGTAACTATAATCTTCTGTTTGATTTTCCTAAAATAAAATAAGAACTTTTTGTGACAAAAAGAAGTAGAAATGGCGAAACTCCATTCCTACCCTTTCTTCTTATGGATTTGGAGAGTTCGGGTCCGTGATGATCGAACTCTCAGGTTCCTCTTTGTCCAAATAATGTTCTCGTTCTCGTAATTTATAGATGCGAACGATATTCTGGACAACCGTTTTGGCGACCGCATAAAACGGTACAGCGATGAGCATTCCGATGATACCAGCCAAATTCCCGGCTACGAGCAAGACGATGATGATCGTGAGCGGGTGTACTTTTAACGACTTCCCTTGAATGAGTGGCGAGATGACGTTCGACTCAATCTGTTGCACGACGATGATGACAACGATGACCCATAATACCTTGATTGGATCTTGAATGAATGCCACGACCACTGCCGGTGCAGCCCCTAGGAACGGTCCAACGTAAGGGATGATATTTGTTACCATCATGAAGAGTGCGAGCAAGATGGCATAATCTACACCGACGATCCATAGACCGATCAGTGACGTGATTCCAACGAAGAATGCGACGAGCAACTGAGCGTTGACGTAGCTCCGCACCGTCTCGTGCATGTCATGCAAGATGTGACGCGTCTCTTTCTCATAGCTCGAGGGTAAGAGTTTGACGATAGCGTCTGGTAAACGTTTCCCGTCGAGTAACATGTAAAGGAGCATGAACGGGATGACGACAATCGTGATAACCGCTGACGTCACGAAACCAACGACTTGCCCAAATGACGAGGCGATATTTCCGAACAAATCACCTAAGTACGACGTGATGTTCGTCGTCAAGTTACGGAACATCTCGTCATTTTCTGCCATGAAGCGTGCAAAGAACTCATTTTGTAGCAACGTGTCACGGACAGCGAACGCCTGTTTCTGAAGTTCTTTTGCGATACTCGGCATAGAGTTGACGAGCGACGTGATTTGTTCGCCTAAAACCGGTCCGAGAATACTGAAGACAAGTGTAAAAATAAGCACGAGTCCGATCAGTGTGATGGCTACAGCTAGCGTTCTCTTCCCTTTTAAGCGTTTCTCTAAGAAATCGACAATCCCGACCAGAAAATAAAAGAAGAGTCCGGCCACAATAAGCGGAACCGTGACGAGTGCCAAGATGACTTGAATCGGTTCAAACACGAATGAGATCTGTGTCCCGACCCAAATGACTAAAAAGATGGTCAGCGTCCAAAAGAGGGCGCGATACCATTTGTTTTCAAACATGCGTTGCATTTCTCCACCTCGTTTACAATGATGACTATGTACTAACTATGATTATACGATAATTACCCGCTTGCGGGCTGACAAAAACAAAAAGGCGAAGGAATCCCTTCGCCTTCTCCTTATTCGCCTTCAGTGATGAGTGCGTAAATCGCTTTCCATGCCTCGTCTTTTCCTTCTGCCGTCTCGGCTGAGAAGGCGACAAAACGGTCAGATGGATCGAATTGAAGCTTGCGTTTCACCGCCGCCTCATGTTTTTGACGCTGACTCTTCTTGATTTTATCGAGTTTCGTCGCCACAACGATGACCGGAATCTCATAATGTTTCAAAAAGTTGTACATCGTCACATCGTCACCCGTCGGATCATGACGGATATCGACGAGTAAGACGACGCCGCGAAGCGCCTCTTGACTCGTCAAATACTGTTCCATCATGACGCCCCACTTCTCACGTTCCGTCTTCGATACTTTCGCATATCCGTATCCCGGAACGTCAACGAACATGATCTCATCATTGATGTTGAAGAAGTTAAGGGTCTGTGTCTTCCCTGGTTTCGAAGACGTCCGTGCGAGCGCCTTCCGTTGGCAAATCTTATTGATGAACGACGATTTCCCGACGTTCGACCGCCCGGCAAGTGCCACTTCCGGCAAGTCATGGACCGGGTAATGGTCTGGCGCGACGGCACTCGTCACGAACTCTGCTTTGTTGATCTTCATTTAATTTCCTCCAAATGCTACATCTAGTACTTCATCGAGTGTCGTCACGGGAACGAACGTCAATTTCTCACGAACCGTCTCTTGAATGTCATCGATGTCTCGCTCATTATCTTTCGGAATGACGATGGTCGTCAACCCGGCCCGATGAGCAGCGAGCGCTTTTTCTTTCAATCCGCCGATCGGCAAGACACGTCCACGGAGTGTGATCTCACCTGTCATCCCGACGTCGCGATGGACTTTCTTCCCGGTCAATGCGGAAATCAAGGCTGTCGCGATCGTGATGCCGGCCGACGGTCCGTCTTTTGGCACGGCACCCTCTGGCACGTGAATGTGAATGTCTTGTCGCTCATAGAACGCCGGGTCAATCCCGAACCGCTCTGCGTTTGCACGGACATAGCTATATGCTGTTTGTGCCGACTCCTGCATCACATCACCGAGTTTACCCGTCAACTGAAGTTTGCCTTTCCCTGGAGCGAGCGCCACTTCGATTGTGAGCGTGTCGCCACCAAACGCCGTGTAGGCAAGGCCTGTCACCGCACCGATGGAGTCCTCGGTCTCCCCTTTTCCGTAGCGATACTTCGGCTTCCCGAGATACGTGATGATTGCCTTTTTCGAAATCGTGACCCGTTTCTTCTCCCCGATGGCGATTTGTTTCGCGGCTTTTCGGCAGAGTGATCCGATGACGCGTTCTAAGTTCCTGACGCCGGCTTCACGTGTGTAACGACGGACGACTTCATAGAGCGCATCTTCTTTAATCGTCAACTGACTCTTCTTCAATCCGTGCTCTGTCAATTGTTTCGGTACCAAATGGCGCTTCGCGATCTCTACTTTCTCAAGCTCCGTGTACCCACCGATTTGAATCAGTTCCATCCGGTCCAGAAGCGGTGCTGGGATTTGTGAGACATCGTTCGCAGTTGCGATAAAGAGAACGTTCGACAAATCGAACGGTTCTTCGATGTAGTGGTCCGAGAAGGAGACGTTTTGCTCCGGGTCGAGCACTTCTAGCATCGCCGACGCCGGGTCCCCTCTGAAGTCAGAAGCCATCTTGTCGATCTCATCGAGCAAGAAGACCGGGTTTTTGCTTTCCGCTTGCTTCAACCCACGGATGATTCGTCCTGGCATCGCACCGATATACGTACGACGGTGCCCACGGATTTCCGCCTCATCACGTACCCCACCGAGCGAGACACGAACGAAATGACGTTCGAGTGCCGAGGCGATCGAGCGGGCGAGAGACGTCTTCCCGACCCCTGGAGGCCCGGCGAGACAGAGGATTGGTCCACGAAGCGAGTTCGTCAACTGGCGGACGGCCAAATACTCGAGGATACGGTCTTTTACCGATTCTAAGCCGTAATGATCATCGTCGAGGACGTCTGCCGCATGTTTCACGTCAAGCTTATCTTCCGTCTCAATGCCCCACGGAAGAGAGGTGACCCAGTCGAGGTAGTTACGGATGACCGCATACTCTGGAGACGTCTGCGGCACAACGTTCAATCGTTCCGCTTCACGCATGACGTTCTTCCGTGTCGTCTCTGGCAAGTCGAGCGCCTCTAACTTCTCACGGAGGCGGTTCGGTTCTGACTCTTGCGTCTGGTCACCGAGTTCTTGTTGAATCGTCTTCATCTGTTCCCGTAAGTAATACTCGCGCTGCGACTGCTCAATCGACTTCTTCGTCCGCTCGCGCATCTCTTGCTCGAGCTCAATTACTTCGACCTCGTGTGCAATGATTTCAAGCAATTCAAGTCCTCGCTTGACGGCATCTGCTTCTTCAAGCATCGCTTGGCGAAGTTCGACGTCGACATCGAGTTTTGATGTGATATAGTCCGTGAGCGATTCAAGTCGCTCATACATCTCGAAACGGCGACGCTCATCTGGCGACATACCCTTAATATTTGCGACGAGTTTTCCGAACTGTTCTTTCAATAGACGGACGAGTGCCGTTCGTTCGACCTCTTCCCCTTCTGCGAGTTCGACTGGCTCGATATTGGCGAACCATCCTTCATCTGTCGATTCGACCGAGTCGACACGGACACGCTCTTTCCCGACAATCCGAACTCGAATCGTCTCGTTCGACAGTTCACTCATCTTCGCGATGTGGACACGCGTTCCAACCGTGTATAAGTCTTCCGGTTCCGGTGACTCGTTCCCTGTTTCTTTCTGCGTCACGACAATCAAATCTGTTTCATGCTCCTTTGCGGCAAGGAGCGCCCGAAGGGATAACGGGCGTCCGACATCGATGGTCACACCGATGAGCGGATATACGACGACTCCTCGCAAAGGAAGGATTGGTAATTTTTCCATATACAACGCCTCCTGTGCAAAAAGGCCCAAAACTCGGATGTGCCGAGTGTTTGAGCCTTCTTCGTTAAAGAATTATGCTGTCTCTTTGTTGTCCCCTGTCTGTTCGACAGTACCGTCACGAAGGACGTATTTCGGACCGGCAAGACCCGTAATCGTTTCATCCGTGATGATGACTTTCTCGATATCGTCACGCGATGGGACAGTGAACATCACATCGAGCATCATTTCTTCGATAATCGAGCGGAGACCGCGCGCGCCAGTCTTACGTTTGATTGCAAGTTTGGCGATTTCGATCAATGCTTCGTCTGTGAACGTCAATTCGACATCGTCAAGCTCGAGCATTTTCTCGTACTGACGGACGAGAGCATTTTTCGGCTTCGTCAAGATTTCAACGAGCGCTTCTTCATCGAGTGTCGTGAGCGTCGCCATGACTGGCAAACGTCCGATGAACTCAGGAATCAAGCCGAATTTTTGAAGGTCTTCAGGGAGTGCGCGGGCGAGCAAGTCCTCTTGCGTCAACTCGCGATTCTCTTGGTCGTTTCCGAAACCGATGACTTTCTTCCCGATTCGGCGTTTGACGACCGATTCGATGCCGGCGAATGCGCCACCGACAATGAAGAGAATGTTTGTTGTGTCGATTTGGATAAATTCTTGATGCGGATGCTTCCGTCCACCTTGTGGCGGTACGCTTGCTGTCGTGCCTTCAAGAATTTTAAGGAGCGCCTGCTGAACGCCTTCACCGGATACATCACGCGTAATCGATGGGTTTTCAGACTTACGGGCAATCTTATCGATTTCATCGATGTAGATGATCCCTTTTTCAGCCTTCTCGACATCATAGTCAGCCGATTGAATCAATTTAAGCAAGATATTCTCTACGTCTTCTCCGACGTAACCTGCTTCCGTCAAGCTCGTCGCATCCGCGATTGCGAATGGGACGTTCAAGACGCGAGCCATCGTCTGAGCGAGAAGCGTTTTTCCGCTACCCGTTGGTCCGATCATGACGATGTTCGACTTCGCAAGTTCGACATCATCCGAACGGCCACCGGCGTTGATCCGTTTATAGTGGTTATAGACAGCAACTGAAAGCGCACGTTTGGCGCGGTCTTGACCAATGACATAATCGTCTAGGATGTTACGAATCTCTTGTGGTTTTGGAATGTCTTTAAATTCGACTTCTTCCTCTACACCGAGCTCTTCCTCAACGATTTCATTACAAAGTTCGATACACTCATCGCAAATGTATACACCTGGTCCAGCGACTAACTTACGAACTTGTTCTTGCGATTTTCCGCAAAACGAGCACTTGAGTTGCCCCTTTTCCTCGTTAAATTTGAACATTCGATACACCCCTTCTGTGGTGAAAATGGATGTAAGTGCGATAAATCGCGATTTGAATTTTCTGGTGCGATGCACCGCGAAAAGACATTTTACATCTCTGCGTTGAAATAATTGTAGCATGAACATATTGCGACTTCAAAGAATTACACATGCAATGTGCTGTGACAGAAAAAAGGACGACCGCTAGGCAGTCGTCCCTTCGAATATCAGCTTACTTCGCTTTACCGTTTTCAACGAGGATGTCGATCGCTTTACGGAATTTGAGGTCACCTTTAAGTGTCTCAAGTCCACCTTGCGGAGCGAGCATCGTACGGAGTTGGTCCGGTGCGATGTTGTAAAGTTTAGACATTTCTTCAAGCTCTTTCTCAGCATCTTCGTCAGATACTTCGATTGCTTCTTTGTCAGCGATTGCTTTCAAGACGAGACGAGCTTTTACGCGCTCTTCAGCTTGCTCTTTCATCTCTTCGCGCATTGCTTCTTCAGAAGTACCAGTGAGCTCGAAGTACATGTTAAGGTCGATTCCTTGTGAAGATACACGTGAACCGAACTCTTGTACCATGCGGTCTACTTCTTGTTCAACGAGAACTTCCGGTACGTCGATTGTCGCGTTAGCAGTTGCCTGCTCTACGAGTTGGTCGCGCATTGTACCTTCAGCTTCTTGTTTCTTACCAGCTTCTAAACGCTCACGGATGCTTGCTTTCAACTCGTCGAGTGTCGAAACAGACTCGTCGATGTCTTTTGCAAACTCGTCGTCGAGTTCAGGAACTTGTTTTGTTTTGACTTCGTGAAGTTTGACTTTGAATGTCGCTGGTTTACCCGCCAAGTTTTCAGCGTGGTACTCTTCAGGGAATGTTACTTCAACGTCTTTTTCTTCACCAGCAGTCATGCCGATCATTTGCTCTTCGAATCCTGGGATGAATTGACCAGAACCGATTTCGAGTGTGTAGTTCTCAGCTGTGCCGCCTTCGAACTGCTCACCGTCAGCGAAACCTGCGAAATCAAAGACAGCTGTATCGCCGTTTTCGATTGCACCTTCTTTAACAGCTAGTTCTGCGCCTTGCTGTTGAAGTGCTTCAAGTTCTGCTGTTACTTCGTCTTCTGTTACTTCAGTTGAAACAGCTTCGTACTCGAGGCCTTTGTATTCGCCAAGCTCAGCTTCTGGCTCAACCACGAATGTCACTTTGAAAGCGACTGGTTTGCCTTTCTCGAGCGTACCGTCTACATCGATGTTTTCGAGAGCGATTGGTTCGAAACCAGCTTCTTCAACTGCACCTTGGATCGTGTCGCGGTAGAGAATGTCGAGCGCATCTTGATAGAGTGCTTCTTCTCCATACATTTTGTTGAACATTGGGCGTGGCAATTTACCTTTACGGAAGCCAGGCACGTTCAAGTCTTTGACGACTGTTTTAAATGCGGCGTCAACTGCTTTATCAAAAGCTTCTGCAGGAGCTTCGTACGTGAGTACGCCTTGGCTACCTGATGTTTTTTCCCATTTTGCTGTCATGCTAAGTCCCTCCAACAATTCGTTTATACCGTACAAAAATGTACAACAATCCGTATTATAGCATAAATCCTCGGTAAGCACACAAGGATTTAGTCTAATAACGCCTGTGTAAAGCGAAGATCCGCCTCTAAAATCTCCGCGGCTAAACCGTCGACCGGTTCGTCATGTAAAATCGCTTGTTTCGCCTGTACGAGCGCCTGTTCCACATCCGCTTTTTCGGCCGGCACATACGGATAATGCGTATACATGTAATTCATCAACAGCTGGGTCCCGATCTCATCGCCTTCAACTGATTTTTGAAGAGAAAAAACTGTCTTCTCCCACGATTCAATCTGCGCTTTTGCTTCCGTTCGTGTCATCTTGTTCGAAATGTCCCCATCCGTCCATTCGATGACTCCTAGTTCGGCGAACGCTTTTTCCAACACGATCAGTTTGACGAGCTTCGGACGCTCCGACTCGAGCAGTTCATGTAGCACATTGTCGAGCACGGGGTCGATTTGAAAGTGAACATGTTGTAACGCTTCAATCTGTTCCCCTGTACTTCCTCGCGTCAGCGTTCGCTTCAACTTGGCGATTGCCGCCGGAAACTCGGTCATCTTCAACACTTGAAGTACCTGGTGTGCCTGGGTGTTGACCGTATCCTTCTTGTCCTGCCATTCGAGATACTGGTTAATCCAGTGCGCCGCTTCAAACGGTTGGTCCCGCATGATGTAATACTGCGCAATCTGCAGCCCTCCTGAGGCCGGCTCTTCCGCCTCGGACATATGGATGCTGACGAGTTCCTGCAGCTTCTCGAGTGTCTCTGGGTCGTCCGGCCGTTCCATTGCACATTGGAAGATTTCCATGAAAATAAACGGGTCACCTGGAATCGTCTGATACCAATCCCATAAAATCGGTTCGATCCGCTGTCGTTCCCCAGAAGCATCTGCCTCCTGAATCATCTTATGCAGACGCGCCCAATTCCCAGGGAACGGATAGTCCTGATCCTTTTCCTTCTCCATCTTCCCTCACCCTCTCTTCCATTCCCCTTCATCTTCCGTTAGGA
This sequence comes from Exiguobacterium sp. HVEsp1, assembly GCF_002009685.1. GTDB lineage: Bacteria > Bacillota > Bacilli > Exiguobacteriales > Exiguobacteriaceae > Exiguobacterium > Exiguobacterium profundum. Next base: position 926,134 of record NZ_KV917367.1, on the reverse strand, counting down.
CGCGATTCCTTGTCAATCGATTTCCCGGAAAATGAAAAAAGAGACGTTCTCCGTAGAGAGCGTCTCTATTTTAATGGAAGCGTCCCAAGAGGGATTCGAACCCCCGACCGACGGCTTAGCTTACCACCATGACTTTCGTCACCAACATCGTGTTGTTTGTAGTCTGGACTATATCTTCACCGTTTCAGGTGCGACACGTGTAGTCTCTACGGAACCTCACGATAATCATCTGCAAAAAGAATATTTTGCTTTTGATTATTCTTTGGTATTTTTACCCTCAATGAAATAGATTTTTCAAAAAGATTCGGTTCAAAGTAATAACAGGTATCAGTCTGTGGACAATATACACAGTATACATCAATTTCATCTTTGTTTATAAACCGCGTCTGAACTCCACTCGCGGTACTATAGCTTGAACGAAACCGAACATTTAGAACCCCGTTTGTGTTTAGTTCTCTGTACTTAACTTGAATCCGTTTAAACTGGTTGTCTTTGTAAACAACTAAGTCAAACGGTGCATGTTCAGTTGCAGGGAACAAAATCATAAACCCTTTTTGATATAAATCTACTTGAGCCTTTAAAACACCTAAATCTCCCTTACTTTTTGTGTGATGATACATAAAACATCACTCCTTAAGAGATCGTAAGTTTCCTCGGTATTACCATCAGCATCATCTGTTAAGGCTTCACCGATATAGTGTCGTCCACTTTATAGGTTTCTGTTTCCCTATAAAGGCTCCTATTTGTCTTGAAGGCCGTTGCTCTATCCTGCTGAGCTATTGGGACATTGACATGAAAACTATAATAGAAAAATGGTTTCCTGTCAATCGATTTCCCATTCGAAACTCATAGTTTTCCTGAGATGTCCAAGTCTTCGACGTGAGAACCGTCATCTGAGCGATAGAAACGCACTGTTGCTTCCCCCGCTTCGAGATCGAGTAACGCATACGTTTTGTCCGTTCGTCCTCGCGGCATGCGAATCGAACCTGGGTTGATGTAGACGACCCCGTCCTCGATCAGCGCACCCGCCACATGCGAGTGACCGAACAAGACGACATTCGCTCCCACTTCTTCCGCTCGATACCGTAGACGGTTCAAATCGAATTTGACGTCATGATGGTGCCCGTGAACGATTAAGATCGTACCGGCATCCGTCGTCTCGATGCGTTCAAGGGGAAGGTCTCCCCCGAAATCACAATTCCCCCGAACCGTTCGATAAGGTAACAAATGTTCATCGACAAGGGCGAGCTGTGAATCCCCGCAATGGAACGCGTCATCAATCTCCGCCTCATGTCGTTCAAAAATCGTTGTCAATTCTTCGGTCAACCCATGACTATCACTCACTATTAGAAAACGCATAAGCTTCATCCTTTCATGAATGGTATGATTTCTGCCTCCAGTTTTCGTAGTGCCTGTCCACGGTGGCTGACGACCGCCTTCTCGTCACGTTCCAACTCTGCCGCTGTCTTATGAAGCGATGGGACGATAAAGAGTGGATCGTATCCGAAGCCATTTTCGCCTTGTGGGGAATAACCGATTGTCCCTTCGATTGTTCCACGAACGGTCAACGTCTCTCCGCTCGGTTTTGCGAGACAGAGTGCACAGACGAAACGAGCCGTACGATTCGTTTCTCCGTTCAATTTTTCAAGAAGAAGCGCATTGTTTGCCTCGTCTGACTTTTCTGGACCTGCAAAGCGGGCCGAGTATACTCCCGGTGCCCCGTCAAGCGCGTCGACTTCAAGACCGGAGTCATCCGCGAGGACGGCATGTCCAAAGTAAGCTGCCGCCTCCGTCGCTTTTAACGCCGCATTCTCTTCAAACGTCGTGCCGGTCTCATCCGTCTCTGGCGCATCCGGATAGTCGAGGAGTGACTCGACCTCGAATCCAAGCGGCGTCAACATCCCTTCGAGTTCTTTCACTTTTCCAGGATTGTGTGTCGCAATGATCAACTTCATAATGTCTCCTCCGAACGTTCCCCGACGTACCACCAAGAAGCACCGAGTGCCGCTTCCGCCGTCTTGAATAATGATTCGATACCGTGTTGCGCGAGCGCGAGCATCTCGTTCATCTCTTGTAGCGTGAACGTCGCCTCTTCCCCTGTACCTTGTACTTCGACGAACCGACCGCTTGCCGTCATGACGACATTCATATCGACCTCTGCCGCAGCGTCTTCTAGGTAATCCAAGTCTAAGACAAGCTCGTCCGTTCGCCCGACCGAAATTGCGGCCACCCCTTCTTTAATCGGTGTATCTTCAAGTTTCCCTTGGCGAATCAAGCGATCGACGGCCAACACGAGCGCGCAAAAGCCACCTGTGATGGAAGCCGTCCGAGTCCCACCATCCGCTTGAATGACGTCGCAGTCGACCCAAATCGTCCGTTCACCGAGACGTTCTAAGTCCACGACAGAGCGGAGCGACCGGCCAATCAGACGCTGAATCTCCATCGTTCGTCCCGATTGTTTTCCACGTACCGATTCCCGGACAGTACGGTCTCCCGTCGCCCGTGGGAGCATCGCATATTCTGCATTGATCCACCCTTGTTTCTTACCGCGAAGGAAATTCGGTACCCGCTCCTCCACAGTCGCGGTACAAATGACTTTCGTATCGCCGATTGAAATCAATACGGACCCTTCCGCATGCTTGTTCACGTGCGGCACAATCTTGACTGGGCGCAGTTCATCAAATCGTCTCGTATCACGCAATGCCGGTCACCTCGACTTTCTCCGCATGAACCGGACGCCCGAGCCATTCGCTCGCGAGTCGGTCAAATAGTTCGATATCACCCGTCGCATAGAAGGCATGTGCCGGGACTGCATCCAATCCATTCTCAAGTTCCTGATAATCGAGCATCGCAGCCACTTCAAGCGCCGTCTCGTCACCTGATGAGATGAGGTGGACATCCGGTCCGACCACATCTTGAATGACTGGGGCAAGGAGTGGGTAGTGCGTACAACCGAGAATCAACGTATCCATCTCGGATGGTTGAAGTGGACGAAGTGTTTCCTCCACCACTTGACGCACGCGCTCTCCAGACACTTCTCCAGCCTCTACGAGCGGGACGAACGGTGGGCACGCGAGTGAATACACATCGACCTCACCTGCCACGTGACGTAACGCCTTCTCATAGGAACCGCTCTCAATCGTCATCTTCGTACCGATGACACCGATATGCTTGTTGCGCGTTCCTTTGACAGCCGCGCGGGCACCCGGGTCGATGACACCGATGACCGGGATGTCGAGACGTTTGCGCGCCTCTTTCAATACGACCGCGGTCGCCGTATTACAGGCGATGACAATCATCTTGACGTCTTTCTTCAATAAAAATTCAATCAATTCCCATGTATATGCTTCAATCTCATCGTGCGGACGCGGCCCGTATGGACAGCGTTCAGTATCTCCGATATAGACAATCTCTTCTTTAGGGAGTTGGCGCATCAATTCTTTGACTACCGTCAACCCGCCGACTCCTGAATCGAGGACTCCAATCGCTCGTTTCATTTGCATCACTTCCATTCTCACCTATCTTACCAAAAAACCTCGGACGGAAAAAGAAACGTTCCCATGACAAAAAAAGACGAGGTCGCCAGTGGCGCCTCGTCCCTTACCCGAATTACTGAGCAAGACCTTCGCTAGTGAGCATGTCAGAAAGCGTGTTGATCGCTTCTTCTGCATCTTCACCTTCAGCAGTGATCTTGATTGTAGAATCTTTTGCGATACCGAGTGAAAGTACACCCATGATCGACTTCAAGTTAACTGTTTTACCATTGTACTCGAGGTTGATGTCTGATTGGAACTTAGAAGCTGTGTTAACCAACTGAGTAGCTGGACGAGCGTGAATTCCTGAATCAGCAACGACTGTGAACGTTTTTTCCATGAGATGATGGTCTCCCTTCAAAATTCAATTCTACAGGCGAACCAGCAGAATATTTTTTGTTTGTGAACTCATTATCAAATGATAGCGGATTCGCAAAAATTCTGCAAGCGGTTTTTATATTCCGGAGTCCATTCCGTAGGACGGCCTTCCTTTGTTAAATGAACGAGGCTTGTCCGTCCGGCGAAAAGGAGTTGCTCTCCGTCATATGCCCCGTAATGAATATCACATGAAGTGTTTCCGACCGTCAAGATATTGGCATGCACAGTCAGCTGTTGACGTGGCATGACTTGTCGAACATAGTCACATTGCGCATCGGCGACAACGACGAATCCGTCCTTTAAAGAGAATCCTGTCGCCTCTAACAACTCGATCCGGGCATCTTCGAAATAGATGAACGGAATTGTGTTGTTCATGTGACCATACGGGTCGCACTCCGAAAAGCGGACTTTCACATCGAGCGCGACACCTGCTTTGACACGTGTTTCCCAACCTGGCTCTCGAAAGTACTTGGTCATCGGCTCGCTTACGCCTCGACCGCAGAACCGGTGCGACCTTTGTCACTACCGAAGAACTGTTTGAACGAGTGAAGCGTCGTTTGACGGTTCATCGAAGCGATTGACGTCGTGAGCGGGATGCCCTTCGGACAAACTTCGACACAGTTTTGTGCGTTTCCGCATTGCATGATGCCGCCGTCTTCCATGAGTGCTTCGAGGCGGTCTTCCGCGTGGAAGGCACCTGTTGGATGTGAGTTAAAGAGTCGGACTTGCGAAATCGCCGCTGGACCGATGAAGTCCGATTTGTCGTTCACGTTCGGACACGCTTCAAGACAAACACCACACGTCATACATTTCGATAGTTCGTACGCCCATTGACGTTTGTTCTCCGGCATACGCGGTCCTGGACCGAGGTCGTATGTGCCGTCGATCGGGACCCATGCCTTCACTTTTTTCAACGCGTCGAACATGCGTTGACGGTCGACTTGAAGGTCACGGATGACCGGGAACGTCTTCATCGGTGAAAGACGAATCGGTTGCTCGAGTTTATCGACGAGTGCCGTACACGATTGGCGCGGCTTCCCGTTGATGATCATCGAACAGGCACCACATACTTCTTCAAGACAGTTCATGTCCCAGTTGATCGGTGTCGTCTTGTCCCCGTTCGCGTTGACCGGGTTACGGCGGATTTCCATCAATGCCGAGATGACGTTCATGTTTGGACGGTATGGTACCGTGAATTCTTCCGTATACGTCGCTTGATCCGGTCCATCTTGGCGTTCAATGATGAAGCGGATGTCTTTTTGTTCAGATTGCATTGGCGTCGTCATTTCGTCTTCGCCCCTTTCTTCGAGTAATCCCGTTTACGTGGCGGGATTAACGAAACATCGATGTCTTCATACGAGATATCGACTTCCCCATCTTTGTAACGTGCCATCGTCGTCTTCATGAACTGCTCATCATTACGTTCCGGGAACTCCGGTTTGTAATGGGCCCCACGGCTCTCGTCCCGCTTGAGCGCGCCAAGTGTGATGACGCGTGCGAGGTCGAGCATGTGGTCGAGTTGTCGAATGAACGATGCCCCTTGGTTGCTCCAACGTGCCGTATCCGTAGCTGAAATCTTATGGAAACGTTCACGCAATTCTTGGATTTTCTTGTCGGTCGCTTCAAGTTTGTCATTGTAGCGAACAACTGTGACGTTGTCCGTCATAAGTTCACCGAGTTCACGGTGAATTTGATAAGCATTCTCTGTTCCATCCATCGCAAGGATGTTGTTGAATCGATCGATTTCTTCACGTTCGTTGAAGTTAAAGAGCGCTTCTGAGACGCTCTCTGTCGCTTGGTCAAGTCCACGCATGTAGTTGACTGCCGCAGGACCTGCTTCCATTCCGCCATGTACGGCTGAAAGAAGCGAGTTCGCACCTAGACGGTTTGCACCGTGCATCGAGTAGTCACATTCGCCAGCTGCGAAGAGACCCGGAATGTTCGTCATCTGATCATAGTCGACCCATAGTCCGCCCATCGAATAGTGGACTGCCGGGAAGATTTTCATCGGTACTTTACGCGGGTCGTCGCCTACGAATTTCTCGTAGATTTCGAGGATCCCACCGAGTTTGATGTCAAGTTCTTTCGAATCTTTATGAGACAAGTCGAGGTAGACCATGTTCTCGCCGTTGACGCCGAGTTTTTGGTTGACACATACGTCGAAGATCTCACGTGTCGCAATGTCACGCGGTACGAGGTTTCCGTAAGCTGGATATTTCTCTTCGAGGAAGTACCATGGCTTCCCGTCTTTGTATGTCCAGACACGTCCACCTTCTCCACGAGCCGACTCACTCATGAGACGAAGTTTGTCGTCCCCCGGAATCGCCGTCGGGTGAATTTGGATGAACTCCCCGTTCGCGTAGACCGCGCCTTGACGGTAAACCGCTGCCGCTGCTTGTCCTGTGTTGATGACCGAGTTTGTCGACTTACCGAAGATGACCCCTGGGCCACCTGTCGCCAAGATGACCGCGTCCGATGGGAACGCTTTAATTTCCATCGAGCGCAAATCTTGACATACCGCACCGCGGCAGATGCCTTCTTCGTCGATGACGGCGCGAAGGAATTCCCATCCTTCATACTTCTCGACGAGACCTTGCGCTTCGTAACGACGAACCTGCTCATCGAGTGCATAGAGAAGTTGCTGTCCTGTCGTAGCTCCAGCGTATGCCGTACGGTGGTGAAGGGTTCCACCGAAACGACGGAAGTCTAAGAGACCTTCTGGCGTACGGTTGAACATGACGCCCATCCGGTCGAACATGTGAATGATTTTCGGAGCATTCTCCGCCATCTTTTGGACAGGCGGTTGGTTGGCGAGGAAGTCGCCTCCGTAAACCGTGTCGTCAAAGTGTTGCCAAGGAGAGTCACCCTCCCCTTTCGTGTTGACGGCCCCGTTAATCCCACCTTGGGCACAAACTGAATGTGAACGCTTGACCGGTACAAGCGAGAATAGTTTTACCGGAACACCCATCTCTGCCGACTTGATTGTCGCCATGAGTCCAGCTAGACCGCCACCGATGACGATCAAACTTTGATTTGCCATGTAAAATTCCCCCTAATTACAAGATGCCTGCAAACGTCAAAATCGAACGGATGCCGACAAAAGATAGTGCCAAGAACACGACACCTGATACGTAGCTCATGAGACGTTGCGAACGAGGTGACTGTGTGATACCCCACGTGATCGAGAACGACCAAAGACCGTTCGCGAAGTGGAACGTAGCCGAAAGGATTCCGACTATGTAGAAGATCAACATGAGCGGGTTGTCGACGATGTTTTGCATCATCTCCGCATTGACTTCTACCCCGCGCAATTTCGCAAGACGCGTTTCCCAAACGTGCCAAGCGATGAAGATCACGAGGAAAACTCCTGTGAAGCGTTGGAAGAGATACAACCAGTTACGTGCGTATGAATAGCGGTTCGAGTTGATTGATCCGAGAAACGCATAGTACACGCCGTACACCCCGTGGAAAATCATCGGCAATGCGATAATTGTCACTTCAAGGAAGTACAAATACGGTAAGTTCCCCATGAATTTTGCTGCTTTGTTGAATGACTCCACCCCATCGACGATGTAGTAGTTGACCGACAAATGGACGATCAAAAACAAACCGATTGGAATGACCCCAAGTAGCGAATGGACTTTACGACTGAAGTAGTCACGATGCGCTGCCATTCTAGTTCCCCCTTTTCACGAGCATTGGCTCGTATTGTCAATAAAAGCGTTTTCAAATGCAGATATAGCTTTCTGTCTCCTATTCTACTCTTGTGAAAATTGTATGACAAGACAACCTAGCCGATTTGTGCCACATTCTTTTCAAAAATACAGGATGACCAAATTCCAATTGGTCGTTATAATGATATAGAGAGATTGGAGTGATGGGATAGAATGGAAACGATGAGCCAACCAATTTTCGCGATTGAACTGCTTCGCGACTATGTGTTGACGGATTTGCTTGGCGAAGATTACGCCCAAGTCATCTATTGGTCAGGAAAACGGGTCGCCCGTAAATTCCCGACGATGTCCGACGATGAACTGACTGCTTTCTTCGCAGAGGCAGGTTGGGGCGAGTTGACAATCAAGAAGGAACGTGGGAGCAAGTTTACATATGAATTGATCCCACCACCTGCGACTCAGGCCAAAGCGACAGGATACTATCAGCTTGAAGCTGGATTTTTAGCCGAACAGATTGCAGGTCGTTTCCAGTGCGTCGCGGAAGGGTATGCCGATCCAACCCGAAAAGCTGTCCAAATCACCGTCCAACTAGACCGGAAAGACGACTACGAATAAGAGTCGATGCCAAACGCATCGACTCTTATTTTTGTTTCCGCTGAAGTTGTTGACACATGTAGCGACGGAATTCATTGAGTTCTTGTCGATGAAACGTCACACTTCCCCCTTCATAGCTCCGAGTCGCCTTACGAACAACTTCGACAATATTTCCTGGAAAATGTCCGTTATTCACTAACCAATGGAGTGCTTCTTGTTTTGAGAGCAGAACACGTTCTTGTTCATAGGCCAGGCCACGTATCAAGTTCAATACGCTATACACCGTCTGTTCTTCAATCGAGTCAAGACAATCGAGCGCATCCGCTCGAATCGCATCAGAAAAATGAGCTGAATCGAATCCAGAAAGGAGTTTATGAAGTGGTTGCCCTCGCCATGTGATACCACGCTCTAAAATCACTTGGACGTGAGCCGCCAAATCAGGATCGGTGAATCCTTGTTGCAATTCGGTTCTTTCTTCCCTACTAGCTTCTTCAAAACGTGAACGCCACCCTTCACTATAGTGAAACTCAAAAGGACTTGGATGATACCAATCTTTTAGCTGCGCCATCGTCATGATGCTCAGTTCGAGCGGATATGGTTCGTTGGAGTACGAGAGACAGCAGTCGATGAGTTTTTGTCGTTCCTCCCGAGTCAATGCGTTTGATACGACGAGCAACAAATCTACATCACTTCGTTTCGGATGAAAACCACCCATCGCTAATGATCCATGAATATATATATGCTGAACGGTTGGTAGAAATTCATCAATCGCTCTCACGAATGAAGCGATTGTATTCTCCACGTCTGTCGTAATCTGTCTCATTCATCCGTCTCCTCATGCACGTATTGAAGCACGGTCTCCGCTAATTTTTCCGGCAATCCCGCTTCCTTCAATTGTTCGAGCGATGCCAGACGGATTTGTTTCATCGACCCGAAATGGCGGATGAGCTGTTGACGGCGTTTCGGACCAACACCCGGAATCTCATCGAGGATCGACTTCGTCATCTTCTTCGTCCGCAAGCTGCGGTGGAACGTGATGGCGAACCGGTGGACCTCATCTTGCATCCGCTGCAACAGATAAAAAGCGCTCGAGCGTGGATGGAGCTCGACAACGCCCCCGCCTTCTCCGAATAACAGTTGGCTCGTTCGATGTCGGTCATCCTTTTTGAGCGAGCCGACCGGCAAGTCGAGCCCGAACTCGTTTTGGATGACGTCGAGCGCCGCATTCAATTGTCCAATCCCCCCATCGATCAGTAGGAGATCGGGTAGTCGCTTGTCTTCCGTCAACAGGCGACGGAATCGTCGCCGGACGACTTCACGCATCGTCTCGTAATCGTCTGGTCCTTGGACCGTCCGAATCTTATATTTCCGATATTCTTTTTTGAGCGGCTTCCCGTCTTCAAAGACGACGAGTGCCGACACAGCGTCCGCCCCCTGGATGTTCGCGTTGTCGATGATGTCGACACGTGACAAGTTGGGGATGCCGATCGCTTCCCCGAGTTCACGCATCGCGAGCAACGTCCGCTCTTCATCTCGGGCGAGCAACTCGAACTTCTCGTTTAAGGCGATTGTCGCATTCTTCGTCGCTAAATCAAGCAACTGTTTCTTCGCCCCTCGTTTCGGCTGCATCACTTTCGTTCCGATGGCTTCATTCAGTAAATCGAGCCGGACCGTCTCGGGTACGAGAATTTCTTTTGGCACGACGTTTTGTTCATAGAACTGAACGATGAAACTTTCGAGTTCTTCCGAAGGCTCTCCATGCATCGGGAAGAGCGAGACATCTCGCTCAATCATCTTCCCGCCACGCATATAGAATACTTGGACGCACATCCAGCCTCGGTCGAGCGTATAGCCGAAGACGTCACGGGCCGTCGGGTCGGCCGTGATCATGTTCTGTTTGTTCATAATCGATTCGACTGCTCGAATTTGATCGCGTAGTTCAGCCGCCCGCTCGAACTGCATGTCCTCAGCGGCACGTCCCATCTCGACGTTCAGCTTCGTGAGCGTCTCGCTCGTCTCCCCGTTCAGGAAGCGTCGGATTTCCTGAACAATCTCTTTTTGCGAATCCGTATCGACTGCCAGCTCACAAGGACCTAAACATTGCCCGATATGATAATACAGACAGAGTTTCTTCGGCATCGGCTGACATTTCCGCAGCGGATACAGTTTATCGAGTAGACGTTTCGTCTCGTTCGCCGCATAGGCGTTCGGATACGGTCCGAAGTAATGCCCGCCGTCTTTTTTCAATTTCCGCGTCGTCAATAGACGTGGATACGGTTCGTTCGTAATTTTGATATATGGGTACGTCTTGTCGTCCTTCAGGCGAATGTTGTACTTCGGGTCATGCTTTTTGATGAGCGTCATTTCGAGTAATAACGCCTCGAGTTCACTCGCCGTCACGATGTACTCGAAGTCCCGGATCTCTGCGACGAGTCGCATCGTCTTGATGTCGTGTGCACCCGTGAAATAGGAACGCACCCGGTTCTTCAAGTTTTTCGCCTTCCCTACATAGATGACCTCGCCATATTCATTTTTATGCAAATAACAACCCGGCTCGTCCGGGAGCAGCGCTAATTTATGCTTAATGTGGTCGCTATGACTCAATTCCATTCACCTCAGTTTAGCTTCCTCCTGGACGGGAAAAAGAGTGTGATATCTCGTCAGAGGAGGATTTTATATTATGAAACGATACGATGTCATCATTGTCGGTAGCGGGTCCGCCGCGAGCCAAGCCGCCACGATTTTACGTGACACCGGAAAAGAAATTGCCATCATTGAAAACTGGACGTTCGGAGGAACATGTCCTCAACGCGGATGTGACCCGAAGAAAATGCTTGCCGAAGGAACTGAACTTCTTGCTCGAGCGGAACGTATGCGCGAACTTGGCATCGATGGAAACCTTTCACTCGATTGGTCGTCTTTTAAAAAGCGGATTGATGAGTACCGCCTCTCTATCCCAACATCCAAAAAACAGCATTGGGATGAGATGAACATAGACTTATATCAGGGAGAGCCTCACTTTATCGATGAGGATTCAATCGTCATCGATGGTCACGAGCTCTCTGCCAATCAATTTTTAATCGCTACGGGTCAAACGCCCCGCCCTCTCGATATCCCAGGTGGCGAACTGGCGATCACGAGCGATGATGTGTTCGACCTCGACGCGTTGCCTGAATCGATTCATATCGTGGGGGGAGGCTATATCGCCTTTGAATTCGCCCATATCTTCCGACGCTTCGGAAGTGACGTGACCCTCCTCATTCGTTCACGTGCGTTGAAAGCATTCGACCCGAACGTCGTCCATCGGCTCATCGAAGAATCGAAGCGAATCGGCATCACCGTCCGACATGACGTCGAGCCAATACGAATCGATGGCAACGTCTTAACGTTATCAGATGACTCTACCCTAGAAGGAGTTGTCCTTAACGCTACAGGACGAATTCCAAGCATCGAGCGACTTCGGCTTGAAGCGGCAGGTGTCACAGCTGATCATCACGGTGTACATGTGAACGAGCATCTGCAAACAAGTAACCCAAATATATACGCCGCAGGCGACGTCGCCAAAAGTCCCAATCCTGCACTCACTCCGTTCGCCGGTCAGGAAGGGCGCCTCGCCGCACTCAATATGCTTCAAGGGAATACAAGGTCACTCCCTGAGCGTCCGGCCCCGACCATCGTCTATGCGACACCACCGATTGCCAAAGTCGGTCTTACGGTCGAGGAAGCGGAAGCTGAGGGCATTGACTTCGACGTGAAAGAAACGGACATGTCGCACTTCCTCACCTATTCACGAATCAACGACGCAACCGCCTATTCAAAAGTGTTACTGAGTGCAGAAGGGCACGTCATCGGGGCTCATTTGATTGGTCACCATGCCCCAGAACTCATCAACCTGTTCTCTTTCATTATACAGAACAAACTGTCGCATCAACACGTGAAGCACTTAGAAGTCGCCTATCCGACCGCCGCCTCCGACTTGACCTATCTCATTTAAACAAAAGACGGGACTTGCCTCTTGGCAAATCCCGTCTTTTTCTTATTCGATTCCTTTGTCCTTGTCTTCTTTCAGCGCGTCTTGTAATGACTTCTCCCAAAGTGGAACACCTTTCGCGTGCGCCGCACGCGAGATGAGGTGACCTCCAACAGGAGCCGTCAAGAGGACGAAGAAGAGACCGAGCAAGAGTCTTGCATCAAACACCCGTTCATCGACATATACGTGAAGGACGGCTGCAAAGAGGACGAACATGACACCGAGTGTCGCACTCTTTGAGGCAGCGTGTGTTCTCGAATAAATATCTGGGAGACGGATGAGACCGATCGCGGCGACGACCGTGAAGAAGACGCCGATGATCGTGAAGATGCCGGTAATGAGATCAAAGATCATTGTCGCGGTCATGTTGGATAATCTCTCCCCTCTCTAAGAATTTCGAGAACGCCACCGTTCCGATGAAGGCCAAAATACTGAGTAGCAAGATGACTTCAAAATACAAAGTCGTATCGAGCAGAATCGATAGTAACGCGATCACCGAGATAAGCGCGATCCCGATGGAGTCGAGCGCGATGACTCGGTCTGCCGTCGTCGGTCCTTTGACGACACGATACAACATCATCAACATCGCAAGCAAGAGAATGGCGAGCGAGATGTAGATGAGAATGTCTAGTAAATCCATCACTCTGTCGCCTCCTTAATGCTTGATTCAAAGTTATCATAAATGTCTTTTTGTAGCGCTTCTTTATCCGGCATGTGGAGTGCGTGGATATAGAGCACGGAATTGTCTTTTGACACCTGAACGACGAGCGTCCCTGGTGTGAGCGTGATCAGCATCGAGAGCAAGCTGACTTTCCATCCTTTGTCGAGCGACGTCTCATACCGGAAGATTCCTGGTTGGATCTTCAACTTCGGACTAAGGACGAGACGCAGTACCTCAAAGTTCGCGAGGAACAATTCACGGATGAAGATGAGCAGCAGTTTAAACAGACGCCAGACGCGTGTGAAGTAAAAACCGCCCCCACTAGATTTAAAGAATCGGCGCATCATGAACAAGATGAGTAAGCCGAGTAGATACCCGACGAAGAATCCGCTCGTTGTGAACGATCCCGTGAGGAACATCCAGATGAACGCCAAGAAAAAGTTAATCAATAGTTGATAAGCCATCTGTCATTCACTCCTTTATCACGGCATCGATATAGATTTCTGGATTGACGAGCGGCTCAATCGCTTGCGTGATATACGGATGGATGGCTTCTGCCCCAAATCCGTATGCGACCGCGATGATGAGCAACAAGAAGACCGGCACGATCAAACGCTTCGTATACGGTACGAGCGGTCCATCATACTCGCGCTTCGCCTCGCCCCAGAACCCGTTCAAGAAAATCTTCATGACCGAATAGAGGACGAAGAGACTCGACAAGAGGACGAGAAGTGGTCCGAACAGCTCGCCTTCGTCCATCCCACCTGAGACGATCAACAATTTTCCGAAGAATCCACTAAGTGGCGGAATCCCAGCGAGCGAGAGCGCTGCGACGAAGAACGTCCATCCGAACAGCGGGAAACGGGTGATGAGTCCACCCATATCACGGAGTTGACCGGATTTGGTGATGCCAATCATCATCCCGACGAGCATGAAGAGAACTGCTTTGATGATCATGTCGTGAATCAAGTAGTAAAGTGACCCTTCAAGGGACGTCTGCGTATTGACCGAGATTCCGTACAAGATGACCCCGACCGCGATCATGATGTTGTAGATGATGATCAACTTCACGTCGTTATATGCGATGGCCCCTGTCATCCCGATGAAGATGGTGAGGACAGCGAGCACCATGAGGAACGTCTGTAAAAACTCACCGTTCCCATCAAAGAGTAGCGTGTACGTCCGCAAGATCGAGTACACCCCGACTTTCGTCAAGAGAGCCCCGAACATGGCGAGAATCGGGGTCGGTGCGACCACGTACGCTCCAGGGAGCCAGTAGTGAAGTGGGACGAGTGCCCCTTTCATCCCGAAGACGATGACGAATAGCACACCGATGACGGTGATGACGTCCGGGTTATCGACAAGCGGAATCTTCATCGCCAAGTCCGCTATGTTGAGTGTACCTGTGACACCGTAAAGCAAGGCGACCGACATGACGAAGAGCGCCGAGGCGATGATGTTCACGAGCAAGTATTTGATTGACTCACGTAACTGGACGCCACGTCCACCGAGTACAATCAATACGTATGAGGACATCAAGAAGACCTCAAAGAAGACGAACAAGTTGAAGATATCACCTGTCGTGAAGGCACCGTTCACCCCGACGAGCAAGAAGAGCATCGAGATGTACAAGTAGTTTCCTTCATATGAGTCAGAGAAATAATGGACGGCGAACCACACGATGAAGAGCGTGAGGAGAGTCGACGTCGTCACGAGTAGGGCTGACAACATATCCGATACGAGCGTGATGCCGAACGGTGCTTGCCAGTTCCCGAGGTTGAGGGTTTGAATTCCCTCCGTGGAGACCGTATGCACGAGAAAGAGTGACACGATCGCCGTAATAACTAAAGCTCCAAGAGCCATTGCGCGCTGCAGCTGGACCCGTTTTGGCATAAACATCATAAGGATGGCCGCAAGCGCAGGAATGACGATTGGAAAGACCGGTAAGTTAATCATACGATTCTGTTCCTTTCATTTCTTCCATATTGTCCGTGCTGAGCTCCTGATACGTGCGGTAGGCAAGTACGAGGAAGAACGCCGTCACCCCGAAACTGATGACGATTGCCGTCAAGACGAGCGCTTGCGGTAACGGGTCTGTGAATTCCGTCACACCGTCGACGAGAACAGGGGCAGCCCCTGTCTTCAAACCTGCCGTCGTCAAGACGAGAAGGTGTGCCGCGTGACTGAACAAGGCAGTGCCGATGATGATGCGTAACAAACTTCTTGAGAGAACAAGATAGACGGCACACATCGTCAGGACACCGATGATGATGCTAACGAAGATTTCCATTATTCACTCTCTCCAATCGTTTGTATAATCGTCAACGTGATTCCGATGACTACAAGGTAAACCCCTAAGTCGAACGCAATCGCCGTGTGAAGGGTCTGTTCACCGAGAAGTGGTAAGTCAAACTTCCCGTATGCGTGCGTCAAGAACGGACGACCCAAGAAAACCGAGTGAAGACCTGTCGCAAGGGCAATCAGTAATCCGGTCGCCGTCATGAGACGGTAGTCAATCGGGAGCACGTTCGCGAGCGTTTTCGAATCAAATGCGAGCAACAGTAAGACGAGTGCCGCGGATGTCATCAATCCACCGATGAATCCTCCACCTGGTGAATAGTGACCGGCAAAGAACAAGTCGATGGAGAAGATGACAATGATGAAGAAAATGATAATCGCGGCCGTCTGCAAAATGACGTCATTGACGCGTCTGCTGTTTTGCTTCATGTTCACCTTCTCCTTTCGTACGTCGTGTTGTTCTAAATTTAATCATCGTGTAAATCCCGAAAGCCGCAATCCCGAGAACCACGATTTCAAACAAGGTATCAAATCCACGGAAGTCGACGAGAACGACGTTAACCATGTTTTTACCTGCTGCAAGCTCATACACGTTCTCTTTGTAATACTCTGAGATCGAAGTGAGCGATTTGTTTGTGAGCGCCATGAAGCTGAGAAGCGTCACGGTCGTCCCGACGAGAACAGCCACGATGGCATTCCCGACTTTGAAACGCATCCGTACTTCCTTCTTGCTGATGTCCGGCATGTGATAGAAGACGAGCAAGAACAATGCGACCGAGACCGTCTCGATGACGAGCTGCGTGAGCGCCAAGTCCGGTGCACCGAAGAAGACGAAGAACAGTGCCACGCCGTATCCAACGACCCCAAGTAGGATAATAGACGGGAGACGCGACTTCATGAAGAGAATCGCGAGCGCCGCTAGCATGACGACAGCTCCGAGCACATATTCATAAGGTGCAATCTCAGCCAGGTTCTCAAACGAGAAGCGGTACATGTCGAACCACCAAATGCTGAAGAGCATCATACCTGAAAGGAAGACGAAAATATAGATCAAGTACGACCGGATGAAACCAGTCATGTAGTTGTCTTTAAAGCGATATGCCGCCTTGTTCGACCATACGAGCGTACCATCGTACATCCCGTTGAGCGTCAAGCGATGTGGGATGCGGTTGTAGATGCCCATCCATTTACCCATTTGCCAGAACAGTAATGAACCGAGAAGGATCACCCCGATTGTCATATATAGTTCAGGCGTCAAACCGTGCCAGAAGTAAATATCTACTTTAACATCTTGCCCTTGCGCGACGAGTGTCGGATAGATCGACTCGACGGCTGGCTTGATGAGCGAGTTCGACAACACGTTTGGGAAGAACCCGAGACCGACAACGAGAATCGCGAGGATGACCGGCGAAATTAACATGCCGATCGGTGCCTCATGCGGTTGTTTCGGCAATTGATCGAACTTCGCCTTGCCCATGAACGTCCGCGTGAACAGCATGATGCTGTAGATGAACGTGAACACACTTCCGACGAAGGCGATGATCGGGAGTAGAATCCCAATCGTATCGAGCGCGAAGAAGTCGGCCGAGAAGACTTTCGTCGTCGCCTTCAAGAACATCTCTTTACTCAAGAATCCGTTAAATGGCGGAAGACCAGCCATCGATAACGAACCGATGACGGCGACCGTGAATGAAATCGGCATGACGGTCATCAGACCACCGAGTTTACGAATGTCACGTGTGCCCGTCTCGTGGTCGACAATCCCGACCATCATGAAGAGCGAGCCTTTGAACGTCGCGTGGTTGATCAAATGGAAGATCGCCGCAATCGTCGCGACCATAAAGATGTTGTCATCCATGCCGTCATAGTGGAGCGCCGCCGCTCCGAGTCCAAGGAGTGACATGATCAACCCGAGCTGACTGACGGTCGAGAACGCTAGGATTCCTTTCAGGTCGGTCTGCTTCACGGCATTGAATGAACCCCAGAACATCGTGAACATCCCGACTCCGGCAATCGTCCATAGCCAGACGGATGATTCTTGGAACACCGGGCTCATGCGGGCCACAAGGTAGAGACCCGCCTTGACCATCGTTGCTGAGTGGAGGTACGCACTGACCGGAGTCGGTGCTTCCATCGCGTCAGGCAACCAGATGTGGAACGGGAACTGCGCTGACTTCGTGAACGCCCCGAGCAAGATGAGAATCATCGCGACGAGGAAGAATGGACTCTCGGCGATGACGCCCGAGTTCGCGACCATATCGCGAATGCTGTACGAGCCGACCATCGATTCGAGTAAGACGATCCCCCCGAGCATCGACAATCCGCCGAACACGGTGAGAAGCATCGACTTCTGCGCTCCATAGCGGGAACGTTCTTTCTCATACCAATATCCAATCAACAGGAATGATGAAATCGATGTGAGCTCCCAGAACATATACATGACAATCATGTTATCCGAGAGAACGACCCCGAGCATTGCACTCATGAACATCAAGAGATACACGTAAAAATGCCCGAGCGACTCTTTGTCCTTATTCAAATAGTAAATCGAATAAAGGACGACCAGTGCGCCGATTCCCGTGATGAGAAGGGCGAACAAGAGACTGAGTCCATCGACGTATGCCGTGAAGTTAATCCCGAGGGATGGCATCCACGCAATCGTCTCTGTCACGACGTCCCCTGCACTCGTGATCGGAATGAATCCGGCGAAGTAGGTGACGAGCACGACCGGAACGATCAAGACGAACCAGCCTGTATGAATTTGTTTCATCCCCCGGAACAAAAGCGGGATGAATGGTGCCGCAAGAAGCGGCAACAAAATAGCTAAATGTAACAGCGACAAGAAAATTCCTCCTTCGAACAGAGTCGTACAATAGATTGAGCCGTAAAGTAAGGTCACTTGACTCCATCATGTCTTCCTCATGAGTATAGCGTAAATTTTCAGTCTGTTTCCATGATAAAAGCTTCCAGTTCAAGCGCTCCCCCGTCAAAATTCCGAATCTGTTAAATATGAAGGAAGCCGACGGAATTTCTTCAAAAAAAATTTTGAAATCAGACGTTATGTATCGGAATATGACCGGATTGAGGGTGCGTGGAATAACTCAACTTATTCCCTACTTGCCTGTCCTTTTCCTTCTTTTCTATTCCGCAAAACAAAAAAGCAGCCGATCTCAATCGGCTGCTACGCAATTATTGTGCTGTCGCGATAAACTCTTTCAATGCTTCTTTTGGTTGGAAGCCCATTGTTTTCGAAACAGGCTCGCCATCTTTGAACATCATGAGTGTCGGGATACTTTGGATTTGGAAAGCACCTGCGACTTCAGGGTTTTCGTCGACGTCGAGTTTCACGATTTGGACTTGGTCACCCATTTCTTGATCGAGTTCTTCGAGAACTGGCGCGATCATGCGACATGGTCCACACCAAGTTGCCCAGAAATCTACGAGGACGACGCCCTCTTTTACATCTTGTTCAAACGATTGAGTCGTTGCGTGTTTAATAGCCATTTGTAAAAACCTCCCCAATAAGATGAGAGAGTCCTGGTAAAGAACTCTCATGCAATTCATGTTCAGAGTATACCACGGAGGGTAACAACCCCAAAACGTTTTGCTTATTAGCTATTGACGAGGTGCTTACGGAACTCTTCTGTCAACATCGGGACGACATCGAACAAGTCGCCGACGATGCCATAGTCTGCCACGCTGAAGATGTTTGCTTCTGGGTCCTTGTTGATGGCGACGATGACTTTCGCGTTACTCATCCCAGCCAAGTGCTGAATCGCTCCTGAAATCCCACATGCGATGTAGAGGTCTGGTGTGACGACTTTACCCGTCTGTCCGATTTGAAGTGCGTAATCGCAGTAGTCAGCGTCACATGCTCCACGTGAAGCACCGACCGCGCCTCCGAGAAGCTCAGCCAACTCTTCAAGCGGTTTGAATCCATCTTCGCTCTTCACGCCACGTCCACCTGCGACGATAACTTTCGCTTCCGCCAAATCTACTTTCCCAGTCGCCTTACGCACGACTTCTTTGACGATCATCGCGAGGTCTTTCAATTCGACCGCCGGCGTTTCAACAGAGACGCTCGCGCCCGCTTGACGTGCAAGTGCATCGATGTTGTTTGGACGGATTGTGAAGAACATGACCGAATCTTTGAACTTCACTTTCTCGAACGCCTTCCCTGAGTAGATCGGGCGAACGAACTCTGCGTCGCGTCCTGTCCCTTCGATCGAGACAACATCACTGATGAGTCCGGCATCGAGACGTGCCGCAAGTTTCGGTGCGATGTCTTTCCCAAGAGCCGTATGTCCGAGGACGATCATTTCCGGATTTTCTTGCTCGATCAACTGACGGAGCACTTGTCCGTAGCCGTCTGGCGTATAATGCTTGAGGCGATCATCTTCGACGACGAGGACACGACTTGCACCATACTCCCCGAGTTCTTGTGCGAGTGATTGCACGTGATCCCCAATCACGACTGCCGTCACATCGTCTGTCAATTGCTTCGCCGCAGCGATGGCTTCGAATGATACGTTACGTAACGCGCCTTCACGCGCTTCTGCGAGTACTAAAGCTTTCATCTATGATCTCCCCCTTAAATGACTTTCGCTTCCGTGCGAAGAAGTTGTACGAGCTCGCTCACTTGTGTCGACATATCGCCTTCAAGGATGCGACCGGCTTTCTTCTCTTCTGGCAAGAATCGTTCAATCGTCTCGATTTTCGCTTCGATTTCATCTTCATCGAGATCGATGTCCATGAGTTCGAGTTCTTCGAGCGGTTTCTTCTTCGCCTTCATGATTCCTGGCAAGCTCGGGTAACGCGGCTCGTTCAACCCTTGTTGTGCCGTTACGAGAAGTGGGAGTGCGACTTCGATGACTTCCGTGTCCCCTTCGACGTCACGTGTGACCGTTGCCGTCGTGCCATCGATTTCAAGAGCCGTGATCGTCGTCACGTAGTTCATGTCGAGAAGTTCTGCGACTCGTGGCGCGACTTGTCCGCTACCGCCATCGATTGCCACGTTTCCTGCGAAGATGAGGTCTGCGTCCTGTTCTTTCAAGTATGAGGCGAGAACTTTTGAAATCGTGACATGATCCGCATCCTCGACATCGTCCTCGATTGAGATGCGAACGGCTTTGTCCGCACCCATTGCGAGTGCTGTACGTAATTCTTTGTCCGCATCTTCTGGTCCTACCGTGACGACCGTGACCTCTCCCCCGAGTGCGTCACGTTTTTGAATCGCTTCTTCGACCGCATATTCGTCATACGGGTTGATGATGAACTCAGCGCCGTCTTCTTGAATTTCCCCATTCTCGAGCTGAATTGCTTCCTCAGTATCAAACGTACGTTTCAGCAAAACAAAAATATTCATGGTTGATCCCCCTTTAGTCAATTCTTCCCATCATTCATGAATCAGCATTCATTTTTTGAGCTAGTGATAGGGCTCACTGTTACGTAAGCCCTTTTTTCAACATATGGTGCACATTTGGAAGCGTCGACAACAGATCATACTTGAAGCCGCTCGCCATCCAACTCGTCACAACCTCATCGATTGTGCCGAAAATCATTTGACGGGCGAGTCGATAGTCTAAATCCTTGTCAAACTCTCCTGTCTCGATTCCATGTTTGACGACAGAATCGATTAAGTTCAAATACGGTTTGAGCACTTCTCCGATTTTTTGGCGAAGTACCAAGTTCGACTGCCGCAGTTCGATTTGTGTCACGACGGCGAGGTCGTAATCTGCCGACAGTTGCTTTAAATGTGATTCAATCAACTGATACAACTTACTCCCGGCTGACGTCTCGCTCTCGATTTGTTGTTTCGAGTAGTCGATGAACAGCCCCATCTTCGCTTGGAACAATTCGATTAAGAGATGCTCCTTGTTTTTAAAGTACAAATAGATCGTGCCGTCCGCGACACCCGCCTCTTTGGCGATGGCTGTCACCTTTGCACCGTGATAGCCATGATTAGCAATTACTTTGACCGCCGCATCAATGATTCGGTCACTTTTCGAAATATGATTTGTCATTAACCCCAAGCTCCTTACCGTTGCAGAAAAATGAATGATGGTTCATTCATTTATTATTCTATCATGCGTACGCTTGGTGTCAACTGCTTTGTTTCACTTGTTTGGCCTTCTCTTCGTCGACGAGGACACGGCGTAAAATCTTACCGACGAACGTCTTCGGCAACTCGTCGCGGAACTCATACAACTTTGGCACTTTATAGGCCGCAAGCTTCTCACGACAATGTTTGTCGAGTTCTTCTTCCGTCACACTCGAGCCATCGCGAAGGACGATGAACGCTTTGACCGTCTCACCCCGATATGGATCTGGGACACCGATACAGACCGCTTCCTTCACGGCCGGATGTTCGTAGAGGACTTCTTCGATTTCACGCGGATAGACATTAAAGCCACCTGCGATGATCATGTCCTTCTTCCGGTCGACAATATAGAAGAACCCGTCCTCGCCCATGTAGCCGAGGTCACCAGTTGCGAGCCACCCATCTTTCAAGACGGCTGCCGTTTCCTCCGGTTTCTGCCAGTAGCCTTTCATGACTTGTGGACCGCTCAGCATGATCTCCCCGATTTCACCGATGTCCGCCTCTGTTTCTCCGTCTGCTTTTACTATTTTAGCAGAAGTATCCGACAACGGGGCACCGATCGAGCCAACAATCCGTTTATCCCACAAGAAGTTCGCATGCGTGACCGGCGACGTCTCAGACAAACCGTACCCTTCGACAATGCGACCACCCGTAATCTTCTCAAATTCCTCTTGCACCTCGATTGGAAGCGGAGCCGAACCCGAGATACATGCCTCGATCGAAGACAAATCGTACTTCTTCAGTTTCGGGTCGTTCAAGATCCCGACGTACATCGTCGGTGCGCCCGGGAAGAAGTGCGGCTTTTTCTTCTGAATCGTCTTCAAGACATCCGTCACTTCAAAACGTGGCACGAGGACGAGCTCATAGCCGTTCGTGACCCCAAAGTTCAGACAGCACGACATCCCATAGACGTGGAAGAACGGCACGACACACAAGACGCGTTTCTCGTCCCCGCGATTGTACTTATAGAATAAGTTCGTGATTTGATCCGCGTTCGCCGTCAAGTTGAAATGGGTCAACATGACACCTTTCGGAAGTCCCGTTGTTCCCCCTGTATATTGAAGAACGGCGACATCTTCTTTCGGTTCGATGTCGAGTGGCGTGATAGGGTTAAAGTCTTTATAATTTTTGAACGGCGTCGATCCGGTCGTATCGATGACGATATTGTTCTCCCGTTTCACTTTGATTGGATACAGTTTGTTTTTCGGGAATGGTAAGTAATCAGCGATACTCGTCGTCATCACGGTTTGAATCTCCGTCTTCTCACTGACGCGAAGCGTTTTCGGATATAACAGGTCGAGGGTGATGACAATTTTGACCCCTGCGTCCGTTACGAGGTTTTCTAGCTCTCGTTCCGTGTAGAGCGGGTTCGTCTGGACGACCGTCCCTCCTGCATAGAGCACGGCATAGAACGAGATGACGTATTGAGGACAGTTCGGAAGCATGAGGCTGACGCAGTCGCCTTTTTCAAGCCCTTTCGCTTGAAGCATCGTTCCGAGTCGACGTGCGGCATCATCGATTTCCGCGAATGTCCACTCCTTTCCGATAAAGGAGACGGCCGTACGATTCGGATAATCCTTTGCTGCGCGAGACAACGCCTCATAGAGCGGCTTTACCTCATAATCGATTGACTGGGGCATTCCTTCTGGATAATCTTGTAACCACGGTTTGTTCATCGCTGTTCCTCCTTAGGAAATGAATACTCATTCAGTTACCCCTATTATAATGCTAAGAAAACGCTTTCATCTACCCTTTACCCGATAATTTTCAGAAAATATCAAAAAAAGCGATTGGATATGTCATCCAATCGCTGTCATACCCGCCTAAAATAGGAATCTTTCGAATCCAGTTTTTCAAGCTTCTGATTCATGAGTTGTTGCAATTCTTTTTCATGACGAATATTTGAGAAGTCAGTCCCGAACCATGCCTCCATTTCAGGTCGAGAGAAGGCATAGGTCCGGTTCGGGAAAGCAAAACGGACGATTTCGGCGTTCGGGATGAGGGTGAAATAGGCAGCCGCATTCCGAATCGCCAGATGTTCTTGTTCCGCTCGTTCCATACCCGGGTCTTCGTAACGGACGGTCAACCCATAAGGACGCTTCTTCGTCTGCAGTTCGACCGATCGATAGCATTCATGTAGCGGCAAACTTCCGGCAATGCCGATGACGGCTGCATTGTCGCCGACTTTCGCCCCTTTGTATTCAAAGGCGTCCGGTTCCGGGTTCATACATCCTGCCAGTGAAATGACGAGTACGAGCAACAGACATAAGCGTTTCATAGGTGTCCCTCCTTACGATTTGAGTCTCAAGTTGAAGCGGTAAAGCAAGCGTTTAGCGAGTAAGTGTGCTAAGAACGCTCCGATCACAAAGCCTACGATGTACAACATACTGTTCGCTTGATACGTGAATGTCGTGAACACAATTCCTGTGAACATCGCGATACATCCAACGATGATAATGTGGACGAGCCATAACCAGTTGTTGAACATGAAGAAACGACCGTTGTTTTCTTGCGGTGCACGATTGTACATCCAAGCTCCTAACCAGAATGACAAGGCGATAAAGACGATAGACGATGGGATGCTAATCGTGACGAACTCTTGCCAATACTGATCGGATCGAATGTATTCATATAAAGATAAATTCATCAAGTTACCGAGTGGTGAGATAGCTTGAATAAATACACTTTCATAAGCTG
Source organism: Exiguobacterium sp. HVEsp1 (assembly GCF_002009685.1). Taxonomy (GTDB): domain Bacteria; phylum Bacillota; class Bacilli; order Exiguobacteriales; family Exiguobacteriaceae; genus Exiguobacterium; species Exiguobacterium profundum. The sequence continues at coordinate 902,169 of NZ_KV917367.1, read as the reverse complement.
AATCGATTAACCAACCCAACGCATCACCTCGACCAGTCAACGAGTAAGCGGATCCTTGAATCAATGCGAGAATACCTAACGGGAAAATCAAGGCGACAAACGACCACACCGATTGAGAAATCGATTCCCCACCGAACGATCCCATCCATAAAGCCAACGAGAATAATGAGATCCCAATCAAGGCGATGTACAGGACGATCACGATCGATTTAAATACGGTCCCTTCTAATAAGAACGAATAACGGGAAGTGGCGACCAATGCAAACATCGCGATACTTCCTAACAGCGTGGACATGATAATCCCACTTGCCCCCAACACCCATTTTGATATGTACAGCTGGGTGCGGGTGAAGGGGAGCGACATCGAAAAGTCTGACATTTGACTGTTTCGTTCGGCACCAATGAGCGACGTGGCCATGAGCGCACTAAACACGACGAATAAGAATACAACTGGTCCTACCGGAATGACATCACCTATGTCACCAAGATAGACAGCTAAACTCGAATCAGGGTCGAAGAAAGACTCAACCGTCAGGCGATCTCGTTCTTCAAACGGGATGCCGTAATCTACAGAATTCGCTCGTGCATCTTTAATCTGCTCATCAAACTGTTCGAATTGTGTCCAAGCCGGCACAGTGAAGGCGACGACGCCTAAGAAGACGAGCAGCATCCAAAGCAACGACACTTGTTTCCAATCTTTCTTTAACAATACTTTAGACAACATGGGCTTCTCCTCCTAACTGGACACGGAAGACGTCTTCAAGAGACATCGGAATCTCTTCGATGAGCATCGGATTATATGAATCGATGAACGTTTCGAGCTCGTCCGTCCGTTCTTTTGCCATGAACAGCACGACACGTCCCGTCACGCTGATGATTTCGATATCTTTTCGTTCTAGCAGTTCGACCGGGACATGGTCGTTGAAGACGACTTGCCACTTGATGCTGAGGGCACGTGCCTCTTCGAGTGACAAGATCGCTTTGACACGTCCACTCTCAATCATGATGATGCGGTCAGCGATACGTTCGAGTTCATGCAGTTGGTGACTCGAGACGATGATCGAACAGTTCCGATTCTCGACTTGGGCAATCATCAGTTTCAACACGTCGGATTTGGCGACGACGTCTAAACCGTCCGTCGGTTCGTCGAGCAGGTAATATTTCGCTTGGACGGCGAAGGCGAGCGATAACGTGACGAGTGCCTTTTGTCCTTTTGAAAGTTGGCGAATCTTTTTGTTGTCGATGTTGTATCGCGTTAATGTCTCACGGAAGATGGTACGGTTGAAGGATGGATAAATCGATTCATACAGGTCCGTCGCCTCATTCACCGTATAATTTTTGAGCGCATCGGCTGAATCCGGTACGAAGATGACGTCACGCTTCAATCCCGCATCTTTAAAGATACTTTTCGAACCATAGAGCACGTCGCCCATGTCTGGGCGAATGATACCGACCATCGTCCGGAGAAGCGTTGTCTTACCGGCACCGTTACGTCCGACGAGCGCGATGATTTCTCCAGATTCGACAGTAAAGTCGATGCCATCTAGAATCGTTTGACGGTCAATTTTTTTACTTAACTGTTCAACTTTCAGCATTGGATTTCCCTACTTTCTCATATTCCGTTCGCAATACGCCAATGGCTTCGTCTAACGGCACGTTCGCATAGTGGCAATCAATCGCAATCTTTTTGATCGAGGCGATGACCGGCTCACGTGCCGCATCATCGTCCACCCAGTCCTCGGAGACAAACGTCCCGCGCCCACGTCGCATCTCAAGCAGCCCGAGCCGTTCCAACTCCTGATACGCCTTACTGACCGTATTCGGATTGATGACAAGATCGGTGGCGAGTTCACGCACGGACATCACCTTATCTCCGGGTCGTAAAATTCCACGGATGACGAGCTCTTTCGTTTGATTGACGATTTGTTCGTATAGCGGTTCTGAACTTTTCATATCGATTTTGTATAACATGGGTCACACCCTCTCATAGTCAATGTTACTCTTTAAGTGTATTATATGTATTAGTACACGCAATTGCAATAGTTCTTTGAGGGCACTTTTAGTTTACAGCGAAATGGAAATGATTTGAATAAGACTTTGGACCGAGGTATTCTCCTTCAATATCAGGTAGATTGAACGAGAGGTGACGAAATGATTAAAAAACGATTACTGGCAAGTATAGTCGGTGGGGTTCTTGCTGGCGGCCTCTTCGTATATACGACGATTGAAAAGTCAGAGGCACGGGAGACTTATACCGCGTATGTGAAGGAAACGTACAACGAACAACCCGATATCAAGCTGTCACGCGATTGGAAGATGGGCGGTTATGTCGGGAAAGTGACATTGACGAACGAACCGTTCGCTGGCACTTATTTTCTAGAGATGTATGGAGACAACTCCATCCATGACAACGTGCTCGAGACGTATTGGGAACGCGAGGCAGAGCGGACGATTCACGAACGGCTCGTGTCGGAAGGAATCCTAAAAGAGGAAGAGACCGTCCGTGCGGAGGTGCCGATGGGTGTGTCGGATGATGCGCAAGCGAACGTCTCCCCGACCCCGACGTCCATTTATGAAACAAATCCGAAGACGTATCTCGACGTCTCAATCATGTTTCATGAAGACTGGAACAATACGGACGAACAGAAACAACGGATTCTCGACGTCATGCGCGAAATCGAGCCTGACGTCTACTGGATGCATTTCTCGTTTGACGGGAAGCCAGGTGGCAATGACGACTATACGGAACGGTACATGATGTTCACGCGCGAAGCGTCTGATATCGATCCGTCATTCCTCGACGTGCGGACGATTGAGGATTTGAACGCCTACGACCGTCTATACGGATTCGACGAGACGACATTCACGACAGAATATCGATTTGATGGCACTCCCATCGAAGACGAGACGACACGATAAATTTCGGTGTCGTCTTTTTTTGAGCGTTTGACTTTACAGGCAATCCAAAACGTTGTATCGTTTGACAAGTCAACGATTGATAAGTCAATCGAGAAAGGTGGGACGCAATGGACCTACGTGAAATCAGCCGATTACTTTACCAAATCAAGGTGGCGGAACAAAACGTCGCTTCGTCGTTCGAACGGGAGACAGGATTCAGCCTGACCCGCTACGAGATGTTACAAGTCGTCAAAGAACGAGGCGTTTGTTCGCAACGTGCGATTAAGGAAGAGATGAAAATCGACAATGCCGCCATCACTCGACATTTGAAAATCCTTGAAGAGAAAGGATTTGTCGTCAGAGAGCGGAACGCGGAGAACCATCGCGAGATGTTCGTCCGTGTGACAGAGAAAGCAGAGCAAGACCTAAGGGATTGCGAACGAGACGAACAGGCCAACCACCTCGTCTTACAAGCCTTGTCCGCTGAAGAGATTCAACACTTATCCGGACTGCTTCAAAAATTGAACAGTCACGCCTAAACAGAGAAAGAAGGAATTCACCAATGGCAACTACATTCGAAAACAATACATTTACAGACGTTATGTTCGGTCGTAAATCAATCCGTGTCTATGACGAGAACGTGAAGATCTCACAAGATGAGATGCTCGAGATGATTCAGGAAGCAACGACGGCCCCATCATCGGTCAACATGCAACCATGGCGCTTCGTCGTCGTCGAGAGCCCAGAAGCGAAAGAGACGCTCAAGCCGCTCATCCGTTTCAACACGCGTCAAAACGACACGTCTGCAGCGATGCTCCTCATCTTCGGAGACATGGAGTGCTACGAGTACGGCGAACAAATCTACGATCAAGCGGTCACAGAAGGCAAAATGCCACAAGAAGTGCGTGACCAACAGCTCGGCGCGATCATCCCTTACTACAAAAATCTCTCGAAACAAGAGATGAACGACATCGTGAAGATCGATGCAAGTCTCGCAGCGATGCAATTCATGCTCACAGCCCGTGCACACGGCTATGACACGAACCCAATCGGCGGTTTCGAGAAAGACCAACTTGCAGAAGCGTTCGGTCTCGATAAAGATCGTTACGTACCAGTCATGATCTTGTCTGTCGGGAAAGCAGCAGAAGAAGGTTACGAATCAGTTCGCCTTGACGCTCAAACGGTCACATCGTTCAAATAATTCAGTGAACAATCGGAGGAATCAACCATGATCTTAGTCAACGCCACATTCGATATCCAAGCATCACAACGCGAGAACTTCTTGCGTGACATCCAAGTCTTGATCGACTCATCAAAACAAGAAGCAGGCTGTGTCGGATATGACCTATACGAGTCAACATCTGTCGAGAACCGTTTCGTCATGATCGAGAACTGGGAAGACCAAGCCGCTCTCGAGCAGCACAACCAAAACCCAGTCCTCATCAACTTCTCACAAAACGTGGCGAACTACGTGTCAGCGAAACCGGTCGTGCAAGTAGCAGCGGTCAACTAATATGTCGACGCTCACTCTTGTGCTCGGAACGCTCGTCGCCATCGAATTCTTCTATATCTTCTATTTAGAGACGATTGCGACGGCATCCTCGTCGACGTCACGCGTCTTCCGTATGTCGAAAGACGAGCTGACGAGAGGCTCGGTGTCGGTTTTGTTCAAAAATCAAGGCGTCTATAACGGATTGATTGGGGTCGGGCTCTTGTACGGACTCTATCTTTCCCAAAACCCGGTCGAAATTGTCACCATAATCCTGACCTATATCATTCTCGTTGCCCTATATGGCAGTATCACGAGTGACAAGAAGATTATTCTGACACAAGGTGGGCTTGCCATCTTGACGTTGATCTCGATGTATATGTGATGACAGAAAAAGCGTTCGACCTGAGAAATGGTCGGACGCTTTTTGCTTGTATCCTCTATACTAAATAGTGAGGTGATGATGGTGAGATACACATGCCCATGCTGTGGCTATCAGACGTTAGAAGAGGAACCACCAGGCACATACGACATTTGTCGAATCTGCTTTTGGGAGGACGACGGGGTTCAATTCGACGATCCCGATTATGAAGGCGGTGCGAATACCGTGTCGCTTCGACAGGCTCAACAAAATTACATCCAATTTGGTGCGAGTGAACGGCTCTTTTGTGATGATGTCAGAAAACCGAATAAACACGACAGAAAAGACCCAGACTGGAGACCCTTCTCTAGCAAGTTGACTTAATACAAGGTCACCCATATAAGAATAAGAGGTGACCTTGATCATTCATCTAATCTAACACGCTCCCACATCTCTTCATCCACGACAAAGAACGCTTCATGGGAGCATACCGCAAGCACACATGTCTCTCCCGTATAAAACATCAAGTCTTCCGGAAGTTCCGGATGAATCCAACTGAATAATGAACGACCCCGTTCTTTTAAGAACTTTGCTGTCCTGTAATTCATATGAAACGAATATAGATACGCTGTATCCACAGACAGTCGTGTTGTCTCCCACTCACTCACGATGGTTCGTTCAATCAAATCCCAACGAATCTCTTCAGTCAGTACATCCATATACGCTAGACGCTCCTCTTCAATCTCCATGCGTCGCCTGTCTTCCACGAACGCAAAGTGAGTGCAGTGCTCAAGCAAAACATCGATGAGCGCCTCATAGCGCTCTCCCTTTACATCTTGAGTGATCATCAGCATGCTTCAAGCCTCCTATGGCGAAGAAACAAAGATGCATGTTTCTTCCATAATCTCGAACGGATCTTGATTCCATCTCACTTCAATCGTTCCGACTCGTTCGGGTTCTTCGACACTTCGATATAATCGCCTGACCTCCATGTCGAAAGTGAAAAAGCTATTGGATTGTTTCACAACCCCTCTTCATTCACATATGTATTCGTCTGATTCCCAATCAGGTTGAACGAATCACAGCTGTCACCTGTGTAATGCAAAATAGGAGTGCAGAAGTGTGCAACGGAAACGTACACAACTCTGCACTCCTATTTTTGAAAAGAAAAAGGACTTGCCAGCAATCATAATCTCACCCTAACGTTTAAATTGCGACACAAGAACGTTAGGAGATGGAAGGAATGCTAGCAATGTCCGATATCAATTGTATCAAATTTCTCAGAAACCACAAATCACATTCGATTAATCGAATCGCTAAAAATCTAGACCTCAATTGGAGGACGGTAAAAAAATACGCGGATTCAGCTCAATTACCGAGTGAAACCATTCGCCCCAAGAGGGGCATGATGTACGGAACGAAATGGGGCGAGATGGTCGAGGATTGGTTGACCGAGGATCAGATGCTTCAGAAAAAGTTGAGACGAACGAATAAAAAGATTTATGAAACGCTGGTGGCGAACGGATTCGAGGGCTCTTACCGGACGGTCTGTAATTTCATCAAGAGCTGGCATATGACGAGCGAAGAGGAAAACGACACAAGGCATGAACGACTGCAGCACCCTCCGGGTGAGGCGCAGGTGGATTTCGGGACGATGGAAGTCGTCAAAGATAGTCATGCGGTCGATGTGAAGTGCCTCGTCATGAGTCTTCCCTTCAGCAACCGCACTGCAGCCGTCGCCCTCCCCGCAGAAAACCAAGAGTGTTTCCTGACGGGACTCAAAATGCTTTTTGAAGAAATCGGCGGTGTGCCGCAACAGCTCAGAATCGATAATCTCCCCGCCGCTGTCATCCAACCGCGAACGACGAAAGAAGAGGCAATCTATACAGATGCTTTCCTGCAGTTCATGGCTCATTATGGGTTCCAAGTCCAAAGCTGTAATCCTTACAGCGGGAACGAGAAAGGAAGTGTCGAGAACAAGGTGGGATACGTTCGATACAACTTTCTTGTCCCGGCCCCTGTCATGCATGATTACGATTCGATGAACCGACAGCTCGCGGTTTCCCTACGGGACGACATGGAGCGAGTGCATTACGAAAAGCATGTACTGATCCGTGAGCTGTTCGAAGAAGAGCAGAGACATCTATTGCGATTGCCGCAAGAAGACTTCCCCGTCTTCAAAGTAGAACTGTTCAAGGTGAACAAGTACGGCGAAATAACAATCGATAAGACGAAAGTCTTGATCCCTTCAGGGTCTCGCCATGGGCAAGTACGCGCCATCCTAAGATGGGATTCGATGAAGATTCTCTCACTTTATGGAGAAATCCTCTACGAAGAAAAACGACCCTACATGATGACAAAACGTGCGCTCCCGTGGGAAAACATCATCAGCACCTGGCACAAGAAGCCGAGAAGCTTCGGTCACTCCCGTTATTCCGAATACCTGCCGGGTAGAATCAAAGAGTACCTGGGCGTGCCGAACTTACTTGTCCGGCAGGAACGACTGGCCTGGATCCGAGCCAAGCTCGCGCTGTATCCAATCCTAGAGATCAATGAAAGCCTGTACGAGCTACTGAGCGAGGACGACGCCCCAGCCGTGGTTGAGGACCATCCATACGATGTGGACTGGAGCAAGTACGATAGCTTGAATCGGCCGTGGGGAGAAGGTGGCACAGCATGAGCCTAAAAGAAATGTGCAAGTCGCTCCGCCTTGCCTACGTCGCCGAAATCTATGAATCGATTCCGACGGAATCTCCTGAAAAATTTCTTATGGAGCTTTTCTCTATGGAAATGCGCCTCCGCGAAGAAGCGAAGGCGCAACGGTTTATCAAAAAGGCTAAATTCATCAACAACAAGTCACTCGACGACTATCGCTGGGGCAATCACATCTACTTCCCGAAGCATTTGGATAAGGACGAACTGACCTCATTGAATTTCGTCGAACATTCACAGAACGTCGTTCTGACAGGGTCCCCGGGGACGGGAAAGACCCACTTGGCCATCGGACTCGGGAGAGAAGCTTGTCACAAAGGTTATGAGGTGAGGTTCTTCCGGGTCTCCGAGCTCGTAGAGCAACTCAACAAGGCCTGGAGGGATGGAAAGCTGAGCAGCTTCCATTCACGTCTCGAATCGGCAGACCTTATTATTTTGGACGAGATGGGATACATCCCTCTCACAAAAGAATCTGCGGAACTCCTGTTCCATCTCATCACCGACTGGTACGAGAGAAAGAGCCTGATCATCACATCCAACCTTGAGTTCAGTCAGTGGAATCGCATCTTTGGCGACGCGCGCCTAACGGCGGCACTCGTCGATCGCGTCATCCATCACGCTCACATATTAAACTTCACAGGTGACAGTTATCGCGTCACGCATGCGTTGTCGAAACACTAAAACACAGCTGGCAAAGTTCTGTACTTTTCGTTGCATTATTGTGCACATTTGTATTGCAAAATACATCACCTTCCCAGACTGGTACGAGAGACAGAGCCTGATCATCACATCCAACCTTGAGTTCAGTCAGTGGAATCGCATCTTTGGCGACGCGCGCCTAACGGCGGCACTCGTCGATCGCGTCATCCATCACGCTCACATATTAAACTTCACAGGTGACAGTTATCGCGTCACGCATGCGTTGTCGAAACACTAAAACCCAGCTGGCAAAGTTCTGTACTTTTCGTTGCATTATTGTGCACATTTGTATTGCAAAATACATCACCTTCACATTTTACCGAATACATTTCCTCGAACCAGTGCACAAAGTCAGCCATATCTGGACTAGTCGTATCGATTGGTACAATCTAAATTCTGGCTACAATCAACACAACAAAACCGATGAACAACCATTTTTTCATACGCTCTCCCCTGCTCTCACTATCCAAAGTCTACCATATCCATTTCATCAAAATTAAAAAACCGCCCTGACGAAGTCAGAGCGGAGTCCAATTATAAGGCGAAAATCGCTGCAGATACACCGACGACACCAATGAGCGCCATCGCATATACCGGTACACGTGGCATTTCGCCATTGTTGTCGAGCGCTTTCCCGAACATGTAGAAGACGATCGGGTGCACGAGGAACGGCATCGAGAAGATGAGCGGGATGAGAAGCGATGCTTCCGTCCCGAACATGCCGCCTTGGACCGCGGCGAACAAACCGAAGTGCGAAATCGCTGACGATTGTGCCATCGTCGTGTAATCAAACGCAATCGTGCTGAACGCCAAGATGACGAGTCCACCGAAGACAGCCATCATCTGCCATCCAAAGGAGAACTGCATAAGGGCTTTGACTTCTTTGAAGTCTTCCCCGTTCGCCGCGCGTAAGTTTTTCAACGCGAGCGCAGTGAGTACGAGACCGACCAAAACGATGATGGCTGTCGGCCAAATCCAGAGAGCACCGTTGTCGGCACTGACCGCGAGGATTGAGAAGACGAAGATATGTCCGAAGAACGGGATGTTGATCATGATTGGCGCACGTTTCGCCGCCACTTGACCGAAGTCACCAGCCGTACACGCTCCTGTTAGACCACTGTGTGAAAGTGAACCTGCCATACCTGGTGCGAGGTTACGGATGTGACCCGTGCGAGCGAACCACATGATGAGTGCGATCCCACCGAACATCCAGAACAACTGACCGAAGAAACCGTACACGAGAATCGAATTCATGCCTTCGATGGCGAACGCGTCACCGATTCGTGAACCCCCGACCATGAAGTTGGCAGCCAAGACGACCGGAATCCCTGCGAAGAGAAGCGCGCGGACTGTCGGTCCGTACGTCCAGTTATGGAAGATGGCACCGAGTGCTGACGAAATCAACATCGCGAAGAAGATTTGCGGCAATGCGATAATCGGCTGAACCGCTGTCGCAATCAAGAACGAGACGAACAAGATGACAAGCAAGAGGACTGTCTCGATGACACCTTTTTGCATGTATACTTTCTTGTCCTGAATTTGTGCTTTATGGTCGATGAGTAAGAACGACACGGCAAGACCGAGGAGTGCGAGGATTGGGTAGTAAAGCGCAATCCCTTCTGCCGTACCTGGCTCGATTGCCATACGGAAGAACCCTTCCAAACCAACGAGCAAGAAGAACGAACGAAGGATGAAGATGAACTGCGTACGTCCTGTCCCGAGGAACATTTCCTCTTTGGCAGGAATGACGATGTCCTCCATGTCGAGCTCTTGTTTACTTAAGATTTTACGAAGTTCCTGTCCACCGACGAAGAACGAAACGACTAACGCGATGATTGTCGTCCGTGACAAGAAGTCGACGAGCGGGAATTCAGGAAGACCCGGTGTCGCGATACCGAGCTCGACCATACCGAATCCGAGACCGAGACCGAAGATGACGATGACGAGGATCGGCGAGAAGCGCGTCCCAGCCACGACCATACGAGATAAAATGACCATTGGAATGACGAAGGCCATAAGCAACCAGAATTGGTTGATCAGTTGCATTTGAGATAATTGCTGTACAAGTTCCATTGACTAACCCCTAACATAATTTTTAGCACACAATATCGAAGTGTACAGGAATGAACATTATGTGACAATAGGGTGTGATGTTTTGTAAACATTGAAAGCGGAACCAAGTGAAATTGGTCCCGCTTTCGTTAGTTATTGGATTGTCTAAGACCCCAAATGCCTTTATTTCCCGTGGAATAAAAGAGGTCTTCTTTTCCGGTAAAGCTCGCCGAATCACTGGAATGCGCACGAATCTGTTTATTGATGTGCCCTTTCCAATCTTTATAGCGATCGAGTTCGAGTTGATAGTATGATTTTTCGACATACGCATAAATGTCTTTTAAAGATGCTGTCCCACCGTGGTGTTGGAGGGCGAATTGGATTTTGCGTAGTAATAGGCGTTTCATATTACCCCACCTTTCTACTTCTGTTTCATTTCAAAGTAGTCTTCTAATTTGTTTTCAACCGCTAATTGAATAGCAGCATGCGCTTGTTTAGTCGGAATACAGTACTCTTCTCTGACAATGAGTTTCCCATTCGCATTCTCAAATGGTGATCTACCTGTTCTTGGTGATTCTGTCGTCAAGGCTTTAAACGGTAGCGAATTTAGATGACGTTCGATTTCCTTCTGTGAAAATGATTCTTGAAATATTTTAGCGATGCCATTTAAAGAATGTTCTTCACTTTGCTTCCTTACTAAATCATAGTACTCTTTTGCGATCATATCAGCTGATAATGGTTGAAACCAATCTTCATACCCTCTGTTAAGCATGATTTGCATGACATTCATTTTATATGTACCTTGACGCACAAAACCATCAATAAAGTTACAAAAAGACTGTATAGCAATGTCTGATGAGTTGATAGTCATATTATCGTTCAGCATGCTCATCCTTTCGCTTTCCGACTAAAGTAGTAATGTAATCGAACATCTACAATCTGTTTAACCCATTCATAAACGGTTAGATTGCGGAACGCTTCATTGAATGCAATATGCAGAGTTTCGTCTTCTACATAAAACGGTCCTTTGGCAATTTTATCGAATGGCATTCGTAACAATAATTTTTCAATTCTTTGTTGATGGAATGGTTGCTGAAAGTCTTTTGTCTGTCCATCAATATGCTGACGATATGGTTTATTTTTAATGTAATCATAAAAAGGAAGAGCGGCTTCAGATGCTTTAAGTGGCTTGTACCAGTTCTCTTCTCCTCGTTTTAGCATAATTGAAAGTACAATCATTTTATAGCTTTTGGTCATGCTAGTGTATTCCACCTCGACAAGAAGCGACTTTACATCATTGTATATTCTCGCTTCTTCCTCACTTAGTTCTCCGAGTTTATGCAAGAATCCGAAGAACCCACCAAGCTTTCTCCATTCGGAACGATAAGCGTCTATAGAGTACTCTCCTCGTTGGATTAATTCCATGTAGCTCGGGCGCCTACCCATTTCTTCTTTCACCATGAAATAATTTTGTTCAAGTAATTGCTGACGTGTTGAGGAACGTGTCACCATTTTCTTCAGTAAGTCAACAGTCTGTAAATCAAACTCAATTGTACATGACGAAGGTAGATCAATCGTAGTTAATAAGGAACTCACTGTATCTTGTCGGCTAGTCGTCAACAAAGCCAATTTCTTATCAATATTTTTATAGTTCCCAATTAAATCGATAATCGTACAATGCGTTTTTTCTTTTGATAGACGTAGCCCTCGTCCAATTTGTTGGGTGAATACTGTCAATGATTCAGTCGGACGACAGAACAATAGCGTATCGATTTCAGGAATATCGACACCTTCATTAAATAGATTCACTGCAAAAATGATGTCCAATTGTCCTTGCTTTAATTGGGCAATTACTTCCGTTCGATCATACTCGGCCTGACTATGAAGCGCTACCGCCTGCACCCCTTGTCTCCTGAAATAATCTGCCAAATATTCAGCTTGTATAACGGATGAACAAAAACCAAGTGCCCTCGATTGATGATGTTCTGACCAGGCCCTATAAATCTTCTCGGCAACACTTTCTTTTAACTGTTCTGCCAATAACTCTTCTTGATCATAACGACGTCCATTGATCAGACGAATCTGAGAATAGTCGATTTCATCATAGATTCCAACGTAATGAAACGGGGTTAAAAACGATTCTTCAATCGCTTCCGTAAAGTGCATCTGGAAAGCAACGTTATCATCACAAAGTGCATATACGTCTCCCCCGTCTAAGCGGTCAGGCGTCGCAGTCAAACCGAGTAAGAACTTCGGTTGAAAATAATCTAGCACCCGACGATAGGACGGGGCCGCCGAATGATGGAACTCATCCACGATTATCAAATCGAATTGCTCCGGGTCATATTGCTCCATTCTTTGTTTCGAAGCTAACGTTTGAATCGAGGCGAACACGACGTCAGCAGTATCTTGATTTCTTGATTCACCACCGAGTAGTAACCCGACCTTCCAGTCGGTCGCCACATTGAGGAATGACTTTTCTGCTTGTAACAAAAGTTCTCTTTGATGTGCGACGAAAAGGACACGTTTGAATTGTCGTGCAAAGAATGCACTCAAATACGTTTTCCCTAATCCTGTCGCCAAGACGAGCATCGCCTTTTCTCGACCTTCCGCCATCGTTTCTCGGAGTGCCAATAACGCTGCGTCTTGGACAGACGTCGGGGTAATCGAATCATCTTCTATGTAGACGGGAGAATGTTCAGCGACCTCTAGCTCCTTCATTCGATCCTTTCGCGCTTCATACTCTTCGCGATAAGGCTGTAACGAGACTGAATTCATTATTTGCGCATATTCACTATAAAATAATTCATGGAACGCAGCGACTGACTCTTCAAACACTTCCTCTGATATACTCGAAGGAATCTCAACATTCCACTCCACACCATGATTTAGCGCACTATGCGATAAGTTCGAGGAACCAACAAAAAATGTACCGCTTTCCATTGTTCGGAACAAATATGCCTTTGGATGGAACGACCTTCCTTTTGAGCGGTATAGCCGGAGCTCAACATTCGGTATATGTAATAGCATGTCCAGTGCATCAGGATTGGTGAGGTACAGATAGTCTCCTACCAAAATTCTGATTTGAGCATCGCGTTCACTCGCTTGTTTTAATGAAGAATATAATTCCTTCACTCCCGACACTTGAGCAAACGCGACGACCATATAAATTTCAGTCGCCGCGTCTATGTGTTCTTGTAAAGGGATGCCAAGATTACTCGTATGGAGTCGTAAATCACTCATGATCCAGGACCTCTTCTAAAAATAGACCTTTCTCAAAACCGCCTCGTTTTTTTCGTTTCTCTTCACGAATTTGATTCAATTCATCAAAGTCTGCCCCATGCATGTTTCCGAGTGTATAGACCAACTCCAAAATGTCAGCTAACTCTTCTAGAGACTCTTCATCAATGTTCGTTTCTTCATACTCTTTGATTTCTTCGTAGAGTTTCAATCGTGATTGCTCGAAGTGTTCGGCTTGAGTAAGTTGCTTCACAATCGGTACTTTTCCTGATTCGTGAATGATTTCAGGAATGCGGTCACGTACTAATTTATTGTATTTGGGCAAATTAAATTCCCCTCCTTTTCAACTAATTAGAATTATAATTGCTCATAAAAAAAGTGTTATTCAATTGAAAATTCTTCAACAATAAGTTTTGCCAATAAAGCCGTTCTATTATTAATATCTTCTACTGTCCAAGTACTTTTCGTTTCGAATGACGCTTCATTAAATATCGATTCGTTTATGAATAAGTTTGTTCGCAAGCCTAAGTAAGAAGCTCCATTACCATTACCATAGTCCCTTTTGAAAACAAAATCTCGATTGCTTAGTTCCGAATTATACCCAGTTAGAGTGAGATTACCTAGCTTGTGCATATTTTCTTTTTGCACAATTTCAGCATAATCAACATTTTCTGGTGAAATCATCTTTTTCCAATCGTCTGTTAAATTTGGGCTTTGTGGAAGGATATGTTCAAGTGTCCAAATATATTGTCCATTCTGGTTTACATCGTCCAGGGTATCGGAAATTTGTTTGCTAAAGAATTTCCCATATCTTCTCTCAATTTCAATTAACATAAATCTGACTGTCTGTGGAGATGTATCATAAATTGATCCATTCAAAGAAGTATTGAATTCTTCATCTGAAACACTAATTTGATTTAAATTTTCTTTAACAACGTTTATACCATTAACATTTAAATCAATTGTTCCATTCAGAACCCTCACAGCTTGAATTGCTTTTGCACGAATATTTGATGATTTTGGCTTCAGTACAATATTTCTTCTTACGTAATAGTTGATTAAATAATTTAGTATGACAATTAAATTATCTTCGGTAACTTTACTTTCACTGTAAGACTTTAATAACTTCAGTACTAAAGGAAACACTGCTGAAGCATCTAGTTTAGAAAGTTTATCAAGAGTTGAAATTAAGTTATTTGAGTATGAAAGTGAGGTATTAATTCTCAATTTAGGTACCATCATAGAAAATAACTCTGCATTTTGTATTAGAACATCCATATAATAATGACCTTTTACTTTAAAAAGTTGTTCGTATTTTCTAAGTGAGGATTTCTTTGTGATGGATGTATTTCCTTCCCCCTCAAATGCATCATAATTATTTTGTAAAAACTGCGTTACTGCCGTAGCATTCGGTTCCTCATTTACCATAAACATAGCTATAAGATCTTTCCATCTTTCAAGAGCTTTCTTTTCTGAAAATTCTTTTACTGCCTCACTTAAATAATATGATTTTAAAAGATCGATTAGTGTCAACGGTAAACCCTTAGCATTTAGTGAAGTGAATACTGAATATGCATCTGTTAAATCATTTACAGTAATTCTCAATAACTCGACATTATTTAATTTACTGTATAAGTACTCGAGCTTCTTGAAATCATGTACTAATTCACCCTCGTCATCTTTCTCACTAATTAACTCTTGTATGAATTTGTATCTTTTCCCAAAAGTTCTATGTCCATACTTACCTTTCTCTTGATCCTTAAACACTTTTAAAAAGCTTTCAAATATTTCTTGATCAGATTCTAATAATCTTAACCTACTACCGTAAGCAGTTATTAATTTTCTTTCAATGTCTGTCTGAAGTGAGAAAAATGATTTTAAATCTGTTGGATCAAGATCAGTATTATTTATGTCTTTCAATGCTTCATATATTGCTAAAAACAATAAAGCAATAGTAGTCAGCCTCTGTTGTCCATCTACTACGTTATATTCTATCGGATTATCTGTTGAAGTTACTAAAAGATTTCCTAAGTAGTAGCCATCGTCTTCATTTATAACATCGTTATATAAAGCTTCTATGTTATTTTCATGCCAAGAGTAATTTCTTTGATATATAGGTATGTTATAAATTGTTCTTCCTTCGATAGAAAATATTTCACTTATTGGTTTTGACTCTGGATTAATTTTCATCATGACCCTTCTTTCCAAAAAATATCTAAATAAATAAGTGTCAACTGCTAATATATTTCCACTTTAACACAATTGATATTTCTCTCGATAATTTTCATATTAATCCACCTCAAACGCCTTCACATACGCCACATGATCCAGCATCACAATCAACTCGTCCTCAAACTGTACGAACCCATCACTCGCATGTCGAAACGATTGGTAAATCGACTCCAATGCCTCATATCGTGTGTCAGCTTCCACCATATACGTCAGAACTTCCCCATTGACCAAATGGAACTCAATCTCGAATGATTTCATCGTGTTCGCTTCCTTTCGCTCGACCGCTTATTTATTTATCTATTCCCTTTTTAGTAATCAATAGTACAATTCTTTGTTCCTTCAACCTCACTCCGGTTTGATGGCATCAATGATTAAAGAAGGGAAAACAAGCTCATCTCCTTGATTTCGAGGGTCATACTTCTTGGACCGAAAGATGACGCCATCCTCTCCATCCCAATCCTGTTGATGGAATTTGCCATTCTCATCGCAGTATTCAAGTAATTTCACTTCATAGCCAGCTGTTTCAAACAGACTGATGATGGATTGATATGTATGGACAATCTTGTGACTCGCCGCCGGATGATTTTTCGGACCAGGTCCACCGACTTGTACAATCTGTTGATACGACTCATCTGGAAAATATCCATCTGGTACCGCACAGCGAATATAGCCTAAAGGCTTTAAATAGTGATGGCACAGCTTCGCTGCGGCCACTCCTTCTTCATACGTAAGATGTTCCCATACATGTTCGGCTAAAATCGCATTGATTGAATGTATAGCAAAACGGTTTTGCCAAGAAGATTCGTCCAATACATCTAATTCTTCTTCTTGAGTATGAATCCAACCTGGATTGTTATTGTACTCCCCCGCCCCAATCACAAGTTTGATTTCATCCGACTCTCGATTCGAAGATTCCACATGCTCCGCTCCTTTTTTACCATTCCTATGTACGCTTACTATTCCGTATATCTATCCGTTACTCCTTTGAAACCAAGATAAAAATTTATCCAGCTATCTAAAGGAAAGTTTTTCCTCTAATCTAAAAATAGTCAGAATATTACGTCCTCTTACATATTTTCACTATACATTAGTTAAAGGAGAGATTTAACGGTATGACCTATCACTTCACGTGTGAACACTTAACAAAACGATTTGATACGGGTGACGTCAAAACGGTCGCCTTACAGGACATTAACCTCCGCTTCGAACACGGGGATTTCATCTCCATCATCGGACCATCTGGGTCTGGGAAATCAACGCTCCTCAGTCTGATCGGTACACTCGACCGTCCGACAGAAGGAACGTTACTCTTCAACGATGAACCGATCTCGACGCTCTCTGCGAAACAACTCGCGGACTTCCGATTCGAGAACATCGGTTTCATCTTCCAACAGTTCCACCTCATCCCGACGTTGACGGCGCTTGAGAACGTCATGTCCCCACTCTTCGGACGAAAAGTCGATTACGACGTCCACGAACGTGCGCTCGAACTGTTGAAAGAAGTCGGTCTCGCTGACAAGGTCGATTCGTTACCATCCCAACTGTCCGGCGGTCAGCAACAGCGCGTTGCCGTCGCCCGCGCCCTCATCCACCGTCCGAAATGGCTCCTTGCCGATGAGCCGACGGGGAACCTCGATACACATACGGGTGACGTCATCTTTGACCTATTGATCCGCTTGAATCGTGAGAACGGATGTGGCGTCCTCTTCGTCACCCATGACCCGGAACTCGCCGACCGTGCCAACCGAAAAATCGAGATGCGCGACGGGCAGGTCGTCGCCATGAGCGACGTCCATCATGCTTAAGTTCATTTGGAATTCATGGTGGCGGAATAAGGAACGATTCATCCTGCTCATGGTCGGGATGCTCATCGTCAGTACCGGGCTCAGCTATCTTCTCGGCGTGACGCAGGCGAATAACGGGACGGTCGTCAACGAGCTACAGAAACGTTGGGACTCGTCTTATCACATCGTCGTGCGTCCAGAAGGCAGCCGCAGCGTGACCGAGGACTTGAACCTGCTCGAACCGAACTATATGAGCGGGCTTGAAGGCGGGATTACGCGCGAACAGTACGAAACAATCCAACAGATTGCCGACATCGATGTCGCAGCTCCAATCGCGATGATTGGGTCGACTTATTCGAGCTCGTTCACGCAAACGCACACGTTTGATAAAGCGGGTCTCTATCGCCTTAAGATGAACACACTCATCGATACAGGCATTGAAAAAATCAATGACTTCCAAGACTTGAAAGCCTACTTTTGGGTCGGCTGGATGCCAAACGGTGATTCCACTCACATCGGCATCGGCCCGACCGCCCTATATGAAGAATTCCCACTCAGTTACGGAAGTGATGTCATGCTCGCCGGGATTGACCCGGTTGCCGAAGCGAAACTCGTCGGGTTAGACGATGCCGTACAAGCGACAGCGTTCAGTCGTTACTTCAATGAAGAGGATGTCCCAGAGCCTTACGACGAAGACATCACGACGATTCCAATTTTGATGAGTACAAAAGACTACGTCGATGCCTCAATCAACTACACCATCGAAGAAGTCGATGCCGATACGAGCGACGCAGAAAAATTCATCAATATGTATTTAGAGAACGGAAAAGATGAATACCTCGATAGCCTGAAAGGTACAGAGGTTGCCTCATACGACTTTACAGCCCAACAAATGCACGACAACATCACGAAACACATTTTAGAAGGAACACCACAGCCGCAAGACCCTCGTGTCACGGTTGACTACACTTGGCTTTCCGAGAAGGCGTCACCTCTTGTCTATGAAGGCGTGACGAGCCCGTTCCCGAAACGGTGGCCATATTCGTATCAAATCAAACCGTTCCTTGCTGAGGGTCAAGTGAAGTATGGTCAAGAAAGTATGTATCGTAAGTCCAATTTATACGCAGAAGACCTCAACGATGCACCGAAAGTGAAATATAACTACATCGGCTTATTCGACCCATCCAAACTGAAGTTGTCAAAAGATCCGTTGACGGAACTCCCGATGGAGACGTATTTCCCGGCAAGCGCCGAATGGGTCATGAACTCGAAAGACGAGCCGGTCAACCCACCGACGACCGTCAAACCGACGAATAACCCATATAGCTTCTTGACGAAGCCACCGTCAATGTTGACGACACTCGATGCGGCGTTCGCCATCGCCGGTGACAAGGCCATCTCGGCCATTCGCGTCAACGTAAAGGGCGTGGACGTCTTGAACGAAGAAAGTGAAGCGAAGCTCCAAGCAGTCGCCAAGGAGATCGAGGATAAGACCGGTCTCATCACCGATGTCACGCTCGGTTCGTCTCCACAATACGCCGTCACCTATCTCCCTGGTTTAAAAGGAGAAAGTTCGCTCGGTTGGATTCAGCAGCCATGGATTAAAATCGGTTCATCGATCACGATTTTCCAGGAAGCGAAACTCGGCTTCTCCGGTGTCGTCGCGAGTGTCATCCTCGTCGCGATGCTGTACGTGTTCAGCTCGAACATCATCATGTTGTACGCACGGAAGAAAGAGTTCGCCATCCTCTTGTCACTCGGTTGGCGGCCGAGTCAGCTGTCGAAACTGTTATTCTTAGAAGCCACGATCCTCGGGTCGATGGTCGCGCTCATCTCATGGATGATTCTCGGAACGTTCCTTTGGACGGCGGCCGGCTCGACTTCAATCACCCGTATCTTATTGATCGGGCTAGCCGGTCTCTTGATTTACTGGCTCGGGACACTCATCCCGATTCGACTCGTCCGCCGCATCAAGCCATATGAGACGATGCAGTCCGGTGAAGTCTCAAAAGGACGACGTCTCGGCCGCTCTCGCTCGAGCATCGGCATGAGCTTGAACCAACTCGTGACGTATTGGCCTCGGACGTTGTTGTCGATTCTCGCCATCGCTTTACCGACGAGTCTGTTCGGCTTCTTCTTGTTCGTCACGTTCCGCCTCCAAGGTGTCTTGTATACGACGTGGATTGGGGAGTTCGTGGCACTTGAAGTCGGGACGATGCACTACGTCGCTATGGGTGTCGCCTTACTGATTGCGATGTTGACGACGACCGAAATCATGTGGCAAAACGTATCCGAACGAAAGCCACAACTCGCCGTCTTGAAAGCGCTCGGTTGGCAGAACACGTCCATCCGTCGTCTCGTCTTGACGGAAGGTGCATTGACCGGATTCTTCGCCGGATTACTCGGTGTGACGTTCACCATCATCATCGTCACGATCATGTATCAACAGTTCCCGACGTCAGAGCTACCGTTCTTGTTTGCGACCATCTTCATCCCGGTCGTAACAGGTATCTTAGGTGCACTCCTTCCTGCTGAACGTGCGGTGCGCATCACGCCGGCTGAAGCGATTGGTGGGAATGTCGTCAACCAAAAACAAGTCGAGAAACGATTCCGCTTCGTCCTCGGGACGACGGCGACGGCACTCGTCGTTGGAATCATCAGCTTGTTCGTCTTCACATCACCAGAAGTCAAGCCGGTCACGGAAGAAGCGAAAGCGACACCAGCCCCGACCGCACAGACGACGGGTGCGAAACAGGCTGATTTAAAAGCAGATAAACCGAAAGAAGCAAAAGACACCACACCAAAAGAAGATGATCTTCAAAAAATCATGAACCTTGGCACGTTCCAAACGTTTATCGGGGATCCACAAATGAAGAAACGTGAGTTCCAAGTGGGTGAACCTGTTTACGCCTCTCCGGATGGGACCAAACCGGAAGATGGCAAACGATTCGTCAGCCTACCGATCTCGTTGTACAATGAACCAGATCAGTATGAGGGCACGATGGATTATCGTCCAAACGGTTTCCGCATGTACACGCCAGATGGCACAGAATACAGTCCGGTCGACATGGTCAACCATAACAAGAAAGCATTCCGTGGTGGATTCATTTATACACCAGGCGAGAAATCCGAAATTGATTTAGTCTTCCTTGTTCCCGAGAAAGCGAAGACGCTCATCTTGTATGCGTCAAGCGGCGCCATGCCGAAAGTCTATACCGTCAAAATTGACGTGCCGTAAACGAAACAACGTCGCCCCGATTCGAGGCGACGTTGTTTTTATTCGGCTTCTTCTACGATTTCGACACGTACTCCTGTGCCCCCGACTTTTCCTAGGTTTTCTACGGTCGGGTCTTCATACGCCAACACATGAAATTCCTGTTCGATTGTACGGATGACGTAATGCGAGAGCGCACCACGGTTACGGTTCACCCGATCAATCGACATCCGTTCACTAGCGAATGACATCAGGCGCGATGCGGACAGTTTCACAATCGGATGCTCGTTCCATAATCCGTCTTCTTTCATTCCGTGCTCTTCTTGTGTCCCTAGAAAGACGGCATACTGTTCGAAGCGAACTCGGATGCGGTCGCGCTCGGCATCCCATGTGAGCAGCATCGTCGGATTCGCCGCTCCATAAAACGTCCACTCTAACGGGTAATACGCCTCATTCTTCATCTGAAACGATTCCATGTCGAGTACGTAGCGCTCGGTCGACATCAAGTAGTGTAAATCTAGTTTCATGAGATCCCCCCTTAAAAACACAACAACTTGTTATATGATTTCCCCTTCTTGACGTAAAATCTCTTCGATTTCTATGAATTCCCCTTCGATAATCTCAAGGTTCTCTCGTTTCACTTCTTCCACACTTTCAACAAACTCCGCTTCCGTCATGTTTACGCCTTCTTCAAGCGTATTCATGAGACGATTGCCCATCTTCGTCATCGATGAATACGTGATCCCTCCTGAGATGACACCACCTGCGAGTGGAATCATCTTCGAGATTCCTTTGGCGAACGTGTCTTTCGTCATCTTCACGCCAATCATCGCTGACATTTTCTTGATGATTGGATAATATACCGTTTTCATCAATGCTTTGTTCGGGATCTTTTTCAAAGCTTCTTTCGATAATTGTGCAGATAACGCTTTGATCGTAGCCGTCGCGCCACCCACTCCGAACATGACACCTAAAAAGAGAATCAATTCTCCATTCACCCGTTCGACATCTAGTTCCCCATCTTCCCAAAAATCATCGTATCCATACAAATACCCGATTTCTTGCGCCATACGGAGGGCGAAACCGAAGAATTGTGCTGTATCGGCCGGAATCGTTGCAGCAAGACCGATGCCTCCAGGTAGCCCGGCTGCAAACGATGCACTCGAACTTTTCATCGTCTGATTGGTAATATTTCGCTTCGCTACTTTTTTGATGACTGAAAGAGGGACCTTTGCTTCAAGCGGTCCCTTCTCGACAACCTCTGCCAACTGAGTCGCTGGCACGTACTTACTGAAACTTTGGGCTAAAAATTCTTTTCGATCTACTTTCACTCCAGGTAATTTCACTGCATTCGTCATCAAGACTTCAAACACTTCTGACCCGTTCGCCATGACCTACACCTCAACCTTCTTATGTATCTCGTTCCATAATCTAGTTTCAGTATATCGATTTCCTCACACGAATTGTAAAATATTTTCCTTTCGCCCATATTTATTATATTCAAGGTGCCTGAAATCAAAAAAAGGGAGCACCCAAACGGATTCTCCCTCTTCCCTCAATAAAACATATACCAGAGTGCCGCTGCCACTAAGAACATCCCGGCCCCGATGAACAAGATCTTTGCCAATCGTTCGTATACCATGTCTTCACCTCACCAATGCCGCGCCGACGACGAGGGAGACCCCAATCGACAGCAAGAATGCCAACAACCCGACGGCGATATTCCCTTGTTGAATCTCATCGTTCACCTTCAGTGTCGGTGTCAAAAATTCAAACAACCAGTATGTCGCGAGGAGCAAAATGAATCCGAAAGCACCCCCGACGAAGATGTCGATTGTGCTATCATGATGGTTCTCGACGACCCGAAAGATGTTGGCTAGACCGACAATCTTCCCGCCTGTCGCCAAGGCGACGGCAATATTTCCTTTTTGAATCTCACGCCAGTTGCTGTACGGCGTTGTCACCTCGAAGATGGCAAGACCGACGACAATCATCAGTCCCGCCATCGAATAGAGGCCGAACGACTCCAGCATAACGGCAAACGTAATCGTACCCATTCCCGACTCTCCTTACTTCAGTTCGACGACCGTGACACCGAGTCCACCTTCACCCATTCCTCCTGGGCGCTGGCTCTTCACGTGACGATGTCCTTTTAAAAATTCTTGTGTCGCCTGACGCATCGCTCCGGTACCTAATCCGTGGATGATGCGGACGTTATCATAGCCCGACACGAGTGCTTCATCGATATACTTGTCTAGACGCATGAGTCCCTCTTCGACACGAACGCCACGGAGGTCGAGCTCGGACTTCGTCGAGCTCTGACGTTTGAGCGAGCTGCCTTTTGACTGAAGCGACTTCTCTTTCGATGGACCGATCTTCTGAAGGTCGTCCGCTTTAACATTCACTTTCATGATGCCAACTTGGACGTTATACTCATTGTCGTTGATTTGTTTCACGATGTAGCCTTTTTGATTGAACGTCGTCACTTTCACTTCTTCGCCCTTACTGAACGTACGTTTCTGCTGGGCTTTTTGTTTCACTTTTTGAATCTTTTTCTCTTGAAGCGTCGGTTTTGCCGATTCGAGCTCTTTCTTCGCCGCGATAATCTCGTGCTCTTTGACGATTCCTTGCTCACGTAGCTTCTTCAAGCGGTCGATGACTTCGTTCGCTTGACGCTTCGCCTGTTCGACGGCCTTCTCGGCTTTCGCCTCGGCCGCTCTATACAAGTTGTCGCGTTCGCGCTCAAATTCGGTCAACTTCGCTTCGAATTCGGCCTGCTCTTCTTCAAAGTCATGGCGCTTGACGATGAGCTCTTGCTCGAGCTGCTCGGCGCGTTGCTTCGCTGCTTCAAGCTCATTGATCATCGATTCGACTGACTCGGCATCACTACCGACGTGGCTACGTGCCTTGTCGATGACTTGCTCAGACAGTCCGAGACGACGACTGATCTCGAAGGCGTTCGAGCGACCCGGTACGCCAATCAAGAGACGGTACGTTGGGCTGAGCGATTCGATATCAAACTCCATCGAGGCGTTCATGACACCTTCGCGGTTATAAGCGTAAGCCTTTAGTTCCGAGTAGTGCGTCGTCGCAGCGACACGTGCCCCGCGGCGTTTCACTTCATCGAGAATCGCGATGGCGAGGGCGGCCCCTTCTTGCGGGTCCGTTCCGGCACCGAGCTCATCGAAGAGGACGAGTGACATGAAGTCGATTTTGTCGAGCATGCCGACGATGTTTGTCATATGCGAGCTGAACGTCGAGAGACTCTGTTCAATCGATTGCTCATCCCCGATATCGGCATAGACCGCGTCAAACACGGAAAGCTCTGTCCCGAACTCTGCCGGCACGTAGAGACCTGATTGCACCATCAACTGAAGGAGTCCAATCGTCTTCAACGTGACGGTTTTCCCGCCGGTGTTTGGTCCGGTGATGACGAGTGACGTGTAATCTTCGCCGAGCTCGACCGTAATCGGTACGACCTCATCTTTCGGGATGAACGGATGACGTGCCTGTTTCAACTTGATTTCTCGATTGTCGTTCAACTTTGGCTCGGTCGCTTTCATCTCTTGTCCGTATGCGACTTTCGCAAAGATAAAGTCGAGTTCGGCCAACACGTCGAGGTTCGTCATGATGGCATCATGGACCCCACCGACCTCGTTCGAGAGAGCACTTAAAATCCGTTCGATTTCAGCACGTTCTTTCAGACGAACTTCTTGAATCTCGTTATTGATGGAGACGATGGCCTGCGGCTCAATGAAGAGTGTCTGACCAGAAGCCGACTGGTCATGGACGATTCCACCGAACGCTTGACGGTACTCTTGTTTGACCGGTACAACATAGCGATCGTTCCGGATTGTGACGATGGCGTCCGAGAGCATCTTCGCATTGTTGCGGAGGATGTTGTCGATACGTGACCGGACACTCCCTTCAAAGCTCCGGAGCTGTGTCCGAAGTCCACGGAGTTGTGGACTCGCGGAATCTTGGACAGTCCCTTGGTCGTCAATCGCATGACGAATCGCCTGTTCGACCTCGATGAGCTTCGTCAACTTGTCCGCATACTCGTCAAGACGTGGAATGCGAATCTCTTCGTTATCCTCGTGAAGCTTCTCGAAGAAGTTCTTCACTTGGCGTCCGCCATACATGACGGCAGCGACGGCGAGCAATTCGCTCGTCGAGAGGACCGAGCCGATTGCGGCCCGTTTCACTTCCGCACGGACATCCGTAAGCCCACCGAGTGGCAGACGGTCACGGAGACGAACGACCTCGGTCGCCTCTTTCGTCACGTTCAAATTCGAGAGCACCCGGTCGTATGAGTAGTCAGGTTGCATCTTCAGCGCCAAATCTTTTCCGAGCGAGCTCGCCGCGTGACCGGCAAGCTGTTGGCGCAATTTTTCATATTCTAATACGCGTAACGCGTGGTCCATCTAGCATGTTCCTTTCTATCGCTTCGCCGCAAAGAACGCCTTGGCGTCTTCAAACGTGAAGCAGTTGATAATATCTGATGGTTCGAGATAGGCTTTCCGTGCGTGCAACACACCGAGGGCCATGTCTTCCATCATATCTGGGTGGTGCGTGTCCGTGTTGATCATCACTTTGACGCCCGCTGCCTTCGCCTTCTTGAGCGTGGAAGCTGTCAGGTCGAGGCGGTTCGGGTTGGCGTTCAACTCGAGCGCCGTCCCTGTTTCTTTCGCGAGCGTGATCAACTTGTCCTCGTCGATTGGATAGCCGTCCCGACGACCGATGAGTCGACCCGTCGGATGGGCGATCACGTTGACGTACGGGGAACGACAGGCGTTCTCGAGACGAGCCATGATCTCGTCGACCGATTGGTCCATCTTCGAATGGATGGAGGCGACGACGTAATCGAGCGTCTCTAGAAACTCGGGTTCATAGTCGAGCGTCCCGTCAGGACGGATGTCCATCTCAACGCCTCGTAACACGTTCATGTCATGTGTCTTCGCGGCCTCGCGGATTTCTTCCCCTTGTGCTTCGAGCCCTTCCTCGGTCAAGCCATTGACGAACGTCAAATACTTCCCGTGGTCGGTGATGGCCATCCATTCATAGCCGCGATCTTTCATCGCCACGACAATTTCGTCGACGGTCAACTTCCCGTCCGACCAGACCGTGTGCATGTGCGCGTCAGCCTTGATGTCCTCGAGCGTGACGAGCTTCGATAAGTCGTGCTCGAACTCAGCATGCCCCTCCCGAAGTTCAGGCGGGATGAATGGGAGACCGTACCGTTCGAACAGTTCTTCTTCTGTTTTTGGTTGCCACAATCCGTCTGCTGTCTCGACCCCATATTCGGAAATGGACTCTCCTTTTGCTTTCGCGAGTTGACGCATGCGGACGTTGTGGTCTTTCGAACCCGTGAAATGGTGAAGCGTCGCAGCGAACGCGCCTGGCTCGACCATACGGAAATCGACCGATACCATCTCTTCACGTTCGAGGACGAGCGAGACTTTCGTCTCGCCTGCCGCAATCACTTCGTTGATGAACGGCAAAGCGAGCAGCTTCTCACGTAGCTCAATCGGCTCCTCGGTCGCGATGATGAAGTCAAGGTCTTTACACGTCTCTTCGGCACGGCGGAAGCTTCCTCCGACCGAATGACGCAACACGAGCGTCTCCTTCTCTAACACCTCATTGATTTCTTCAACGATTGGTCGCATGACTGCATAAGCCAATCGTTCTGGACGTGATTCGAGGTTCTTCGCGGCTGCGAGTAATTTCTCCACACTCTTCGCCCCGAAACCGGGTAATGATGCAGCCGTCCCATCTTCGAGTACACGGATGAGCGACTCCAAGTCGACGACACCGATTTCACGGAGTTTAGCAAGTTTCTTCCCGCCGAGCCCTTGAATTTTCAAGAGCTTCATCAAACCGAACGGAATCTCTTCTTGCAGTGCTTCAAGTACTTCACTGCGTCCTGTGTCTCGATACTCTTCAAGGACTGCAGCCGTCCCTTTCCCGATTCCTGAGATGGACGTCAAGTCGTCGATGTCCTCGAGTTCAAGGTCCGTGTTCTCTAGCGCTGTCGCCGCCTTGCGGAACGCATTGATTTTAAACGGGTTCTCCCCTTTGATCTCCATATATTGCGCGATTTTTTCGAGCAACATCATCGCTTCTACTTTATTCATATGCTTCCCCCTCTTCACACAGAAAAGACCGAGACACAAGCACTAGCTTGCATTCCGGCCTGTCGTGTCACAACATCTTATTTGAAAACCAATCCGATAGATATGGCGTGTCTTGAATGATATATGTCGCTAGCGACGATTTGTCGACGGCGTTTTGAACGCTCGCCATCGGCACGAACGCGATCACCCAAAGGATGAAGAATGTGATGACATATGCCTCGAAGAATCCTAGGACAGCTCCGATCACACCTTTTAATTGGCGCAAAATTGGCAAGTCCGTCAAGAAGTCGAGCATCGCCAAGATGAGATGCAAGACGAGTTTCGTAATGAGGAACAAGACGACGAACCAAAAGACGTTATAAAATGTCATCTCAATCCCTGAAAGGGAATTGAGGTCCAACACGCCACCCGGGAGCGTTCCGTCGAGCTGAGACGGATACGGGATCCACAGCTTGAACGCTTCGGCTAACTCTTTATAGTACGTATTGGCGACGAGAAAACTGATTATGAGCGCGACCCAATGGCCGAGCTGTAGAATCGCGCCACGACGGAAGCCGTTGACGATTCCGATAAACAAGAAAAACAGTATAAGTAGCGTAACCATGGATTGATTTATTCTCCCATATTTCGTTTAGTTTTGACGTGGTCGCTCGCGATTTGAATCGCAGCCAAGACCGCTGCCTGACGAGCATCTAGATGAGGGGATTGTTCACGAATTTCGCGGATCTTACTGTCGACCAAAAAGCCTACTTCCCTAACGTGGTCAGCGGGTTCTTCGCTTACGATCGTATAGTCTTGACCCGCAATGTGAATCGTTGTTCGTTGTAACTGCACGCGCACCCCTCCTTTACGTCTGTCAGAATTAATCATAACATCGTTTTTATATTAGGAAAAGGAGAAGCCCCTTCCCTTGATATGTACAACATTTTCTAATACCCTTCTAAACAGTTGTCAAACGTCTTTCTTTAGAAAAATTGTAAGAGAAGGTGGCAACATTCCGTAAAATGTGCGAAAATATCAACTATTCAAACAAACAGAAAGGGTGATTGATTTGAAATTACGTATTGGCCTCTTAGGTCGCATCATCATCGCGATCGCTTTCGGTATTTTACTCGGGAGCATCGTACCAGAAAGTCAGAACTGGATTGTTCGGACGTTCGTGACGTTCAACACGGTCTTCGGGCAGTTCTTAGGCTTCGCTATTCCATTGATTATTCTTGCTTTTATCATCCCGGGTATCGGGGAACTTGGAAAAGGAGCAGGAAAGCTGGTCGGACTCACAGCACTCATCGCTTACGCATCAACCATCATCGCCGGAACATTAGCATACTTTGCAACAAGCAACTTGTTCCCGCAAATTTTGACACGGTCGACGACAGGAGCCGAAAATCCAGAAGAAGCCTTGTTGAAAGGGTTCATGGAATTTGAGATTCCACCTGTATTCGGTGTTATGACCGCACTTATCTTAGCTTTCGTCATCGGAATCGGGATTGCCGCGATCGAAAGCAAACGGTCACTCGACCTCGCCATGGATTTCCGCGATATCATCGAACTCTTAATCAGTAAAGTCATTATTCCATTACTTCCAATCCACATCGCCGGAATTTTCATGAACATGACGTACGCTGGTCAAGTCGCTGAGATTCTATCGGTCTTCTCGCTCGTCTTCGTCACAATCATCGTCCTTCATTTGACGATGCTCATGATTCAATATTCAATCGCAGGTGGTCTTAACAAAGAGAATCCGTTCAAGTTGCTCAAGACGATGATGCCGGCTTACTTCACAGCCATCGGGACGCAATCATCGGCCGCGACGATTCCAGTCACGCTTCGCCAAGCGAAGTTGAACAACACGGACGAAGGTGTCGCGAACTTCGTCATCCCGCTCTCGGCAACGATCCACTTGTCAGGGTCGACGATCACACTCACATCGGTCGGTGTCGCGCTCATGTACTTGAATGGCATGGCGTTATCCTACGCAATCATGCTTCCATTCATCCTCGCACTCGGTGTGACGATGATTGCAGCACCAGGTGTACCAGGCGGGGCCGTCATGGCATCGCTCGGATTGTTCGGCTCGATCCTCGGATTCGACGCGACGATGCAAAGTTTGGTCATCGCACTCTACTTGGCACAAGATAGCTTCGGGACAGCAACAAACGTCACGGGTGACGGTGCCATCGCGAAAATCATTCATTACTTCAAACACAACACAAAACTTCTCGACAACACGTCGTCGAAACAAGAAGATATCGCATAATGAACGACTCATAAACGGGCAAGCCATCAGGTTTGTCCGTTTTTGTCTACATACAATAAAGGAGAGAACCATATGGAATGGATTGAATGGAAGGACCCTAATCACTTCTCAGACCGAGTCATGAAGGCATTACTCGACGAGGAGGCAAAGAATAGCCTCATGATTGGCGTCTTGAATAACGTCAAACAAGGAATCTATGAAACGTTTTATCAGTTCACAGTCGAAGAGGACGGGGAGCTTCTCGCCATCCTCCAAGTGACACCGCCCCATCCGCTCCATTTCATCGTCGTGGACTCGGAACGAGAGGAAGAACTCCCCGATTTCATCATCCCCCACCTTTTGAAAGAAGCAATCCCTTTCGCGGAAGTCGTCTCGGAACGACAACAGGCGGAACGGTTCGGGAAAGTATGGCAGGAGTTAACGTCTGGGTCGAGTGAGATGTTCATGTCCCAAGGTCTTTATCGCCTCGACAGCGTGGAAGACATCGACATGGCAAAAGGCCACATGCGAGAAGCGACGATGGCCGACAAGGCACAGCTCGAAGCTTGGTATAGTGCCTTCGAAGTCGAATCAGGTCTCCGATCATCTCCACCAGAGAAGGTGACGAAGGCTGTACAGACGATGCTCGACAGGGAAGAGGCTGTCTTTTGGGAAGTCGACGGACAGGTCGTCTCGTGTGCGAAACGCGCACGTCCAACTGTGAACGGAATCACTGTTTCGTTCGTCTACACATCACCTAGTGCACGAGGAAAGGGGTATGCACGAAGTCTCGTCGCCGATCTCAGCCGACAACTTCTCGAGACAAAATCATTCTGCGTCCTCTACACCGACTTGACGAACCCGACGTCGAACAAAATCTATCGGGAAGTCGGTTACCAACAAATCATGGACTCTGCCTGGGTCCGACTCGCTAGATGAAATACATCGCCTCCCCTATACTAATAGTGGAGGCGATTTTTCATGAACAGATTATTCGGTTGGTGGCTCCGTATCCCCCGACAGATCCGATTGACCGCTTTGACACTTGTCACGCTCGCGATACTCGGCTATATGGTGTTCCTCGGAGGGCGGAGCATGCTCGATGACCCAAATGTCAATACGCTATGGCTCAGCGTCATCGGTGCCGCCCTTTTGACGTTCATCGTCTATCAGGCAACAAAAAAGTGATCGACGCGTTCGTCGATCACTGTCTTTGTGTTTAGAAGAATGATGCTGGGTTAACTGTGCTTCCCGCGCTCGATGAAGAGTACGAATAGCCGCCACGGTGAATCTCGAAGTGAAGGTGTGAACCTGTCGAGTTCCCTGTGCTACCCATGCCGCCAAGGTTTTGTCCTTGTGACACGCGTTGACCCGCAGAGACGGATACCGAGCTCATGTGAGCGTATACTGTCGTCCATACTTGCCCGTTGATCACGTGTGCAATCATGACGTGGTTTCCGTATGCGCCACCCCAACCTGCACGGAGGACCGTACCTGTTTGTGCTGCATAGATCGGTGTACCGACTGGACCTGCGATATCAAGAGCGTTGTGGAACGAGTAGCCGTTCGCTCCGCTTGCTGGACCCCATCCTTGTGTGAGGCGACCGCTTGCTGGACGTTGGAACATGCCACCGCTTGCTGGTGCAGACGCTACCGGTGCTGTTGAAGCACTTGAACCGCTATTCGAGCTTGAACCTTGTTGTTTTTTCGCCGCAGCAGTTGCTGCCGCTGCACGACGTGCTTCTTCTTCAGCACGACGTTGCGCTTCGATTTCTGCTTGAATCGCTTGTTCTTGAGCTTTGAGCGTATCTTCCATCTCTTGAAGGCTCATGAGTTT
Source organism: Exiguobacterium sp. HVEsp1 (assembly GCF_002009685.1). Classification (GTDB taxonomy): domain Bacteria; phylum Bacillota; class Bacilli; order Exiguobacteriales; family Exiguobacteriaceae; genus Exiguobacterium; species Exiguobacterium profundum. The sequence continues at coordinate 871,278 of NZ_KV917367.1, read as the reverse complement.
TGATTCGAACTTCACTTTTTCAGCTTCGAGTTTCTTGATTTTCGCCGCACGCTCTTTCATTTTTTGATCGAGCTCTTTCTGACGTTTTTCAAGTTCTTCTTTTTGCTTCACGAGTGAGTCGCGCTCCGCTTTCAAATCAGCTTGCGCTTTCGCGAGTTTTTCTTTCGTTGCTTCGTATTCTTCGAAGATCTGTTGGTCGTTCTCTTGAATCGTACCAGCTGTGATCATACGTGTGATCAAATCACCGAAGTCTTTAGAACCGAAGATGAACTCAGCCCAGTTGACTGACGAGCCACCATTCTTTTGCATCGTCGCCATACGATCTTTCATAAGATCTTCTTGGGCTTTCATTTTCGCTTCGTACTTTTTAATTTGTGCTTGAAGCTTTTTAATCTTTTCTTCAGTTGCACGAATCTCAGCTTTTTTCTGAGCGACATCGTTGATGACGTCTTGGAGTTCAGCATCTAACTTGTTGATCTCTTGTTGCTCTTTGCTGATGGCTTGCTCACGTGATTGAATCGAAGAGTTTGCTTTCGACTGTTCACTGCTATTCTTTTGTCGTTGTTCTTGTACTTTCTTCTGCTTCTCTGTAAGTGAGGCTGCATAAGTCGGTGACGTTCCGCCGATCAAGAGTGCGCCTAGAGTGACTGTTGCTGCAAATTTCTTCAAGTTACCCAATGTGCTTCCCTCCGCTGATTCCCGTGTAGTTTTTATCTATAGTCGTGCAATTATTTTTTATAAGATAAGTCGCGACATTTCGTTCGCTCTGTGACTCATTATAGCAATCTAAACCAAAAGTTATTTTACACTTATATTTCATTCGTATGACATTGACCTAATTTAGGTTTTATCCTTTAAAAAACGTGGGTATAGACAATATTTTGTTTGGTTCGTTGTCACAAAATAGTTTTAAAAAGAAAAAAAGCACTTCAAGAAAGCGCTTTTCACATAGTAACCCGTTCATTTTTTTGACTACCTTAAGTCAACATAACCGGCCCGTTTGCTATTTTTCCGTTTCGAACGAAGGAATAACAACCCACCGAACAAGATGACACCTGCGGCAACACCCGTACTATCCAAAAGGACATCTTCTAACAGCGCGGTCCGTTCAGGAGTCAAACTCTGATGATACTCATCAAAGATCGCCACCGTGTTCGCGAGTGCCCAAGCGAAGAGTACGTTCAGTCCCGCATGAAGATTCGTTCTCGAGATGGCCTTCACGAATAAGGCACCGAGAACGAAGAACGTGACGACATGTGCCGTCTTCCGCATAAAGAACTCAATCAATCCTGCCGTCCCTAACGTATCAAGTGAGATTTCCTTTCCTGCGTAGTCGAACTGTACGTTCGCGAGCGTCGGTTCGATCCAGCTCCAATTGAATCGCTCGAGTGGCGAAACGATAGACTGGTCCGAGTAAGGCGTCGCACTTGATAAAAAGAGTCCGATTAAAATAAGCGCAATCCATATAAATTCATTTTTTAAAAATCGCATAACACCGTTCCTTTCTACAACGTTTTTCATTATACGGATTCTTTCTTCGGAATGATGTAACAGCGACATCATGATTTCATAACAATTTGATTGCACGCAACGCGTTCAAGTTCGAGTCTGTCCCCTTCTCTTGGTATACTACAGAAAAAGGGGGAATCACCATGATTTATGATTTTGAAGCAGTAGACATGAAAGGACAATTGCAACCGTTAGCTACATATAAAGGCGACGTCTTACTTATCGTCAACACGGCGAGCAAATGTGGGTTCACGCCACAGCTCGAAGGTCTCGAGTCACTTTACAACACATATAAGGGACAGGGTCTACAGGTCTTAGGCTTCCCGTGCAACCAGTTCGGTCATCAAGACCCGGGTTCCAATGAAGAAATCCAGGAGTTCTGTCAACTGAATTACGGGGTATCGTTCCCGATGTTCGCGAAAGTCGACGTGAACGGCAAGGATGCCCACCCACTCTTCACCTATCTCTCAAAAGAAGCACCCGGGCTTCTCGGGTCGAAGGCGATCAAATGGAACTTCACGAAGTTTTTAGTCGACCGTGATGGAAACGTCATCGAACGCTTCTCGCCACAGACAACACCGGCTGAGATTGAGGATGCGGTGAAAAAACTCATTTAATATCGAAAAGGATGGCTCCGAAGAGTCATCCTTTTAACGTGGAGTGATGAAATTGATTGTGTAGAACGGACTGTCTTCTTCATTGTAAGCAAGCCCGACGGCAGCATGGGTGAATCGTGGCTGCATGATGTTCTCACGATGCCCTTTCGAGTTCATGAGTCCCCAATGCGCATGGAACACGCTCATCTGTCCCATGGCCAAGTTTTCGCCGGCCATCGAATATGAAAGTCCCGCTTCGTCCATTCGATCGAACGGGTCCTGTCCTTCTGGGTCCGTATGGCTGAAGAAGTCGTTCTCCGCCATATTCTGACTATGCGCCCGTACGACCGGATAGAGTGGTTCGTAGTCAGCTAGAGCATTTAAATCAAATTTCTCCCGATCCCAATTCATGAGAATACGCATCAACTGCTCATTGGCGACCGTCCCCTCTTTCGACAAGTCACCATAGTACCCCTCACTCGCCTCTTCGACACGGCGGTCGACCGACAAGATCCCTTTCAGGAGGTCATCATCATGCTGGTCAAAAAAGAAAGTGACATACTGACCATCGATTGCAAAAACGGAAAACGATGGATCGTCTGGAATCAAGTATCGATTTAGTCCTTTATTATACGAAGTCACTGCCTCGAAGCCGATGTCCTCGACTTGATCACGGGGCGTTTCATTCAGTACAAGACCTCGATACGTGCTACCTGTCTCGAACTGATAGAATCCTTTTTTCGCACCGTCCTCATCAATCAGTTCAAGTCCTCGGTCACCGCCACGTTCGACCAAATACCAGTCATGCCCGGCATACTGACTTGCGAACTTTGGCGCGTCTGTCGCTCGTTCGGTCGCCACCTCAGACTCCACCTGAATGCTCGTCGGGGCAGAGACGTTCGGCATCTCATATTGCCAAGCCATATAGAGTCCAATCCCCATCAAGAGGATGATCAATTTTCGAAACATGGCTCCTCCTTCCTTACTGCTCGCGCTGACGCTCCCCGAAATCGTGTAGTCTCGTCTTGATATCGGTGAGCATCTCCATATATGCGACATACGTCGCTTCGTCTATATTCAGCATACCACTTACTTGTAACGGCACATTCGCCGCCTGCTCACGCAACGCGCTACCGCTTTCGGTCAAACGAACGACGATTTTTCGTTCGTCGTCGGTCGCACGACTCTTCTCCACATAGCCGATTTGGATGAGCCGCTTGACGAGCGGCGACAATGTCCCAGAGTCGAGCGTCAACCGCGACCCGAGTTGCCGCAAATCGATTCCATCCTCTTCCCATAAGACAAGCATCACGAGATATTGACTATACGTCAGGTTTAGCGGTGCTAAAATTGGGCGATATAACCGGGTAAGCTCTTTTGAGGCGGTATACAACTGAAAACAGATTTGATGTTCTAACTTTAACGATTGGTCCATACGTAATCCTCCGTACTCTTCTTTAGCCAAGCATATCACTTGCGAAACTTTTTGACTGCTCTATAATTTAAATTGTGCACAACTTAATTGTTAAAAATGAAATGGAGGAATTCAATCATGAAATCACTATTCACAGCATCAGCAACAGCAATCGGTGGCCGCGAAGGTCACGTGAAATCAACTGACGGCGTCATCGACATGAACGTCTCGATGCCTGGCGCGAAACACGTCGACGGTGCGACAAACCCAGAACAACTTTTCGCAGCTGGCTATGCGGCTTGCTTCGGTAGTGCCCTCAACCTCATCATCGGAAAAGAACGTGTGAAGACAGACGGTTCAAGCGTCACAGGTCACGTCACATTAAATCAAAACGATGAAGGTTTCTTCATTTCAGTTGAACTTGAAGTCGAAATCAAAGGTGTCGACCAAGCGACAGCAGAACGTCTCGTCGAAGAAGCACACCAAGTGTGCCCTTATTCAAAAGCGACGCGCGGCAATGTCGACGTCAAATTGACAGCAAAAGCAGCATAATCTTCCTTCCCGCTCCTACGAGCGGGATTTTTTTTGCTTAACCCTGCCTATCGGAGTAAGATTAAAGACACGATTAGGAAAGGCGGGAGCACTGATGAAGAAGCATAAATCGACTCTACTGTTTGTTGTACTTGGCATCTTGTTGTTCACGTCGACGTACAACGGGTTGACCGTCCGAACGTATGACGTGACGTCCGATAAACTGTCAGCAGACGAGTCACTGCGCATCGTGCTCCTCTCCGACTTACACAGCGCATCATACGGTTATAAACAGTCGATTTTGATTGACCAGGTCCGTGCGCAGAAACCGGATCTCATCGCTTTACCCGGCGATCTACTAGACCGATATCGTTCACCTGAACCTGCATTCGAACTAATCGAAGGGCTTGAAGGAATTGCGCCGATGTATTTCGTGACCGGTAACCATGAAATCGATGGGTCGGATGACTATGTCCGTCACGATGTGAAAGATGTGTTTCGCTCATATGGCGTCAATGTTCTCGAAGACGAATGGGAAACGGTCACCATCAATGGGATCGACCTCGTCATCGGCGGGCTAGAAGACCCTCTTCGTGGGTTCAGAGAAAACATTTATACGGATTGGGATGCGGAGTCGACTGCGGCGATGCAGGACATCGCCCCCGATGAGACGTTCAAGGTGCTTCTCTCCCACCGTGCCGAACAAGTCGACACGTATGCTAAACTTCCATTCGACCTCGTCTTATCCGGACATGCTCATGGCGGGCAAGTGAGAATCCCTTACTTGATGAACGGATTATTCGCACCTGACCAAGGATTCTTTCCTGAATACGCAGGCGGACTCTACGAGCATGAGACGTTTACCCATGTGATTGGACGAGGATTCAATTACAGCTTCAACATTCCACGTATTTATAATCCACCAGAGATTGTTGTGATCGATGTGAATGGTCAAAGATAGTCATCATCGAATTCCAATATTTAGTTCACTTTTTTTAAAAGAAGGGTATACAAGCTATGTTGCTAATTACTTGTCTTTAAAAGGAGGAGTGAATTATATGCGCGCAGTAACTTATCAAGGAACTAAGAAGATTGAAGTAAAGGACGTTAAAGATCCCGAAATCGAAAACCGGGAAGAAATCATTGTAAAAATTACATCGACAGCTATTTGTGGATCAGATCTTCATATCTATCAAGGGAATATGCCTACTCGCCCTGGTTTTATCATTGGACATGAGCCTATGGGAATTGTTGAAGAGACTGGACCTGATGTAACTAAAGTGAAAAAGGGTGATCGGGTCGTCCTTCCATTCAATGTATCATGTGGTCACTGCTTTTATTGTGAAAATGAGATGGAGAGTCAGTGCGATAACTCTAACCACGCCCCTCACACTGATGCTGGTGGTTTATTTGGATATACTGAGCAGTTTGGAAATCATCCCGGTGGTCAAGCAGAGTTTCTAAAGGTTCCATACGGTAATTTCATGCCGCTTGTCATCCCCGAATCATGTGAGCTTGAAGATGAGGCGCTTCTCTTTTTATCTGATGTTATACCAACAGCATGGTGGAGTTTAGATAATGCTGGCATGAAAGCTGGAGATACGGTAGTGGTTCTCGGATCAGGTCCTGTGGGGTTAATGACTCAAAAATTAGCTTGGGTACGTGGGGCTAAACGCGTTATTGCTGTAGATCCCGAACTCTATCGACTAAATCGGGCAAAACTATCAAATAAAGTAGAAACAATCCTTTTAAAAGATCCAACTGAGACAGGAAAATATATCTATGAGATTACGAATGGCGGGGCAGATGTTGTTATCGACTGTGTGGGTATTGATGGAAAAAAATCTTCAATTGAAAAGATAGAACAAAAACTTATGATCCAAGGCGGTACACTAAGCGCAATCAAAGTAGCAAAAGAAGCGGTTCGTAAATTTGGGGTCGTTCAACTTACCGGGGTATACCCAATGAATTATAATCAGTTTCCGATGGGAGATTTTTTCACCCGAAATGTTACTTTGAAAACAGGACAAGCACCTGTTATTCATTATATGCCTGAGTTATTTCAAATGATCATAGATCAAAAATTTGACCCTACTGACATTATCACGCATCGTTTATCTCTTGAACATGCTGCTGATGCCTATCACTTATTCAATGAGCATTTAGATGACTGCGTAAAAGTAGTATTGAAGCCTTAGTAAAAGGGAGTTCAGTCCAAACTGAACTCCCTTACTCTTCACTACCAGATGATTCGTTCTTCACAACATTGTCGTTCCCGTTCAATCTGGACCGTCGAACGTTCGAACGTCCCGTATTTCCGGATTCGTTCCGTCACTTGTCTCAAGACGTCTTGATCATCCGTCTCTTCTCCAATCAACACGTGACACGTCGCTGCATGCTCGCTCGACGAGATGGACCAGACATGCAAGTCGTGCACTTCTTTCACCCCGTCAACTTTAGCAATCTCTTCTTGCATCGCCCGGACGTCAATCTGTTCCGGCGACCCTTCCATCAAGATATGAATCGCGTCACGCGTCACACGATAACCGCTGATTAAAATCAAAATCGCAACAAAGGCGCTCGCGACCGGGTCCGCCCACGTCCATCCGAACAACATGATGAGGATTGCTGCCGTGATGGCTCCGACCGAGCCGAGCAAATCTCCGAATACGTGCAACAACGCACTCTTCACGTTCAAATTGTCTTTCTCCCCACGCATTAAAATCCAGGCGGCAAGGATATTGACAAGCAGCCCGATGATGGCGACGACAAGCATCCCACCGCTCAAAATTTCTGGTGGCGCGCTGATCCGTTGGTATGCCTCGACGAGAATATAGACCGAGATGACGAGTAGTGTCACCCCGTTAATGAATGCCGCAAGTATTTCAAAACGTCGATATCCGAACGTCCGACTTGGCGTCGCCGCTTTCGCCCCAAATCGGACAGCGAGGAAACTGAGTCCTAACGCCGCCGCATCTCCTAGCATATGCCCCGCATCCGACAACAGCGCCAAACTGTTCGTCCATAGCCCGCCGATCACTTCGACGACCATGAACGCTGCAATCAAGAGAAAGGCGAGTAAGAGTGCCCGCTGATTCGTCGAATGATGGTGATGGTGGTCGTGATCATGATGATGTGCCATAACTGACTCCTCCTTCTACTGTTTATCTTATTCCATTTTAACCAAACATTCAAACGTTAATTTGAATGTATAACGATAAAAAAACGGGAGAAATGAACTCTCCCGCTTTGTCTCATTTTTGCTCCAGGCGGACACGCATGACGCCGCTATAAGGGAACAGTTTCAATTGGAGCGTCTCGCCCTCGAACCAGATTCCGGTCGCTTGTTCGCGAGTCGGTTGTACGTCTGGTGTTGCGATGGCTAGCTTGTCCCAATCAAAGGCCCGTACTTTTTGGTCCCGGACCATGAGGAAGAATCCATCATAGAAATGATACTCGTTCACTTGGTCACGTTGAACGGCAGAAGGACTGCCAAGCTCCGCACGGACGGTTTCGAGATCTTTTCCAATCCAGTCAAGGACGGACTCCGAAGCGTTCGGGACGACTTGTTGCCAAGCGGCAATCACCTCGTCATCCGATAATGCCGTCGCTTCTGTCGTCACACTTTCTTCTGTGACCCAGCCGGTCAACCGCTCGTTCAACTGAACTTTCACAAATCCACTTACCGTCTCCAACCGTTCAAATCGATCACCCAAGTCGGCTTCATAAACGACCGTGACCCGGTCATCCGCGTATACTTTCGTATACGGTTGCCCGATATAAATCTTATCTGCCGATTCCGTCTCAGCATCAGCATCAGCCGGTTGTTCCGACTCGGAGTCGACCATTTCCGTGGCAATCTCATCCGATTCCGGTAAAGCCGAGTCCTGTTTCTTGTCAATCAGTGCCGCGAACGCGATGATCCCGACCAAGGCGAGCATTAATGCCAATGCCGTCGTGATACGGAACACGCGTTTACGCTTCCGCGTCGTCGCACGCGACAATCTTCCTCCATTCATGTTCTTCACTCCTACTCGATTCGATTCATTTCACTCGTTTCGTCAAATGGTAGGAGGTTTCCTGCTTCATCAAAAAATTTCAATTCATCTTTTGTCAATTCGTCCATCGTTCTGACCATTTGTTCGACATCGACCGGTTCATCGCGCTCATCGTTCTCACGTATGACAATGTGCTCTCCTAATTCAATCGTGCGCGAAGTCAGACGATGAAAGTAGCGGTCGTGGGAAATCAACAATAATCCACCCGGATAGACGGACAACGCCGCCTCGATTTGTTCGCGTGTCGCCACATCTAAATAGTTCGTCGGTTCATCTAATGCCAACAGATGGGCATCCGAGAAGTACAAGATGAGAAACGCGATTCGACACTTTTCTCCCATGCTCGCCTCGGTAATCGGTCGGTGCACTTCATCTCGCCGGAACAAGAAGTGAGCGAGCAACGTCCGCGCCTCCGTCTCTCCGATCTCACTATTGGCGAGTAACGCCTCAAGTAACGTTCCGGTCTCCGGGAGACGCTCGAGCGTTTGAGAGAAATATCCGATCTTCAGACGAGGATGTCGCTTGATCACGCCCGAGTGTGGTAATCGTTCACCGATCAGCACGTTTAATAACGTCGTCTTTCCGCTTCCGTTCGGTCCGGTAATCGAGATCCGCTCTCCTTTATTCATCGAGAAGGAAAACGGTTCATAGAACGGCTTGTCGTATCCAAACGTCACATCCTCACACGTCAGCCACGTTTTCGCTTCGAGCTCATCCGCCGCAAAACGGACGGAGATGGATTTCTCCTCTTTTGGTTTTTGTGGACGATTGTCTTCGAGCTGCCTTAACTTCTGTTCTCTTGCCTTCATTTTGACGGCGAGATTGGCCGCTCCTTTTTGCGCTCCCGGACTGCGGACACTCGCTGTCGCTTTCGCCTTTAAGTGCCACCCTTTATATTGGGCAATCATCTCGAGAAGTTCTGCCTTTCGGTTCTCGTATCGAGCATGTGCTCGCTCGTCACGCACGCGTTCTTCTTCTTTTTGATGTTTATACGCCGTATAGTTTCCCTGATATCGAGTGACTAGTCCGCCTGACAGTTCAAGAATGGTCGTTGCGACATCATCCATCAGTTGACGGTCGTGTGAGATGATGAGCACCGTCCCCTTAAACTGATTCAACCACTTCGTGAGCCAGTCGATCGACTCGAGATCCAGATGGTTCGTCGGTTCGTCGAGCAGGACGAGGTCCACCCGCTTCATCGTCAATGTTGAGAGCTGAGCTCGCGTCTTCTCGCCTCCACTTAGCTCGTTAATGTTTCGGAAGAGGTGCTCCTCCAGCCCAAGTCGAGTCAATGCTCTTGTCGCCTCTTGTTCCAAGTTGTACACATCGAGTGCGAGCGCCCGTTCATAGGACCGCATGACACGCATCTCGTCACCAGAAGAAACATCTTCATAGAGCGCATATCGTTCAAGATCACTGCGCATCGTCCACTCAAGTACGGTCATGTCTGTCGATTCGATGGTCTGTCGGACGAGTCCGACCTCGCCAAGACATTCAATCTTCCCGGCTTGCGGGGTCAACTCCCCGGTCACAAGTCGGAAGAGCGTCGTCTTCCCACTCCCGTTCAATCCGAATAATACGGCACGCTCTCCAGCCGCGACCTCGAACGAGACCGCGTCAAATAATGGTTTCCGGTCATAGTCAAACCGGACTTGTTTTACTGCTAACATCTGTTTCACCTCGCTTATGAATCCGATACGCGATGAAACAAAAAACACCATCCGCTTCAAAGCGGTGGTGTGAAGGAATCCGTTCAAAGAGGAAAACGAGCGCTTCCCGTATTTGAAAAACTGGACACACTTCACCCGTGACTGTTCAAGCGAACAGTGATGATTCGTCTCATCGTTGGAGTGAACGTGTATTTTTCATGGCACGGTGTACCTCTCTTTCCTAAGTTACTGCCACCTTATCAAATTGAAAGCGGATTCGCAAGAGTGTACCCCATAATCTCCCATTTTTTCTACTCCTTTAGGCGGATGCGGTGCATCTGTCCTCGCGATATGATGACAGTATATTCGAACAGTGAGGTGATGCATGATGCGTCGACGCATCCTCGTTCCGAGTGCCGTCTTGGCGAGCGTCGGAACGTTTCTCTATACACGATTCAAACGACAGCTCCCCCGTCCGCGCTTTAAATGGCCGGAACGTCCAGAACTGACAACCATTGATGAGACGCATGTGCAGGCGACGTGGATCGGGCATTCGACGGTCCTCATTCATTGGTATGGGCTCAAGATTTTAACGGACCCCGTCTTCTCAAAACGAATCGGTGTCCATCTCGGACCGCTGACAGTCGGCATGAAACGTCACACCGCTCCGGCCCTCTCCATTGAGGAGGTCGGCCCGGTCGATGTCATCCTACTCAGCCATGCCCATATGGACCACTTTGACCATAAAAGTTTGAAGCGACTCATCACTCGCGAGACGATTGTCGTCTCTGCTCCTGGGACGAGCCGCCTGTTGCGCCGATACCCGAGTCTGCAGACGCTCGAACTGCATCCACATGACAAAGTGACACTTGCGAACGGGCTCGATGTCCGCGCCATTCCCGTCAAGCATTGGGGCAACCGTTTCCCGTGGGACAAACATATGGGGTACAACGGGTACCTGCTCAAATACAAAGGGATTCGTATGCTCTTCGCAGGAGACACGGCCTATACCGACTCCTTCAAAGGACTCGCTGACCGTGAACCGATCGACCTCGCCTTCTTCCCAATCGGTGCCTATCAACCGGACTCGTTCCAGGAAGCGCACTGTACTCCGGAACAGGCTTGGATGATGTACAAAGAGAGCGGAGCGAAGCGTTTCTTCCCGATGCATTGGGATACGTTCGTCCTTTCTTATGAGCCTGTCGAGGAACCGTATCATCGTCTCGTCGCGGCCGCAAAACTCGACCGTGACCAAATTGTGATCAAGGCGCACGGGGAAAGCATCCGTCTGTAGTTTTTACTTTCCCTTCATCCAAAATTTCGGTAACGTTATAGACGAGAGGGAGGGATTTTTTATGGAATGGACGACGTTGAATAATAACGTCAAGATGCCGATGCTCGGGCTCGGTGTCTATAAGGTCGAAGATGGCGCAGTGACGGTCGATACGGTCAAAGCTGCGCTCGATGCAGACTATCGATTGATCGATACGGCTGCGATTTATCAAAATGAAGAGAGTGTCGGACAAGCGCTTCGTGAAGCAGGCATCCCACGAGAGGACGTCTTTGTGACAACAAAGCTTTGGAACGAGTTCCACGGATTCGACGAGGCGCTCCAAGCGTTTCAGGATAGCTTAGATCGGCTCGGACTCGAGTATGTCGACTTGTTCCTCATCCACTGGCCGATGCCTCGTTTCGGTAAATTCGTCGAAACGTACAAAGCACTCGAACAGCTGTATGAAGAAGGACGCGTCCGAGCAATCGGGGTCTCGAACTTTGAGATCGAGCATTTGGAGCAAATCATTCAATCATGCTCAATCGTCCCGGCCGTGAACCAGGTCGAGATCCATCCATATTTGTCTCAGAAAGAACTGATTGCATTCTGCAAACGATATGACATCCAGATTCAAGCGTGGAGTCCACTCATGAAAGGACGCGAAGCGCTCGAAGATGAGACGATCGTCAAGATTGCGAACGCTCACGGCAAGTCACCGGCCCAAGTCATTTTGCGTTGGCACTTACAGAACGGCGTCGCCGTCATCCCAAAATCCGTCACACCGAGTCGAATCAAAGAAAATATACAGGTATTCGACTTCACGTTGACGAAAGAAGAGATGGCGGCCATCGATGCGCTCAATCGTGACGAGCGGACCGGGTCCGACCCGAAAGAGATGCATAAAATCCATTACTGAGGAGTGAATGACATGTTCAAAAAACTGGCTTCTGATTTGACTGGCTTCAGCGACATCGGTGAGGTGATCGACCCGTCCGATTTTGATAAGGCGGACTCGGATGATTATGTCCTCCATGAGGATAACGAAAAGATCTATTTCTTGATCAAATCAAAATCGGATGAATACTGCTTTACAAACTTAGGTATGATTCACCTTGATGGAACGAGTGCGATGAGTTCGAAACGAGTGCTATATCGTTACCCTTACGCACACTATCCGATTAAGCACGTCATGTTCGAGACGGCCGGCACCGTCGACCTCGATGTCGAAGTCAAATTCACAATCGGCGACAAGCCATACTCAATCGATATCAACAAGAAACAAATCGAGCACGTGAAAGATTTGTACAAGGCACTCCTCGCGATTGAAGAGATTCAGCGGGAAGGCCGTCGCATGATGGAGTATGCGAACACATCACTGACTCACTCCGTCTCGATCTTGAGCGGACTTCGTGAAGGTGACATGAACGTGCCGAACACGTTCAAGGAATTGAACGAGCAATCGTTCGATTGGCTACAACGCCACTATCATGAATGGAACCGTAAAGACTTCGGTACGGTTTACGAGAAATACATCAATAACTAAAACAACTCCTCCGCAGACGATTTGTCTTCGGAGGAGTTGTTTTTAGTTCTCATCGATCAATTGCTCGGCCAACCGCTGATACAAGTGGCTCATATGAACGGCAGATGCGATGGCGAGCGTTCGCTTGACATCGCTCTCTTTTTCGAGCGATGTACTTAATAGCGTGTCCGCCTGGGCTTCGAACGCTTCTAGATTCTTCACTTTCTGAGCCTGATAGGCCTCGTAGAAGTCTTCAAGTGAGAACGTCTCATCCGACTCGTTCAACGGTCGGAGCGTCTCCTTAATATCACTGATCGACAAGAGACCTTTCATCTCATAAATCAAACTGAGTAACATCAGATGTTCATTTGTATACTTTTTATTTTTGACGGGATGAAACAACTTGCCCTTGGCATAGTTGTTGATCATCGTCTTCGTCAAAATGGTCTCCTTCTCGTTTCGCTTCATCTTCCCATAATGCTGCTCGAACAGCTGGATGACCTGATCCATGTATAAATTGATGGTCGGCAGCACATCCCGCGGGAGTGTGCCTTCCGTTTCGGTAATGTCCTTCGCTTTCATCTACCTCACCTCACTTCCTAAGTATAAAGAAAACTTCCATTTGTCGAAAGGTACACCTTGCTGTTTGTTCCTCTTCAGTATATCATGTAGTTATCGATACTACATGATGTGATAAGGAGTGTTTTACATGCATTCGATTTTCCGTGAACCCATCAACGCACTGACGCATCTTGCCGGTGCGGTACTGGCTTTCATCGCCCTCATCGCGATGGTCGTCAAAGCCTCGTTACTCGGCTCGCCGCTTGCCATTATGGCCGCGATTCTATTCGGGATCAGCCTCGTCTTTCTTTACTTATCGTCAGGTCTTTACCATAGCATCATCGCCTCACCGAACGTCATCGCTTTCTTCCGGAGAATCGATCATGCGATGATTTACGCATTGATTGCGGGTACATACGCACCGCTCACGTTACTCGCGCTCGAAGGACCGACGCGGTGGGTCCTCTTCGGTACCGTACACGCACTCGCCTTGTTCGGCATTATCTTCAAACTCGTTTGGTTCCATGCCCCGCGTTTCTTGTCGACCGCGCTCTATATCGGGATGGGCTGGCTGTCCGTCTTCTTTATCGGACCGCTCCATGACGTAATCGGCAACGCCGGTATCTTCTGGCTCGTCCTCGGTGGCGTCATGTATACCATTGGTGGACTCATTTACGGGTTCAAGCCAAAATTCGTCAACTGGCGAGGCTGGGGCTTCCATGAGGTGTTCCATCTGTTCATCTTGTTCGGAAGCTTCGCCCACTTCGTCTGTGTGTTTTGGTACGTCTTTTAAGTCCTCCTCGTGGAGGGCTTTTTTCATGAGCCGTTTCCTGTACTTTGAATTCAAGATTTCCTACACTAAGGACAGGAGGGATTCATCATGAAAATTGAAGTATGGTCAGATTATGTCTGCCCGTTTTGTTATATCGGTAAGCGTCGTCTAGAAGAGGCGCTCGAACAGTTCCCACAGGCAGACCAAGTGGAAGTCGAATTCAAGAGTTTCGAACTCGACCCGAACGCCCCGACGAATGATTCACGTACCATCTATGAGGCACTCGCAACGAAATATCGGATGCCGATCGAACAGGCAAAAGGAACGACTGCACAAGTCGCCGCTCAGGCCCGCGAAGTCGGACTCGATTACGATTTTGAGAACATGGTCGTGACGGGTACGCTCGACTCGCATCGTTTGACGCATTACGCGAAAACGGTCGGGAAAGAAAAAGAATTGTCGGAAGCGTTGCTTCAGGCGTATTTTGTCGACGCGAAACACATCGGGAATCACGATGTGCTGCTTGAAATCGCGACAAGCGTCGGACTCGATTCTGACGTGGTTCGTGACGTCTTGACGACTGACGTGTATACGGAAGAGGTACGTGCAGAAGAGAAGCGCGCGAGCGACCTCGGCATCACGGGTGTGCCGTTCTTCGTATTCGACAACAAGTACGGGGTGTCCGGTGCTCAGCCGACAGAAGCGTTCACGCAAGTGCTCGAAAAAGTCTGGTCTGAGAACAACCCGACAATCCAAGTCCTTTCGAACGGTGCGACGTGCACTGACGACAACTGTGATATTTGATTGATGAAGAAGCCGACGTTCGGCTTCTTTTTTGTGGCTAAATGAATCATTCTCAAGCATAATTATTATCAACAGATAAGAATCGAGGAATACATCTATGTGGAAAAATCGGAACGTCTGGATCATCTTGACGGGCGAATTCGTCGCCGGTCTTGGTCTATGGCTCGGTATCATCGGGAACTTGGAATTTATGCAGGACCGCGTCCCCTCTGACTTTGTGAAGGCGGTCATTCTCGCCATCGGTTTACTTGCCGGGGTCGCCATCGGTCCGCTCGCGGGTCGCTTGACCGACCAAGGCTCTAAGAAAAAAATCATGCTCATCTCGAGCATCGTCCGGGCGCTCAGCGTGCTCTTCATGTTCGTCGCCATCGAGACGAATTCGGTCGTGTGGATGGTCATCTTTTTAATCATCTTACAAGGGTCGGCCGCATTTTATTTCCCTGCCCTGCAGGCAGCGATTCCGCTCATCGTGAAGGAACGGGAGCTCCTCGCCTTGAACGGCGTTCATATGAATGTGTCTACCTTGTCGCGTGTCATCGGGACGGCGATTGCAGGTGTCCTTTTGACACTGATCTCGCTCCGTAACGTCTACGCGCTCTCGCTCGTCGCCTACCTGTTGCTAGCGGTCGCGACGCTCTTCTTGAAACTCGATGAGACGAAAACGCCCTCGGCGAAAAAGGTCGATGCGAAAGCGTCGAGCGGTTTCAAAGACGTCTTCCCAATCATCAAATCGATTCCAGTCATCTTCATGACACTCGTCATGACGCTTATCCCGCTCCTCTTCATCGGAGGATTCAACTTGCTCGTCATCAACATCAGTGAGTTACAAGATTCGACGGCGATTAAAGGATGGATTTATACGGCAGAGGGACTCGCCTTCATGACAGGTGCCTTTATGATTAAACGGATCGGAGAAAAATTCTCGGCGTTCTCGATTTTATTCTCTTTCTCGTTTTTAATCGGTGTCGCCCAACTGATGCTCTATTTTGCGGACATCCCGTTCATGTCCATTGCTGCGTTCGTTCTCTTCGGCTTCTCGGTCGGATGCTTCTTCCCGACGGCGGTCACGATTTTCCAGACACGGATGCCAAAAGAATATCACGGTCGTTTCTTCTCGTTCCGAAACATGCTCGACCGGATCATCTTCCAAGTCGTCCTTCTCGTGACAGGATTCTTCCTCGATTTGATTGGACTTCAGCTCATGGTCGTCTTGTTTGGAATTAGTTCGATTGCGATGACCGGCGCATTTCTTGTATACACGAGAAAGCATCAATTGCATATCGAGGAACATTCCACAGAGAAGATGTCTTCCTAACAAAAAAAACAAGCGGTGACCAAGGTCACCGCTTGTTTGCGTCTTCGAGCTCTCGCCACCACGTCGTCGTATCATTCCGACCATCGAGCGTGATCCGCTCCCCAATCTTCGGAGTGAGGACGACTTCTTTTGGTAAGAGAGACGACATCTGTTCTGCCGGGTCGAACCAATCGTGGAACGACAGCGTGAACGCCCCCCAATGGATCGGCATCATTTGGTCGGCCCGTAAATCGTGAAACGCTTGCGCGGTCTCTTCCGGTTGCATATGGACGTCTGGCCAGCGCACATCATATTGCCCGCATTCGAGTGCAGCGAAATCAAACGGTCCGTACTGTTCGCCAATCATCTTGAAATGCGGAGCATATCCACTGTCCCCACTGAAGAAGAGCCGATCCGTCTCACCGAGGACGACCCACGACGCCCACAGCGTGCTGTTGCGGTCCGTCAATGAGCGACCGGAGAAGTGACGCGCCGGCGTACAGATGAATGTCCACGACCCGAACGCATGCGACTCGCCCCAATCCCGTTCTACGATTCGTTCTGCCCCGATACCCCATCGTTTCAAATGGCTTCCGACACCGAGCGGTACGATAAACATGGCGACCTTGTCTTTGATGGCAAGAATCGTTCCATAATCGAGATGGTCGTAATGGTCATGCGTCAATAAGACGACATCGATTTCGGGCAAGTCCTCGAGTTCGAACGGCAAGTCTTCACTGAAGCGTTCGTTTTTAGCGAACGGGAGTGGGGATGGGCTACGTCCAAACATCGGATCGACGAGCATCGTCTTCCCGTCCATTTGTACCATGAGCGCCGAATGACCGAGCCAATAGATTCTTGTGAAGCTCGAGCCCGTCTTCTCCTCAAAATCGATTGGCACGATCGGAAGACGTTCGGTAGGCTTACGCAGTGACGTCACATCACGATAGTCGCGCGCCATCGACACCATGTCTTGCGCAGAGAAGTTCATCGGTGTCTCATATTGATTACGGAACTTTCCATTGATCCGGTTCGGAGATTGAAGCGATTTTGGCTTTCGTCCAAGTGGTTTGTACTGTGTCAGAATCGTTCCGGTGACAGCCGCCATTCCAACCAATGAGAGCAACATCGTCTTTTTCATGTAGGTCCTCTTTTCTAATAGTTCGTTGAATTGATTATAGCGTGCCTTCGCCGTTTCTATACGAGAAAGGATGTCGATTCGCCTATCTTTCAAAAAATGGCGTGCTCTTCAATGAGCATTCTGGTTATTCCATTATATCAGGTCTCTTAAACTAAAAAGACCTGCCCACCCGTGTTTGGTGGAGCAGGTCTTCGGTTAAGATTTTTGCAAGATTTTAATGTCGTTGATGATGTCTTCGGTCGGAACGTTTTGGAAACCAGGATACGCCTTGATGATTTTTCCTTCTTGGTCGACCAAATAGAAATACGTGCCGTGGTCGACTTGTGTGCCTTCGTCAGGCTTCCGAACGAGCGCCTTAAAGTTCTGTTGAGCAAATGTTTCAATTTCGTCTTGCGAATAGCCTGAGAGGAACTGCCAATCTGCTTTCGCAAGGTCATAGCCACTCATAAACTCCTTCATTTTCTCCGGAGTATCCACCGTCGGGTCGACGCTGAAAGAAACAAATTGCACGTCTTCGACGCCTTCTTTTTCAAGCGCTTCATTCAGTTTAGTCATATTGTATGTCATCGGTGGACAGACTGTCTCACAGCTTGTGAAAACGAAATCCGCCATCCACACTTTCCCTTTTAAATCGTCAAGACTGACCATTTCTTCATCTTGATTCGTATATTCGAACGATTCGACTTCCCAGTTGAGCGGATCCTCAATCTCTTGACCACATCCTGCTAGGACGATGAGCATCGTCGTCAAACCAATCATCCACCATTTCTTCACACGTGCCAACTCCTTATCGCTTTTTGACGTTCCACATGAGGATTGTGATGAGCGTGAAAGCCGTCAATGCGAGGAACGGGATCGTGATGAACCCGAGCCAGTTAATGTATTGACCGCTACACGGAACTCCTTGTGCACAAGGTTGAATTTCTGCAAAACCTGGCACTTTCTGTACCAAGTAATGGTAAAGTGATACGAAACCGCCTATGATAGTAAGCGGTAACACATATTTCCGAACCGCCCGATCGTCCGTGAAGACGGCAATTCCTAAGAGGATGGTCAGCGGATACATAAAGATACGTTGAATCCAACATAGCTCACATGGCACGAACTCCCGAATCTCACTGAAGTAGAGACTGCCGAGCGTCGCCGTCAACGAGACGAGCCAAGCGAGGTATAACCCATACTTTTCGAGAAATGATTTCATCTTACAAATCCTGCTCGATCAGCTCTTGGATTTTTTCGTAATCGAACGGGTCTTCGAGCATCACGCCGTTGATCATGATGGACGGGGTGAATTGAACACCGTTCTCTTTTACAAGACCGTCATCCGTACTGACTTTTTCAAGTACGGTCGATTCTTCCCCAAGGTCTTGCTGAAACTTCGCCAAGTCGACCGATGTCGTCTCGCTTGCGATTTCTTTCAGCTTCTCGACGGTCACCCACGCATTGTCGTGTTGTTGTGATTCCGGTTGCGCATCGTAGAGCGCCTTATGGAACTTCCAGAACGACTCAGGGTCTTGCTCGTATACCGACTCGGAAGCGAGGGATGCCAAGATTGACTCTTGTCCGTGGAACAAGACGTTAATATAGCTGAAGCTGACGTCTTCCTTGTCGAGATAATCCGCTTTCAGTTGCGGGTAAATCGTTTCACCCCACTGTTTACACGAAGGACACTTGTAATCTCCGAACTCGACGACGGATACTTTCGCATCCGGGTTTCCGAGTGTCGGTTGTCCTTCAATCGAGACGTGATCGCCACGCTCGGCTGTCGTCGACTCATCTTGGTTGAGTAAGACGAACACCAATGCGATTAACGCGACCGCAACGATGGTCAAGATGACCAACAATTGATTCTTTTTCATTCTCTTCACCTCTATCTATTTTGACTCGTCTTTCATTATAGCGGAAGCTCTTCTTCCTATCATGATATCGACTCGTTTTTCATAATTCTCTTTAATTCAAGCTTTAGGAGGTATATTTACGCATGATCAAGTCTTTTACGATGCGCCTCGGACTCATTTTGGCACTCAGCATTGCCACGCTCGTCTTTTTACTGACAATCGCACTCACTTCCCTCATCAGTCACCGGGCATCTGACGCGCTCGAGAAAGAAATCGGGGAACGACTCTCGACGACATCGCATCAGTTGGCGGACAAACTCGATTTTTATATGTGGTCACGCTATCAAGAAGTCCAACTCTTACAAGGCCTCGATTTAGAAGACCGAGACGAGACACGTCGACTACTCGACCAAGTCCAATCAAACATTCCCGCCTTCTCTTGGATGGGCGTCACGGATGCGGACGGGACCGTCGTCGCTTCGACGAACGGGATTCTCGAAGGGGCATCGATTGCCGAACGACCGGTTTATCTTGAAGCACAAGATGCTCCCTTTATCGGAGATGTCCACGAGGCAGTTCTCTTAGCTGAATTATTGCCGAATCCGACGGGAGAACCGCTCCAATTCGTCGATATCAGTGTCCCGCTTTTCCAGGACGGCTCGTTTCAAGGGGTACTTGCCACTCATTTAAGCTGGGCCTGGGGGAAAGAAGTACTCGAACATTTCAATCGAACGCTTCATGAACAAGTCGATGATACGGATTTATTCGTCATCAGTGAACGAGACAGTGTCGTGCTCCTCGGTCCAGACGACATGGTCGGAAAACCACTCCCTGTATCCTTTACAGAAGGCGCCTCCGTGAAAGAGTGGGATGACGGTCAAGACTATCTGACAGGCATGTCAATCGGAGAAGGATATGATGAATATCCTGGACTTGGTTGGCAGGTCGTCGTCCGTCAGCCGACGGCAGTCGCGTTTGCACCAGTCGAGACACTTGAAACGAGAATTCTATGGATTGGTTTATTGGCCTCACTTGTGACGGCTGTACTCGGTTGGCTACTCGCTTCGATCGTGACGAGACCGTTGAAGCGAATCACCGAAACGGCTTCGCTCATGGAACAAGGGAAAGCAAACACGTTTCCCCATCAATCAGGAATCAAAGAGATTGAGTCGCTCGCGTTCGCGCTCGAATCGCTCGTCACCTCCCTTACGGAGTCAGAGTCGGAACGGGTACACTTTGAAAAACTAGCGAATCGTGACGCACTGACCGGTCTTTCAAATCGGGTCGCCCTACGTGAACAGCTGAATCAACTACACACCTCGAAAGAACCTTACGTCTTCTTCTATCTCGACCTCGATGGCTTCAAGGCGGTGAATGATACATATGGTCATGCGGTCGGGGACGAGGTATTGGTCGAGGTCGCACACCGGTTACGGGCTCTGCCCCTCGAGGAGGTCTATCCCGTCCGATTGAGCGGAGACGAGTTCTTCCTGATGTTCCCGAGGACTGAGCGTTCGACCCAACAAATTCGAGAGGTTGGAAACACACTCATCGATACAATTTCTAAACCGATTACGCTAGACATCGCATCGGTGAAAGTCGGGGCTAGTATCGGGGCGTCCATTTGGAGTCCACCGGAACCACCACACATTGCCATCGAACAAGCGGACGACGCGTTATATCGGTCAAAAGCGAACGGAAAACAACAACTTTCTTTCCATGAGTCGCTTTCGTGACGTCGTTTCTCCATACGAAAAGGAGTTCGTGATGAACTCCTTTTGCTTATTCTTCCGTATTCGTATTCACGTCTTTCTTCTGCACGTGTCGCCAGTCCGTTCAAGAATCCAATGACAGCATACATTTCCTCTAACAATACGTCCTGTTCTTTATCGATTTCATCGAAGATGGCTTGTCCCCATCGTTCAATGATTCCGCCGAGTTGAAGATAGTCATCGTTTTTGATTTTATTCTTGTCACGCAACAACTCCAAATAGCCACGAACCTCTTTCAGATTGTCATGCGTCATCGGGATGGCACCCGCTTTTTCTGTCGCCAAGATTTTTTGATGGGTCATCAGATGCATCGCGTCGATAAGATTCCCTACATTAAAAAAGCACTCGCCCCTATATAGGAGCGAGTACTTCCTGTTCTTACGCTTCGAACAACAATTGTTCTGGATCTTCAATCATGTCTTTGATGTGCTTGAGGAATGTCACAGCCTCACGACCATCTACGATTCGGTGATCATACGAGAGTGCCACGTACATCATCGGACGGTTCTCCATTGTATCCGCATCGATGGCGACTGGACGGAGTTGAATCGAGTGCATCCCAAGGATAGCGACTTGCGGTCCGTTCAAGATTGGTGTTGAGAGGAGTGAACCGAACACGCCACCGTTTGTGATCGTGAACGTACCACCTGTCAAATCACTCAACCCGAGCTTGTTGTTACGCGCTTTGTCCGCGAGGTGAAGGATATCTTTCTCGATTTCCCCGAAGTTTTTGCGGTCCGCTTCACGGACGACCGGAACGACGAGACCATCTGGAGCCGAGACGGCAATCCCGATATCATAATATTTCTTCAAGACGATTTCGTTGCCTTGGATTTCAGCGTTCAAGTAAGGCATCCGCTTGAGAGCTGCCACTGCTGCTTTCGTGAAGAACGACATGAAGCCGAGTTTAACATCGTTGTCTTTCACGAACTTCTCTTGGCGACGTTTACGAAGTGCCATGACCGCCGACATATCGATTTCGTTGAACGTTGTGAGCATCGCTGCCGTCTGTTGCACTTCGACGAGGCGGTTCGCAATCGTTTGACGACGACGTGTCATTTTGATGCGCTCTTCTTCTTTCCCACTCGCTGCCGGTTGTGGTGCCGGAGTGGTAGCCGCTGGTTTCTGCTCTTTCACGGCTGGTTTGTCTTCATGTTTTGAAACGTCATGGACGTTGATGCGACCGATTGGATCGTTCGTTTGGACAGCTGAAAGGTCGATACCTTTCTCTCGAGCGAGCTTGCGTGCAGCAGGTGTCGCGATTGGTCCTTTACCCGGACTCGCCACGTGCTCTTCACGTTTCTCGACTTTCTTGCCTTCTTCAATAGACTCTGTCTTTTTCTCAGTCGGTGCTTCTGTTTTCGTTTCTGTCGCGTTTTCCGTCTTCGTCTTCGTCGCGACAGCCGTTCCGCCACCAGAACCTGAACCGAGACGTGCGATGACTTCACCGACTTGAACCGTGTCCCCTTCTCCGGCAAGTTGTTCTTCTAACACACCCGCTTCGTCAGCCGGGACTTCGATATTGACTTTATCTGTCTCGAGCTCGACGATTGCTTCCCCTTTTTCGACTTGGTCGCCTGGCTGTTTGAGCCATGTCGCGACCGTTCCTTCCGTAATGGACTCTGCTAATTCCGGTACTTTGATTTCGATCACAATGAGTTCCCCCTTAACTTATTTACGATCTTTTTGATATGTGCTCGTGCCTGCACCGCTCGAGACGACGTCACGAGAGAGTGCTTCACGGATGATTCGTGCTTGTTCTTGTTTATGAGCTGTCGGATTCCCTTCAGCCGGACTCGAACGACGGCGACGACCGATATAACGGACATCGAGTCGGTTCGTTGTGACCGCTTCTAAACGAGGCTCGATATATGTCCAAGCCCCCATGTTTTTTGGTTCTTCTTGAACCCAGACGATTTCACGCGCGTTCGGATAACGGCTGATGACATCACGAATCTCACGAACCGGGAATGGATAGATTTCTTCGACCCGGACGATATGCAAGAAGTCGAGTGACTCTTCTGACTTACCGACCGCTTCCGCGAGGTCGATCGCCATTTTCCCTGTACAGAAAACGAGACGTTCGACTTTCTCT
This sequence comes from Exiguobacterium sp. HVEsp1, assembly GCF_002009685.1. Classification (GTDB taxonomy): domain Bacteria; phylum Bacillota; class Bacilli; order Exiguobacteriales; family Exiguobacteriaceae; genus Exiguobacterium; species Exiguobacterium profundum. Next base: position 848,449 of record NZ_KV917367.1, on the reverse strand, counting down.
GTGTTTTCCCCGAGGCCTGGTTGTTCGACGATCGGCTTGAAGCTCTCTTCCGTGAACGCCTCGACTGGTGACGTGGCGAGCGGATGACGAAGCAGACTCTTCGGTGTCATGATGATCATCGGACGAATCTCTTCTTTCCCGAGCATCTCTGCTTGACGACGAAGAATATGGAAATACTGTGCCGCAGACGAAAGGTTTGCGACTGTCCAGTTTTTCTCCCCGGCAAGTGTCAAGTAACGTTCCATACGTGCACTTGAGTGCTCCGGCCCTTGTCCTTCGTAACCGTGCGGCAAAAGCATGACGAGGCCTGATTTTTGACCCCATTTCGCGCGTCCTGCCGAGATGAACTGGTCGAACATGACTTGTGCCGAGTTCGCGAAGTCACCGTATTGTGCTTCCCACAAGACGAGTGTATCTTGTGCGAATACGTTGTAGCCGTATTCAAATCCAAGCACCGAACCTTCTGAGAGCGGGCTGTTATAGACCGAGAACGATGCTTTCGCCGTCGACAACTCATGGAGTGGCGAGAATTTCTTACCTGACTCGACATCGTTCAACATGATGTTCCGTTGGGCGAACGTTCCGCGCTCTGAATCTTGACCGCTCAAGCGGACCGGCGTACCATCTGAAAGAATCGACGCGAAGGCGAGCGTCTCCGCATGACCCCAGTCAATTTTCCCACCTTCACTGAACGCGTCACGGCGACGGTCGAGTACTTTTTGAAGCTTATGGAAGACACCAAAGCCTTCCGGCCAGTTCAATAACTCTTCATTCAATTGCGTGAGGAATTCTCGTTCGACGCTCGTGTCGACTTTCGGGAATCCTTTATGGACCGCATCCGGTAACACGATGTCTGCATCTTCTTCTTCAGAAGGAACGAGATCACGTGCCGCCTTCAAGGCCTGTTCGATTTTTTGTTCGATTTGCGCCTTCTCATCTTTCGTCATGACGCCTTCTTCCTCAAGTCGTGCGGCATAGACGTGACGGACAGACTGGTGTCCTTTGATGGCTTTGTAAAGGACCGGGTTCGTGTTCATCGGTTCGTCCATTTCATTGTGACCGTAACGACGGTACCCGATCAAGTCGACCAAGATATCTTTATGGAACTTGGCACGATACTCACTGATCAACTTCGCGACGGCAACACATGCCTCCGGATCATCCGCATTCACATGGAAGACTGGGATCTCGTAGCCTTTGGCGATATCACTTGCGTAACGCGTCGACCGTGAATCGTTCGGGTCCGTTGTGAAACCGATTGTGTTGTTGGCGATGACGTGAACCGTCCCACCTGTACGGTAACCCGTCAAGTTCGTCATGTTGAGTGTCTCCGCGACGATGCCTTGTCCTGGGAAGGCCGCATCTCCGTGGATCAAGATTGAGGCTGCCAAATCGTCGTGCTGTACAGCCGATCCTTTTTCAGAACGGTCATCTTGTGCGGCACGCGTGTATCCTTCGACGACCGACCCGACGAACTCGAGGTGACTCGGGTTGTTCGCCAAGTTGAGACGGACTTCTTTTTGCTGTTCGACCACTTTCCGGTCAAGACCGAGGTGATATTTCACATCACCTGACCAACCGAAGTTGATGCCGATTGACCCTTCAGATGGAATCAATTCTTTGTTCGGTGCGTGCTGGAACTCCGCAAAAATCATTTCGTATGGTTTGCCGAGAACATGGGCAAGTACGTTCAAACGTCCACGGTGGGCCATCCCGATGTTGATATGTTCCGAACCGCTCGAAATGAGGCCTCCGACCATCGCATCGAGAAGTGGCACCATCGCATCCAATCCTTCGATCGAGAAGCGTTTTTGTCCGACGTATGTTTTATGAAGGAATGATTCAAACAGTTCGGTTTCAGCCAAACGTTTGAATAACTCAATTTTTTCTTCTTTCGAGAAGGTTTGCTGTAACGCCCCTTGCTCGACTTGACGGCGAATCCACTTCTTCTCTTCCATGTCATCTAAGTGACGGAGTTCGATGGCGACCGTTCCTGTATAAACGTCAAGCAAGTGACGGAATAGTTCCAAGGCGCTCGCGTTTGGTTTTGGTGCATCATCTGATAAAAGGCGGGCTGGAATTTGTTTTAAGTCTTCTTCTGTCAAATCATAGCGTGACAGTTCGAATAACTCCTGCTCGCGCGGATGGTCTTTTAGTGGATAAATATCAGCTGCTTTATGACCGAAAGCACGGATGTCGTTGATGAGCCGTGTCGCCGAAACGACCTTCTCTAAATCAAACGATGGACCCGAGACTGGAACTTCTGTCGGTGTCGACGTTTCCGGTGCCCCAAATTCGTCAAAATATCGGCGCGTTTCTTCATCGACCGATGATGGGTCTTCCAAATATTGTTCGTACAGTTCAATGATGTAGCCTAAGTTAGGACCATAAAATGCTTGCGATTTCTCGTGAACATTCGACGACTCTCCCATTGAATAAATCCCCCTTATCCATTCCTAAACGTTCAATCTGTGAACGCTTTCATTTTAACATGTAGCCCGAAGCAGTTCACCTTTCTCCTACCCTGGTGAACAAAACCAAATCTTGCCTCTTACGCTCAACTTCATACTACACCTTTCGTCGCAGAAAGACCCTTACAAATTCACAATTCGTCCATACTATTTCAATAAGTTTTGCTTATCGATAAATTGTGTCTTGATGTATTTGTTTCAACAATTTCAAAAAAAGATGAAACCTTATTTCAAACAGCCCCGTAATAGGGAGTGTAGGCATTACACTATTACTCTTAACAGAAAGCTAGGTGACCACATGTTATCCGTACAAAATGTCCATAAAAAGATGGGAAAAGCAACGGTATTGACAAATGTCAGTTTTGACGTTGTTCCAGGAGAAATTTTCGGATTCCTCGGACCAAACGGCGCCGGGAAGACGACAACTATTCGAATCATCACAGGTCTCATGCCTGCGACGCACGGGACCGTGACAGTCGATGGGTATGACGTGGCGAACAACCGCCAAGAAGCGCTCAGCCGAATCGGGGCCATCGTCGAGAATCCTGCATTCTATCCGTACATGACGGGCCGGGAAAACTTGATTCATGCGATGAACTTGATTCCGAACTTGAAAAAAGTCGACTTGAACGCACTCGGTGCCCTCGTCGGACTCGACGGAAAACTCGATATGAAAGTCAAACAGTACTCACTCGGGATGAAACAGCGCCTCGGGATTGCCCGTGCCTTGTTACATAACCCAAAAGTGCTCATCTTAGACGAGCCTACGAACGGTCTTGACCCAGCCGGGATCGCCGACCTTCGGAATTACTTACGCCACCTTGCGGACCACCGCGGAATCGCCATCCTTATCTCGAGCCATTTATTGAGCGAGATGGAATTGATCACCGACCGTTTCGCAATCATTGACCAAGGACAAATCAAGTCAGTGGAAGACGGACAGACGAAGGCTGACAGTGTCATCCTCTGTAAAGTTGCCAAGGAGCAGATGAACGAGGCGCTTGACGTCGCAGCACTCGCCTTCGATGATGTGAAAATCGTCCAGCAGTCTGCCGAGTCGTTTATCGTACCGCGTCAAGAGACGGACATTCCGGTCTTACTGAAACAATTAATCGAGCGCGATATCGCCGTCTATCAAATTGGTATGAAACACGAGTCGCTCGAAGAACAATTCTTGAAATTGACGAAAAAAGAAGGAGGTACGAACAATGCGTTCATTACTCAGCAATGAATGGATGAAATGGCGTCGTACGATTAAACCATACGTCGCCCTAGGCGTGTATACGGCAATCATCCTCATCGTATACGCTGTATTGGCCAGTGGTGAAGGGACACCGGAAGCGGCATCGTTCTTTGAATTCTCAACGATGGGTGCCATCGCTTTCTTGAGTATCTTTACGATTGTCTTTACGGCCGAGATGGTCGGGAACGAATTGAAATTTGATACGTTGAAACACCTGTTGATGAGCCCGTACTCTCGCGACCGCATCTTGTTGTCAAAACTTGTCATGGCCGTCCTCGTCATGTTGCTCCAATTCGTCTTTATCTTAGTCGTCGCGTTCGGGTTCTCACTCACGTTAGACGGCTCTGTCACATGGGATGTCGTCCGTCCGATCCTCATCAGTGTGAGCGGACCGATCTTCATCATCTTCTTGACGCTCATGTTCTCGGTCGTCTTCAAGTCGGTCGGCGTCGTCATCGGTTTCACGGTACTCGCAAACTTCGCCTCAAGTATCATCGGCGGTCTTCTCGTCGCTTGGAAACCTGAGCTTGCGAAATGGATTGTCTTCTTGCATACAGACCTTTCAATCTATGACGTCAACCCAGAGTTTATGAAAGCGATGGACGCTACGATGGGCTTCTCGATTTTCTATGTCGCCCTTCATATCATCGCCTTCTATCTCATCACGGCATTTATGTTCCGCAGTAAAACGTTCGCTGAATAAGCATACTTCAAATGAAAAAGTGGTACCTCTTTGCTATAGGCGTTTTATAGTAAGGAGGTATTTCTATGTCTAAGACGGCATTACTCATTATTGATTTGTTCAATGATTTTGATTTTGAAGGTGGCGACATGCTACGTAAACATACGGAAGCGATTGTTGAACCGATTCTCGAGCTTAAAAAGCATTTTAAAGAGTTGGACTTGCCCGTCATTTATTGTAATGATAACTTCGGACAATGGAAAGATAGCACGGAAGACATCATTGAGTATGTAAAAGCTTCTAAGGGTGAACATATTGCCTCGCAAATCGAACCGGAAGATGAAGAGTATTTTATTATAAAACCAAGGCACTCCACTTTCTTTGGAACCCAGTTAGATATTTTACTTCGTCAGTTAAACGTGACGAAATTGATTTTAACTGGAGTCGCGACGGATATTTGTATCCTCTTTTCTGCCAATGATGCATATATGCGTGACTATGATATATATGTACCTCGTGATTGTGTGGCGGCAGAAACATCAAAACGTCACGAAAGTGCCTTGACGATTATCGATGAAGCACTGGGAATTGAAATATCTCCTGTGTCTGAATATATGAGTCACATTCAAAAGTGATTTATAGTAATCAGCGTGGTCACAAAATCCCAACATTTAGAACGCTTTCAAGCTCTTCTTTTAAGCTATTCTTAAGTTATAACTGTCAGTAAAGGGTGTGATATTTTGTACCTAACAATCGGATTAGCCTTGCTCGTCTGTTTGCTTGCAATGATTTTCACTATTATGGTCGGGCTCGGGAAAGACCGCTCCACGTACAGCCAAAAGAAGAGCTGGTCGATGGTATCTTGGCTCTACATCATCTTGCTCCCTGTCTCGTTCATCGGACTTGGTCTTCTCTACTATTTCATTACGAAGTAACGTAAAAAATCACGACGTCAGAAAATAGGCGTCGTGATTTTTTCATGAGATTAAGTCGCTCCAAATTTTGATGGTACTCGCTAAGATGAGTAGCGCTAAAATCCATTGGAGTGCTTTCGTATTCATATTCTTCCCGACATTCGCCCCGATCGGTGCGGCAATCAGGCTCGCAATAATCATAATGATGGCCGGACCCCAGACAATTTGATCGGTGATGATCTTACCGAACGTCGAGCCAATCGACGAGATGAAGGTGATGGCGAGAGAACTCGCAATCGCCATCTTCGTCGGGATGCGTAAGACGACAAGCATGATCGGCATGAGAATGAAGGCTCCCGCTGCCCCGACGATTCCTGCGGCGATTCCTACAATGAAGGCAGAGCTTGCCGCAATCACTTTGTTGAACCGGACTTGGTCGAGTGGCATATCGTCCACTTGTGGCTTCGGCAAGAACATCATGATTGTGGCAATCGTTGCGAGTACGGCATAGACGACATTGATCATCACTTCCGAAAGAATCGTCGATCCGTATCCACCGATGAAGCTACCAATTAATACCGACACCCCCATGTAAAGAATCAACTGCTTGTTTAAGTATCCACCTTTACGATAAGCATAAATCCCGCCGATTGTCGCAAAGAACACTTGAATCGCACTGATTCCGGATACTTCATGCGCGCTGAAAGCCGCGAACCCTAGAATCGGTGGAATGTATAGCAACATCGGATACTTGATGATCGATCCACCAATCCCGACCATCCCAGAAATGAACGACCCGATAAATCCAATTAGAAAGATTGTAATGATAAACCCGAACTCCATATAGACTCCTCCATTTGCTCTCGTCTTCTCTACTTATTCAATCGATTCCCAGGCCATCATCCCGCCTGATACGTCATAGATTTCCGTATAGCCGGCATCCTGTAATTGACTAGCAGCCTGGGCACTTCGGTTACCGCTCCGACAGATCACATAGATTGGTTCGTCTTTCGGATAAGGCAGTTGATTTGCATCTAATGAAGAAAGTGATGCGTTCACCGCCCCTTCGATATGCCCCCCCTCGTATTCAGACGATTCTCGTACGTCAAGGAGTGTTATTTCTTCGTTTTCCAATTTGTTTTGTAGAGTTTTAACGTCAATTCTCGTAATTTCATCCTTTTCTGATGTGATTACAAAGATAAAAATCGCCATTAAAGCCAAAACTCCGACAAATAAGGAAATTCTCTTCATGTTTTACCCTCCAATTCTTTTCACTTGCGCTCATTATACCTTAGGGGGTATATTAAAGCCAACGAAACATTCTCGTTGCCAAAAACCTTAACCATGAAAAGGAGATCACAGACTCATGAAGACGATTACGACTACTGAATTAGAAGCGTTACTTCAAGCAGACGACTCACTCAACCTCATCGATGTGCGAGAGGTAGACGAATATGCTGGAGGTCACATCAAACAAGCGAAGAACGTACCACTTTCTGAATTCGGGGCAAAAGTCGATGAGCTCGATCGCTCTAAACCGATTCACGTCATTTGCGCAGCCGGCGGACGCAGCATGAACGCATCTGCCTATCTCGATTCACTCGGATTCGATGTCACGAACGTCGACGGTGGGATGATGAGCTGGCAAGGCGAAGTCGAATAAACGATTACATCCATAGGGGGAAATTGATATGCTATTACGTTATTTTTATGATGAAAAATTAGCACAAGCTTCATATATGGTCGGTTGCCAAATGACGGGAGAAGCCATCGTCATCGACCCGGCCCGTAACATCGAACCTTATCTTCAAGAAGCGAAAAAAGAAGGTATGAACATCGTCGCAACGGCAGAGACGCATATCCATGCGGACTTTGTATCGGGATCACTCGAACTCGCGAAGCGCACAGGTTCGAAAGCCTACCTATCAGACGAAGGTGATGCTTCTTGGAAGTATGCATTCGCGAAAGAAATTGACGCACAGCTCGTCAAAGAAGGCGACACGTTCAAAATCGGAAACGTGACACTTGAAGTCATGCACACACCGGGTCACACACCGGAACATATCTCGTTCCTCCTTTATGACCGGAACCAGACACAACCGATGGGGATCTTCACAGGAGACTTCGTCTTCGTCGGGGATATCGGTCGCCCTGACCTTCTCGAAGAAGCGGCCGGTGTGAAAGGAACGACGGCAATCGGCGCGGAACAAATGTTTGATTCACTCAAAAAGTTCATGGCGCTTCCTGACTTCGTTCAAGTCTGGCCAGGACACGGTGCAGGTAGTGCTTGCGGGAAAGCGCTCGGCGCGATTCCAACATCGACGGTCGGTTACGAGAAAGCGACGAACTGGGCGCTTCAAATGACGGATAAAGATGCCTTCATCAAAGAGTTGACGACGGATCAACCCGAACCACCGAACTACTTTGCCATGATGAAAAAAGTGAACAAAGAAGGTATCCAAGTGACGACGGAAGTCGCTCGTCCTGAAGTCATCGGGTCGGACCGTCTCGATACACTCGTCGAAGAGACGCAAGTCGTCGACACGCGTAAAGGAGAAGACTTTGCGAACGGACACGTACCAGGGACAATCAACATCCCGTACAACAACAAGTTCGTCTCGTGGGCTGGCTGGCTCGTCAACTTCGACAAAGACATCACACTTATCGCAAGTGCGGATGACGTCGATCAAGTGCAGACCGACCTTCAATCAATCGGTCTCGATCGCCTTCGCTTCATCGTCCCAGTCGAAGAGCTCGACGCATCACTTTTGACGGAAACGTATACGGACGTGACGGCAGAAGAAGCAATCGAAGCTGCTGAAAAAGGTGACGTCTTCGTCCTCGACGTTCGAAACGCGACAGAATGGAACGCGAGCCATTACGAAAAGGCAGAGCGCATCTTGCTCGGTAAGCTCGCAAGTGACCACGAAGGTCTTCCGACAGATCGAACGATTGCGGTGCATTGTGCGTCAGGCGTCCGCTCACGCATGGCGGCAAGTGTCCTTCAATCGCTCGGCTACAAAGATATCCACAATATCCTCGGTGGCTATGGCGCGATGAAAACTGTCTTGAACGCTCAACAAATCAAGTAATGCTATACTGACTATGAATATGGCGCCCGCTTCGAGAGGGGCGCCTTTTGTTTAGGAGGGAAAGACGTGGTCGCCATCGGTCCACTCAACATTCGTTTCGATTTACTCATCTTTTTACTAAGCCTTGCCGTCCTTTACGGCATCTTCCGCTTTCTCGGGTTGTCGAGTAAACAGCGTGAAGCCGTCATCGGGACATGGTTCTATGGTTTTCTTGCCTGGAAAGGAAGTGCCATCGTCATCGGTCTGTTGACGACACGTGACCTATCGCTCGCTCTTTACGCCACAGGAGGCGTATGGTCTCAATGGATTGCAGCTGCTGTCGTCCTTTGGTTCGTCTATCGACTCGACCGGAACCTTTTAGGGTATTGGGTGCTGAGCGGACTCCTCATTTGGTTCGGAATGACACTCGCGGTTCCAGTATACGGGACGATTTTGAACCTTTCCGACCAGCCGATTCATCTATGGAGCGCCATGCTCATTTTTCTGCTACTCGGAACGACGTGGCGCTGGATGCATGAACCGACTCGTGGAAACATTCTTTGGACAGTATGCGGTGCATCCGCCATCTGGCTATTTAAGTCATATGCGGTCGGACAGATTCAATGGTGGATAATTGTCATCGCCCTCGTTCTCTTCGGATTGACGGTCTATCTCGCCCGCCCTTCAAAGAAAGTGATTCAAATTAGTGTCGGAGTCCTGGTCGTTCTCGCGGTCGTGAATGCTGTCCTGCCAGAGAAAGCGACACAATCTGTCACGACAGAGACGGCGTCAACCGGTTTGAACATCGGGCAAATTCCCCCTTCGTTCGAATTACAGCGAACTGATGGGAGTACATTCGACTTAACTTCACTAAGTGGTCAGCGCGTCGTCGTCAACTTTTGGGCGTCCTGGTGCCCGCCTTGTCGGGCGGAGATGCCGGATATGGCGGCGTTCGCGAAAGAGCGAGATGACGTGACCATCGTCGCCGTCAACACGACGACGAGTGAACGCGACCCCGCCGATGCCGTCTCGTTCGTCGAACCGTATGAAGACGCATTTACCGTCGTCTATGACCGTGACGGCCAAGTTGGAGATGCGTATCGGATTCAGGCGATGCCGACGACGTATGTGCTCGATGAATCGGGTGTGATCATCGCGAAGCAATTTGGTGCCATCGACAAGAATTGGCTCGACGGCCAATTGAATTGAACATGACAAAACCGCCGACAAAGAGTTGTCGGCGGTTTATCTTATTGCTTCAAATAGCCTTGTGCTTTCAAAAAGTCTTTGACGTCAAGCCGTGTCGATTTCGACAACATGCGCCCCATTTGACCAGTCCACGTATCTTTACGCGGGTTCGAGCCACGGACCATATAGTAATCGTGGATCAACGCATCGTAATCGGAAAGGGACTGCTTCATCCGTTCTGGATTCGCTTCATACATATTTTCATGGTAGACATGTTGGAACGGTAAGCGTGGTTTTTGATCCTCGACTGAGGCCGGTACACCGACGGCCATCCCGAAGAGCGGAATGACCCGTTCCGGCAATACGAGCACTTCTTTCACCGCAAAGAGGTCGTTCCGAATGCCACCGATATAACAAATTCCGAGCCCCATCGACTCTGCCGCCACTGCTGCATTTTGAGAGGCAAGTGCAGCGTCGATCACCGCGACAAGCAACTTTTCATCAGTCTCAAGTGTTGAGGACACTTCTGTTTCTTGCAGTTCACCAATCACTTCATGGCGGTGCAAATCCGCACAAAAAACGAAGAAGTGACCGTTCTCGACGACATAGGACTGGTTGCCCGCAATCTCGGCAAGTCGTTTCTTCTTCGCTTCATCGGTCACCCCGATGATGGAGTAGGCTTGGATAAAGCTAGACGTCGATGCCCGTTGTGCGCTCTCGACGATGGTCTGGATTTGTTTGTCTGTCAATTTCTCGTCCGTAAAATCGCGGACGGAACGGTGGTTCAATAAAGTCTCAATCACTTCGTTCATACGTTCTTCCCCCTTTTTTTCAATCTTGGCATAAGCTCTCTGAATCCACAAATGAGAGGAATCCATCGAGCACATTTTGAGGGAGGACGCTCACATCTCGTCTTCTTATGCTATCATTATAAGCTACATAGTAAATACGATAGTGTAACTTCGAATAAGGAGCGAGATAGATGAAAAGAATACCATTTTACATTCCATTTCTGCTTGGGGTGCTGCTCCTCTCCGGTTGTACGGATGCCGATGTGAGCGTCCCGACATCGACGTCAACTGAGCAAACAGTTGAAGAGGAACCTGTACAAGAGGAACAAACCACCGAGATCCCTGAATCTGAAGGCGATCTTTTTGAAGGCTATACGAAGATCGAGGTCGATGGCGGCGATCAGTCCGGCACACGTGAAGCGAATGTCGTCGTCGATATCGGCTTCGGCGATCGTGAGTATTGGGCGTTCACGAACGAACATGGTCAACTGGTTCGTGTGATTGCCGACGAAATCACGCTTCAAGACGATGAAACCGAAGACGTTAATTCTTCAGGACGCTATTATGCAGACGAGGCAAAAGTTCCGGGTGTCGAAGACCCGAACCTCGACGAAGGCCATATCATCGCCGATTCACTTGGCGGTGTCTCGAACGCCTATAACATCACGCCACAAAACAGCGCACTCAACCGTTACGGCGACCAGGCATTCATGGAAGATGTCATCCGGAAGGCTGGCGGGGCGAAAGACTTCGAAGCCATCATCACCTATCCGAACACGACGACTCAGATTCCTTCCCGCTACCAATACACGTATACCGTACGGGGCAATACGGTCACCGATACGTATGATAACGTGGATCCGGAGGAAGTGAACGAATCGCTCGGATTGACGGATGATTCCCCTCCTGCAGTGACGACGGAGCCGGTCGAGGAACGTGAATTATCCGATATCGACCTTGACGGAAATGGACAAGTGACGATCAAAGAAGCCAAAAATGCCGGATTCGAGATGCCGATTACGCGTGACCATTGGTTGTACCAGTATATGGACGACCGAGACGGTGACGGGATGGTTGGGGAATAACTATTAGGAGAGATGATATGCATAAAATTGGATTTATAGGTGTTTTCTTTACTTTGTTCTCGCTTTTTTTGATAGAGGTTATATCGTATAGCAACGGGATAACAGAAGCGCCAAATCCTTTACTAGAACGTACACTTGTTTATATTGTTCTAATGGGACTTCTATCTGGTGTCTTGATTCTCATTGACTCTATTATTTATTTTAACAAAAGTAGGCGATAATTCTCCCTCCTCTAAGCGTCTCGGGGCGTAGCCCAGCGTAGGTGGGAGATGAATCGTCCGGTCCAAACATCTTTTCCCCTTGTGACAGATAGGACGAACAAAAGTTCGTGATTCCGTCAGATTTTCCATCCCCCTTCGCGGGTATCGGATGAGGAAGATACATCACGATCTGCTGGAGGGAGGAGGGACGGACATGCTGAAAGGCTACAAATACAGGCTCCACCCGACGCCGGCACAGGCCGAGTTCCTCATCAAGACGATTGGCTGCGCCCGGTTCATCTACAACAAGCTGCTCGAGGACCGCATCGCCATCCGCGAGGAGGCGAAGGCGGGGGACGGGACGAGACGGAAACCGGCGACACCCGCATCCTACAAGCCCCTGTTCCCGTTCCTCGCCGAGGCGGACAGCCTCGCGCTCGCGAACGCGAAGCTGAACCTCGACACCGCGTTCGCGAAGTTCTTCGCCGGGACGGGCGGCTTCCCGGCCTTCAAATCGAGACGGCGGTCGCGCGCTTCCTACATGACGAACAACCAACATGGCACGATCCGCATCGAGGCGGGCAAGGTTCGGCTGCCGAAGGCCGGGTTCGTGCGGTTCACCCAACATCGTCCGTTCGAGGGCGTCATCCGGTCGGCGACTGTGTCGATGACCAAGACAGGCAAGTTCTTTGTCTCCCTGCTCGTCGAACAGGACGATGAACCATGGATCCCAGCCGAGAACAAGGTCGGGATCGATCTCGGTCTAAAACACTTCGCCGTCATGACGAACGATGCGATGGTCTCGGAGAAGATCGACAACCCTCGCTTTCTCCGACAATCCGAAGCGAAGGTCAAGAAGGCACAGCGGGCGCTGTCGCGAAAGAAGATTGGGAGCAAGAATCGTGAAAAAGCCAAATTACTTTTAGCTAAAAAACACGAAAAGATTGCCAACCAACGCAAAGATTTCCTTCACAAACTGTCGAAACGAATCGTTGACGAGAACCAAGTCATCGTCGTGGAGACATTGACATCGAAGGACATGATGAAGAACCACAAGGTCGCGAAGTCCATCGGGGATGTCAGTTGGCACGAGTTCGTCCGGCAACTCGAATACAAATGCAAGTTCTACGGACGGACGCTCATCAAGGCCGACCAATGGTTCGCATCGACGCAAATCTGTTCCACTTGCGGAGTAAAGGGCGAGAAGAAAGCGATGGATGTCCGTGAATGGACGTGTGCCTGTGGCGCGCATCATGACCGTGACATCAACGCGAGCATCAACCTGTTGATGTTGGCCGACTGACAACCATTCAGGGCAGGGACTGCCCGACGAGCTTGGTCCATAACCGTGGCTGGTAAGAGCACGGTCTTCCCAAGAAGCTCCCACTTCAATTTGCGAAGCAAATAAGTGGTGAGTAGTTCACAAGACGCTAAATACAAATAAGTGTAGCTCATGGCTAGTCATTTGGCTGAATGTGTTTATGGTAACTGCATTCTACAGATGATTGTCGCCATGGGCTTTTTTGTGTTCACTTTGATATTTCCTTTCATCATACAAAAAACCGCGGTGTAAGACCGCGGTTACGTGTTTAGTTCGACATTTGATTCAAAAATGGTGCGAGATCGATGTTCAACTCTTTCGAGAGACGCTCTCCGAGTTCACGGTCCGCACGATAGAAGTTGCAGATCAAGAGGAGAACGGTCTTCTCGTGACGAACTTTTTTGATATGCGCCACGAGGTTACGAACGAGCGCATCCTTCTCTTCCTGAGAATAGCGACGATACACCTCTCCAGCTTGTCCGAAGTCGTTCGTCTTCTCAATCTTCTGACGACCCGTTACGCCTGTGATCGGTTGCGGCGTCTCGATATAGTCCGCATTTGGCTTCGGCGCGTCTTCGTAACGGTTCGGCTCGTAGTTGACCGGGCTCGTCTGTTGCTTGAACGGCATCGCCCCGTCACGCTGGTTGTTCGCGACTTGAGCGAACGGGCAGTTGATCGGGAGTTGGAGATAGTTCGGTCCGATGCGGTAACGCTGCGTATCCGAATACGAGAAAAGTCGTCCTTGGAGCATCTTGTCTTCTGACGGCTGGATCCCTGGTACGAGGACGCCTGGGTTGAAACCGACCGACTCAGTCTCGGCGAAGAAGTTATCGACATTTTTGTTGAGGGTCATCGTTCCAACCAATTGATACGGGATGACATCTTCGAACCAATCTTTCGTCGCATCAAGCGGGTCGAAGTCAAAGTTGTCCATGTCCGCTGGGTCGAGAATCTGTACATATAGATCCCATTCCGGATAGTCTCCATTTTCAATGGCGTTGAACAGATCACGTGTCGCATGGTTGAAGTCTTCTGCTTGGATTTTCGCCGCTTCTTCCATCGACAAGTTTTGAATCCCTTGCTTCGGTACCCAGCGCATCTTTATGTACACCGTGTTGCCGAATTCATTCACCCACTTGAAGGAATGGACGGATGACCCGCGCATGTGGCGATACGATGCCGGAATGCCTTCGTCACTAAAGAGATGCACGAGCATGTTCGTTGATTCAGGTGTGAGCGACATGAAGTCGAAGAAGCGGTCCGGGTCTTGAAGGTTCGTTTGTGGGTCCGGCTTGAGCGAGTGAATCACGTCCGGGAATTTAATCGCGTCACGGATGAAGAAGACCGGTAAGTTGTTTCCGACGAAATCATAGTTCCCTTCTTCTGTGTAAAACTTGACGGCGAAACCGCGTGGGTCACGAAGCGTCTCAGGTGAACCTAATCCGTGGATGACGGTCGAGAAGCGCGCAAACACAGGCGTCTCTTGCCCTTCTTCTTGCAAGAATGCGGCTTTCGTATAGCGTTTCATACTATTTTTTACAGTGAAGACACCATGCGCCCCTGCGCCTCTCGCGTGAACGACACGTTCTGGTACTCGTTCACGATCGAAATGCGCTAATTTCTCAATTAGTTGGTAGTCTTCGAGAAGCGTCGGGCCCCGACGACCCGCAGTGATGGAGTTGGCGTTATCCCCGATTGGTACGCCTTGGTTAGTAGTTAGTTGACGGTGTTGATCCATATGATTGCCTCCCATTATTTATAATCATTACAATCTTGATATTAATTAAAGATTAGAATGATTACAAATAAAAAGCTCGTGAATCACGAACTTTTTTTCATATGTCTCTTTTGTTTGGATTTTTCACGTTGATGGAGCGTCACGACGAAAAATGCTGCCAAGATACCGCCTAGGGACCCCGCGATGATGTCGACCATCGTATCGTCATTCCCGTTCCCTTGCATCGTCGTGTTCAGGACGACGTCAGATGTGAATTCATACATTTCCCAAAGTGCCGCCCCAGCCATGGAAAAGACGACAATGTATACGAACAAAAATCGTTTCGGGATCTCGGTCCGAATGTCATCATCGAGCCTACTGAAGAAGTCGAATCCAAGGAATGCGAGAAAAATTCCGCTTAAGAGATGAAGGAACGTGTCCCACCAACCATTCCCGTATAGTCCGACAATCGAGCCTAAATACTGGGAGGCAAACAAGAACAGGATATACGCCACCTTCATCTTGCCGTCAAGTTCTGTTTTAAACGTCTTTTCAATGAAGAACGGGATGAGCCCGGAAATGATTCCGGCCCCCGCCACACTCGCATCGAACCATAATTCTTCAATGATAGATGTGACGAGTATGATCGCCATGAACAAGACGAATCCAAATTCGAGGATACGTCCTTTCGTGAGCTTCATAATGCTTCGCCTTCTTTCTAGTTTGTTCTCTATATGCTCTATTCCCAACTCTCAATCGTGTTCAACCACACAATTGAATTTAGTTGGACTCTCTTGCCATTCACGAACATACGTTCTATAATTAATATTATGAATTCGAGGAGGAACTTGCTATGCCGATCAATCCGTATCTCAACTTTAATGGGAATTGTCGAGACGCCGTAATCTTTTATGCCGATGTGTTCAACCACGCCGCTCCAGACATCATGACGTTCGGTGACCAACCTGGTCCAGACGGTCAACCGGTGCCGAGTGAAATGGCTAATCTCGTGCTGCATACCCGACTATCGATTCACGGCTCATCGCTCATGTTTTCTGATGCGATGCCTGACGGACCGGTCACATTCGGGGACAATGTCACGCTCGCTGTCGTCACAGACGACCTCGAGGCCATCCATCGTGAGTTCGAGGCGCTCTCTGTGAACGGACGTGTCTTGATGCCGCTTCAAGAGACGTTTTGGAGCAAGGCGTACGGCATGCTCGAAGACCAGTTCGGCGTCCAGTGGCAGTTCAGCCACGAAGCATGATCATCCAAAAGATCTTATTCACATTCTCTTATGATGAGGTCTTTTATTCTTTTCAAGATTAGCTTCCCCACAGAGAATACTTTCAAGGAGATGAACTAAACTAATGAAAGAAGAGAATCCTGAACAATTAAATATTCCTATTTGGGCATATGAAGCAATCGAAATAGAAGATGCCAATGTGCAATGGAAAGCTCAAGGTCTACGTGAAACAAGAGAGTTGTCCGACTTACTTTCAAAGTTTGATATTAAAGGAGCAGAACATATAGGTAGTACAGCGGTTCCCGGTCTACCTGCAAAACCAATTATAGATGTGATGATTCGTATCGAATCGTTTGACATAATGAATGCGATTGTTGATACTTTAACCGCATACGGTTGGCACTATGTACCACCAGAATTGGATGGAAAGCCCTGGCGCAGATTTTTTGTGAAAGTGAAAAATGATAAACGAGTTGCTCATTTGCATCTCATGAAAGGCACAGAAAAACGGTGGGAAGAACAGATTGAATTTCGAGACAAGTTACGGGAATCTCCTTTACTCGCGAAGGAGTACGGGCTTCTAAAAAAGCAATTAGCAACTGAATTTCGTGAGGACAGAGAAAAATATACTGAAGCTAAAGCTGAATTTATAAATCGGGCATTAAACTCCTGATATAGAGGAAGACCCCATCGCTAATCTACGATGAGGTCTTCCTTATTTTTGGGCTACGAAGAAGATGCGCTCCGCATCCGCTCCTGGTGCACGTTCGGTGAAATCTGATGTGACCGATTTGACGTGGAATCCGGCACCAATCAACCATTGCATATACTGCCCTGGTTCATATGTCCGTTGTTCATGCGTCTCCTCGATCCGTTCATACGTCCCATCTTCAAGCGCGACGAAGAATGTTAAGTCATGAACGACCGACAGCGGAGCTTCTCCCGGGTCGGCAAACCAAATATATGAGCAATCTTCTCCGTTTGACGCATACGTCTTTTGGTTGAAGAGCGTCTGCATCTTGTTCGGAGCATGGACATCAAAGATGAACAAGCCGCCTGGTTTGAGTTGATTGTAGACAGATTCAAACGTATCAATCACGTCCGCCTCGTCTCGCAAATAGCAAAGGGAGTCGCAGAGAATCGTCACCGCATCGACCGGTTCCGGTAACTCCAACTCACGCATATCTTGTTCCCAAAGCGGCAACTCGATTTCGACCTCGAGCGCCTTTTCTTGTGCGACTTCGAGCATTGACTCGGATAAGTCGATCCCCATGACATCGTAATGTTCAGCGAGGCGAATCGTCGCCGACCCGGTCCCGCACCCGACATCCGCGAGTGTCGCGCCATCTTGGACGTGACGCCGCACGAAAGCGACCCACTCATCATACGGCGCGTCTTTCATCAACTCGTCGTATACATAGGCGAATCCTTCGTAAGCCATTAGCCGACTTCCACTTCGACGTGTGGCGCGTCAGCCCACAATTTCTCTAGGTTGTAGTAATCACGGTCATCACGATGGAAGATGTGGACGACGACGTTCTCGAGGTCAGCGAGGACCCAACGTGCCGTGTCCATTCCTTCGAACTTGTGGAGTGGTAAGCCGTTTTCGCCAGCAACGTCTTTGATTTCACGTGCGATCGCTTCGACTTGCTTCTCCGAGTTCCCGTGACAGATAACGAAGTAATCCGCGATTGGCGAAATCCCTTCCATGTCGAGTACAACGATTTCCTCGGCACGTTTATCGTCAGCCGCTTTAACAATCAATTCTAATTCTTCTCTTGCAGTCATATTGACCCTCCTAAGGTATATTCACAAAATCGTTATACGTTTCAATCGTCAGTGGAAAAATACGCACCGACTTCTTCAATAAAAATTCAATCGTTTGTTTCAGTGTCGCGACAACCGCCGCTTCGAGCGAACGCTCCACTTCTGCCCGCAACCGGTCGACGCCGGGATAATCCCGATTCGGTTCGATGGCATCAGCCACGAATAGAATTTGGTCGAGCCGAGACATCCCGGGCTCTCCCGTCGTATGATTTCGAATCGCCGAGAGCACCGCGTCATCCAGGTCGTATTGACGGGAAAGTAGAATCGCACCGACCGGCGCATGAAGTAGTTCGTCCCCGTACTCAAGTAGATTCGGGTCTAACCCTTCTTCCACGACGACTCGACGCATTTCTTCGACGTCAAAGTACTTCGCATAATCATGAAGCATCGCAGCAATACGAGCATGTTCGACCTCTTCACCGAATTGAACCGCCATGCGTTCCGCCGTCTCGACGACACCGAGCGTATGGATATAGCGTTTTTCTGGCAGCGTCTGTTTAATCAACTCGTGCGCTTCTTCAAACGTCATACAACTTATGCTCCTTCACATACTCCTCGACTGGCGTCGGGACAAGATATTTGATGGATTTGCCTCGTTTCGCCCGTTCCCGGATGTCCGTCGATGAGATTTCGAGTTGCGGCATGTCAATCGCGCGGACGTCTGCCTTCTCCGGAATCAAATAACGTGTCCCCGGCCGTGCGACCGCACCGAACGTGACAAGACGGATGAGCGTCTCATAGTCATACCAGGATTCGAGCGAAACGAGTGAATCGGCACCAATCAAAAAGTAGAATTCATCATTCGGATACTGTTCGATCAGCCGTTTCATCGTCTCGACCGTATAAGACGGCTCACTCCGTTCAAACTCAATCAAGTTCAACTTGAAGTCGGACTGATTTTGTATGGCGCGTCGCGTCATCTCGATTCGGTGGTCTGCCGAGCTGAACCCGACCTTATGAGGTGGAATCGCAGCCGGCAGGAACCACACCTCATCAAGTTCAAGCTGTTCACGCGCTTGTTCCGCGATTAACAGATGTCCGAGATGCGGCGGGTCGAACGTTCCGCCCATCAAGCCGATCCGGCTCATGGGAGTTTGATTTGGCGATTTTCTTTCTCGGTCGCCTCTTTGTACAAGACGATGACTTTTCCAATCACTTGAACGACTTCAGCCTGTGTGCCTTCAGCTAACTCGCCAGCGACATCTTTCGGCGTGTCCATGCAGTTTTGAAGTACTTGGACCTTAATCAATTCACGTTTTTCGAGTGCGTCCGCGATATCTTTACACATCGCTTCGCTGACTCCATTTTTCCCAACTTGATAGATCGGTGAAAGATGGTGCGCTTCTGCGCGTAAAAAGCGTTTTTGTTTACCTGATAACATAGTATATTATTCCTCCAATAATCCTTCGATTAACTTTTTCCCAACGGTTTCGTCCGGTTTCACGCCCGTCCATTTCTCGAACGAGAGCGCGCCCTGCCCGACGAACATGGCTACACCTGTCACAACTTTGGCTCCGCGACGTTTCGCTTCTTGAAGCATCGGGGTGACAAGTGGACGATATATGATATCACAAATGACCGTGTTTTGTCGTAATCCTTCTAATGAAAGTGGTGTCGATCTCTCGTCCATCCCGACAGAAGTGGTCTGAATGATGACATCATATCGAGAGACGTCCATCTCATCGAACGTCGTGTAGACGACTCCGAACGTGTCGGCGAGCGCTTTTGCCCGTTCCATTGTTCGATTGACAATCGTCACGTCACGCGTCGGGAGAGCTTGGACAATCCCACGAGCCGCTCCTCCGGCACCGACAATCAGGACACGCCCTGTAAAGTCTGTGTATGGCATCAGCGCTTGGACAAGACCTGCCCCGTCCGTATTCGTCCCGATAAGTCGCCCGTCTCGTTTATACACCGTATTGACGGCTCCAGCATGTTTCGCCGCTTCGTCAAGGTCATCGAGATACCGAACGACCACCTCTTTATAGGGAATCGTGACATTGAATCCATCCCAGTCCCCTTCTCGCATTGCCGCAAATAAGGCTGGGAGTTGATCTGGTGTGGCATCGATGGCCTCATAACGCCCGAAAAGCCCAGACGCCCTCAACCACTGCTCGTGCAGTTGGGGAGAGAGCGAATGAGCAATCGGGTGACCGATGACGGCCAGATTCATACGAGCGCCTCGCGAAGTGTGACTGCGACGCCTTTTGGAGCCCATGCTGCGATACGACCACCTTTTCCGTGAATCGCGACCCAACCGAGACCACTGAACACGATATCCGTTTTCACGCCGTCTCGTAAGCTAAACTCATGACGGACGAGTGGCGGTAAGATTTCGAGTGTCTTCTCATTCGGCGGGTTGAGCATCTTCCCAATATGTTGGTCATAGAGCTCATCGGCACGTTCGAGTTTCGTACGGTGTGCTTTCAATTCATTCGACATATAAATGACGAACGATCGCTTATTTCCTTCAAGATAATCTAAACGTGCCAATCCGCCGAAATAGAGCGTCTGTTGCGGATTCAACTGGAACACGTGCGGCTTGATTTCTTTCTTCGGTGTGATCGTCTTCAAATCTTTCGCATCGACATAGTGTGCCATTTGATGACGGTTGATGATTCCTGGTGTGTCGTACAAGTTCGCATCATCGTCGAGCGGAATGTCGATCAAGTCAAGCGTCGTTCCCGGGAAATGACTGACGGTGATGATGGCTTCATCCTCTTCACCGAAACGTTTGATCACCTGGTTGATGAGTGTCGACTTCCCGACATTCGTACAACCGACGACAAAGACGTCTTTGCCTTTGCGGTAGTACTCAATCTTTTCAGCGAGTTCATCGATGCCATGTCCTTTTTTCGCACTGATCAAATGAACGTCGATTGGGTTCAAGCCGAGTTCTTTTGCCTCTGCCTTCATCCAGTTCGCCATCCGGTTCGGGTTGACCGACTTCGGTAACAAGTCGACCTTGTTTCCGACTAACAATACCGGATTCGACCCGACTGAGCGTTGAAGACCCGGAAGCCAACTGCCATTGAAGTCGAAAATGTCGACGATTTTTATGACGAGTGCTTCTTTTGAACTGATACCATTCAAGATGCGCAAGAAGTCATCATCTGATAACTCCACATCTTGAACTTGGTTATAGTGCTTCAATTTGAAGCAACGTTGGCAAATGACAATCTCACGGTCAAGTGCCGATTTCGGTGCATAGCCGACCCCGTTCGGGTCTTCCGTTTGGATGGCTACGCCGCACCCAGCGCAATATCGTTTTGTTTCTTCCATAGTTATACTTACTGCCGTTCAGGTTTCCCCTTCTTCATTCACCGTAGCACCTCGCTGCTACTCCTGAAGCGTTAATTCCGACGCCTTGCTCGCCGTACATGGGCAGCCTCCTTCTTCCTGTGCGTTCGAGGTCTTATTCATCTTTTTTATGTGAATCTTCGGAACGTGGATGCATGGCCTCACCGATTTTTTCAGCGACCGCGACTTTTGCCCGTTGTGCGTCAACGGCAAGTTCTTCCACTTTTTTCGTGATCAATACATACTTCCCACGACGCTTCATATGGGCGAAGACCACTTTTTCGAGCATCCGGTTAAATTTCGTGACGAGTCCGTCCGTTTTGACGACCGGTTGCACATGAATGACATGAATGCCCGCCATGTTTGCCCCGAGAACGTCTGTGAACAGCTGGTCCCCTAAGAAGATGGCTTCCTTCGGCGAGTACCCATATTTCGAGAGTGCCGCTTTAAATCCAGATGGTAATGGTTTTCTAGCACGAGCGACATAATGAAGGCCGAGCGGCTCCGTAAATGTTCGTACACGATTCTCGTTATTATTTGATACGACAATCACATCGAAACCGTATGATTTCACTTTTTCAAGCCACATCAATAAAAGCTCTGGCGCATGTGGGACGTCCCACGCCACGAGTGTATTATCAAGGTCCGTCAAAATGACGCGCACCCCACGGTCTTTCAATTCTTGTAGGTCGATGTCAAACACAGACGCGACGAACTGTTTCGGATAAAGTCGATTAAACACGTAAAATTCCTCCAATTAGCTAAACGATTCAACTACTTATACAAGTATTGATATCCCTTCTATGGTAAACGAAAACCGACCAAACGACTAGTCTATCGTTCGGTCGGAAGAAAATTGACACAAAATTAGTTGGATTTGATTGTCCCGATGACTTCACCGAGTCGAACCGGACCGATCTTTTCACGGTCCATTTGAATCGTATCCTTCTCAAAACAAAGAACGACGGTCGAACCGAACGAGAAGTATCCCACCTCTTCTCCTTTGCCCGCCTGGTTTCCTTCGAGCGTCCACTCAATCGTGTTGACGTTCAAGGCACCGACCATGATATGTTCGTACGTTCCGGCTGGGCTGTCAAAGCGCGTCACGCGACGGTAGTTGCGTGAGAGCGGTCGAACCGTCTCCGTCAGTCCGATTTCATTCACCGGTGCCGAACGGTCCCCGAGCTCATAGTGACTGAGCACACGACCAGAGAGCGGTGTGTGGACGCGGTGATAATCGCGCGGACTGAGGTAGAGAACGACGACTGTCCCACCTGCATAACGTCTTGCTTCTTGTTGAGAACCGAGTAACTCCGCAAGCGTATACGACTGACCTTTCACCTCGAAACGACTGTCTTCTGAAATCGATTCGATGACCGATAGCTTTCCATCACACGGTGATACGAGAGTATCAGACGACTCATCAATCGTACGTGCTCCAGGCTTCAAGTGACGGGTAAAGAACGCATGCAATGATGGATAGGCAGCAAGCGGTTGCTCTGCCTCTTCTACCGCAATGTCATATACTTTTGCAAACGATGGAATCAAGTGACGACTCACATCTGATTCTGCGAAACGCTTGAGGCGTGTGGCGATCCAAGGCGAGGCGTTCAGCTCAAATAACGTTTGGTAGAAACGACGCTTCATTCCTCTTTGGCCTCCTCATTTTTAAAGAACGTCTCATATTGTTGTTCAGAGACCGCTCCTTCAATGCGACCGACCTCTTTTCCATCTTCAAATCGGATGATAGTCGGCGTACCTTCAATCCCATACGTCGTCCATACGTTATGGTCAGCCAAGTTGATGGAGACCGCATCATATTCTTCGATGAGGGGTTCGACATAAGGCTTCACTTGCTCACAGTATTCGCAGCCCGTTTGCCAGAAGTAAGCGACGACTTCACCATCTTGGTCTAATTGTTGTTGCAATTCATCTGCTGTGACGGCGTTGACACCATCGTCAGTATTGTTTCCATTTAAAAAGTACAACAAACCGATTCCGATAACGATAATCGCACCGATGATGGCGAACGTGATAAAGTTCGCGCGTTTTTCAGGGTTTTTCATATGCATGATCCTCCTCTATGTTGGATAAAGAAAAAAGACTGACTCATGCACGAGTCAGTTTGATTGTAGACGGCTTACTTCTCTTGTGCAACGTCGCTGATTCCCATGTCTTGATTCAAGACATCGAGAAGTGCAACGAAGATTGTGATGGCCACGCCAAATCCTGTCGCGAGCATCGCGTTGAACTCTACGCCATCAACGGCAGAAATGATAAATACCGCTGTATTCGAGAGCACAATCGCCCAGATCAATGTCACTAAATAACGCATTGAACGTCCCCTCCATCTCACAGATGATTCGTAAAAATTCATACGACATTAGTATAGCATTGTTCGAATAGAATATGCGACTTCGATTGTATATTCTTTCCGTCGAATCGAAAAATGTGATACGGTCGTAGAAACATCATTGTGAAGAAAAGAGGATGACTGATGTCACGTTATTTAATCGCAGTCGATTTAGATGGAACGTTATTAAGAGATGATAAAACCATCAGCGAACGAAACCTCCGCGCTCTTCAAGCAGCGCGTGAAGCTGGTCATGAAGTCATGATCGCCACAGGACGTCCAAAGCGCCATTCAATCATGTACTATGAGCAAATGGGATTGACGACACCACTCGTCAACTTCAACGGTGCGCTCGTACATCACCCGAAAGATGCGAATTATGCGGTGACACACCGACCGATTCCGCTCAAGACCGCCCATAACATCATTGAAGAAGTAGCGGATACGAAGGCACACAATATCGTTGTCGAAGTGACGGACCACGTGTACTTCCAAAAGGACCCGCAAGAGTTCTATAGTCCATATGCAGAACGTGCGCTCAGCGTCACATCAGGTAACTTGTTGACGCATTTGCAGGACGAGCCGACGTCCTTATTGATTCATGCGACAAAAGATCACGTCGCGCACGTCCGCTCCCAACTCGATGACATTCATGCGGAGGCGGTATTGAACCGTCAGTGGCGTATGCCCGAACATATGATTGAAGTCATGAGCAAAAACACATCGAAGGCACTTGGGCTTCAAGAGGTCTCGAAGCACTTGAACATTGACCGGAAGCACATTATCGCCTTCGGTGACGAAGAGAACGACCTCGAGATGCTCGACTATGTCGGTACCGGTGTCGCGATGGGGAACGCCATCGACCAATTGAAGAATGTAGCCAACGAAGTGACGGCTTCAAATATGGATGACGGGATTGCCCTCTTCTTAGAAGAGCGACTTGGCATTAAGGCATAACGAAAGCACCGACTTAGAAAAGTCGGTGCTTTTTGTGATTCATTCATGTTTAGCGACGGAACGTCCCTTCGACGTCCTCTGTCGGCAAGATATTGATCCAAACCGATGGGTCTGCATCTTTACAGATTCGCGTAATCTCACGCACTTCGTGTCGTTGCGCAACCATCATGAGCGTCGCCTTCTCGACTTTCGAGTACGTCCCGATTGCCGGCATGAGCGTGATCCCGCGGAACACGTGTTGATGTAGTTCCTTTGTCACCTCGTCCGGGTGATTCGTCACGATGAAGAGCGTTTGACGCTGTGTATTCGTGTAAATCTCATCGATGACTTTTGACGTCACATACAAGAAGACGATCGTATAAAGCGCTGTCGGCCATCCGAACAAGGCACCTGCTGCGAGGGCGATCATCATGTTCATCAAGAAGAGATAGACCCCGACCGAGTTGTTCGTGAATTTCGCGAGAATCAATGCGACGATGTCAAAGCCACCTGTCGAGGCTCCGTACCGGATCGTGATGCCCGAACCGATTGCCAAAAGCACACCGCCGAATACGGCGTTCAAGAGCGGATCGTCCGAGAGAAGCTGCGATTGCGGAAGCAAACGAATGAACAACGTGACCGAGGCGACACTGACCAGCGTATGGATCATCATGTTCCGCCCGAGCATAAAATAACTGACGACGAGCAGTGGTGCGTTCAGAATAAAGAACCAGAGTCCTTCCCCTAGTTCAAGCGGTGTACCCTCTAACAATTTCGTCAAGATTTGGGCAAGACCCGTAAATCCTGTCGAATAGACGCCAGCTGGAATTAAAAATAATGTCATGGATAAGGCAACGAACAATCCTCCGATGATCGAGACAACCCCGATTCGTGTATGTTCTTTAACGGCTTCCGTCAAGCTTCAACTCCCCTTTCTCAAAATAGCTAAGAATCAAGATAACATAGATTATTCATGCTGCATACAGCAAATATGCAGGAAATCCGATAAGTTTTTCACACAAAAACAAGCCGACCGAGGTCGGCTTGTTCGTATGAAACGATTGGTCACGCTTTCACTGTTTCAATTGTAATCGACTCGTTTGCAGGAACTGTCACTGCATTTCCATATACATGGATGGTCACATCTGTACCACTTGTTTGCTTGATTGTCACTTGTTCACGTGATGATGTGACCGTCAAGTGATGGCCGCGCCAGAGCATGTTGAACGAGTAACCGTTCCAATCTTTCGGAATCATCGGGCTGAACGAGAGGTTATCCTCTTGAATGCGCATTCCGGCGAATCCATGAACGATGGACATCCACGAACCGACCATCGACGTGATGTGTAATCCGTCTTCCGTGTCATTGTTATAGTTGTCGAGGTCAAGGCGCGCCGAACGTTGGTACAATTCGACCGCTTTGTCTTCATAACCGACTTCTGCCGCAATGATCGAGTAGACACATGGTGACAAGCTCGATTCGTGAACCGTGCGTGGCTCGTAGAAGTCAAAGTTTGCACGTTTCTGTTCGACCGTGAAGCGGTCACCGAACGTATAGAGTCCTTGGAGGACGTCAGCTTGTTTGATAAAGTTCGAGCGAAGGATGCGATCCCATGACCAGTTTTGGTTGAGTGGAAGATGTTTCGGATCGAGGTCTTTCACCAAAATCTGCTCTTTATCCATGAATCCGTCCTGTTGCATGAACACATCTGGAACGAGATCATCTTTTGGATAGTACATCTTCGTTTGGATGTCTGCCCACTTCGCAAGTTCAGCATCCGTGATGCCGAGTGTCGATACGAGCTCTTCGAGACGTGCAGGTTCTGCCTCTTTCAAGTAGTTGTACACTTCTTGCGTATATTCGAGCGTCCATGCGGCGATCAAGTTCGTATACCAGTTGTTGTTGACGTTGTTGTCATATTCGTTCGGACCTGTGACGCCTAGGATCATATACACGTCTTTGTGCGGGACAAAGTTGACGCGGCTAGCCCAGTAACGCGAGATCTCGACCAATACTTCCAATCCGTATTGTCCAAGGTACGACTTGTCGCCTGTGAAGTTCGTGTAGTTGAAGATCGCATGGGCAATCGCACCGTTACGGTGAATCTCTTCATGCGTGATTTCCCACTCGTTGTGACACTCTTCCCCGTTCATTGTGACCATCGGATAAAGCGCACCTTCCATACCGACATTCTTCACAGCATTCTCTTTCGCCTGTGGCAATTGGTTGTGACGGTACTTGAGCAAGTTCCATGAGACTTCTGGTTTGGCTGTCGCCAAATAGAAGTGCAGGCAGTAGGCTTCAGTATCCCAATACGTCGCACCGCCGTACTTCTCACCTGTGAATCCTTTTGGACCGATGTTAAGACGTGAGTCTTCACCTGTATATGTTTGATACATGTTGAAGATGTTGAAACGGATTCCTTGTTGAGCTTCGATGTCTCCATCGATACGAACATCCGCATCTTCCCAGCGTGCGAGCCATGCTTCCGTCTGTTCAGCGAGAAGTGTCTCAAATCCTTTTTCGAACGCCGCTTCGACACGTGTCATCCCAGCTGACTGCAATGCTTCAATCTCGTGGTCGCGGTTCGTGACGACCGACACATATTTGTAGGCTGTCGCTGTCTCACCAGCAGCTACGTTGACCGTGAACTTGTTGGCAACGAACAAATCTGTCGCTTCAAGCACTTCACAACGAGCACCTTCTACGTCCGCGATCATCGATGCCGTGACATGCCAGTCGAGTTTCTTCGTCTTCGTCGTAACGAAAGCGAAACGTTCTTCCACACCACGGTCGACCGGAAGCCAGAACTTCTCATCGTAGTTCGAGTCTTCGTTGACGACATCGCCATCTAAATATGGCGTGAACTCAATTTTTGCTTCGTAGTTGACAGGTGTGACGTTGTAACGAATGGCCAAGACTTCTTTATCCACGATTGAGAAGAAGCGGACGACTTCCACTTTCGTCTCTTCTGTCCCGTTCATCAAGGTGAACGTCCGTGTGAGGACACCACGCTGCATGTCGAGCTCACGGGTGAAATCTTTCACTTCCCATTTCGCCAAGTCGACCGGTGTCCCATTGATGACCACGCGGAGACCGATGACGTTTGTCGCATTCAACACTTTGGCAAAGTATTCAGGGTATCCGTTCTTCCACCAACCGACACGTGTTTTGTCCGGGTAGTAGACGCCCGCCACGTAGAATCCTTGGTGCGTATCATTCGAGTAATCTTCCTCAAAGTTTCCTCGCATCCCCATATGCCCGTTCCCGAGCGATGTGATGGATTCTGCAAGGCGGTTCTCTTTCGGGTGAAGACCTTCCTCTGTTACTTTCCATTCATCGACTGCAAACAATCGTTTCATCTGTCTGCCACTCCTTTTTCTCTACAAGGCTACCTTCGTCGGACAACTAGTTTATGCAACCGTTTGTCTATGAAAGCGCTGTATTTAATCTCACCTTTCATTTTACACAACTGAAACGAGAATGCAATCGTTTGCATAAAACTTTTTATTTCTTTTTTTCATCACATTTTACAATCAAAAAAACCGCCTCTCATCGAGACGGTTTCAATCAATCTTTCTGTTCATTTTCCGGATTATCACCAAACGCCCCATTCGCTTCGTGCCCTTCGAACGCCAGAGTGTTCCCGTCATTGAATCCTGTGTCCGGTTCATCGAGAATCAAAGCGTAGCCTCCGTTCAAAATATCGCCATAAGCGCGGTTGACGTCGTCGTCAGCAAAACCGAGGTCAAGCAATACCCGCTTCACTTCCTGTTCGCCTTCGGTCACACCCGCGAACTTTTGCATCCAGTTCGCGCTCGCTTCTTCCACTTTCGCATCGGTCTTACGTTTGACGAGCGAGATGTCATCTTTGTCTCGCGCGACGACATATAAATCGCGCTCCTCATAGCCTCGTTCGGTCAATTGGTTGATTTTAGCGACGAGAGCCGCCTCATTCTGATAAGTGCCTACAAATCGACTTTTGTTCATCGTTCCTCATCCTTTTGGGTTGTCTGGTTATCAATGGTCACATCGGCTTGCCCGACTTCCCTCACTTTGAGTTCTTCTTTACGGAGCGTTTCGGTCAATGTCTCAATCTCTTCCGTCACACGCTTCCGAACAACAATTTCTTCGACGACGACAGGTCGCTTCACGACGAACGCCCGTTCTTCGATGACTTGAATTCGGAGATGATCCCCTTCGTCAATCGTACGAAATCCCGACCGATTAAAGTCGTAGTCCTCGAGCACATCCTCTGAACCGGCTTTCCTCTCTACATGAACTTGTTCTCTTAAGACCGGAACCTCTATCTCTTGATTGGTTTCTATGATGTAGCGATTGATGACGACTTCACCCGTTTGTACTGCTTGTTTCTCGACGGCCAAGCGCTCCTCGTGCAAGGCAAGCATCTGTTCTTCCGTCTCCGGTTCTAATTTCATTTTTGGACGGTCGACCTTAAACGATTGGTCGCCACGGTCGGCATCGACGTACAAGAAGAGTCGTCCCTGCTCGATTTCCTGCGTGAAGCGATCCTGTTGCTCCTTCGTGAGCCGCATGCTGCCGATCCAGCGTTCAATCGGTCGCTCGCTCGATGTGACGAGTGAGGCGACCGTACCCGGTTCGTCGGTGACGAGCACATATAACTTCGACTGGCGTCGAACCACGTCCGCGACGTCAGCTCGTTTGACGAGGACGTACATGTCCTCTTCGGCGTAACCTTCTCGTTTCAAATCGACCGTTCGATTGAGCAGCGTTTCCGGCTGATCAAATACTTCTGAGATAATCGCATGTTTCATAGCTTTCGTCCTCCTATGGTGACAATTGGCGAAAAAAAAGATGGTCCCTTAGAGAGAGCCATCCTTGTCGAGATACTGGTCAATCGATTAGAGGCGGTCACGCTCATCGCGACGCGTGTGATCATGATCGCGGTGACGAAGGTCATCATCCCCTTCGATATGCGCTTCTTCTTTACGCAACGTCTCACGTACCTCTTCCGTATCTTTGACTTTTTCTTTGCCTACGACAATTTCTTCGGCCACGACATCTTTTTTCGTCACATTGACACGTTCTTCCGTGACTGGAACGCGAATCTCATCACGTTCTGTCGTCGCATCATAAGAATGTCCTGTCGCTTCACGGTCTCCGTCGACGCGGCGGCGTTCAACATACACTTCGTCGCGCTCTACTTCAACGTCCACGCGTTCTTCACGTTCGACGACATCTTTATCGACGCGAACTTCACCGGTTTGCACACGTTCCTTGTTCACAAGGAGACGCTCTTCGTGCAACTCGAGTTTCTGTTCGTCCGTCAAGTCCGTACGGTTACGGATGTCTTCGTCCATATCATTTAAACGGTTAGCGCCAATCCCAGCCCCAGTTGTGCCAAGGTTATGAGCAGTCGTGTTACCTGCCTCATTCCCTTCTGAACCATAACCTGCTGATGTGCGACCGCCCTCGAACGTATCGTTACGACCATTATCGAACACGCCGTCATTCGTATCTAACAAGAGAACCATGCCACCGTTCTCGATGTCTTGATGGTAGCGCGCTGTCTCTTCTTCTGAAAAACCGAGTTTATCAAAAGTGTGACGAACTTCATCTCCTTCGTCTGCTACTCCGAAAAAGCGATCAAGCCATGACGCTTTCGTTTCTTTTACTTCTGCATCCGTTGAACCTTGAACCATTGAAAGGTTCGATTTATCTTTCACTACTACGTATAAATCATCTTCGCGATGCCCTTGAGCACGAAGCTCATCAATTTTTGAAACAAGCTCTGACTCCTGATAGTAAGTACCTACATAACGTTTGTTATCCATGATTGTATCTCCCTTTCAAATTTTTTATTTTTTGGTTGTTGGTTTGGCAGATTCACAACAATCTGCTATTTGAACCGGTAATGTGAATGTTCCCCCACGCTTTCTTTTCAAGCACTGTTTTCACATTTGTAATCTTTATGTAATATTATGACTTTTGACCGATTGATTATTCTACTATTGTATGCGTCTAATTTTTGTACAAAAAAATTCTTCCACAGGATGCGGAAGAATTTCGTTTAATCGACGACTTCTGTTTTCTTTTTCTGACCACATGATTGTCGAACGACTAAATAGTGCGGAACGATGACGCGTTTCCCATAAGGTGGAGCGTTATCACTGATTTGTTCGATCAAACAGTTCGTCGCCTCGAAACCGAGACCGAAGATGTTAATTTCGACCGACGTGAGTGGCGGGTTCGAATGTTCCGCGATATACACGTTATTGAAACTGACGACCGCGACGTCCTCTGGGATTTTGAGCCCCATCTCGCTTAATGTGCTGATGACGCCGAGTGCCATCATATCGTCACTGACAACGACGGCTGTCGGTGGTTCCTCATTTTGTAACAGTTCACGCACGGCCTTCGCGCCGCCCTTCGTCATGAATTCAGCCCGGGCGATGTAATCTTCGCATACCGGGATGCCTGCTTCCATGAGGGCCGTCGCGTACCCGTTCCGACGATCTTGTGTGACGGCGAGTTTATCCGATCCCCCGATGAAGGCGATGCGACGATGACCTAAGTTATAAAGATGTTTCGTCACTTCACGACCAGCCAAATAGTTGTCCGTATCGACGTAAGTGATGGAAGAAGCGTCCCCGAACGGCTTCCCGACCACGACGAACGGAAACTTCGTTTGACGTAAGTATTGGACGACTTGGTCGTCTTCACGTGAATAAAGAACGATGACACCGTCGACACGGCGTCCTTGTACCATCTCGATCACACCGGACAAAACTTCTTCTTCTGTCACGCCGGTCGTCATATAAAGCGAGTATCCATTCTGGTGCGCCTTCGTGCTAATTCCTCGTAGCACTTCCGGGAAGAACGGGTTTTGAAGCGTCTTTGTTGCCGCGCTCGGCATAACGAGACCAATCGACTGCGTCGAGCGGTTAGCGAGACTTCTCGCATGAATGTTCGGATGATACCCGAGCTCTTCCATGGAACTTCTGACCCGTTCTTTTGTCTTTTGACTGATTCTTGGGCTGTTGGCGATGACGCGAGAGACTGTCGACGGCGCGACGTTCGCGTGCTTCGCCACATCTTTGATTGTGATTTGCATGGTGTTCCCCCTGCTTCCGTGAGTTCGATTCGTGCCTTGCGGCGTTTCATGTCTTTATTTGCGGCGCTTCCACATGACCAAACCAGTCAAGAAAATCGGAATCGTAACGACGAGCAAGCCCATCATCCACGGATTGACCGAAGATTCCTCAACGATGTAAGCGTTCGCACTTTCACCAGACAGTTCAATTGTAAACGTTCCGCGCTGATCTGTGACCAGTTGTGAGAATAAGAGACCACGAAGTCTCGTATCTTCCCCGATTTCACTGACATCGATCTCAATCTCCCGATCGTCACGATTCATGTTGATCGCATAGAGCGCGACGTCATCTCCGTCTTTCCGTTCGAAAACGGCCATCCCGTCTTCTGAGGCGATCATGCGCTGCTCTCCTGTCGCAAAGACCGGATATTCTTCCCGCATGCGGTTCATCGTCGCGACGTATTCGTGCAACTCTTCATTTCCCGGGAATTCCGTCATGACACGGTTCGCCGGGTCGGCTCCACCGGTCTGAGCATTTTCTGTTCCTTGGAAGACGATCGGCATACCAGGTGACGCATAAAGCGCGAACAACCCGAGGCGTAATCGTCGTTCCGCCGATTCCACACCGCCGAGTTCCGCCATATGCATGAAGCGTTCGACATCGTGATTATCGAGGAACGTCGCCATCTGGTTCGGGTCGTTGAAGAACGTTTCGGCATAGCTTGCGGCAACGTCAATCTCATCGACGTTCGCTTGCTGTTGCGTCATCGTTTTCGACACCCGGTCATAAAACGTAAAGTTTGTGATGCTGTTGAACCCGAGATCGTCATATTGCGCGACGTATTGCGGGTCTGGGTCGAACACTTCGGCGAGTAAATAGAAGTCTGGGTCGACCGACCGCACACCTTCGACAAAGTCTTTCCAGAACGCTTTATCGACGTGACGAACCGTATCGAGGCGATAGCCGTCGATGTCCGTCTCTTCGATCCAGTACTTCGCCGCGTCAATCAAATACGATTTGACTTCCGGATCCTCTGTTTTGAAGTCAGGTAAGTCGAACAACCAGTGCGTCTCGACTTGCTCCTGGTCTTTCCAGAATACAATCGGTAACTGTTCGTGGAACCATTCCGGTTTTTCTTCCACCCATGGGTGGTTCGGACCGACGTGGTTGACGACAAAGTCGAGAATGACTTTCATGTCGCGCTTGTGCGCTTCCTGAACGAGTTCCTGTAAATCCTCTTTCGTCCCAAACTGTGGGTCGATGTTATAAAAATCTTTAATCCAATACCCGTGATAGCCGTCCGGCATATTTTCAAAAACGGGTGTCAACCAAATCGATGTGAAGCCGAGTGATTCGATATAATCGAGCTTCTCGATGACCCCACGGATATCGCCTCCGTGAAACGCTTTCGGATCATCTTTGTCCACCTGTTCATTGTTGTCCGGATTCCCGTCAACAAATCGGTCGACCATAATAAAGTACATGCGTTCTTGTTCCCAAGTAGCGGCTTCCTTTGCCCCGACGACGGTCGGAAACAAAAGAAGCGACAGGAGCACGAGCACGACGCCTCGCCTCATATCGCTTCCTCCTTTTACGAGTATTATCCTTTCGTACCACCCGCTGTGAGGCCAGAAACGAAGTAGCGTTGGAACATGAAGAACAAGATAACGATTGGAAGGGCCGAAAGAACCGCACCTGCCGCGAATAACGTGAAGTTATTATCGAACTGTTTCGAAATCATGTTGTAAAGGCCAACTGCCAACGTTTGTTTCTCTGGTGAACGAAGGACGAGCGATGCCAAGATAAAGTCGTTGAATGGTCCCATGAAGTTAAAGAGAGCAATCGTTGCGACAATCGGCTTCGCGAGCGGCAAGATGATTTGCCAGAAGATTCGGAGGTGACCGGCACCATCCATGCGGGCTGCTTCGTCAAGTTCTTTCGGAATCGTGTCGAAGTACCCTTTCGCCAAGTACGTGTTCATCGGAATCGCACCACCCGCATAGAGCAAGATGAGCGCTGTATGTGTGTCAAGAAGGTTGAGCATGTTGAGCAATACATAAATCGCGATGATCGCAACGAACTGTGGCACCATCTGAAGGACGAGGAACAAGACGAGCGAGTTCTTCCGTCCGACGAAGCGGTAACGTGAGAAGACGTATCCGGTAATCGTCACCAAGACGACAGAGAGTGCCATCGTGATGAAAGCGATTTTCAACGTGTTCACATACCATAAACTATAATCCGAAATCGTTAGGTCAAACAAGTTTTTGTAGTGAATAAACGTCGGGTTCGACGGAATAATCGTTGACGTAATCGTACGCCCCGGGTTGAACGATGTACCGACAACCCAAAGCATCGGATAGAGAATGATGATCGACGCAAGCGTCAAGATGACATACGAGATCGCCAAATTGATTCGTTTTTGTTTTTTCATATCAGATCATATCCTCGTCTTTGAAAGATTTTGTCCGACGGAACTGGATCACGGCAAGTGTCATGATGAAGAATGACAAGATGAGTGTGATCGCAGCCGCAAGTCCGTATTGCGGGTTGGCACCGAGAGACAATTTGTAAATCCAAGAAATTAAGATGTCGGTACCGCCGGCCGTTTGTCCAGGTACAGCAGGGCCACCGCCATTAAAGAGATAGATGATGTTGAAGTTGTTGAAGTTGAACGTGAACTGCGTGATCAAAATCGGTGCTGTCGCGAACAAGAGCATCGGCAATGTGATCAAGCGGAACTTGTCGAATATCGTTGCTCCGTCAATCGTCGCCGCTTCATACAAGTCACCAGGAATCGACTGAAGCACACCCGTCATGAGCGTCATGATGAATGGGAAGCCGAGCCACCATTGAATGAGCACGAGTGCCGTACGTGTCGCCGTCGGATCGGTCATCCAGTTGACCGGGTCAAGACCGAGTGCCGGCAAGATTGTCGTATTGAACACCCCGAACGATTCGTTGAACATCGAGCGGAAGATCAAGATCGTGATGAATGCTGGGACCGCCCATGAAAGAATCAAGATCGAACGGAACAAACGACGGAAGCGAAGTCCTTCTTGGTTCAAGAGTACCGCAAGGAAGATCCCGATTGCGATGACACCTGTCGTTGAAGCGACCGTCCAAACAAGCGTCCAGCCGAGTACGCCGACGAACGTGTCACGGAAAATATCGATTTCAAAAATACGTGTAAAGTTCTCGAATCCGACCCATTCGACGAGTTTCGCTGGTGGTGCGTTGTTGTAGCGATAGTTCGTAAAGGCGATCAAGAACGTAAAAATCAATGGAAGAATAACGGTAAACACTAACAAAATGAGTGATGGGATTAACATTAAGTATGGGAATCCATGGTCACGCAAGTTGCGAAGTTGCATTTGGAACGATGGAAGGTTTAGATGCTGATCACGAGCGCGACCGACACGATAGGCGTCACGAATGTTCCAAACATAGAACGCGATTCCGAAGAAAAGTAAAATTAACGCGACAATCCCCTCGACCATCAAGAAGATGGAGTGGTCGTTACGAGGTCCTGGCACTTCACCAAGCGTGATCAATCCCCAAAGTCCTCCACGGTCACCTGGTCCGGCGCCCGCCCCTTTGAAAAATAGATCATAGTTTACGGCAAAATAAGATACGACGACGATAAAGAACGCTACCGCCTTCGCGTATTGTTTGTTGTATAACTGTCCGAGTCCCGGAATGATGGAAAGTAGTCCCGCGTTCCGAGCATGGTTTGTAGGCTTGTCCGGGCGTTGGTCCGGTGATTTAGGGTTCGCAATTGCAGCCATCCTCAGTTTCTCCTTTCGATTTGAGCAAATCAATCAAGCAAACGTTTGCTCAATGCTAGAAAATGATGGGGAACGCCATGTGACGTACCCCTTCATCTCAATTCCTTATTGGTTGTTCGCTTGGATTTGTTGTTCGATGACTTTCACTGCATCGTCTGCAGATTTTTGTGCATCTTGTTTACCAGTTGCTACAAGCTGAAGTGCTTGTGCCATTGGCTCCCAAACTTGTCCCATTTCAGGAATGTTCGGCATTGGGATTGCGTTTGTTGCTTGGTCGAATACCGCTTTCGCAACTTCGTTCGACGTGATTGTCTCGTTCGACTCGAGTGCTGCTACTGGCGGGATCTCGTTGTATGCTTCAAACATTGCCAATGCGTTTTCTTCATTCGTCAACTCTTGAAGGAACATTTCAGCCCACTCTTGGTTTTCTGTGTAAGCTGAAAGGGCATATGTTTTCACACCCATGAACGTCTTGATTGGCTCACCGTTCGGAAGTGTTGGCATTGGAGCCGCTCCGAGGTTCACGCCTGCATCTGTGTAACCAGCCACAGCCCATGGTCCGTTCATGACTGAATGAGCTTTCTTCTCAGTGAAGAGTTGGTCCATCGCTTGGCCACCAGACTCACCGATCAACCCTTTAGGGAAGAGGCCTTCTTCGTACCATTTACCGATGTATTCGAATCCTTCAACTGCACCTTCGTTGTTCAAACCGATATCCGCTGGGTCGAGTGCGCCACCGTCTTCTTTGAACACGTATCCGCCGAATCCAGCGACAACACCATGTGCGAAGTAGAAGTTATCCCAAAGTGCGAGGAATCCGTACTGCCCGTCAGCTTTCACATCGTTTGATAACTTGTAAAGGTCGTCCATAGATGCTGGAGCTTCAGCCATCAAGTCTTTGTTGTACATGAGAATTGGTGTCTCAACTGATTTTGGATATCCGTAAGCTTGACCATCGTACATGACAGCTGATTTCGCAGCGTCTGTGAACGCGTCAAGCGATCCTTCGTCAGCGATTGGAGCCAAGTGACCTTGGTCTGCGATTGTACCGATCTGGTCGTGTGGTACGAGCACGATGTCTGGACCTTTTCCAGCTGGACCGTCAAGCGCAAGCTTGTCTTTTTGGTCTGTCATCTGTACTTCGACAACTTCAACTTTTACGCCATGCTCTTCTTCGAACGCCTTCGCAACTTCTTTCGTTGTTTCAGACTTTTCGATGTCTTCCCAGACTACGATCTTTTCAGGTTTGTTCTCGCTTGAAGAACCACCTTCGTTAGAAGATCCGTTGTCCGTTCCGCCACCACATGCAGCAAGTGCACCGAATGCGAATACTGCTGTTGAAAGTCCTGCTACCATTTTTTTCATCTTCATGATGAAAAACCTCCCCAAGGAAATAGTATGGTCAGATTTGCGCAATCGCACGACCACGTCAATTTTAAAACTCCGCTACGAAATTGACATGGTAGTGAAAACGTTTGCATCCTCACCTCAATTTTTATTATACAGTTGTGAAAGCGTTTTACAAGTCTTTTTTTACACTTTTTTTACGTCTGTTGACCCATTTATGTAATTTTCAAATGTTTGTTCTTAAATCTTCACTTTTTATGCGTTTCAGCAATTGACAAAATGTAAACGCTTTATTAACCTTTGCTTGAGCAAACGTTTTCGCAACATCTGTTCTCATGGATTCCCGATGTTGTAAAATGATGTCATCCCCTATAAAGAAAGGAATGTTTTCCTTATGATGAAAGAAGCGATTTATCATCGTGCCATGTCCCCGTTCGTCTACAAATATGATCGTGAGACGATCCATATTCGTTTCCATACGAAGCGAGGCGATATCGAGTCGGTCGATTTGATTTGGAACGACCCATATGATTGGCACGCTGAAGACCCAGCCATGTGGAACTTCGATCCGGACAAGCCGAGCTACTGGCGTACATACGAGACTCCAATGGAGAAGATCGGGTTTGACGACGCCTATGACTATTGGTTCATCGCTATCAAACCGCCGTTCCGACGTCTACGTTACGGTTTCCGTTTGAATGATGGACAAGAGACGGCCGTCTACACTGAAAAAGGATGGTTCGAGGAGAAGCCGCTCGATGATACGGGCTACTACTTCTGTGTCCCATTCATCAACCCGATCGATATCTTCCATGCACCGTCCTGGGTGAAGGATACGGTCTGGTATCAAATCTTCCCGGACCGTTTCGCCAATGGCGATGCTTCACTCAATCCTGAAGAGACGCTCCCATGGAACTCGACAGAGCCGACGACGACAAACTTCTTCGGTGGCGACTTCCAAGGAGTGATCGACCATATCGATCATTTAGTCGAACTTGGGATCACCGGCATCTACTTCTGCCCGATCTTTAAAGCGACGACGAACCATAAGTACGATACGCTCGACTATATGGAAATCGATCCGCAGTTCGGGACGAAAGAGAAATTTAAAGAGATGGTCGATCTCTTGCACGAGAACGGCATCAAAGTCATGCTCGACGCGGTCTTCAACCATGTCGGATATCATCACCCATGGTTCCAAGACGTCGTCGAGAACGGGCCATCTTCTGAGTATCGCGATTGGTTCTATCTTCGC
This sequence comes from Exiguobacterium sp. HVEsp1, assembly GCF_002009685.1. Taxonomy (GTDB): domain Bacteria; phylum Bacillota; class Bacilli; order Exiguobacteriales; family Exiguobacteriaceae; genus Exiguobacterium; species Exiguobacterium profundum. The sequence continues at coordinate 810,637 of NZ_KV917367.1, read as the reverse complement.
GAGTTCCCGATTGCGACAGAGCCGAAGCCGAACTACGACACCTTCGCATTCGAAAAGAACATGCCGAAGATCAATACAGAGCATCCAGAGTTAAAAGCCTACTTATTAGATGTTGCCCGTTACTGGGTCGAAGAATTCGGTATCGACGGGTGGCGTCTTGACGTCGCTAACGAAGTCGACCATGCGTTTTGGCGTGACTTCCGCACGGCGGTCAAAAATGCGAACCCGGAAGCCTACATCCTCGGGGAGATTTGGCACGACGCACAGCCTTGGTTACAAGGTGACCAGTTCGATGCCGTCATGAACTACCCGTTCACGAATGCGAGCTTGAACTACTTCGCCCTCGACCGGACGACCGCTTCGGAGTTCCGTAACGAGCTGACGCGTGTCGAGATGATGAACACGATGAACGTCAACGAAGTCACCTTCAACTTGATCGATTCGCACGATACACCTCGTGCGTTGACACGGGCGAAAGGACATAAAGGCAAGTTCAAACTCTTGATGACGTCGATGCTGACTTATACAGGTAGCCCATGTATTTACTACGGGGACGAAATCGGACTTGAAGGCGAACAAGACCCGGGTTGCCGTCGCTGTATGCCATGGGATGAAGCCGAAGAAGACCGTAACCTCTTCCGCTACATCCAAAAGCTCATCCAGCTTCGTAAGGACCACCCTGTGCTCGCAAATGCCGGCTCGTATCGCTTCAACCTGGTCGACGATGCGAACAATGCGGTCATCATCGAGCGGTGTACGAAAGATGAGACATACTTGGTTTACTTCAACAACTCAGACTCTGCTTCGAAACTGAATCCGCTCGGTTATACAGGAGCAGCCACGGACCTCTTGCATGACCGCGACCTCGACTCACTCGAAATCGAACTGGCGCCATTTAGTGCTGCTATTCTGAAATTGAAATAAATTCGAAAATCACCTGATTTCTTCGGGTGATTTTTTTGTTGAAAATAATTTAGCAAACCCCTTTCTTTTTCATTTCATAAGGAGTAAGATGACCTTTGACATTTTTATAAAACAAATAGTTAACAGAAAGAATTATAGAGAAAAGGGAGAATACACTACATGCAGACGAAACAAACGGAACAGCTCACCCTGTTCAAACTGTCGTGGCCGATTTTCATCGAACTTGCCCTCCATATGGGAACCGGGATCATCGCCACATTGATGCTCGCTCACTACTCAGACGCCGCCGCCTCAGCCGTCGGGGTTGCCAACCAAATCTTAAACGTGTTCTTGATCGTCTTTAGTGTGACGTCTGTCGGGGCGACCATTTTGATCGGTCAGGCCATCGGGGCTGGGCGCATGAAGAAGAGTCGTGACTTCGCCCGCTCCGCCGTCAGTTTGAACATGTGGCTCGGTGCGATCATGGTCGGCGTCATCTTCTTGTTCGGCGAAACGTTCTTACGCCTGTTCGGTCTATCGGACGAACTGTTTGCACACGGGTTGTTGTTCCTGCAAATCGTCGGCTTGTCGTTATTCACCGAAGCACTCATCATGGCGCTCAGTTCGATCCTCCGGAGTCACGGGATGACGAAACACGCCATGCTCGCGACGCTTCTGATTGATATCATCACCGCCGTCGGTGCCATTTTTGCCGTTACCGGCTGGTTTGGCCTTCCGGTCACAGGCGTTGCCGGTGTCGCTTGGGCCATCGTGATCGCACGATTCGCCGCTATGGTTCTCTTGTTCTGGCTCGTCAAACGGAAGCTCATGATTCGCTTCCCGTTAAAAGAAGTGATTCGTCCGAAGAAAGACGACATCCAGTCACTCCTTCAAATCGGTGTTCCTTCTGCCGGGGAGAACTTGTCGTATCAGGCATCCCAAATTATCATCACTGGATTTATCGCGACGATGGGCGAGGCTTCCCTCGCTGCTCGGGTGTACGTGATGAACTTGTCGATGCTTGCCTTCTTGTTCACCGTCGCCGTCGCGCAAGGGACCCAGCTTTTGATCGCACGGGATATTGGAGGGAAACGTTTTAAAGAAGCCTATCATCGTGCCGTCAAGACCTTGAAGATTGCCATGTTCGCTTCGTTCGTCGCCTCTCTCGGTTTAGCGGTGTTCAGCGAATCGCTACTCGGTCTCTTCACGTCAAACCCTGACATCATCGCGGTCGGTGTGCCCATCTTATGGGCGACACTCATTTTAGAGCCGGGTCGCGCCATGAACATCGTCTTGATGGGGTCGTTGAAGTCTGTCGGGGACGTCCGCTTCCCGGTCATGATCGGGATCGCCTCGATGTGGGGTGTCGCCGTGGCGTTCAGCTACTTGTTCGGTCTTCAAATGGGGCTCGGTATCCTTGGGATTTGGCTCGCCTTCTCCCTCGATGAGTGGTTCCGCGGATTCTTCGCGTTCCGTCGTTGGAAATACGGGACATGGCAACAAAAAGGCTTCCAGTTCGAAGCAAAATCAACCACGTAAAAAAAGCGGCCGCGGCCGCTTTTTTTATTTCATCAAGAATGCCTGCATCGCTTGGCGGTGCACGTCCGTGTCCCCACACTTCCGTTGCCATTCGATTTCTTCATTCAATCCATCCTCAAATGAAGCGGCTCGCATGAGCGCCTTCATCCCTTGAACAGCGACCGGTGATTTCGCAGCGAGTGTCTCCGCATATGAAGTCAATCGCTCCGTATACATCGCATCTTCCACGAGCTCGGTGACGAGCCCGAATGAACGCGCGGCCTCCGAGTCAATCGTACTGCCACTCCAGAGCCAATCTAACGCAAGGTCGTCGCGCATGAGTCGACGCAGGTGATATGGACCGCCCGCATCCGCGACCAACCCGATTTTAATGAACGCCGAGCTGAACTTCGTCGACTTGGCGACGATTCGAACGTCTGCCGCGAGTGCCAAGCTGAGCCCTGCTCCAGCCACGACACCGTGAATCCCTGCGATGAGCGGTTTACGACTTGAGAAAAGTGCACGTACGAGCGGATGATACACGTCTTCTAAATATTCCCCATAGTCCGCATCGCTCTCGATCGTTAAATCTTGTCCGGATGAGAACGCTCGTCCCTCACCGACAAGGACGATGACGCGAACGGCGTCGTCCTGTTCAAATGTGTCGATTGCCGTTTTCATTTCACGAAGCAACGTCTCGTTCAAGGCGTTTAGCTTTTCAGGTCGGTTCAGTTTCAACCACCCTACCCCATTGTGTGTCGTCAATTGAATCGTCTCCACTTCCATTCCCCCTTCAAAATGAATCACTGTTCATTTCTTCGTCATTGCTTCAAACTCCTTCCTTTACTGAAAAGTTTTTTGAAGTTCAATTGCCGGGAAGTTGGTTGATTTGCTATTCTAAAAGGAGTCGGTCACGAAAGGATGAGTCAGATGCAACTGACAAACGCCGCTCGGCAACTGAAACAAAAGAAGATTCCGTTCGCTTATCATACGTATGAAGTCGATGAAACCGATGTCTCTGCCAAACATGTCGCGGAGACGTTGCATAAACCGCTCGACGAACTGTATAAAACGATTTGTCTCATGAACGAGAAAAAGCAATATGCCTTCTTTCTCATCTCTGGAGAGCGTGACATCGATTTAAAAGCAGCCGCTAAAGCTTGGGGGGCGAAGAAAGCATCGACCGTCCCGATGAAAGAGCTCGAGACATTGACCGGTTATATTCGAGGAGGAGTCTCTCCGATTGGGGCGAAGAAGCCGTTCCCTGTCTATCTGCACGAAGCAGCTCAAGACAGAGAGACAATCACCATTTCTGCTGGAAAACGCGGCTATCAAATCGAATTAACACCTGAAGATTTACTGCAATTTACAAACGGGCACTGGTTCAGCCAATGACCTTACTGGGGGCAAAATTATGTGGAAAGAACGTATCCGTTCGTGGGTCCCAAACTCCTTTACGTTCGGAAATTTATTTTGTGGTGTCGTCGCCATCGTCTACGCCGCACGTGGTGACTTCTCAAACGCCACACTGTTAATCATCATCGCGATGATGCTCGACAGTTTAGACGGGCGCCTCGCCCGTATGCTCGGGGTCGCTGGCGATTTTGGGAAAGAATTGGACTCACTCGCTGATATCGTAACGTTCGGGGTCGCACCGGCGATGCTCGCTTATTACACCTTCTTTATTGATTACGGCAATTATGGATTGTTTTTTGCGGCACTTTTCCCGCTATTCGGTGCCTATCGTCTGGCTCGCTTCAATTTATCAGCGACAAACGTTGCAGCGAGTTACTTCTCTGGTGTCCCGATCACGGCCGCCGGGGGACTTCTCGCTGTCATCACAACGTTCGGTGACCGCGTCAGTGAACTGTTGACACCGATTTTCTTCACAGGGCTCGCCTTGTTGATGGTCAGCCGTGTTCGTATCCCGAGTTTTAAAGATGTACCATTGCCACGTCACTCGTTCATCATTACCATCAGTCTCGTCTATGTGACGTATATGATGTTCGCACGTTGGAAAGAATGGCCGACATTTTGGTTCATCGCCGTCCCGTTCTATGTCTTATTCATCGCCTTCTCGTTCGTGAAAAGACGAAAACGGATGGCCAATTGAGAGTCTCGTTCAGCGAGGCTCTTTTTTGTACATGCATTTGTTAGACGAAGACTTCAATGAGCTTTAGAATAAAAAGTAGAGGTGATGGAATGAAAGTGTATCCGTTTATTTGGAAATGGTTTATTGTTTGGTATTTCATTGGGTTGATTTTAGTTGGATTCGACCTGCTTCCACCTTGGCTCGAGTGGGCAAACCCCGTCTTTTTATGGCTAGCCGGGGCGATAGGTGGAACGATTCTTTATCAAGGAATTCGACAAGGAGCTTGGATTGTTCCGTTTATTTTCTTCGGTTCAATCGCTGTGGAGACACTCGGCGTAAAGACGGGATTCCCGTTCAGTGAATACGTTTATGCTGAAGCGTTCGGTCCGACAGTTTTTGGAGTTCCTGTCACAATCGGTGCGGCATGGCTTGCCGTGATTGGCTCTAGTTTTGCCGTTGCCCGTCTCTTCACATTCCGCCACAATATTTTATGGCTCGTTCCGATTCTCGCCGTATGGCTCGATATGGCAATCGATCCCGTAGCGGCAAACGTGAAAGGCTACTGGGAATGGGCGAATGACGGCTTATACTATGATATCCCGACACAAAACTTTATCGGTTGGTTCGGGTTATCCCTTATTTTCTCATGGTTGTTACAGCGTCACGAACGCGCTGTTGATTCCTTGTTCATCCGGCACGGCGTCTATTTGTTCGTCATGCTTCACGCACTCTTCGGTGTCACGGCTGTCAATGCAGGTCTCTATGGCATCGGGCTCCTCAGCATCCTCACATCCGGAGTGATTCTACTTGAAAGGAGGGGGCGCGATGATCGAGTCACACAAAAAGAAATGGTTCAATAACCTGTTCTCGACGTTCGTGCGGGAACGTCAAATACGTCCCACCTTCCATAACATTTATATCCGAACGGACGACGTTCCGACCCCCGGATTATTTTTAAGTACACATAGCGCGTGGTGGGACGGTCTCATCATGTATATGATCAATGAACATTTTTTACGACACGATATTCATGTGTTGATGGATGAGGATGGACTACGTCGCTTCCCGTTCTTTCGACACCTCGGTGCCTTCTCGGTGAAAAAAGGAAGTCTCTCCGATGTACGGGTCTCACTAGCTTATGCGAATGAATTGCTCGCGTCCGGGAAATCCGTCTGGATGTTCCCTCAAGGACAAGAGATGCCACAGGAACTTCGACCTGTCGAAATCGAGTCTGGCGCAACGTTGTTACTGAACGACCGCCCCGTCCAATTATGCGCCATGTACTATTCGTTTGAGAACCATGCGGAACCCCTTGTATATGTCCGCTTTCGAACAGTAGTCGTGACGTCGATGACACGACGAGCTCAGAAGCAGGAAATCGCGCAAGCACTCGAGGCGCTCTATGACGACGTGCGACAAGACGCCATCATTCGGTCTGATGCCTATGTTCCGCTCTTTCGACCACGTCGTAATCTTGCTGAATGGACAGAAACAATGTTCCGACTTGGGAGGGGACGTTCATGATCTTATGGCTGCTCACCCTCTCGATGTTTATCTTTACCCTAATCAATCTTTCGTTCTTGAGACCGCTCGCCGACCCAGGACGCACACCGGCGACAGCCGTCTGCATCCCGATGCGCAATGAGTCGCGTCACGTCGATCGACTGATTTCAAATTTAAAGCAGGCGATACCGGATGGGACTCATGTTTATATCTACGAGGACCGCTCTGAAGATGATACATATGAAAAATTGAATCATGCAATTGGGAGCGATACCCGTTTTACCGTCATCCAAGGTGTTCCTTTGCCCCATGACTGGGCCGGAAAAGTTCATGCTTGTCATCAACTAGCATCACGCACGACTGAACCGTATCTTCTCTTTTTAGATGCGGACGTCACGATCGATTCGAGTTTTATCGCCCGCATGCATGCCACGCTCGCTCGAGAGCAGGCCGTCTTTTTATCAGGTTTCCCTCAATTTCCGACATCCACATTTCTCGGGAAATTGTTGATTCCGATGCAACACGTGCTCATCGCCCAACATCTGCCTTTGTTTTGGCGTAAAGTGAAACACCCCGCATTTGCCGCGGCGAATGGCATGAACGTACTCGTCGAGCGGAACAGCTACGAGGAAGTTGGCGGACATGCTGCTATTCGAACGTCGTTGATTGATGATATCGATTTATGTCGAACGTTCAAACGTCATCAAAAAGTCACGTCACTCGTTCAAGTCTCCCCGTTCATCTCCTGCGACATGTATGAAACGAATGAAGAAGTGTGGACCGGGTTTTCAAAGAACGTATTCAAGGGAATGAATGAATCAGTAGGACTCGCCTTGTACTTCATGACATATTACGGCATCCAGTTGACGGCTATGCTCGCTTGGATCTTTTCACCGAGTTGGCAGACGATTAGCGCAGCGATTTTCGTGCTCCTCGCGCGTCTCGCTGTCGATCTGAAATCAAATGGGTCCGGTACATGGTACCATCCACTCAGTTTAATCGCTTACTTGACCTTACTCGGGAATGCCGTCATTCGTAAATGGAGACGGTTGCCCATCACGTGGAAAGGTCGTCACTATTTCTAAGCAGACGTCTAAAGGGGGACAATTGTATGAAACAAATCATAGTGATTGGGGCTGGTCTCGGTGGACTAAGCGCCGCCGTCACGCTCGCAGCACGAGGTTATGACGTCACGGTCATTGAAAAGAATCAACATGTCGGTGGCAAACTCATGCCCATTATAACCGACGGTCACCGGTTCGACTTTGGTCCAAATACGATCACGATGCCGGATGTATTTCGTTCAGTCATTCGAAATAGCGGGGCCAATCCGGATGACTATTTTGAGTTAATCAAGCTCGATCAACATACCGTCAACCACTACACAGACGGCTCATCCTTCACGTTCAGTGCCGATCGGGCAAAACTTGAGGTCGAAGTACGGCGTTTGACCGGTGACCAGTTGAAACACAATCAGATGCGTGCCTATCTAGATGAAGCGGAAAAGCTGTTCGACATTGCGAATAAGCGCTTCTTCACACAAATGGACACAAAGTTGGATCCCGGTCTTTGGGCGGACATGGTCAAAGTGCATCCACTTCAAAGTTTGCACGCCCTTCACAAGAAGTATTTCAAGGACCCACGCATTATTCAGGCGCTCGACCGCTATGCGACGTACATTGGTAGCAGCCCATACGTGACACCAGGTACGTTCGCCCTTATCGCACATTTGGAATTGAATGAAGGCGTCTATTTTGCGAAAGGTGGAAACTGGAATATCGCAAAAGGGTTCGCCAAACGGGCGAGCGAACTCGGAGTGACGTTCCGACTCGGTCATGAAGTGACGAAAATTGATGTATTGAACGGAAAAGCACATGAGGTCGTCGTCGATGACCAAGAAGTCATCTCGTGTGATGCCGTTCTTCTCAACGGTGAACTCTTGACGCAATACCCGCGACTCGTTGACGCGAAAGACCGCCCATCTTTCCCAGTCCCGACACGCGATACCGTCGAACCTTCGATTTCCGCATTCGTCATGATGGTCGGATTGTCCAAACGATTGAATTTGGCACACCATAACGTCTATTTCTCAGACGACTATGAAAGGGAATTTAAAGCACTTTTCCAAGAAGAACGTTATGCAGACGAACCGACAATCTATATTTCGAATTCATCCGCAACCGATCCGTCGATGGGCGAGGCAGGAGACAACCTGTTCATCCTCGTCAATGCTCCGGCACATCTGACCGAAATTGATGCAGATACGTATGAGCATTTGATTCGCAGACGATTACGTATGTTCGGTGTGGATTGGGAAGAAGAAGAGGTGCTCTACCATAAGCGGGTGACCCCACAAGATTTGACTCGCGATTTTTATGCGTATTATGGCGCACTTTATGGCACGTCGGCCAACTCGAAAAAAGGGGCATTTTTTAGACCTGCACCGCGATCGACAGATGTATCGAACATCTGGTTCGCTGGCGGTTCGACTCATCCTGGCGGTGGCAGTCCGATGGTGACGCTTTCAGGACAATTCGCTGCACGATCGATGTTAGAGGACATACCTCTGACAATATGAACATTTTGTGAACGCGAGTTTCGACACTTGTCGACAATTGAAAGACGTGATAATATCATATTCGAGTTCAAGCAGTTCTGTAGCGTTTGTTACACCTGTAGCGATCGAATGGCTTCCCCGAGCCTCATCGCGTTTTGAACTTGTCACACCCGAGAAAAAGTGATGAGCGAGTTTCCCCACTCGTATCCCGTAGTTGAGACAGCTTGCGTATGATGTTCCCCCTTAGTCCATCAAGCATCCTGTTTCGACGAAGATGTCCCAACTGATTCATTCCCCATGAATCCCGGCACATCTTTAGGGCTTCATCACAAACCGATTCATTCGTTTCCCCGATGAATGAATCACATAACGCTTACGCCACTTTTGGTCCCCCGCCAAAAGTGGTTTTTTTTGCGTACAAAAAACTGTAGACGCCATCGAGCGTCTACAGGGAATCGAATCGCTTATAGTTTTGCCAACAACTTTCCTTTTTGTAAGGTCGATACGTATGCCCGCTTTGTGAAGACGTCATGTCGATTCGCACGTGCCGCATCAAGAATCCCTTCATAGAGAAGAGCCGCTGCTTGTACCGGCTTTCGACTCGCGAGTGGATACAGATGATGGGTTTTGCGTGCCCGTTCATACAAGAACTCTGCACGATTCGCCAACGCCTCCCATAGATCGATAAAGACAGGGGTCACTTCTCGTTGGTGTAACATCGCTTCACTCACACCGTACTGACGCATCATCGTACGGGGTAAATAGATGCGGTCTCGATTCAAATCTTCACCGACATCACGTAAAATATTGGTCAGTTGCATCGCAATGCCAAGGTCGATGGCGCCTTGCCTTAGCTGACGTGTCGTCGCAGCGTCCTGATTTGGGACAAGGATCGGGAGCAGCATCAGACCGACCGTGCTCGCTGCATAATAGCTATACTGCTCGGTCTCTTCGAGCGTTTCATACCGCGACTTATGTAAGTCCCATTTCATCCCTTCCGCCAATTCAAAAAATGGTTCGACGTCCATGTCATAACGTTTCCACACATCACGAAGGGCAACCCATAGTGCTTCATCTTGGTCGTAACCAGCTAAAAAGCGGTCGAAGTCATGCAAAAATGCTGCCAAACTCTCTTCTGGACGGTCTGATTCATCGACCGCATCATCGAGGGTGCGACAGAAAGTATATACTGCCATGACCGCTTGACGGTCTGGTTTTGAGAGCAAAGAGAAGGCCCGGTAAAAGGTTAACGAGCCCTTCTTCATGATTTCCTCACATTGACGATACGCTTCTTGTGTCGTCACGATGCATTGCCCCCATTTCTTCTTCCATTTTTTTCACAAGTAATTGCGACCCAATCATAACGATGGGGACGCCACCGCATGGATGGACGGATGCGCCCACCGCATAGAGGCGTTCGATTTTCGGGAATGGTCTCGCTTGTGGTTTGAAGGCGGCTGACTGAGATAACTTTGGTGCAATCCCAAAACTTCCACCTTCGAACAATCCGAATCGCTCAGCATCCATCGGTGTCCGGACTTTCATCTCGATGACGCGTTCACGGAAATCAGGCATGAATGCCTCGATTCTTCCTAATAGGTGTTCGATTGTCCCTTGTGCCTCAAAGTCTTCTCGTTCCAATTTTCGAGGAACCGGGACAAGAACATATAATACACTCGTTCCTTCTGGCGCGAGGGTTACATCCATTCGCGATGGATTAAAGGTGTACATCGCTGGATACTCACTTAGTTTACCATCCTCAAAGATCGTACGCATCGATCCTTCAAAATCATTCGGTAAATCGAATTGGTGAATCGGTAAGTCAAGTTCGCCGTTGACGGCGAAATAAAGAAGTAACGTACCGCTTGACGGTTCATACGTCTTTGGCGTCACACCATCAATCAGGCGCTCCATGAGTGGAAAATCACCGTTCACGACGACTGCATCATACGGTACATATTCGTCATTTACCGTGACTCCATTGGCCACCCCGTCCGTGACATGGACACGATTGACGGTAGCATTCATCTCGAAATGAACACCTCGACGCTTCAACTCTTGTTCCATTTTCGTCGCTAGCGAAAAATATCCTCCTTTTACATACCAGACTCCTTCTTCTTGTTCACGATAAGGAATGAGTCCATATAACGAAGGAGTGGCATAAGGATTTCCGCCGATATAGAGCGTTTGTAAACTATAGGCGACACGTAAACGTTCGTCTTCAAAGAAGCGTTTCATATTCGCATGAGCCGTCTCATATGCTTTTAACCGCATGAGAAGGAGAAGTAGTTTAGGCTCGAACAACTCCGTCTTCGAGGCATAGCTACGATCTAAAAACGTATCGAAGCCAATCCGATACTCTTCTTTCTTTTGGGACATGTAATGACGGAAGGCATCTCCTTCGCCGAAAGTTCGTTCGATTTCTTCCGCCTGTCTCTCGATTTCCCGATATTTATAGAATGATGTCCCGTCTTGATAACGTAAGCGGTAAAGCGGATCGACTTCAATCAACTCCACTTCATGTTCAGGAAGACCCGCCTCAATCAGTTGTTGCTTCAGTTTACTCGGCAATAAGACGATGGTCGGACCCTCATCGACTTTCGCCCCATTATCGAATTCAACATAGTTCAAGCGTCCACCGACCCGGTCCTCTTTCTCATAAATCGTGAGTTGAAGTGACGGATTGCGTTTCGTCAATAAGAGGGCGGCATATAGTGTACCGACCCCTGCTCCGACAAAGCTAATATTCATCGACCGACACCTGCCCGGTCACGCAAAAGGTTCGTCGTGATCCGCGCTGATTCAAAGATGGTCGGCAGCCCACTTCCTGGGTGGGTCCCACCCCCGACGAGCCAGACGTTGTCGAGCTCTTCGAATTGGTTATGCGGGCGGAAATACATCATCTGCGATAAGTTGTGCCCTAGATTGAACGTTGCACCTTCATATACACCAAACGCTTCCCAGTCCTCAGGCGTCAACGCCTCCATCACCTCGATGTGTTGACGGATGTTTCGGTAAGGGGAACGTGTCTCAAGCGCGTCGAGAACGCGCTCTGTCATGGTCGCTTGTAACGTCTCCCACGGGAGGCCAGATAAATTGTTCGGCACCGGTACGAGAACGTAAAGCGATGACTTGCCAGGAGGCGCAAGTGTCGGGTCGATGCGTGAGGCATTCTGTACATAAAACGAGAAGTCCTCGCTCAATTTCAATTCTTGTGTCATCTCTTTGACATTCAATTCATAATCGTCCGCGAAGTGAATCGAGTGATGCGCCACATCTTCGTAGATGTGATCGAGCCCGAGATAAAGCATGAATGTCGAGCACGAGTAATGCTTCTTCTTGAGTTGAGTCGGACTCCACTTCGTTAGTTTACCGTCTGGAACGAGCGACGTCATCGCATGTGCGAAGTCCGCACCAATCACGACTTCATCAAACGCATAATGGACACTTCCGGACACGAGACCCGTCACGTTCCGACCATCCATGAGAAGACGTTCTACCGGTTCGCCTAAACGAATGACGCCTCCCTCTTCTTCAATCACTTTCGCCATCGCATGACATAGCTGGTTCACTCCGCCGATCGGGTGATGCACTCCGTAGGCGTGTTCCATGTAAGATAGAATGGAGAATCCACCCGGACATTCCCAAGCGGACATCCCCAAATATTTAGCCTGAAACGTGAACGCATACTTCAACTCTTCGCTCGTGAAGTACTCGGACAAGACGTCATAAAGCGATTTACCGATCGAGAGGAACGGTAGCGCCTTGAGCACGCGCAACGAGACATAGTCGGTAAGCTTGTCATGTGCGGTCTGAAGCACAGGCATCAATTTAGACAGTTTGATCGCCTGTTCACTCATGAACCGTTCGTAACCTTCGCCATTCCCTGGAAATTGTTCTTCGATGGCGCGATACATCTGATCACGATCTGTTGTCATCGAGAGTTGACGCGTCCCACGGTCGAAGTACAAATCATACATCGGCTCCAACTGCTTCATCTCGACATAATCATGCAGATTACGCCCTGTCTCTTCAAAAATTTCTTCTAAAATATAAGGCATATTCAAAAACGTAGGCCCTCGGTCGAACGCAAATTCACCTACTTCTAAGCGCGACGTTCTTCCGCCTACAAACGGTTGTTTCTCAAATACGGTGACGTCTACACCACGATGCGCCAGTAGCATCGCTGTAGCCAATCCACCTGGTCCTGCCCCAATAACGGCAACTCTTTGTTTCGACACACTCAACAACTCCCTATGTGAATAGTCTCTTATGCTTCTCTATCATTATAGGAATGACGGGAGACAAGTTCAATTTTGAATCGGTTGATTGAGCAGGTTCGTCTTCCCTCGCTCAGCGATGACGATATACCAAGAACCTTCCGGAATGAATGGGATGAAGCGGATTTGATCAAAACCTACTTCTTGCATCTGCCGGCGCAATCGTGGAATGGTCGGAAGCGGGTACAGATTATCGTGGAGTGTCATAAACGCATTGAACGCGGAAGCGAATCGTCCACCGAGCGCTGTTTCGGCGAGCGGGGTCACGAGAATGGCGATACCCTTTTCTTCTAAACGCTCCCGTAGTCTCTCAAGCAACTTGATACGTTCTTCTGGTGAGAAGTAATACAGCATATTGTTCATCATCACCGCATCGAATTGCTCTTCTGTTTCCCAGTTCATGAAGTCAGCTACTTCGAAATGAATGTCACCACTCTCGTCTCGCGAGCGTGCCTCTTCGATTACCTCTTCCTCTAAATCGATGCCTGTCAGTTCCCAACTCGGTTCGAGCGCTTGGAGTTTACGTAAGTAGCCGCCGTGCCCACATCCAATATCGAGCATCGATTCGACATTTGCCTGTCGTAAAAGTTGTTGCACGATTGGAAATGCGACCGTTTCGACGAGTGTCGATGTCTTCGCGACGACTTGACCGTGTTCAGCTCCATCAAACGTCTTTTGCTTCCCAGACTCTAGAAATTCCGGATAAGCGATTAACGCGGGGATATGAAGCTCCATCATTTCTTGAAGCATGAACCCGATGCTCCGTTCATCGTTACCGGATAATTGATATTTTAATCCACGCGTCGGATAGTAGCGCCAGCCTCTCTTTTTCAAATGACGGACGGCGACCCCGACTTCTAACCAACGCTCTAGCGCAAGTTGTGTCAATGGGCGTTTTAGACGTAAATTCATCTCCGCCATGCTCGCGCCACCTTGAAGCGCATCGAATAGTCCGAACTTGTAGCCGATATAGCCGTGCCATAAGGGTAAAAATGATTCAGTTTGTTTCATCCATTTCCGCGCGTGTAAAACTCGTGTCCATTCCATCATCTGTTGATCCATCGTTTCACCTCATCGTCGTAATTACTGATTTTTTTATTTTCCCCTAATAATTTGTGTACAAACAAAAAAATCCCACTTCGGTGTGCGAAGTGGGAACGTCTTATTGAATAAAGCTGTTGAAGAAAGATTGTCCATAAGGCAATGCATAGCCGATGAAAATCGTAATGAGCGCCAAGACGATAAACCCGCCAAATAGTCCGTTTGACGGTTTTTTCTTTTTGACTTTGACGAGCGTCATCTCACCGAAGATCAAAGTTAATAAACCGACCGTGATTTTCACGTGATAGAATGTCCCGCCACCATTCAACTGAAGGTAGAGATAAAGTCCTGTTCCGAATGCGATGAGTAACATGAGTCGAAACGCCATATGTGCGATTTTTCCACTCTTGTTGCCGTTCTTATAACCGATATAGGCCACGGCAAACAAAATAAGTAACAAAATCCAGCTCGTAACGTGCGTGTGCAAGAATGCAATCAGTGGCATTCAAATGCCCCCCTTTATGATGTTGTACAGTCTTCATTGTACACGAATTCTCTCCCGATTGGTCAAGCGAACGATTCTAAAAAATGAGCCATCCTCAAGGGATGGCCCATACATTATACAGGAGTCGTCTCTGCCTCTTGGACAGCGTACTCATAGCTTGGGATTTCAACGATGAACGTCGAGCCCTCATGCTGAATCGATTCTACATGGATTTGGCCGTTGTGACCACGGACGATTTCCTGACAAATCGGTAATCCGAGCCCCGTACCGCCGATTTCACGACTGTCGGAGTTGTCGACACGATAAAACTTATCAAATAAGCGATCGAGCGCGTCACTTGGAATCCCGATTCCTTCGTCTTTCACTTTAATGGACACGATTTGCTCGTGATGCGCAAGTTCGACCGTGATTTTTCCACCCCGTGGAGAATACTTCACAGCGTTCGACAATAGATTACTCATCAACTGTTTGAACTTCTGGCAATCGACGAATAATTCATATGGACGTGCATCATCCGCAATCAATTCGAATTCATGTTTTAACGACGATGCCTCATAGAACGTCAACATGTCTCGGACGACCGGCTCGATATCAAGCTGTTCCCGGTCATACATTTGACTACCGGATTCCATTCGCTGCACATCGAGGAAGTCATTGACGAGATGTGTCAGACGCTCCGTCTCGGAGTGAATGGTCTCCAAGTATTTAGCTTGTTTTTCATTCGGCAACTGTTTTTTGACCATCAATTCCGTGAATCCATAGATGGACGAGAGCGGCGTACGCAGTTCATGCGAGATGGTTGAGATAAACTCACTCTTCAATCGCTCCGCCTCTGTCTCACTCGTGATATCTCGGAAGACGAGAAGCGTACCTTTCGATAGACCACCGACAATGATGCGTTCCGCATACATCTGCAAGTTCATTTCGCCTTTACGGATTGAGAAGCTGACACTGTCATGTGGGAAATCTTCGGTGAACAGGCGATTCGTATACTTCGTAAAGTCCTCCGCTTGATCGACCGTTTCAACAAGACGATTCCGCCATTCTTCCCACGTTTCTTCTTCAAGGTCTTGTGAACTGACGTCACTTAACTCAGGGAACATCTCGTAGAGCGGACGGTTGACGAACACGTCATTTGTCGAATGGTCGATGTAGACGACTGCCTCTCGAATCGAATCAAGAATTCGCTCCGTCTTGCCTTTCTCCCGTTTCATCTCTTCAAATAGACGCATCCGTAAGAGAGAAAGTGAGAGCTGACGAGCGAATGACATGATGTCACCCATTTGTGTTTGGGTGAAGCGATCTTTGTATCGGACCAGATAGATGAACGCGATGATTGAATCATCTGTCGGGTCATGGACCGGTACCGCCGTCTCAAACATATAATACGGATACGGGAGCGGATGGTCGCTTGCGACTTGTTTCGACGAATGTACCGTCGTCTTCAATGTCATCGCGCGCGTCAATACGGAATTTTCACTATCGAGCAACTGACGAGACAACGTGTCGTTCAAACCATGACTCGTCACACGATACGTGCCGGACTCATCCACAAACACGAGTGCACCGACCTCCGAATCTGTAATCGTGACCAGTTTCTCGATGATTTCAGGATAGGCCGTAAGCGAATCGCGTGATGCCAACGTCTCCGTCAATTCATTCCGATACGCGAGATGTTGCTCGTTTTGTTGCGTCTGTTCTAAAATTTCTTCTAGTTCTTGTTGCTGTGCCTGCAATTCTTCTTGTTGGGCAATCAACTCTTCTTGTTGTGCTTGCAACTCATGGTTTTTTTCAATCAAGTGTCGTTCATTATCACGAAGTGTCTCGGCCATCTTATGGAACGATCGAGACATCGTCCCAATCTCATCTTCACGTTTCATCTGATCGCTCAAATCAACGATTTCCCCTTTTAACAAGCGGTTCGATGCGATGGAAAGTCGTGAAATCAAACGTGTTTGACGGCGTAGGAACGGCTGGACAAACAATAAGATCAATACGGCGAACGAGGCGATGCTCATGATCCACAAGAATTGAAGCATATTGTTGTTCTGTCGCCATTCAGCGTAGACGGCCTCTTTTTCAGATGCCATCAACTCACGATATTCTCCGAGCGCAGACTCTACCTCATCAATCGGTCCGAGGATGTCGATTCCACGTTGCGGATTAAATTGGACGAGTCCTTGATCGATCAAGCGCTGAGCCGTCGGCAACTCGGCAATCGTTTGAGCCTCGATAAACGTCTCTGTGACTTCCCCATCTTGTTGCGCTTGGGCATATTCATACGTCACCGGAATGATCACATCATAGTAAAAGTCGTGGAACTTTTGAAGATCTTCTGCGAACAATTCTCCTTGGCGCGTCTGGACTTGTGTTTTGAACCAATTGATTTCCTGTTGAAACTTTGCCTCGTTCGCGCTTGCTCGTTCGAGCGATGCTGTATCGCCAAATAAGAGATAGCCACGCGTATCGTATTGATCGGTCTGCCACTCATCCCACAATTCCGTCAATCGGTTAACACGTTCATCGACTTCACGCAATCTCGACTCGTTCGCCTCCAAACGGTTCTCGATATAGACATATGTCAATACCGATCCGACCAACGCAATGACGAGGAAGGAATAGAGGACGACCATGATGTCGCGTCCGAGTTTTTGTTTAAACCACCTTTTCACTTCACGATGCCTCCTATGATTTTGACGAGTTCAAGTGGGCTGAACGGTTTAGAAATGAAGTAGTCGACACCAATCTCGTTCGCGCAATCACGGTCAGATTGTTGGCTTTTCGCCGTCAACATCATCACTTTCGTCTCTTGTCGCCCTGGTAACTTCCGTACTTTTTCAATCACTTCAAGCCCTGTCATGCCGGGCATCATATGATCCACAATGACCAAATCATATTCATTTTCTTCAATCAATCGATAGGCCTCAATTCCATCTTGTGCCTCGTCGATGTCATATCCTTCATCTTCTAATGTATCCATAACAAGCATGCGTAGCACTTCTTCGTCTTCCGCAAGTAAGATTTTAACCATAATTGTTCCTCCATTTTTTATCCCATTTTTTTATTTTAACGGATTTGTAATTGTTACACAAAATAAAAAGACGTACGAAACTCATCTCGTACGTCTTTTGCCTAATCACATTGCCCCAAAACCTGTATTCTAGTTATACGACTTCTTTTTCAGCGAACTGACTATTGTAAAGTTCTTCATAAAAACCACCAGCTTCAAGAAGCGATTCATGTGTTCCTTGCTCAATGACCCGACCTTGGTCCATAACCAAAATCAAATCCGCATCTTTGATGGTCGATAAACGGTGAGCGATGACGAAACTCGTCCGCCCGTTCATCAGCCGTTTCATCGCCTGTTGAATCAAAATCTCAGTACGCGTATCCACACTCGACGTTGCTTCGTCTAAAATCATAATCGGTGGGTTCGCCAATACTGCTCGCGCAATCGTCAGTAACTGTTTTTGACCTTGTGAAATGTTATTGGCCTCTTCATTCAACACGGTGTCGTATCCGTCTGGCAATGTTCGAATGAATGCATCCGCATGCGCCGTTTTCGCCGCGTTGACGATTTCCGTCTCAGTCGCACCCGTTTTCCCATAGGCGATGTTATCACGAATCGTTCCGTTGAATAGCCACGTGTCCTGTAAGACCATTCCGAACGTATGTCGCAAATCTTGTCTCGACATTTTACGCGAGTCTTTCCCATCGATGAATATCTCTCCACCATTCAACTCATAAAAACGCATGAGGAGATTAATCAACGTCGTTTTGCCGGCGCCTGTCGGACCGACGATGGCCACCGTTTGGCCCGTCAACACATCGAGATTCATATCTTGAATGAGTAGGTCGTCGCCGTATCCGAAATCGACATGACGGAACGTGACATTTCCTTCGGCACGTTCTAATTGATAGGTCGTCACATCTTTCACTTCTTCTTCTTCATCCAGCAGTTCAAATACACGTTCCGCCGCGGCAACCGTCGACTGGACGATGTTCGCGATATTCGCTGTCTGGGTGATTGGTTGGGTGAACTGACGTGTATATGTGATAAACGCTTGAATGTCACCGATGGAGATGCTGCGCTGCGTGACCAAAATACCGCCGACGACACTAATCAATACATAGCTGATGTTCCCGATGAACATCGTCATCGGCATGATGATTCCGGAAATGAATTGCGCTTTCCGTCCTGCATCGTAAAGCTCCTCATTCACATCGTCAAACTCACGCACAGCTGTCTCTTCCCGACCAAACGCTTTGACGACCGCGTGCCCTGTATACATTTCTTCCACATGGCCGTTCAGTCGTCCAAGGTGACGCTGTTGATCGGAAAAATATTGTTGCGACCGTTTCAAAATCGGACGAATCGCAAAAATCGTGAGCGGAAGGGACACAAGAGAGATGACCGTCAACAGAGGACTGATCGACAGCATCATAATCAAAATCCCAATGATGGTGACGATGGAAGTAATGAATGACGTGACACTCTGTTGTAGCGTACTCCCAATCAAGTCGATGTCATTCGTCACCCGGCTCAATGTCTCCCCGTTCGAGCGTCCGTCATAATATTTGAGCGGAAGTCGTTCTAACTTTTTGTTCACGTCTTCGCGCAAATCATAGACCGTTTTTTGGGCAACACCGGACATCAAATATTGTTGCACGTAGTTGAATAGACTACTGATGACGTAAAGGCCAGCGAGGAGCGACAAAATTTGTCCGATTCTCGTGAAATCAATTTCTGCCCCTGGCACACCTGTAAACTTCGCATATGCCCCTTCAAACAGTTCTGTGATGGCGATTCCCATGATTTTCGGACCGGCAATCATAAAGATTGTACTTAAAATCGCCGCGACAAACACAGCAATCAACGTGTTTCGCCGTGGTTTCAAATAGGCAAGCAAACGACGGAACGTGACTTTGAATGCTTTTGGCTTTTCGCCCATCATCATCATATTTCCACCGCCCGGACCTCCTGGACCGCCGTGTCCCCCATGAGTTTGTCGCGTATTTGCTTGTTTCTCACTCATGCGATTTCCTCCTCAGACAATTGCGATTTCACGATTTCTTGATAGACCGCATTCGTCGCAAATAATTCCTCATGTGTCCCGACTCCGGCAACGGCTCCTTCTTCTAGAACGATGATTCGGTCGGCGTCCATGATCGTGCTGACACGTTGTGCAACAATCAGTACCGTCGCATCTTTCGTTTCTTCTTTTAACGCTTTGCGAAGGGCGGCATCCGTTTTAAAATCAAGTGCCGAGAAACTGTCGTCGAACACATATAAATCCGGTTTCCGAACGAGAGCTCGCGCAATCGACAGACGCTGTTTTTGACCACCCGACACGTTTGACCCACCTTGTTCGATCACAGCCTCATATCGGTCTGGCATCTTCTCGATAAAGTCACTTGCCTGCGCGATGGATGCGGCATGAACGACTTCTTCCGCTGTTGCATCGGCCTTCCCATATCGAATGTTCTCCGCAATCGTACCTGTGAAGAGCAACGCTTTTTGAGGAACGAATCCAATCTTCGAACGAAGTTCTTCTTGAGGGACCGTTTGAACATCGACACCGTTCACTCGAATTATCCCAGACGTCACGTCGTAAAATCTTGGAATCAAATTGACGAGTGTTGATTTACCAGACCCCGTACCTCCAATCACCGCTGTGACCTCCCCTGGTTTCGCCGAAAAACTCACATTGGATAATGCTGGTTCTTCAGCCCCCGGATAAAAGAAAGTGACGTGATCAAACTCGAGTGTTCCTTTCTCGATGTCCGCGGTCTTTGTCCCGTCATCAATCAGTGAGGGGGTCATTTCGAGCACCTCGTTGATCCGGTTGGCAGACACTGAGGCCCGAGGAACCATGATGAACATGACTGAGGCCATGACGAGTGCGAACATGATTTGCATGACGTATTGGATGAACGCCATTAAATCTCCGATTTCCATCGCACCGTTATCAATCCGAATCCCTCCGAACCAAATGACGCCGACAACCGTCAAGTTCATCACGAGCATCATGACCGGCATGAGGAACGCCATGATTTGGTTCACTTTGATTGAGACGTCCGTCAACCGTTCATTCGCCTCTGTCAATCGAACCTGTTCTTCTTTTTCACGGTTAAATGCCCGAATGACACGGATGCCCGTCAAATTTTCTCGGAGAACAAGATTGAGTCGATCCAATCGCTTCTGTACCTTTTTAAACAACGGCATCGCCTTCCAAAAAATGAGGAAAATCGAGAGGACGAGTACCGGCATGGCAGCAACAATGACAAGAGACAACTTTGCATCCTTCGAGGTCGCCATGATCAATCCGCCGACAAACATGATTGGCGCACTCACGACCATCCGTAGCATCATGATGATGACTTGCTGGACTTGCGTGATGTCGTTTGTCGTCCGGGTGATGAGTGAAGCCGTCCCGACACGATCGAACTCTTCAAGTGAGAAACGTTCCACATGATTGAACACGCGTCTTCGCAAATCACGACCAAATCCCATCGCCGCCTTTGAAGAATAAAAGCTGGCCACAACGGCAGCAAGGGCTCCAAGTCCCGTGACACCTAGCATGATTCCGCCCATTCGCCAAATGTAGCCGGTATCACCCGTCACGACTCCATTATCGATAATGTCCGCCATCAACGTCGGTAAAAATAAATCTGCTAACGACTGCGCGAACACAAACAATAAAACCATCAGAACAGCCCATTTATAAGTAACGAGACGTTTCAATAACTTAATCATGTCGACACACTCCTTCACAATCTGTGAACCCTTCATTCAATCCATCTGCAATATGTTGATGAGCTGTAAGCATATGTTGATACGTATCCTCATCGAGACGAGACAAAATTTGATTCAATTGATATTCCGTTCCTTCTTCTTGTTGCTCAATCTCTTCAATCAAACGTTTGCCCGATTGGTCAATCGTCAACACAACCTCTCGCCGATTATCCGGGTTGATATCTCGACGAATCAAACCCTTCTCCACGAGACCATCTAACGATTGACTTAACGTGCTCTTTGGCATTCTCGTTCGCTGAACCAATTCTTTTTGCGTAATCGCACCCTGTTCATTCAACATCATCAGACCGTGAAGTTGAGGCAATGTAAGATCGTTTTGTTGCGCCGTCTGATGCATGAGACGAATCAGGACACGTTGCACACGCCAAAATGATTGCATCATCTCCCGTGCTCGATTTGTATTTGTCTCGGTCATCCTCATTCACTCCTTTACCGTTCCGTATCGAATTGTTCTACATGGAACAATTCTTTATATAAAATAAATTACTCCTCTCCAACTTGATTGTCAACGAAATCGAATGTGAATGTGCACATAAGAAAAGAGCAATGTCATATAACTGACATCGCTCTTCATTTATTCACATTTATTTAGTCGACACGGTCACGATTTCTTGTAGATCAAGTGAGTAAATCAAAGTCCGCTCGACTTGGATATCCCAAATCGTCTCGATTGCCTCTCGATATAATTGTAATTGAATCGCATATCGCTCTCGTAATCGCTCATGTGCGTCTTCCCGAGAATCGGATAGATGCGTGACAGCATCCGATTTATAATCCAGGAGCACATACGAGTCCCCATCGAAATACAGACAATCGATAATCCCTTGGATCAAGACATGCTCATCCGTGAAGTGTCCATCCGGATTGACGCGTTCGGCCGGCACCGTGTAGGTGAAAGGTAGCTCTCGCCATGCCGTCCCGCGCTCTAGTGCATCGGCGAGCGCTTGACCAACTTCCGTTTGGAAAAACATCTCGATATCCGGGATGGCGAGGCGTGCTGTCTCTGCCTCGACCGGACTGAGCATCCCTTGCATTTCCCATTGATTGATTTGATCGACAATCGGTTGATTCGGATCAGCCAATTGGAAAATCAAGTGTAACGTCGTCCCGCGCTCCGCACCGGTCTGTTTGACTTGACGCCATTTCGGTTCGCGATAAGGAGTATCGATCGGACGTACCGGATCTTCGAAGGCGGCTTGTTCGAGTTGCATCGCCCGCTTCAGTTCGGTCACCGTCTGTTTCGCTGCCGTACGCACCGCATCCCGTGCTGGGTAGTCATAAGTCAAAGCCCGCTTAACGGCACGAATCGTTTCCTCTTCATTTTGAATGGGAAAATCGATTGCTTCAAATCGCTGGACGTGGTGCAACTGTGCCATCATCTCTTGAAGGGTCGCAATCTCTGCAAGGTCCGCTTCTCCGATGACACGGTAAACCCATGAAGTCGACTCTTGGAAAGTAGAGGGAACCGTGAAGCCGAATGATTCGATAAACGAAGCGGCACTCGGTAGGCGTAAGAGCGCCGGTGCAATCCAGTCGAGATACGTTTTTGCCTCTCGCCTCGCCTCACTCGCCAATCGATCTCCAGAGTGACCGACCTGAAGCCACTGCTGAAGGTGTTTGAGTGGTTCGCCTACTGTTCCCACGAGAATCAATTTTTCTTTCGCTCGTGTCAGGGCCACATAAAGGACACGCATCTCTTCCGCTTTCATCGTCGCATCTAAATCACGTCGAATCATCTCTTTCACGAACGTCTCCGATTTCGTACGTGTCACGACGTCAATCGCATCAAGCGAGATGCCGTACTGTTTGTGGAAAATGACACGTTGCATTTGATCGCGTTTATTAAATTGTTTTCCGAGTTGGGCAACAATCGTGACCGGAAACTCGAGACCTTTCGACTTGTGCACGGTCATGATACGAACGACGTTCTCCTCGTCCCCGAGTGACCGCGCCTCTGACAAATCTTCACCGGTGTCCTGTAGACGGTCCATCACGCGTAAGAAGCGATAAAGACCTCGATAGCCACTACGTTCATAGGCGAGTGCCCGGTCATAAAGTGCCTTCAAGTTTTCCTGTCGCCCTTTTCCTCCAGGTAATCCACCTGAGAAGTCATAAAACCCGGTGTCATTGAATAATTGTTGAATCAATTCCGACAAGCTATGATTTCGTGCATAAGTACGCCAACGGGAGAGACGGTCAAGCATGTCGCCACATTTTACGCCAAGCTCATCATCGTCATCCGCTTTCGACTTGAGCGCCTCATAGAATGAATCTTCTGATTCAAGTCGAATCCGTGCCAACTCGCTATCATTAAAACGGAACATCGGGGAGCGCAGCGCACCGGCAAGTGGGATGTCTTGAAGTGGATTATCAATCACTTTCAAAAGTGCCAGGATCATCCGAATCTCGGTCGCTTGAAAATATCCGCCATCCGAGTCGGTGTAGGCCGGAATATTGTACTGTGTCAAAATGTCCATCAATTGCTCCACACGTTCCTTTTTCGAACGTACGAGAATCACGATATCGCGATATTCACAGTTTCGGAGTTGACCGGTGGATTCATCCGTCACTTTAAACGGTTCGTCTCCCGATACGAGTTCTAAGATGCGCGTAGCAATCGCCCGTCCTTCTACTTCTTGCTTCGATAAATCACGACTCGCCCCATCGACTAAAATAAACTCAGGGTCCGCCGGAATCGGTTCATACTCACGTCCAGGAACAAGTTGGGCCGCCTCATCATATGCGATTTCGCCGACCTCTTCGTCCATGAGTTGGACGAACAAATCATTGATTCCGTAGAGGACTTCAGAACGACTTCGGAAATTTTGAGAGAGGTCGATCCGCTTCCCTGTGTTCGCCTGTCTAAAGCGCGTCGCCTTATCGATGAAGAGACCCGGTTCGGCATGGCGGAATCGATAAATCGATTGTTTGATGTCGCCCACCATAAATAAATTCCCGATTTCTTCTCGTTCATTCGCGACCAGATTGATGATCGTTTCTTGAATCTCGTTCGTATCTTGATATTCATCAACGAGTACCTCAGCGAAGCGTTCTTTATAAAGCGCCGCAACATCGGACGGTCCCCCATCTTGTCGTAAAATGGCGAGCGCATAATGTTCCAAGTCACTGAAGTCGACAAAAGCACGGTCGCGCTTCGCTTGCTCATAGGCTTTGCCGAACGCACGGACCGTTCGAACGAGGGTTTCAACGAGCGGTTGTTGCATCGAGACGCTTTCCAATAAGTCCGCCCCGCTGACCCGAGCCTGTTCCACCGCTGCCGTCAATTTTTTCTTCGCTTGGTCGTAAGCTGGTTTGAGGACCTCGTGGTAAATCTGGTGCTCCTCTTTTTTCGGAACAGCCTTCATCGTGCCAAACTTCATCGCACGAGCCGCCGTCTCGAGTTCACTCCAGACAATGGTCTCCCCTTCAAGCTGTTCGAACGGAAAAATCGCTTGCCGGATGTTTTCAGACTGTGGCTCATACCCGGCGACCCGAAGCTCCGCTTCAAGTTTCCGAAGATCTCGTACGGCTTTTTCGATGTCATGCCAGAGCATCTGTCCAAACTCAATCAAGATTGCTTCCTCATCAGGATCTTCTCCGAACGTATACATGGACACGAGTTTGTCTAAATAAGCATCAGGATTTGGGAGAGTGCGCGCATAGTGGTATAAACCAAGAATCAAATCCTCGATTTCACTGTCACCCCGGTCTGACGTATACGCATCGACAAGAGCGAAGAAATCGGTATCCTGTTTCCCGTACTCTTCCTCAAGCACTTCTTCTAAGACATCATCCTGCAACAGGACGAGGTCCCGTTCTTCCGCAATCTTAAACGCCGGATCCAAATCTAATAGGTAGTAGTTCTCACGAATCACCTCTAAACAGAATGAATGGATGGTCGTAATGAGTGCGCGGTTCAACATTTGCCGCTGTTTTCGGACATATTCATTTGTCGGGTCGTCGCGTAACGCCTCTTCAAGTGCCTTTGCGATTCGTCGTTTCATCTCTGCCGCTGCCGCATTCGTAAAGGTGACGACGAGCATCCGGTCTGCCGTGAGTTCATCCGTTTCATCAAGCAATCGACTAGACAACCGCTCGACAAGGACTGCCGTCTTTCCGGACCCTGCCGCAGCCGAGACGAGCACGTGACTTCCTCTCGCTTCAATCGCGGCGAACTGATCATTCGTCCATTTCACGGTCATCGCCTCCTAACTCCTGAAATACCTCTTCTTTCTCAAGCTTCTTCAATTTACGTGGCGTATTCGAGAGCGCTTCGTCAAAATGACAGACACTCTGATACGGACACGTCTGACATGGGCGCCGTTCTTTATATTCATAAGGTTCAACGTCAATTTTTCCTTTGTACATTTCCTCGGCACTCGCTTTAACGACGTCGAACGCATGATCCATCAACTGTTCGAGCTGAGGAGGGGTCACAATCTTCTTCAAGGTGTTGGCGTCAGGGGTTCCATCTTTTTTATATTTGACCGGGATGACAATCGATTTTTTAGATGTGCCTTTCGCCGAGCGGTCCATCATCTCTAAAATTTCGGGGTCATCTACTAATAGCCCTTGCATCTGGTATGACTCCAATACTTTTTGACGCGTCTCTTCTTCAGAACCAGCAGGTGGAACGAGTGGTCGGTGCACGTGGAAATAGAGCGCCGCAGCAGGTGCCACGTTCTCTTTTGTCCACACCTCTGCCTGCTCAATCAATACCTTCAAATAGATGAGCATCTGCATCGCCAGACCGTAATAAATTTCTGCAAAGTCGACTTCACGTTTACTCGACTTATAGTCGACGATTCGGACGTATAGCTGGTCGTGGACCATCGCAGTGTCCACACGGTCGATTCGACCGATCAGTTCACAGGTCGCCCCGTTCGATAAAGTGAACGAAACGGGTGGAAATTGTCCGCTGCCGAACGCGAGTTCAAACGCTTCCGGGTCAAAGCCGTCTCGTTTTGATTGTTCAATCAACACTTCTGCCGTCTTACTGACGACGTCCGTCAATTTTTTCTTTAAGTAGGCGTAACGATTCGAACTCATCAAGATGGCATGCTGAATCTCTGGGGTCACGAGTTCGACCGCCTGCTCCGCTAAATTGGAACACTCGTCCGGGGTGACATCTCGCCATTCCTTTCCTTCCATCTTCACAGTCTGCGACATATGTTCGATGGTACGGTGGTATAGATTCCCGATATCCGGAGCCTCGAGCCGGTATAATCGTCGTTCCTTCAGACGCAAGCCATAACTTGCGAAATGTTTGAACGGACAGGCTTGGAACGTCTCAAGGCGGGAGACACTCGCCCGAATCGACGGAGTATAAAGCGATTTTGCGACACGATCGTCCAACGATTCCGGGATGTTTTGATAGAAGAGGGCGCTCGTCAACAACTGGAGACGTTCCCGTCCATCTGGATGCTTCAACAGTTCATTGTAGACAGCAAACCACATATCTTGAATCGGATAATGACGACTCAACCGCTGAAGTTCAAGTGCCGTTACCGCCGCCGTCTGATTCACATTCGTCAAGAAGGCGAATTGATCACGCGGTCGGTGCTCACCTGCTTCAGCAAAATGAGTCTTGATGACATTTTGGTGAAGTCGCGCCTTCAAGTCAGCGATAAAGCGCGCCGGTTGAACGGCTTTCCCCGTTCTGTCTACTAGGGCATAGCTAATGTATAGCCGCTCGCTCGGCGCTGTCACAGCTTTGTATAAGTAATATGTTTCATCATCGAACAAATGCTCTGTCGCCTTGCCGGCACGAAGTCCATTCTCATGCATGAAATCCAAATCTTGATCGGTCAACAGTTTCGACTGGGTCGTGACAAGAGGAATTTGATCTTCATTCGCCCCGAGCAGGAAGACAACTTTCTTATCAATCAATCGACCACGCACATAATCCGTTATCGTCAATTGATCAAGCGAAGGTGGAATGAGCGCATAACGAAGACTATCTAGCCCGGTGTCCATCATCTGTAGGAACAAGTCCGTCGACAACGTCTCTTCCGGAGCTGCGGCCTCTAACTGTTCGAGCAAGTGCAAGACCGCGTCCCATACTTGAGTATGCTCACGCGCTTCGAGTAGTTCCGCCTCTTCAATCGCCTCATCACGCCAGTGCGTCAAACAGTCTGATACACCGACACGCTCTAAAAAGGCATACATGGCGTGCGTATAAGCCTGCATCGTCTTCGCCTGTTTCAAATCCGTTAGCAACGGATCGAACGTTTCGATGACACGCTCCCGCGATCGATTCAGCTCAGCCTCAATATCGAGTTCTTCGCTCGTGAGTCGCGCTTCTTCCCCGGAACGACGGCGCAATTGCCATTCGTCATGCCAATGGTAATGTTTGATTCCCCGCTCGATGACGAACGCTTCAAGCCGGTCAACCGACGTACGACGATGCACCGGATCAAGGACGACGAGTTCTGTTTTCAGGGCACGGAACACGGACTCTTCTCGGTATCCACGTAAAGCAATCTCAATCGTCGCTTTCAACAGTTCGACGAGCGGATGGTCAAGCATCGGTTGCCGTTCATCAAGGAAGTATGGCAGTCCCATCTTTTGGAGCGCCTGAGATGCCAAATCACCATATTCATCGAGTGAGCGTGACACGAGCGCAATATCCCGATAACGATACCCTTCTTCACGTGTCAGACGGATGACTTCTCGAACCGCCGCCTCCACCTCGACGGTCCGGTCGACTGCGGCATGTAAATCAATCCGGTTCTCTGAACCAGTGTAAGGTTCCGCCGTCAATTGGTCGAATGTGGCCTCAAGGTAACGGAGACTCGGATGCGTGTAACGATAGACGGTATCATACAGCTCGTCTCGAGAAGGAATCTGCCGTTCTGCCAACAGTTCTTTGAAACGCATGAGCGTCCGCTGCGTCGGTCCAAACAATGGATTGAGGCGATACAAGAAGACAGGATCGATTGTCAGCAACACATCGACATCGACCTTCTCTGCGAGTGCGACGAGCACCGCCAACTCCTGCTCTGAAAACTCGTTGAATCCGTCCACATAGACACGTACATCCGTCAAATCTGTCTCCGGAATGATTTGCAACATGACGTTGAAATAGTCTTCTGTATGGAGTGACTTGCCTTCCGTCATCTTTAAAAATCCTTCATAGATGATGGAAAGGTCCTGTAGCTTCAGAGCACGGTGCTGCGCCTGTTCGCTTAACCGCAATAAATGTTCCGGTTCAACAAGCCCTCGCTTCAACATCGAGATCAATTGGTTCAATTCTTCATAAAATCCGAACTGATTCATCGTACGGCGGAACAAGGTCAATCGTTCTTCGCTCATCTCGACGACCCTCCGTAACAACAAATGGGTCCCCGTCTGGTCTAAGAATTGATCTGTCGCTACGCCGGCATCCCGCATCATCAAAAAGGCGAGACGGCGCATCGAAAGGACTTGAATGCGCGTCGAGCCATGCAAACCATCGACTGTCGCCATTTTCTTTTCCATCTCAAACGACATTTGGTCCGGTACAATCATATAAATCGTCGGTCCGCTCGGATTTTGTTTCAGTTCTTGAATGACCTCATGGATCATTTGTTCACTTTTTCCCGTCCCCGATCGACCAACGTGAAAGGTCACTGTCATTTTAGCGAACACTCCTTCCCTTTTTTCTTCATTATGAACCATCCCTAAGCATTTGTAGAGGGAAACCTCTTCTATACCTTATTCAAAAAAGTAGCAGCCTACATCATTCCCTTTTTCGATTGAAATCGATTAGACTGAACGTATGAGGGGGGATGTATGTGAGTGCCTATGAACAATTTGGAGGCGAACGTGGTGTACAACAACTCGTTGACGCGTTTTATGACCTCGTCTATGCCGACCCAATTTTACTTCCACTATTTCCGGAAGATCAAGATCGAGTCAAACAGCACCAATTTGAATTTTTAACACAGTTGCTCGGCGGTCCAAAGTTGTATTCTGAACGTCGTGGCGGTGGAAACTTGGCGATGATTCATCATGAGCATCCCATTTCCGAGACACATGCCGGCCATTGGCTTGGATGTATGGAACAGGCGCTCAAGACCGTGGATGCCCCGGAATCGATCAAGCGTCAGCTATTTCAACGGTTGATCATGTCATCTTCGAATGTCGTCCGTGTTTGTTCGCATCATTTTGAGTAGTCACAACTATAAAAAGTGGGTATGATAGGAAAGTAAGCAAAGGAGGTCGTTTCACATGACAGAAGAAGAAAAAAAAGAAGTCGTCTCATCTGAGGAAGAGACGGAAGAAAAAGAAGAAACGGTAGTCCTCGCCGACGCGCTTGATGAAGCTAATGAAGCTGCTGAAGCAGAAGAAGATGAGGACGATGATGAGGATCAGCCCGAAGAGAAGAACATGGACCACATCAAAGGCGTCTTCAACTACGATCATGAAAATGGTCGTGAATACCGTGTCGTCTTTTACAACGATCGCAAAAACTTAGTGTTCCGTGAACTCGGTAACGGCAAGGTTGAATTTGTCGGCCGCTTCTCGGATGATGCATACGATGAAGAGAATGAAGCAGAAATGCGTGAACTCGGTCAACGTGAACTCGAGCGCATCCTCGCTGAACGCTTCAACTAAAAAAATCGCCGAAATTTCGGCGATTTTTTTAGTTCTTCTTATTCCGCTTCTTTTTGCGAAGTGCATAGGCGACACCGGCAATCCCACCGACGACCGCGAGTCCGGCAACGACCGGAACGAGAACACGTTTCGTCGGGATCATCTCTTTCACACGTTCATATGGCGTTGGTGTCGAGAATTCTAATTGTACGGCTGTATCACCATGTCCATGTGCCCGCGCCTTGCGTGATGCATCCGTGACGACCACACGCCCCGTCGTCCAACGACGATTGCCGTACTCGTCTACGTACGGGCGACGTACACGTTTCACATCACGTACCATCTTCCCACGTGCGCGATCTGGTCGAACGACGCGTTCACTCGACCACGAACGGCTCCCGGTCACACTGTACGCTGGTCGTACTTTGCGGCGATTGAGCCAAGTATATGAATCGTTCATCTTCAATTCCCTCCCATACTGTTCAAAACCTCTCTTCTAATTATACCCATACAACATCACCCAAAACATGTGACAAATGGTTCAAAAAAAGATGTGACACCATACGGCATCACATCTTCAAGCTAAATCATTCTGTAAACGGTTTGTCCTTATGACGACGTTTCGCCAAAATCAGGTAGTACGCCGGAACAAGAACGAGAGTCAATACAGTCGAGAATAGAATACCCGATACGATGCCGATCGCAAGCGGTTTGAAGAGCGGGTCTTCCCCAAGTGCGACTGGTAAGAGGGCAACGACTGCCGTGAGCGCCGTCAAGAGAATCGGACGAATCCGAGCGCGCCCTGCTTCGTAAACGGCGGTCGTGACCGGTAATCCTTCACGAATGCGTTGTTCGATAAACTCGAACAGGACGACTGCGTTCCGGACGACGATTCCCGCAAGCGAGACCATCCCCATCGATGCCATGAAACTGAACGGTGTCTGAGTCACGAACAATCCGACGACCGCTCCAGCGATCGCGAGATAGATTGTGAACAAGACGAGTAATGGCAACGAGAGTGAGTTGAACTGGAATGCGATGATCAAGTAAATCAAGAATAAGACGACGACGAACAATGTCGCAAGCTCTAAGAAGAACTCGTTCTGCGTGTCGCTCGCACCGGACTGGTCGAACGTAATCCCTTCATCCTCTAACCCCGACTTCGCATCATCCAACACCTGCTCGACATCTTGTTTAAATGTCTCTTCATCCATGTCTTCGCTCGCATAGATTTGGAGTGTGACCGAACGCTCCCCATTCTCACGAGGAATCTGCTGAATTTGTTCTGTTGTCGTTTCCGTCACGAACGTACTAAGTGGGGCAACGGGCGGACCTGCTTCTGTTTGGACAGGAATTAAAATCTCGTCAAGGGCGAGTGCTTCGCGGTTCGCCTCTGCATCAATGACGATTTTCACGTCACGCTGTTCCACTCCGTCATCGAATGTACCAATTGGAACACCGTCTGTGACGAGACGAATTTGGTCACTGATTGTTTTTGCCGTCACGCCAGCCCGTGCCATTTCCTCACGATTTAATTCGTATGTGAGTGTTTGGAACGGTTCTTTAATATTATCGAGGACGATGGCCCCGTCAATCTCTTCAAGGTCAGCCTTCACTTGGTCACGTGCAGCCACGAGTTGATCAATCGTCTCGCTGCGCATCGTGAATTCGACAGGTGCGGATGCCGGCGGTCCTTGTTGTTGCGTATCTAAGAAAATTTCGGCGTCCGGATAGTCTTCACGCAACACGTTCGTATACTTATCAATCAATTCGATGGCATCGATTGATTCGTTGTCGACACGAACGACCACTTGCCCCGTGTTTTCACCAGACTGATCGAGTCCACCCGTGAATAAACCAGGGAGACCGCCTCCAGCGAAGACGGATGTTTCCACGACACCCTCTTCTTCTTTAAATCTCGCTTCAATTTCTTCAAGACGTGTCTCTGTCTCTTCCAAATCCGTTTGAACGGGGAAGGTCACACTCGTCACGACTTCCGGACGGTTCGCGGCTGGGAAGAACTCAAACGGCGTGAGTAAAATCAAACCGTACAATGCCGTCGTGATGACAAATCCGACAATTCCAAACGTCCACGGACGCTTCGCGACACTCGGTAAGAGGCGGTCGGCGTAGAAATTACTGAGTCGGTTGAGCGGTCCGCCGAGCCAACCTGGTTCACGTTTTGATACTTTCACTTCTTTACGATTCAAACGATACTGCGCAATCGGTACGAGCGTCAAACTGATGACCATCGAGGCCAAGACAGAGAGGGCTAGAACCGTCGGCAAGGCGCGAATGAAGTTACCGTTTGCGCCCGATAGCAAGGTGAGCGGAAGGAAAGCAAAGACGACCGCGAGTGTCGACGTGACAATCGAGCCCCATACCTCTTTCGTTCCTCGGACTGCTCCAAGCATCGCCGAGTCTCCGTTACGATAACGTCGTAAGATGTTGTCATTGACGACAATCGCATCATCAACCAAGATCCCTAAGGCGATGATTGCCCCGATAATCGAGATTTGGTTCAAATCGACCCCGGTGAACTGTAACGGGATCAAGGCGATCAAGAATGACAACGGAATTGCCAGACTGACGATAATCGAGCCAGAGAATGTTAGACCAATCGTCGTCACGGCAATGACGGCAATGATGGCGATAATGAACTCGCGTGTCAATGACGAGAAAATCGCATCGACGGCTTTTGCCTGCTCATAATATGGAACGAGTTCAAAACCGTCTAAGTCTCCAAGACCATCTTCGACTACCTCGTTGACACGGTCTTGCATCGTTGGAATATCCAAGCCTGATTCAATCGGAACTGTGATCGAAACAGCCGGCTTTCCGTCTAATGAAACGAGATCGGTTTCACTTTTCGCTGTCTCTTCGACCGTCCCGACATCTGCCAGTAAGACCGGTTCCCCATTGAATGAGCCGACGATGACTTGCTCCATATCGTCTACATTCGTCAAGTTATCGATTGCCAGTTGATAAATCCCCTCTTCAGTCGATTGACGGCCGAGCGGTGTCGTCTTGTATTCTTCGTTAATGGCCGTTAACACATCAGGAAAGGCAAGTTGACGTGAACTCAGCTCTTCCGAGTCAAGTGACACGACATACTCCTGCTCTGGTAACCCTTTGATCGTGACTCCCGTCACGCCATCCGTTCGCAAAAGTTTCGACTCTAATTGTTCGATGTCTGATCGAACATCCTCAAATGATCCACGATCGTCTGCTGTCAATAAATACGATGCGACAGGTAACTGCCCGAGTGAATCATTGACCGTTGGCGCAAGCGCGTTTTCAGGAAGTTTAGGCGTCGCATCCGACAACGCTTGTCGAACGTTCGCCTGAAACTCTTCCTGGTCGGTGCCGTCCGCGTATTCGACCGTGATGTTCGAGAACTCTGAAGCCGAGATCGACGTCACGTTCTCTACTCCTTCTAAACTACGTAGTTCCTCTTCTAACACGCCGGTAACATTCCGTTCAACCGTTTCCGCTGTCGCACCAGGATACGGTGTTTGAACGAGTACGATATTGATCCCGGTTTCCGGAATCTCACGTTTAGGGAGCTGGAAGAACGTCAGCACACCCACGACGATTGCGACGAGAAGAAACACGATAACCAGTTTCCCTCGCTCAATCATTTTTTCAAAAAACATAAAAACCCCTCGCTTTCGGAAGATGTGCAAATACACATATGATATCTCTTCTTCATCATAGAGGGGTTTGTCATTGAATTCAATCCTTAAGCGTGTTGCAATGTGCTGTCATGGAAACGTTTTTGAAAAGCGTACGATAATTCGATTGACCGTTGTTTTTGTCTCGACACGGTATGATCAGATACGTGAACCTTGACCGATTCCCCCGTCAAAAACTGAATGAGAGTCTCTTTTCCGTCTTTCTTGATGGCCGTCACGTGTTGAAAGTTGATCCACGCACAATCTGGACTTTCTTTGGCAATCGTCGGAAAGAAGACGGCATCCGCATGCCAATCCATGACGACCGGTGTCTTTCGATGTGGTCCGAGGACGTGTCGCGCTGCCTCGATTCGACCTTGAATGCTCGACCCGTAGTATAGACACGCGTGTTCTAATAAGTCGATTGGCGACCCTTTTACTCGCATGACGCCTTCTGGTTGATACACAAGTGTTTCCGCTTCGCCAAACTCGTTAAATACAGGAATTAAAGCTCTCGTTTCATTGGTCAATCTGCTCATCTTTTCATCCCCCATAACGTATGTAATGACTTACATGTCATTCATACCAGGATTCGATGCGCCTCGCAAATCGGCTTTTGTCTATTTCCCATGAAAAAACCAGCCGTTTCCTGGCTGGTTTTGAAAATCAAGCATTCGAATTTAAAGGTTGGTTCGACTTGAGTCGGGGAAAGTAAAATCGCACTGCTGTTCCGTCTCCTGTATTTCGTAGAGACACTTCCCCTGTGTGAAGTGTCACAATTCGCTGCACGATGAACAGACCGAGTCCGAACTTCCCTTGCTTCCCTCGAGAGAATTGGTGGAACAAGTCTAGACTCTCATCAACTGGCGGTCCGTCGTTAAAGATGGTGATTTCAACGCCAGCGTCATCTTGGTGGAGGTCGATGCGAATGCAAGATTCCGCGTAACGGAGTGCATTGTCGAGCACGTTCTCAAATGCGACCCGGATCTGTTCCCCGTCTCCAAGCATCTCGCCGCCTTCGCCATTGATTTCCCAATCGAGCTGGCCTCTAAGTTTGAAGCGCGCGACGAGCAGTTCCATCAACTTGTCGAGATTAATTGGTTCAAGTTTCATTTCCTGTCCCTTGAAATATTCAAGTTTTGTGACGTACAACAAATCGACGACTTTCTTTTCGAGTCGAGACGCTTCCTCATCAATGACCTCGGCAGAACCTTTCAAGTCTCCTGTCGGATAAATACCGTCCCCAATCGATTGGGCATATCCTCGAATGACCATGATCGGTGTCTTTAAGTCATGCGATATGTTTTGAAGCAACGCTTGTTGTGCCAAATCCTGCTCTTTTAATTCCTTACGCATGGCATCAATCGAATGGGCCAACTGACCGAGTTCATCTTGACGATCTAATGGTAAAGCGGTCTCCCACTGTCGATTCGAAATCTTCTCAACGGCCCGTTCCATCTCCACAATCGGTTTCGTCAGTTGACGCGACATCAATAAAGCTGGAATCAGTGACAAGAGGCTGATGATGCCAATCAGAATCGAGATTCGCCAGTATAATGTCGACACCAACTCACGACGATAGGCATCCCAAGCGTAGGAGGCCTGATACACAATCGTTCCATCGTACTCATTTTGACGAATGATGTAATAGACGTCTTCCCCATCAATTGTCGTCTGATACCGCTCGACCTGACCACTTTGATTTAACGCTTCCTGATACATGCGGTTCGTCAATTCAAGCGGGGCCGATCCGTAGATGATCCGTCCGTTCGGGAGAAAGATCAATTGGTTGACCGAACGGGACTCCTGTTGGCGTCGGTCATACTCAATCGGGTTTTGGGGATAGTTCTCTAACTCATTCGTGTTCCCTAAATAATAGTCCACATCTCGTAACGTCTCATACACTTGTTCATCGATGAACTGGGTGATGGATGAACGGACCGTAATCAAGATCATGAGCGCAAGCGTCACGATGATGAGTAAGATGAGCACCCAAATCTTCCACATGAGACGTTTCGGTTTAAGCGCGTCCATCATGGTCTGACGAGACGGTAGCCGATACCGTAAAGCGTTTCGAGCTCAAGGCGATGCAATTTCTTTCGGACACGACGCACCAAGTCATCGACGACGCGGTCCGATCCGAAATAATCATTCCCCCAAACACCTTCTAAAATTTGCTCACGCGACAACGCGGAGCCCGGATGTTCAAGGAAGAGTAGCAGTAAATCAAATTCTTTCGAAGTCAAATCGATCTCTTCATCTCCGTGCTTGATCAGACGTTTATCCGGATAAATGGTGTACTCTCCGTATTCGATATGCTCGTTCGACTTCGAACCGTAGACACGATCAATCAATTTTTTGACACGGATGACAAGTTCCCTTGGAAGGAACGGTTTGGCGATGTAGTCATCCGAACCCATCTCGAGTCCGATGATTTTGTCGATATCCTCATCGCGCGCCGAGATGAAAATCGTCGGCGTATTCGCATTGACGGCTTTGATTTGTTTCAACAATTGAAAGCCATCCAGGTCTGGCAACATGATATCGAGCACCCACAAATCCGGTTGATCTGGAATCGCTTCTTGTGCAGATGTCCCATCCGCAAATGAGCGAACGTTGTATCCTTCCTGTTCTAGATACGTGACGAGCATTTTATTTAAGTTTGCTTCATCGTCGACTAAGTAGATTGTATACATTCAAGTCACCTCAACACGTTTTTTCTCATCATATCAAACAATTGTCGTGAAATGATGGGAAAGAAATGAAGTCAAAGAAAAAAGAAGGCAACGAAATCGCACCTTCTTCAGCGTACTGAATTTGTTCGTAACTGTTGCGTCAAAAATGCCGCGCCCCCACTAATCATCGCCAACACTCCACTGATCATGATCATTTCCATGATGTCCGCCTCCCGTTGATACCGATTCTCATTATCAACTTAAATATAGCACACATCCTATTCATTGAATACCACAAAAAAAAGTCCCGATTTCACTCGGGACTTACCATGATTATGCTTTTACGTCATATCCTTGTTCCTCGACTGCCTCCACCATCGTCTCAAGTGAGACAGAATCTTGATGGATCACGTCGACTCGATGCTCTTGAAGCGATACCGTCGCTGATTCGACACCATTCAATTCATTTAATGCTCCTTCAACGGCAGCTTTGCAATGATTACATGTCATACCTTCTACGGTTAACGTTGTTTCTTTCATGATGATGATCCTCCTTGTGTTTTTAATCGTAATGCGTTCAAGACGACAGACACCGAACTGAACGCCATCGCTGCTCCAGCAATCCATGGGGCAAGTAACCCTGCTGCAGCGACCGGGATACCAAGACTATTATAGGCAAGGGCCCAGAACAAGTTTTGACGAATGTTCTTCATCGTCAAACGACTCATATTCATCGCTCGACTCACGCCTTCAATGTCTTGCCCTACAATTGTAACATCTGCCGCCTCGAGTGCGACATCCGTACCGCTCCCGAATGCGATCCCAACGTCCGCCACCGCAAGTGCCGGGGCATCGTTCATGCCGTCCCCTACCATGGCAACGCGACCGGATTGTTTTAAGCGTTCGATTTGGTCCGCCTTTTCAACCGGAAGGACTTCGGCAATCACTTGATGATGAGGGATGCCAAGTTCGTCGGCAATCGCGTAGGCGACTTCCTTCCGATCACCCGTCAAGACGTACACGTCACGCGTTTGACTAAGCGCTTGCACGACTTCACGACTTTTCGGTTTCAATTGATCTTGTAGCCCGAACGCTGCGACAATCCCGCTCTCATCCGCAACGTAGACCGGGGTCATCGCCCCCATCGACCAATCTGGCAAGTTGTATCCGAGCTCTTCCATCATTCGAACAGAGCCGATGATGAGTTCTTTCCCATCAACGACCGCTTTGACTCCTCTTCCGGCTAACTCTTCCACTTTCGTCACGACACCGTCGCCGACTTCCCGACCGATGGCAGCTGCCAAAGGATGCGTCGATTGCCGTTCTGCCATGACGGCACGGCGGAGCATCGCTTCATCTCCGAACGTTTCCACCACTTCCGGTGTCCCGTTCGTCAATGTCCCTGTCTTATCAAAAACAACGATGTTTGATTCATTGAGTGATTCGAGTTGTCCCCCACCTTTGAACAACACACCTTGTTCTGCCGCTCGTCCCGTTCCGACCATGATCGATGTCGGAGTTGCCAAACCGAGGGCACACGGACAGGCGATGACAAGTACGGCAATCGATGCCCGAATGGCCGTATCGATATCATTTAACAGGAATGCCCAGACCGCGAATGTGAGGGCACTGATGGCTACGACAATCGGCACGAAGACACCCGAGATGCGGTCAGCCTGACGTTGAATCGGCGCCTTATCCGTTTGTGCCTGTTCGACGACACGTACGATTTGAGCGAGCATCGTCTCTTTCCCGACTCGTTCCGCACGCATGAGAATACGATGGGACTGATTGATCGTTCCGCCGACGACTTCGGCGTCGACCGTCTTCTCCGCTGGAATCGATTCTCCTGTCAACATCGATTCATCGATGACTGTCTCTCCCTCAATGATCCGTCCATCGACCGGAATTTTCTCTCCCGGACGCACGACGAGGACGTCTCCTACTTTGACGAGTTCGACAGCGACAGACCGTTCTTCACCATCAACGAACAGGATGGCTTCTTTCGCCTGAAGCGACAAGAGTGATTTCAACGCATCGGTCGTCTTCTCTTTCGCTCGTCCTTCTAACCACTTCCCAAGTAAGACGAGCGTGATGAGGACGGCACTCGTCTCAAAATAGAGATGTGGATTCATCGGGTGCACAATCATTTCAAAAATGGAATAGAAGTATGCGGCCGATGTCCCCGTCGCGACGAGCACGTCCATGTTCGCCGAACCGCTCTTCAAGCTCTTATATGCCCCTTGATAAAACTGCGCCCCAATCCAAAACTGAACGGGGGTCGCTAAGGCGAATTGCCACCATGGGTTCATCAGCCATGGTGCATGAAATCCGAGTCCCGGGATATGCGTCAACATGACGAGGAGTAATGGGGCCGACAACAGTGCAGAGATGATGACCTTCCGCTGTAATGGACGTAAGTCATGCGGCGGCGCCATCTCTACTTTCGGCTCGGCCCCGTATCCGATTTTCTCAATCCGCGCAATCAGCTCTTCTTCTGTAATGCCTTCATCGACACGAATGGTCGCCGTCTCAAGCGGAAGGTTGACCGTCGCTTCCACTCCGTCCATCTTATTCAATACTTTTTCAATTCGTGCCGAACAAGCCGCACAGGTCATTCCTTGTATGGATAACTCAACGGTTTTCATGACATCCCTCCTTATTTTTTGATGCGGCTGACGATCGTCATCAACTCATCAATGTAAGGTTCCATGTTTTCCGTCTCGCTTGCGTGAACCAAACACTTGCGCATATGACGCTCTAACAGTTGCATCTCGACTTGCTTCAGAGCGGCCTGAATGGCTGACGTCTGAGTCAAAATATCGACACAATAGCGGTCGTTCTCGACCATTTTTTGAATCCCTCGGACTTGTCCTTCGATTCGTTTTAGACGTTTCCCGAGTGCCTCCCGTTCGGCATCATCACGCGGAACGAGTGGTTGGTCATGCATAAATTCATCCATGTTGATCACCTCACCACTAATATACCCCTACCCCCTAACAGTGTCAAACGAAAAGATAAAAAAGGAACGACTCGTAGTCGCCCCTCTCTACTCAACTATTTTGAAACGCTTCGCTCTTCAAGACCGTTCGTAAAATCTTTCCAGTCGTGTTTCGCGGAAGTTCCTCGATAATCTCAATATAAGTCGGCTGCTTATATTTCGCTAACTTTGTTTGTGTATATGCACGGATCTCTTCTTTCGTGACACCGTCATGTTTCGTGACAACGAATGCCTTCACCGCTTCTCCTTGCTCCGCATCCGGTACACCGATGACGGCAGCTTCAACGATATCCGGATGTTGATACAATACTTCCTCTACCTCACGAGGGTATACGTTATATCCCCCGACGATGACCATATCCTTTTTCCGGTCGACGATATAGAAGTAACCATCCTCGTCACGTCGAGCCAAATCGCCCGTATAGAGCCATCCGTCCCGAAGTGTCATCATCGTTTCTTCCGGTAATTTGTAATACCCTTTCATGACGTTCGGTCCTCGTACAATCAACTCTCCGACTTCACCGACGCCGACTTCTTCCCCAAGCTCGTCGACGACTTTATTTTCGACATGAACGATGGAAGGGCCGATTGACCCTGCTTTACGCTCGCCATGGAGCGGGTTGA
Source organism: Exiguobacterium sp. HVEsp1 (assembly GCF_002009685.1). GTDB lineage: Bacteria > Bacillota > Bacilli > Exiguobacteriales > Exiguobacteriaceae > Exiguobacterium > Exiguobacterium profundum. The sequence goes on along the minus strand of NZ_KV917367.1, from coordinate 770,870 downwards.
AGCAGGTGACCGGTGACGCCTCCGACAGACCGTATCCTTCAAGAATCTTGCACTCAAACATCTGCTCAAATGACTCGAGCAATTGAACTGGTAAGCTTGCTCCGCCTGAGACGAACACGCGAACATGCTTCAATGCAGACGTGTAGGCCGGTACTTTCATTGCCGTCTGTAACAAGAAATTGTACATCGTCGGCACACCGGCAAATAACGTCACACGGTGCTTTGGTACTAGATCGAACACATCTTGTGGTGAGAACTTCGGTAAGATGACAATCGTCGCCCCTCGAAGGAGTGGTGCATTGACGATGACCGTCAAACAGAAGACGTGGAACATCGGCAATGCCGCCAATGCCTTATCCTCTGGAGTGATGTCTAAATACTCTCCGATTGAATGTGCGTTTGAGAACAAGTTTCGATGCGTGAGCAGAGCCCCTTTCGGTTTTCCGGTCGTCCCACTCGTATAGAGGATGACGGCAACTTCATCCTCGTCGACTTCGATGAACGTTCCTTCTGTTTCGGCAAACGCTTCTGCGAATGGGATGAATTCAATCGTCCCTTCCCGCTTCAATGCCGGAACATCGGCATATGGAACGGAAATCACGAGTTTTAAGTGAGGCAACTTCGTGAGTGCCGCTTCCGCCTGTGCGACGAGCGGTGATAAGCCAACAATCCCTTTTACATCCCCATCAAGCAGAATGTAGGCCATTTCATCAGGCGTGTATGTAGGGTTGATCGGAATGACGACCCCTCCACGTGACAACACAGCGAAATATGCAATCAGGAACGCAGGACTGTTTCCGAGAACGAGGGCGACGTGATCGCCTTGTCCAATTCCTTTTTGCTCAAGTGTCGACGCCATCGCCTTGACTTGCCCATAAAACTGTCCGTAACTCACCGTGTCTTCCCCAAACACATACGCTGCTTTCTGCGGGTGAGCCATCACTACTTCTTGTAGTGACTTGACTAAGTTTGCCATGGTAATCCCCCTTTAAATGAATGATGATTCACTTTTGAGCCATAAAAAAGAGCACGTTGTCCGCGCTCTTTTCAATTACTTCTATTGTACATGAAATGTTTCAATAAGAAAACGCTTCCAAAAAATTCGCCTGTAAGTGGAACAATCCGGCGCGACTTTTCACGTGTACGAGCGCTTGAAGGGATTCATCATCCATGAGCAAATCATCAATCAGTTTGTGATAGCTTTGTTTCTTTGATTCATTCGTAGCCGTAATCAATAATATCGCTTTCGCTTGAATCGTTTCTCCCGTGATGGTTTTTACTTCACATGGATTCAACAGATGAAGCAGGGAAATACCATCTCGTTTCGCTATAGAGATAGGAACATCAATGACCGCAACCGGTACAGCGACATCACTCACCCCAGAAGGAATGATTGTTTCTTGATCGAGAACGACTCGCGTAAATGAAGAACTGACCATGCCTTTTCGTTCCAACTCAAGACCTACCGCCATCATCGCACGTTCAAACGTTGATTGTTCCGTCACCCACATCCGACTCGGGTCCATCCATTCACTGAGCCTTCGATACATAGTGATTCCTCCTATTTTTAATCAGCCGCCACGAAAGCGCTTGCACAAATTATGATACGCCTTCTCCCATCGAGGCGCAATCCGTATGATCAACGTTCACGAAACTGCCAAACATCTATAATCTGATGCTATACTTTTCAGTAGTTTGTTATAGTCAGATCTGTATTGGGGGGAAGAACATTGCTTGAAAAGCTTATTCATATTTTTAAATTGGATATTCAACATGTCGATCCTGTTGAAAATTCATTTAGTTCAACCGTGTATCGATGTGTACAAGCCAATGGTGAGGTTGTATATATCAAAATCCCATTCTCTAAAGTGAAATTATTTCGTGAACTCGAAGCATACCGACTGTTAGAAAACCATATCTCGACTCCGAAATTATTGAACTATTGGACCGGTGATGAACATTCGACCGGTGCCCTGCTGTTAAGAGAATCAACCGGTATACAACTTTCTGTAAATTCATCGGCCAGAATCGCTTTTCAGGTGGGACGAGTACACGCGAAGATGCATTCTATTGAACCACAAACTAATCAAAAGAGCACCTATATCGAAAATGTTTATCTGGAGTGGCCACAGTTTTTAATTCGTCAATTTTATAATTTTGCGACTGATGCAAAGCCTTTGTTAGAAGAAGCATTATATAACAAAGCCATTCATACTTTTGAAAAGATGAGACTACAACTTCCAGAACCTGATGGGCCTAGTTTTATACATATGGATTTTAGACCAGGCAATATCCTCGTCACATCATCTGAAGTCTCAAGTGTGATTGATTTTGAAACAGTTCGTTTTGGTTCAACAGAAGTCGATTTCACTAAGATTTATCGGGACTATCTGAGTCATGACTTACAGTTGTATGAAGCCTACAAAGAAGGTTACTCAAGTATTCGACCATTGATTGATCTCGAGCGCGTACTTCCGTTTTATCGATTTACTGATGCATTCAACAGTATCGGGTGGTGTAATCGTAGAGGACTTGAAACAAATATAGATTTTTATGAGAGAAGCTTAGATATTCTTAAAGCAGAGCTAAACTAACTTTTATTGAATCACATCAAAAAGGTGTTTCGGAAATACATTCCCAAAACACCTTTTTGCCATTAGCTAATCAAATCGACTAATTCCTCGAGCTCGACATTTCCGAAGTAATGTTTCAAATCGAGTTGCATCAATTGCTCACGGATGGCCGCACGTTCGAAACGCGTCCCAACGAGCGCTTGCTCGACATCTTCGATGTCACCGACACCGAAGAAGTCACCGTAAATCTTCGCTTCTGTGATTGTCCCTTTGTTGACGTTCAAGCGGACATCAATCGTCCCGATTGGGAAACGACGTTTCGACTCGACGTCGAACTTCGGCGACTTCCCAAAGTTCCAGTCCCAGTTCGCATAGCGTTCTTTCGAGATATCATGGACGATTTCCCAATCCTCGTCACGAAGCACATAGCGTTCCGGTTGTTCTCCATCATAAATCGAATGGAGAAGCGCTTCGACGAAATGTTCCATCTCCATTTCACGCTCTAAAAATTCAGTGATGTTCGCCACACGGCTACGAACGGACTTGATTCCTTTTGAACGCATTTTCTCTTCCGAGACGTTAAGTGAGTTCACGACCTCTTCAATGTTCGAGTTGAACATGAGCGTCCCGTGGCTGAACATGCGTCCACGCGTCGTGAATTGTGCGTTCCCACTGATTTTGCGTTCTCCGACCTGAATGTCGTTACGACCTGTCAGCTCTGCCTCGACACCGAGGTTACGAAGCGCATCCACGATTGGTTGTGTGAACTTCTTATAGTTATTGAACGAGTTGCCATCGTCTTTTGTGATGAAACTAAAGTTCAAGTTTCCTTCATCGTGATAGACAGCACCACCACCTGAGAGACGTCGAACGACATCGATGCCATTCTCTTCGATGTACTTCAAGTTGACTTCTTCTGATGTGTTTTGGTTTTTCCCAATGATGATGGATGGACCGTTAATATAGAACAGGAAGTAATCTTCATGATCGACGTTCAGATGTTTAAGGATATACTCTTCAACCGCCAAGTTGATTTTCGGGTCGCGGATATCCGGATTATAAATAAATTTCACAGTTTATTTCCTCCTAGTCGGATGTTCGTTACTCGTATTATACGAAACGAGACGAGTTCTCGACAAATCTTTTACTTCCACTCACCTGTCATCACGCGCTTCAATGCGTTCGCCACACCATACTCATCATGACGCTCGGTGACATGGTCACTGATGGCAATCAAGTCTTCGTGGCTATTGCCCATTGCAATTCCTTTTCCGGCCACTTTGAACATCGGCACGTCATTCAAGTTATCCCCGATGACGACGACTTCAGATAAATCGATACCATAATGTTCGGCAAGTTTTGTCACACCGTTCCCTTTATCTGCACCGTGTGCCATCACTTCGATGTTGTCATTGCCTGAAGATGTGACATACACCCCTTCGACTTGGTCTTCGATTTCTTTCCAAAGTCCGTTCATTTTCTCAAGGTGGCTCGAGAAAGCGATGAACTTGTAGACACGTCCCGCTTCTTGTCGGATAAAGTTCTCAATGTCATCAACAATTTTGACGTCTTCGTTGACGTAATAGCGATTCTTAAAGAATTCGTACATCTCGAGCGAGCGGTCGTCACCATTCGCTTTCAAGTTTTTCATCGACGCTTCAATCAAGTCACCACGGCTCGCTACGGGTCCCGCTTCTGTGTACATTTCATAAAAGACGTCCGCATACTTGTCATCTTGATGAAGAACATTGATGACTTGAAGCGCCTCATCAATCGTCAAATCGATTTCGTGAAGGACTTCTCCCGACGTGTCGAGCACGCGTCCCCCATTCGACGATACGATTGGGCAAGAGAGTCCGACCTCGTCTAAAATCTGTTTCGCATTCACATAGTTGCGCCCCGTCGCAATCGCAAAGCGAATTCCTGCCGCCTCTGCTTCACGAACGATCTCCGCTGTCTCATCCGCGATTTTGGTGTGGTTGTGCAAAATCGTACCGTCCATGTCTGATACAAAAAGTTTATACGTTGCCATCTTCCATCACTCCTTTTTCTCTTTCGCTTCTAACTATAACAAAAAGAGAGGGTTGCGGAACAATCCGAACCCTCCCTTCATCAAATCTCAATTTTTTTCACGCAATGCCTTCACTTGTTCCCGAATACTCTTCACACAGTCCGGCATCCCAATTCCGTCATAGGCGATTCCTGCGAGAATGACGCCTGGATATACCCGGCTCATCTCGGCTCGGAGTGCTTTGACACGGTCCGCATGAAAGACCGCATAAGGAGGCAGTCCATCACGGAGTCGACTGACGACGGTTTGAATCGGTTCACGATGAATGCGCATCAGGCCACGGAGATCGTGTAATGCCGTCTCGATGATTTCTTCATCGGATGCTTCGACAATATCATCTGCCCCCGGACGACCTAAAAAGACACGAAGGACGTGATATCCTTCCGGCACCGCATGTGGCCATTTCTGGTCGATGAACGTACATGCCGTGATTGTCACATCCGCTTCTTGACTCGTCACGAACCCTGTCCCGACGAAAGGAAGCTCAATATCCGCTTCTTTGAAGACAAGCGAGCATGTGGCCGTCGCATGTGGCTTCATGTCCGCCAAAAAGTCACTGTCGACTTTCGGGAGGAACTGACGAATGAGGCGCGGTGGGACCGTCAACACGAGATGGTCCGTGTCGATATCTCCGCGATTCGTGAAGAGGCGGTACCCGTCCTCACGTTCGGATACTTGTTCGACGGAACAGTTTAATACGATTTCAGTACGTTCCAACCGTTCTGCCAAGCGGTCTGTCAGTGACTTGAGTCCACGTTTCAACGAAGCGAACTGACCGACCTTCTTTGCCCCGACTTCTGCGACTCGTTGTTCCGGTCGTAAGTGTCGCATCCCTTCATACAAGTTGCCGTATTTCTTTTCTCCCTCGATGAACTGCGGGAATGTCGACATCGCACTCATTTGATCGATGTCTCCAGCATAGATACCAGAGAGTAACGGTTCAATCAATCGGTCGACGATTGGGTCCCCGACACGCTCACGAAGGTAGAGGCCGAGTGAGACGTCCGAGTCTGGCGCTTTTACATCTGGAGGGGACAGCAACATCTGCTTCAAGTCCTCGTGCTCTTCTTCCGAAAGCAACGTCGTCTCACGAAACGCATTGACGTCGAGCGGGATGCCCATCACCGTCTGTTTCGGAATCGGGTGGAGCCCGTCATGATGAAGAACGTAAGCTTGACCGACTCCATTGCGAACGAGTTCATCGCCTAAACCGACGTCTTCAATCAATTCCGTCATCGCAGTCTTACGAAAGACATACGAGTCCGGACCACGTTCCACCGCAAACTCGCCCGTTTCATACGTATCAATCTTTCCTCCGAGGCGATCCGTCGCCTCGAGCAACGTGATGGTCACGTCTTCCGGCAAATAACGCTCTGCATAAAAAGCGGCGGTGAGACCTGTGATCCCACCACCGACAATCGTGAATTTACGCATGATGCACAATCACGCTTTCCATTCGATCCGCGATGGCTTCGATGAAGCTTCGCTCTGCATTTGGCATAGCCGGACGTGCGTAGTGAACACCGAGGCGGTCACAGACAACTTTACACTCGACGTCGTTATCGAACAATACTTCGAGATGGTCTGCAACAAAGCCGACCGGCGTATAGACGAACGCCTCGTAGCCATGCTTTTCATAAAGTTCAGCCGTCAAATCTTGGACATCTGGTCCAATCCATGGGTCCGGCGTGTTTCCTTCTGACTGCCAACCAATCTCATAATGCGGGACGCCTGTCTCAATGGCAATTTTATCAGCTGTTTCTTTCAACTGATCCGGATACGGGTCGCCACCAGCCAAGATTTTCTCAGGAAGACTATGCGCTGAAACGATGAGACATGTCTTTTCAGCCGGTACAGGCAATGACGCATACGTATCGTTAATCGCATTCGCCCACCATTTGATAAACTTCGGCTCATCATACCACGACTCTACCGAACGAATGTCGATGCCATACTTCGCTGCTTCTTCATGAGCACGTCCGTTGTATGATTTGACGCTATATGACGAGTAATGAGGTGCTAAGACAACCGATACCGCCTCTTTGATGCCGTCGTTCGCCATTTGCGCGACCGCGTCTTCTACGAACGGTTCGATATGCTTCAATCCGATATACAGTTTGAACTCGATTTCACCTACATGACGCTCGTTCAAGATGTCACGAAGCGTCTCCGCTTGATCGATTGTGATTTTTGCGAGTGGAGATACACCACCAATCGCTTCGTAACGTTCCGTCAAATCTTGGAGTGCTTCCGGTGACGGTTTGCGTCCGTAGCGAATGTGCGTGTAATACCGCTCGATATCTTCTGGTTTGTACGGTGTGCCGTACGCCATGACAAGTAGTCCGACTGTTTTCATGATTCGTTGCCTCCCATTTTTTCGCGTGAGTAGTCGTGAATGAATGCCGTCAATTTGACGAGTACGGCCGGGTCGACTTCAGGGAACACCCCATGTCCCAAGTTGAAGACGTATCCTGGCTGTTTCATTCCTTCATCTAAAATTTCCTTAACCTTCTCTTCGATGACCGGCCATGGAGCTAACAAGAACGACGGGTCTAAATTTCCTTGAACCGCCTTTGTAATACCACGGTCCCGTGCTTCCTGTACCGACAGGCGCCAGTCAAGCCCGACCACATCAAGTGGAAGGTCGTGCCATTCTTCGATTTGATGGCTCGCTCCGACACCATGCATGATGAGTGGAATGTCGAGTGAACGTAGTTCTTTAAAGATACGCTCCGTCGTCGGTTTGATGTAACGTGCATAATCTTTGCGGCTGAGCGTCCCGACCCACGAATCAAACAATTGGAACGCTTGAATGCCGGCATCCGCTTGCGCCTTCGCATACGTGATGACCATGTCGCCGAGTTTTTCCATCAATGCATTCCATACATCCGGTTCTGCATACATGAGTGCTTTCGTACGATGGTAGTTCCGCGACGGTCCCCCTTCGATCATATAGCTCGCCAATGTGAACGGTGCGCCTGAGAAGCCGATAAGCGGAACTTCTAGTCGTTCCCGTAGTAGACGAATCGTGTCAAAGACGTATGAGATATCTTCCGGGTTTAACGGTTTCAAACGTTCCACATCTTCCATCGTTCGATATGGATTGTCGATGACCGGTCCAATCCCGCTCTTGATCTCGACATCGACCCCCATCGACGGAAGTGGCGTCATAATGTCTTTATATAGAATGGCCGCGTCGACTCCGAGTTGTTTCACCGGAAGCTCCGTCACATATGCACAAAGTTCAGGATCATGCGTGATCTCGAATAGTGACCTCGTCTTTTTAATCTCTCGATATTCCGGTTGGTAGCGTCCGGCTTGGCGCATATACCACACAGGTACATAGTCTGTCGCCTCTCCTTTAAACGCTTTTAAAATAGTATCGTTCATACGTCGCGTCATTCCCCTCTAAATTTCTCCTACACTCTTTATTCTCGTGTTTGTGAACTCAAAAACATTATACAGAAATTAATTAGAATTATGCTAATGTGAAGCATTTTCATTGTGTTTTCTTTGTGTCATTTTTTTGTCGGAAATGTTCGGAAGGCTGAATTCAACTGACCCCGAATCAAATCATCCCGCTGTTTCGCCGACAATCGTCGTTCTCGTTCTTTAATATCTTGAATTCGCCATCCATCTTCTAGTTTGGTCGCCACTTCGACTAAACGTTCCACGTCATGGAAAGAATATTTACGTGAACCACCTTTTGTACGTTCCGGAAAGACGAGACCTTTTTCTTCATAATACCGAATTTGACGCTCTGAAAGTCCCGTCAACTCAGTCACGACACCCATCCCGATTACTTTCTTCGATTTATAGTCCATTCAGCCTCGCCTCCTTAATAAAAAAACTATGTCAGATAATCTGACAAAATGCAATCCAGCATGAATTTTTCGTTTTACACTGAAGTCAACTTTTGGAAAGCACCTAAGAAAAAGGAGGGCATGAACATGGAAGACATTCTCTATTATATGGACACGCTGTATGTACTCATCGCTGCATTGCTCGTATTGACGATGCAATTAGGTTTCGGATTACTCGAGACAGGGACGCTTCGGGCGAAGAACGCCGGTCACGTCGCGGTCAAACAAATTATCAGCCTCTCTGTGGCGGCACTCGCTTTTTGGGCGGTCGGGTTCGGCCTCTCGTTCGGTGACGGGACAACTTGGTTTGGGACAGAAGGATTCTTCTTAAGCGGATCGTTCACAAGCCTCGACTGGGCGAACGTCTCAATCGACATCAAGTTCTTATTCCAGTTATCATTCGTTGCAGTTTCTCTCGCCATCGCGTGGGGTGGATTTGCAGAACGGGCTAAGCTTTCTGCCTACGTTCTGTTCGGTATCTTCTTCGTTGCCATCCTCTATCCAATCGTCGCTCGCTCAGTATGGGCTGGTGGAATGCTCGGATCAATGGGGATGCAAGACTTCGCAGGTTCGGCGGTCGTTCACCTTCAAGGTGGGATGGCGGCTCTCATGGCAACAATCATTTTGAAACCACGTCGTAAAACGGAATCACTCGCTGGTCATAACCATGTGTTAACAGTCGTGGGCGGTCTCGTCCTTTGGCTTTGCTGGTTCGGCTTTAACGCCGGTTCGACAATGTCGGTCGCTGACGGATTCTTCGGTTACGTCGCATTGACAACGATGCTCGCCACAGCAGCTGGTGCGCTCGGTGCTCTGACCATCGTCATGCTCCATCGGAAGACGGCAGATATCCCGACAATCGTCAACGGAGTACTCGGGGCGCTCGTCGCCATCACGGCAGCATGTGCGTTCGTCGAACCGTGGGCAGCCGTCGTCATCGGGGCACTCGCATCGGTTGCAACATATGGAACGAGCATCTTGATGGCGAAGTATGTGGATGACCCGCTCTGCGCCTTCTCCGTACACGGAGTCGCTGGAATCATCGGAACACTCGCACTCGGCTTCTTCGCATCGCCTCGACTCGTTGAGATCACAGGGATCGGTTCTGCCGGACTCTTCTACGGTGGCGGATTGACACAGCTCGGTGTACAGACACTCGGTGTGTTGATCGCGATGGTCATCGCCGGCGGTGGAAGTTACGCCTTCTTGAAACTTCTCGATGTCACAATCGGACTCCGTGTCACAGAAGAACAAGAAGATGTCGGCCTCGACATCGCAGAACATGGTGTATCGGCATACGGTGAAGTCGAAGAAACGACTGAGAAACCAGGACGCCTCCCGAAGATTCTCGGTTCGAGCGTATCGGTCATGTCACCTAAAAAATAATCTACTCACGTGAGAAGGACATCCTGTGCGGGATGTCCTTCTTTTTATTTCAATCGATTCAAGTAATAGCGTGTGACCATGACAGACAAGACCAATCCGACCGCCGCATCCCATGTGGCACCAAAAGCGATGGATGCAATCGCAAGAACGACGGACTGGATGACGAGCAGTCGCATCGCCCACCACGAATACCCTGCGATTCGCTCATCGCGTGTGATTGGAAGCCAGGAAACGATGGAAACCGCCTCTAACCGTTTAAATAACGGAACGAGCTGCAACGCGGTCAAGCCTACGAAGAGCGGCGTGACCAATCCGACGTACCATCCTCCCGACATCCACATGACAATGAGCGCCACCACTGTCAAGCGAAGAATCAAATCAAGTGAGTCGTTCGAACGGAGAATGCGAAGTCCGTACACGTAACGCGATGCATCTACGCGCCGTAGGACCCGATTTTCTAGAAGCCGCGTCAACACCCGGCGCTCTCGAACCTCTTCTTTCAAGGTCGGCAAATCGACGAACCAGCTGATCACTCGTTCAAACTGAGCCCGACTCTTCTCCTCAAGCACCAACCAGTGTAAGAGTGGGATGCGCTCGTTTCGTTTCACATGTAAGAAAATGAACGGCATGAACGCGGGCACCCATGCCCACGCTGTCCAATCCATTAAAAGACAAGCGCCGCTCACGAGCGCAAACGGTAGGATTGTCCATTCACGTACGCCTTCCACTTTTGCCAAACGACCTGCAGCTGACAACATGACCATCGTCACGACGACGGATAACACTTCGATACTCGTATAACTCTCTGTCCGTACGAGGAGCGGTAGTAAAACGAGAAGGACGAGCAATCCACGCAATGCAGCAAACACGAGATTAAATAAACGTACCCCCACCATATAAGAACGAATATCCCCTAACTCCGGAAGCAAAAATACTTGATCCGCCTCTTGAATGAACGTTCGCGGGCGATGACCGAGTGGCATGAGCAATAGGACCCCCGCGGCAATCCACGTTCCTGGGAATGTCCCATCGATTCGTTCTAAGAAGTTATTGTAGACGAACGCCCCGTAAATCAAGGTGAAATAGAGCGTGAACAACAGTCCCCCGTTCGCAACGTAGCGGCTGTACTTGACGACCTCTTCCATCCAGGTTCCGAACCTTGCTGTAAATCGATTCATGACGACCGTTCCTCCGAAGCGATTGCTTCTACATATATATCATCAAGTGTCGCATCAGGCGACAATCGATACACGTTGCGCAACTCGGCCGCTGTTCCGCTCGCGATGACGACTCCTTGATGAAGGAAGACGAATCGGTCGCAGTGCCGCTCCGCCGTCTCAAGGATATGGGTGGACATTAAAATCGCGCAATCTTGTTTATATTCATCAAATAATTGAAGCAACTGACGAATGGCTAGTGGGTCTAGACCAACAAATGGTTCATCAACAATCAAGAGCGGCGTTTTCGTCACGAGCGCACACAAGATCATCGCTTTTTGACGCATCCCTTTTGAAAAGACGGAAGGGAACCAGGCGAGTTGCTTTTCCATCCGCATTACTTTCGCCAAACGTTTCGTGCGCGCAGCCAACTCGTCTGGATTCACATCGTACGCCTTCCCCATCAATTCAATATGTTCTTGCAACGTTAACGTTTCATACAAAATCGGTGTCTCCGGTATGTAACTCACTTTCTTACGATAATTCTTTTCGGAAGAATCTAATGTTTCGCCATCAATTTCGATTTTTCCGGAGAGGGGTGACAATAATCCTAAAATGTGTTTGATTGTCGTCGACTTTCCAGCTCCGTTTAGCCCTATCAACCCGACGAGTTCCCCTTTTTTTACTTCAAACGAAATGTCATGCAAAACTTGTTTACCGAAATATCCGCCGTTCAATCGATCGACGTGCAGCATGAAAACCACACCTTTCATTTTCATCTTTTTTTCGTGGTATATGTTTTAAATGTTGTCACATGGGAATAATCTGAACTGTAAGGCATTTTAAAATAAAACATCAATACTTCCATTGTTCCACAAAATCGTTGTAAAGAACAATGGGAAAACAGAGGAAGGAGAATGATTTATGGGGTTTATTCTTTATTTGATTATCGGGGGTATCATCGGTTGGTTAGCAGGATTGATTTTAGGTAAGGACGTACCAGGTGGAATCATTGGTAACATCATCGCGGGGATTATCGGTGCATGGTTGGGTGGACTTATCTTTGGTGACTTCGGACCAATCGTTGCGGATATCGCGATTATCCCGGCTCTAATCGGTGCGATTATTTTGATCTTGATTGTATCATTCGTTATGAAATCAATGCGTAAAAAATAAGATTATGTATCGGAGGGGCTTCCATTACGGAATGTCCCTCTTTTTTCATTGGATCAATAAATACATCGTGTCGTTCTTTTCGATAAACTGTTTTTCGGTTTCAAGACCAAAGAACGTAAAGAATGATTCGAAGAACGATTGACCGTAATCCCACTCTGTTCCGAGCGCGTGTTCCGATTTCGTTTTCGGTTCACCGAGGAGGGCAATCAAATCATCCGGTCGTTTATCGAGGTCGACCTGAATCGATTCCACTTCCTCATCTTTAAACGTGACAGTCAATCGCTCATAGTCCCATTTTCCTTCACGCTTTCCAGCTGATTCACCAAGCGTTTCTTGAACCTGCTGACTCGACTGTCCAATTAACGAATCGACCGTTTCGAGTGAATGACCCGTTTGCGCCTCCACTTCAATTTCAATCAACTCAGCCCGCTTCAAATTAAATTGTCCGGCAATGGCTTCGTTCGATTCAGGCATAAGCGCATACTCAATGGATTTAGAAGATATCAATTGAATCGTTTCGGTTTCCGTGACCGTCTCTCCATTTGTCACCGCTACCGCTTTGACATCATATTGTCCCGGCATCTGTTCAAACGATAACGTATCATCGGCTTCATCAATCCGTCCTACCTGTTGCCCATCAATCCAAATATTCGTCAATGGGACGTCCGAGGTCACATCAATTTGTTGTGGGAGTAGTTCAATCCGATAGTCAGAAAAGCCATATCGCCCTTCCCCCGTATCGATCAAACGAAATAATCCGTCCGCCTCCATTCCCGATGTTCGGTCGGCCCGGTCTTTCGCAACTTCTGCGATGGCCTCTCCTCGAATGGACTTTTCAGCGTTCAACCACCCCATGAATCGCAGAGCCTCCGCTCGCGATAAAGGTTCTCCAAGATATTCGACTTTTTCTTCAAAAAAGGTACGGTCTTCTTCTAATAAGGCCTCTTTGAACGCGACGTGAATTTTATCTTGTTCTGCCGCCGGCTTGTATGCATATATATAGAAAACAATGGCTCCAACTAAAATCGTTAAACTAGATATCAACAGAAAGACTTTCGGACTCCGTTCTTTTTTTCTACTTCTCGTATATGGCATGTGCTCACCTCCTTTGCTCTCACTTATCTTCTATTATAGAGGGAATCCATCTCGCTTCCTATCGTTCTTGCGCCCGAACTTCCGTGTTATGATGGAACAGAAACGACATTTAAGAATGGAGGAATGAAGATGCACACAGATCCGACCTGTATCTTTTGTAAAATCGCGAAACAAGAAATCCCATCTTATCGGGTATATGAAGACGAAGCGGTCGTCGCTTTCCTCGACCTCTCTCAAGTGACGAAAGGACATACGCTCGTCATCCCGAAACATCATGCGAAAAACGTATATGAATTGCCAGAAGACGTGGCAGCAGACGTCTTCAAACGCGTCCCTACCATCGCCAAAGCGATTCAACGTGAAACGGGTGCCATCGGAATGAACGTCTTATCGAATGCCGAGGAAGTTGCCGGACAAACGGTGTATCACTTCCATATCCATTTAATTCCGCGCTTTGGACACGAAGATGGATTCGGTGCGAAGTGGATTACACAAAACGACGCTTTCACGTCAGAAGAACTCACTACCCTTGCATCAAATATTCATGCCCACGTATAAACAGAAAGAGACCCGTCATCGACGGGTCTCTTTTATGATTGATTGATTGAGTCACGATGGCGTTTTCGTTCCTCTTCTAGTTGCGCCCGCTCGACCTGAAGCTTGATTGCCACTTCATATAACTGTTGACGCGTCTTGACAGATGTCGCTTGTTCAAATTCTTTTCGTAATTCTGTTAGACGGGCATCTATTTCAAACATCCGCTTTTCTCGCATCGATTCTTCACGTGCCTGTTCCGTTTGCTTCGACGCCTCGTATCCCGCCTCTAGTGTATTCATAATGGATTCGGCCCAAGTGTCATCTCCCAGTCGTTTCGCAGCGAGATACAGGTCAAGCATGTCATCTACCCAACGCTTCGCTTTCTCCACTGAGGATCACCTTCCTTTACCTGTATTTTAAAATAAAATGATTTTTCGGTCAAAAATGAATGTTCTGAAAAATTTTATTTGCGATATAGGTTTTTAATCACTCTTTTTTGGTAAAATAATATGAAAAGAATGTAATTCTGATTATCCGAGCTTGAGGAGGGGAATGAATTGTCGAGTCGCCAACGTCGAGATTGGATTGCTTTCGGCTTTGTTTTAGCATTTTTAGGAGTCGCCACGGTGAAGAAACTGGCGCGAGGAACTGCAAATGATGCCGCTGCTCAACAACATCGAGCATCTACAATCACTACGCTAAAAGAACAATTTGGGAATGTGGCGAAACATGCATCGCAGGTTGCCGCCGCAGGAAAACTGCAAGGAAAAGAATTGACTGACCAAGTGAAAGCCGAAGTCGAACGCTATCAACAAGACATTCAGCCTTCAGTCGAGCGCATCCAAGGGAACCTTCAGGAACTCTCGAACGTACAGTCTGCTATGACTGACAAAACCGTCAATCAAACACAGTGAGTGTTTGAGGTCATCGTCCGTCGATTACATTTGACTTTTTATCCGGAAAGGATGGATCGAGATGGAACACGAAAAAGAATTCACTGGCCCTGAGGCCATGCTCTATAGCCACAAAATCATTCAATTGAGTAAGGCTTTGTGGAAAACCGTCGAAAAAGACTGGCAAAACTGGATCAAACCGTTCGACTTAAATATCAATGAACATCACATCTTATGGATTGCCCACGCTTTAGGCGGTGCATCGATTTCAGAAATTGCGAAATATGGCGTCATGCACGTCTCGACTGCTTTCAACTTCTCGAAGAAGTTAGAAGATCGTGGATTACTTACGTTTTCTAAAAAAGAGACGGACAAACGAAACACGTACGTTCAATTGACACCTGAAGGCGAATCGTTATTACTCGAAACGATTCACGCATTCGACCCAGAAGGAAACGGCGTATTCCACGCTTCCCTTCCGCTTCAAGAACTATATGGAAAGTTCCCTGACTTAACAGATATGACGGCTATCGTACGTCGCTTGTATGGGGATAACTTTATGGATATCTTTGCGGAAACGTCAAAAATGATCACAGAAGAGGCAGGCAGACGCCCTGATGAGGATGAACTCAGTCAAGAAGCCTGACCTGCCGATAAAGTGGTTCTGTGACGTCTAATGCGATTCCTTGTCGGACGCATGCCTCAAGAATCGTTTTGACGTCAAGTCTCACATCTAACATACCTGCAAAATGGACGAGCAATGGTTCTATGGACGTATATCCGTAGCGCAATTGCTCGTTTTGCTGCGCCCGAATCTCCTCAAGCAATTGATAAAATGACTCGACTTCTTGTTTCGTCAAATTCGCTCGAATCACTTCATATTCGAACGGACGGTCTGTCCAATCGACAATCTCGAGTAAGATCTTCATCTGATAGGCTAAATGCTCGACCTTCTCCTCTAGTGACACTTCCCTCACCCCATCATTTCACATTCTATTTCATCATTATACGACAGGATTGTGTGCTATGATACTGTACAGACAAGAGAACAGCTGTCATGATTAGGAAAATGTGATATAGTCGGACTTAGAAACTTTAAAGAATTATTAGGGGTGGAATACATGTCAAACGGAATGACGAACGAACCAAAAAAGCAAGATAAAAAATTCTCAACTGGCGCACTCGTGGGTGCATCTGCAATCGCACTCATCATCGGTGCTGGCGGTACGTATGCGGCAACGAACGCAGGCGGCGGAGAGTCAGATAATTCAGCAGTCGTCACATATAAAGGCGGCGAAATCACACGCGGTGAAATCGCGGATATGAGCTATGATCGCATGGTGCCACAACTCGCATTCCAAGAGACGATGAATGCACTTCTTGAAAAAGAATACGGTGACCAAGTCGACCAAGAAAAAGTAGACGAAGAGTTCAGCAAGACAGAAGAACAGTTCAACTCAGAAGAAGAGTTCGAACAAGCGATTCAACAAGCCGGTATGAGCGGTACGGAAGAGTTTAAAGAAGCGCTTCGCGGACAAATGCTCGTTGACGCTGCGAAATCGAAACTTGTCGATGTGACCGATGAAGAAATCGAAGCACAATTCGCAAAAGAGAACGTGGAAGTGGAAGCTAGCCACATCCTCGTTGAAACTGAAGAAGAGGCACAAGACATCATCAAAGAGTTGAATGACGGTGCAGACTTCGCTGAACTTGCGAAAGAAAAATCAACGGATGCTGGTTCAGGAGAACAAGGTGGAGAACTCGGTTTCTTCTCTGCTGGTAAGATGGTACCTGAATTCGAAGAGTACGCATTCAAAGAAGATGTCGTTGGTAAAATCTCTGAACCGGTTCAATCTCAGTTCGGTTTCCATGTCATCAAAGTGACAGACCGTAAAGAGAAAGACTTGAAACTCGAAGACGAGAAAGATCGCATTCGTGAAGAATTGGCAGCTGAAAAATCAGCTTCTGTCGATGCGAACAAAATTTACGCTGAGTTGATTGAAAAATACAACGTTGACGTAAAAGATGCAAAAGCAGAACAACAATTTGACGCTGTTAAAGAAGCGATTAAAAACGCAGACGAGTCTTCAGAAGAACCTGCAGCCGAATCAACTGAACAGTAATCACAAAGGGGCACTCCAGCAATGGAGTACCCCTTTTTCGTTGATCATCTATTATAGATTCGGGCGATAGAAGGCACGGTTATCGAGTGCCATGACACGCTCCGTGAATGTCCCCGGCTCGACCCCTTCATACGCTTTCTCAAACATATTCATGCGCGCATCAATGTTATCAATAAAGAATAACATCTCCGCTTCAGGCAACTGTGGCGTATTCGCAGAGCCCCATTCCGGCTTCCCGTGATGGCTTAAGACGAGATGTTGCAACAGTGTCGTCACTTCACGGTCCGTACCCAGTTCCCGTGACACGACTTCAAGCTCCGATGCCATGAGTGACAAATGACCGAGTAATTTTCCTTCGAGTGTGTATTCTGGCGTAATCGCATCAGACAATTCGATGACTTTCGCCAAATCATGCAAAATCACACCCGCAATCAAAAGATCACGATTCAAGGATGGATACAGTTCACACATCGTATCCGCGAGCTTCAACATCGACATCACATGAAATGCCAGTCCTGAATAGACCGCGTGATGATGTCGAACGGCAGCCGGATACGTGAAGTATGCCTCTTCATGACGATTGACGACTTCCTCGACAAGACGGCGAATCTCATCGTGTTGAAGTGACGTGATGAATCCACGAATCGTCGTCTCGAGCTCTGACTTCGGAATCGGAGCCGATCGGACGTACGGTGCGATGTCTATTTCCTGCTCGATGATCGAAATTTGTTTTAGTTTCAACTGG
Source organism: Exiguobacterium sp. HVEsp1 (assembly GCF_002009685.1). GTDB lineage: Bacteria > Bacillota > Bacilli > Exiguobacteriales > Exiguobacteriaceae > Exiguobacterium > Exiguobacterium profundum. The sequence continues at coordinate 753,251 of NZ_KV917367.1, read as the reverse complement.
GTGCGCCCGCGATAGTCCATCACTTCACCGGCCGCATGGACGATTTTTTTCGTCGCATACTTCTCAGTATCGGCACTATCCCATAATTTCGTTTCGATTTCACCACTCTCGTCGCAAAGGATTAATGTTAAATAAGGTTTTCCGTTCCCGGCAAGTCCCTTATACGATTGTTTGATCATGACATATTGGTCTAGCGTGTCGCCCACTTTGAGCTGACCGATTTTTGTCGTCAATGAAAGCACCTCTCTCTTGTTCAGTACTTTCATCTTAACGAAAGTTTGCGACAGATGCCAACATTCCTGACAATTTGGGAATACTATCAATATAGTGAATTGGAGGTATGGATGATGGAATGGGATTGGTATACACGACCGGAAGATTATGTGCATGTTGATCAGCAATATGCTCGAGCCTATACGTATTGGCTTGAACAATTGACGACCTCGAATGTGACGAAGATTGTCGTCGAGAATGGATATATGTATGGTTCACTCACGCTCGACTATGAACAGTTAGAACGGGAGCCACAAAAAATTGGACACTACTTCATTGGACCTGATTTTTTGTGGACAATCGGCTTTGATGATTTGCACCATGAGTCCGTTCTCGCCAAACAATGTGATTCTCCGATCGAGGCGTTTTATGAGTTGCTTGCCGAACGGATGAACAACTACTTTCATGGCATCGATGAATTTGAAGAACGATTGATGGCCGCTCAGCGTGAAATGACGGGACAAGTTCCCGCTACGTTCATGAATGAGATTTTTGGTCTTCGAAGTGAGATCGAACGGTGGTCCGATACGGTCACCCCATATAAGGAGCTTGTCATGGCGGGACGAGAGGCTTTTTTAACGATCGATTTACAGCAGTTGAAGTCGTATCAGCTTGCCGATTATCGAGTCAGTCGATTGCTGACACTCATCAATCATTATCAAGAAGACGTGATTGCGATGACAGACCTCGCCTCCACCCTGTCAAACTTCCGAGGGAACGAAATCATGAAGGCGCTAACCGTCTTCACCGCGCTGACGACTCCCGTCGTTGCATTCGGTGCGGTTTGGGGAATGAACTTTAAAAACATGCCTGAACTGGAATGGCCGCTTGGATATGGATTCGCCTGGCTCATGATTCTTCTCTTCACCCTCATCATCCATGTGTGGCTGAAACGGAAGAATTGGATCGGGTCATTGCTACAGTTTCCGAATCAGACGACTTCAACGAAACATCGGTCAAAACAAAAATCTCAAAAAACGAACAAAAGTTCGGTATAATGAAAGAAAAGTGATTCACACAAGAAAGGTGATGTTATGGAACGACTCATCATTCATGTGGACATGGACGCATTTTATGCCTCTGTCGAGCAGCGTGACCGGCCTAACTTACGAGGAAAGCCCGTCATCGTAGGAGGCCCACCCCACAGCCGCGGGGTCGTTGCGACATGTTCCTATGAGGCGAGGAAATACGGCGTACACAGCGCGATGTCATCACGTCGCGCTTTTGCCTTGTGTCCCCATGCGACGTTTGTCAAACCACGGTTTCAGGCCTATCGACAAGTCAGCGCACAAGTGATGGAGATTTTTAAGTCGGTCACGCCGCTCGTCGAACCACTCTCGCTCGATGAGGCTTATCTCGATGTGACAGAGAATTCGTTATTGAGCACATCTGGACCCTTTATCGCCCGGTATATCTTAGGCGAAATTAAGCGTCGCACCGGTCTCACCGCGTCTGCCGGAGTCGCACCGTCAAAGTTTGTCGCGAAAATCGCTTCAGGATTTGAGAAACCAAATGGACTCACGGTCGTTCCGCTCGATGAAGTGGCAACCTTTCTCGCTCCCCTCTCCATCGAAGCCATGCATGGCGTCGGAAAAGTGACCGCCCAAACGCTTTATAAAAGTGGTTATCATACGATCGGTGACCTTCAACAAACTCGTCCTGAGCAACTGAAAGCCATCTTTGGACATGATCGTGGGCAACAACTGTATGAACTGGCACACGGACGTGATACGCGTCCTGTCGTGGCCACGCGAGAGCGTAAGTCGATTGGGTCAGAAACGACGTTTGCATTTGATATCGATGACCCGGAAGAAGTGTTCGAACGGGTCATCCCGGAGATGGAGGACGTATTGCGTCAGCTCGATCGCCGCGACTTGAGCTGTCAAACGGTCACCATCAAAATAAAGACGAGCGAGTTTCAGGCTCGGAGTCATCAAATCAAATTAAACCACCCGACGCATGACCATGATGAGATTAGACGACTTGCCAGACGTCTTTTCGACGAGATGAACGTCACCGAGCCCGTCCGCTTGATCGGACTGACCGTATCCGATTTGATTCCCCGAGCTGAATCGACACGACAGCTGACATTCGACGAACTGACAAAACCTTCTCTTGAAGAATGAATGACCATTCATTAAAATAAAGAAAAGGGGGTCGTGTGGATGGAAACATACACGGTGACAGGATTTGAAAATGATGGCACGCTCGTATTGAATGAAATGTTCGAAGCGAACGACGATCAGTCGGCCAAACAACAAGGACTCGACATGCTTCGTGCTGCTGGACATGAGCATAAAGGGGCACGTATCGTACGACGGGGGCAACTCATCTACTTCGAGCGTTGCAAATTACCGGGTAAATTGAAAGGGACGGCATCTTAACAAAAGTAGACCAGGACAATGATTGTCTTGGTCTACTTTTTCATTCACCATATTTTTCATTCCACGCATCCTGCCATTCTTGAAGATCGGGGTGAATATCCTCAAGCGATTCTCCGCTCAAACTATACCCGTTCCCTAAACCTGATCCGTCTGTCACGGGGAATGATGTCCCGCCGATGACCTTTCCATCCACAATCATTACCGAGACAGCAGTCTGACCGGCGGGAGATTGCTCACCAATCGGATGATCTTTCACCGTAAAGTTTTCGTAGTAGATGGTCTTACCCACGTATTCATCCGGTGATACGGTTTGTAGTCCCCAAACGTTCCGTTCACGATCCTCTGCCAGTTCCTCTAAGGTTAAAGTACTCGTATGCTCTCCTTCAAAAGAAACGATCGAGTACTGTTGCTCCTCGAGATACGCTTCGGCCACCTTCCCGCTCTGCGTCATCTCCGGTTCTGATTCGGTTTCCATCTCTTTCCCACACGCAACAAGAAACAGGCAGAAGAATACAATCATCCATTTTTTCATCATCGTCCCCCTTTCATCTGCTGATTCCTCTATTTTCGATACTTGTCCCCAAACCTCCTATTCAAAAGGGGAAGAGTATGAGAATCATCAAAATTCCTACGATTCCCGTGATGAGTTGCAACGGCACACCGACTTTGATAAAATCCATGAACCGATAGTTGCCGATACTAAAGACCATCGCATTTGTCGGAGATCCGAACGGGGTCATAAAAGCGAGTGATGCCGAGATGGCGACCGCAACGACGAATGGAACCGGACTGACAGTCATCGATTCGGCGAGTGCAATCGCTAAGGGGACAAACAAAATAGCGGTCGCTGTATTCGAGATGATTTGACTAAGGAGCATGGTCGAGACGAATAAGACGACGAGTACCCATATCGGACCAAAGTCGGCAAACGTCCTTTCAATCCATTCAACGACCCATCCCATGATTCCCGCCTTTTCAAGCGCCGTTCCTACCGGGATCATGGCCGCAATCAAGACGAGCGAGGACCATTGAATAGATTGATAGGCGACGTCCATCTGTCGGACGGCCCCACTCAACACCATCGCTAGCGCAGCCATCCATACGGCAACGGTCGGATCGACCCATTCGAATATGAACATGAGCAACAACATGAGCATGATGATGCCTGCTGCAAGCTGATGACGCCCCGATACGACTCGATTGGCTACCTCGGTCACCCGTTCATTTGATAACAGGTCATGTGTCTCTCGTTCCATCCGCTCTAAATCATCCCATGTCCCCTGTACCATCAACATGTCTCCTTGTTTCAGTGGGGTGTCTTTCAATCGCACGTGTGCAATCTCTTCTTGTGGTCGGATGACTTTTAAGACATTGACATGAAATTGATTACGTAACTGACTCTCACCGATCCGCTTCCCGATTAATCGACTCACCCCTGGGACCGTGAACAGGAGAACCCCTCCGGTTTGATCATCTACACGGGTGGCCTCAATCGGTTCAAATGGAATCTGTTCTTTTTCAGAAAAGTTCCGAACGTGCCGTTCCTCACCGCTGACAAGTAATTCCCCGGGACGTAGTACGGTGTCCGCATAAGCCGTCTCATGATGGTGTCGTCCATGAACTCGTTCCTTCAAGACTATAACCCCTTCATGAGACCATGGAAGGTCACGTAACTGTTTCCCAATTAACGGATGACTCTTTGGAATCGACATCACATAGACGTTTGGACGCAATGGCTCACTCACCTCCGTTTTCGACCACTGTTTCGCCCCACCTTGATCGAGTAAGCGGTTCCCGATTAGCCGGAAATAGATCAATCCAATCACCATCACGACCAGACCAATTGGAAACAATGAAAAGAATCCGAGCGGTTCATCTGTGATGCCACGGAGCGCTTCTGCCGCAACGAGATTGGGAGGAGTCCCAATCAGTGTCATCGTTCCACCAATGCTAGAAAAAAAGGCGAGTGGCATGAGATAAGAATCTGTAGACTGTTGGATTTTTCGTGCCATTACCATCACAACAGGAATGAGCAAAGCGACGGTACCCGTATTGGACATGACACTCGACAAGAGCGTCACCGTCAACATAAACAGATAGAATAAACGCGTCGCATTCCCTCCCGCGTATGGAATAAGTAAAGAAGCCATCCGTTCCGCCAGACCAGAATGAAACAATCCCGCTCCGACCACGAACAGTCCAGCAATCATCAAGACGACCGGATTGGAGAAACCAGCCATCGCTTCACCCGGCGTCAATTGCTGTGTGAGCACGAGGCAAACGAGTCCAATCAAGGCCACTAAGTCCGCCCGTAACCATCCTGCTATGAAAAAGAAAATCATCCCTAAAAGGATTATCACCGTAATCATGCTGATTCACCCTTTCGCTATTGTCACAACTTCATTATAACCCACTTTATGTAAACGCTTACTTAAGGCGTGTGACAATCTCATCAACAAAAAAACGGATGGCTCAATAGCCATCTGCAGACTGTAGACAAAGTATAGGTCTAATGTCTTTTATATGCCCAACCCGGACACGGCTCGCTTTTCTAGGGGCAAGCAGGGAGCCGCATCGCGACTGCGTCACTGCTGGGTCTCCCTTTGCTTGCTATTCCCTCAGGAGTCTCGCCTGCCCGTTCTTGGTCACCTTTTGTCCTTCACCCATATAATGATGTGAGAAGAACACACAGGGGCGGATCTGATGATCAACAAGTCGACACGATCCATCCTTCACGGTCTGACGAACGGAACGGATGTTGAACGGCGGGCCGAGGCGGATGATCTCGGGATCGATGACGGGCGGGCGCGGCGTTTACCTTCCCTTTCCCCTGATACATCGATTCGAAGTAAGTATCGAGCTTTTTCTTCGGCCGTCGTGGTCTTAGAAAAAGACAAACGGCCGCCAGATGACGACCGTTTGCGTTGCTCGCCCGACGGCGCCCCGACTCCTACAGGAAAGCAATCCGACGGAGACCCAGCAGCGACCTAGGTCGCGATGCGGCTCCGGGATTGCCTGAGGAAAGCGTGGGCGCCGGACAGGCGAGCGATAAGATTCATGTTAGTCAACAAGCTGCGGATGGCTCGAAAGCCATCCGCACATCATTTGTTATTGAACTTCGTTTTCGTTCACCATCGGGGCATAAAGCTCCTCGAGTGGTTTCATGATGATTTTCGTCACTTCTGTAACGAGTTGGTGCATGCGTTGCTCTTCTTGCATGAGCTCCATGATCAATTCGTTCTGTTGAACGTTCATCATTTTCGTTTGCGCATCCATCATTTCCTGCTCAGAGATTTCCTCTCCTTGCATCTGCTTTTGTTGAAGCGTCATTTGGATGTTACGGAAGTCAGCGAACAACTGGTTCGCTTCCGCATCCGCATTGACACGATCGTATAAAGAAGAGAGTGTTGTGAACTCTTCAGAATCGCGAAGTGCTTTCTCCAATTGGTAAGCTTGGTCGTACAAGTTTGTTTGTGACATGTAACGTCCTCCTAAATGCTATTAGGGTTAAGCCATCACAAGATGGCAATCAACCCTTGAATCAACCCAATCATACCACCTAACAGCGCACCAAGCCATGTTATTGCCCGGAACTCTCGTTTCGAGATCGATAAGACGATCTCTTCGAGGTACGACGTGTCGAGTGATTGGACCTGCTCTTGCACAATCTTATCAATCTTCAATCGGTCCATGATTGTCTCCATTTGATTCGTGAAGCGCTCAATGACAAGCGTGACACCTTGTGGAACGAGTTCGTCGACAATGCGGGATTCGACGGACTGTGTATACGACGAGACCGGACGATCCAATAATTGTCCGATTGGCAAACGAGATACAACTTGGTCTGTGATGCCATCGATGAGTCGTGCTTCGAGTCGGTCATCGATCAGTGTATCGACCGTCTTCTCACTGAATCGCTCAAATTCACGCGTGATCATCGTCGTCATTCCGTCACGGGTCGATTGACCACGTAAGATGTTGACGATTTCAGGTCGAACCATCTCGACAAAGTTCATGTTTTGAATGAACCCTGCGATAAATCCGAGACGACGCTGGACGAACGAGTCAACCATGTGACGAAGTTGCGCCTCACCTTCAGGAGAATAGAAATATTCCTCTGATTTGACGAGAAGCGCCTCTACGACTTCAGGAATGACCACTCGTACACGGTCCATCCCTTCTTCTCCAAGTAACTCAAACAGCTTTCGTTCTTTCACTTCAGCCATGACGTTCGATAGCTCGTCACGTAGTTTGTCATCTGCTAACGTGAGGAATCGTGCCTCTGCGTTCGGATAGAGAGGTTCCAATAACTCTCGAACCGTCTTATCCGAGCGTAACATCGTCTGAACCTCTTGTTGCGCAAAGTGCGTAATATGCGTCGTCACTTGGTCATCTAGCAATCGCTTCCGCATACCCTCTGGTGTCAATAAGTGTTTGACGACCGTCTTCCCTAGACTAGATGCCAGTTCATCTCGACGTTTCGGAATGAGTCCTGGTGTAAAAGGAATCCGGAATGAACCGATGTATTTCGGTTCATGTGGTCGGAACAACATCTTGATGGCGAGAAAGTTGGTCACGCCCCCGATGGTCGCCCCAATCAATATCATGAGTAAAATCTTTAATAACCCGTCCAAACTGCAAGCCTCCGATCTGAAATATGATACATTGTTGTTGAGGTGATAGTATTGAATACGTTTGATCGTATTAAATCGATTTTTCCGACTGCTGTCCATCGGTCGGAAGATGCATCTGGTGACCTTGATTGGTTCGAGACGCAAGATGGTACCCTATTCGGACTCCCCGCGTTCGAATTGAGCGAACGCGAACAAAAGCTGTTGGCGATGTGGGCGACGCCAATCCTTCAATCAGACCCCCATCAACGAAAATGGCAAGCAACACTTCAAGATGAGACGTTTCGTTTTGAGCAACCGTTTCGGCTCATCTCTCTTTCTCTCCAAGAAGCAGAAGAAGAATCGTTCGAATCCTTCGTCAATATCGTCCGTGACTTTATGCCGCATGCCGAGGTCATCTTGATGTCGACACGACATATCGAGCTAATTGAGCAAAGCCCATTCGTCGATCTTCAGGAGTTTGAGGACGTATTGCGCGCCATTGCGAGTGACTGTTTCATCGAGGCATATGCTGTCTATAGCGAACGTCCACAAGGTTCGCTTGCCCATGTGTATCGTCAACATCAATTGCTCATGCCATACGCACGTATGTCTACTAAAACTTACCCTGCTAGTCAATTATTATACCATTATTTACTACAACAGGACTCAAAAGAGCGGATGCACCTCACTGCGCCGCTGATGCAAATGCTCGATTTGTCGACGATCGAACTATTAGAGGCGTTGTTTCGTCACTCGTTAAATGTCTCCCACACCGCCAAAGCACTGTTCATGCATCGAAACACGCTAAATTATCGGCTCGATCGCCTGTTTGAGACGACCGGTTACGATGCTCGAACGTTCTATGACGCTAGCCTCCTTCAACTCATGGTCATGTTGCACAAATCCGATTAACGGTTTTTGTGCAACTTGTCCATATTCAATGCAAACGGTTTCATCATATAATCATTCTTGTAAGCGCTATTATATACACATAGATTCTTTAGGAGGCTAACGACATGGCAGAAATTCGTTTAGAACACATTGATAAAATTTACGATGGTGGCGTAAAGGCCGTCAGCGATTTCAACTTGCATATCAAAGACCGTGAGTTCATCGTCTTTGTCGGACCGTCTGGTTGCGGAAAATCGACGACACTTCGTATGATCGCAGGACTTGAAGAGATTTCAAACGGTGACTTTCTCATTGACGGGAAACGAATGAACGATGTCGCTCCTAAAGATCGTGATATCGCCATGGTCTTCCAAAACTACGCACTCTATCCGCACATGAGCGTCTACGACAACATGGCGTTCGGGTTGAAGCTCCGTAAGTTCCCGAAAGACGAGATCGATCGTCGCGTAAAAGACGCTGCCCGCATTCTCGGTTTGGAAGAATACCTCGAGCGTAAACCAAAAGCGCTCTCAGGTGGACAACGTCAGCGTGTTGCCATCGGTCGTGCAATCGTCCGTGACGCAAAAGTCTTCTTGATGGATGAGCCACTCTCAAACTTGGATGCGAAACTCCGTGTACAAATGCGTAAAGAGATCATTCAACTCCACAACCGCTTGGACACAACGACGATTTACGTTACCCATGACCAAACGGAAGCGATGACACTCGCTACACGGATCGTCATCTTGAAAGACGGAATCATTCAACAAGTCGGTTCGCCGAAAGAAGTATATGATCATCCAGACAACATCTTCGTCGCCGGCTTCATCGGTTCACCATCGATGAACTTCTTCCGCGGTACACTCGCAGAAGGCAAATTCATCACGAACGGTGAAGAAGTCAACGTACCAGAAGGGAAAATGAAGACGCTTCGTGATCGTGGCTATGTCGGAAAAGAGCTCGTCCTCGGAATTCGTCCGGAATCAATCCACGATGAGCCAATCTACATCGACTCACCAACGACACACACGTTCAAAGCGCACATCGATGTCGCTGAGCTCATGGGTTCTGAGTCTTACCTCTACGCTGAACTCGGTGGACAACAGTTCACAGCACGCGTTGACGGTCGCTCAAACATCCACATGGGTGACGATGTCGAACTCGCACTCGATATGACAAAAGCACACTTCTTCGACGGAGAAACTGAAGCAGTCATCCGTTAAGGTATACAAAAAACCTCGATTCGTCTGAATCGAGGTTTTTCTTATCGAATCGCGTAACGCTGTTCGAGTTTGTGTTGACCGGCTTGGATCAAGGTCGATAAAATCCAGTAAATCGACGCCGAGAACAAGAGCAACGGCATGACTAAATACGTCCTCGCCGCAATCTGGTCAGATACGTACGTCAACTCCTGAACCGCGATGACCGTCCCGAGGGATGTCGACTTGATGATGTCGATGACCGAGTTCGAGACAGGTGGGATGGCACGTGAGAGTGCCTGTGGGAAAATGATGTCTTTGAAACGTTTCATTTTCGGAATGCCGAGCGCGACACTCGCCTCCACTTGTCCTTTGTCGACCGAGTTGATGGCTGCTCGGAACGCTTCTGAGATATAGGCTGCGAAGTGGAAGCCTAATCCAAAGATGAGCGACTGCATCCCACTGAGTTGAACGAACCCGGTGAGCCCAACATATAAGATTAACAATTGAAGTAAGAGCGGTGTTCCACGGAAGAACGAAATGTACGTCCGTGTGAACAATCGTACGATTTTAATCGGACTACTATGAAGTAAAGCGATGATCAGACCGAGCGCCAAGGCGAGAAGAATCGACAGGGCACTGGCGATCAACGTGAGCTGGATGGCTTCAAGATAGGCCGAGCGGTTCTCTATGACGGTCGTGATCAGTTCATTCATTGACTGATATCCTCACCGAAGTACTTCTCACCGATTTCTTTCATCGTGCCGTCTTCTTTCATCTCTGTGAGCGCGTCGTTCAACTTGTCAAGCACGTCGCTATCTTGACGTGTCATGAATCCAGCTTCACTTGTGTTGAAGATATCACCGACTGCTTTGACGTCATAACCTGTTTTTTCAAGTTCCGTCAAGATGAAGAGACGGTCGTTGAGGGCCGCGTCCAAACGACCGACTTCGAGGTCTTGAAGGACTTGGTTCGCACCTTTGTAGAATTTCACTTCAGCGCCAGCTTCTTCAGCCATTTGTGCATAAGCAGAACCTTGTGTCGATCCGACTACTTTTCCGTCAAGATCGTCGATCCCTTGGATGTCATTGTTGTCTGAACCAACGATGACTTGAGCTCCTGACACCGCGTACGGGTCAGAGAATGCATAGTTCTCTTTACGTTCCTTTGTGATGCTCATTTGGTTGGCAATCATGTCGATGCGTTCAGCGTCGAGTGCCGGGACAAGTCCTTTGAAGTCCATTGCTTCGTATTCCACTTTATAACCGGCACGTTCTGCCGCTTCGTTCAAGACGTCGATGTCATATCCAGTCAATTCACCTTTTTCTTTGTACGTGAATGGTGGGTATGTCGCTTCTGTTCCGACCGTGATGACCGCTTCGTCCGCTCCACTGTCTGTTTCGTTACCGCATGCTGCGAGAAGCCCGACTGAAGCTCCGATTGCGAGTACGCTCGTTAATGTCTTTTTCATAATAATTCCGCCTTTCCTATAATCCTTATATGATTACACGGTTTTAAACAATATCCTCATCATACTGGCGCGATGTCTTCATGTCAAACAAAAAACATCACTCTATTTCTAGAGTGATGTTCCTGATCAATCAATCGCTTTCGCTTGTTTCATAACATCCGCTTCAATCGCTTCACGTTTTGCGGTCGTCTTCTCGGCACGATCCGCATGCACACTGAAATAAAACTTGATTTTCGGCTCGGTTCCAGATGGACGAAGACAGAACCACGAACCGTCCGCAAAGACGAATTTCAAGACGTTTGATGATGGCAATTCAATCGTTTCCGATTTACCGGACTGTAAGTCGGTCGCCACTTGTTTCTTATAGTCTTCAAAACGAACGACTTCATATCCACCGACTTCTTTTGGTGGATTGGCACGGAACGCTTCCATCATCCGTCCGATTTGCTCGAGACCAGCTTTTCCTTTTAACGTCATCGACTGCAAGGACTCTTCGTAGAATCCATACTTCTCGTAAATCGACTGCAGCGCATCATAAAGCGTCCGACCGTGTTGCTTATGATAAGCTGCCATCTCGGCTGCGAGTAAACAAGCCTGAACGGCATCTTTATCACGACAGAAGTCTCCAATCAAATAGCCGTAGCTTTCTTCATACCCAAAGAGGAATTCATATTCGCCTGATTCTTCATATTGTTTGATCTTCTCACCGATGAACTTGAATCCAGTCAACGTATTTTCGAGATGTACCCCGTACGCTTTTGCAATCGCAGCACCGAGTTCAGACGTGACGATCGTCTTGGCGACAAACCCATTCGAAGGTAACGTACCTGTCTCACTCTTTTGCGACAGGATATATTCCATTAATAGCGCACCCGTTTGGTTACCGGTCAAGACGAACCATTCCCCGTCCCGTCCGCGCACGGTTAAGCCGACACGGTCTGCATCCGGGTCCGTCGCCATGAGCAAATCAGCCTCGACCCGGTCCCCGTATTCCATTGCTAATTTAAATGCAGCCTTTTCTTCCGGGTTCGGATAACTGACAGTCGGGAACGCACCATCTGGCTCTGCCTGCTCCTCTACAATTGTCACGTGCTCAAATCCATATGCCTTCAGCCCTTCCATGACCGGACGGCGTCCCGTCCCGTGGAGTGGCGAATAGACAATCCGAAGCGGGCTGTCCTGTACGTCATGATGAATCCGAATCGACTGGAGTGCCTCCATATAGGCTTCATCGACTGATGAGTCGACGGTGAGGAGTAGCCCCGTTTGTCGGAGCGCCGCTTCATCTTCAATCTCAATTTTCAGCTCGTCTTCAATCGCATTGACATACGTCACGAGTTCATCCGCTTCCGCTGGTGGAAGCTGTCCTCCGTCTGCCCCATATACCTTGAATCCGTTATATTCCGGTGGGTTATGGCTCGCCGTGATCACGATGCCACCGAACGCATTTAAATGACGAACGGCAAACGACAGTTCAGGTGTGGCTCGCAAACTTGGGAACAAATACGTCTTGATTCCGTTTGATGCCAATGTCCGCGCCGCTTCTAACGCAAACTCGGGCGAAAAATGACGTGAGTCATGGGCGATGACGACGCCATGACGTTTCGCCTCTTCCCCTGATGCTGAGATAAAATCAGCAAATCCTTGTGACGCTTTTCGAATCGTATAGACGTTCATTCGGTTTGCACCCGGCCCGATTTCTCCACGCATCCCGCCTGTTCCGAACTCAAGCGTCTTATAAAATGCATCTTCTAACGTGGTCTCATCTTTTGCGAGTTCTTCGAGTTCCGCACGTAAATGCGGCTCGAGCCCTTCGAATTGATTCCAACGGTCATACGTTTGTTGCCATGTCATGATTCATTCCCCTTTCACCCTCAAAAAATTCAATCGAAGTACTCGCCAATTGCTTCCATCTTGTATACGATGAGAGTAACGAAACCTCGAGGTGATATTAATGTTTCCAACAATGCGTGCCCAAGAATTAAAACAAATCGTGCATACGAACTCGATTCGTTTCATCGATTGCCGATATTCGCTAAACGACGCGTCCTATGGTAAATATGTCTACCGAAAGGGACATCTTCCGAACGCTGTCTTTCTCGATTTGATGGAAGACTTGTCCGGTCCGCTCGGCGAACACGGCGGACGGCATCCGCTCCCTTCGAAAGAAGCATGGACGGCAACACTTCGTCGCATCGGCTTGAAAAAAGAAGATTTGGTCATCATTTACGATGACGGCTTCCCCTTCGCAGCCCGTGCATGGTGGCTCTTCAAATGGGCCGGTCACGAACGGGTCGTTGTGTTAGAAGGCGGTATCCAATCTGGCATCACTTATTGCGGTGAGACCACTACGGACGTTCCACACTATCCGACAAGCGACTATACGCCAGACTTCCAAGACCATATGATTGCGACACTCGATGAAGTGAAAGCTGCTGCGAGCGGCTCACTCTATGATTCACGAACCGAAGATCGCTTCAACGGGTCACATGAACCAATCGACTCAAAAGCAGGTCATATTCCGAACGCATTGCTCTGCTCCTATGCCGAGGCCATTACAGAACTCGGGACGTTAGAAGACTTCCACGACTTAAAAGAACTGTATAAAGATGTTCTTCCCGTTGAGAACCCCATCTTTTACTGTGGTAGCGGTGTGACCGCCTGCGTCAATATTTTGGCGCTTCACGCTCTCGGAAAAGATGATGTCCGACTCTATCCGGGATCCTATTCCGATTGGATCAGCTATCCAGAAAACGAGGTCCACCCCTAAGGGTGGATCCTTTTTATTTTACGCTCGTCGGTTTGATATTCCAGACCGCGTTTGCGTATTCCGTGATGGTACGGTCACTCGAGAAGATTCCTGACTTCGCCGTATTGACGATTGAGCTTTCAGCCCAACGTGATTGGTCACTGAACACCTCATCGACTCGTCGCTGTGCCCGCATATACGAGACAAAGTCTTTCAAGACGAGGAAGTCATCGTTATAGACGAGGAGAGAATCAAAGATGGATTGGAATTGATATTCGCCCACTTTATCGAACGTTCCGTTGACAAGACCATCGACCACATCTTTGATTTCCTGATGTGCGTGATACATCTCTGCCGCATGATAGCCTCCGAACTTCTTATAGTTCATGACTTCTTGCGGAGATAATCCAAAGATAAAGATGTGATCATCACCGACGGCGTCACGAATTTCGATATTGGCCCCGTCTAACGTTCCAATCGTCAAGGCTCCGTTCATCATGAATTTCATGTTTCCGGTACCGGATGCTTCATAGCTCGCAGTCGAGATTTGTTCGCTCAAGTCAGACCCTGGGAAAATCCGTTCGGCCATGGAGACACGATAGTTTTCAAGGAAGATGACTTTAATGAATTGACTCGCCCGCTTGTCCTTATTGATGAGCGTGGCAAGGGCATTGATATAGCGAATGATCTCTTTCGCATAGTAGTATCCCGGTGCCGCCTTGGCGCCAAAGATAAACGTGCGAGGCACCATCGTAAACGTCGGGTCCGCTTGAATCTTCAAGTAAAGCGCATGGATGTGAAGGGCATTCAGCAATTGTCGCTTATAGGCGTGCAAGCGTTTGACTTGTACGTCAAAGATGGAATGAGGGTCCACTGTCTCTCCCGTTTCTTCTTGAATGTATGCCGCTAAGTCCAATTTGTTTTGTTGCTTCACGTCCATGACTTTTTCTTGGAAGCTCCGGTCTTTCGAAACATCCATCAACTTTTCCAAGTCGTTCGGATGTTCAATCCATGACGGGCCGATTGCTTCCGTAATGGCGTCGGATAATCCCGGGTTCGACTTCAAGAGCCAGCGACGGTGTGTGATCCCGTTCGTCTTGTTGTTGAAGCGAAGCGGGAACATCTCATATAAGTAACGCATCTCGCGCTGTTTTAAAATATCCGTATGAATTTGCGCTACGCCGTTCGTTGAATGAGAACCGACGACAGCGAGATTGGCCATATTGATCTGTTCGTTTGACACAATTGCAATCTCTCCCATATGGGATTCGAGGTGCGGATAGTTGACGAGTACGTCTCGACAGAAACGTCGATTGATTTCTTCGATGATTTGATACACGCGCGGCAGGAGGCGTTGGTACATCTCGACCGGCCATTTCTCAAGCGCTTCTGAGAGTAGCGTATGGTTCGTGAACGACATGACGCTCTTCGTAATCCGCCACGCCTCGTCCCAACCGTATCCATGCTCATCCATCAAGATGCGCATCAATTCAGGGATTGCGACGACCGGATGCGTATCATTGATATGAATCGCGTAATGGTCGCCTAACTGCTTAAGTGATTTATTTCGCTTCAAATAGGAAACAAGCATCGATTGAATGCCTGCAGATACAAAAAAGTATTGTTGTTTCAAACGTAATACTTTTCCTTCATACGTCGTATCATCTGGATACAAGAATTCCGAAATTGTAGCAATCGACTGTTTATGTTTCAACAAGTCTTTATACGTCCCTTTCGTCTTCTCTAAATACGCCTCGTCGTCAAGTGGTGATTCGGCGTTCCAAAGACGTAACGTATTCACGACATCATTCTTATAACCGATAATCGGCATATCATACGGAACGGCAAGAACAACCTCGTCTGGATGATGGACGACACGCAATCGATCTCCGATTTGTTTCATCTCAATCCAGCCACCGAAATTAATCTCGACCGCTTTATCCTGACGTCTCGTTTCCCACATGTTCCCGTCACGGAGCCAGTTATCCGGCAACTCGACTTGATAGCCGTCTACAATTTTCTGTTTGAAGAGTCCATAACGATAGCGGATCCCGTTTCCATGCCCAGGTAAACTGAGTGCAGCCAACGAATCGAGGAAGCAGGCGGCCAGGCGCCCGAGCCCTCCATTCCCAAGACCCGGCTCTGGTTCCAACTCGGTAATGTCTGTGAAGTCGTATCCGAGATCTTGCAGTCCGTCTCTAACGAGCTCCAATACGTCTAAACTGAGCAAGTTGTTGTATAAGAAGCGACCTAATAAAAATTCTAGCGAGAAATAGATGACTTGCTTACTCTGTTTTTCTTCTTGACGGTCGCGCGTGTGAATCCATTTGGGCATGGCCTGCTCGCGTACCATCGTTGCCAATGTTTGATACACTTCCTGCTCTGTCCCATCCTCGATCGACTTCCCGTTCAATGCAATGAACCGTTCTTTAAATGCGTCGACAAAGCTTTGTTTATCTGTGAACATAAATCAAGTTAGCTCCTTCCACTCATGCGAATAAATGATATAACTCACGATATTGCTTGGCGGATTGTTTCCAGCTATAGTCCGCGGTCATCGCTTGATGGACGAGGGCATGCCAGTTTTCCTTTTCATAGAAGACACGAATCGCTTTTTCAATCGTCGCCAACATCTCATGAGCATTGTAGTTCATGAATCCAAAACCGGTCCCTTCTTGCGTGAACTCGTTGTACGGCTTCACGGTATCCCGGAGTCCACCTGTCTCACGTACGATCGGCAAGGTGCCATATCGCATGGAAATCAATTGACTGAGACCACAAGGCTCAAAACGTGACGGCATTAAAAAGGCATCCGATCCCGCATAAATCAAGTGTGCGAGTTCGATGTCAAAACCGATATATGACCCGACTTTCCCCGGGTGAGCGGCTGTCATCTCGTGAACGATTCTTTCATATTCCGGTTGTCCCGAACCGAGGAACGCGAACTGGCAAGGGAGCTGTCCAAGTTCTTCACGGACACCGTTAATTAAATCGAGACCCTTTTGGTCAACGAGTCGGCTGACAAAACCGATGAGCATGACATCGTCACGTACTTCAAGCCCAAGTCGCTCTTGTAACGCCCGTTTGTTGACAACTTTTCCTTGTTTATAGGTGTCTAGATTGTACGTCTCTGCGATTCGCTGATCCGTACTCGGATCGTTTGTCGCCAAATCAATCCCGTTTAAAATGCCACGCACGTCGACTGCCCGATGACGCAACGCCCCGTCTAATCCTTCACCGTAATAGGGTTCCATGATTTCGTCGCGATACGATGGGCTGACGGTCGTGATTTGATCGGAATGGACGATGCCGGCTTTCATGTAATTGACGAGACCGTTATGTTGAATTCCTTCGGCCGTGAAATGTTCAGGACCGAACTGTAGCAATTCTCCAAGAATCTCTTCTGGGAAAATCCCCTGGTATTGTAGGTTATGGATGGTATACACGGTGCGAATGCGTTGATACGCTTCAATATGTTGATAATGGATTCGTAAGAAGGCCGGTAAAATACCTGTCTGCCAGTCATGACAATGCAGGACATCGGGTACGTCTTCCATCTTCCCAATCATTTCGAGTACAGCGCGAGAGAAGAAGGCGAATCGTTCAGCATCATCAAAGTGTCCATATAAGACACCGTCACGTTTAAAGTAATACTCGTTGTCGATGAAGTAATACGTGATGCCGTCCCGCTCTAACTTCAAGACTGCCCCGAACTGTTTGCGCCACCCGACCGGAACAATCAGGTCGAATAAATACTCCATCTCGTCCACATACTCTTCAGCGATCGAGCCATATTTCGGCATGACAACACTGACTTCTTCTCCTAGGCCCGCCACCGCTTGAGGGAGCGAACCGACAACGTCGGCCAGCCCCCCCGTTTTCATGAACGGTGCCGCTTCTGAAGCAACATACCAAATTTTCATAAAATCCTCCTCATACCACTGTTCGTTTCGCGATGACAATCGGTTCGTCGATTGTGCCTCGGATGACCTGTCCTCGTTTTACAACAACTTCTTTATCCAAAATCGCGTTTTCAACGACAGCTCCTTCTTCAATGATCGATTTTGATGAAATGATTGAGTTTTTCACGCGTGCGTGTTTACTGACTTCAACACCACGGAAGAGAATACTATTTTGCACCTCGCCATGAATCTTACATCCATTTGCCACGAGCGCCTCGTTTACCTTTGATCCTTTCAAATAACGAGTCGGTGGCTCATGTTTGATTTTCGTGTAGATATGCGGGAAGTCATAAATGATGCCTTCGCCACGGAGTAATCGCATGCTTTCATTATAGTAAGAAAGCACCGAGTGAATGACCTGCATTTTCCCGACATAATGGTACCCGTGCACGTGTAAACGATGAAGCTGGGGACGAATGACGCCATCCAACAGGTCATATTCGCCTTTAGAGGTCGCTTCATCAACGAGACGCATGAAGAGATTCTTCGACATAATGATCGTTTCTGTGTACGTGTACTCATCATCCGGTGAGAATCCGCGCTCAGAGATGCCGACGACGCGGTCATTCTCCCCAAGGCGTATCGGACGGCAATAGCCACATTTCTGTTCATGGGTCGTATAGGCAAGCGTGATGTCCGCGCCCATCGATTTATGATGTGCGAGCATGTCGTTGTAGTCAATCGTCGTCAATACATTCGAACCTGTGATGACCACATACGGCTGCTTGCTGCGAATGAAGTGTTCACGGTGCATCGAGAAGTTGGCCAAGTCGCCAAGATACGCTTCTCCGTCCGGTTTCAACGCTGGTGGGAAGATGTGGAGACCGCCTTGCGAACGGTCCAAATCCCACTCTTTCCCTGAACCGAGATGATCCATCAATGAGCGATACTTATCTAACGTAAAGATCCCGACTTGATTAATATTTTGTGTGATCATATTCGTCAAGGTGAAGTCTATCAGGCGATAGCGTCCTGAGAATGGGACTGATGCCAGATTACGATGTCCAGTAAATTCCGGAAACAGACCTTGTTCCGTTCCTAAGTTAATGACCCCTAATAAATCGTTCGTCAACAGTAACGCCTCCTTGAGTGTCTCTTTACTCGTATCAAACTCTTTGTTTGAAGACGGTTCCACTTTCAATGTTTTCGTGTGGTTCAATAACAACGATTTCACCACCTGGCTCACCTACTGTCGCGCCGTCTTCAATGACTGCACAGCTAGCGACAATGGCTCTGTGAATTGTTACATCCTTCCCGATTCTAGCTCCTGGCATAATCACCGAGTCTTTAACGAGTGAACCTTCTCCAACACGGACATCGTAAAATAGCACTGAATGTTGGACTTCGCCTTCGATATGACACCCTTCGTTAATCACAGACTGTTCGACACAAGCGTCTTTTCCAATATACTGAGGAGTCTGGTTCGGGTTGACCGAATAGATTTTCCACTCCGGGTCATATAAATCGAATGGAGGCTCTTCTTCCAAGAGGTCCATATTCGCTTCCCAAAGAGACTGGATCGTACCGACGTCTTTCCAATAGCCTTTGAATTTATAAGCGAAGACGTCGAGTCCTTGAAGAAGCGTGTTCGGAATGATATTCTTCCCGAAGTCAAAGCTAGACGTTTCGTCTTCAGCATCTTTAATCAAGTGTTCGCGCAAGACGCTCCAGTTGAAGATGTAAATCCCCATCGAGGCCAAGTTGCTCTTCGGTTCTTCTGGCTTCTCTTCGAACTCATTGATGCGAAGGTCATCCGCTGTGTTCAAAATTCCGAAACGCGGCGCTTCATCCCATGGCACTTCCATGACAGAGATGGTTACATCGGCTTGTTTTTCTTTATGGGCTTCGAGCATTTTCTCGTAGTCCATTTTATAGATGTGGTCCCCCGAAAGAATCAACACATAATCCGGATCGTAATCATCGATGTAACTCAAGTTGCGATAGATAGCATTGGCCGTCCCTTCGTACCAGTTTTTCCCCGACTGTGCTTGGTAAGGTGGGAGAATGGCTAACCCCCCATTGCGACGATCTAAATCCCACGCCGTCCCGATTCCTAAGTAACGATTCAATTCAAGTGGCTCGTATTGCGTCAATACCCCGACTGTTGTAATTCCCGAGTTCGTGCAGTTTGACAATGGGAAATCGATAATGCGGTACTTTCCGCCGAAATTCACGGCCGGTTTCGCCGTTTTTCGCGTAAGAGGCCCCAATCGTTTTCCTTCTCCTCCCGCAAGGAGCATCGCAACCATTTCTTGCTTCATAAATAATAAGCCTCCTCAAAATCGTGATATACAACCTCTTTTACCCTTTTTCGTCCTTTCCTAAAGTATTCCTTCTCGAATTATTATATGATAACGTTTACATTTTTATTTTTTTTGTAAATTGGACGATATAATGTATAGAGAGAGGTGAAATAGATGAGAGCTTGGATTGGAACCTTATTTTTTGCTGGGCTTTTGGCCGCTTCCTTGTCACTTGCCACTGCATTGAAAGAAGAGATTGACCAGGCAGATGAAATTCTTTCCTGGGGACACGAGCTGGTATCGGCACAACCACTCTCGTCAAAGCATGCCGTCATACTCGCATACAACGGTGGAGAACAGCAGATCTACTTGACTGGCCGTAGAAATGACGTGTCTCCGAAAGCGTTGCCCGAACATATCCAAGATGCGATTATGACCATCGAAGACCGTAAATTCAATGCCCATCCCGGTTATGATTTGAGCGGGATTGCCCGGGCATTTATCAATAACGCAAACGAGACATCTGTCCAAGGTGGAAGTACGATCACGCAACAGTTGGCACGGAACGTGTATCTCACACATGAACGGACTTATGAACGAAAAGTGAAAGAGTTATTGCTTGCGCGAGCACTAGAAAAAAATTATAGCAAGAAAGAAATTTTAACAGCTTATAGCAACGTTATTTTTTTTGGGCATAATGTATATGGCATTCAATCTGCAGCCGATACATACTTTTCAAGACCGCTCGACGATCTGAATTGGAACCAACTCGCTTACTTGTTGACGGTGCCAAATAACCCGTCACTTTATGATCCTCTCAATCCATCCGACACTTTTTTCGAACGAAAGGACCGAATCTTGACGCAACTGTTTGAAGCGGGTGTTCTCTCGAAGAGTGCATATGATCAGTATCATGGTGTCAAGCTACAAGCGTCGTTTCGCATTCAAACGATTCAATACCCGGACTACATGGATACAGCCGTCCGCGAAGCGATTCAATTGGTACGGTCACGCTATGACTTAGACGATGCCGAGGCAAGAGATTATTTATCCACGCATGAAGCGACAATCGAGACTTACTTATCAACCGGGAAGCAGAAACAAGCAAAACAAGTGATGAGTCAACTTCCTCCCGGTGTGAACGGGGGCTATACGGAACTCACACCTCAAGGGAGAATCGTGGCCATGGTCGACTCTGAGATGACGCAAGTCGGCGAGTTCAACCGAGCGACCCAGGCGTACCGCCAACCTGGTTCCGCAATCAAACCGATCCTCGTGTTCGCCCCATTCATCGAAGAGACGGGAGCGACACTAGACACGGTACTTGACGGTCGTCCGGCTTGTTACGGTTCTTATTGTCCCGGAAATAGTCACAACCGTGTGTTAGGCGATGTCTTATTGAAAGATGCGGTCGCTTTCTCGTATAACACACCTGCGCTCGCCGCCTTCTCAGCAATCGATCAGGAACGCGCGTATAAGACAGCTGATATGATGTTCAGTCAATGGGATGAACAGGACGAGAACTTAGCGAGTGCGCTTGGCGGTCTCACACAAGGGGTCTCCCCAAAAGAACTCGCCGCCGCCTATACCCCATTCTTAAATAAAGGCGAGTATACATCCGGACATACAATCAAACAAATCACATTCAAGTCCGGTGAACCAACACTGACCCCGATCTTAACGGAAGAGACAGTCTGGTCTCCGGAAACGATTAGTGAGATGAAAAAAGCGTTATCGACCGTCACCTCATACGGTACAGGTCGCTATGCGAATCAGCTGAAACATGAGTTTGAGTATCTCGGAGGAAAGACCGGAACAACGAACGACAATAAAGATATGTGGTATGTCGGACTGACCGACCGCACGATCACCGCCATCTGGCTCGGTGCCGATACGCCCCGTCCGTTCCCGGAACTCGCCAACCGTGCGTATCCGGCGATTGTCTGGACACAGGCACATCAATAAAAGGAGTCAGCCACTGAAAAGTGGACTGACTCCTTTGCTTATGTTCGACGTTCAATCTGAAGTCGATAGGCTCCCCAATGCTCCATTAACTCGTCGTGATCGATGAGTTTCCAAGGATTGAAACGAACTTGACCATGTTTGTTGAAAAAGAGTCCTTCTCGCACACAGTAACTCGCATGAATCAGTTGCCCTTGGTCGTTCCAATACGTCAAGACGTCATTCGACCTTGGCGCATCATCCTTCACGGTTTCGTACTCACTTCTCTTTAGGGTCTGGAGGAATGTCTCCGGATGAACCCATTGGTGAACGACTTGTTCGTTTCCTGTGACCGCAAACAACGTCGCCGCGAGACAGTTACTTCCCTCCTGGGTGGGAAACCGATTTGCATAGTCCGCAAGATGCGAGGCAATCGAGTCATCACCGGGTTCCCCTTCCCAACGATCCCACTCCTTCGCATAGTCGAGCAGAAGAGAATGACGCATCTCGATGTCGAGCGCAATCCAATTTTGCGGATGCAAGACGATGAGATGCGTGCCATTCTTCTCTACAATCATCTCATTCGATAGACGTTTCATCTGCTCGACCGATATCGGCAAAACAAGGCCACGATGGGTCGTCACTTGAAATTCCATTAAACGTGTTTTGACGTGCTCCTGTAACTCCTTCAAAAAGCCAGAGAACGCATGGATGACATAAGTTACGTCTTGACCCATCTGCCACGTCACATATGGATTCGTAATATCGGGTCTACGGTAAAGCGGATGATTGAAAAATTCCTGCCTCGGAATCACGAGACAGGAACTCGGTATATCCTCAAGAAACGAAGAATCAATCCAATACAAGGTTTCCTCTGGGACAAATGATTGACACCAAGCTTCAATCACATCCGAGGTCGGTCCAAAAGAATGCTTCATAAGATAATATCTCCGACAGAGTTGAACAAGCGAAGGACCGACCAACCTAACCCGCTGATCAACGTCGCCCACATGACGGCCTGCATAAGCAATAAGCCGATGGCTCGTGGGACGGACATCGATTGGCTTACTTGCCAGACATAGTAAAAGAGATACATCAAGAGCGTTCCTACGAGGACGGCGATGACGGCGAGTAACGTGTTCAAAAAGAGAAAGCTGATTCCAGACCCGATGAGGAAGATGATGGCCCCAGGTTTGAGCCGATGAAGCGACGTGCCATTCGTTTCGCGCGCAAAAAAGGCGAAGCCGAGTTGATTGAACGTATCGGCCACCAATTTGAATGCGCTAAACAACATAAAGAAAATCGTGAAGAATACAACGAGCATGAGCACTTTCGTCTCTTGCACCGATAATAGTTCGATAATTTCACTATATACGCCAATTTGATTCAGCCATTGGATTACGTACTCGGAGGTCGCAATCGCAAGTGACATCGAAAACAAAATAATTCCGATGAGTGGGGCATAGCTCAGTAAGTACACATTCGTTTTCATGTTCCTTCTCCAATTTCACAGTAATTTCTTATATTCAGTGCAATTCACCTACCAAGTATATTATACTATTTATAGTTATGGAGAATAAAAGGGGGATTTTTGGATGGGCCTATTATTGATGGTTGGAATCAGCGTCGTCTTCCTCGCAGCAATTTTGACAGCTGGATATAACCGTAAACCTGAGGGTAACGAATAAGAGCCTGGATTCTTACGAATCCGGCTCTTTTTATTTCAATCCTGCATATCCCTGTTGACGAAGCGCCTCATAGACGATGATGGCTGCTGTATTCGATACGTTCAATGAACGGACGAGGTTCGATTGTGGCAGACGGATGCAGCGATCTAAATTGTTCTCGATGACTTCCATCGGTAACCCTTTCGTCTCACGACCAAAGACGAAGAAATAGTCACCGTCTACATCTGAAACGTCCAAATCACTCGGGTATTGTTCCCCGTACTTCGTAATATAAAAGAACTGACCATCCGGATGCTTCTCCCACAGCTCTTCTAACGAGTCATGATAGCGTACATCGACAAATTGCCAATAGTCGAGACCGGCACGTTTTAACATCTTATCATCCGTCGAGAACCCGAGCGGACGAATCAAATGAAGCACCGAGTTCGTCGCCGCACACGTACGTGAGACGTTCCCTGTATTTGCTGGTATTTCTGGTTGAAACATTACGACATGAATTGCCATGGTTGATTTCCCTCACTTTTTCATTTCAAATTCTAGAAGGCGTTGTTTCTCAGCCAATCCTCCCGCAAAACCGACTAGCTTCCCACCACTTCCAATGACACGGTGACACGGAAATAGAATCGGCAACGGATTTCGATTGAGCGCCTGACCGACGGCGCGAACGGCTTTCGGTCGACCGATTTGTTCAGCAATTTGCTTATATGTGCGTGTCTCGCCGTAAGGAATGGTCAAGAGCGCATCCCAGACCTCCTGTTGAAACGGTGTCCCGTTCATTTCGACGTAGACACGATCTGCTTCTTGAAACCCTGTCCGCTCGACTCGCGTCATGAGATCCCGCAACCATTCAGGCGCCTCTTCTCTCGGTTCATGTGTTGTGAACTCCAATTCGGTCAACTTACCTGCTCCATTTATCTCGTACATTAGCGGTCCCCACTTAGACGACACGATCTTCATGTGCCCACTCCTCTCGATATATGCGAATCTCTTCATGAACCATATCAGATGTTTCATTCCGTTCAATCTCTTCAAATATCGAATCGGCATCAGGTCCAAGAATCGCACCGATTGCCCAAACAGCCGTCGCGCGCATATCTTCGCGTTCATCCTGTTTAATGAATTCCCTTAAGATTGGAATCGCTGAAGGTTCACGGTAGTGCGCGAGCGCTAAAATCGCATTTCGTTGAATCGGTTTCTTCCCGCGCCATGCGCCTGATAAATGTCCGAACTTTTGTTTGAACTCCCGATTGCTTAATGTCAGAAGAGGCTCTAAGAGCGGTTTGACAATCTCAGCTTCCGGTAACAATTCTTCATGGTGGCGCCAGTCCTTTTTGCGATTATATGGACAGACTTGCTGACACGTGTCACATCCATATAATCGACCACCAAGCTTCGACCGAAACTCTCGTGGCATCAACGTCTTCATCTGCGTGAGATAGGCGATACAGCGCTTCGCATCGAGGACACCTGGTTCAACAAGGGCCGTCGTCGGACAAGCTGTCATACATTTATCGCAATCCCCACATCCGTCTTCAATTGCTTCATCCGGTGGTAAGTATACATCTAAAATCATTTCGCCCAAATAAAGATAGGATCCTTTCTCAGGAGAGATGATGGAACAGTTTTTCCCACTAAATCCAATCCCCGCACGTTCTGCGACAGCACGGTCGACGAGCTCACCCGTATCGACCATCGAACGCGTTCGCACGTTTGGAACCAATTCTTCAATGTACGCTTGAAGTTTGGCCAATCGATCGCCGACCGCCCGATGGTAATCGAGTCCCCACGAAGCACGAGCAAACAACCCTCGTCTCTCCCCGGCGACACTACGGGGCGCATCTTTTAATTTACTTGGATAGGCGATGGCGATCGCAATGATCGACTGTGCCTCTTCAAGCAGAAGTTCAGGATTTGTGCGTTTCTCTAAATCCGGTTCTTCGAATCCAGAGGCATATCCTTTCTCCTGTTGTCGAATGAGTCGTTGTTTCATGACGATGAACGGATCAGCTGTCGTCACTTTCAACTCATCAATCCCGATGGTTTCGGCATACGCTAAGATTTGTTGTTTTAATGTGTACGGGTCCATTCCGTTCACCTCCTCTATATATTTTCGCATACAAAAAATCTCTCCGCCACTCGGCAGAGAGATATGAAGCGGGTGAAGAGAATCGAACTCTCGTCATCAGCTTGGAAGGCTGAGGTTTTACCATTAAACTACACCCGCATGAAATATTGTTGTCGTTCAAGCGACTATAGTTAATATACACCTATACTATTAATCTGTCAACAAGTATTCGTAAGTTTTTCTAAATTCAATGAAATCAATATGTTAATATATCTTAATCATTCAAAAGATCATGAATGAAACAAAGAATCGAGTGGCGTCAGGATTTGAAATTGACGGCCGTGCCCCTCTGTTTCTGCAAACGTCAACGCTGTAAGTTGACCGTCCTGATACAAATCTACATGAAGGAAACGATCTTGGATATTGTTATAGATATGGAAGACGTCTCGTGTTTGTCCAATTCGCTCGACTTGCTTCAAAAGTTCTTCTTTGACGGGACGTGACATCTGATTTGCAACGTGTGTATGGAAGATACATAACGTCTCTGTCTCCGACACACGCGATACGAGATCTTGTAGCATCGTCACACCATCCCCTTCAATGAGCGTCACCATATTAAAATTGATTTCATTCATGGCAGCCTGAAGCAGTTGCCGTCGTGTCTCATGCTCTGGCCAGATTAACGCATTCAACCATGACCGCTCTGCTTGATCTGTCAAGTCCACAATGTTCAAATCGACACCAATACGCGTTCCGATGTCTAATGGCGTCTTAGCCTCGAGATGGAATGATTCGTTCGATTCGACGGTCGCTGAGATGTTTACTGATGAGATGCTTATCGGGTTGATTGGGACGCCATTATATTCATAAGCGTACTGGTCAACAAATAGTTGAAGCCCTGCACTCGTTCCGATTTCGAGCAGTGCGAGTGATTGCTTCGTCTGTTGTTGAATCTTCGAAAATATCGGATACAAGTAGGCGCATCGTCGAACCTCGTTCGTTTGCACACGACGGGTCCTCAATCGATGACGGATCTCACTTTCGTATGTATGGCAAAAAGCTAAAAAAGAGGGAAATACATCTTCAGCTTGTTTTGGATATTTTGTCACGCTAGGATAATAGGTGGCCAACTCATCAGCAGAGTGTTGAATTACCAGTTCATGAACAGATGCAAACAATAGATTTGGAGCAGGTTGTCCCTTTGGTATGTCTTCACACAAAGATAAGAGCCATTCATGCTGGGCCACTTCTCGAGCTAGCACTTCGTATAAGCGACTAGAACCCACACATTCGTTGTCAGCAAATCGGATGAACCGATTCGATTGTTCTGTAAATTGAATATCATCCACCTCGTTTCTTCTTGTTTAAAACATTCGAGCTGAATGAATGTCCTTCCTTCTCAAAAAAAAATAGCGAACAGAAAAAAGACCCTAACCTCAGTTAGAGTCATACGGATACCGGTGGTCGGAGTCGAACCGACACTCCAGAGGAACACGATTTTGAGTCGTGCGCGTCTACCAATTCCGCCACACCGGCATATTATGTTGGAGGCGCCAGTCGGAATCGAACCGACGATAAAGGAGTTGCAGTCCTCTGCCTTACCACTTGGCTATGGCGCCAAAAGTCATTGGAGCGGAAGACGGGATTCGAACCCGCGACCCCGACCTTGGCAAGGTCGTATTCTACCACTGAACTACTTCCGCAAAATGGCTGGGCTGGAAGGGATCGAACCTTCGCATGTCGGAATCAAAATCCGATGCCTTACCACTTGGCTACAGCCCAATAATAATGGGGCGACTGAAGGGAATTGAACCCTCGAATGCCGGAATCACAATCCGGTGCGTTAACCACTTCGCCACAATCGCCATGATGAAATTAAAACAGGGGCAGCAGGAATCGAACCCGCGCTGACGGTTTTGGAGACCGTAGTTCTACCGCTAAACTATGCCCCTAAGTGGTGGGGGGGGGCGGATTCGAACCGCCGAACCCGAGGGAGCGGATTTACAGTCCGCCGCGTTTAGCCACTTCGCTACCCCCCCACATATGGTGGCTTTGGACGGAATCGAACCGCCGACACAAGGATTTTCAGTCCTTTGCTCTACCAACTGAGCTACAAAGCCATATGTAGTATAATTGATTTCAAAATAAAAATGGCGGTCTCGACGGGATTCGAACCCGCGATCTTCTGCGTGACAGGCAGACATGTTAACCCCTACACCACGAGACCGGACTTAATTGCGGGGGCCGGATTTGAACCGACGACCTTCGGGTTATGAGCCCGACGAGCTACCAGACTGCTCCACCCCGCGACGATATAAAGTTAAATGGTGACCCGTACGGGATTCGAACCCGTGTTACCGCCGTGAAAGGGCGGTGTCTTAACCGCTTGACCAACGGGCCATTACATATTTGAAAAACTGGCGGAGAGCAAGGGATTCGAACCCTTGAGACGGTTTTGCCGCCTACACGAATTCCAATCGTGCTCCTTCGGCCACTCGGACAGCTCTCCAAAAGAGAAAGTGGCTCCGCAAGTAGGATTTGAACCTACGACCTACCGGTTAACAGCCGGTTGCTCTACCACTGAGCTATTGCGGAACGATTTTGCCTGGCAACGTCCTATCCTCACAGGGGGAGATCCCCCAACTACTTTCGGCGCTGAGACGCTTAACTTCCGTGTTCGGCATGGGAACGGGTGTGGCCGTCTCGCTATCGCCACCAGACAAGTATTATATTAACATTATTTATCGATAATGTCAACATATTTTAGAGAGATTGTTCTCTCAAAACTGAGGATTCATCAACACAAACCATTAGACTAGATCAAAGCCTCGACCGATTAGTATCATTCAGCTCCACGTGTCGCCACGCTTCCACCCATGACCTATCTACCTCATCGTCTCTGAGGGGTCTTTCTTGATTGCTCAAAGGGAAATCTCATCTCGGAGGGGGCTTCATGCTTAGATGCTTTCAGCACTTATCCCGTCCGCACGTAGCTACCCAGCGGTGCTCCTGGCGGAACAACTGGTACACCAGCGGTGCGTCCATCCCGGTCCTCTCGTACTAAGGACAGCTCTCCTCAAATTTCCTGCGCCCACGACGGATAGGGACCGAACTGTCTCACGACGTTCTGAACCCAGCTCGCGTACCGCTTTAATGGGCGAACAGCCCAACCCTTGGGACCTACTCCAGCCCCAGGATGCGATGAGCCGACATCGAGGTGCCAAACCTCCCCGTCGATGTGGACTCTTGGGGGAGATCAGCCTGTTATCCCCAGGGTAGCTTTTATCCGTTGAGCGATGGCCCTTCCATGCGGAACCACCGGATCACTAAGCCCGACTTTCGTCCCT
Organism: Exiguobacterium sp. HVEsp1; assembly: GCF_002009685.1. GTDB lineage: Bacteria > Bacillota > Bacilli > Exiguobacteriales > Exiguobacteriaceae > Exiguobacterium > Exiguobacterium profundum. Next base: position 724,425 of record NZ_KV917367.1, on the reverse strand, counting down.
GCTCGACTTGTAGGTCTCGCAGTCAAGCTCCCTTCTGCCTTTGCACTCTTCGAATGATTTCCAACCATTCTGAGGGAACCTTTGGGCGCCTCCGTTACTGTTTAGGAGGCGACCGCCCCAGTCAAACTACCCGCCTGACACGGTCCTCCAGCCGGATCACGGCTGCGAGTTAGAGACTCTATACGCAAAGGGTGGTATCCCAAGGGTGTCTCCACCGAAGCTGGCGCTCCGGCTTCACAAACTCCCACCTATCCTGTACATCGCGTACAAAGCCTCAATATCAGGCTGTAGTAAAGCTCCATGGGGTCTTTCCGTCCTGTCGCGGGTAACCTGCATCTTCACAGGTACTATGATTTCACCGGGTCTCTCGTTGAGACAGTGCCCAAATCGTTACGCCTTTCGTGCGGGTCGGAACTTACCCGACAAGGAATTTCGCTACCTTAGGACCGTTATAGTTACGGCCGCCGTTTACTGGGGCTTCGGTTCAGTGCTTCTCTTGCGATGACACATCCCCTTAACCTTCCAGCACCGGGCAGGCGTCAGCCCCTATACTTCATCTTGCGATTTAGCAGAGACCTGTGTTTTTGCTAAACAGTCGTTTGGGCCTATTCACTGCGGCTTATGT